>CAVYES010000006.1:0-612168 GCA_963767735.1 Candidatus Bathyarchaeota archaeon | reverse complement strand
CATGTTGACTGTTTATTCGGCTCTTTTACTGTTGCGTGTTGGGTGTAAATAGTATGGAGAGAGGCTTTGTCGCTTATGCACTCCATTTTTGTGGCTGAATTTTGTCACAAAAATTAGGGCAGGTCTATAGGTTGACGGTTTAGGTCAGGTCTTGTTTCAAGTTCTTTTTTCGGTATAGAGCTTAATTCAAGCATTTACAACAATTGGTTCCTAAAAAACCTTATACAAAACTCAATAAAATCAATAACGAAAAAACTATTTAACGGAAGTGTTTTTTCATATCTGAGCAACCCAGAAAGTTTGCAGCGTGCCAACTTAGCTTTTTGTGTATGCTCAAGCCAATTCGGCTGCCAGATGATACTATTAGGCTCAAATGTGATCAACATACTTCAACATAAAACTAAAGCGCGCACTTTTGCATGCAGAACAGTGCGTTTTATACATGCTTTGTCGTTTGAATCAAGCTTTTTTTGGGTTTCTGCTGGGGGACTTTGTGCAGTAGTTTTGCTTTGTCCAAGACAGTTATTCCATAATTACATCAGACTTACATGAAACATTAGACGGAAAAACACCGAGCGAAGTATGCGGAATAACTATCGAAGGGCAAAACAAAATCAAAAATCTGATAGAAAATGCAAGCAAAAAAACAATAGTAACCTAAAGCTTCCTATGGCTCAATTGAAGAAGAATTTTGTTCTTTAGTTGCTTTTGCGCAATCAGACATCTCTTTAAGGCATTGTCCAATCTGCTTAATTGACTTTGGCGGACAACTTTTTTCAGATTGTTTAACTTTAGTTTTGTGTTCTATTTGCGATTTTTCTGATTTCTTCAAAGTTCTTTTCACCTATTACGATTACTTGTTACAAAATTAAAAAGAACGCTTTGATTTATTTTTTTCTGAGAAAAAGAAGCAAGCAAAATAAGCTAACGGACGAAAAGTAACATGGAAAATTGGGCAGTCGAAGAAGTAACAGAACCTAAAAGCGGAATATTAATAAAGTTCACGGAAAGATTACATGATGCTACTTCCTAGTGGATATGGCACTCCGCGAAACGGTGTTTTAGGGGAGCACGAAAACTATGTCACAAAATAATAATGCTAGTCAATTAGTCCTTAAAGGAACAACTACGATTGGCGTCGTCTGTAAAGATGGCGTAATTTTGGCTTCTGACACAAGGGTAACGATGGGCTTCTATGTTGCCCATAAATTCGGGAAAAAAGTGTACCAAATCGATGATCATTTAGGCATGACCATTGCTGGAACCGTTGCAGACGCCCAAAAAGTCGTAGATATACTTACAGCTAACGCGAAGCTGTACAAAATAAATTTGAACAGGCCAATGCCTGTTAGCGCTGCAGCGAGGCTGGTTGCCAACTTGCTGTTTTCTGCACGCTACGTTCCTTTAGCGACGCAGGTTCTAGTGGGCGGCGTGGATGATACTGGACCACACGTTTACAATTTGGATCCGTATGGCAGCTTAACTGAGGAAAAATCGGTTTCCACAGGCTCAGGTTCACCAATCGCATACGGTATTCTTGAAGATAAGTTCCATGAAGGCATGAGCATTGCTGAGGTGCTTCCAATCGTTGTTAAAGCCGTAAACGCTGCTATGAAGCGCGACGTCGCAAGCGGCAACAACTACAATGTCACTGTAATCGACAAGAACGGTTACCGCGAGTTATCAGCGGAGGAAAAGAACGAACTTCTTAAGGCAGGAAGCTAAAATCTTTGGCTCGAACTCAAGAAAAAGATAGAGAAAAGATAGAGATTAGCCAATATATTCTGGAGAAAGTTCCAAGAGAAGCAGAGGTCACCAGGATCGAATATGAAGGACCTATGCTTGCCGTTTATACTAAGAAACCGGAGATTTTGGTTGATCAAAGCAGCATAGTGGCTGAAATCGTCGGTGTAATCCGAAAAAGGATAGTTATACGCCCCGACCCCTCTGTGAGGATGCCGGAGGTTGAGGCGGAGAAAATCGCGCGGGAACTTATTGATCCTGAAGCCGAAATTACCGACATAAACTTTGACCCTAGCCTGGGCGAAATAATCATTGAAACCAAAAAACCCGGCTTGGTAATTGGAAGAAACGGAACCGTTTTGCAGGAAATCATAAAGAAAACCAAGTGGCGCCCCCATGTCCTGCGAAGCCCACCGATAAAATCCAAGATTGTTACTCACATGCGCCACTATTTACACTCTGAAAGCAAAGAGAGAGAACGAATCCTCCGTACTGTTGGCGAGAGAATTTTTAGACCCAAAAGCTACGAGGTCGGCGACCTACGCATGACGGTTCTGGGTGGAGCCCAAGAAGTTGGACGCTCAGCCTTCCTGATTAAAACCAGGGAAAGCAGCGTACTTTTGGACTGCGGCATTAATCCTGGTTCAAATCGGCCTTTTGAGGCGTTTCCAAGGTTTGATTGTCCAGAATTCCAGATGGATTCGCTCGATGCCGTGGTTATTAGCCATGCTCACCTTGACCACTGCGGTTTAGCGCCGTTTCTGTACAAGTATGGTTATGATGGACCAATTTACTGTACGGGGCCAACTTCGAATTTGATGACTATGCTTCAGCTGGATTACTTGGATGTGGCTGGCAAGCAGGGTGTCACACCGCATTATGACCAGAAGGATGTTCGCGAATGCGTTTTGCACACGATTCCACTCAGGTATGGGGTTGTCACCGACATTGCGCCCGATATTCGTTTGACGCTTCATAATTCGGGTCATATTTTGGGCGGTGCCATGGTTCACCTGCACATTGGGGAGGGTTTACATAATATTGTTTATACGAGCGACTACAAGTTTGCCCGAACCATGCTTCTGGAAGCTGCTGCCACCGAGTTTCCGCGTATTGAGACTGTGATTACTGAGAGCACTTATGGCGGGTCGGATGATGTTATGCCTTCGAGGGCTGAAGCCGAAGAAGCCATGACACGCGTCATAAACCAGACTTTGGAACGCAAGGGCAAAGTCCTAATTCCAGTACCAGCAGTCGGCAGAGCCCAAGAAATCATGCTCATAATCGACGGCTACATGAAACGCGGTCTCATGAAAGAAGCACCAGTCTTCATCGAAGGCATGATCAGCGAAGCCACAGCCATCCACACTGCCTACCCAGAATACCTCGGCAGAGAAGTCCGCCACAGCATTCTCCACGAAGGAATCAACCCGTTCCAAAGCGACTACTTCACCATCGTCGAGCACCCAAGCGTTAGACAAAGCATTATAGAAGGAGAACCATGCATCGTTTTAGCAACTTCAGGCATGCTTGAAGGCGGACCAGTAATAGAATACTTCAAAAACTGGGCAAACGACGAGAGAAACACAATAATTTTTGTCAGCTACCAAATCGAAGGCACCATGGGCAGAAGAGTCCAAAAAGGCGTAAACGAAGTCACCATGATGGACAACGAAGGCAAAATGGCAGCCCTACAAGTCAAAATGCAAAACGTATCAATCGAAGGCTTCTCAGGACACTCAGACAGACGACAACTAGTCAATTACCTAACCCACCTGACACCTAAACCCGAACGAATCTTTGTCGTCCACGGGGAAAAACAGAAAACCATGAACTTCGCCAACTACATGGATAACAAAATTGGCCTCAACACCGTTGTCCCAGCAATACTGGAAACTTTTAGGCTGCTGTAGGCAAAGCCCCTTCAGAAACAGGCTCATGAGAACCCGGCGTTTTTTCCCGCCAAATCCTAATATTTTTTGGGCAAATAACCACGCGCTCTTCCCCCAGACGTGCAATGTCGCCCCCGACGGATTCGGCGAATTCGTAGAGCTGATTTACTGCAGTCTTTACTTCATCAATGCTTTTACCCGCAAGAGGCGTAACCCGTAAAATAATAATATTTCCGTTTTTAACCTCATTTTTCACGTTCTCAATATCAGCTAATTCTTTGAGAGGCATAGCTTTAAGATAAGTCTTACTCGCGGTTTCAGCGGCTTCTTGTTTAGGCTCTTGCGGAGACACCACGGTTTCTTGTGCTGGCGCTGGCGCGGGTTGCTGAGTTGCGGCTGATTCTTGTTTTGGCTCTTCGGAGACAACGGCTGTTTCTTCTTTGGGTTCTTCTTGGGGCACGGCTGCATTTTCGGGTTCTGCTTGTTGTTTGCGTTTACCGAACAGGCTAAATTTCATTTTCCTCTCTCAACCTCATAGTATTGGGGGTTGCAACAGTTAAGCATTTCTTAACTTTTAAACCTTGAACTCTAATTGTTATAAACTAGAATATTTTATTTATGCTTTACTAATCAGCACTACAAATCAAGCCTTTGACCATGACGCAAAAAAACAAGTTTTCGCCGCTCTTTCTTTTTGCTCACGCTAACAGAATTAAAAGGTTATTTGCAATCACTATAAACATAAACGCTATGATGCCGACATAAGTGACTCTTAAAAATTTATAAGAATACTTGAAAGATCTGCTGCTTTTATTCGGAGTTTTCAGCAAAATTCTGTTCGCCAAAAAATATGTGAAGGCTATGAGCAGGGTCGCTGCAATTTTAACCGCTAAAAAAGCTCCGATGTTTGTGCTAACTATACCCGCCATGAAGGGGTTCAACTCGGTAGCTCTAGAATATAGAACACCCACCACGGTGGTTAAGCAATCTATCGAACCCATCAGGATAAGAAAAAAACTCAGAATTACCTCTGTTTTTTGCATGTGATCGGCTTCTCGCTTCTCCCAATATATTAATTTGGCGAAAGCATTAATGAATCAAGCTTACGATCATTGATATATTCCAAATT
The DNA here is from genome assembly GCA_963767735.1 of Candidatus Bathyarchaeota archaeon. Taxonomy (GTDB): domain Archaea; phylum Thermoproteota; class Bathyarchaeia; order Bathyarchaeales; family Bathycorpusculaceae; genus Bathycorpusculum. Next base: position 607,404 of record CAVYES010000006.1, on the reverse strand, counting down.
ACGAACACATTTGCATCATTAATTGCCAGTTTAATTTGATGAACACGGATGAGTTCGGGGCTTTTGAAGGCAAAAAGACACTGGTTACTGCACATAACCCTTATATTTTAAATGTTGAACCTTCTTGCTGGAAGGATTTAGCATGCACAAGAAACTCTTGATTCCTGGCCCCACGGAAGTGAGCCAAGAAATACTCAACGAGCAAACTCACCTCCTTATTGGTCACAGAGAAAAAGAATTCTCAGACCTGTACGGCGGAGTAACCGCTAAACTAAGCAGGTATTTTGAGTTATCTGAAGAGGTTAAGCCTGCAGTTACAACTTCGTCGGGAACACTTTGGTTTGACATAGTCGGCAGAAGCATAGTTAAACAAAAAGCGCTCGCATGCGTAAACGGCGCTTTCTCCCAGCGATGCGCTGAAACCCTGCGTGCATGCGGCAAAAAAACTGATTTCATAGAGGTTGAGTGGGGCAAAGCTGTCAAACCGGAAATGATAGAGGAAAAACTTGACAGCGACGAATATGACACATTAACGGTTTGCCACAACGAATCCTCCACCGGCGTAAGAAACCCCATAAGCGAAATAGGCAAACTTGTACGCAAAAAATACCCAAACGTCATCTACGCAGTCGACGCAGTTTCCTCCATGGCAGGAGACAAAACCCTACCCCAAGAAATCGGCTGCGACATCATCTTTGCTTCAACCCAAAAATGCTTCGCTCTACCACCAGGATTAACGGTTGCATTGGTGAACAACCGGGCAATCGAGAGAGCAAAGCAAGTGCCAAACAGAGGCACCTACACGGATATAGTTGAAATCTTCGAGTTTGAAAAAAAACACCAAACACCCTTTACCCCCTGCATACCTTTAATTTACGCCCTCAATAAACGCATGGACCTTCTGCTGGAAGAAACATACGAAAAAGTTTACCAGCGCCACTTTGAAATGGCTAAGTATACGCAGCAGTGGGCGAAAAAACATTTTGAAATGTTCCCTGAGCCGGGCTACGAATCGATAACTGTTAGCTGCATAAAAAACACGTTGGGCAAAAACGTGAAGGAACTCAACCAGAAACTTGGCGAGAGGGGCTACATGATATCTAACGGTTACGGCAAATTATCTGAGAAAACCTTCCGCATCGGACACATGGGTGAATGGAACTTGCAGGGAATCAAGGAAGTCATTGGCATAATTGATTCTATTTGGGGATTAACGTGACCTATAAAATCCTCATAAGCGACAAAATATTCGAAGACGGCATAAAACTTCTCGAAGAAAAAGGCTACCAAGTAAATCGCGCATGGGACATACCCAAAACTGAACTGCCAAAAATAATTGCGGATTATGACGTGTTAATTGTTAGGTCAGCAACAAAGGTTAAAGGGGAACTTTTAGATAACGCTAAAAAACTCAAAGTGATCGGACGCGCAGGTGAAGGCTTAGACAACGTTGATTTTGAAAGGGCAAAAACCCTCGGCATCACCTTGGTTAATACTCCCCATGTTTCATACATGAGTGTTGCAGAATTAACAATAGGTCACTTGCTGGCGCTTGCAAGAAACATCGTGCAGGGAACAGAGAGTTTGCGTGAGGGTAAATGGGAAAAAGAAAAATTAATTGGAACAGAGGTAAACGGCAAAACGCTGGGCGTAATCGGCTGCGGCTACATTGGGAAAATGGTTGAACGCTTAGCCGCATCCTTGGGCATGGAAGTGCTTCCTGTTGATGAATGCGTCCTATGACCGTTTTGTGCCTCTGGCTGAAATGTTGCCAAAGGCGGACTTCATCACCATCCACGTGCCCCTAACACCCCACACTAAACACATGATTTCCACCAAAGAGTTTAACCTGATGAAAGATGGCGTAATGCTGATTGACTGTTCACGCGGCGGAGTTGTAGACCAAGAAGCGCTATACCAAGCATTACTATCGGGCAAGGTTAAGGGCGCTGCATTGGATGTTTTTGAGGAAGAACCGCCGAAAAACAGCAAACTTTTAACATTAAACAATGTGATTGCCACGCCGCACATCGGCGCCCAAACAAATGAAGCGCAACTCAAGGCAAGTGTACAAATAGCTAAAGCAGTTATAGAAGCGCTGGAAAAAAAACCGTGAGCTGAAACGTTTGGTGGACATTAGACCGTTCAAAGCCATACGGTACACGCAAAAAGCAGGCAACCCAGAGAACCTCATTACTCAACCCTACGATAAAATAGATGCAGAAATGCAAAAAGAATACTACCAGAAATCACCCTACAATTATTGCCGCCTGATTCTGCCAATGGAAGAAAACAAGTACCAAACGGCACAGCAGCGGATTGAGAAGTGGCTAAAAGAAGGCAGTATTGGCTAAGGAAAATGAGCCTGCAGTTTTCGTTTCACGCCAAGAATTCACATTAGACGGCAAAAAATATGAGCGTACAGGAATAATCGCTGCGCTGCGCCTCTACGAGTACAATGAAAACATGGTGTTCCCCCACGAAGGCACCTACAAAGCGCCAAAAGCTGATCGACTAAACATGCTGCGCACCGTCCAAAAAGACCTTGAACCCGTGTTCCTGATCTATTCTGATCCGGAACGGAAAACCATCGCTTTCCTGCAGGAAGCAGCTAAGGCTAAACCGATAATCCAAGTTACTGACTCATTACAAGTTAAGCACACAGTTTGGAGAGTTACGGACCCTCAAAAAATCAGTCAGCTGCAAGCGGACTTAAGCGGCAAAACCATGGTGATAACTGACGGACACCACCGATACGAGAGCGCTTTAGCCTACCGAGACGAAATGCGCAGTAAAGGAAAATGGAGTGCGGATTCAGCGTTTAATTTCCACATGAGCTACATGGTGCCAGTTCAAGAAGAAGGACTTGTTGTTTTGCCAACGCACAGACTCCTTAAAGAGCTCAAGTTAACCGATGAAGTTTTGCAAGAATTCAAACGCTTCTTTGACGTTTCAGAAATTGACCCGACGGCAAAAGCATTGGAGGATTTTTTGAAAACCCATGCCAATGAGCATGCTTTCTGCATTTACGACGGCTCGAAAGCTTACGGTTTAGTCTTGAAGCATGACAAAAGCGTTTATGATTATGTGAAGGCGAAAGTCTCTAAAGAAACAAAAATTTTCGACGTGGTTATCCTTCGAGACATCGTTTTCAAGCATATTCTCAAAACAGGCGAATTAAACATGGATGAACAACATCCTCTATGTGCGTTGGACAAGGGAAGCAGTGGATAAAGTTAACCGTGGAGAAGCCAGCATCGCATTTCTGGTTAACCCGATAAGCGCCCAAACAGTTGCAGAGATAGCGCAGCAGCATGAACTTTTGCCTGAAAAAAGCACGGATTTCTACCCCAAGATGGTTTCGGGACTTATGATGATGGATATTTCAGCAAGCGAGAAACTTTAATCTATTTTTCTCTATGGAAACCATTATAAGCGCTAACTTAGAAATCAGAAAGCTAAATCGGAAAAAGGGGAAAAAGAATGGGCGAAATAGAAAAGAAATTAACCGAAATACCAAACCCTCCGCCAGCAACACCTCAAATTACGCCTATAAAAAAATACGCGGCTGAACTGATTGGAACTATGGTTCTTGTGCTGATCGGCTGCGGCAGTGCAGTTATGGTAAGCTTATCTGTCTCGTTCTTAGGATATGATATTGGATATGTCGGTATAGCTTTTGCTTTCGGCATCGCAGTATTAGCTATGGTTTACACCATTGGCGGCATTTCGGGTTGTCACATTAACCCTGCCATCTCAATTTCAATGCTGGTTGCTGGAAAACTAAGCATAAAAGACACCATATTTTACGTTGTTTTTCAATGCATAGGCGCAATAATTGGCGCAGGCTTGCTCTACGCAATAGCATTAGGAAACCCAGCATATAGTTTAGCAAAATTCGGTTTAGGCGCAAACGGCTACGGAAGTGCTTCTGCAGCTAATTATTCTTTAGCGGGCGTATTTCTTGCCGAAGTAGTCTTAACGTTCATATTTGTTCTTGTCGTTCACGGTTCAACACATGAAAGAGCACCTAAAGGATTCGCTGGATTAGCTATTGGCTTAACCTTGACAATGATTCACATAGTTGCAATACCCATAGACGGCACCTCAGTAAACCCTGCAAGAAGTCTTAGGACCAGCACTTTTTGTCGGCGGCACCGCGTTGAGTCAGCTTTGGGTCTTCTGGGTTGCTCCAATAATCGGCGGAATAATAGCTGCACTTGTCTGGAAAATCTTCAAGTAAACCTAAAAAACAACCAATCCCTTTCTTTTTTGGTTAAAACCGACTATTTAACGAATTTTGTGGCATGCCTCTTGAATCGTTTCTTGCAAACGAGACTGCAGAAATGGTATGTTTCGCCCTCATAAGTAATTTTAAATTTAGCAGTATCCTCGTTAAGAACCATGCCGCAAACTGGATCTCTAAACGACATTATTTTTTTTAAAGCCTCATGCAATTATTCTACTTTCTGCCTTTTATGGTTAATGGTAACATAACCCTAAAAAAGCTTTCATTTTAACGTCGAAACAAAAATGGATCAAAACCCATTTTGCAAACTCAATAATTGCATGTTTGCCACTGAACAGGATAAATCTTTAGTTTCTTGAAAACCGCTAAAGACCCTGAAAGATGGTTTAGCTGGTTGTTTAATCTTCTTCGCTGTCTTCTTTGGCTAATTCAACCGAAACTGAGTCATCGTGGCTGACGGCGTTTTTGCGTGTTTCTTTTTTGCTTGGCGGTTCCTGTTCTCGTCCCTTCATGAATCCTTCTTCAGCAGCGGTGATTTCATCGTCATCCAGCATCGTTTCTCTTTCTTCGGTATCGTAGAGGTCGTCTGTTTCCTCTTCCTTTTCCTGTTTACTTAAAGGAGGACCTTCGTAAAAGTATGGCTGCAGGTTTTTTTCTTGCTTTTGCTTTGCTCATTTTTTTAATCTCCCAATTTTTAGCATTCAAGCACTTTGTCTTGAAACAGAGTATAACTGAATTACTTTTATGATTATGTGACTGAGCCATGACAACCACAATTAAAATCCTGCTTCTAAGGTGTTTCTTTGAAAAATTAAATGTTCAAGCGACCTAAAAATGTCTGATGCAAAGCAATATAGTACTGTCTTTTGCAAAAACCTATTTTCAGACGTATCCAATTGCCTGAAATCATGCTAAAGCTTTTTATACGCCAAAACCCCCCTTCTGAGATTGTCACATTAACTCATGTATCACCCCAAAGCTCCTGAAGCTTTTAGAGAAATCATGAAAAAGTTCTGTGGCAGGAGAAAAAAATAGTATATGCAAATTCAATCATTTAAGGACTTACCATTAACTAGTGAAGTCCTAAGAAGTATAGAAGAACTCGGGTTTGAGAGTCTTTTTCCAATTCAAGCCCAAGCAATAATTCCCTTGCTCGAAGGCAAAGATGTTATCGGGCAGGCACAAACTGGAACAGGCAAAACAGCTGCTTTTGGCATTCCCATGGTTCAACGGTTAAACCGTGAAGTTCGCGGTGTTCAAGGCCTAATTTTAGTGCCTACACGCGAGTTAGCTGTACAAGTAGCTGAACAAATGGCGCTTTTTGCGAAATACGCCAGAATCAAGGTTTTGGCTGTTTACGGCGGAGAATCAATCAACAAGCAAATACATGCTCTATCAAACGGTGTCCAAATTGTCGTTGGCACACCTGGCAGATTAATCGACCTTATGGAAAGGCGCGTTTTAAACCTCGGATCTGTCAAAATGGTGGTTCTTGATGAAGCCGACAGAATGCTGGACATGGGCTTTATAGAAGACATCGAATTTATCCTCTCAAAAACACCATACGACAGGCAAACAAGCCTTTTTTCAGCCACAATCGATCAATCAGTTATGAAAGTCTGCAACAAATACATGAAGAACCCGCAGAAAATCCTCGTTAGCAAAGACGAGATTGCATTAACGCAAATGAAGCAGTTCTACACAGTCATTAACCAGGCTGGCAAGTTTGATGCTCTCTGTGACATAATCCGCAAAGAGCGCGTGGATAAAGCAATTGTTTTCTGTAGAACACGCAGGGAAACAAGCAGGCTCTCAGACCAACTATACAGGAAAGGGTTCCGAGCACAAGCACTGCACGCTGGCTATACTCAAGCTCAAAGAGACCGCGCAATCAACGACTTCCGCTCAGACCGACTCAGCCTACTCATAGCAACAGACGTTGCGGCAAGAGGCTTAGACATCGAAGGCATAACACACATAATCAACTATGACGTACCTATGGATGCACCAGTATATTTCCACCGCATAGGAAGAACCGCCCGCAAAGGAGAAGAAGGCACAGCCATAACGCTGGTAAGCTACGGTGAAATGTCAGACTTCAACAATATCAAAGCTTTAACGAAAACGAAAATCCAAGAAATAAAATGCGCAACCCTTGATGATGATTCACCCATCAAGAGTTTCTATTAAGAACCAAACTCTTAACCTCTTTTGGTTCCTTTTTTATTTTTTAACTTTTGTATTTTTTTATTCATTAATTCTGCTTGTAATACATTTTTTCAAATGCACTTAACATTTACCTGGACATAGCCTTGGTCGTATTTGCGTTGCCGCTTCATTTTTGGGTGGACGGCACAACATGGATTGGTTAGAAAAATCAGCAAAAATTATTCGCTAGAGCTACTATTGGATAACATATTTCTATGAGTATTAGTTATTGTTTAAGTGGAAAGCCTAAGCTTCTGCAGGCGTGAGTGTTCAGAGGCGTTTTATTGAAGCGAATTTTAATCGTCACACTAACAATCGTGGTAATGATAATTTTGATTTTAGCTTCAACAGCGCTTTCACCCTACCTTGACCTCAGCAGCCAAAATCAGCATGGGAAACCCTCTGACTTTTATGTTGGCGTTTCCTTCTGCGGCAACACGACGGCACAAGCAGAACTGCTTATCGACAAGGTGAAGGGTTACACGAATCTTTTTGTAGTGCAATCGGGTCCTGTCAGCGTTAACGAAACTGCCCTGAATGAAATAGTTAATTACGCTGTTTGCTCCGGCTTGGACGTGATTGTTTATTTTGGCTATTTTAATCCTCATTATCCTTGGCAGATCTCTTGGCTTGATTACGCGAAGCAACAGTGGGGCAGCCACTTCTTAGGAGTCTACTTAAGTGATGAACCTGGCGGCAGCGTTATAGATGCCAACTGGACGGGATTCTTTAACCAATTAAGCCTCAGCAAATCCTCAATATACTATTCGCATTCACCAGCGATAAATCTCGAAATGAACGGCTCACTTCCCCTTGACGATTATAATAATTATGAATCAGCCTACCACTTTGTCACCGCCATAGAAACAGGCTTAGGCCTAAACCAGCTTGAGAACCGTTCAATCAACTCTTTCACTTCAGATTATGCGCTTTACTGGTTCGATTACGAAGCCGGTTACGACACCATTTTTACCGAGTTTGGCTCCAACCAGAGTGCTACTCAAGTTGACCAAGCTATAGCGTTGACAAGGGGCGCAGCATATCTGCAAAATAAAACTTGGGGAGACATAATAACTTGGACGTATAGCCAGCCGCCTTACCTTGAGAACGCCACAGAAATGTACAGCCAACTTGTAGCTGGGTACACGTCTGGGGCAAAATACGAGGTAATTTTTGATTACCCGCAAATCACAGGCGACCCTTACGGAGTCTTGAATGATCAGCAATTTGGGGCTATTGAAAAATTCTGGGACAACATACCAACGCTGAAAGTTCACAGCGTAGCTGAAGCCGTCTTGGTTTTGCCTGAAAATTATGGGTGGGGAATGAGAAGCCCGCAGGACCTGATTTGGGGCTTATGGAAACCCGACGCCACTTCGGCTCAGATTTGGAGCATTTCGCAAAAGCTTCTCGGTGAATACGGCTTAAATCTGGATATTGTTTACCAGGACCCGCAGTTCCCTGTGGAAGGAAAATACCAACAAATCTACTATTGGAACCAAACAACATAAACTATTTCCCATTGGCCAAAAGACATAGGCAGGTGGGATTCGACCATAGCGCAGCAAGGTCGTGCTCAGGTGCTCCTTTGAAAAAGAGTTTCCATTAAGAACCCTGAGAACCTAAGGACTAAAACTCTTAACCTTTTTGGTTTGGTTTCTTTTTTTATTTTTGTTTTATTAATTTTTTATGTTTTGGTTTTTTAAAAATCGATTGTTCTTCCTAGGTGTTTTTTGATTTTTTTGTTTAGATCGTTAATTATTGTTAGATTTTTTGTGCTTTGGGCGTTGTTTATTGCCCTTTGAACGTCTTGTTGGTTGATTTCGTTTCTTTCTTCTTGCTCGGCTGATTGTCCGGCTGTTAGCAGCATGTTTATACCGAGGCGAATGTCCGCTAAGTCGCCGGTTGCTTGTGAAATTGTGGATAGCAGTTCATCAGAGATGGCGCCTGGTTTGAAAGCATGGTCTGCTCGATCTTTGAGTATCTTGTAGGCTTCAGTGTTGGTGTATGGTTTATGGTTGATGGGTTTTGGCTGCAGTGTGCTTAAGCATCTTTCTGGAAGCTGCGTTATTTGGCGTAGTTTGTTACTTATTAGGATGAGCGTTGTTTTTGGCTGGCGGTTCAAGTAGTAGATTAGTGGCTCCTTTTCTTTGAATAGGATACTTTCGACTTCATCGATGGCTATTACCACAGCTTTATCGGTGAGCAAGTCTTCGAAGGCTTTTTTCAGGCGGAAAAATTGCCATCCAACGTCTGGAACGGTTACGCCAAGCTGTTTAACCGTCTCAAAGAGGGTATAGTATGGGGTTCTTGTTCTGCCGGCGTTGACGTAGGCTGTCCCCACGGAAGTTTTCGTTTCTTCCGCATGCCGCTGGATTTCTTTCAGCAAGTATTGGACACAAACGGTTTTTCCTGTCCCTGGAGGGCCCCAAATGAACTGGTTGCTCGCTCTGCCTGTTCTGAAAACTTCTGAGACAGCGGAAGCCATTAGCTTTAGGTATTCATCACGACAGAGAGGCAGGCCTCCAGACGGATTTGACTGTGGATCCAGCCAGGTTGCATCGTTAAAGATGTTGCTCTTTTTTGTTTCAAACAACGGCATCGAACTTCACCGAGAGATACACACAGACAGAGACCGGGGGGTCTACTCCCAATTATCTTTTTCACTACAGCCGTGAACTCTATTAAAGTTACTATTTTCAAAACTTAAAAAAACGAAAGCGAACTTAAAGCACAATCTGGAATGGCGGGTGGGATTTTGATCTTCGATCATAGATTAGTAATTCGATGCTTACGTATTTCGTCATGAGAAGAGTTTGCCGCACATAGTTTATAGGACTGTAGCGAACTAAGTATTATCAGTCTTTTACGGTGCCAAAGATGAATGCGAAAAATGTACTCGAACTTATCGGCAACACCCCTATGGTTGAGATAAGACGCTTGAATCCTAACCCAAACGTTCAGATGTACATCAAATTGGAGAAATGCAACCCAGGCGGTTCAGTAAAGGATCGAATCGCCAAATACATGATTGAGGAGGCTGAAAAATCGGGGAAGTTGACAGGCAGCAAAACTGTGATTGAACCCACAAGCGGAAACACAGGCATCGGGTTGGCTTTGGTGTGCCGAGCCAAGGGGTACGATTTGATGCTGGTTATGCCTGAGACCATGACGTTGGAGAGGCGCCAGATCCTAATTTCGTTGGGGGCGAAGATTCTGCTCAGCGATGGCTCCAAGGGAATGGATGGTGCTGAAGACTTAGCTCATGAAATAGTCAAACGTAACCCAGACAAGTATTTCATGCCTAACCAGTTTGCGAACCAAGCAAACGTGCTGGCACATTACCAAACAACGGGCGAGGAGATATGGCGAGACACAAACGGGCAGGTGACGCACTTCGTGGCTGGCATCGGAACCACAGGCACGCTGATGGGGGTCTCCAAAAGGCTCAAAGAACACAACCCCGCCGTGAAAGTTATCGGGATTCAGCCTGAACCTAACACAGTGATTCAAGGCTTGAAAGACCTCAAAAACCAGTACGTACCAGTAATCTGGAACCCAAAATTGGTCGACGAAATCTTTTACGTCAACCCAAAAGACGCTGAAGAAGCATCTCGGCTTCTCACCCTGCAAGAAGGAATCTTTGTCGGCCCTAGTTCTGGAGCCATTTTCCACATTGCGGCAGCCAAAGCAAAGGAAATCGAGAAAGGCGTGATTGTTGCCATTGCACCTGACGGCGGCGAAAAATACTTAAGCACAACCCTCTGCGACCCCGTTCTCTGTTTAGAGTGCGTGAAGAAGTATGGACTTCAATGTTCATACAAGGATGGCCGCCCGATTATGAAGGGAGACCCGTCCACCTTAGGATCAATTTCCGAATAAAGTTAGAACTTGGTGGAGGGTGGGAGGGGATTGAAGCTCACCAAAGGGAGATGTCAGCCGCGATTTACCTTTTTTCCAAATTTTGGTTACTAAAAATCGTTTGAGCGACTGGTTGGAGAAACATATCTTCTTTGGCGATTTCTCCTCCAAATCTACTCTTTTTCTTTTTTTTTATTCCCAATTTTCCGCGAAATTTTGCTTTTATGAACCAATTTTAGATAAAATAAGTATTATTTCATAAGAATAAACTAACTTAGTTTATGATATAAACAATAATATAAAGGTAAATCACGCATTTACCAAAGTTTTATTAGGTAGTTAGCGTCAACAATGACGCTATTGAACATAGGCATTTAAGCTTTCTGTTCAATAAAAATAAAATAAAATTGAGGAAAATAAAAATGCAAAATTTGAAAGGTAAAACTATAGCTATTTTGATCGCAGCAATTTTAACAATTTCAATAGGAGCTTCAACGACATTAATACAAAACGCTAGTGCACATACACCTCCATGGCAAATTCCAACTTACGCCTATATTGTTGCTTCACCTAACCCTATAGGTGTCGGGCAAACGATAGACGTTTACTTGTGGCTTGACCCTGTTTACGGAGCGGCTGGTGGAGCAACTGAGGCTCAACCAGGTAATGGCTCTACAGCCAGCGCAGCATTACTAGCAAACGACTGGAGATTCCAAGGTTACCAGTATACCATAACGACGCCTCAAGGTGCAACAACAACCACTACTTTTTCAACGACCGCAGATCCAACATCAGATCAGTACTTTGCCTTTACTCCTACTGAGGTAGGCACATACACTTTGACCTTTAATTTCCCAGGACAAACCTATGGGGCAAAAGATGCACTTTACCCGAACGGAGACGGCTACCAAGGCTCAACACTATATAATGACTATTACGAGCCAAGCAATGCTACTACCACGCTTACCGTTCAGTCAACACCAATTCCCGCCGCCACGGGCAGCTCTCCGCTTCCAACCGCTTTCTGGACACGACCAATTTTCGGTGAAAATACTAACTGGTACACGATTTCGTCAAACTGGCTTGGAACAGGTTCTCCCTATGCTAGTAGCAGCGACTCTTCTCCACAAATGTCATTGTTCCATCCGGATGGTGCGGGATCTCTAACTTCTCACATCATGTGGACGCAACCGATGGAGTCAGGAGGAGTTGTCGGTGGTATTTTCGGGACTGATTCCGACCAAACAGGTGTACTGGATCCCGCCAATTTGGGAGTTTCCTACTCTGATGGTTCTGCATATGATCCAAGATTCCAAAATCCAATAATAGTAGACGGAATGCTGATTTTCAATGAGCCAATAGGATACACAGCTCCCAATAATGGACCAGTCACATGCGTAAACCTCGAAACAGGACAAACTATTTGGCAACACGATATGCCTGCAATATCATTTGCTTACGTCTATAACCTTTGGGACCAAGACCAACACGGAACCTTTGAGCCAATACTATTCACAAGCAACTTTGCCCAAGCTTTTGACGCATACACAGGAGACGCACTGTTCAACGTAACCGGTGTTCCCTCAGGCACTTCAGTATTGGGTCCAGAAGGCGAAACTTTACATTACGTCATGACAAACGACGGCACCACAAATAATCCGCAATGGTATCTTAGTGAGTGGAACAGCTCCAAACTTTGGCAATACGACATAAATGTTTTCAGCGGCGCAGGAAGTGTTGTAGCATCGCTTGTAAATGCAACAAACGGAGCGTTAATTCCAGGGCAAGTAGGTACAAACCAGCCAGTTGCAGCTTATACAGTGAGTTCGCAGGCCAGCACTTATAATTACCCACCAAGCCAAGCGCTCATAGTCCAAGCAAACGTCCCCATCAACGGAGTTAGCACTCCTGTAGCTGGCGACGGCCTTGCAGGCGTGGGAAATAACTTGGTAACCTTTGTACTAAATTCAACAGAATATCCACGATTAACCACTTATGACTGGAACACTTCGATAGCCTGGCACAATCCCCTAAACCAGTCAGCGACAAATCCCGCCACAGCAGATATGTCATCGCCCTCTGTCATTGCAGCTGCCTATGACCAAGGAATGCTTCTAAGAAGCGGAAGTCTATCTTCTGGTTTTGCGGCAACAGGCGCAGGGAGCAGCGACAATTATGGTCCTTATACATACTTCTATGTCGACCTCAACACAACGCATAGTGATTTCGGACAAGTAGTATGGAGCAAGACCTATAACCCGCCAGCAGGTAACCTATCTATGTCACAAGGCTGCGTTGACTTCCAGAATGGTGTCTTCGTTCTTACTTCTTCGGAACTTCGCAACTGGTACGGATACAGCTTGACAAACGGCAACTTGCTATGGACAACTCCATCCCAACCACCCTTTGACTATTACGGAAACGAAGGCACGGTCACTTTACCAGGCCAAATCGCTTACGGCAACCTCTACTCTAGTAGTTTCTCAGGAATACTCTACTGCTATAATGATTTAACTGGACAGATAGAATGGACCTTCGGCAACGGCCCATCGGGTTCAAACAACAGTACTAACGCTGGCTTCAACACATCTTATGGTGATTACCCAACAATGATACAGGCTATTAGCAACGGTGTAGTGTATGAGATTACTGCTGAACACACCGTCACCGACCCAGTTTATAAGGGTGCAATGTCTCGCGCCATTAACGCTACGACAGGAGTACAAATCTGGACGCTATTAGCGTACGATAACGAATTCGGTTCTATGGGTTATGCTTTAGCAGACGGTTACAACGTTTGGGATAACAGCTATGACGAACAAATTTACTGTGTTGGCCAAGGCCCAACCCAAACTACAGTACAAGCACCACAGACAGCTATCACAGCAGGCAACAACGTAGTGATCCAGGGACACGTGACGGATATTTCTCCAGGCACAAAGCAAACAGAACAAGCATTAGACTTTCCAAATGGCGTTCCAGTCGCATCTGACTCAATCATGCAACAATGGATGGCCTACATTTACCAGCAACAACCAAAACCAACAAACTTTGTCGGCGTTCAAGTAACGTTAACCGCTATTGATCCAAACGGCAACTTCATCACCATCGGCACAACTAACACCACTAACACCGGATTATACACCTTAACTTGGACACCTCCAAACGTTGCAGGCAACTACCTCGTCACCGCAACATTCGCAGGCACTAACGGCTACTGGGGATCAAACTCGCAAACCGGCATGACAGTACAAGCACCTTCTGCCACTACCGCACCTACAGCTGCACCAGTATCAGGCTTAGCAACAACATCAGACCTAACCTACGGAATCATAGGCGCAGTAATCGCAATAATCATCGCAATAGCTATAGTCGGCTTACTCATACTAAGAAAAAAGCCATAAAGCCAAAACAATAAAACAACAACAACTCTCTTTTTCTTTTTTTAGTTTTTAAAATCTTCATCCTGCGTTTAATTCCATGCAAATTGTCAAAGAGCCAATAGCTTAAGCGAGTTTTCATATACATCAGGAAAAGCAGAGATTGCCATATTACCAACAGTTTAACGATGATCCACAAAAGCTGGAATCAAGCTCTAATCTAAGTTCTATGGCGGGCCTGCGGGATTTGAAAACATTTCTCTATTCCTCAATTCTGAGGAATTTTGGGGGGATGGAACCTCTTGAAAAGACTTTTGGAAAAGGCTTATTTTTTGGGTGTTTTGGTCAGTAGCCTTTTTTTCCGAGGCTTGTTTGGTTTACAGGTCTGGAGGTTTTGCAGGTTTTATTCCTCATCGGATCATGTTTGAATTGAAGCTAAATCTTCAAAAAACTCATATTTTTAAGTTCGAATGGGCTTAAATTGGGGTTAGAAACGGTTAAGCGCGGTGGAAAATGCTTAGAGCCCTTTGAATTTGTGAACCTCCCAGACGCGATTTATACGCGTTTTTGCGCTGTTTATACGTGGTTTTACGTGGATTTGACGTCTCTGTGCAGGCGGCCAAAAGCCCCAGCGATTTTTGACATTACAGTCAATTTCGTTTGGTTGAACGCAGAGAGGTTAAATTTTGAACCCTCTCCAGCGGAGACACACCCGCATTTTCCTTTTAATATTTGAGGTTTAAGCGTTAACTTTCATCTACACGAAATGCAAATGTTACGCCATAGAGCATAAGAAACACCCTAACGCAAACACAACCAGTCGACTTCAAAGAAGACAATAAATATCGCCAGAAACGCAAATTCAGAACAACAGACCTCCACTTACAGAATCCGGCTTTGAGTTTGTATGTGACTTTGGCACTAATAAAGTTTTCCGAAAACGCAAACGATTCTTGGTGTAGAAAGTAAACCCAAGACGGGCGGGGATAGTCTAAACCCACGTTTAAATTCCACATGAAAAATGTCACAAATATGCGGAAAGCAAGCTGTTTACCTCTTTTTCTTCGCAGAATGGGTGGATAGAGCTTATCACTATAACTACTTTTCTGTTGTCTGTAGAAATACAATCTTTCTTATTGCATCTACGCCTTTGGGCGTTATGACGTAGTCACCTTTGTTGTCCTCTTGGGCTATTAATTTCGAATCAAGAAGCTTTTTTATGTGAAAAATAAGGTGTCCTCCCTTCAGCTCCATTATTTGGGACAATTTAGTGAAATTCTTTTTTCCTTCGTACAAAGTGATAAGAATCTTTAGCCTCACAGGGTTAGCTAGTGGCTCAAGCAGATTTTCAACAATGAATGGAACATCTATTACTTTTTGATTATGGTTGTCTTCATTGGTTTTTTCAACAAGAACTATTGTTTGGAAAGCTCTTTTTTCTCTTTTTAGTTTCTTCTGAAATTTTGTTTGGCAGAGCTCGCATTGGGTGCCCTTAGCTTTTTCCACTTGTCTCCCTATTTGGTTAATTTTTACGTCCAAATCAGCCAAAGCTTCTTTTGATCCGCGTGACTTTGCTATCAACAGGTTTTCAGTCAATTGTTCTTTTAAGTATTCATGGCATTTTGTCCTTTTTTCACAATCAATGTTTAGCAGTTTGTCAATGTCTTCGCTAGCTTCTTCATTTAGTAAGTCGGCGTATTGCATTAAGCGGTTTTGAGAGAGGGCCTCTTCCACGGCGTTTAGCCGATCTTTTAAGATTACGCTTTCTATCCTGCCTAATTCGGCTTTTAGGCTGCCGACTTCTTTTGTTAGTTCGCGAAGAGCATTAGTTACAGCTTCTCGGATCTGTTTGTTGGTTTTTTGGTTCATTTTGACCACTGCATTTTAGTATATTATTATTACCTAAAACTATATAAAAGTATTTTGTTTGTAATGTAACAGAAAAGGAGATATTTAATTGCCAAAAATATTAGTAGCATATTATTCTAAAACCGGAAACACCAAACAAGTTGCTGAAGCCATAGCCGAGGGCGCAAAAAGCGTCAAAGGCGTCAATGTCGAAATAAAAAACGTTGCAGATATCAGTGCAAAAGAAGCCGTTGAAGCTGACGGATTCGCATTCGGGTCACCAGCATACTTTAGCATGATGTCAGGTCCATTGCTGACTTTGCTTACAGAACTTTACTTTGTACGCGAAAAATTAGCTGGCAAACCTATGGTTGCATTCGCAACTGGAGTCGGTGGCCAAGCGAAGACAATCGGAAACGTCGAAAGTATACTCAAAGCCTTCAATCCAAAGCTGATTCAACCCGGACTAGCCATCGGTAAAACACTCTCAGAAACCGATAAACAACAAGCAAAACAACTAGGCGAAAAATTAGCCAAAAACCTATCTTAGACCAAAAAAAACTGACATACCGTGCCTTCGCAAAGAGACGCAGTTACAAAGCCAGGTGATTCAAACGAAACTAATAATCGTGCGTGTACTTTCTATTCTTACAGTAATTTTAGGGTTAATTGCTGCAGGTGTCAGCGGAACTACAAAGCATACTGTTCACGCAGCTTTCGGCGTATTAACAGTACTATTTGCAATAGTCACAGTGATAAGCCTTTTTCTCCTAAAGCAATAATTCACGCCTATACAAACTACCTAATTTCTTCTTTTTTTCTTTCTAAAAAATTTGCCGAATATCGACTAATTGGCTCGTCTCCTGAACACTTTTGCTTGGGGCGAAAATGGAAAGGAAATATATCATGTATCCACCACACTTCTTCTTTTTCAGAGTTTTGCTGTCAGTCTTCTTAATGCTTGTTATTGCTCCGAAGCTATCACAAAGCTTTAAGAAAGTTCAATGGCAACTGGACTTTGATTTCTCCTGACCTCGGAATGATATTATTTGGAGGTGAATTTTATGGAAAGCAAAACGAAGGTAGATGAGCCTAAGAAGATGAGGTCGTTTACTTGTCCTACCTGCGGATGGACTGTTATATCGCCGTTTGGTGATGATGACATTATAGATCATGCCGTTCTTCATTCGAAGAACCATCATTCGGGTCTGTTGACTCAAAGCAACGCTGAATCAGTGAAGAAAAGGATTAAGGACGTATAGGTTTCAAAATGCCTATTTTTTTTATAGTAATCTCGTTTTTAGAAAACCTTTTGACCAGGGATTCGCCTATATTTGCTCCGCCCGATATTTGGGTGGGCGTCAGCTCCGCTTTGTTCCTATCTTCGCCCCTTCGCCTCCAATTTAAACGACAAATTAAGAGACAGTGATTAATTTATTAGTGTTTTCTGAGGGTTATTTTAATAAATAAGCTATAGTCGGACTTTAATTGGTAAAAGGACCTTGGCGCTGGATGCTTGGTTTACACCCACGTTTAAATTTCACGTGTGCTAAAGTCTTCGCCAAACCTCAGACGAATGGGTCGTGATAAGAACAACTCCGACAACAACTGTACCACATTCGCGGTGCGCGCATCGGCTAGTCTTGAGCTGCGTTTGATTTCTCCGACTCTATGTAAGCTATGTTCTTTCTGAGTGTTTTCTGCATTTTTCGCAGTTTGTTTATCATTGTGTTGATCTCTGCGTTTTTTTCTCTGAGAACTTCAATAGAATCTTCTGGCTTGCCAGTCCTCGACTCGAGAAACATGGCGAAAAGGTTCGGGGTTTTCGGTGCTTCATTTGACTGTACTCTTACGTTTAAAACGCCAGACAGATACTCCTTGAACAAGTCGTGCATGCTGATAGCCAATTGGTTTTCCTTAGTTAAAGCTCGATCGAGGATTATCATGCCAGCATCAGTGATTACGTATATCTTTCGTTTTCTTCGGTTTTGAGCTTCCCGTTCGCCCTGTACATATTTTGATTCCTCCAAATCTTGAAGTATCCGATAGACGCCTCCACTGGTCAGCCGGATGGAGCCGCAGGTTTTCTCTCGCACCTCTTTCATTATTTCGTAGCCATAGTAGGGCTTCTTACTTAGCAGAGTGAGCACTATCAACCGTATATAGCCCTTCTTCATTTCCTTAAGCCAGTTAACTGTGGCATCCTTTTCCAAACGCGCTTCCTTCATCAACTACATAAGTATAAGCAAGCACGCAATATTTATATTCCTCTGAAACACATGCCAATGAAACATATCTCATCCATGCATAGTTGGCGGCGTTATTGAGCGACTGCATTATGACAAAAAACCAATCAATCTGTACAAGAACCGAAAATACTACAGTTTGTGAACAAGTTTGGATCTATAGTTGTTTTAGCGGCACTGCCGTCGGCTGGTTTGGAGGCAGCTAAACCTATGGAGTACAAATGGGTTGCTCTCTCCAACACCACGCTTGGCACTCTGATGGCTTCGATAGACGGCACCATTTTGCTGATTGCCCTTCCAGCTATATTCCGCGGAATAAACCTGAATCCCCTGACCTCCTTCCCCTATCTGCTCTGGATTCTCTTCGGTTACCTCATTATTACGGCGACTCTTCTGGTTTCCTGCGGAAGAATCTCAGACATTCATGGAAGAGTCAGGCTTTACAACATGGGATTTGCCATATTCGCCGCTGGCTCCATCCTACTTTTCCTCACCCCTAACACCGGAGACGCTGGAGCATTAGAACTGATCTTCTTTCGCATTGTGCAAGCGGTAGGTGCCGCATTCCTTTTTTCTAATAGCGCCGCCATTTTAACGGACGCTTTTCCGGAGAATGAGCGTGGCAAAGCTCTCGGCATAAACCAAGTTGCAGCTCTGGCGGGCTCCTTCGTAGGTCTCGTTATCGGCGGCACTCTGGCAACGATTGACTGGCGGCTCGTTTTCTTGGTCAGCGTCCCCGTCAGCGTCTTTGGTGCAGCGTGGTCCTACTGGAAGCTCAAAGAGCTGGGCACGAGATGCAAAGGCGAGAAGATAGATGTCTGGGGCAACATAACCTTCGCCGGAGGGCTTACCGTGCTGCTGGTTTCCCTCACGTATGGGCTGCTTCCATACGGCTCGTCAACGATGGGTTGGTTTAACCCATGGGTAATAGCTGGTTTGATTTCGGGAAGTGCATTGCTCCTTGCGTTTCCGTTCGTGGAAAGGGTGGTGAAGTCTCCGATGCTTAAGCTCAGCTTGTTCAAGATTAGAATTTTTTCCGCGGGTATGCTTGCGGATTTGTTTGCAGCTATATCGAGGGGTGGAGTGATGATTATGCTTAGCATTCTGCTGCAGGGTATTTGGCTTCCGCTGCATGGGATAAGCTATGCGGATACTCCGTTCTGGGCTGGGGTTTACTTGCTTCCCATGTCTGCGGGATTTGTTACCATGGGACCAATCAGCGGAACATTGTCGGATAAGTACGGCGCAAGGGGGCTGGCAAGCCTCGGTATGGTGATTGCATGCGGAACGTTCATTGGCTTAGCGTTTCTTCCCTATAACTTCAGTTACCTCGAGTTTGCGGTGCTGATATACGTGCAGGGTTTTGGAATGGGAATGTTTGCCGCGCCGAACATGGCTTCGATTATGAACTCAGTTCCGCCAGAGAACAGGGGATCAGCTTCTGGAATGAGAACCACTTTGCAGAACACGGGGATGGTGGTTAGCATCGCAGCGTTCTTCACCGTCATGGTGTTTTCGCTTTCGCAGGGGCTTCCATCAGCATTTGCTTCATCTCTAACATCAGCGGGTGCGCCGCAGCTTATTCCATACTTCACTTCATTTTCTCCGACATCATCACTTTTCTCCGCCTTCTTAGGCTATAATCCAATTGGGTCAATTATTGCTCAGCTGCCGCAAAGCGTTGCCGCAACCCTGAGTAGCCAGGCAACCAGTGTACTCACAGGACTACACTGGTTTCCAACCGCGATTACCAAACCCTTCATGTCTTCTTTGCACAACGTATTCTATGTGAGCGCTGGCTTAACAGGCATTGCAGCAGTTGCGTCCCTTCTCAGAGGCAAAAGGTACATTCACGGCCATGAAACAACTGACACAAGTAATAGAAAATGATGATTATGGTTAATTGGCTAACTCCGGATAATGTCCTATCATGAATTTACTTAGCCAGATTTTCGCATAGCCGTATTTTCTTTGTCTAAACAGATTAAGCGCTGTTTCTCTTACCATGCGCTCGCAATTCATGGCGTGAATGTCTTTGATGGCATTTTAATTATTAAGGCTAAAGATATAAGGTGTGAAATTTAAACCTCGAAACTAAATAGGATAAAATCAATTAACCGTGAGGACAAAAAGCCAAGTAAATTGACTAAAGATGATAAGAAACGAGCAAGAAAGAAGCATAAATAAGCAAAAATGCGGGCGGGGAGGGATTTGAACCCTCGACCCTGAGGACTTTCTTTCGCAAAAGAAATCCCTGCCAAAGAAAGGCTATTACTTAGGGTTGGTTGGTTTTCCATATTTTGTTTCTCCGTATCTCTAAGTGATACAATAGTTAATAAGCAATAGGTACTTATAAGCGTATCTTGATGTGATACGCCATGCAAAAAGCCATCTTTTCGGATAGGGAAAGGGTGTTATTAACCAAGTTCTTAAACGGTGAACCCATAACTGATGAAACCTTTAGAATGCTAAAACTTAGAGTTAAGCGGAACTATCCAATCATAAGTGAAGATTATAAATTAGTCACTCAAGTCATGAATAAGCTGGATTCTTCAAAGTCTACATAGAGGAATGTTTGAACATGCTTATGTTAGAATTTATTTCTTAATCACTATCTACCTAAAAACTTACTTTTTAGTTGTACCTATAAGCTCTAATAGAAAAAAGAAGTTAATATTCAAACCATGGGCGATTGGCTGTTTGACTAGGACAACAAAAGACGTTTTCATCAAAGGTGTTGGAATTGAAGAATCAAAAGAAGCTGTTGTTGAGTGGTTTAAAGAAAACAACGTCAAGATTTTAATCAATATGACAGAGTATGTGTTTGGTCAATCGAAAAGACTTTTTGCATCCGCAAAATGTTTTGAAGTAACGTTTGAACCTGTCATAGGCGGTGTTATCGCAAAAACAGAAGGTTGGATAATACTTATCCCTTCATGGTATGTGGGGTACGATCCCCGAGCTTATATTCCTGAAACCGAATTCAGCGAAACCCCATGGGAGGAGTTCGCATGGTGGTATGACCCAATTAGTAGGTGGCAGGGTATGAAGGCTATCAAACGCTTATGGAACACCTTGGAGGCTCTTTCAAAGAAATAGCAAGTAAGCTTTCAGTAAAAGGTTCTTGATTTCCCTTTAGTTAAATTTCTTGACCTACGTCTTAACTGAATATAAGCCCTAAAGCCTAAACAGCCACACCATATTAGCAGTTTCAAAAACTACCACAAATGAAATTAATCTTGAGTTGAGGTCTCAAATTATATAGTGCCAACATCCACATCAAATGCCAACAAAATGTAAAGACGCCCTACCTGTGGCTATTAGAATTAACAAATTATGTTAAAGGCAGGGGACTGTATACACATGGTCGTGAAAAGGTGTATAATTATTTACCAATCCTCAATTCAGCTCAAATATTATAGTCTTCAAAAGGCTCTATGCGATAGTTTTTTTTCTTAATCAACTTGAGGAAATCCCACCTTGTTATTATTCCAATTTCCCCTTTATCTTCTTGTACCATTACTGAATAGTGATGCATTAATCCTTGAGCTACTTCAATAAATTTGGCATTTTTAGGAAATCTTGGTGGTCTATCAACCAATAAACCAACCTTTTTGTTCTTTAGCGTCTTTAACCAATCACTTGAAACTTCAAAAGGGAATAGCATTTCTTTAAAAACGGTATAGTCTGTTACAATCCCTATATACTCTTTTGTTGTTGAATCTTTAACCAGAAGCTGGGAGAAATCTTTCTCAAACATTATTTTAGCCGCTGTTTCGATTGTGTCTTCCGAAGATATCGTTCCTTCATCTTCAACTCGATTTGAAGGGGTGTAAATCGTTTCTATGCTTTCATCTGGAAAGGGTGATGTTCTTTCAAGTAAAAACTTGATTATTGAATAGGCTTCTGTGTAGGATATAGGTCTGATTGACTTGTTGCCCTCTTCATCAAAATCATCTTTGAGCATTTTAGAAACTATAGAGCGGTCAAGAGGATGATTAAGGATGCCTAATATTTCGCCAATGTCTGTGTTAGATATTCCATGCTTCTCTTTGAAAGCCCTGATATATTTTATTAGGTCTTCTTCACTTATCAGGCAGATTGGTTCTGACACATCCTAAACCTCTGTTGCGTTAATCGCAAAAACTGTGCAGTATTATTGTTTCCACGCCATATATAGTTATACGATGATATGTATGGAAACCACAAAAATATTAAATGAATCTAAAAATGGGGAGTCAATAGGTAACCAAGTTCTTTCCGAAATACTCCTCAAGATAGTAAAAGCAAACAAGAGATAGTAATTCCTGCAAGCTGTGAGAACATTGAAATCGGTTCCAATCAAGATACTCAACCCCAAGAAGTAAAACAAGAAAAGCAACCAATACTTGATAAATTCACCAACGATGAACTAACATTGCAAGACTTAGATGTAGTGCTATCAACCACAGTATTTGACGACAAGAATGTGAAAATCCCATTGTTCTTGGTTAACCTACTAACGTTCACAGAGGAAGAGCAAAGAAACGTTGTCTTAACTGGCGAATCATCATTAGGCAAAACATACAACATGAAAGAATGCTTATGGTACTTCCGTGAAGAACACTCAGAAACCATAGTTGAAATAAGTGATGCAACTGCCCGAGCATTAATCCACAGTCCAAATGCAATTCTTGTAGATGACCGCACATTGCAACCCATAGATATTTCAAAAGCTCCAAAGAAAGGAGACGCAAAAGAAATGTGGGAAGAATGGAACGACTTGAAGAGACATACAGCATACTTCTTAGACTTGTCAAACAAGATAGTGGTATTCTACGACCTAAAAAACTATGAATTACTGCAAAGCCTCAGAAGTCTGCTAAGCCATGACAACATAATCAGCACCCACCTTATAACAGACAAGTCAACCAGCGGAAGCCATAGGACAAAAAAGGTATTGATTAAAGGATATTTCACAGCTCTTTTTGGTTCTGCGTATGGAGAAATGGATGAGCAAGAAACGAGCAGAAACTACTTGTTGAGTCCAAATGACAATCCAGAGAAAATAGGAAAAGCGATTGAATTGCAAGCAAGAAAAATGATTAACCCTGATTTCAAAGTTTGGTACGAAACAGAGCCTTCGCGATTCGGATTAAAGAACCGTGTAAAGCTGATTAAGCAAGCGAAGATTAGAAAAGTATTATTCAAAGCTTCAGATATTGAAAACCTGAAAGACTGGTTCTTGGCAAACATTGACAACCTTGCACCAAAAGCACAAAGAGATTTCCCAAGACTCTATGCACTTGCAGAAGCATGGGCAATGCTAAACTTTAACCACAGAGAACGTACACCTGATAACGCCTGCATCTATGCTAACTATACAGACATTGAAATGGCTAAGCAGATTTACGAACCAATACTCAAGTGCAATGGCTTAGGCTTGACACCAGAAGAATTTGAAGTTTGGAAGATGCTAGAGCCTGAATGCAATGTTGATATGGGATTGAGAATAACGGAAATCCACAATTTATATTACTATCACAAGAAAAGACGATGTTCAGACAAACGTTTGCGGGGAATGCTCAAGAATTTCTGTTGCGCTGGACTTCTCAAAGAAGAGAAAGAAGGAGTGGTAATAAAGTATTATCCCATA
This sequence comes from Candidatus Bathyarchaeota archaeon, assembly GCA_963767735.1. Classification (GTDB taxonomy): domain Archaea; phylum Thermoproteota; class Bathyarchaeia; order Bathyarchaeales; family Bathycorpusculaceae; genus Bathycorpusculum. Next base: position 583,977 of record CAVYES010000006.1, on the reverse strand, counting down.
ACTTACAAAGAAACCAAAGAATCTAAACTATCAACTAAGGAAGAAGCAGAAAAACCACTTAATCAAACACCAATCATTGACAAGACACAATCAACTTCCGCCTATCTTTTCCAATGAGGGTATATACCCACTCCTCTTTTTGTCCATGAGTAATGGATTGCTCAGCATAAGGCTCAAGCAAGCGTAGGGAGAACATATAGGCAAGCACCAAAAAAGCCACAGGGATGTTCGCCTTTAATAAACAAAAAAAGATACTGCCATCGATTTTCTGAGCCATACCCCGATTTCCTTTAGACGACAAGTTTTCTGGAAAAAGACCCTTTTGCTGAGTACAGATTAAGCTCTTGCCAAGTCAACCATGCCATAACTGATTCTTTAACCAGTAGATTAACCCATTAAAACCATGCTGAAGACTCTTGGAAAGAAATTGAAAGTGGAAAATCAAATTTTCCTAAAAATCGACTTATGTACTATGCGCCAAAGTCTTCTTACCAAATCCCACAGGACTCCCGTGCCCTTCTGCACCTTAGCCAAAACGCTTGTCGGATAGTCCCCATAAGCATGATTAAAGGATAGGTTTTGAATGCTGGAAAGAACATTCATGTTCCGCTGGGCATTTTCGTCTATTTGTTGTCTGTTCTTGGTTAACCTTTTCCTGTAGTTGTGTATACCCTGTCTGCGCTTATTGACCTTTTCATGAGCTTGGGTATACCTACCCTCATATCTACTACCTATTTTCTATTTACTATACCCCTATATACCCTCAGTCAAAGGAAAAGGTAAGTTAGTTATTCTTCGTCTTCATCTTCATCGAATTCTTCAGGGAATAGCGGGTCATCGAATAGAACTAACCCATCGCCTTGACTATCCTCAATTGAATTTTCTTCAATTTCTCTATCGCTTTCTTTAGCAACATAAGTATAGGTTTTTTCAGAAGGTTTAGCGTTAAATAGCCTATAAAGAAAAGATAGCCAACCAGTATGATAAGAACTAAAAGGCATATGAGAAAAAAGCCCATAATGAAGGCTAGAAAGTCAATCATATGGTTTACTTCCTCTTTTTGAATAGCTTATTACCATCCATCGAAGTGACAAATTCATAACCAGCTTCAACTAATGCTGTAGCTTCCTCTACTGTTTTGGCAACCTTGCATACGAATTCGTCACTCTCAAAATAGACTAGGTGGGTATAAATTAACGTGTTTTCGATTCGCTTGTGACCAAGAATATATTTTACATGCAGAATATCCTTTGTTCGATAATATTCATGGGTTGCTTTCCAATGTCTGAATGTCTTAAACATTATTTCGTGGATTCGAGGATTGTCAAGTTTTATTGCTAACTTGTTTCGGGCAGTTTCATATAACCATCTGAATTTATCTAAGTTTTTTCCAGCAAATACTAATGAGTTTTCTCTAGGCAACCTTAGCAACCTTGAAAGTAAATTTTCACTAATGGGTAACGTTCTTGCATTATGGTTTTTGGTCGGTGAAATCGCTACGGTTCTGCTGGTTATATTGATATCAATCCATCGTAACTTCCAAGCTTCACCTGCATCTGCACCAGTTTCTTTAAGGAGTTGGAGATAAGTTGACATCTTGGTTCTAGTGTTGGCTATTAATGCGTCTAGTTCGCCTTCAAGTGGTAAGAATATGGGAACGTCATCTCTGGTAAATCTAGGCTTAATCCATGTCAAGCCTTTGAACTGAACATAATAATCATAGGCATTGGTCAGCAATTCTTTCCTTGTTTCAGACACATTATAGGTACAAATTAGCGTCTTAATTCTATCTGGATTATTGATATCTCCAAGCTTCATTAAGACCTTCAAACGTTTGCAATATGAGTGGGCTGTAACTTCTCTTACATGTAATAAAAGGAACTTTTGAAACTCTTCAATATTAATTCCTTTTAATTCAAACGGTAGTGGGTTCAAGTAGTGGCGGGCGGGGAGGGATTTGAACCCTCGACCCCCAACTTAGGAGGCTGGTGCTCTATCCGTACTGAGCATCGAGAAAGAGTCTGTTCTAGGCCCTCTTTACTCGCCCTGATTTCCCGTCCAGCACCTCAGTAAGTTTATCGGTTGTTATAACTCTAACGCCCTTCTGAATATAGAGGATGTCAAATGCAACTATTATCGGGAAAACGCCATTGAAAATGCACATCTGTTCTCTCTCGAAAACAATTTTACAAAAATGGATAATTTCCTAAAGCAGATATTCGAACAGCCTATCCTGAGGATTCAAAAAAAACAAATCCTAAATCTTTCATCTATTTCTTGCACGTGGCTTTTCTTTGTGAACTCCATACGTTAAATGGAATAAGCTTCTGTATGCTTAAATTCTAAAGCGCAACTTATCAGTTTGATGTAAATTTGAATAATAAAGATAAAGAATTACAGATTGAGCTTGCAAAGCTTCAAACAGACGCCAAAGTTTACCGGATTTTAACTGTTAGCGCAGCAGCTTTTTTTGGTCTTTTAGTAATCAGTTTTCTAATACTGTCGATTAATACAACTTCATCATTTCAGAAGGAGAGTCTTTTAGGCTTGGCTATAAGCATCATTCTCGGTTTTAGTTTTACAATACTTTTTTACATCAAAATGCGCAGCAAACAAAAGGAAATTGAAGAAATCAAAAAGAAATATGCACAAATAAAAACTTAGGTTCATTCTTGAACATTTCATGTTTCTTGCGTTTCATAGGGTTTTCGTCTTAAACGTACGACCGTCAGTACTGTAAAGATTATAATTATTCCTGCTGAAGTTGTAACGGCGACGAGCACAAGTCCAAATATTGGCTCTACCGTTAGCATTGACGACGACGAAGTTGGAGGATGCGACGATGTTGGTGTCGGATCAGATAAACCTTTAGCTATAGTCGTCAAAGTCGGTACAGGAGTGGCAGTTATAGGCGTCAAAGTTGGGATCGGAGAGGCAGATGGCATTGGTGATGGAGAGCTCGATGGAGTTTGAGTTGATGCGGGAGTTGAAGCGGGGGTTGGTGTAAACGTTGCTGAGATGGTGTATGCAGCTTCGACATTGCTGAAGGTGTAGGAGCTAACTGTGCCAACTGAACTTCCATTCACCAAAACACCAGCTATGGAATAGCCAGTACTTGCCGTTATATTGAACATTTGATTGCCGCCATAGTTAACGATGACACTTCCAGCTGGGCTGATAGAGCCACCAACGCCGGCAGAAGCAGAAATAGTGGGATTCACCGTAAACGAGTTACTCGCCCCGGAATAGATGCCACGGGTAGCCGTAATAGTAGTGCCTAAACTGGCGGCAGCCACGGTAACCATGCCAGTCCAAACACCACTCGAGAATGCGTCGGTAGTAGTCGGAGTAATAGTTCCAGTTGAAACAGTCAAAGTCGGCGTGCCACTGTAGCCTGTAACGGTGTTGCCATACGCGTCAACAGCAGTCACTGTTATGCTGAAAGCAGTACCAGCAGTCTGATTCGCAACAGAATTAAAGACAAAATGATCCAGACCAGCCGGATTAACCGTCAAACCAGTAGTGTAAGCCGTTGAAGCGTAGGTTCCGGTGACTTTCCAGGAACCAGCGGTAGCAGCTGTGTAAAGGTTGTTGCTCCATGAACCCCCAGCGCCAGAGCTTATGCTCCAAGTCGTTAAAGAAGTCGCATTCCAAGTATTGCCAAACACATCAGAAGCCGTAGCGGAATAAGTCAAAGATGCACCAGCATTAACGGCTGAACCTGCTGGAGAAATCACGAAACTGGCTACCGCAGCGGTATGAGTAACCGTTATGCCAGTCTCTGACCCAGTAATCGAGCTATTTGATGTGGCGATAGCAGTAATTGACTGAGAACCAGCAGTCTCCAAAGTAACGGTGAAAGTGCCAACGCCATTAGTGAGACTAGCACTTGCAGGCAAAACCGCTTTGCTGTCACTAGAAGTAATCGCAACTATACCCGCATAACTCGTGTCTAAGTTACCGTACGGGTCTTTAGCAGTTACCGCAAAGTTGTAAGCGACGCCAGCAGTGGTAGAACTGGGAAAGCCGGAAACCACAAAGTGAACACCGGAAGCGACACTCACTGTTATTCCAGTTTGGGAACCAGTAATTGAGCTGGTCACCGTATCAGTAGCCGTAACTGACTGGGTTCCAATCGTTATCAAAATGACGCCATCAAAAAAAGTGTGAGTGCCAAGGTCCCCCGATTGAAACTCATAGTTACTTGGCAAACTGAAACCAACCTCAGAATCCGAAGAACTGAAATGAACAGTGCCAGTATAACCTGTAGCTGTATTTCCATAAGCATCCACAGCCGTGACCGTTACAGTAAACGGCGTACCAGCAACCTGAGAAGCCCCGCTTGAAACCACCAATTGAGAAGCAACACCCGAATTCACCGTTAAAGACGCAGAACCAGTCACACCTGAAACAGAAGCCTGCACCGTCCACGACCCAGCCGTCTGCGAAGTGTAAACATTACCGTTCCATGAACCCCCTGCACCCGCAGTTATGCTCCATAAAGCAGTCTGAACGCCAAGACTATTACCTTGTGCATCATAACCCGTGGCGGTGAAAGTTGCTGTTCCACCCGCTGTAACCGAAGATGGACCCGAAACACTCACAACAGCCAAAGAACCAGCATTCACAGTTATGCCTGTTTGAGAACCAGTAACAGAGCTAGTAACTGTATCGGTGGCGGTAATCGATTGCGAACCAGCAGTCTCTAACGTAACACTGAAAGAGCCAACACCACCTATAAGACCAGCATTCGCTGGCAAAACCGCCTTATCATCACTTGAAGTAATCGCAACTATTCCCGCATAACCCGTAGCCACGTTTCCGAAGGCGTCATAAGCCGTCACCGTAACGGTGTGAGAGGCACCAGCCACAGTAGGATTTGGGAATCCAGAAACCACGAAGCTTGAAGCAGAACCCGAATTCACGGCTAAAGAAACCGTTCCGGTGATGCCGGAAACTAGAGCACAAACCGTCCAAGAACCAGCTATCGCTGAAGTGTAAGTACCAGTACTCTGAACCCAAGAACCGCCAGCGCCGCTAGTTATACTCCAAGAAGCAGTCTGAGCACCCAAACTATTACCATCAGCATCAAAACCAGTAGCAGTAAAAGTCGCAGTTCCACCAGCAGTAACCGAAGCCGGACCAGAAACACTAACAGTAGCCAGACCGCTAGGACTAACAGTTATTGAGCTACTGGTCGCAGAAATTCCAGCTGAACTATCAGTAACTGTGATCGTCTGAGACGGAGTAGTCTTCAGCGTAAAACCAGAAAACGTGTTAGTCCCGCTACCAGCAGTAAACGTGTACTTATTAGAAGAAGTAAAAGGCAAAACCGCAGCAGAATCCGAGGAAGTGAAATAGACCGAGCCCGCATAGTTTGTTTTCACGTTGCCGTAAGCATCATAAGCCGTAACCTTAACGCCAAAACTTGAACCAGCAGTCTCCGAACTTGGAACACTAATAGTAAAACTCGCCAGAGCGCTAGGAGCAACCGTCAAAGATGCTACAGAACTCGTCGCACTATTATAGTTATTATCACCACTGTAGAAAACTTGGAACTGGTAACTGGTAGAAGTCTGAGGAGTATAACTAGTAGAAGCCGAACCACTGGTCAAGGTCACCGGAGAACTAATAGCGTTGTAACCACCGCCATTAATATTTACCTCGAAAGTTGCGGTCCCAATAGGAGTAACGCCCCCGCCGGAAACCATAACAGACAGCATCTCAGAAGTACCCGCAGTAGTAGAAGTAGGAGTACCCAAAGTCGGAGCAGGTACCGTCGGCGTACCCTGATTCACCGTCAAAGCAGAAGAAGCACTGCTAGTTGTGCCTGAAACATAGTTGCTGTCGCCCTGATACACAACCTTGAAGTTATAAGAAGTTGCGGTCTGAGGAGTATTCGAAATCGAAGCAGAACCACTCGACAACGCAGCCAAAGAACCAATATTAGCATAGCTGCCTCCGTTAATTGAAACCTCAAACTGCACATTACCCGCAGGAGCCGTAACTCCGGCTGGGCCAGTAACAGACACCGAAACCGTAGCAGAAGCACCCAACATAATTGGGCTACTAAACGTTGGAGCACCAACCGTCGCCGTCGCCTGATTCACCGTCAAAGCAGAAGAAGCACCTGTAGCACCATTATAGTTACTATCACCACTGTAAACCACTTGGAACTGGTAACTACCAGCCGTCTGAGGAGTATAGGTCGTCGAAGCATAACCACTGTTCAAAGACACAGTAGAACCAGTAGTGGTCCAGCCGCCGCCACCAATATTTACCTGGAAAGTTGCAGTCCCAGTAGGAGTAGCGCCTCCACCTGAAATGGTTACCGACAATAACACAGAAGTCCCAACAGTAGTGGAGCCTGATGGACTTAAAGTTGGAGCAGGAACCGATGCAGAACCCGGATTTACCGTGAACAAGACAGAAACTGTGTTGTTGCTGGCGTCGGTTGCAGAAAGTGTGTGGGAACCTACAGTTGACAATGGAACAGTGAATGTGACACCTGAGAATGAACCGGATGTGTCAGTGGTTACCTGGGTGGGAGATGTAGTCTGAGTCGCTCCATCAAACGCTATGGTTATAGTCGAAGTACCTGCAAAACCAGCTCCATAAACCGTAATCGAATCGCCAACAGAACCGCTACTTGAACTTAAAGAAATTGAAGGCGTCACCGTGAATGTTGCAGGTCCAGAATTTGAGCTGGAATCAGTGACAACGACTGGTTGGCTGCCAGCTGCAGAAGCAGGAACAGTAAACGTCACACCCGATGGAATATTGCCTGACCCATCAGTAGTCGTAGTACCAATCAAAGTCACGGGTAAACCAGCAAAAGTGGCTGAAAAAGCCGAGTTAACGGCAAAACCACTGCCTGAAACTGTAACCGTAGAACCAACATAACCGCTAGTCGGACTCAAAGAAATAGCAGTAGTTTGAGCTTTGACTTGCATACTCGCAAATGCGAAGATTGATAACGAAATTAGAAAAGTGATTATCAGAATCTGTAATTTTTTCAAAGTTATTTTATCCTTATATTCTGGGTTGATCTATATTTGGGCTTCTGACATAGAGGCAAGGGTTATTGCAATCTGGTTGCAATCGAAGAGTGGGTGCCATTGTGTAAGAGTCATTTCCAGAACTTGGTAGTTCAATAATTGGGATAGTTTAATCGTTGCTGGAAAGTAGAGCATATTCGCTAATGCTGGCTGATTTGTGCTCATACTTGCGTTCTCCCCTCGTCCTCCCCCAAAACAAACGCATGGGAATTCTTTACTTATTTGTTGGTAATTAATATATTTTATATATTTGGCTATATGTGCATCTGTTTTTTCAACTGTAGAACAATCACGCAAACACTATTACTACATAGAGTTTCCGAGTGCAGGAAGCATTTCCCGAAAACAAATCAGTTTCTTTGCCGTGAAACTTGAACTGGCTCTGTACATAAATGAAGCTTAAAGATGAGTGTGAGAATTAAAAATGCTTTGGATTTGACTTTGCAAGATTGCTAGCACTCAAGTTTAGCGGAGATTTCTCATCAAGCAATTCTTTGCATAGCTAATCTGGATTTTTTTCTGAGTGAGTTCCCAAAGTTTTAAACCATTGGAGATAAATTAATGTTGCAAGTTAATAGTGATTAGTTTGACACTGAAGTACCATTACATGCAGCTTCCTCGCGAAGTCATCGTTGGAAAAGGAACCTTGCAACGCGTTCCCGAAGTGGCAAAACGGTTAGGGCTTAGAGGGAAAGCGCTAGTAATGTCGGACTCAAAATGCTACGATGTAGCTGGAAAAGCAGTTTCTGATCTTCTTAAGGATTCGGGTTTGATGGTCGATTTTCTTCTTGTTAAGACCATGACCCCAAAAGACGTGCTAGAAATTCAAGGTCAAATAAAAGAGTTAAAACCCCAAGTGCTTTTCGGTGTGGGCGGCGGAACCATAATTGATGCTGCAAAAGTAAGTTCAGGAAGCCAAAACGTCCCCTTCATCAGCGTGCCCACAACTGTTTCTCATGATGGCATCGCAAGCCCGTTAGCTTCCATTAAAGGTTCAGACAAACCATACTCAGTACTAGCACAAGCACCGCTGGCGATAATTGCTGACACAGAAGTAATTGCCCAAGCACCATGGCGTTTTGTAATAAGCGGCTGCGGAGACGTCGTTGCCAAAATTACAGCAGTTAAAGATTGGAAACTGGCACATCTGGAACAAAATGAGTATTACGGCGAATACGCGGCCAGCTTAGCCTTAATGAGTTCAAAACTGGTTATTGAAAACGCAAAGTTAATTGTCTCCCACAAAGACGAAGGATTACACGTTCTTCTTGAGGCTTTGATAAGCTGCGGCGTTGCCATGAGCATCGCTGGAAGCAGCCGACCCTGCAGCGGTTCCGAACACCTGTTTAGCCACGCCTTAGACATGTTGAATTCAAATCATGCCATGCACGGCGAACAATGCGGCGTAGGCTCAATATTGGCGGCTTATCTTTACGGGGCAAACTGGCAAAAAATAAGAAAAACGCTCAAGCTTATAGGTGCACCAACAACTGCCAGCGAATTAGGCGTTAAAGACGTTGATTTAGTCAAAGCGTTGGAGGCAGCAGCGAAAATAAGACCTGAACGCTACACAATCCTTCAAAAGTTAAACCTTAATTTTGAAGCCTGCGAGAAAACAGCGAAGGCAACGGGAGTAATTAATTAATCATTTGAGTTCTAAACGCGTAAGGGCTGAATAAGCGCAAACTTGTTTCCTTCAGGATCCTCTGCCGCAGCGATCCAACCAACATTAGGAACTTCCTGCTTGGGCGAAATCACTTTGCCTCCTAGCTTTTGAATTTTAGCTAAATAATCGTTTATGGACTCAACAGCAAAATAGTTGATAGGTTTAATTTCAGACTGTTGCTTCCTAAACATGCCCCCGTTTACGCCTGGCCTCAGCGGCAAACCATTTGAGTCGACAGGAACAGTTTGTATAACCCAATAATCTTCTGGTGAAGCGTACTGGATTATTTTCCAGCCAAAAACTTCTTCATAAAACTGCTTAAGTTTTTCTACATCTTGAGCGGGAATTTCAAAGTGAACTATCGTATGGTCCATCTCTCCTTTCTCACCTCCCTGCTAGCAATTACGTAAGAAAAATTGTGAACATAAGTGCTTCACTGTAATTATAGCTGAATGACGGATTTATCTTTATTCTTAGCTTTGAGCACAAGATAAAATTTGACTATAAAAATAGAAAGGTTTGTTGACGTCTTTTTAGGGCGCTTTAGTTTCAGCTTCTGGTGATGGTGCAGGTGCTTCCGCTGGAGCCGAAGTTGGCAGTGCTGCTGGTTCTTCTGCCGCTGGCGTTTCTGGCGCCGGTGTCGTTGCTGCTGCTGGTGTCGGTGTTGCTGGTATTGGTTTGGGTTCAGCTTTGAAGGTTTCAACGAATTTTGTCTCAGCCAAGTCAGGGATGAATTTCTGAATGTCCAAGGCTACACCGCGTTTAGCGATTTGGATGCCTTCAATATAGAAAGCTACCTCAGGCATGTCGATAGTTAAGTTTTTGTCTTGTATAGTTAGTTTGAACTGGTTTTCTTCAACTACAGGTACTCTGCGGTGGATGAGGGCACCGATTTTTTCCTCGTTGCTTTCAAGTTTCTTGCTGACCGTGACATCGTAGACTAAGGTTTTTCCAGCTAAAGGAGGGTTAAAATCTAAAAGCACTCTACCCGCGCCCGTTGAACGGACAACTGCGTCTTTTCCTTGAAATTCTATTTGTGCTCCAACAACTGGGTTAATTTCTTTTGCCAGCAACTGTTTAAGTGGAACGCGTCTTATTTTTTCTGGGTCTCTTTGTCCGAAGCCTTTGTCAGGTGAAATTTCAACGGTTGCAGGCTTGTTTATCTCCATTGTGGTTAAACCGTCATCTAATGCTTTGAGAACCCAGCTTTCGCCTACAACTACCAGTTTAGGCTCATACATTTTTCCTTCTTTAAAGAGGTGCTCTTTCTTAGCTACATCTTCCTGTGTTGTATCGAAAACTTCGTTTGTTTCCTTAACTTTTGCTGTATAACTGATTAGTATGAAATCTCCTTTTTGTAGGGCCATCTTGAATCATCCTTTATCTTAACGGTCGAATTTAAGTTTCAAACGCAAATAAAAACTTTGTCTAACAAAAACGTTACAATCAGAAACTGGCGCATAACTAAAAATTAAAATTCGTTGAAAAACAGTTTAGCTATCTAGTTAATTCTGTTTTCTTGGAATGTTGTTCTTTTGTTTTGGGGGTGCTTTTTTAGTTTAGGATTCAATTTGTTTGCTGGTTGAGTAAAGAAAAGTAACAGAAATAACGAAAAGTAAAGGAAAGTCACGAAAGATTGCTAGTCAGATTTTCTTAAGGAGGGTGGATTTTCAAGTGTTTAGTTCTTTTCTAATTTTTTGTTCTTTGTTTTTTGGGTTGCTTTTTTCAATCAGATTTTTAATCGTTTGCAGGCTGCGTACACAAATGTAGCGGAATGTAGCAGAACGTAGTGAAATGTTGCAAAATGTATTTTTGCGCCCTCCAACGCCTCCCTCAAAGTGACATAATTGGCATCAGCTTACTTCTACGCCGTTTTTGCTCTGTCTGCTTCTGGCTGCTTTTTTCGTTTAGGGCTTGATTCGTTTGCAGGTTGAGTGAGGAAAAGTAATAGAAAGTGAAGAAAAGTGAAGAGAAGTGAGAAAAAGTGAAGGAAAGTTGCTTAGAAATTCTCGTTGCGGCTGATTTTAAAAATACCTTTGAAGCAATATTTCGATAAAGCTTTAAATTATGCTTAAGTCAGAGAAAGGTTGCAAAACACCTCAATTCCCCTTGGTTTCATTTGTGCCGGGGTCTCCTAGCCAGGCAGGGAGCAAGCCTGGAGATGTTTGCCTAAGGCAAGCACCAAGCAGCTTGTGGCCTCTCGGGGCCTCGGGGGTTCAAATCCCCCTCCCGGCGCCATTTTACCAGTTGGAGCTATTTTTGAGCTTATTTTGTCTAAAATTAAATAGCTAAACTCTATTTAAATTAGTCTTTTGCTACATTTGAAATCTTGCAAAAGCAGAGGCCATTAGTTCATCGACAATAAGAGGAATCCAAGAAATTTGAATGCGAGCAACTTTTTTGCCCGCAGACATGTAGGAAATTTTACTTCGAGTTGGATGCCTATCTCCAGTTCAATTTCTGATATCATGTTTAGAGTTCGGTTTCCAAACGGGGTCGCCAGCTATGGGGTTTAGTCGCCATTTATCTTCTTATTGGGCAATCGTACCGTGAATTTGGTTCCTTTACCTTGTTCACTTTCAAAAGCCACAGTTCCATTCATCGCTTCAGTTAACCGTTTCACAACTGCCAATCCGAATCCTTGACCCTTAGCTTTGGTGGTGAACATAGGAGTAAATATTTTAGTTTTAACATCTTCAGGTATTCCCACACCTGTGTCTTTAACTTCAATAACAAAGCCTCCATCTTTGATAATAGCCCTAACAGAAAGTTCTCCGCCCTCAGGCATCGCTTGAACCGCGTTTAGCACTAAATTACTTAAAACTCTTTTTAGTAACTCAGGGTCAACAAACACAAGTTTGGCAGCTTTGTCTACTTTGCAAAAAACCTTGATGCTGGCTGGTAAGTTGTTTTTCAGTAGAATTTCTTTGAAAAGGCTCACTAAGTCTGTTTTTTTACCGCTCGGATAGATAATTCTAGCAAAATCTTGGAGGTCAGCGACAATCTTATCGATGTAATCAATGTTTTGTTCAATCTCTTGCAAATTCTCCAACGCATTTTTTCTCTCTTTACTTTGAGGAGTATGAACTAATTCCGCCCTGGCTAAGTAAACGTCGCCAGTCATAGCTTGCAAGGGATTACGAATATCATGTCCAACCATGCCTGCCGTAGTGCCTATAGCGGCCAAACGTTCTTGTTCTTGAAGCCTCTTCTCCATATCCTTACGTTCACTTATGTCAATGACAATTCCCCTAGCCCCAACAATCTTGTTATTTTTTATAATCGGCTCACTATTCAATAAAACAGGAAAACGCTCCCCATTCCTTTTAACGAAAATGTATTCATAACTCTGGCGTATGCCTCTATCAAACATTAATCTCATATTTTCCTTCGAACGCGCGACATCATCAGCCGCGACAAGACGATTAGCATCAAAATCATCCTCAAGCTCAGCCTTCGAATAACCCAAAATCTCAACTGCCCTCAAATTAGCAAAAGAAACATGCCCAGTGAGGTCGATTTCAAAAACCATTTCAGGTAACCTATCAACAAGCTGCTCATATTTCACCTCACTTTCCAAAAGAGCGTCTTCAGCTTTCTTGCGTTCAGTTATGTTTTCACAGAAAGCCATTAAATTTCCATCAGGCAACTGCGTTGCGTTTAAAATAACATATACAGGTTGCCTATCTTTTCTCTTTAGCCTAAACTCTGTAACAGACTTTCCCGTTTCTTTTAACTTGGAATGATGTTTTCGCGCTAATGGAATGTCTTCTTCAAACACAAGATTTGAAGCAGTTTTTTCTAAAAGTTCTTCTTTGGAATAACCAACCAATCTACAAGCAGCATCATTTACCTCGACATATTTACTTTCGGGATTAATAATGAAAAAAGCAACAGGCGAGCTTTCTACATAAGTACGGTATTTATCAACAAGATTCCGCCCAACACTATTTTTCTTGCGCATAGTCGGGTAACCAACTGTAATTAAAGAGAAAATACTGATTTAATTATGTCTCGCTATACTCTAAATAGCTTTTGGAAAGCACAAAAACAAAGATACAACGACTTACTTTTTCTCTCTATTTTTACTGGTAAATTGGTGCTAGTATCCTCCTCCCGGCGCTTTTTTTAGGGCAGTTTTTGAGGCTAGTTTAGCTATATAGTCTCAATTACACCTTATTTGTCGAAAATTTCTGAAATCTCAGCGAAAATTTTTACAAGTAAAAAATAAGCGAAAGTGGACCTGGGCAACCCAATAAAGGTTCTGAACCGTTTCTGGTTCAAGTACCATAGAGACCTATGTATTTTCGGGTTTGGACCCACGAATATGTCGTCGATTTTGGAACAAAAGCGAAGAGCATGATTGATTAAAAAAATACAAAATAACTGACTAGCAACCATTGATTGAAGCTTATCGATCTTTATGAGAATTGCACTTTTCTACAAAAAGCGTTTATAGAGCATGGTTTCAATGCTCTGATGAGGAATGTAAAATGGCGAAATGTCCCAAATGTGGAAAAGAAGTTGCTCCAAAAAAGACTTGGAAGATGGCGGGTAGACCAGACAAAACAGGAAAAAGAACAGAACTGACAATCGGTCTTTGCGAATGCTGCGGCAAAACCTTCAGAACAACATTGGGAAAAAAGAAAATATAGATCATGGAAAAATCATTTCTCCTTCTCTTTTCTTTCCTTTTGAGGAATCTGCAAGATTAAGAACCAAAAAAATAGCGGTTGTATCCCACAGCCGCGTTATTATTAAAATAACAGAATCAGTGGGATATTCATTTGTGCGTCATTTTAGGAAGCGTGTATTAGGTTATCAGTAATGTGATAAGAACCTCATCACCGAAGACTAGCCGCGCTGTTGCCCGAGTTTTGTGTTACACTTTGATTTTGAGTTCTAACTTGATGCTGTACCCTATGAAGGCAAATGACCCGATGATTGTCGCTATCGATACTAAATCAATTATTCCAAACATATTTTCACCATTTTATTGTATACTTATTTACTTGCTCAGCTAAATATAAATATAGTTATGATTTGTTCATAATTTTTCATAAATACTCGACATACGTCTAAATCAAAACAGAAAATTTATATGCAATAACACGTTAATACTGTTAAGCTTAAACCTAAACAAGCAAAAAGAAAAAGAGGAAAAAAAATTGAAAGCCTATATACTCTTAAGCACTAAACCCGGCACATCCTTGGACGTTGTTAAGAAAATAAAAGAAAAAGTCAAGGAGACCTGCATAGTATCTGCCGACGCAATCTTCGGTCGATACGATGCAATAATAGTTTTAGAAGCTCCAGCACTTGAAGACATAAACCAAGTTGTTTACAAGATAATTGAAAAAGACCCCAGCGTAATCCGAACAGAAACCTCCATTGTACTATCACCAATGTAGTTTCAAAGGCCAGTTGCCTAGAACAAAATCTTTCAAACCATTTTTTGTTTTTTAACTATTGGTCGACAAAATGAAATTAGATTCTATGGAAAAATCAGAAAAAACGAAATACATGCGATTCTTAGGAGTTTATAGTTTCTAGAAGCAATTAATTCGAAAGGAAAATCTGAATCAACCATGCATGTACCAATTAAAGTTTGGATTATTATTTCTTGCTTTCGTTTAACGTTTGGTTGTGTTCTTTAACGGATCTGCCTGAAGGGTCAGCCATTTTTGCAAATTCTTTGCTCCATCTAAAGGCTGTAGGGGTGGAACAGGCAATTGTTGGACCTACCGGAACGGTTAATGCTGCAGTGGGGCAGGTGAAGTAGCCGTCAAATATCTGCCTGTAATAATACTCCTCTTTTGATGACGGAGTTTGAGAGGGAACTTACTTTTAGCGTTCGCCATCATTTCATCTGTTACCGCGCTTTCAACGTATTTTTTGAGATAATCTATCCATCCGTAACCGACCCCGTCGGAGAACTGTTCTTTTTGCCTCCAAAGAATCTCTTCAGGAATGTAGCCTTCAAACGCCTTTCTTAATACATACTTTTCGATTTTGTCACCCGAGCACATTTTCTCTTGAGGGTCAAAGCCCATGGCAAAATCCAAAAACTCCTTATCTAAAAATGGCACTCGGGTTTCAACACCCCAAGCAGCAGTTGCTTTGTTTGCTCGAAGGCAATCGTATTTGCTTAGCAAGAATAGCTTCCTTACGGTTTCTTCGTAGAATTCCTGTTTATTTGGTGCTTTGTGGAAATAAAGGTATCCGCCGAAGACTTCGTCTGCGCCTTCACCGGATAAGACCATTTTGATGCCCATGGATTTTATTTTTCTAGCCATCAAATACATGGGAGTAGCGGCACGAATAGTGGTAACATCAAATGTTTCCAAATGATAAATGACATCCCGTATCGCGTCAAAACCTTCCTGTATAGTGAAAATTATTTCATGATGCACAGTTCCAATGTAGTCGGCAACCTTATTGGCGTATTTCAAATCAGGCGAATCTGCTAAGCCTACAGCGAATGAGTGCAAACGTGGCCACCATGCCTCTTCTTTGTCGCCAGATTCAACCCTTTTCTTCCTGAACTTCGAAGCGATAGCAGCTATCAACGAAGAATCCAATCCTCCCGAGATAAGAACACCATAGGGAACGTCAGACATCATTTGTCCCTTTACAGATTTCTCCAATGCCTTTCTCAGGTCTGCGAGAACTAGTTTCTTTGTTGGAATTTTCTCCGCCCACTCAGGCTTATACCATCTAACGAAATCTTTCCCATTGCCCAGTAGATAATGTCCTGGAGGGAACTCTTTGACAGTCGTACAATAGTCATTTAGGGCTTTCATTTCGCTGGCGACATAAAAAGTTCCTTTGTCATCCCAGCCGACATACAGCGGAATGATCCCGATGTGGTCTCTTGCAATGAAGTACTGTCCTTTTTTCTTATCGTATAGTATGAAGGCGAACATGCCGTTTAGCATGTTTAGGAAGTCTGGACCGTACTCATCGTAGAGGTACAGGATTACTTCGCAGTCTGATTTTGTCTGCCACAAATGCTCCTTCTTAAGTTCGCTTCGAAGAAGCATGTGGTTGTAAATTTCGCCGTTTACAGCAAGAACGTTGCCGTTGATTTTGTCAAATAATGGTTGTGCTCCATGTTCAACGTCAACGATGGAGAGCCGTTCATGTGCAAGAATTGCTTTGTCGTCGCTGTAGATGCCGCTCCAGTCGGGTCCTCTATGCCTTATTTTAGTTGCCATTCGCAGTGCTTTGTCTCTTGCTTGAGGCACTGGCTCAGATTATGTTAAAAATCCCAACTATTCCGCACATAATCTCCAACCGCAAAATACCTTAAACCATTATTTTAAGTAAATATGAAAAAAGGAAATTAGATGGGATATGTTTCCGCATACTTTGCAGAATCCCAAGCTCTGTTTTCACGTAGCTTTTACAGTTGGGACATTGCCTGCCTATCTTTTCCTTGTAGACGCTTGATGGTTTTGCGAAGTGTTTTCGGAAGAAGTCATAGTAAAATCAGTTGCTCTTTGCTGGTTATTACAACGTCGTCTTTCTCAAGGATTTGTTTTTTGCGCTCTGCAAAATCTTTGTCGGAAAGTTGCTTATCGAAGTAATGCTGAAGAGCCGTGGTGCCAGTTCCTTGCTCCAAAGGTGCTTTGGGTCGCCAAATCACTTCTTTAGGAATCAAATCTTCATATGCTTTGCGAAGGATCCATTTGCTGTATTTTACGCCGTTTTCTTCGTTGATTTTCAGTTTGTTGGGCAGCTTCTTTGCGTAATCCATGAACAATGGGTCTAGAAAAGGCGGCTTTACTTCAACACCTAAGGATTTGCCCATGGGAATTGAAGAGAAACCCATTTCTCCCCACATGTCTTTGAATTTTTTGGTTAATTCAGCTTCAGATAGACTCCACATCCAAGGATAACCAAATAGCTCATCCACTCCGTCTCCGGTGAAAACGCTTTTAATTCCTTTTTTCTTTGCGATAGTTAAGCCGATGTAAACTGAAACAGCATTCCTTATTTCCATGGGATCAAAAATCTTAAGAACCTGAACGATTTTTTCAGCTGAAGTCAGTACGTCTTCGCGGTCAAAAGTGTGGAATTCATGTTGAAGGTGAAGGAAATCCACCATTTTTTTAACGTATTCGGTGTCTTTTGGGTGGCCATGCTTAAAAGCCATGGTCAAAGCGGGGATTTTGGGTTTGTATTTGACTGCATGGTAGGCAATTATGCTTGTGTCGTATTCCAGCTGAGAACAGGATTCCGTCAGCCATGTTTTGTTTGACGACTTCATCTGTTAGTCGTTCGGATTTCTGGCAGTAGCTTCTCATATTCATGATGTATCTGGTGCCATGTTTAATCCTGCTTTTTGCTTTGATGCTTAGTAGTCGAGGTATTTCATTATTTCCCAAGGTGACACGTAGAGGCAGTACTGGTTCCAATCGTTTGTTTTAAGCTCGATAAATGCGTCGAAAATGTGGCTTCCAAGTGTTCGCTGAAGGACTTCATCGGTTTTGAGTTCCTCTAACGCTTCTTTTAGTGTTGTAGGCAACTCTTTTATACCAAGTTCTTTGCGTTTTCCGGCAGAGAGTTTGTAAACGTCTTCGTCCACAGGGTCGCCAGGATCAAGTTTCTTTTTAACACCATCGAGCCCAGCCGCTAAAAGGCAGGCAAATGCCAGGTACGGGTTGGATGATGGATCAGCACCTCGATATTCGACACGTTTTTGAGCAGCAAATTCCGGTCCTTTGTAATACAATGGTACGCGGACTAAAGCGGAGCGGTTGCGTCGAGACCATAGCACGTAGATTGGAGCTTCGAAACCGGGCACTAAACGTTTGTAGGAGCTTACGGTTGGACAACAAACGGCTGTTAGAGCTCGGGCGTGTTCAAGCAATCCACCAATATAGTATCTGCCGATTTGGCTCAGTTCAGCGTAGTCGTCAGCTTCATCATACATGGCAGTTTTTCCACCTGACCAAATTGATTGATGAACGTGCATACCACTAGCGTTGTCTAAGTAGATTGGCTTAGGCATGAATGTGGCTATTAATCCGCGATTATGAGCTATGTTTTTTGCTACGAATTTATAGTAAAGCGCCCTGTCTGCAGTTTCCACGAGTTGGCCGTATTTGTAGTCGATTTCTACTTGACCAACTGTAGCTACTTCGTGGTGATGTTTCTCAATAGTTAAGCCAAAGTTGTCGTCTAGAACTTGGCAAACTTCGTTTCTGAACTCAACAGTGGTGTCTTCTGGCGGGGTTCGGTAGTATGCTTCTTTGGGTCGCATGACAAATCCGCCTGGAGTGATTTCTGGCGAGTTTGGTACGACTCTTGGTGCTCCCCATGCGTCTCCTTCACCGCTTTTTGGGGCGGCCCAAAGATCCCAAGTTAGCTTAGTTGGATCGATTGAGGAAAAGACGAAGAACTCGAGTTCAGGCGCAAAGAATCCTGTGTAACCCATTGCTTTGGCTTCTGCTACCGCTCTTTTTGCAACGAAACTTCTCGGGTCAACGACTGATGGCTCTTTTCCTCCGAAGGCTTCGTAGACGTCTCCGAGAATTATGGCGCTTTTTTGTTTTTCGTCTGTGACCCAAGGCATTATAGATAGTGTTTTTGCGTCAGGCATGAAAATCATGTCTGATTCTTCAATGGATTTAAATCCTCTAACAGAAGAACCGTCAAAACCTATTCCTGCAGTAAATGCTTCGCCGCTAAGATAATCCCTTGCTGGAAGCACCATGTCTTGCAGTATTCCACGAATATCAACGAAGGCAGAATGCACCCACCTTATGTTGTTGCTTTTTAGGCTCTCTTTAGCTTTTTTCACTGAATCATTTTTTTCCATTTATTTCACCATTTATTCAGATTATTTGTTTAGCAAAATGAGAGATGAATACATTTAAACGTAATTGAGATTTGTTCATAAAAATTATGAAAAATAAAAAATTTGTAACGTAATACTGTAATAATATGGACATATAACCTATAATATGACCACACAGTTAGCTAACTGTTTTTTTAGCTTGACTGCTCGGGCTAGAATACTTCCATTGTTCAAAGAGTGATCAAATTTTTGTGCATCACATAAACGGGCTTTAATGCTTTATTTCACATAAATTTTCCTGCTGCAGTTTAGACAGCTGTCAATATTTTAAGGAATATTATGAACAAATCATAAATATATTTATATTTAACTGAGCATCTCTTTGAGAGAGATGTAAAATGGTGAAAATATGTTTGGAATAATTGATTTAGCTATCGATAGGCGACAATCATCGGGTCATTTGCCTTCATAGTGTACAGCATCAAGTTAGAACTCAAAATCAAAGTGTAACAAAAGAAACCCATTTGTACATCCTCTAAATTAGCGAAGATGAAAACATGAAATTCAAAAACATACACGAAGCATTGAAATAAATAAATCGTCAAGCAAAAGCTTATCCGATGCGAAATAGATTACTATGCATCGGAAGAATACAAAAAAATCTATCCTGAGCTTTGTCGTGTAAATCGCTTACTACAGGCTGCCTATAATGTTCATCATGAAGGCGGCAGCGTAGCTTTGCATTAAGCTTTTTTGTTTTTCTGAAACCGTGAGGCTACCCCCTAAGATGCCCAAACATTATTATCTAAAAGATTGTTTTAAACAGAAAGGAGAAATAGCAACATTAGATGTCCTACTCTTACTATGCTGATCTGAAAGAATCGATAAACTCGAAGATAAAAGACAGACTCTTTATGGATTTTCTGAAGAACATAACATCAGGACAAATCATAGCGCGAGAAATAGAACAAAGTTGCTGCTCCATTGGCTTGAACCAACAAAGGCCAACCGCTAAAAAATTACCCAATGATTTAAGTGTAGTAAATATTAGTCAATCGTGAGGTTGGCGGAATTTATTTGGAAAAAGCTGCTTCTTTACCAATTACCGAGGTCTTCGACGAACTCAAGACATCACCAAATGGTTTGACAAGCGAAGAGGCAAAACTCCGCTTAACAAAATACGGCTACAACCAACTTTCCGAAAAAAGGCAAATACCGTTTATTCACAAATTTATCAGACATCTTCGAGACCTATTCGGCATCTTATTGCTTGTCGCAAGCATCTTATCTTACATAAGCGGCAGTCCAGAACTTGCCCTAATCATACTTGCAGTCGTTTTCGTAAACATTTTTGTAAGCATGTTCCAAGAGTCCCGTGCGGAAAAAGCAATTGCAACCCTCAAAAGCTGGATGCCCGAGTTTGCCAAAGTAATCCGAGATGGAGAACACAAAAAAATCTCAGTCAGAGAAATTGTCCCCGGAGACATCATATCGCTGGAGGAAGGCGACCGCGTACCAGCAGACGGACGCTTAATTGAAGCTTTTGACTTATGGACCAATAATGTTCCCTTAACAGGCGAGTCGGAACCACAACCTCGCGTTGCAGACGTCGTGAAAACTCCTGAGAAAGCCTATTTGTATTCTCCAAACCTCGTTTTCATGAGCACAAGCGTCGCTAAGGGTCAAGGAAAAGCAGTTGTTTACTCAACAGGAATGAATACCCAGTTTGGAAGAATAGCTAATTTAACTCAGACAATTCATGAAGAAGATAGCCCGCTTCAAAGAGAAATTGCTTTAACCGCAAAGTATGATTTTATAATTGCCGTTGCCGTTGGCGCAATATTTTTTGCCTTTAGTTTTCTTTTCTTACATGTCACATTGGCGACAGGCATTTTCTTCATGATTGGTGTAATGGTGGCTTGCGTTCCTGAAGGGTTGCAAGTCACCGTTTCCAGCGCCTTAGCCATCAACGTTCTAAAAATGGTAAAACAGAACGTTTTGGTAAAACGGTTATCAGCTGTTCAAACCTTGGGCAGTGTCACGGTAATCTGCACGGACAAGACAGGCACAATAACAAAAGGCGAAATGACTGTGAACAATCTGTGGGTTTACGATTCTGTTGTGGATGTTTCGGGCTTAGGCTATAAGCCCGAAGGCGATTTCACTATAAAAGGTCAGCTATTGCAGGAGGGCCAAATTGGATCTCTGGAGAAGCTTATTGAGATTACGGCACTCTGCAATGGCGCAAAGCTTGATCCTCCTTCGGACAGAAACAGAAATTGGGGTGTGATAGGCGACCCGACTGACGGTGCTTTACTTGTTGCCGCACTCAAATCGAATGTGAATGTTCAAAATGCTTTAGAGGCGAAACCGATTGTACATGTTTTACCGTTCAGTTTTGAGCGAAAGCGCATGAGTACAGTTCACAAGTTGAACGGAGACGTTTGCATTTACACAAAAGGTGCTCCCAGGAACATCTTGGACATCTGCAGCAAAGTGCTTATTGACAGTAACGCTGAAGAATTGAACCAAGAAAACATTAAGATTATTGAATCAAAGATTCACGAGTTTGCCACTCAGGGCTTGCGCGTCATAGCTGCTGCATACAAGGAAATACCCAAAAGCACCTACAACAAAGACGAAGCAGAAAAAGACCTAATTTTTGTGGGCTTGGCTGCAATGCGTGATCCTCCAAGAACAGAAGTCAAAGATGCCGTTTTAGAGGCAAGGCAAGCAGGAGTAAAAACCGTTATAATCACTGGGGACTATGGTCCAACCGCTCAGGCTATTGCCCAAGAGGTTGGAATTGTCGAGCGGGAAAACCGCCAGATTATTCGCGGCGTGGACTTGGAAGAATTAAGCGACCAAGCAATCATAGATGAAGTTCGCAAAGGCAACGTGATTTTTGCTCGTGTTTCACCTGAACAGAAACTACGCATAGTTACAGTGCTCAAAAAGACCGGAGAAATCGTAGCAGTAACTGGCGACGGAGCAAACGATGCACCTTCGCTTAAGGAAGCTGACATCGGCGTTGCCATGGGCGCGTCGGGCACTGATGTTGCTCGTGAAGCCGCCGATATTGTTTTGCTCAATGATAGCTTTGCATCCATTGTAAAAGCTATTGAGTCTGGCAGGGCAATTTATGAAAATATTCGCAAATTTATTGTTTACGTGTTTTCGCATA
This sequence comes from Candidatus Bathyarchaeota archaeon, assembly GCA_963767735.1. Taxonomy (GTDB): domain Archaea; phylum Thermoproteota; class Bathyarchaeia; order Bathyarchaeales; family Bathycorpusculaceae; genus Bathycorpusculum. Next base: position 562,264 of record CAVYES010000006.1, on the reverse strand, counting down.
ACTGGGCTGAACTGATTCCGTTCATATTGTACGCCGTTTTAGGTATTCCTTTGCCATTGCTTGTGCCGCAAGTGTTAGCAATTGACCTTGCGATTGACGTTATTCCTTCATTGGCTTTAAGCCGTGAGCCTCCTGAAGCAGGAATTATGCAAGAGCCACCCAGAAGCATCAAGGAGAGGCTTTTTACCCGCAAGGTTCTACTCCGCTCAGTGTTCGTCGGGGTTATCATTGCCGCAGGAGCTATGATTGGGTGTCTCAATGCTTGGGCGGCGGGTGGATGGCACTTCGGAATGGCATTAACAAGTACCAGTTCATTTTATACTAGCGGAGTTTACGCCAAAGGTGTAACTATGACTTTTGCTGGCATAGTAGTAGCTCAAGCAGGTAACGTCTTAGCATGTCGAACCAGTAAGCAATCAATCTTCAAAACAAGCTTGAAAACAAATAAGTGGATAATCTTTGGGATCGCATCACAAATCGGAATCCTATCATTAATTGTCTATGTTCCATTTATGCAGCACATCTTCACAACAACAAGCCTCTCTTTAAGCAACTGGGCATTTCTGGTTTCACTGGCTATAATCGTTGTTTTCGCGGAGGAAATTAGAAAGTTCTTCAGCCGTAAATTCACTAAAACAAGTACTGAAGCGCTTAAAATCCACGACCACACTTAAAAGGACATGTATACAGCTCTGTAGTTTAAGCCAATTAGTAGTTAATTGTAACTTTAGCATAAGTCCTTTTTCACTTCTTGAAAAGCTGGAATAGTCATATGCACGTCCCCAAGTCTCCGGATGAATCTCCACTATCTTTGGACTTGGCAATTCGTTAACTTTCAAATAACTTAATCAGGGATTATGTTAAATTAGTGATGGGTGTCTTTCGGAACTTGGTCAAACTGATGCTCAACCAAATAGCAATTGTCCAGTCAAATGTCTAATTTAATTTATTTTAATTGAACATTATTTCTGTTTATCATAAAAGTTATGAACAAATCTTAATCAGGTTTATATTTCGCTAGACTTGCTTTATTGACTAAAAGTTTCGGTGTTACTAGATGAAAAAGAGAATGAAATCTCCAAATATAAAAAAATCAAGCAGAAAGCACGATACGCTACTCGTTAAAAAAGGCAACACACTACTTTCCGCTATTTTGAGCTTGCCACTTAGAGGAGGGAAAATAGAATAGCTGACTCAACAGGTTCACAGCCGCAAAAGACACAATTGAAAAAAACCCTCGGTCTAGGAGGCATTACAATAAACGCCATGGCCCTAATCGCTCCAGGGGCTTTCTTGTGGCTTACTTTTCAGATAAACGCAGCCCAGACCACTCCGTCTGGCGCTTCAACAGCCAACGACATATTTTTTGGCCTCACACTAGCATTAATTTTGGCGTTCCTAACTGCCGCTTCTTACTCGTGGCTAGCCCGGCGTTATCCCGATGCTGGTCCAGGTAGTTCATATTACTTTGCTCAAAGAGCCTTACTAGACAACGGAAGCAGCAACACCTCAGCCAGAAACGCAAAGTTCGGCGTCGGCTGGATATCACACCTATACTACTGGGTGTATCCAGGAGTCATGGTTGCAGCAATGTCCATCCTGCTAACATGGATTTTATCTGTACTAGGATTCAGCATTTCACCCTTAGGAGAAATCGGCATCGCCTGCTTATTTGCAGTCGTCACAGGCGCGATAGCTTACCGCGGAATTCAAGGATCAACAAAAACAAACCTTCTCCTCAACATAGTTCAAATCGGAATGCTGGTCATAATCACCGGAATGGCCTTGGCATTCCGTTTCCTGAACCCTCAACACGTATCCTTTACGTTCACTAGCTTAGGCGGAATAGTCACACCTCACGATATCAGTACTGTGTTATTTCAAGCGACCATCGCCATCTTAGTACTAGTCGGCTTCGAATCGGCAACGGCATATACCGGAGAAGCCAAAGATCCAAAGGTTGTTCCAAAAGCAATCATTTTATCTTTGATCATTCAAGGCGCCTTCGCGTACCTATTTGAATACTTCGGAGCCGAAGCATGGATGAACTCCAGCTATACTATAACACAAAGTGGCAAGACATTTACAGGATTTAGCGCAGCTGCAGTTTCAAGCGCCCCCATCGGCGATATGGTTCACAACCTGGGAAACGTATTCCTCGGAGGCAACGGTTTCACATTAGAATTAATAATAGCTGCAATTGTAGCTGCTGCAATATTAGGCACTACCCTCGCATGCATGAACACCGGCGTTAGAGTAACTTACGCAATCAGCCGAGACACCGAAGTGCCTTATCACCTCAGTAAGCTAAACCCAAAATACTCAACTCCAGCGATTGGAATCTGGGTAATGACAGCTGTTGCAGCGGTTATAGGATCTTTCGGAGTACTAACAATCACAAACCTAACCTCAATAACATTACTATCAAACTTCGGTACCTTCCTACTGTATGGAATAACAAACATCGTAGCCCTAATAGCATTCACTAAAGAACGCAGTAACATACTAAAACGCAGGGTAGTTCCAATCGCAGGCTTCGCCGCCAACGCCGTTATGATGGCTACAATCGTGTACCTCAGCTTTGCAGGCGGAGGGGCTTCAGCAACGGAAGGAATCTTCGCTATAGCCGGCACCGCAATATGGTTGACAATAGGTTTAATCTATTTCCGCGTCAACTCAAAATCGAAGCCCTCCGGCTTGTTCCCATTCCCAGGCAAAGACGAGGACGAAATCAAGACTGCAAGCACTAAATCCAGAACCTTCAAGTTCTGGAAAAAAGATTAGCTCCCCCTTTTACTTTTTTTAAGAAAAGCGTAGTTTCTTTCAAAAATTAAACTAGTGAAAAAACGAAAAACCACCACCGCGCGCAACGACTGCAAATCGATATTAATTCAGGAAAAGATTTAGTTGAAGATTTAACTGACCCTGCCCGGTTCTGTGGTAAAGTCCGGTAGAGTTAAAGGCTGCAATTATTCCTAAAGTTTTTTTCACGTCGTTTCCCTCACTTTGTTAAGCATCTATTTTGAATGTTCATTTTACCCAATCACTAGTGAAGAGGCGTCTTCTTTAATTATGTTGAGGACTATGTCTGTAGCGGTTCGTCGAACATGGGGAATCAACAGTAATCGTTTTATGAAAGAAATCAAGTCGGAACTTTCTTTAAACTTGGCGATTAGAACTAAGTCGAAGTTTCCAGTAATATCGTAGCTAGACGTTACATTGGTCTCATTTACAATTATGTTTTTGATGTAATCGTGATGCCCACCTTCAGTTTGAACGAAAATAACCGTTGTCATCATGTACCCAAGCTTGACCGAGTCCAGAACTGCAGAATATCCTTTCAAGAGCCCCCTATTCTGCATGTCTTCTACATGTTTCAGAACGGTGCCTACAGATATTTTGAGTCTTATCGCGATCTTGTGACAACTTAGCCGGCAATCTTCCTGAAGCAAATGAAGAATATTAATGTCTATGTTATCCAATTTTTCAGCAACATTGTTTTTCAGTACCTGCCACCTCGTGAGCACCTCAATATTATGCTATTTGATCCGTTTTTCAGAATCGGTCGGGATTGTTTCGATTTCTTTAAACGGGCATTATCACTACCTTTTCTGTACTTTACGCTATCATTAGTCTGCACTTTGAGACTCTTTTTAAAACAGATCATGAAGTAACCAAAAGTCGATGTTAAGGAAGCAAAACCAACTCCCGCACAGAAAAGTTGGGTTGGGTCAAACATTGTTACGGTTTCACTCTTTCAATTTCTGATTTGACAACGCGGCAGCATATTATTTAAATCTGGTTATGATTTGTTAAGAATTTTTCTTAAATATGCGATAAATATTCAAAAGTTGACCTAGAATTGTTATAACACGTTCAATATTTCATAATAAATATGAACAAATCACAACCATCCTTATATTCTTTTTCACGTATTAGCAATCAAGGAAAAATGAGTGAAGCAAAAATGGGCTTAGTGACATCAGGGATGGAAAAGTCGGAAACAAAAGAGATTTACCGCAAACTGCTCCTAAAAAATAAGGATTCCGCAAGTCTGACTAGAAGCCAGAATAACCGAGCCGTTTCAGAACTCGAAATAAGCAAACTATCTCAACGTGCCGTTAACGAAGAACCCTGTTACTTCACTCATATATAAACAAATTAGAGGTGAAAAAAGAAGAGCGCGTTAGAAGAAGAGACAAAGTTTCTCCGTTGAGACGAATATTTAAGCAAGAACGTCCCATTTTTTTCTCTATTTTAATCAGAGGACAAAAGTTATTGAGTTAACATTTCAACAATGGCGTCTCCAATTAAACCGTAGTGCGCCTCAATTTGTTGTTCGTAATAAATACATTTTTAATATTTAGCTTTAGGTCTCAGGATTTGCTTAAAAGTTTAAGCGCATCCCATAGGGCCCGCTCGCTTAAGAAATTGGTCAAAACTCATTTTTACTGGTAAAAAAGTGCTGGGATCCCCCTCCCAGCGCTTTTTTTAAGGCTGTTTTTGAGCTTATCTCACATAAATAAGCCATAATTGCACTTATTTGTGAAATCTCTGAAATGAAGGCAAAAAGTTTTTACTGGTAAAAATAAGCGAAAGTGGGACCGCTTGGATTTGAATCTAGACCTCTCAGGTGGGGCAAGTTATTTCTGTTAGCATTTTGAACTGATTAGTGAGGATCCATTTGAGGATGAAGCCGTACTCACACCGAATAGTAATTAAGACGTTAAGTAAATTTGGTTTTCAAGTTGTCAGACAACGAGGAAGCCATATAATTCTAAAAGGCTTCTACAATGGAAAAATGAGACAGTTGTGGTTCCAAAGCACCAAAAGATTGCCATTGGTACGCTCAAAGGCATTTTGTTCCAAGCAGGGATTCCAGATGAAGAATTTCTTAACTTGGTTGGTAACTAAATTTTTAAATCCAAAACCAAGGTAGCCACTGGCTCACCGTTCAACGCCCGTTCCTTCTCCCAGTCTTCAGCACATTCAAACCAAAGCTCGAAAGCCTCTTGGAAACTTTTTAAAGCTTCATCACAAGTTTTCCCTTGACTAGTTACGCCGGTTACCGGATCGGCTGCGACATACAATTTCCCTTCTTTGTGTACAGTAACACCGATTTTCATAGGAGATGCCTTAAAATCATAACTGTATATGGTTCTTATTAAACTCGTGCATGCAAAATTCCATTCTGCTACCACAAAACCGCTGAAATGTCTACAGGTTTGTCATGTTACTTCTTAAAAAATGCAAGTAGACTCCGTATAAACAGGGGCTGGATTATCGTGGTGTACTGCTGGGATTTGAACACAGACTGTTGGCTGGTCACATGTCAATGATGGCTTCAAAAATGTTTTTTACTGGTAAAAAGGTGCAATTACCCCCTCAAAGCGCCAGAAAGGACTCTCGCTTTTTGTTCACAGCGAACGGATTCGATTAAATAATTAACCGCATCTCATCAGGCCGCAATGTTCAAACAAAGGCTGCGAACGCTAGAAGAATGCTGAGAAATGTCAAGAGTTGCAGTGTAGCACGTCTATCCTGCCACTTCTTGAATCGGTCAAACCTCGCTTTCACTTCGTCTTTGTTCAATGCCTTATTGCGAAGGCTCAACATGTTGGGAGCAGCCCTTGTAGTAATAAGGCTGTGCAGAACTGACAAAACTGCTGAAACATATAGCAACATCAGGCCGTTAAATGATAATCCCGCCGCAGCGCCCGCCACCGCCGCTGCAATCACTAGAGCAGCAGCAATCACCTCTATTGCTGGATAAAATATCAGTCCCCTGTCTAAATCTGCTGCTAGACTGTAATCATGAAAACCCGACAAATTGACGCTACTCCAAGCTGGTAGTTCAATAATGGAACGCTCAATACTAATCCCTGCAAGTATCCCATTTATGGCAACTGCCGTAACCATCAAAGCAGACTCAAAAAACGATAGCACAATAATCAACTGCCTCACGGACTAGATATTTTGGAAAGGACATATATCTTTAGTGTGCACATTGTGTAACAAATTAAATATTTTATTAAACCATGAAACAAGGAGAATTAGGGGCAATGTTTCAGGGAATAAATAAAAAAGCGAAAAAGAAGAGAAAAACAATACTCAGAACAGTTCGAATTTCTGAAGAGGTAGATCAACTTCTTCAAAAGACTGCGCTGGAAAAACAGGTTAGTCTCAACACACTAATCTCTAACGTTTTGATACAATACATCGATTGGGGCAGATTCACTGACAAATTTGGCATAGTGTCGATACAACGTGAAATCCTTCGATCGATGATAGAAGCGTTGAACGATGAACAGTTGGAAAACATCGCACGTAAGCTGGGTTCGACCTTGCCAAAAGAGGCAATGATATTTTGGTTCAAACAAGTTAACGCAAGCAGTTTTCTTTCTGCAGTCTCTAACATCTTCAGATATGGAAAAATTGCCGAGCTAGAGGAAGAGTTCGACGAAAAAGGAAAACACATTTTAGTTGCCAGACACGAGCTCGGAAAAAAAGGATCAAAATTCCTTTCTATTTTCATAGAGGAAGCAGCAAAAAGTGCAATTGGTACTCCGCCTGAAATTGAAACGACAGAAAACTCCTTGATGATTAAGCTGCATAGTGCCTGAAATATTCTTTATCTACCAATTTCAGAAGGCTTTGCTTTCTTGCGTGAAATTTAAACGTGGGTGTAAACCTAACCCCCTGCACTTTTTGCTTAAAGTCGCCTTTTTCCGCAAGATTCTGATCCCCGTGGGGAGGTGGGTAAGTCCAGTCAGAATCATCCTCGATTTGTCTCATTAGTAAATTTAGGGTAGCGTCCATTTCAGCGAATTTTTGGAAGGTATTTTTGAGGTCATTTGAATAAAAGTGTCCCTAAACTTGGATTCCGCTGCTTACAATCGCTTAATTGTAGTTTTCCTCGATACAGGAAAGGTGGAGCTTACCATTCTTCTATCTTCAAGTTTTTTACTCTTTTGAAGTGGGCTTTGTTACGAGTAATAAGTGTCAAGTTGTTATCCAAGGCTATTGCAGCTATCATTGCGTCTCTAAAGTCAATTGTTTCTCCGCTTGCGGCAAGTGTCGCAGATATTTGAGCGACTCGTTGAGCGGATGAAAGGTCCAAGGAAAAAACCATTAGTCTTTTGAGTAGTTTTGTGGTTTCCTTTACGTTTTCGTCTTTTCTCTCCGATTTGTACGCGCCGAAAAAGATTTCAAAGGCGTTGATTGATGTCGTTGCGCCTTTAGCTTCTTCGTCGAGTTCGACAACTATTTTTCGTGCTTCGTCCTCACCGCGCAAGATAGAGACAAGCAAGTCAGTGTCGAGGCATCTCATTGGTTATTCGCTCTTGTGTTAATTGCCATCCTTTCGAAAGCTCGCTATAGATGGCTTCTTCCTCAGTATCTGTCATCTTCCACGACCCGAAACAATCTTCAATTTTGCCAGTTTTTTTTGTAATGCGGAGTATGGTTTCTGTGAAGCTTTCCCCGTATATTTTTTCACGCAACAACGCATTATATGCCTCTTCTGTTATGGAAATGGTTTTGGTACCCATACTCAATGTATGTGTACACATACACAGATAAACATTATTAACGATGACCAAAAATTAATTGCCCCTCTCCAAAGCTACAGTTTGTTTTAATTACCTACCAACTACAACACCTTCAAACGTGACGGTAAGGCTCCCGGCCTAATCGATTTCTAAGGGCACAAATTATTTGGAAAACTTAGCTTCTATGTATTCTTTTAAGGCGGCTGCACTGTTTAGTTTCTCTTCCCTAGAACCGAAAAGAAACGTCACCGTGTGGCTGGCAGATTCAACCCTTAGCTTTTCAACAACATCCTTTTTCTCTTTTAGCTCAGACCAGTACCGCGTCTTAAATTCAAGCCATTTAGCTGGGTCATGCCCATACCACTTTCTCAACTCGCTGCTCGGCGCCGCATCCTTCAACCACTCATCAACCTTAGCGTTCTCCTTCTTTAAACCCCTAGGCCAAAGCCGTTCCACCAGAATCCGTTCGCCATCATCAACATCTGGTTTTATGTAAGCGCGTTTCAAAAGAATAGGCATAAACAACCTCCCCATGATAGGTTGATACATTTATGAAGAGACGATTTCTCTTAAGCTTTGTGACAGACAAGTATGGTGGTCTAAAGAAAAAATATTGGTTTCCGAATAAACTGATGTGAATATTCCAAATTTTTGTGTGGGATGCGCATGAAATTAAATCCTGCTTCTAACGGTGAACTTGTAGTTGCCCAATGGTGAAGGAAAGAGTTCAAAGCGATTACTTCACTGAGACATACTCGTTTCCTCTCATGTAAAATCGCCATGGCTCTTCCTTCCATTTTCCCGCATATGCCACGCCTATACGAGTTGTTTGAACAATTTCCTCTTGAGGAACAGGTGTGGCATCTTTAACGTACAAAGGTGGAGTTGTGACCTCCATTTTGTTGTGCTCCTTCGTTATGCCCATCGCCATGCAAAGCCGTCCGGGACCATTGGTCAGGTTAGCAATTTTTCCTGGAACAACTCGCCTGCGTTTAGCCATTACTTCCTCACCAGCCACTGGCTCAAGGGCTCGCAGTAGAACTGCCTCAGGCTTCCCAGGCGAATTCCCAGCAGTAATATTAATGCAGAAATACATTCCATAAACAAAATAAACGTAGGCATGTCCTTTCTCTCCATACATAACCTCGTTCCTTGCCGTTCTGCGACCACCATAACTATGCGCAGCCTGATCTTCAGGACCCATGTACGCTTCAGTCTCAACTATTCTGCCAGCAGTCACAGCTTCAGGCTGTTCATGCACTATTATTTTTCCTAACAACTCTTTCGCAACTGTTATGACGTCTCTTTCATAAAATGTTCTTTGTAAAATCATGCTTTTGGAAAAAGTAGTGACCGACAAATAAGCTTTGCCTTAGGTCAACATTTTTTTGGCAGCAAGAAAATAAACGCGAAATTTGGCCCTCTATGAAAGTGCGCGCCTAAACATTTTACCGAAATGTCCTATTAGACTGAGACCCCACTTGAGTTCAAGTCCAAGTGGGCTCGCCTCTTTATTCGAATGAAATTAATTGTAATCAAACATTCAATCCATTCCTCACCGCGTCAATGAATGCGTGCATTAGCCTCCTGCGGAGCTTTGCTACTTTTTAGGAGGCCTACGCTGGAGTTTTTGAAACGCTCTTTTTGCTCTGCCTCGTACTCGTTGAATGCAGCTTTAAGTTTCTCGAAACCTTCGCTATCAAATTTTTCTTCACTAATCAAATCACCTCAGTAAATGCTTTTTTGCCTTAAAGTAACCAGATAAGCAGTATCGATATTAATTAGACAATAGAAGAGAACTAGACCTTAGAACGTACTCGGCAAAAGCCCTACCGTTTAATGATTTTACAGAATAGAAATAAACTTAGCTAATCATATTCTATTTCTTTTGAACTAAAAGTTCTTCTATTCTATGTCTTATGGCGTCATTTACCATTTCAGCTCGGCTTCTGTAACCAAGCGTACCAGACGCGATAAGTTGGTCTATTTCGTCTGCCAATGCTTTAGGCACCTTGAGAGTAACATAGTTTTCTTGGTTGTTGTTCTTGGTCATTGAAACTCAGCTTAAGCATGAATTTATATAATTGCCGTTATTTATGGATTTTTCCAAATTGCATGCTAAACGTATGGTTCAAGCCAAGAGGAACATTTTGGTTTTTGACAGAAACGTTTCACGCAAATTCTTTATCAGACCAAGTTGTTTTCTAATTTAGCTCATAAGTGAATCAGAAGTGGATTACGCAAGACTATTCTATGCACCACCGAAGGGAGGTGAAAAAGATGAACGGAAAAATAATAAATAAAAACAGCACAGCGCACGCGCTAAATGAAAGAATGGCGAAAGGGATAACCAAGACTCTGAGGGTTAGCTGCGTCCTTCTCCTCATCTCCTTCTTAATCTGTGCTTTCGTTTTGTTGCCTCAGCCAGTTCAAGCTATTAATACGGTGACGGCGACAGTAACCGGTTTAAACGGTCCAACTGGTATGGCTGTAACGCCTAACGGAGCATACGTTTATGTTGCAAACTCCGGAGGCAGTGATACGGTCTCGGTGATAAGTACTGCTACGAACACGGTAACGGCGACAGTAACCGTTGGAACCAGTCCTACGGGTGTTGTTGTGACGCCCAACGGCGATTATGTTTATGTTGCAAATTACGGCAGCGGCACGGTCTCGGTGATAAACACAGCTACGAACACGGTAACGGCGACAGTAACCGTTGGAACCAGTCCTCATGGTGTCGCTGTAACGCCCAACAGCGATTATGTTTATGTTGCAAATTACGGCAGCGGCACGGTCTCGGTGATAAACACCTCGTCGAATTCGGTGACTGCGACGATAACCGGTTTAAGCAGTCCTAGTGGTGTTCGTGTAACGCCTGACGACGCATACGCCTATGTTACAAATGTAGGCAGCGGCACGGTCTCGGTGATAAACACAGCTACGAACACGGTAACGGCGACAGTAACCGTTGGAAGCACTCCTGTTGGTTTGGCTGTAACACCCAACGGAGCATACGTTTATGTTGCAAACTCCGGAGGCGGTTCGGTCTCGGTGATAAACACTGCAACGAATACAGTGACGACGACAGTAACCGTAGGAAGCATTCCTACTGGTGTGGCTATAACGCTTGACGGCGCATACGCCTATGTCCCAAATTCCGGCGGCACTACGGTCTCAGTGATCAGCACTGCGACTAATACGGTGACGGCGAATGTAACCGGTTTAAATGCTCCTAGTGGTGTGGCCATAACGCCTGACGGCGCATATGCCTATGTCACAAATGTAGGCAGCGGTACGGTCTCGGTGATAAACACTGCTACAACTGCTTCCCCATCCCCAACAGTTCCAGAAGTAGCTTATTGCACACTTTTATTCTAAAGCCTATTTTGTTGTTGCGTATTTTTTAGCTTTTTTTCGGGAGGGTGAACACTTTCTTAAACATTTCAAAAGAAGTGCCCCGCAGGGCTTAAAGGGTATCCCCTCATTTTTCAATCAATAGTTTGCCTTCAATGAAAGGCTCTTTTCCCTTATCCTTTTTGCAATCAGCGCAGATTAAATAAACAGTTTTTCCTTCAATCCAAAGCATCTCGTTTTTGCTACCACAACAACGGCATGATAAACCTTGACGGCGAAACGGATGTAAATTTGTCAAAGTTATTTTTTCTTCAAGATACGATAAGTCAGGTGGGTTAGGCTCAAAGGGAAGGCTCTCGATGTCAATGCGAGAATTAGGTTGTTTTTTATTGCATTTATAACAGCGAGTTTGCTTTGAATTTTTATCGTAAGCTCTCAACACGGAACCACATTGACTACACTTAGAGCATACTTCAAAAACTACTTCTTTAAACTCGTTTTCTTCTTGAACCATAAAAAGAAATAGGTTGTTTGGGCTTTAAAGCCTTTGGGAAACTATCGGGGTCATTGTTTTAGACAATATCGATGCTCCCAAACTTCTTTCCCTCTAATTCCGTCATAGATAAGATGGTCGATAATGCCAATGCCATCCATGTGAATGTTATAACCGAGTTTTCGGGCGCTGTAAGCAAATGCTGTATCGTCACTATAATAAATCGAGTCGGTCGGTAGCATAGGATTCCAATTTTGACGACGGTCTTGTACAAATCGACGGCTGAAACAGTAAAATCCATGCACTAATTTCATGTTTGGCATAAGAGGCATTCTTGGTACTTCCGCGATGCGACAAACTGTTAGTTTTTGAGGAATTAGGTCATGACTGTAAAACTTGGGATGCGCTTTCATTACCTTTCCATTCAGAGAATACCATGCGTCTAAACTTATTTCTGGCGGGTTAGTATTAAGGCAATAACGCATCTGGGGAGTAACTACAAAGTCAACGTTCCAAGTGCTTAGTATGTCGATTAGGTCAGGTGAAACGGTAAAGTGGTCTTGGTCGCACATAAAAGTCCATTCGCTATTGAGTTCTCGGGCACGTTCCCAAAGACGCTGACGAACAACGCTTATAGCTTCAAATGCACCGTTTTTTTTGGCGAAATCACTCGGAAAATCAGGGTATTCAATGATTTCTGACGGAATATCTTGGAAGGTCTTTAGCGTTTGAACTGTGTCGTCTATGTTGTTGTTGGGATACCATACGATATAGTCGGGTTTCGGGTTCATGCTTCTAAGCGATGCGAAGAAAAAGGGCAAAAGATGCGCGCTGTTGTGAAGGGGAACTAAGAGCAGATATTTCATTGGGTTCTCTTGGGTAGTCATGCTTTCGCCGCCTCGGTTAGCCACTGCTCATAGGCTTCTTTCGTCAACTTCTCGCTTTTATGGCACTTGACGCAAGTCAAAAACACGTCATTGCCGCTATGGAGTACGTCGTATTTTTCGCCGCAATCATGCTTTAAAACTACTGCCCGTTTTTTCTTCTCGGTTTCAAGCATCTTAGCAACCTTAAGCTGGGCGGTTACGCTTTCGCTAACAAATTCCGCTAAAGTGGAGTTTCCGCGATATTTGTCTGCCTCTGCGGGGTCAACAAATAGCTTAGCTAATTCGTTAAGGTCTTTAAGCTGTTCAATGGTCTCAGTGCCTTTTCTCACGTTCCATGTTGGCGGGTTGGTTACGGGTTGGAGATAAAACTCCAATGCGTCGCAAATTAAAAGCGGTGCTGTTCTGCCTTTGGGGTCTATTGCCATTGTCGGCAAATACGGCGCTAATAATCTTTCAAGCGCGCTCCACATAACAACTGCGTCGTGTGCGTATTGAGTTTTTGTTCGCTCTCCTCTGACAGCGTCTATAACATCTAAGTCGGCTTTAGTGAAACGTATTCCCATTGACACGGTTTTTGGCTCGGTTTCGGCTTCGGGTTCTATGGGCTGGGCGCTGGGTTCTTCAGTCATGCTTAGTACCCTCTGTAGCCGTCGCCAAGAGAAGAGGTATCAGCGTAAGAATCGCCCCAATCAACTCTCGGTTTTCCACTGAAAGAATGCTGAGTACGCTTTAGTTTCGCCTCTTCTTTTTTAGCTTCAAGCGCGATGCTTGTTCGTTCCTTAAGTGCTTCAGTCTTTATTCTTTCCTTTTCCGTGAGTCTTTCGATTTCGTCAGTTTTTGGTGAAGGCTGCTCTTTTTCGATTTTGCGGGTTTCTGCTTTCGGTTCTTTTGACCTGAAAAATTGTTGTGTCTCACAGTTTGCGAAGGTTGTCGGTTCTTGTTGGAAACAAGCATTACAGAGGTCAGGGTTATAGAGTCCTGTTGTTTTCGGGCACCGTGGAATGACCTTAGTTTTCTGGGGAAGTTTCCATAAGTGAATTTTACATTTGCTGCATTCTTCGGCTGAAATTAATGGGCGATGGCGACCATAGGATTCATAAACGCAGTACAATTTTTTATTTGCGGAAAGGAAAAACTCGCAATCTATCTCTGGGGTTTCTTGTTTTGCTTCGTCTTTGGCGGTACCTCGCCATTTATCGAAAATCACATGCAGGGCGTCTTTTCGGCTAAACAGGTTCTTGTCGGTTTTTACTTGGTCTAATAGCTCAGCATCTTCGGGGCGGAGGCTTATTCCCAGCTTAGTAGGTTTTGGCTGTGGGTTCTTTTCAACCATGAAAATCACCGTTGATTAGAAAAAGGGTAGGTTGGCAATCCAACCCGTTTTTTCTTTGTTGTTACCCATTGAAGGCTGCACATTACTCTTCATCCTCTGCAAGCTCTGTCATGGCTGCCTCTTCTTGTGCGACTGCGTTGAGGTCAACGGCTGCTTTGTTTTGCTTCAGCAATTCGTCATAGCGTTTATTGTATAGCTCATCGATTCCGCCTTCCTTTTCTATCCAATCCCGCCAAGTTTCAAAGGTTTTTTCGCCTAAGATTGATGCTCGACGTTTATCCCCCAGCGTGCCATGATAGAAGTCTTTGATTGTTGTTGGGTCAGTGCCGCATTGGTCGGAACATTCGTCAAGGCTTATGCCGTGAAGCCCCGCGAGACTAACGAACGTATGTTTGCCTACCGTGTGCGATGTCGTCAATTTGCCTTCTATTACCCATTTTTTGCGATAGTCAATAGTGCCTTTTTCGTTGTTGGCGACTTCTTCAAGCGTGTAAACTCGACTGTCAGGTGCTAAGTGTTCCCCGTCTCCAAGTGCTTGCCCTTTATTCGCTGTTTTAAAATGCCAAAGCCCCGCTCGTAACCCCGCTGCTTTGATGCTGCTATTATAGCTGCTGTAGTTGTGCTCCTCTGAAGCCCAGCGTTTAAACCATTGTCCGCCGTTCTCTTCTATTTTCTTAGAAAAATCTTTTGTGTACCGCATGAAGAACAGCATTGTTTTAGGTACAAAGTACCGTTGAACTTTGCCTCCTGTCTTGCTTTTCTCAACCTTTGGCTCGAACATGTTCAGATAGTTTTGTTCAAAGTTGGGTTCGCATCGATAGCCGTTAGGTAGGCGGGTTCCAATCAATAGTTCGCTGCTTATTCTGCCGCCGCCTTCTAAAGCTACTCGGTGCATAACGAGGGCATCGGGTTCGTTGATTGCTTGAACAAAGCGCCTTAATTCCTCTTCTTGTAGATATTCGCCTTTTTTACCGCCGATGTTTTTTAGCCCTGTTGTATCCCATTGGTCGCCGTCAACAAACTGAAAATGCTTCTTAGATAGCGGTGAATCCTCAACTTGCAAAGCTGTGTATGCCATGATGCATCGGAGAGCAGATAAGGGGCTAAACTTCAGTTTTCCCTGCGTCGTGTAAAAGTGCGGGTCAGCTTTGGCTTGTTCGAAGTCTTCCAAAGTAAAGAGTGCGGGGTCTTTTTGCTTAAATTTGTTGTATAGGTATTTTCCCATCTTATCGATTCTTGCGCCTTGCTCTGACCATTCGCCTGTCTTTATGTTAACGTAGTCTTTATGTTTGAGAAGGAATTGATGACAAAGTGTTTTATTATATTCTGCTACTTTTGCGTCTGCAAGGGTCTTGGAGCTTTTCGGAACTCCATTGGGAAAGTCCGTATAAATTAAGTTTATGTACTCTCTTTTTGAAATATTTAGGTAGTCAGCGAACTGCATTCCGTTTTTTATTTCGACTTGTTGGTCATGGGGTAAACTGCTTTGGTGAAAATCTCCGCGAATTATGCCAAAGAATGGTTTTACCATCCACGGGTTAGTTTGTGCGTTGGCTGGCTCTGGCTTCTCTTTTCGTAGAGGTTTAAAAAGGCGTTCAACGTCTTCATCAGTTTTTATTGCGCTTCGTCTTGTCTTTGGGCTTGCAAGTTGTCGGTTACTCGTAAGTGACACCTTTAGTTTGTTTGAGTGATGACTTTTCCCAAAGAGGGCGCTATTTCTTGGTTAGGCTGTGGTTTGCTCATCAATAAGCAAATTAGGATTAGGGCTAAAATGACAGCTACCGCAAGAATAACGACCGTTTTATTGGCTTTGATGTATGTCATGGCTGTTTCTTTCAAGCCGTTTGTCACTTTTTGAGTAACAGCTTTGCCTAGTTTGGCTATGTCTTGCTGAGGCATGGTATCACAGCTTATTTGGTTTCTTCGTCAACTGGAAAATCTGCGTCTGCTTCTTCGTCAAGCTTTAGAGAGGGAAATTTGCTTATTGCACGTGCTCTTATGTCGTCTACTGCTTTCTGCCCTAACATTAACTCCAAAAATTCAATCTGAATTTGCGAGAGTTCAATGCGGATTTCATTAGCGATTTTAGGTAATGAATAATCGATTACTGCGCCGTCTTTGTTGCGATTCGCCGCTTTGCCAAGTATGTCCATAGTTAAGTCTAATTCATCCCAGTCTTTCGCTAAACCAAGTGTGGAACCTACTCGTTCACGGTCAGCTTTGTCTTTAAGTTTCTTGTACAAATAGGCTTTTTTGTAGGCATTCATCGCTTTGCATTTCTCAAGTGGGAATCTTGCTTTTACGATTGCAAGGTCGCGTTCTATCCAGTAGTTTCTTGTTTCCGCATCCATTTGGTCAATGTCGGCAACGTCGTTGACTTTTCTAAGGAAATCGTCAAAGGCTTCATTTATCACGTTTATGCGCGGTGTGTTTCTGGCTTTTGCTTCTTTTGTCAGTCCTTCCAGGTGTCTTCGTTTTAGGTTGTTTGTTGATGGTAACCCCTGCTCACCAATTAGGTCAACAGTGGTTTTTTGTTTATCATTTTCAAGTTCTTTTTTACCCATATTTATCACAACAGCAATAGCCTTAAAGGACAGGCAATAGTATTAGTACGTTGACAGAACTAAAATAAGAGGTTGGTACGTTGATTACGCAAAAACTCACTAAGAAGCAAATCAGAAAAGAAAAGAAATGTAGAAAGGATGAATTGGCGAAAACCGCTTCCAAGAATAAAATTATTGATGCCCTTATTGAGTTGCAAGTTCCCTCTTCATTCACCGTTTTAAAAACGAAAAGCGGGTTAGCAAAAAGCTATTTTAATAAACTTTTAACGGAATTGTTAGACGAAGAAAAGGTCGTCGAGATTAGCGTCGAGGGCAAGCATTCATCATATACAGTGTCTAAAATCGTCAATAGTCAAGTTCTAAAGGTTTTAAGCTGTAGTTTTTTACATGATGAATTGGAAAAAATTAACGCCTCAACTGATAGGGCTAAGTCAATTTCCGAGTTCAACAGGTGCTTGGGAAGTTTAGTAGCATACGTTTTGAAAAGTTACGATTGGTCTGAAGCGTCAGAAATTTTAAACACAGTTCTACCGATGATTGGAAACTACATTAACTTGAGCAATTTACGTTTGCCTAAGGAGTTAAGCGATAATCCAAAGCAAGAACCAAATGTCGAGTCCTCAGATTGGAACTTGTGGAGAAAACTTGACTCACGGGAATATGTTGTGAGCACGCGCTATGGCACTATGATTTTAGTGCAAAAAGGAACAAATAAAGAAATAAAAAAGAAAAGAGAGAAAGAGCAGCTTGACGGCTTGCCTTGTAAGGGTAACTGCTTATGTGAAAACGCAAGTGACGGTTGCATGAACAGGTTGGCAGAAGCAAAACTGGAAGCGCGAGATGCTATCGACGTTGCAATACAACTGAATATGAAGGACATAGAGAAAAAAGAAAAAGTCATTGAGACGGAAGCTATAAATTATTCAAAATTTGAAAAAGAATGTCTCTCAATCGCTAATCAGTGTGTCGATGGTCGATAGACCAATGTTCATAGCACGGTCGGTTTTTCCATCTTTGACTTTGACCGTTTTTTTGCTTTTCCTTCATCCGTTTAAGCTGGGCTATCTTTTGCGGGCTGTACTGTTTTTGGGTTAATGGGTTGTCGGGGTCGAACCGTTTTAGGCTCATGCTTGCCGTGCAAGTTCCCCCGAACACTCAAAAACAAAACTAAATATAGGCATTTTGTTTTCTCCTTTTAGGAGTCAGAGTTACTGAAAACGTTAAAAGACACTGCTTAAATACGTTTTCCACACAAAAATAAGGGGAAACGTAGCGAAAAACAATTATTTTTTGATGTTTTGAAAAGGGAGATTGTAGCCCTTAAGCTTCATACCTTCTCCAGTCACACCATGCGCGATAGTTCATGGCTGGCTCACTGGGACTCCCTGACATCCTTCGGGTGAACCGATTATGTCTTCGGGTGCCGAGCGCATTCCATGACCTTCATCTCTGAAGGGTCATGTTCCAACGCCGCCTCAAACGGCGTTTTTGCCTAGTCTGCTAAAGGACACCAACCGCTGGCTTAGTAATTCAAAGGTAATACATATAAGACTTTCCTGTCATTACCTACTAACAGGTGAAACTCATTTGGTAGGAAAAACCCTGGGCGCTTGCAAGCTCAGTACAAAAGGACAAGTGACAATTCCCTCTGACGCGAGAAAGCGTTTTCAATTGACCGTTGGAGATTTACTACTCTTCATTGAAGAAGACGGAAAGCTTGTCTTAGTAAAAGGGTAATCGGAAACGGTTAGCGATAATTGAAAGGGTGAGAAGGGCTTATCGCTTTGTAAAAATTACAGCTAAAACTCAAAATCATGTGATAATTACAAAATTATTAAGAAAAAATAACCTTTTCACCGATAAAAGACAAAACGGTGAATTTTAGTTAAAAACGGGCATATTTTCCCATTAACTAGTTACCAAAGTTTCGCTTAAGTAATTTTAGTTTGTAAACCAAGTTTATGATTTACACCGAGTTTTAAAATTACACAGCTAATACACAGCCTTTTAACCGTCTTTTTCAATGGAGAAAAAGCCCAAAAATTAACTAAAACAAGCCCAAAAAACCCTTATGCGGCTGTGCACAGCGATTTAACAACCCGAAACCGAAAAAGCACTGAAAACCACTGAAACCGATTAAAGTTTCACGGTATTCCAAAAAGTGCGCATGGAATACCATAAGTCCATGCTGTGGAATACCGTAAGGAATACCATGAAATTAGAGTTAAACGGTTAATGCACACTTCACCGTGCTTATTGCACACCTATATTGCACACTTTACCATGCTTTCGCCCCTGTAACGCAATTTCCAGAATTTCCAGCCCAATTGTCAATAATTACGCTAGTTGTCTCTATGATCATAGTCTTGTCCGTGGTTATCATTGCAAAGAAGAGAATAACCGGAAAAATCCAACTTAACTAGCACTCATGAAGAAACGGTTTGCGCCTCACTTACCACTTTGACCTGCGATTCAGGGCATCTTTTCCCAAAATTACTGAAAAATTGTCTCCGTACTAATGTTAAAAACCAAGATTAAGAAGTGTGTGGCCTCGGAGACATCTCAATACACGCGCTGTCTGCATGATCGCCATGCTTCTGACGGCAGAGATAGCTTAATGCTGAACAGTCCCAAAAAAAACCAGATGCATCACCATGCTTGCAAGATAAAGCAGAAATTAACATAAAGAAATCGATTTAACAACAAGCTGACGCGTGCTAATTGTTAATTTTGGCTAAGAAACTTGGAAAAACAAAGAAAAGAACGTAAAAAGCACTAGAAAGTGCTTGTGGCCACAGACTGCACTTCACCGCTAATATCGTTCGCAATTGTGCCTTTCTGCCCGTTCTTCACGCTAAAGGCCGTCAAGACAACGTTGCTCAAAGTGATTTTTGGAGTCCCGAACCTGTAGTGGTGCCCTATGACCCCAAATAACCATCACCAATGAGCCATTGAGAACATCGGTAAGTAATGCTGCATAGTTTGCTGGAACGTAGAGCGCTGAGGCTTTGAACGTATAGGATTGGTTGCCGCTTGCGGTGAAAGCTGGCGATGGCGATCCGCCTGAGGAGCAAACGTATTCCTTAATCATTTCCGCTTTGACATCCATGGTGGAGTCAGTGAGGAAACCGATTGCTGTGCTTCAACACTTTAAGTATTCGGAAGCAGAGCTAACTTGCCTAGATGATGTGAGTTTAAAGATTCGAATGCGTCCACCACCTGATCAAGCTTGAAGGTCTTGTCAAGATGCACTTCGAACGCACCGGCTTCGACTAGTTTGTTGAGCTTCTTCACAAAATCTCGGCCTGTGTTGCCCATATAGCCAAGTAGGCGAACGTTAGAAGGTGCCCTGGGAGCCGACATGATGCTACTTATCCACGGGTACGCGACTCGTCCTCCTTCGCGCATAGCAGTCAATGCATTTTCGGATGCCTTGAAAGCTTCAGGGTTCGTTCCAGAAACTGTTAGCAGTGCTGCATCAAAACCAGTCGGGGCAAACTCGCGGGCTGAAGCAGCTATCTCATCATGATGTCCATCCACCGCAGTATTGGCTCCCAACCTTAAGGCAAGCTCCACTCCGTCTTCCCCTGACGCTACTGCAAACACCTGTGCCCCGAGTCGTTTAGCAAGTTGTATTGCTAAATGCCCCAGACCACCGCTGGCGCCAAAGATCATAAGTTTTTCGTCTTGCTTCAGACCGAGCGTGTCTAACCCTGTTAGTGCGGTTGCTCCGGCGATCAGCAAGGTTCCTGCCTGCTTTGTCGTTACCGTAGATGGAATTGGCCATGCCTTCTCGGCGTTTAGGGCGGTGTAGTCAGCGTAAAATCCTGCCTTTGGATTTGTCGTCCATACGCCTCCGTAAACTAGATCGCCATTCCGAAACTCGCTAACTTTGTCTCCGACAGCCACGATCTTACCGGCGCCCTCTGAACCTAGTATCCATGGGAACTTGGGTTGAACTCCTGATCTCTTTGCAAGAAGACCCTCTCTTTCAGTGGCATCCCATATTGCAACCCCCGCTGATTCAACCTGGACTAAAATCTGATCTGGCTCAGGTTCGGGGACGGAAACGTTCCTTACTGACATGACTTCAGGACCGCCGAAGCGATCTATAACTACAGCGCGCATCGCTTTGTCTTTGGTCATATATTTCTTCACCACTTTTTTGTAATGCAGCGATCTTAATATCTCCTCGTTGATCCTGAGTAACCAAACTGGAAAAAAGGAATAAATATCACACTCCTGTCATCTGACAATGACAAGCAAACTTGGTTGTTTTCTCTTGGATGAATTGGATGTAACAAACAGAACCCTTCTCAGAATCTCCCTCTGCCCTCTTGAGAATTTTGAACGCAAGATTTTACTTATTTTCTATTGTAGCCCAGTAACAAATCTTAGATTTGCTGCTCAATTTCCGGCGCGAAATCGCCAAGATGCTGATTAACCGAGTTAGTAAGGAAAAGTTTCGCTGACATCTTCCGGGTGCCAAACTCAACATAATATGCGTATGGCGCCGTAGCCTTCAGTTTAATTTGAAAATGACTTAGAAGCTGCTCTGCCGTTAAGGTACTTTTTAAAATAACCCGTCCGCACCGGAACCAAAATGTTTGCAGTCGCCAAAATATTCTGGGCAACATTCCTCATAGCTTGCCCCACCGCCTCCGGGTACTGCTCACAAAGACAATCAAAGCATCTGCTCAGCACATCGAAATTTGTCAAGTTAACTGAAATTTGAACGCTCAACTAAATCCGTCCTCAAGGTGGAAGTAATACTTTAACGAATTTCGGGTTGTTTTCCATGGGATTTGGTTTTTGGCGTGAAAACGCCTATAAACGCGTTATGACGCGTGTCATATTAGGTATGTCGCAAATAGATATACCCCAACTTTAAGGGCAGACGTAGCCATCACTTTTCAAAACTGTTTCACAACCGTTTCAGCCAACTATCAAATCACTCAAAGCCCTTTAAGTAAACATCAAGGAGAAGTAAAAAATGAACACAAAGAAAATAGTAATCATTTTAACCGTCGCGGTAATCGCAGCAGCGTTAGTAACCGCCTCAGCATTCGTATTCCTATTCATACCCATGACCACAAACTCGAACGCAACGCCACCTTCAACCGCAGGAATTGGAACCCAAGCCACTCCTACAGCACCATCAACAACCACAACTGCAATAACAATCGATAATGCAACAACTATCGCCCAAAACTATGTGACACAACTAGGCAACTCAAATCTTTCAGTCGCAGAAGTTGACCAATACTCAAATTGCTTCTACGCACTAGTCGTAGAGACAAACACGGGCGCAGGCGCATTCGAGCTAACCATAAACAACTTTACAGGAGCAGTCACAGCCGAACAAGGCGCAATGATGGAATGGAACACCAAATACGGAATCTCAAGCAGCACCGGCGTGATGGCCTATTTGGAAACGGGAACAACAACTGGCGGCATGATGGGCTCAGGCGGTATGATGACCTGGCTTAGAGGAACACCAACCACAGCGATGTCAGTTACAATGGATCAAGCTAAAACTACGGCACAACAATACCTAAACACCAACTACCCAGGAACCACAGTCGGACAAGTGACAACGTTCTACGGATACTACATGATGCAAGTGCTCGAAGGAACCAACTACTATGGAATGACAACTGTCAACGGTCAAACTGGGCAAGTCTTATACTGCTCATGGCTCGGCACGTTCATGCACAGAATGGTAATTGGTTAGGCCACTGAGGGTCTAGCTGCTCTTTAGGTTTTTGTACTTCAGTTTTTCATCGGGTGTTTTTATTTTTGACATTTAGCAGCGGCTAAGCATATCAAAATTTGACAAATTAACCTGAACAGAAATACTCATTCCTTTCACCTCGATGCTGCAACCGTCTAATCCATGCGCGACGTTTTGTCCCGCTTTCTTCAATTTTATTTAAATACCTAGCGCCAAATGGGTATCCAGTAGGTGAAAAATTTGAGGTATGGAACGATTGTTGGCAGAATTGGCATTATTCTTCTTCTTACCGGAATTGTTATTGCTTTGGTTAGTAAATTCAGGCATTTCAATCGTTTAAGCAGCAGCCTAGTAACCTATATTTGGTAGGACTAATCATTGGGGGGCAATTTTGTCAATTATTTTTGTTATTGACTTTGCGTTAAAAGAGCGAAAGCACCACGGCGCTCAGCACGTTTAAATAATTTGCCTGAAAGAGTAAGCTAAGGCATGAAATATGAGAAAGCGCATGGTAACGATAGGTGTAGTTTTATTAATCATAGGAATTGCACTTTTTGCGTCCGGAGTGATTGGTCTTCGAGGATCCACAAGTACAATAAAAGTTTTTAATCAATCTAATCCGGGCGAATACGTGTCTAGCGAGATTCTTTTGAACTCATCTTCATCGATCATTGTAAGATCTCCTCCGAGTGTCGGGGGGTTAGTTCCTGCTCAAGACATAACTTTAGTTAATTCGAATAATATCAGCTCTTATGCTCTATCAAGTACCACATCTGTTGCAGGAACCGAAGCCTACACTTCAATCACAGGCAATTATTACTACGTGATCTTTTCCTCTACTCAACCAAACACAAGATTAGCGATTACTAGTGGGTCACTTGGAACAACAGCTGCATTAGGGTTGCTAACGCTTGCAGGCGCAGTCTTCATCATTATTGGAATTATTCTTGCAATTCTAGGAGCATTCCGAAAGCCCAAGAGCCAACGGAAAAAAGATGAATACGAATACAAATATCCTGAGCCAGTTAAAACATAAACCAATTTTCTAAGCTATTTTCGTTACTCTGTGCTCAACTAAAACCTGAGCTCCATTTTTGTAAGTTACAACCCAAGTGCTAAATTTGGTCTTGAACTTCTGGTTTGCTGCCTTTTTTTGTTCTGCCATTCGTTTCACCTGCCTACTAACTTGAAATGCTGAAGTACACGGCGTCAACATTGATCATAACGCGGGTTACCTCAGTTGCATTACTATGAATCGGTTCTCCGGTTACCACATAGTTTGGATCTTGCAAGTGTATAATGCGGATAACTTCAGACTGCAAGGACTCCAAAGCAGATTCTGCAGCCGCCAAATCTGCTGTGCTTTGGCTAGCGTTAACAACAATTATGTCGACGACAAGTTTTTCAGTAACCAGGTAACATTCGCGACTTAGCGCATCAACCTGCATGCTGGGGCTCGCGTTGTAGACAGCTACTTGTAAGGATCCTTTTCCCTGAGTCACTCCAATCGCATCCGTTCGAGTTGTAGGCCACAAGATATTTGCGGCAGCCGCCGGACTTGATAGCTCCCAATTGCCCTGCAGCAACTCCGAAACCGCTAGGCTTGATTAATCGCCATCTAAGATTTCCTCCACTTTCTGCCAAAACAATAAAACTTCAAAAACTGGAATAGGCCCATCTGAGGCATCTTGCCGTTACTTTTTTATGCAATTATTTTATTTACTATTACAGTTGATTTTTATGGATAAAGTTGAACATTTTGAAATCCCAGCGGATAATGTTGAACGCGCAACTAATTTCTATATGAAGGTTTTCAAATGGGAGCTAAATCCTGTTCCAGGCGTCAAGTACACCCGGCTGCTGACAATAAGAGTAGACGATAAGGTTGTCTTGCCAAGGCCATTTGAAGTGAATGGTGCAATAATCAAGAGAACCAAAGAGGTAACCACGCCCGTTGTCACCGTAACCGTGACAGACATGGATGATACATTGAAAAGAATTGCAAAAGAGGGCGGCAAGGTACTTGTTGGCAAAACTGAATTTGGCGATAGAGGCTACACAGCATACTTCAGTGATTCTGAAGGGAATGTTATGGGTCTTTGGCAAGTCAGAACCAAACCTTGATTAGTTAACATCTAAGCATTCCTCCGTTTCTGCGCTTTCTGCCGAAAAAACAAAGAAGCCAACCTATCAGCGCAAACAGCGATAAAAAAAATCAGTTCTGATTGACAGCTACCAATACAATAGGATCCCTTACTCCAGAGGAATCTCAAAACTTTTAAGCTTGAAGGAATTTTAAATAATCATTTCTAATGGAGCGCGCACCCTCAACATCTTTTTTACTGGTAAAATGGGGCTGGGATCCCCCTCCCTGCGCCATTTTATGGTTTTCTGTATTGTTTTTGAGTTTATTTTGTCAAAAATCTACACAGTTGAGGTTCATTTGAATTAGTAATTTGCTTCATTTAAATTTCGCAAAAGCATGATGGCGAATAGTTCATGTTAATTAGAGTATCCAAGGTAATTGGATATGCAAGCCACTTCTTTGCACCCTAAACGGGGTAGAGAAGCGCACTTAAAATCAGAACCCATCTCCAGCTTTTAGCATAAACCCATACTGGCGCCAGCTGATGCACGAGTATAATCTCAGTGTGTTGAAACGGTACTTGTTTTCCCTTTAAGTTTTTCTTCGAGAATTCCAATGAGGGTGTCTGGTTTAACAGGCTTAAGCAGAAATACGTCGGCTCCTCTATTTACCTCGTCGAGCGTACCCTTTGACATAGGCGTACCTGTGAATACAATCTTCAACATGTTGGGGGCTACTTTATTCATCAGAGGCAACAGATCGGTCCCCAATGTTTCGCCTAAACCAACATCAATCAAAGCTGCATCAAACTTTTTAGTCGACAGTTTTTCTGAAGCCTCTTTGCCCGTTTGCGCAGTATAAACATCGTAACTTTCTCTACTCAAGAGTCGAGTCATAGTTCTCAGAATAGAAGAGTTATCATCAATTATCAGTATGCTACGCTTATTCTCAGCCATGAATCAAACAAGCTCCTCCAAAGATTATTCGTCTGTAGAAAAACACTCAAATCATTATTGACAATCGCTGATGTTTAAACATTTGTTACTGCAACATCACACATACATTTGCTCAACCAACTTATTGACGCCAATTAACCTCTTGCGATAGGTCGTGAAAGCTTAAGCCACATAAAAAGAACATATTTACTGTTTATCAGTGCGCGTGGAATATCAGGCTCATTTTTATAAGCGGGATTATCGACTGGAAATTAACAGGGAATTACGTATGCTAGAGCGCACATGGTTGTTCCTAAATTGAGGCTTCTACAAAAAAGAAAAAATTTAAGAATAAATCTGCACATATAGGGCTTTTGAGGGCAGAGCGTTTTGAGCAACTCTCAAGAAGCTGCTGATTCAAAGTGGAAGGATTTATGTAAGATCGGCGGTATAGCACCTCAAATTGCATTACTGATATACATAATCGAAGCCATCATTTATGTCATTAAGCCTTCGCCTACAACCGCCATCGGTTGGTTCATGCTCTTTCAGACTAACAGGGTTCTAGCATTCATAGAAAGTGCGTTCTTCGACGCAGTCGCCGTAGCTCTGCTTGGCCCGATGTTTCTGGCCATCTACTTTGTCCTAAGACGAGCAAAGAATACTTGGGTTACAATCGCAACACCCTTAGCCTTTGCTGGCATGGCAGCGTATTGGGCAACGAATACCTCCTACTCGATGCTTGCCGTTAGCGACCAATACGCAGCTGCAACAACAGACGCACAACGCACCATATTCTTGCAACAAGGCCAGGCGTTGGTCGCCGCGAACCCAGGCTTGTTCTATAGCGTGGGGTATCTCTTCATAGCTATTGCAGGCTTGATGATTTCATTTGCCATGTTGCGAAGCCATGTCTTCCACAAAGTGCTTGCGCTCGTGGGAACTCTGGGAAACATACTCATTATCGGTTTTTACATTTACTGGGCTCTCGCGCCTGCGGGTTACAATGGGGCTTACGGTAATTTTTATGGATCAACTATTTGGCCAAATGTATTTCTTGTCGGAGGTGTTTTTCTAACGTTCATATGGTGGGTTCTGACAGGCATAAAGCTCTATCAGATAGGACGACACGAAGAAAAGATCCTTACCAACACAAACACAACAATTTAACACTCGCAGTTCGTGGGCGATTGGACCAATTCCCCCCTTTTTTTGTGCAAAGACGTTTGCTCTAAACTGTTTTTCTGGTTATTTATTCAAGTTAGGACACTACTTCTGAATTGAGGACACTTAAATAATTAAGCGCATCCCAGCCCAAACAAGAAAAGGTACTTTCATTGATGGTACCTGCAAAGAAACTGCGTCACTTATTGACATTAACTTTTGCAGTCAACGAGATGAGCTGTGCCGTCTGGACAAAAGACTTTCTCACCTAAACAAACCTGAGAAAAACGACGTTTACACTCAGATAGTTGTCTTTCGCATCCGTCACAATCACGAGATAACATTTTTACACCCCACTACTCGAATATGAATTCGTAAGTAAGGTCACACCAGAGAAATAAAGATTGTTCTTTTCCGTAACCATCAGCATTGAAATCTCAAATTTAACGAAAGCTGACGGTTGGCGCAGAACGGGTTGCTCTTATTCAATAAACGTTGTTAGTGAAGTTTGTGTGCTAGGTCTTCCGCATATTTCTTCGCTTTCTCAAGTTCTCCGTCTTTCAGGTGCATTCCGCTCTTGCCGTCAACGTCCTTCTTGCTTTGAACGTAGGTAACCAAAGATGGCATGACTATTTTAAAACCGAGTTTTTCGAGCTTTTTCTCTATCCCGCTTGCAGCGTTTCCACTGAGGGGCATTTGAAACTGCGTGTCGAATGCCGCGGCAAGTTTTCCAGAAAACGCGCCTTCGCCAAGCCTGTCAAGAAATTGCATTACTGGTCCAGTCGCCCTATGCCAATGTGTAGGTGACCCAGCCAAGACACAATCATAATTCTTCACACTTGCAGGGTCAACATCCTTAACGTAGAGACAGTCAACTTCAAACCCTTTTTCTTTGAGAACCTCCTTCATCGCCTTGGCAACTTTATCCGTGTTCCTATTAACTGAAGCTGTATCATAAATAATCAGAATCTTCATGTAATTCAATTCCTTGAAATCTTATTGATTATGTACGTTTAATGTTCCTCGTGGCTTTGCCGATTTGTATAAATACCATCCAAATAGGAACATGAAGAGCGCTACCACTGAACTACCTATTCCTACTGGGGCAACAAAGCTTGTTGCAACGAATTTAAAGACTTTTAACAGAACTTCAAGTCCATAAAACCCTAACAGAACTGCTAATACACAGAGCCCTATACCACCAATCCAACGCGCGCTCGAGCCGTTGGTTAGAGTGACGTTTTGAATGTTTCTTTTTGATTTAAGTTCAACAGAGAAGATTCGTTCCTTGACTTTTTCCATTTTTGTCTTCCTCAGTCACTAAAGAGTCGCAGAGTGTGATTAGTTTTATTTGATACCGATGCTAAGAAGTAATAAGTGGAATCAAAAGTTTAGTAAAGGGCGAAAAAAATGAGCAATAACGCAGGATTGGATAAGTTATTTTTTGAGTTGGCGAGTGAGAGTCGACTGAGCATTTTGAAGGAATTACGGGTTGAAACTCTTAAAATGCAGGAAATCGCCCGCCGAATTAATATTTCTCCCACGGAGGCTTTTCGGCAGCTTGAACGGTTGAGTGCTGCTTCGTTGATTCAGCGTCAGCCTGATGGCACCTTCGCTCTTGCTGAATATGGCAAGCTGGTTCTTCAGATTTCCACTTCTTTAGATTTTATCTCCAAGCACAAGGAGTATTTTTCAACGCATGATTTGATGAGGCTTCCCTGTCAACTCGTGAATAGATTAGGCGAGCTTGCAGGTGCAGAGCTTGAGATGGATAGCATTAAGAACTTGAATTTTGGCGCGCAAGCGTTCGCTGAGGCTAAGCAGTATGCTTGGGGTATCGCCGAAGGTACCATTCCAGAACACATGATTCCAATTATGAATCAACGCGTTAAGCAGGGAATACAAATGAAAATGCTCATTTCAAAAGAACGCCTTCCAGCCGTTGAAAGCATTTCTGAAATGCCGAAAAACGTGGAATACAGTGGACTATCGGAGCTTCCCGCAATAGTCACTCTTACCGAGAAAGCGGCTGGCATATGCTTTATGCAACTTGGAGGCAGGATAGACTATGCTGGCTTCTTCGGCACCGACCCCGCCTTCCACAACTGGGTTAAAGACTTGTTCCTTTACTACTGGGAAAAAGGAAAACGAATGTAGCTTCTTTACGCACTACTTTTTCACCTTCAACATGTCTGACAGCTACCGTTGGATGGCGTTACCTTATGTTATAGGTGCCCGCTTGGTTTCTGTAAGTTATTTTTCCAGATTTTTCTTAAAAGTTTCTTATTTTGATATATGGTTCCGCGCCCCCTTTTGGGGTTGAGAGGCTTTGCAGGTTTAACAGACCAAAAATGACCCTTAGTCCCCGCGCAAACACGGTCAAATTTCCCGCCGCTGATCGCTTCAGGTATATGAAAGATTGGAGCACAAGTAGGTTTAACTTCAAGACAACTAACCCGATGTAGAGAATTCCAAAGGAAGAGAATACCCCGATTACCCCCAGAAATGTCGCGATTCCCAACGTTGTCATAAGCGATAGTCTTAATCGGCAGATCATTTAGTCGATATTGCCTATAAGCGAATTTTTAGCGTATCAGGGGTTTCGAGGTTCAGTCGCTTCATTAGGTCCTTGTATCTGTTTCTAACTGTAACTTCTGTGACTCCAGCTGCTTCTGCAATGTCTTTTTGTGTTTCTTTTTCGACGTTCTGTAAACAGGCGATATAGAGTGCGGCAGCAGCTAAACCCATAGGGTCTTTTCCTGCTGAAACTCGTTTTTGTCTAGCCATCCTTAGTATTGCGATGGCGGCGCCCTGTGTTTTGCCTGATATTCCAGTTTTTTCTGCAATTTTTGATACATACGTCAATGGGTCAGAAGTTGGCATGTGAAAATCTAACTCTTGCAGCAGAAGTCTATAGCATCTTGCAACATCTTTCTTAGCAACAAGACTAGCTTCAGCGATTTCGCGAAGGCTTCTTGGTGATCCGCTTTTTCGGCAAGCAGCATAAAGTGAAGCTGCGGCGATGGCGTTGATTGATCTTCCTCGAACTAAGCCTTTGTCGAGTGCTTTTCTGTAAGCGACGGCAGCTTTTTCTTTTATTGGCGCTGAAATAGAAACTTTGCTCGACAAACGTTCAAGTTCAGCCATTGCTTGAGCGAGGTTTCGGTCGACGGATGAATGTACTCGGCTGCGTATTTGCCATTTCCTAAGACGCCACATTTGCAGCCTTGTGGATAATGGGAGTTTTCTTCCGAAGGCATCTCGGTCCACTTGGCTGATGGCTGTGGATAAGCCTTTATCATGAATTGAATAAGATGTGGGCATGCCGACGCGGCTTCTTGACGCTTTCTCCTCTTGGGTAAACGCACGCCACTCAGGCCCTTTATCCATCATTTGTTCATACAAAACTAGACCGCAGTCACCACAGATGGTTTCGCCCGAGTCATAATCATGAACTAGATTTTTGCTTGCACATTCAGGGCACTTATCAACTAAGCGCTGATTAATTTTTGGGACTTCATTACTTGTACTCATTTGGGTTATACTCATTTTTCTGACTCCATTATCTTTCTATTAATCTGCAGGAACATTTTCGAATTTTCTTTCTGAGCTGGCGAGCAACAGCGTCGCAGCTTTGCTTGGGATATTTTTCAAAGGGATCTTTCCAGCTAGATTGCCCCTAACCCTCATACGAGGATGTTCCAGGCTAGCTGGCTTGCCCTTGCCTTTTATTTAGGCGTCGTATAATTTAGGTATCAGTATTTTGAGGAGCAACTTTATTGTTTGATGTTGATCCATGCTCTTACGGCTTCTTGGACGGCTTTAGATAAGTCGCCTTTTTTGCCGCCGAATTGCTCCACAGTTTTCAATCTCAGCTGTTTTTCTAATTCGTCTGAGATGTCAACGTTTATTCGGCCCAATTTTAGTCACTTGTCCCTATTTTTGAAATAAGCGAGTTACGATTAATAGCAGCTTGTTTGACCGTTTTTTGTTCCTTTGGAGTTCGCTTATTTACATAAACATATATACATATACATGCTTATAAGTATATGTGTTTAAGTGTGTAAATGTCATGGATTATTGCCCAGTTTGGCTTGCAGTGGTAAATAATTAGAACAAAAAAGATGAAGCAGTAAAACAAAATTTTTTTTTACCAATAAATTGATGCTATAATCCAAAAACGATCCAATGTATGAGGAAGCATATCCGACAAGTGATAGCAACCCGAAGATTACCAGCAGTATTCCACCAATGAGAGCTAGGTAGTATGCTACTCGAGAAAGCGCGCGGTTGCCATAGAAAGATAAGGATCTGGCATTGAACCTTATAGACTAATAAGAATGTTTTCCCTTAGAAATAGACCAGTTTAAAAGGTAGTAATTGTATGCCTGTAACAATCGGTTGTATATTCAGACAAATTGTCAAAAAGTTGAAGGCTCAAGACGACAATCCAAATAGCTATTTAAATAACCCAAATAGTGACTTCTACAATCCAAATTATGACATCAACAATCCATGTAGCGGGATCAACAATCAAAATAGCAGAATCAACGATGCATCTAATACCCAATACAACAAGGAACTGCGAAGAACCGCTTTGAGAGAACTTATTCAGATATTTCTGTCAGATTACCTGTCTAAGGAACAAGCAGAGGAGCTTGTTAAAGAGTATATTCCATGACCTAATTAGGACTTTAAATTCAGTTAACACTCAAATGCAGTACGCTTTAACTTGGTTTTGGCGCTAAGCCAGCTTTAGATTTAAGACTTATTGCCACCAATGCTTTTTCGGTTCAATAAAGAGAACTCTGTCATTTTGCGTTAATTCAAAAGTCTTATTTAAACCGTATTTTTCGACTTTCACCTTATCAGAGCCCTCTGCAAGTTCAGCAGTTACGTTACCACCACTATCGGTATTCATCGAGAGTATCAACTTATGCAAAAAAGTTGCTAGAAAACGAAATTTTAAAAAGACAAAAAGTTTAACAATAGCCACTATTCTCTAAATTAGCTATTGTCTTAATAGCCCTAAACGCCTTTATTTTTAACCTCTGAATTGTCACAGTAATCATGTCGAATGTTTAATAATAGTTTGAGGTCGAAGTAAATTGAGTAACCAAAATGAAGAAAATAAAATTAAACCTAATGAAGAAAATAAACCTAAACCTAAAAACGCCTATGTAAAAAGCAATCGGCATAATCGTAAATTTCATAGGCGATAGAGCAGAGTAATTAAGTAATTATGGTGATAAATTATATATAACGAAATTTGATATTTTGACTAAAACCGAATTGAAAAGTTACGTTGATATTGATAACTCTAAGATATGTGACTATGAACAGTGCTTTAAATTATTTAAAAATAAATACGCAAAGATTCTGAGGAATTTTGATTTTAGAAAGCTTACCCCTCTGCTATAACCTCGCTAACTAAAAGGATATTTCCCATATTTTGACCAAGGTTGAAGCTGTCCGTCCTGACCCAAAAGGGTTCAAAACCTCACGCAAAATAATATGGGATAATCTTCTCGTCTACAAACTCATAAATTGAGTAAAATTGGTAATTTAGACGACCAGCAAATTAGGAAATGAGTTAAAGAACTAATAGCAGTAGTCGCCAATGGGTTTAGTTTCCTATTTTATGTTTTCCTTTACTCCCTTTTGTTTATCCGTTTAGAAATTAGAAAATTTGAAATGAAATTATGTAGCTATTATACTATCTGGACTTTTGTCTTTCAAGTCTGGCGGACTTTTTATCTTTGCGTTTAGCATCTCTATCCTTCTTCTTCTGAGGCTGAGGTTTTCCTCTATCTTGTTCTCCGGTTTCTCCTTTCTTTGACATTTAAGCTCTCCTTCTTACAAAAGAAATGGCTCATTCTCATTCTTGAAGCTATCTTTCCTTCTTGCTTGGTTTTCTGTTTTTATTATTTTTAACATCATAAAACTCTTGGACAATGGCTCGTTAAAGAAAGAAAACGCTTCTTAGAAAGAATTTCTTGGAGAGATGTAGTTGAGATTTCGATTACCATGGCTTGAATGACATAGACTTACTCTATTACATTTTTGTCTATCAAACAAGCAAGCAAGTTAAACCTGAAATCGTTTCTTTTTATATCCTTCTACTTTGGGTTCTTTCTACAGTCAATCATGAAACTCTGAGGGAGCTTGTGAAGCTTAGCTATTCCCAAACGCGCTTAAGACTGCCCTTTTTACGGCTACAAATTCTGAAGATAATTGATCAGCTGTTGAAATTCTCCGGTTTTTTTCATCTGCTCATTTTGAAGCATTTCTATTATGCTGGACTTGATGTAGAGTCCGCCAGGAGGATAAAGCTGACGGGCAACTAAGGTAAAGACTTTGCAGTTTTCTTTTCCTATCGCCTCTTCTTTAAATCGCCATTTGTAAGGACCTCTTGGTGGAAGTAGCGTTTCAGAAAGAACGATAACACCAAAATTCCTCACATTGGTAGTTCCTTCAAGCTCACTGAATTTAGCGCGCAGCACCTTGTTAGGGTCTTCCCGCTTTCCGTTCTTCAAAATTTTACCACCGACAGCGTTGTTCTTAATCTCTATTATCATCTTCACACTGGTAGTCGGGAAGTTTTTTTGGTTTGGGTCTATGTCGCCTTTTAAAAGAAGCAGATCATTTTTTATCTTTGATCCTTGAATTGTGACGTTTGGAATCATTGAAAGATTAAGGTTTCTCTTAATGAGGTGATTGCGTATGACTAATTCTGTTGCAGTTCCAGATTTTTCGAGGGCTGTTTTGTCGGTTTTTTGTTTTTCAAATTCTTCACTAACCTCAATTAACATTGAGTATTCTTCGTCGCTAGCAGTTAGCAATGACTTCTTGGAATAATTGGGCATGAATAAGATTATAGCGCCTTTAACATAAGAAACTAATGAAGTTTCTGTGCAAATTCCGCAATAAATATTATGGGCAGTTTTCCTTAAAGCTTTCCACTTTCTTAAGAGATAAACTACTGCATTCTCAGCATTACTCACTTGAGCGGTCAACGAATCGGGGGCGGAAGGCAAAGCGGATAAGCATGGAGGAGAGTTATAATAAGGAGGGAAATAAAAATAAAAAGCAAAACGAAAAACAAACCTGCTAACGAGAAAAAAGAAAACCAAACGAAAAACAAAAGTAAAAAGGACTGGAAGCAGAGATAAAAAAGAAATGAAATAAATCACTGTGCTCTTCCAAAATTAGGCGGGCAGTACTAAGCTTAACACCTAGTTTGGTCCCATCGAACCCGCTCCTTCAAGAAACACATTCAAAAATTCATTTTTACTGGTAAAAAGGTGCTGGGATCCCCCTCCCGTCGCCATTTTTTGTAAGCCATTTTCGAGGTTATTTTTGCTAAATAGGCGCAGTCGTAGCTTATTTACCAATATTTCTGAAAATCAGCCCACAAGTTTTTACCAGTAAAGTGGATTATGTCTGAGTTTTCATAAAAGAGCGTAAAATCAACTCAACAAATCAAAACGCAAACAACGAGCATTTTTCATTTGATGAAAATTGAAGCAACCTGCAATCAGTATTTGAGATTCATAACTGATTTATTACAAATTTAATCAAGCATAGGTAACCTGGAGCTTTGGCTATTGCAAACGTATGAACAAGAGTGCAGAGTCACCGTCGAAGGGGCCAATTTAAAGCCTTCAAACGAAAAGAACATAATTCATATTTTGCACGTTGACGATGACCCAACTATTCTCGAAATCTCAAAGCTAATCCTAATGGATATGGGCAACTTCGAAATTGACCACGCTTGTTGCGTAGATGAAGCCCTCAAGAAACTGTCAACGGGGCAATATGATGTTGTCATTTCTGATTATGAAATGCCCCAAAAAAACGGCCTCGAGTTCCTAACTGAGTTGCGTAAACAGAACAATAACATCCCTTTCATCTTGTTCACCGGAAAAGGAAGAGAAGAAGTAGCCATAAAAGCACTAAACCTTGGCGCAGACGGTTACTTCAACAAGCAAGGCAATCCCGAGACTGTCTATGGCGAACTTGTCCACGGCATGAAACTAGGCGTGGAACACTGGAAATCCAAACGAGAGCTAACTGATAAAGAGTTAAAGTACCAGAATATTTTTAATAACTCCGAAGTGGGAATGTTCAGAACTAAGCTGGATGGGTCTGAAATTCTTGACTTCAACGAGAAATATCTAAGTATTTTTGGTCTTACCCGTGAAGAAATGCGGGGAAAGCATTCGACGAGTTTTTGGGCTGACCCACTTAAGCGACAAGAGATGGTTCGCCTGCTCCAAGCCAACGGGTATGTTAAAGATTTCGAATGCAAAATGCTACATAAACATCACGGAATCAGAAATTGTCTAACCTCACTCAAGCTCTACCCTGAACAAGGAATAATAGAAGGAACAATCATCGACATCAGTGAACGCAAGGAAGCTGAAGAGAAGCTAAAGGAGAGCGAAGAGAAATACCAAACAACGTTCGAGTCATCAATGGATGCTTTAATGTTGCTTGACGAGAAGGGTTTTTTTGACTGCAACAAAGCTACGCTCGGATTGTTTGGCTGCAAGTCATTGCAGGAGTTTACAAAGTTTCATCCATCAGATTTGTCTCCTCCAACTCAACCAGACGGCACACCATCCATGGACGCCGCCATGAGTCACATCAAAAAGGGTTTTCAGGCAGGTACCGATCACTTTTTCTGGATTCACAAGCGAGTGGATGGTGCAACTTTTCCTGCAGACGTACTTTTAACAAGAATGCCGCTGAAAGGTCGAGAAGTGTTGCAGGCTACTGTACGCGACATTACTGAACTCAAGAAATTTGAGGGAACGTTAAGAAAAAGTGAAGAAGACTATAGTTCTCTTTTCTCGAACATGATCGATGGTTTTGCATTTTGCCAAATGATATTTGACGCATCTGGAAAGCCTGATGATTTTGTATATCTTCAAATTAATGAGGCATTTGAACAAATAACAGGTTTGAAAAAAGACAAAGTTATCGGAAAAAAAGTAACTCTTGCAATACCAGGAATTAAAGAGACTACTCCAGAGCTTTTTGAAATTTACGGACGAGTTGCAGTCACCGGTCAAAAAGAAAAGTTTGAAATTTTCTTCAAACCCCTAAATATTTGGCTGAATGTCTCAGTTTATTCACCGAGAAAAGGTTTTTTTGCAGCCGTATTCGAAGACATTACTGAACGCAAGAAAACTGAAGAATCCGTTAAATTTCAGGCTGATTTGCTAAATCACGTTGGGCAAGCTGTCATAATGGCGGATAGTAACAGAACAATTCGCTTTTGGAATAAAGCAGCAGAAAAACTCTATGGTTGGTCAGAAGAACAAGCACTGGGTCGCGAAGTTACTGATCTATTTGGTACTTCACCAGAAGAAGCAGAGGGAGCCACTAAAAGGTTAAGGGCGGGTGAAAGCTGGTCAACTGAAATTTCACATAAGAACATAGACGGGTCAGTGGTGCCAGTAATTTTAAATCGAACACCTATTTTCAATGAAGACGGGGGATTTGTTGGGGCGGCCAGTATTGCTACAGACATTATCAACCAAAAAAATACAGAGGCTGACTTGACGTTTTCTTTAGAATCGTTGTCGAATAGTTTGGATAAAATCGGGCTATTAAATGAAAAACTTCGAGTGGTTGGAAGTTTAACTAGGCACGACGTCCGCAACAAGCTTTCAGGGATAAATGGTTATGCTTATTTGCTTAAGAAAAAGCATAGTGACCAGGCTGATATTGTTGATGATTTAGGCAAGATAGAGAACGCTATTAAAGAGACTGTTAGGATTTTCGATTTCGCCAAAATGTACGAACAAATGGGTGAGGAAGAAATAACTTACATTGATGCAGAACAGAAACTAAAGGAAGCAACTGCTCTTTTTTCAGCGCCCGTCCCAAAGATGATTAATGAATGTCACGGATTAACATTGCTTGCGGATTCTTTTCTTAGGCAGATGTTCTATAATTTTATTGATAATACAAGAAAATACGGTGAAAAAACCACAACTATCAGAGTGTACTTTGAAAGGGGTGATCAAGAAAGCCTGAAGTTGGTTTATGAGGATGATGGAGTAGGCGTGCCTTTTGAGAATAAGCCGCGTCTTTTCTCGGGGGGTTTCAGCACTGGAGGCAGCACAGGCTTTGGGCTATTTTTGACTAAAAAAATGATGGATGTTTACGGCTGGCAAATTCAAGAGAACGGTACACCGGGTAAAGGAGCAAAATTCACAATAATCATTCCAAAATTAAACAATAATGGAAAAGAAAACTACCAAATTGCACAATAAGTTTTTCCCATATTTTTTAAGTTGCCAAAGTTACTAAACTCAAGGATGAAACCCATTCCAGGAGCCACTTTCTTGAAATGACCCGCCACGGTTTGATTGGACAAACTTAATAACGCGTCGTCTGTAGCTTGTGCAAAATTTAATCAAAAGTCTTGAATCGGCCCTTGGTTATTTAATTTACTAACTTCGTTTTTCCAGCCGTCCATTATGCGAAGTCCGCTATTGCGAACGCGAAATAGGATAACGACGACAACGAAACTCTTGTTCCGGAAGCTTTGTTATTGCGCTTTGAAACAACTCTGGAAACTCTCTAAACCACCTTTTGTAAGATGATCTTACTGAGACATCCGTTATTTGAAGAACGAATGCTATTTCTATTTGTTTCTTTGGATCATCATACCTGAAGCCTAGAAGATAGAATAATCCGCCCATTAGGCATTTTAAGCTTTTTCCGTTGCAAAATGAGAAATTTTTCTTGCAAGCTTGATTTATGATTTCGACGGTATCAGTGGTTATTTTTGTTGCGGTTTTTTCGTTTGGCCAAAGCAAGTGAGTAGCCTCCGTGATTTCTTGAACTTTTAGAAGCGAGTGCGTTATGCGTTCCACGTCTGGAAACCGATCATCTTTTACAGCCGAATTAAATGGGACATCAACGGTTCGCGTTGCTGTTTCGCTTTGGATAGCAGCAAGATTGATGCAGTACCCATTCTTCTTGAGGACAGCATCTACTGTTGCTCTCATGTTTATGTCCTCTTCAACTAATATTCTGGTTGGTTTATCCTCTTTTCCAATTACTTGAGTCATTTTCTTATGCAACTCCAAATCTCTGGCGGATAGCCTATTTCATCGTTAATAGTTTTTTTGTTCTGGTTTGCAAAAAGATGGCGATACTTTCTTCAGTAGCTGTTTCAGCAGCTCTCTGCTCTTCAATTTTGTCTTTTATTGTCTTTAAAAGGGAATCTAAATCTACGGGCTTAATCATGTAGGCATTTGCACCATAATTCAAAGAATTAACGGCGTTTTCTAATATCGGGTGTCCAGTTAGCATGATCTTCATCGTCTTCGGCGAAATCTCCTCCAGCAACTTTAGAATGCATGTGCCTTCCCCATCCGGGAGCTTGATGTCTAGAATTGTCAAATTGTAATCGTTTTCGTAAGACTTTTCAATCGCCTCTTTTACGGTGTGAGCTACATCGGTTCGGTACCCTTCAGATTCCAACACTCTACTTAGAGACTCGGTTATCTCATTGTCATCATCTACAATTAGGATTCGGGATTTTTCAATTGTCATAATTCCCACCTCCGTATGTCTCCGGTTTTGTATTGATTACGTAATTTTCTAACTTGGTATGAAAAATTGATTGGTTTTTCACATTCAAAGTTGATTCCCAGCTTTTTATAAAATATTTCAAGTATTGTTTCCTCAAGTATTGCCGCCGCCCCAAGAATCTGTCGTCTCCCAAAACCCATTATATTTCTAAGTTCCTCCGAAAAAATTTCAGGTCTGATTGGAACTTCGGTTATCGGGCAGTTTCGTTTTTCAAGATAATTCCAAATAATAGTGGCATTTGCGTCTCCTAAACAGTATTTGATTGTTTCTTCGGTAACCTGAACTAAAAGATTATCGAAGTCTTTAACTGTCTGGATTAGCTCCATGAAAGTACACCAACTTATGCCTTAACATCCACCACTTTTTATTTTGGAACGCCTCATACTTAATCCGCTTTACAGGAAGACTAAATTCAGTATTAACAACTTGTGCGTAACAACCATTATGCGTAAAAACCTGACTGAACAATAAAAGAGGGAGCGCTAAAACGCAAAAATTGTAGTGTGAATGTCGACAGCGGAATGCTAGACTAAACTAGTCTATGAAAAATTTATGACAAAAAAATAAATTAACTTATCAAAAAAAGAAAAGATACAGTGTAAATGTGCTTTTGGAAGCGCAAGTCCTTTCGGACCCGGGTTAAGCAAAAGAAATGCTGATTTTTGAAAAAGCGTTGCATATATATTGTGGATTTGAACCTGTTCAGGTCGGCAACTCGGCGAACTTGCCTAAAGCCTCTTTTACCTAAAAGCAAGTAAGTTAACGATAGGGAATCATAACCTGGTTTGGAGGCAAGTCTGTTCTAGCTCACTCTAACCATTTTTTACTGGTAAAAAGGTGCTGGGGGCCTCCTCCCGGCGCCAATTTTTCAGGCTGTTTTGATGTTATTTTTACTAAATAAGCACAATTTATGCTTGTTCAACGAAATTTCTGAAATCAGCGCAAAGTTTTTACCAGTAAAAACAAGCAACAGAGGCTGCTGGAATTTAAACCAAGATATGGGGGATTTCGCTAATTCTGCTTCTTCTATCAAGCCATTTCCATTTTCTTCTTAGTAGAGACATTCAATGGGAGAGTGGTTCATTCTGGGTAGCGCGAATTAACCTTTAACGTTTACCTTACCCCCTTCAGTACTGTTAACATGGAAGAGAATATCTGATCGTAAGACCCTCCAAGGTTTGTATTACTAAATTGCTCCAGCTCAGGTTACGCACGATCCTGCAAAAAAGTGATTTATATATCCCTGTACTTCAAGTATCATTATGAAAGAACTCAGTTTCTACCTGACAAATGCAGATAAAATCAACAAGAAGTACAGTGGAAAACATATTGCTATAGTCGAAGACAAAGTGGTGGCGAGTGGATACGACCCAAAGGAAGTTTGGGAAAGCGCCAAAAAGAAATGTCCAGGGAAACGTCCTGTTCTAGCTTTCGTGCCGAGAGAAGATACATTGGTGCTCTTGATTGGTTGAATTTGTCTACAGAAAAGAGAAATCAGGGCTTCTAGGAGACATTCTCAGACCTGTTGCTCAGTTGGAGATCGGAACTGAAAATTGTGATTGGTTTCCAGTGATTATGTATATTGATTCGGGAGCAGACATATCGCTTGTTCCAAGGAATTTCGGGGCACTTTTAGGCTTAGACCTTTCCTCTTGTTTAGGCCAAATCAGAGGCATAGGAGAAGCAATAGTCCCACTGTCATTACAGGATGTTAGCTTTAGACTTGAAGATAACGTGGTAAAAGTGAAAATCGCAGTGGCTTTGATCAATGAGGTGCCCTATATATTAGGAAGATACGATTTTTTTAAGTTATTCAAAATTTCATTCCAAGAGTACGATGACAAAGTAACTATTGAAAAGATAAAGTAGCTTTCGTTTTAGGCTGCTTGCTAAGTTAAAGTTGTAAAGCTTCTGGTGTAGTGGTAGGCCGCTGGGATTTGTACCTATAGCGCTTGTTGACTGTATGCTAGCAATGGCTTCAAAAGCTTTTTACTAATAAATTGGGGCTATTATCGCCCTCCCGCCGCTTTTTCGCAAGCCATTTTCGAGGTTATTTTTGCTAAATAGGCGCAGTCGTAGCTTATTTACCAATATTTCTGAAAATCAGCCCACAAGTTTTTACCAGTAAAGTGGATTATGTCTGAGTTTTCATAAAAGAGCGTAAAATCAACTCAACAAATCAAAACGCAAACAACGAGCATTTTTCATTTGATGAAAATTGAAGCAACCTGCAATCAGTATTTGAGATTCATAACTGATTTATTACAAATTTAATCAAGCATAGGTAACCTGGAGCTTTGGCTATTGCAAACGTATGAACAAGAGTGCAGAGTCACCGTCGAAGGGGCCAATTTAAAGCCTTCAAACGAAAAGAACATAATTCATATTTTGCATGTAGATGATGATCCAACCGTTCTCGAAATCTCAAAGCTGCTTCTGATGGATATGGGCAACTTCGAAATTGACCACGCTTGTTGCGTGGATGAAGCCTTCAAGAAAATACCAAATGGCAACTATGATGTTGTGATTTCTGATTATGAGATGCCTCAAAAGGACGGCTTACAGTTTCTAAAAGAGCTGCGTGCACAAACTAATGAAATTCCTTTTATCTTGTTTACTGGAAAGGGCAGAGAAGAAGTAGCCATAAAAGCTCTAAACCTCGGCGCTGACGCGTACATTAACAAGCAGGGTGACCCAGAAACAGTTTACGCTGAACTATCCCATACAATTGCAAAAGCAACAGAACGAAAGAACTCAATAAGGCGTCTTGCAGAGTCAGAGGCAAAATACCTCAGACTTTTCAACTCCGCTGAAGTGGGAATGTTTAGAACTAGGTTGCATAGTTCGGAAATTTTAGATATTAATGAAAAGCTGCTTCAGATTCTCGGTTACAGTCGTGAAGAAATGAAGGG
Source organism: Candidatus Bathyarchaeota archaeon (assembly GCA_963767735.1). GTDB lineage: Archaea > Thermoproteota > Bathyarchaeia > Bathyarchaeales > Bathycorpusculaceae > Bathycorpusculum. Next base: position 521,633 of record CAVYES010000006.1, on the reverse strand, counting down.
TACTCCGGCAACGTTTTACTATAAAGACGCTGCGGAGCGAGAAAAGTTGGTAAAAGTTCTTCAAGCTATGGGGCAATTGGTTGATGTCGAAATAAAGCTGGTTAGCAAGCAGGGTGAGATCAAGAACTGCTTACTGTCATCCAAGATTTATACTGAAGAAGAAATTGTGGAAGGATCAATAATTGACATTACTGAACGCAAAAACGCTGAGTTAGCTCTTTCTCTTTCTGAGAAGACTCTTAGGGCTTATTTGGAGAGTTCTCCTGTTTCTGTTTTTGTTGCGGATAATGAGGCAAAATATGAGTATGTAAATGATGCTGCCTGCACTATGCTCGGTTATTCAAGGGAAGAATTATTGAATATGACCACTGATCAAGCTGTTCCCAAAGAAGACCATTATAGCCGAAGCAGGTTTAACAAACTTAAGGAAAAGGGACATTTTGCTGGAGAAATGAGACTTAGAAAAAGAGACGGTACAATAATCGAAGTCAGTTTGAACTCCAAAAGACTCCCAGATGGAAAACTAGTTGCATTCTGCGAAGACATCACTGAACGCAAGAAAATTGAAGAGTCATTAAAAGAAAGCGAGGAAAAATTCAAAAAACTTGCAGAGGAATCACCTAATATAATCTTCATAAACAAACAAGGCAGAGTAGTTTACGCTAACAAGAAAAGCGAAGAAATAACGGGATACAGTAGAGAGGACTTTTATTCTCCTAACTTTAATTTTCTTTCTCTCAATCCCCCCGAATATGTTGAAACATTAAAGTTAGCTTATTCAAAGCATATGAGAGGCGAAATCGTTCCTCCATATGAATACGTGCTCATCACGCGAGATGGCAAGAGAATTAATGCAATAATCAACACAGCACTCATAGAATACAACGGCGATAGGGCTATTATGGGAATAGTAACCGATATCTCTGAACTCAAGAAAGCCGAAGAGATAATGAGAAAAAGTGAGGTGAGGTACAGGGAACTCGCCAATTTTTTGCCAGAGATTGTTTTTGAGGCAGACTTGACTGGTAGGATAACATTCTTGAATAGACAAGGTTTTGAGATAACAGGCTTTACGCGAGAAGAGTTCGAAAAGGGTTTGAATATGTTGTCTTTTGTTGTTCCTGAAGAGTTAGAAATAGCGAGTGAAAACCTGAAGAAGATACTGACAGGAGAAGACATCGGCACTCATGAGTATACTCTTTTTACAAAAAAGGGTGCCACATATTCTTCGCTTGTTAGGATCAGCCCTATCTTTTCTGAAAACAGAGTAACAGGGGTTAGAGGTTTGGTCATAGATATTACGGAACGCAAGAAAGCTGAAGTGGAACTGAAAATAGCTGCCAGCATTTTTGATTTAGCTTCTGACTCGATTTTTGTGCATGATATGGATGGAAACATTGTTAAATTTAATGAGGCAGCTTACAAGCTGCGCGGCTACACCAAAGAAGAAATGGCAAAAATGAAAATTCAAGATTTAGATACCCCGGAATCTGCAAAATTAGTTAAGTCCAGAATTAGCGAGTTACTTAGAAATGGTAGTGCAGTTTTCGAGTCTGTGGAGGTGTGCAAGGCCAAATCCTTGTTGCCGGTAGAACTCCATGTACGCCTAATTGAGTTAGGAGGCAAAAAACTAATCCTCAGTGTAGCGAGATGTCACTGAAAGAAAGGAGGCAGAGAAGAAACTGAAAGAAAACAACGTTAGAATTGAGTTGATGAATGAGAAGTTGCGTGTGGTTGGCAGCCTAACTAGACATGATGTCCGAAACAAGCTTTCAGCGGCGAATGGTTACGCGTATTTGCTCAAGAAGAAACATGCGGATCAGGCAGACATTGCTGAGGGATTGAGCAAGATTGAGTTGGCAGTTAAGGATTCGGTAAAGATTTTTGAGTTCGCCAAAATGTACGAGCAACTGGGTGTTGAAGAGTTAAGTTACGTTGATGTTGGAAAGTCTGTGGATGAGGCTGTAGCTCTTTTCTCAGGCTTAACAATCAAGGTGGTTAACAACTGCCACGGCGTGCGAGTTCTGGCGGATTCGTTCCTTAGACAAATGTTCTACAATTTCATCGATAACACAAGAAAATACGGCGAAAAAGCCACAACCATAAAAGTGCATTGCGAACGGGAAAAGTCGGGTGGGTTGATCTTGGTCTATGAGGATGATGGAGTCGGCATTCCGGCAGAGAACAAACCAAAGCTTTTTACTGAGGGTTTTAGCACCGGGAGCAATACTGGCTTAGGGCTGTTCTTCATAAAGAAAATGATGGGTATCTACGGTTGGGTAATAGCAGAAGAGGGCGAGCCGGGCCAAGGTGCAAAATTCACCATAGCTATTCCAAAACAGAACAAGAACGAACAAGAAAACCACCAAAGTGTACAATGAGTTTTTTACTCTGGATAAAGTTTCTAAGTTAGCACTGTTACCAAAGTTATCGAGCTCACAGATGAAACCCAATTCCCACAACTCACTTTCCGAAAAGGTTGGGCATTTTTTTATTAACGTTGCCCAAAATCAAATCTGACTCCATTGAGTCAAAATCCACATAGTTAGCTGAGGTATGGAGTCCTATCCGAGTTTCGTTTATAAAATTGTCCAAGTCCCTCTATGAGCCTTCACTAACAAGGGCTATTCTGACGGTTGTAAATGATAGCCGGTGAAAGGTTCAAGGTCGCAAGGATTAGCAGAAGGAACCTCTGGTATCTTTTTTACGTTTTTGCATTCTGAGCCTGAATTATTTTACTTTTCCTTGACGCTACAAGTATTGAAATAGATAGTGATATTCCCATGAATATTGTTAGGATTACAAGTGACGATGGAAACTCTGCAATCGTTGGTGAAGGTTCCTGTGTGCCTGTTGTCGTTGTTGGGAAAGTTGATGGGCTTGGGTTTGATTGTGAACCTGTGGTTGAGGGCGTCGGACTTGGACTTGGATTATTTGTGGGAGAGGGGGTACCGGTGCTATTAGCTGAGTTGTAGGTGATTACGGTTGGGTCAAATGAGAATCCTGTGCTTTGATTGTAGTAGAATCCGTCAAAGCAGACATACATCGTGGAAGAGTTCCTAGCTAGGCTGGGGTCTGGGCTTTGAACGTAATTCTGGGTTGGAACGTAGAAACGTGTGGTGTTGTACGTTTGTGAGCTCCCATTTATCGTGTAGTTTAATGGGAAGAGTTCTTGGCAGATTTCTGTGCCGTTGATCGAATAGATGGCACTGTCATTCTTAGCATCCGTGGGGAAGAAGGAGACTGGCGTCGAAGCGATGGCATTTTGGATTATTGTGAAACCTAAACTATCAGCTGATACTAAACTGAAGCTGTCTCCATTATTCAATCCCGTAGTTGGGAAAGCGTTATCTGCGCTCCAATCAACGTTCACGCCGTACTTGTACGCCGTATAAGCGGAGTTCTCTGTAATTTGAAACATAAGAGTAACTGGGACGTTGCTTAAAGTTTGATGTGGTGGAAGTGGAGGGGTATTTGGTCCTCCTGCAGTCAGTTGACAGTTGATTATCTGCGCTTCCATGGTCACGTTGAATGTTGCTATACTGTCGGTTACAGCGTCACCATTATAGCTAGTTTTTTCAGTGGATAACGTTACGGGACTGATTGACGCCGCACTACAGTTAGCATACGAGATGCTGCCAACTTGATTGTTGAGCATATACGCGTAATCCGTTGAATTTCCAATTTGGCTAAGACTTAACTGTTGTGCAGTTCCGTTAATGATATCGAATCCATTGAACGAATACGTCGTATCCCATGTTGCAGTGCTACCAAAGCTTCCAGTATCAGATAGCACAAGTCCTATGCCGTTCAGTTGCGTCCAGTTCAACACTTGCGAGTTATAGTTTGGGTAACTTGAAAATGAGTCGTTCATGCCACCCGGATTGAACCAGTAAATAAGATGCATAGACACCGTAGTTGGGAGGGAAGTTGCATCCTTTCCGTAGGTTAGCACCATGCTCCGGTCAAGCGTATCAGCCTGAGGCATCATTTCCGTATAGTTCACATCCACCAGTGGAGTTGACTCATTCGAGCCTGTGTACCAGTTGTTATTGTCAATAGCTTGAAAGGGCTGAGCGATGCTCTCGAAGGTGAGTGGACTAGAGCTCGTCGCGGTTACCGCTTTGCAATCAATAAAACTTGGAAATAGTAATATGAGACAAAGAACTGAAATGGGCAAAATTTTACTTAATGTTATATTTCCGATACGGGTATTCCAAACTTTTTTCATAAGCCATTCACCGTTTCTTTCTGGAGCCTGAAGTGAACCATCTTTTTGATGCAGACGCTATAATTGATTTATGAATTCCCAATAACCAACTTTTTTAAACTCGCCAAGCTCAGCCCAAACTCGACGGCTAAAGCATTAAATTTCAAGGTTCTGCGTTTAAGCGCGCTGCTCTGTCTCTAATTTTTGGTGTGTTATTGTTTGTGCAGAATACAGTTATTTTGTCGCAAATTTTTGTTCTGTTTGTTTTGGGTTGTTTTTTTGGTTTAGGGTTTGAATTGTTTGCAGGTTGCGTCAATAAAAGTCAAAAAAAGTCAATAGACGTCAAGAAAAGTCAAAAAACGTCAATAAAAGTCAACAGCGCGCTGGTTTGTCCCTAAAATGCCACGAACAAAGTCCGAAGCTTAGAAAACGTTGCATGCTACGCCTTGCACAGCATATTGTGCTTGGTTCTGAACAGAGGCCGCAGAAAACATCGGCAGACACGACAAAGAGTCTCATCTACTTTCTTCAACACATAATATCGGGACAAGGCGGCGCGCTACCCAGTCCAAACCGTTGGAGCCCTTACTAATGAGGGAAGAGATATTTACGTTGGGCGATTAATTGAATAATAGGTGTAATGTGGTGAACAAAAGTCAAATGTTTTGTTATCAATGCGAGCAAACTGCTGAAGGGAAAGGCTGCACAACTTTTGGTGTTTGCGGGAAAAATCCCGAAGTGAGTGCGCTTCAAGATTTATTGATCTACATGCTGAGAGGATTGTCGCAGTTAGCGTTAGAAGGACAAAAAATGGGGGTTAAAGATGAGCAGTTAAACCTGTTCATTTGCGAGTCGGCTTTCGCCACATTAACTAATGTTAACTTTGACCCAAACACACTAATCGAATACATTAACAAGTCAGTGCGGCTTCGTGACGCTCTCCGTGAAAAAGTGCGAACAGCCGGAGGAGATGTCGAATTTCATGGTCCAGTCGATATGCTGCTTGAAAAGACTGAAGAAGGCCTGATTAGACAAGGAAAAGATGTTGGAATTAACCTTGATTCCTCAAACGACCCTGACTTGCATGGGCTTCATTGGCTGCTCATTTACGGGATAAAAGGAGTAGCAGCTTACACCTATCATGCTTATCGCCTTGGAAAAAAGGATGATAAAGTCTTCGAGTTCATTCAGCAAGGCCTCGCAGCAACTCTGGACAACTCGTTAGGTGTTGATGACTTTTTTGATCTCGCTTTGAAATGTGGAGAAATCAACATAAGAGCTATGGAACTCTTGGACAGTGGAAACACAGAAGCCTACGGTCATCCAGTTCCTACGCAGGTTCCGCTAGGCCATAGGAAAGGCAAGGCAATTCTGGTGTCAGGTCACGACTTAAAAGATTTAGACGAAATTCTAAAGCAAAGCCAAGGCAAAGGCATCTATGTTTACTCACACGGAGAGATGCTCCCATCACATGGCTATCCCAAGTTAAAGAAGTATTCTCACTTTTTCGGCCACTATGGGACTGCATGGCAAAATCAACAAAAAGAATTCGCGAATTTTCCTGGAGCAATTCTGATGACCACGAACTGTCTTCAAAAGCCCGCAGAAAACTACAAAGGAAACCTATTCACTTCCGGTCCTGTAGGCTGGCCAGGGGTAACTCACTTAGAGTGTTCTGACCTTAGGTGCGGCGACTTCTCACCTGTCATAGAAAAAGCATTGGAAATGCCAGGATTCACACAAGACAAAACGGACAAAAAAGTGACTGTCGGTTATGCCAGAAAATCTTTTCTTTCATTGGTAGAAAACATAACTGAATCAGTAATGAAGGGACACATCAATTCTTTCTTCCTCGTAGCTGGCTGCGACGGTGCCAAACCAGGACGCAATTACTACACTGAGTTCGTTGAGAAGAGCCCTAATGACTCCCTTGTACTGACTTTGGCTTGTGGGAAATTTCGGTTTTTCGACAAGGACATAGGTCAGATCGACGGCATCCCTAGATTGCTAGATATTGGACAATGCAACGATGCCTACTCAGCTGTTAAGGTAGCCCAAGCTTTTGAAGAAATATTCAAAGTTCGGATGAGTGAATTGCCGTTGTTTTTTATACTTTCGTGGTATGAGCAAAAGGCTGTAGCCATTCTGTTGTCTCTTTTCTATTTAGGTGTAAACATTCGTTTAGGACCTACTCTTCCCGCATTCATGACCCCAAAAATAATAGAAAGGCTAAAAATAAAGCCTCTAAAAACCCCGGACGAGGATTTAAAAGCAATTCTCGATTATGTCAATGGTGTTGTTGTATGAGCTATCAAGAGACAGGCTTTCATCAACAATTATTTTTGTGCCAGATTACGCGCAAATTAACAGCAACATTAAGAGAGTCTCTGAATATAAATTAGTAAAGAAATAGGAGTTAGTTTTGAAATGTCTTGGCTTAAAGCTATGAGAGAGAAAGAACCACCTGAACCAGTCAATCCAATTGGAACCGTTGTGATAGGCACTCTTCACCCTGAAGTAATGGACACTGCTAAAGACATGGTTAGAAGATCTCTTAAACTCGCGCAGTTCAAAACTGTTGATGTTGGGAAAGGGGTCTCTCCAGAAACTTTTGCTTCAAAAGCTAAAGAGGTAAATGCCGACATAATTGTAGTATCTGTTTTGCTCACAGCCGCTAAGGAGAATCTTCCAAAGCTAATTTCAGCTATTGAACATGAAGGCCTAAAGGGCAAAACTGTAATCATGATTGGGGGTGCAGCAGTAACTAAAGAAGACGCAGACAAAATCGGCGCACTGTTTGGCAAAACAAGAGAAGACGCTGTTGTTTTAGCAAAGAAAGCAATTGAGCAAAAAAAGAACAGAACTTGATATTGCGCGCCGCGCTAGTTTGGGATGTTTAACTTGTTGTTTTTTTGGCGTTGGTGACTGCTTTTATTGTTTCTTTGTCTGATAGAACAACAACAGTGGTGTTGCCATTTCTGTTCAGGCTGGTTTGGGTTGCTTTTTTGAAGCAAAACCTAAATCGTTTGCAGGTTGTATATTAAAATATCCTAAAATATCCTAGAATATCCTATGTGGATGTTGTTTGTTTGCCGTTAACACAAAGAGTCATTTTAGCGCGCGTACGTGACAAGGCAGCGCGGCTCGCTGTTCCATTAAAGCCTTAGTCTGCATAAAAACTGAGCAACTGAGAAAAAGAATGATTTGAGTGCGCGGGCTACAATTTCACTTACTTTTGCCGTCCAATTCGCGCATTAGCTTGCCCATGTCGAGGACGCCCAAGTCGCCTCTGCAGCGTTTGCAGAACTTTTGGATTTGAGGCGAGTTTGTCTCGATTTTCAGCGGTGCCCCACAATGTGGACAATAATAAGTCAACGTTTGATTACTCTTGACCAGATTCTTAACAGAAGCACCGGTATTATCGCGCGGCGTGTGCATGGTTGTTATGACTTTTTCAACTTGTTCGTAACATTTAGGGTGATAGTATTTCTTCCTGATACCTCCAATTTTAATTTCTTCTCCACTTTTTATGCGTCCGCCGCATTTCTCACATTTGATAACTGTTCTCCTAGGTTCGAATCTTTTCATGCTTAACCAGCCTATTGCACCGCTCTTTCTAGAAGAATATCTGAATTTTTAACTTTATGTTTAAGCGTGCGCTGCAACTTTTTCTAATCTTCTGACTTTGCTCGTAGCATTTTAGGGACAAACCAGCGCGCGATGGAATTTCTTCCTCACCAAAAAAACGAAAATTTTTCGTCTCAGCAACGCAAGTTAGAAATTTGAAAATTTTTTTGTGCGGTTAGTGAGGGAAAGGTTAACTTCTTTAGAAATTGTTAATGCAGAATAGTGGAGTTTTAACACCGTTTCTGTAGGCACGTACATCTTCGTTTAGCAGATCCATTATTTGTTGTTGTCTCTCCATAAAGTCTAAGCCTTTTTGTGTGGCCCTATAGATTACTCTGCCGTCGCATGCTGATTTTTCGAGAAGACTGGTCTGCGAGAGCAGCGTGAGGAATTGGTTGAGTTGGCTGAAACTGAGGTTGGCTTTAAACATTATGTGGGTTTTCGATGTGCCTTTTTTTGCGATGCTTACGATTTCCGCCATAATTACGAGTTTGTCACGTCTTTTAGGATAATTTTCGATTAGAGTTAACGTCAATTTAATCTCCTCGTCTAGAGTTATTTTCTATAATTGAGTTAAGCTGTTTCGTGTTATAAGTCATGTTTCATTTGTCTCATTATATCTGATTCTGTAATATGGCCCCATAAACCCGTATCGAAAAACAGCAACTCATTTCTTTCTTCAAAATTAATTGTTAATGCACACCATATGTCAGCTTATGTGCAGTTGGTCACGGCGCTTGTTTGGTTGTGGAACAATCCTCCATGGATTCTTATATACATCTCAAACTTACCTAGCTTCAACTGGAGAGAAGAACTTAGCGATTACTCTCTCCTGATCAAAAAACACTTAAAGGGGAAAAAAAATTTTGCGAAATAAGATGCGCGTTGTTTCGTCGAAATCAGGCGTTACAAGAATGGTTGTTATTGCGTTGGTTGTTATTATCGTTATTAGTGGTGTTGTGGCAGCCGTCGCAGCGATTAAGTTACATTCATCGTCGTCTTTGGCAACACCGAATCCTACGCCCATGCCTACAGCCACGCCTACGCCTTCACCCTCCCCGACTCCAACTCTCATAAAAGTAGCAAACCCCACGCCATCACCAACTTCTGCTCCCACAGCAATACCCACCGCAGCACCAACTGCCACTCCAACACCTACAGCGACACCAGCACCAACTCCTACGCCAGTACCAACGCCGACTCCGCCTCCATTTTCTGACACACACACAGTTGGTTACACAACAATGACGACAGGAAACGAGATTGATTACTGGAGTTTAAGTGTTCCAGCCAGCTACACAGTTACTCTTACGGACACTATGTCGGTTGGGGCTCAACCAGATCAACTAGGCATAATGGCTGAAAGCTCGTTGAATGATGTCAATTCTAACCTGTGGATTTGGAATGTAAACTTTGTGAACAGCACGTTCTTTTATTATTGGGTAAACACGGGAGCAGGCAATGGACCACAAGGTCACCTAAATTGCGTTGACGGAGTTGTTAACGTTGTTGTTACCAACGCATACATAGAATTCATAGGCAGCGGGGCAGGCCAATATTACACTGTAAATTACTTGGGAAGTTATTCATTTAACAATGTTTTTGAACCCCTTGTGCAACTTCAAACATCTAACGGTGGCAATGGTGCGGCCTTCACCAGCGGAGAGTTAAACATAGGGATACAGTAAGCCTATCTCATCTTCGGTAAGTTTTTAACCTATTTTTCCTTTCGCCCTGGGCAACTAGTAACCGCTCTCGCACTGACCAAACTAACCAATCGCAACGTCGTTTGTTTAGGATTAAACACTACAAAGTTTCGTGTAAATTTGTTTATTCGATTGGAATTTTTAAATTTTGGAAACTATAACGTGGACGCTCCTGGTTCGATTAATCAATGTCCTTATTCAATCAGCAAAAAGGGGCCGGAATCAAGGGCATTTTAATTGAAGCATCAGTTGTGATTACTAAGCTGACCTTTTTAAAAACTCAAAGGGCATTGTTCCATTTGGCTACGTCAGGCAGACCTTCGGGAAAGAATCATAGTTTCTTTATCCGATGACTTAAGAATTTCAGATCGACTTTGCTGGACTAATTTTCAGGCAATAAAGCTTCTATCACTTTTTCTTTTTGAATAGCCTGATCAGATAGTGCTTCAATTCTTTACAAAACACTTTTGACTGTCCACCTCAACTTAACGCATTCACTCAGAAAGAAAGCAACAGCTAACCTTCGCTTATCTGGCTATTTTTCAGCCGAAAAGTAGTCAAAAGCAAAGCAGCCAAACTTAAACCAGTTAAGCAATGGCCTTAGAGTCAGCGGTCGCTTTAGTTTTAGCCTCAGCGATGCACAGGCATTCTTAGGTGCGAAACTGCGAAACTAAATCACATGTTGTTGAAGTTTCTATAAAGTGTGATAGGATCAGGATTCTATGCCAACTTTACGTAATTTGAAGCTCAAAAAACAACCCATTAGAATATCGATAAGTGATCTCGACTCTGCAGGTTTCATAGAAAAAAGACTAGGGCTCAAGCAGAGAATCTAAGTAAATTTGTCAGAAAATAAACCGTTTAAAATAAATGATTTCTAAACACAAAAAAATAAAAAATTAGGGATATTAGGGAAGTTGGTAGTCTGTGGGTGGTTAAACTGTGAATGTATTGCTTGTGTTTTGATTTCCGTTGTAGGTAATGTATAGATCGAGACTGCGCGATGATGAAACTGTAATAGTGACTGAGGGTGTTGCTACGCCGTTGGTGAAAGTTACGGTTGTGGGAGTTAAAGTTGCAGATCCAGAACTAACGTGCAATGTTTGGGTTCCTGAGTAGCTTACTGTGTTGCCGTATTGATCTTCTGCGGTTATTGTGACGCTAAAGGCTGTACCGGAAGTTTGAGTGCCAATGTGGCTGAAGACGAATTGAGATAGGGCGCCTGCAGTAACGGTTAAAGTTGCTGTGCCTGTAACGCCACCGCCTGCATTGGCTGTAACTGTCCAAGTACCAGCGGTATTAGAGGTGTAAACGTTGGTGCTCCATGAGCCGCCGGCTCCAGAGCTTATGCTCCATGTGACTGAGTCTGTAATGCTCCCAGTGTTTCCATAAGTGTCAGTACCAGTTGCAGTGTAGGTTACTTGGCTCCCTGCTGTGACCGAGTCTGTAGCAGGAGAAACCGTGACTTTGACAACAGCACCCATGTTCACTGTGAACGCGCCGCTCGAAGTAGTCGCTGTGCCAGATGTCGCAGTAATAGTAACGCCTGAACCTGCCTTAGTCACGTAAACACTTCCAGTATATACGCCGTTAGTGAAGGTAACCGATGATGGACTGACCGTTCCGCCTGCACCGCTACCGGTCTCTGTCAAAGTGGCTGAACCAGCATAGCTTGTCATTGTGTTTCCGTCTTGATCTTTAGCCGTAATGGTTATGCTGAAAGTTGTCCCGGCAGTCTTAGTACCGCTAATAGTGCTGAAGCTGAAACTAGTGAGAGTCGGCGTGTAAACTGTGAATGTGTTGCTTGTACCTGTTGCTCCTCCGCCCGAAGTAGATATAGTGATGCTGCCAGCGGTAGAAAGTGTCACTGAACCTGTCCAGACACCATTTGTAAACCCATTTGTGGTACTTGTTGGGCTGATGGTTCCTGAAGACGCGGTCAAAGTGTTGGTGTCGGCGGTGCCTGTGTAGCCCGTGTAGGTATTGCCGTTCTGATCTATGGCTGTTATTGTTATAGTGAAGGCTGTGCCTGTCTCCTGGGTGTAACCTGAGGAAGTTACGGTGAAGTGATTGAGAGTAGGTGAGTAAATAGTGAAGACTGTGGTTGCCGAAGTGAAGCCTCCTGCGTAACCTGTGAGCGTTGGTGTTCCAGGTGAACTATCGAGGTAGTAGAACGTGCCTGAAGTATCTGACAGGTCTCCGACGGTGATTGAGTATATTTGGGTGCCGGCTGAGTTAACGAATTTGCCAGTGGAAGAACTCGAAGTCAATTGTATCGTGGTGGAAGTAAATAAATTGTAATCTGCGCCTCCAGTCGCGGTTTCCTGCGTAATTTGTATCTCTGTTGAAGTTTCACCAGGTGCCAAGCTCTGGGTTGCTCCCGTGGTGAAAACTAGCTTGTCGCCGTTGATAGTGAATGTAGTGGTTGCCGGTGTCAATGTTCCCGATGAAGCTGTAAGAGTTGCTTGTCCAGCGGCCGTATCACTGTAGTAGAAACTTGCAGAACTTGAGCCGCTTGGAATCGTAACCGAAGTGATCTTCGTGGTTCCGCCTGCATTGCTCCAGAAAGTTCCAGTGGTCGTACTTGTACCTAAGTTAACGGTGACGCCCCCGGTTCCTGCAGTGACTGGGTTTCCATTCGAGTCTTCTAGCTGGACCGTAATCACTGTAGAAACTGCGCTAGTAGTGAGTGATTGGGTTGTTCCCGCGGTGTAGACAAGTTGTGTAGCTGGAGCGGCAACGACATTGAATGTGTTGCTCTGCCCATTCGCTCCTGTAGTTATGTCAGTTGCAGTGATAACATCGCTTGTATATGCCTTAGTGATAGCTACCGAAGCTTGCAAGACACCATTAGTAAACACACCTGTGCTTTTCAGACTGATTGAGCCTGAAACGTCAGTGAACGTAGCCGAACCAGTATAAGTCATTACGGTATTGCCGCTCGAATCTTTAGCCGTGATAGTTACCGTGAAAGCGGTGCCAGCAGTTTGTTGACTAATAGTGTTAAACACAAAGTGATCGACGGAACCAGCAACAACATTGAACTGATTGCTCGACGCTGTGACACCTGTACTTGAATCTTTCACAGTGATAACATCATTGGCATTAGCCGTCGTGATCTTCACCGAACCAGTATAGATACCAGCAGTAAACGTGGCAGTAGTTGGATTAAGCGATCCAGAAACATCACTTAACACTGCCGGACCAGCATAGTTGGTCGCGACGTTGTTGTATTGATCGTAAGCAGTTATCGTTACGCTGAAAGCTGTTCCAGCAGTTTGCGGATTACTAATAGTGCTAATGGTAAAGCTTGCCAAAGCACCAGGAGTAACAGTAAACGCGCCGCTCTGCACATTTGTGCCTGAACTTGCATCAGTCACAGTAATAACGTCATTCGCCATTGCCTTCGTGATGGTCACCGTACCAGTCCAAACGCCAGTAGTAAACGAACCCGTGCTCGTAAGCGAGCCAGAAAGATCACTTATCGCAGCGCCTGAGTAGCCAGTCTCAACATTGCCGTATTGATCATAAGCAGTTATGGTAATGGGGAAAGCTGTTCCAGCAGTTTGCGGATTACTAATAGTGCTAATGGTAAAGCTCGCCAAAGCACCAGAATTAACCGTTATGCCAGTTTGAGAGCCAGTGATTGAACTTGTCACAGTATCAGTAGCAGTAATCGATTGAGAACCAGCCGTTTTCAAAGTAACACTGAAAGAACCAATACCATTAGTTAAGACAGCATTCGGAGGCAAAACAGCTTGACTATCACTCGAAGTAATCGCGACCGTACCAGCATAGCCAGTCACTACGTTTCCATAAGCATCCATCGCCGTAACCGTAACAGAACCAGCAGCACCAGCAGTAACAGGACTTGTGAAACCAGAAACAACAAAGCTCGTTGGAGTAGTAACTGCATTAACCGTTATGGCAGTCTGAGAACCAGTGATTGAACTTGTCACAGTATCAGTAGCAGTAATCGATTGAGAACCAGCCGTTTTCAAAGTAACACTGAAAGAACCAATACCATTAGTTAAGACAGCATTCGGAGGCAAAACAGCTTGACTATCACTTGAAGTAATCGCGACCGTACCAGCATAGCCAGTCACTACGTTTCCATAAGCATCCATCGCCGTAACCGTAACAGAACCAGCAGCACCAGCAGTAACAGGACTTGTGAAACCAGAAACAACAAAGCTCGTAGCGCCGCCTGTATTAACGGTGAATAAGCTGCTTTGGCCAGCAATGGTTGAATCAGTAGCCGTGATAAGATCGTTCGTTATTGCCTTCGTGATGGTGACCTGACCAGTCCAAACGCCGTTAGTAAATGGACCAGTAGTTGCGGGGCTAATTGAGCCGGAAAGATCTGTTAATGTAGCTGAACCAACGAAGTTTGTGACAGGATTACCATTGGCATCTTGAGCGGTAATACTTACCTGGAAGGCCGAACCTGCATTTTGCGTATTAATGGGTCCAAACGAAAAGCTTGCGAGTGTACCGTACACTGTCAGTTGAGCTGTTGCGGTCAGACCTGAATATGTGGCTGTTACTGTCCATGCGCCAGTGTTAGCTGAAGTGTAGGTAGAGCCTGACCATGAACCAGCAGCGCCAGAAGTTATACTCCAAGTGGTTGAACTTGTGATATCGCCCAAGCTGTTGCCGTTTATGTCGTAAGCTGTAGCTGTATAGCCTTGAGTATTTCCAGCGGGAATAGTTGAAGTTGTTGGACTGATCTTTATGCTGGCTGCCAAACTAACGAAGTCGGCAGTTATGCTGCCAGCACCATTAACAGTCGCAGTAGTAGAAGCCGAACTCGAACTGGCAAATGTAATCGACCCAGTAGCGGTCCAACTTGAAAACTTGTATCCGTTACCTGCAGTTGCTGTGATCATAACTGGTTCACCCATAGTGTAAGATCCAGTAGTGCTCGGTGAAGTTGTTGAACCACTGCCGCCTCCGCTTGTACTGAAGCTGACCTGGTAATCAGTCTGAGTGAAAGAAGCAGTTACAGTGCCAGCACCATTAACAGTCGCAGTAGTAGAAGCCGAACTTGCGTCACCAAATATGATCGATCCAGTAGCGCTCCAACCTGAGAACGTGTAACCAGCACCAGCAGTAGCGGTAATCGGAACCGCACCCGTGTAAGATGCAGTACCACTTGGGGAAATTGTGGAAGAGCCTCCACCACCGCTTGCACTAAAAGAAACCGAATAGAATATTCCGCCTGCAGTGGATGTGCCTGTAGTTGTCATGAATGTTCCGCTTGTTGTAACTACTTTGATCGTAACTGGTCCGCTTGACGCCCAAGGAACAACGAGTGCTGCAGTTTGACCCTGAGGAATTGTGATAATTCCGTTGGCTAGATCTCCAGTTGGTGTAACTGAAGTTATGGTTTCCAGCGTATTGTTTACGTATACAGCGCTGGTGGGATTGAGTTGTACGGCTCCTATGCCGGTGTTCTGTACATAAATCGTTAAGCTTCCTGTGGCTGAGGATAAACTCTGAATGTTTATGGCATATCCTGCTTTGGTGGTGCCGCCGCCTATGTAACCCATTACCCATGCATAGACGACCAGCGAAGCCACCACGGCAATCGCTATCAATAGCAAAACTGAAATTATTGGTGATATAGCTTTAATAGAGTGTCTAAGTTTAGTTATTTTTCGCAAAAATTTTTTTCTCCTTTATGGTTTATGAGGAGAGAGTAATCGGTAAAATTCTTCTCTCCAGTTGAAGTTAGGTAAGATTGAGCGCTATATAAGATTGAATGGAGGATTGTTCCACAACCAAACAAGCGCTACAACAACGACCAAAATCAGCCAAACGCATTACCAATTGTATTAATTGAATTCAAGCCTTTGGTTGGCATTCCGATATATTAAAATTCCCCGCAAAGACAAATACTTACATATAATTTTATGGAGTTACCGCTAATGGATCCAGCAAACATACGCATAAAAGAACATTTTGGGTTGTTGAGCAGTGAGACAAACACCACTCAGTTCAGTTTCTTGGTCAGTCCCCCAAAGAATCGCGAAACCATAGAAAAACAGGACATAGTTTGCCTTAACCACCCAGTATATGGCGATGCATGTCAAGTGCTTGCTGAAATTAAAGAAATAACCAGTTATGAAGAGGTTGCAGGCTCAACCATTGGCGACCGTATAGGCAAAAGGTTGGCCATAGCCCAAATAATCGGTTACATCGATTTAAGAAACGAAGCGAAGCCCATTTGCAAACTGCTTGTGCCGCCAAATCCAGGCAGCCGCATCTACATGCCATACGCCTCATTCTTGGAAGATATATTCAGCCGAGGAACCGATGGAAAAGCCTGTGCGCAGCCCGTTTATTTGGGCAAAGCGGAAATTTTTGGAGCTTCTCAGGAGGCTGGTGATCAACAGATAATTTGTTACTTAGATGCCGTTGACCTAACCAGCAAGCACACTCTTATCTCGGCCCTTGATGGAGCAGGAAAAACCTTTACAGCCACGGTAATCATTGAAGAGCTTGCCAACAAAACTAGCCAACCCATAGTCATTTTAGACCCAAACAACGAATACTCAACAGTGGGCACCGCTTCAACGTCAGACAAGAACTATTCATTCAAGTCCCAAACCGTAATAATCAGCGCCGATAAAGAAAACGTTGATTCAGCAGCTAAAAAAATTAAAGAACGGCAAATCACTATAATTACTGCTGAAAACTTAAGTCTCAGCGAAAAAAGCGAATACTACGCGAACATTTTAAACGCCTTGGCAAAAAGTAGACGAGAAAAAACGGTGCAGCCATTTCTTTTGGTAGTTGAAGATGCGGAGAATCTCCCCGTTCAGGCAATTCAAGAAATACTAATGTCGAAAAACGGTATAGCAACCATTCTTATTACGTCCCATCCAACTGAGCTGGGCGGAAAAGTTTTGTCTAAAATGGTAAACCAAATCGTTGGAAGAACAAGCGATCCCGAGGATTTAGCGTTTCTCAAAAACATGATTAGCGGCAGCGGCGAGCAGTTATCTAGCTTAGAAGTTGGCGAATGGATAGTCAACGGATTAAACATTATCCGCCCAATACGGGTTCAAGTCAGAGAACGCTACTCAAAGCCAAAATAAACATTTCACATTTGATGAATGTTCAGCTTTCTTTTTTCATTTGTAGAACTTGTGCCTTACATTTTGTGTGTCTTAAGCCCTTCCCTCGGTCTGATAGATGACCGTGATGGAAACTGTGTGAAGATTCAGCGGATTAAATCTCATCAAGAGAAGTAGCTTGGCGAAACCGTTTTTCTTCTTCCGAAACAATCCAATGGTAACCAACCAAATTATGGGGCTCTAATGGAGCATTTATGCCTAAGAGAGCATATTTTGTCAGGGCTTATCTCAAGTTCTCACGGTCTCAATAGGCGCCAAACATGAAACAACATACTCACTATGTTTACGATGAGTAAACCCATCGATTTTGCATCAATTTCTTCAAAAGAGGCAGCCAGCTAAGCAAGAAGTCAAAGCTTTTTACTTTGCGATGGACAGTAAGACGATCCGTTTCCATGCGAATCTGAGTGAAACCAAGTTAAGGCTAAATAAGGTACATTTGGGCGAATTAAGATGGCTGGAAAGTAGTGTATTCCTCTATGCCGAGAGTATTTATAACGGCAATTGTTACGGCGTATGCTGGCGGGTAAAAATTAAGTTGCATACTGCCATCTTGCGGAGGGTTTACGCTAACCGGACTAGATGGATTGTAATAGTTTTCATTATTTGAAAAAGTAAAATTGAAAGACTCACCCGCTGCTACCGTCACGTTTAAGTTTGCATAATAGTGCGCGTTTAAAGTATTATCAATTATCCATATTCTAGACAAATAAACGGTTGATCCCCCGTCAGCGGTAACGACAATACTCCCAGCTACTTGTTCTATTTTAAATGTTGAGTTAACCTTTTGCAGGAAAAGTTGATTTGCATCTTTGGTTGCGTTATCATGCCAAAGATAGACATTTGTGAAGAAGAATAGCAGTATGACAATGAACAACATTGTACCGATGACTTCAGCTGTTCCTTTACGATTTTTTATGAGCTTTTTCATTATTCCATTTCACTCCTTGTTAAGGGTCGGTGTATAGTACTTCAAAGTTTGAACCCCTCGCGGTTACGATTTTAAAATTATAGGTCTGCCCACTTTGGAACCCTCCAGATGGCCAATACCAACCATCAATCGAAACATGATCACCAGCACCTACTAAGACGTTGGAGCTAATCGGTCCTGAGGGAGAATTAGTTGTAGTTAGCGCCACGCCATTTACGTAAATCGAGGCAATGGTCAAATCAACATTTGTTCCCAAATTTGTTGCTGTTCCTGTATTGTACACTGAAAGCTGTACAGCGTTCGAATTTTGAATCCAAACATCCTCTATCGTCATTGACTCCAGAATGGAGCTGCCGGTTCCCGTCTGGTAATTGTTAGCGTAGACAGTAACGTAAGCAAATAGTATAGTCATGCCGACCATAACGACCACAATCATCAAGATTGTTGTTATGACTGTTGAAAGACCCTTTTTATTTCTGTAGAGTTTTCTCATTTTTTCATATCCAAACTGGCGGAATTGCAATGAAGAATATCGCATATCCCACGACTGTTAGAATTATGGCATGTTTTAAGCCGCCTGTTATTCTTCGCTCTCCAAGTTTTCCGGCCATTAAGCCGCCTGTAACTCCGGAAACTAGCATGTCCTTGTAAAAGAAGTCTTTCAATCCGCTAATGCTGCCCACTGCACCTTGGCCCATGATTTGCGGAGCGCCCTGCACAGGAGCAAAGAAAGACCGCACAAGGAGAACTGCTACAACTATAAAGACAGCAAAAGCCGCGTAAATTACGACTATGTAAGGTTTCATCTGGGCACTTGTTTCCTTATCCATGTCTTTCATTTCCTCCATGAAACCCGATGTAGCAGCGAAAACTTTCTTTATTGTGCCGCCCGAACGACTTGCCTCAAGCACCAAAGCGCAGAACCTGTTTACTATTGGCGAATTGATTCGTTCTTTGAAGTTGGTCAGGGCCGTTTCGAAGGATGCGCCCCAGGCCATTTGAAGGGTCAGCTTCTTGACTTCGTCTGAGAGCGGGTGCCCGATCATTTTGTCGTCAACGACTTTTTCTAATGCTTTAACTAAGGTTAACCCCGTTTCCTGAGATTCTGAAACTCCGCGTACTAGAAGAGGCATTTGATCTTCAATGGCTGAAATCCATCTTTGATTTTCGAAGTCAAGTATGGCGGATGGAACTAAGATTATAAGAAGCGCAATTAGGAATATTTCGTTGGCATAAGTTGTCAGGATGTTTGGATCAATTATGGCTAATATGATGACGTCTATGAAAATCAATAAAAGGGAGGCAACGACTGCAAACTGCCGTGTTTTCTTTGGTATTTGGCGCATTTTGGTTACCTCGGTGGAGTCATCGAATCAACCATTAATAGAAGTACGGTGCAGCCTACAGGTGTTATCACATAAACCAAGAGCAAAAGTATCGTCTGAGGATTAATGTTGCCTAACAATGATGCGCCTCCGCCCAAAAAGGACATTATTGAGAGCATGACCACAAGTGCAAGCGGAAGAGCAATCATGAAGCTGACGTAGACTTCAGCCATGCCAGCTAAGCCCTCCAAATAGCTCTTCATTGATGCAATTCTGACTTTTTTATACTTATCAGCTGCTTCCCGCAGATAAGCAGCCAAATCTCCACCAACATGTGTGGTGGCCACGATACCGTCAAGTAATGACCCGAATTTTCGCGACGCAGACCTCAAAGAACCCTTCTTTAATGCTTCATTAAGGTCTAACCCTAACAATTCAATGTCGCCGATTATTCTGCCCATTTCTTCACCAAGACCAAATTCGTCTCCAACGTTGGCTAATGAACGAAAAATTCGTTCAGGCGGCATACCGGCACTAGCGAGAACTGCCATAAAGTTTGCTGTAAGCGGAAGGTTTGCATCTATTTTTCTTGCCTTTGAAGAGATACCGAGCAGGGGATAAGCGTAGCAAATGCCAAATGATGAGAGAAAGACAAGTAAACCAATCGGGATTGAAAGAAAAATTGAAGGCGATAAAATCGTTGCCAAAGTGAATGCTACAATTCCTGAGAGAATTGATGTGAAAACCGTTAATCCCACGTAAACTTGGAAGGTTATCTTCAAGTTAGCTTTAGCCAGGTTTTGCTGTAAACCTGTAAAGGAAGAAAGAAAACTCTTCGGGATCTTGTCGAATATTCGTAGAGATATGCTCAGCAACGTTTTATTCGTTGTTTAGAGCCTCCTTTAATACGGGCTCAGGGTTTTCAAGGTAGCTTCGGATTATGTTTGAGACTTCTTTGTAGTTTCGAATATTTTTCTTGACCAGCCATTGGATCACTTTAGCCCTGCGCTGGATTTCTTCGCTTGCTTCTTCTGGAGTCACGCCTGTTTTTTCAGCTACCTTTTCTAGAATGTAGCTTCTGCCTGTAAAATCAAAAGTGTCTAGTGCAGGATTCCATCTGTAAACTTCGTTTGTTAAAATTTCTCCTGAACGCGGATCTAAACCTACTATTTCTGAGGTTGCAACGGTTTTTCTCACGGGCTTGCCGTTTAATTCGACTCGTTTTTGAACAAGAATGATGTCTATTCCTGCGATAAGTGTTCTTGGAATATTCATGGGCGCTGACTCTAACCTGTACACGGCTGACTCAACTGATTCTGCATGAACCGTTGACATTCCAAGGTGACCGGTACTTACTGCTTGGAACAGCGTGTAAGCTTCTGCCCCTCGGATTTCTCCCACAATGATGTAGTCTGGTCTCTGTCTCAATGCGGCTTTCAGCAGATCGAAAAGAGTGATATCCGAAGTTTCTGTTGCAAGCCCAAAATGCGTTCTTGTAGCAGCGGGAATCCAGTTTTTATGGGGAAGATTTAGTTCAGGGGTATCTTCAATTGAGACGACCTTCAAATCGGGCTTAATAAACATGCTTAAACAATTTAGCAATGTTGTTTTTCCAGCTGCTATGCCGCCTGCCACCAAAATCGAAACTCGGTTTTCTACTGCGTACCAGAAGAAAGCAGCCATCTCGGACGACATAGACTTGAAAGTGACGAGATCTGTGACTGTGAAGGGGTCAAGCTTGAATTTTCTTATAGTGAAAGTTGAGCCTTTACGGGTAACTTCGCTTCCATATGTCAAGTTGATTCTGCTGCCATCCGGCAAGGATGCATCAAGCATAGGCTGCGCTATTGAAACATGGCTTCCGCAAAGATAAGCAAGTCGTAAAGCATAGGAGTCAAGCTCTTCGGCTGTTTCAAAAAGAATGTTGGTCGGGATAGATTCAAATTTTCTGTGCCAAATATAAATGGGTACATTGACTCCATCGCAGGAAATATCTTCGATCAACGGATCATGCATAAGCGCGTCTATTTTTCCGAAACCAAGATTATCCTTGAGAACATGATAGAGCAACTTACCGCATGTCTGTGAGTCTAAATTGAAATGGTAATTATCTAATATTTCATTGCTCTTTTTTACTAGATATTCTGCAGCGGCCTGCTTTGATTTCAGTTCCTTTGGCCTATATTCCAAAACTTCATTTAAAATTCCTTTCAGGCGCTCGAGACTTTTCAGGTCAGTCACGCTGAGCTTTGGTTCTTCCACAACATAATTGACGTTGCCGCCAACCGTGTCGCGCGTAATTTGAACAGAAGCGTAAGGCGCATTAAGCATGTAACTTTCCAACACCGTAGAATCTTTAACGGAAGCTTCCACTTCAACTCCAGATGCGCCATCAATTAAGCTAGAAGAGATCGAAGTCTCCGCTACATTATCTTCAATGACCGTACTCTGCGTAATATTTGAAGACTTCTTTCTGTTAAACAATCTTATCTGTTTGTTAAATACCGTTAATATCGACCTCATTTATTTTTAAAGTTCAAAAGAAAAAAGGATAGAGATGAAAAGCGATTTAACACTTTTTTCAAGGAACCTGTTCAGTTACTTGACTGTATGTTCCGCCTACCGTGGTTACTTTAATTGTAAGTTCTGTGCCTGAGGTCCATGCGGTCTGCTGAGCTGGCGTTGCTGTAATTACTGCGGTAGCGCCTGGAGCTAGTGTTGCTGGAGCTCCTCCGGCAAGTGTATCAAGCGCACCACCGACGTACAAACATTGACCTGCTTGCAACTTAATCGTTGTACTGCCAATATTTTGTAGATATACTAGATTAACTGTTCCCGAGGTGCCTGGTGTGCCGGTGAAAGTAACGCTTTGAATTACTACCGAGTCTCCTGTTTTGCCGGTTTGGTATCCTATGTATCCCATTACCCATGCGTAGACTACGAGTGAGGCTACGACTGCGATGGCTATCATTAGTAGCACCGAAATTATTGGCGAAATCGCTTTAATATTTTTTCGAATTTTTCTAAAATTCATCTTAGAAAGCTCTCCTTTCTTAAGCTAACTCTCGGACGCTTGCTTAAAAAGCGGTAAGGAACAATCTTCCACCCGAATTCTTATAAGGCTAAAAATGAAACATTTCTTAATAGAGTTAACATTGACATTTAACTGTGATAAAAGTTTAGAGAAAAGCATATTTCCGCTTTTTCTTGCGGCGGGTTGAAAAAAGTTTCGACAAAAATATTGAAAACATGAAGAAGGAAGCTAAAGATGAAACTTGTTAAAACTGGAATCGCAGGTCTCGACGAATTCTTAACTGGAGGTCTACCGCCTAAAATATTGCTTCTAACAGGCTTGCCAGGCTCGGGAAACGAAGTCTTTGCTAGACAAATCGCCTATTTGCGAGCAAAACAGATTGGGGTAACATACTTTACTGTAAATGTTACCTCCGACAACGTGAAAGAAGAGATGGCCGCCTATAACTGGGATACCTCACCGCTAGAAGCCACAGGAAACTGGAAGTTTGAAACCTTGGCAAAAGCCGATAATCTGGTGGAAACCGTACTTGAAGAAATGCGAGGGCATCGAACAATTATTATAGATTCACTCTCCGAAGTGCTCTTAACCCGGAAAATCGGAGAAGCCATTAACTTGCTCACCGCAATGTTACGTCAAAACAAAGACAGCGAAGAATACCACTTACTTCTCTTGACTGAAGGGATGCAAGACCCAAAAGCTGAAACTGCAATGCAACACTTCGCCGACGGCGTAATATTATTCAATACAACATGGACGTCAGATGCCACACATCGAGATATCATGGTAAAGAAAATGAAAGGCACCTTTGTCCCTTCAAGAAGCATCCCATACACAATCGGCAAAAAAGGATTCCTCATAGAAACAGCAACCAGAATAACATAACAACCCCAGCCTTAAACAAAAAATTTTCTTATTTCAAATAATTAGTAGAAATTCATAATTTAATTATTAAACAAAGTGTATAAGCGTACAACGATGAAACATGAAAACAATTCACAACAAGAAAAGTGAACTCTTTAACGATTGCATGACGATAACTTTTGTGTGTGGGACAATCGGTGTTGCATTGAAATTCGTTACGTTTTTTAATCAATGGGTTTATTTCCCGTCTTTCCCAAACATGCTTGACTCAGCATTTCTGGTCTCCTCAGTCATGTTCTTTGCCTGGAAATCATTAAAACGCAGATAATTTAACACTTAAGACTTCGAAATAAAGCTTAAGAGTACATTCAAGCATATTACCGCATGTATACCATACAAGCTATATAGCGCTTGAAAAGAGTTTGATCTTTGAAAATAGAAGAAATCATCTACAAGTCTTAAAAGACATTCTTGAACTATGTAGCATGCCTCAGGCAAAAACCTGCATTTTACGCAACACAAACACAAGTTTCAAGTTGCTTGAGAGCTATCTCCTGCAGCTTCAAGTATCAAATCTTCTGGAACTTCAACCTAGCACAAAAAAGTTCATCACGACCAAGGAAGGACAAAAATTCACTCAAGCATGGATAAATCTTACAGCAATGCTCAAACCCCAAGAATCCCCAATCTTCATAAAAACCAAAAAACGCAGCCCACACACCAATCAATTCATCATAATACCAATTAACAACGCCAATTACTTGACCGAATAAAAAGAAAAACGCTTACTTCAATTTCATAGTTTCATGGATGAGAACGTTTAGCATGCATTATTAATGACAAATAATAGATTCCCCAAGCTTTAGACTTAACGAGCTAATAGTTGGGTGGAGCAAAAAGATTCTTCTGTTAAAGGGTTTTTTGGTGCTCCCCTTTGACGGCATCCTGAGTTTTGCACGGTTTATCTCACACGCCATGCAGCCTTTTTATTTCACTTTCTATCCTTTCAGGATTAAACAGCAAAACGTCATTGGCTTCATTTAAGTCGAACCCCGATTTTGAAAAGAGCACTTTCTTAACAGTTTTTTTGGTTTTTATAGCTTTAGATGATTCTTCAAGAGTGGTGTTGAGGCCCATTAGACCTATTTTTTTGTTTGTCCATTTGCACTCTGCAAAATACATGCAGCTTTCTGTTTCTGTAATGAAGTCTATCTCTTTTTCTTCGAACTTATTTGGCGTAACCTCCACTTGCCCCCACCAGCGTCCCGTTCTGATTACTTTTTCACCTTTGACCTTTAAGTATGCTGCAAAAAAGTCCTTGCAAAACATTTCGAACCTCTTACTGACAAATTCGTTAATCATCTCTTTATTGGGTTGTTCGGGCTTGCCATAAACGTGGGCGAACCAGAAGGCGATGGTGTTATCTTTGATTGAGTATAGTCCTTTCTTGCTTCTGTGGATGTTTTGCCCAAACGGCACGTTCCGCTCTACAAGTTGAAAGTCTTGTTGTAGTGAAATTATATATTTAGAGAGCGTTGTCTGCGACACACCAAGTCTGTTTGCTATTTCGCTGCCTGTGACAACGCCTGCGCCTATCGCTTCTATTATTGAGAAATATTTCTTATAGGAGAATCCAAATTCTTGTCTGAGTACATTTTGCCCTTCTTCCTTGAGAGGTGCGGCGACGTCAAAAAAGAGATCATTTACAGGATTCGCAATTCCCCTTTTTTCAAGCAATTCGTAATAGAAAGGCACTCCTCCAAGTATGCAGTAGTTTCTAATCTTTTCCAAGGCATCCACTCCTAGATCTTCTTGAATTTCCCAAACAACTCTTAATGTTAATGGTTGAAGTATGAACTGATAACTTGCTCTGTTGAAAAGGGGTGCTTTCTGATGAGTAAATATCTTGTTCATCATGCTAACATACGAGCCTGAAAAAATGAGTTTTCTTGAACTTGTTTCCTTGTATTTCTCCCAAATCCTTTGAAAGACGTATGGTATTGAAGCGTTCACTTCGATAAGATTTGGAAACTCATCTATGTAGAGAATCTGTTTCTTTGAGTTGTTGAAATAGTATTCAAGAGCTTGTTCCACGTTACTTAGTGAAGGAGTATAACCATCAGCGAGGGCAACTGCAAAATCGCCTGCTACTTGTTTCTCTTCTTTTGGTACTATCAGAATCTTGACCGCGTCTCTTTCTTTTAGAAATTCATTAATGAGCCTGCTCTTGCCAATTCGCCTGCGCCCACTAACTACTATCATCTCTGCGCCTTTTTGGGAACAAGCTACGTCTAATGCCTTAAGTTCAATCCGTCTATCATAGAACTTCACATTATTCTACTCAGGATAATCCTATATCTGGATAATCTTATAAAGTATTCTTTACTTACAAAGTTCTTCAAAAAAGCTTTTGCCTCAGGAATCTTATCTTGCCATTTCTCTGCCTCATTGGTCCATCGCTGGCGCCATTTTGTGTTTGGATGCAAGTTGGGCAAGATTTTTTGTTAAAGGGTTTTTTGGTGCTCCCCTTTGACGGCGTCGTACACTTTTTTGGTGGTGTAGCCTGAGAAGCTTAACAGATTAGCGGTTGAAACATAAAGCATCAGCAGGTATTTTTTCGCGTCTGGAGTTACGCCTTTCTCGATAAGCTGCATAGCTTTTACTCTGCGCTCATATCGTTTGTCTTCAGAATGCGTGAAAACAAATTTCACGTTATTGCCCGCATGAACTTCCACGCCTTGCTTAATTAATTGCCGGGCTACGATAACTTGGCTAACATGCTGTTTATAGTTTTTCGGTTGTTTAGACATATGCTTAGTAACAATCAAATCTGAAATGGGGACTTCGCCGTCAAGTAACCGTTGCCTGTAAATTTTTAAAACGTTTAATGCTTCAGGAATTTTCTGTTGAAGTTCCAATGAATTATCTGCTGAGGCTAATATGTTGATCATTTCGGTTTGGGCATCAAAAATAAACCCTGGCGTATCTCTACGCCGCACTTCTAAGCCCCTAATCTTAACCTTACTGTTCTCCATAACTCCCAAATAACGGTTTAAAACACTTAATCGGGGATGCAGTTTGGAAGGCAGAAAAGCCACCCATTTGTAGCGCCCCTCAAAGTTTATGGGAACACCTATCTCCTGCGTGATTACTCGGCATAAATCAGTGTATTCTTCTATGGGTGCGTTTTTCTTTTTGAGCCACAACGAATCGACGATACCGTGAACAACCTCAAAACCTTGATTTTCAGCAATGTGTGCTGCCTTAAGAAAAGCGTCTCTGCCAAAAGCGCAAACGCCTATGTGTCCGTCAACGGTGCCGAATTTTGAGTTTTTGAAGCCTAAGTAGCCAAAGCATGTGACTAAAATCCATTTTAACGCTGTCTGACGCATATCGTACGCTTGCTTTAGCTGTTTGTTGCCTGTTTCATCTCTTAGGCGTTTATAATGCAGCCGTTTGGTTAAGGCTAAATCGATGGTTTTAGGTACTATTCCAACCCGTTTTGTACAAATATGATAATTCAGCTCAGGCATTCTCATAGGTGAATCGGGGCAGCATTTGCAAAGAACTGTTTCAGCCGAAATGTTATATTTAGCCATCAGGCTCGGGTACATGGAAGAGAAATCTAATTCACCCACTGAATCATGGACGCCTAGGCGTGGCTCGAAAACCAAGCCGCCGCGGTCGCCCACAAGCAAGTCAAAGGCTGATTTGAAGGCTTCAGGAATCTTTTTGTTTCGAGGCACTAAAATGTCATCTTTTATGGCTTGGTAAATCTGCATAGAAGACATGCTTGAGCCGATTGAGAACCGGGCAGCCGTGTGAAGGGGTACTCGGCAGGTTCGCGCTATCTCGATGAAGCCTTCAAAATCTGCTTCCTTTATGATGAACGTGTTGTTTTCGTCAATGTGTATTCTACCGTATAACCGCACGGTGCCTGCCCTGTAAAATGTGCGTCCATAGGAGAAGTAGGTGTTGCCCGCTGAAGTTTTGCTTTTAAAAGGCTTGTTGTCTCGGCTTAAAATGAACTGTTCTAAAACATCGTTTACGGTTGCTCTGTAAATTAAGTAGGGAAAAAGGTACGAGTCGCCAGCGCTTGTTAAGATTATGTCAGGGTCTAACTCGTTTACTGCATAAACAAGCTGCAGCAGCTTTGTTGCTTCGTCACCGTAATCAATGGCAACATCTTCTTTGCCCTCTTGCCTTAAACATATTTTATCGATTGCATCATCAAAATTAGCAATAATCCCCCGCTGAGCAACTTGCACGTCAAGCTTGATTACCTGCAGTTTAGGAATAACGTAGTCGGTGCTTTCAACCGAATCCAAAAGCGTGTAATCCAAACCTGATTTTACCACTCTTAACTCCACAAGTGCAAGCGGAAACAAGTCACGGCTAAAAAAGTATGAACGGTCATTCTGCAGATCACAGTTGTGAAGTTCATAACGCAAGAAATCTCCAAGTCGCAAAATTTCAAGCGTTAAAGAAGGAATTTGCCTGCAATCCTTAACAGTTAATTCCAGCACCCTTGACTTTTCAGTATCTGTAGCTTGAACGTATTTTTGCACGAACTTTACTGAAGCGATTTTTTGATTGTTAAAAAGTCGGCTGATTAAACGTTCAAGATCGTCTTGTTTGCCCGAGACGTAAATGCTGGGTTGAAACGTGTCAGTGAACTTGATTCTTTCGCCTTTTTCGCTTATCACCCAAACTGCGACTTTGCCGGGGTCAGAGGGATAAACATCAAGCAGCCATCCTTTAACGCAATTAGGAACCGCCGCGCTGCTTTTGCTTGAGGCCATCCAATTCCTTCTGCAGCCGCTGCAAACGGATTTGCTGTGAGACCAGCATTGACATAATCATTGGTTCAAAAGGTAACGGTTGAGTAGCGTTGCTTCCTGCCGACGCGTAGCTTCTGCACGCATCCATCAGTATGTCGAAGGCTTCTCTGTCTTCTTTGCGCAATGCTTTTGCGAAACCGTTCCAGCGGCGGATTTCATCTTCAATTGCCATGCGGTATGATTCAACTGTTTTACCCACGTCAAGCGCCCATGAAGTCGGTTAAGGTCAGGTTTTCGGAGGGAAGTTCGGCGGTGCCTAAAACGAAAAATGGATGCTTCTCTAATGTGACTTCTCGCGTGTAGGTTGTTTTGCTAAAAGATAGTACCGTGTTTGCTTTTGAGCAGGTTATTTCTTGAAGTAAACTGTTTCTTCGGCTGTCAGAGTAGGGAAGGCAAGTTGCGATTAGAATGATTTGGTGTTTTTTTGCAAAGCTTGAAAGGTAACTGACGATTTGGCTGTAGACTCTCTGCGCCTCTTCATGTGGAATGTCATTATCTAAAAAGAATCCTGCTATGTCTGAAATGACCACGAGTTTGGCATCGTAGTGTTTTATGGTTTCTTCCAGTTTATCAAGTATAAGAGAAGTTAATTGGTAAGCTGTGAATGCTCTTGAAATAAAGATGCGTTCAAGCACTTCTCGTGGGTTTAGCTGGTGAAGTTGAGCTAAACGAGCGATTTTGTAGAGCCTAAACGTGTTTCCACCGTCAATAAAGACAACGTTGCTTCCTAAGCCGCCAAGCTGAACTGGCAACTGCGCTCTTATGCAGAGCAGAGAAGTTAATGAAATAACTGATGGCGACCCATAAAGCACGGCGAAGTCGCCTGGTGCAAATCCTGGAAAAAGCTCGTCTACACCTGGCATGTTTAAAGAAAATAGTGGTTGAGCCATTGCAGGTTTGACAATTAAATTTTGAGACATACTTTGCTCTCCTATTCCTTGACGAGCAGCAAGTGCGCTTCTAACTCTTTTTAAAGCATCGGAGAAACGACGTTGCGAAACAGGGGAGGGTAGAGTGAAAGTGAAAAGCGTAAGTTTAGGCGGTAGGCTTGGTTTCTTTTTGTTGCCTTAGAATTTGGGTTGCCAACGTCATTAAAAAGATTACTGAGAACACAATTGCAGCCATGCCTACCTTGTACATGAGACTTATGGGAACGTAGAAAAGCCCAAAAATAGTTACAACCATTAACGCTAAAATAAACACTTCTTGAACGCCACTGAAGATTTTTGTTCCAAAACTCAATTACGTCACCAACGTTTCTTAACACCATTGCACGGGCGCCCAATATTAATTTTCTGCCTATAATTATTCAATAAGCCCTGTTAAACCTGCAGGCAGAATTCATTTGGCGTATACCATAATATTGTAATGCACTATACGAAATTTTTCCGTTAGCTTTGTTAGAAAAAAAGCTGCCATAACCCGCTTGAAAGCTTATATAACAAATGATTCAGAGTCACTCAAAGACCGCATGGAAATAACGCAAGCGTTCAGTGACCGTAATGATTGATACTGAAAACCTAACAAAAAAATTCGGGGATCTTACAGCCGTCGACAACCTCACTCTACATGTTAACGATGGCGAAGTTTTCGGCTTCCTCGGACCCAACGGAGCAGGAAAAACCACCACCGTCAGAATGCTTTGTTGCCTAATATCAAAGACGAGCGGAAGCGCCAAAATAGGCGACTACGAAATAGGCAACAAAGAAGATGCTTTGAAAATCCGAAAAATCATCGGGTTAGTTCCTGATAACGTTGGATTATCTGAACATCTTACTGCTTACGATAACCTGGACTTTTACGGAAAAATATACGACTGCTCCGATGCTCAAAGGAAAGAGAACAATAAACGTTTTCTTGAGATGTTAGGGCTTTGGGATAAGAGAAACGTTTTAGCAGGGACCTTTTCCAAGGGCATGAAACAAAAACTCGCCATAGCCCGCGCCCTAATCCATGACCCACAAGTACTTTTCATGGACGAGCCTACTGCAAATTTAGATCCTGAGGCTGCGAAAACAGTCCGAGATTTCATTCTTCAACTAAAAAAAGAGAAGAAGACAATCTTCCTAAACACTCACAACCTTGACGAGGCGCAGAGAATCTGCGACAGGGTAGCAATAATGAATACGAGTCTTAGGGCAATTGGTACTCCGCAGGAACTTGAAAGGTCCGTTAGCGGCAGGAAGACAGTTATCGGATTGGAACAGCAAGTGAACGATGCCGGTTTTGGGGGCACTGAAAAAACTGGCGCTCAAAAACCTGTCCAGCGGCGGCGACACGATAACATTTGACGTGGAAGACCCAGACAAGGAAAATTCGCCTGTTGTAGAGGCTATAGTGCTGGCGGGCGGTCATGTCCGATCAATCAATGTGGTTGGCTCAACTTTAGAAGATACCTATCTAAAACTTGTGAGGAAATAAATATGAGACTCTCAAAGGCGTGGATTATAGCAGCCAGGGACTTCAAAATATTTAGGCGAGTAAAAAACGTCTGGTACCTCAATTATTATTTTCCCAGTTGTTATCTCAGTCCTGTTTCCGGTGATACTGGAATATTTAGCAGTAAGGGGGAGCCATGGACTCGCAGCGCCGGGTGTGCTTCCAAATTTGCTTAACTCCTTTTCCTTCTTTTTAGTTATAGGAGCAGCATACGTTCCCTTAGGGATTGCCTCCTACAGTATAGTGGGGGAGAAAGTGGAGAAGAGTCTGGAACCGCTTCTAGCCACGCCCCTTACTGATGGAGAAATATTGCTTGGAAAAGCCATTTCCGCAATTATTCCAACTTTAGTAGCAATGTATGCGGCTGCAGCAGTCTTCATGGTGGGCATTGATGAGGTTACTTTCCATACGCTTGGCTACTATTATTTTCCAAACTGGAACATCGCCACTTTGCTCCTGGTTCTGATGCCGGTCGCCATTGTTATGAGTGTTTTGTTCAGCGTCATTGTTTCATCGCGAGTTAATGATGTGCGCAGCGCTAACAGTTTTGGAATTTTTATCCTCTTTCCACTCTTGGGCATATACCTTGCCAGTGAGACAAGCATAATAACTCTTGACGTAAACAGCCTGCTTATAATCTCAGGTATACTTTTAGCGGTTGATGTGGCGCTGTTCTATGTTAGCACAGCCACTTTCCGAAGGGAGGAAATACTAACAAAGTGGAAGTAGCAAAGTTAGAGGAGGGAGGTTCAAAAAAATGACAAAAGCCAAGTTTGAAATAGGAGAGACTGAAAAACACACCATTATTGTTAATGCGACCGCGCTTCTAAAATACATCAAGATAGAAGTGGATGGCGAAAAAGTCGTTAATGAATCACACTTTTCGTCATTGCCAAAAAAGTTCCAGGTTGAAGTACTAAACACCGAAAAAAATTACGCTCGCCCTAAGTGGAAATGTTTAGACTTAGACACTAAAAATGGAGGTGAGAGTAACGACTGAAGTAACAGTTGTGATAATTATCGTTGTAACCATTGCTCTTATGTTAATAGGTTATTTTCTTATAGGACCACCTGGTAACCGCAGATGGAATAAGAGAAAAAATTAATACTGGACCGTTCTCGTCTACCCAAGTCACTGCAGGTGGCAAAGCTGCTCAAAAAACCTAAAGGTGCATGCGCGCTGGCTTGTCCCTAAATTAAGTTAATGTTTATTTTTGAGTTGGGGTCTCGTATTCAAATGAGTTACGTCCAAGCTTAGGAGGTGACCCCAAGCGGGACAAGATGAACACGAGACCCTAGAAACCCTCTTCAGAAACGTAGACTTAAGTTTTGCTAAAGCAGCCTTACTCAGACTGCTTCCATTCCGATGGTCCAGGAAGACCCCCAAGAAACCCATTGGGACTTTTCAGAACCTTCATCGTCATGCGCATGAAGGGCGTTCGCAGCCTAAGAGAAATGACCAGACTACTCGACGCAGACCCAAGACTTAGAAGATTGTGCCTCATCAAACCAGCCGAAAAAGGCTACCCACGAAGTGTTCTCAGCAGGTTCATCCGCAAAGTCGGAGAAATCCGCCTCATCAACATAATAGAGGAGAAAGTTGTTAAACTCTCGAAACACAGCAGTGCAAGAGACGTTGATTCCATCTTTGATGCTTCCTTTATAAATGCGTGGAGTACACGTGATCCACTGGACAACCAGACTGGCTATTCAGACAAGGAAGCCAGAGTCGGACGCGCAGGCAGATCCTTCGGACTCGGCTACAAGCTTCACTTAGCTATCGATTCTGCGACTATGCTTCCTTTAGCCTGCATTTTTGCTTCGGCCAACCAGAACGAGCAGAAACACTCATTGAACCTGCTGGAGAAGACCAAGCTGATTCTCAAGCAGTCTGAGGCTAAACTGAGAAGTGTGATAGCTGACAGCCAGTACAGCGACGGCAAACTCAGAGACGCTGTTGACGCTGCGGTGATTCCGTATCGTTGCAAACCAGAAACGGGACGTTAAGGGCTTGCTGAGAGTGGACAAGAAGTTTCGAGCCTATGGACCGGAAGAACAGAAGAAGGAGTACCACAAAAGACCTCATGTAGAGGCAGTCTACAGCTTCCTAAAGACACAGTACAGCCTAACCGTCAATAAAGTAAGAGGCTTAGGCAACGTAGCTTCATATGCGCTCTTTAGCATTCTATGCTTAGTTCTGAACCGAGAGGCGGCAGAAAACTTCGGAAGATACGATAAAGCAGTCTCACCAACATACTTCAACACGTAATATCGGGACAAGGCAGCGCGCGTGCTCATCTTACCCGCAGTTGGAATAGTGTTGTTCATTGCCGGAGTTATTTATAATCCCCGAAAGAAAGCAGATAGCACCCCCTGAGGTGACTGAATAGGCTAAGCATCGGCAAAATATGTAGAGGCAGTTTAATGTTCAAAGCGAAAGCAGAATTGAATAAGGGAGAGTAGGTAGATGGGGTTTCAGACAAAAAAGAATAGCGATTCTTATTGTTGTAACAACAGCAGTAGCTTTACTCAAGCACTTTTTATAAGAGCCCTATGGGAATTGACTTTTCCCTTCAACTTTGTGACGAAATGAGAAACAGCTTGAGCCATTTCCTTAGCGTTAACAACTATCAAAGCTGCCAGCGTTAATAGTGGAATATAGGCGTAGGCGTATAATGCCGTATTCACGCCATCCGTGAAAATCATGTTAATGAATCCTGCGCCTGTGGGAGGGTAAAACAACCAGAAATTTGATAAAAGCATCACTCCCACTCCGGCTCCAACCGCAGTCCGAAGGTTGCTTTTGTTGTAGAATAAGAAAAGCGGCAGCGCCAGTAATGCAAATCTGGGGTCGAAGGCCGCAAAACCATATGCAACTGCGGAAAGGTAAGGTTTCCCACGGGTACCCAAATAAAAAGCCAGAAGAAAAAGGAAAGTTTCAAAAACCTTTGCCTGCCCCTCAGCCCACTGCCAATAGTATGTAGCGATGGGTCCCCAGTGGGGTAGAGGAAGGGGGATGAAAACGATCACTGCAACCGCTAATGTTACGGCAAGGCTTTTCTTACCGAGCAAACTGTATAGCAGAAAAGCCATCAGGGGCAGAAGCATGAATTGGAAGATGTCGAAGGCGATGAGGGCATCGTGATAACTCAGGGGCAAAAGAGGAAAGAGCAATACAAGAAAGCTAGGCAAGTATTTGTAAGCTTGCGTTTGAGGGTAACCTGGTATTCTCCGTCATTTACTGTTCCACGGGTGTAAACTTTAGCAGGGTCATGCAGCAGCCTCCAAGAGCCTATGTAGTACGCCGAAAAATCTTTTGCTAAAGTGCCGCCTCCGTCAAGCTTAAAAGTTTGAGGATACGCCAGCACAAGAGTGCAAAAATTGATGACCAGTAAAACCGCTATTAACACTGAAAAAAGCATCTT
The DNA here is from genome assembly GCA_963767735.1 of Candidatus Bathyarchaeota archaeon. Classification (GTDB taxonomy): domain Archaea; phylum Thermoproteota; class Bathyarchaeia; order Bathyarchaeales; family Bathycorpusculaceae; genus Bathycorpusculum. Next base: position 488,089 of record CAVYES010000006.1, on the reverse strand, counting down.
TCTTGAGTATGGACGATTCAACATCTGGTAATCGCAGCTAATTTCGGCTTGGTTTAAACCCTATCATTATTATCTTTTATTATTAGCGGTAAAACAGGGAGCACTTCAAAATCGAAACAAGTTAGAGACAAGCCTCCCTTAGCCCTTTTCTCAAATTGAAGACTCCACACGGACAGTAATTTTTAGGAAACAAGATAACATCTTGCCAGGTTCAGCGATTAAAATCACTCGGATTCTGAACCAAGAAAAAAATGAAAAGAATCACTGTTTTCTTGAAAACCAGAGGATTCTTCGGAAGGTGTAAATGTAGAAGCATTGAAATAAGCTTTTATACGTATGATGATGAGATGTTAAAATAATGTACAATGCTGCCGCGAGGGTAAAGACTAAATGCCCTACATAAAAAAAATTGAGTTAAAAGGCTTTAAGTCTTTTGGGCCACAGACTGTCAAAATAAACTTGGACAAGGGCTTCACAGCTTTAACTGGTCCCAACGGCAGCGGAAAATCCAACATAATGGATGCAGTGCTTTTCTCGCTTGGGGAATTGAGTACAAGAAGGCTCCGCGCTGAAAATGCGGCTCAACTGATCTTTCATGGCGCTGGGAAAGCTGGGGAAGAAAAAGCCAAAATGGCGAAGGTTGTCATTCAATTTGATAATTCGGATGGCACAATGCCTGTTGATACAACTACCGTTACGATTTCACGTGAAGTTTTTAAAAACGGCCAAAGCGTTTACCGATTAAACGGCAGAAGAATGTCAAGAACGTACATTACAGAAACCCTGTCCATGAGTTCAATCAGCAGCATCAGCCAAAACATTATCCCTCAAGGCACCTTAACCCGATTAACGGAGATTAACCCGATTGAACGCCGAAGAATCATTGAAGACCTCGTTGGAATAGGTCAGTATGACGCGGAGAAGGCGGATGCGGAAGAAAAACTTCGCGCTGCCGACATTTCAATCCGCACAGCCATGGGCAGAATAGATGAAGTGCAAAAACGCCTCGACGATTTAGAACGCGAACGAAACCAACTTTTACGTTACAACTTCATTCAGAGTGAGACGAAAAAGTTCCAAGCAATCAAACTATCAAGCGACATAACGCAATTAAACGCGAGAATAAATGAAGCAACCAGCCAAACTGAAAAAGTCAAAGTCAGAGTTGACAAATTAAAAGAACAACGTGACCTGCGCAGGTCTAAACGCCATGGAATCGAGTCTGATTGGCGAAAACTCAGCGGCGAAAACCTTGAACAAGGCGGTTCAGAAGTTCTTAAGGTTCAAATAACGATTGGTGAATTAAAATCTAAACTTACCGAGTTAAACAGCAAAATTAATTCTGGACAAGGCAGCCTTGAAAGCTTAAAACGCGTAGGAGAAAACAACCTTCTTCAACAAGAAAATATTAGGAAGGAGATACGGGAAAACCGACTGAAAATCCGAGCCTTCCGCAGTGAATACGTGAAAACCAAAGACCAAATAACTCAAAAAGAAATGGAGCATGATACAGCTGCAAAAGAAACCGCGCAACTTTGGGAAGGGCTTGGCGATAACAACCAGCAAATACGGGTAAAGCAATCAGAAATCGAAAACCACGTTAAACGGCTGGCGTATTTACGCTCAGAATACACCAAAGACAAATCAGCCCTTCGCCTATGCAGTGGAAGACTCAAAAACTTAAACGTGAGAAAAGAAAAATTCCAAACAAGCCTAACTGAAATCGAAAAATCATTAGGCGAGCTGGAGCAGGTTCAGAAGGACCAGAAAAACTCGCTTAAAAACTTTGAACACACAATCGAGCGTAAAAAACTCCAAAAAGAAACCGTTGAAAAAGAAATCACTGACGCAGAAAAAATAGCCAGCTCCGCCAAAGACGCCGTGATAGAGTTTGCTACTCAAAGAGACCTTGCGGCAACTATAGCTGCTGAAGAAAAAGCCCTAAGAAGCATAGAAGAAATGGGCAACGTTGGCGCGATAACTGGAATCCACGGCAGGCTACGGAACCTGATAAAAATAGACAAAAACTATAAGAAAGCTATCGAAGCAGCGGCGACAGGTTGGCTTGACGCTTTAGTGGTGGCAAATATCGATTCAGCCTTCACATGTACTGAAACGCTAAGACGAATGAAACTGGGCAGAATAAAAATTATTCCGTTGCAGGGAGCTATCAACGTTAAAAACAAGGGGACACCCAGCCGAGACGGCGTAGTAGGTGCCCTTTCAAGCTTCATGAAATTTGACAGCAACTATGAACTGGCCGTAAACTATGTTTTCGGAGACACAGTGGTAGTATCTAACGATAGAGTAGCTTTTGCGCTTTCAAATGAAGGCTACCGAGCAGTCACAGTGAACGGAGACTTGTACGAACCCGGCGCTTTTGAAAGCGGCTATTACCGTGCCCCAATAGATTTCTCAACAATTATTCCAAGCGAAAATGCATTAAAAAGTTTAGATGAAGCAGTAAAAGCTCTCCAGACGCATCTCACTCAACGAGGAACAGACATTACGGGCATCGAAGAAGAAATCAGCCGAAGCAAAATCGAAATGACACGGCTTGAAGAATCTATCGCCACGTTGGACAGGGAACTGGTGCGCATCAAACGGAGCGTTAAAAGGACACAATTCAACATTCGTCATACGGAAAAATACGGCGGCAAACTTGAACGTGAAGCAGCAGCATACAAAGGCCGCATGAGCATGTACATGAATGAGCGAAATTCTATCAGGAGAACAGACCAAAAATTGCAAGCAGACATCGCCACTTTAAGACTGAAAACTGATGTGTCGCACATTCAAGAGCTCGAAGTGCAACGGGAAAAACTGGGAGAAGAACTAAACAAGCTCCGCCAAAACTCAGGGTCCACTCAAACGGAAATTTCAACATATCAGTCACAATTCGACAGAGTTCTAAGGAATGGATACAAGAACATCAAAATACAGATAGTCAAAGTTGAACAGCAACAAAGAAAGCTTGAGAAAGAAGTTGCAGACGCACTTCAAGAACGCGAGTCATTAAAGAAAGGAATCGAAGAATTCGAGAAAAGCCGTGTTGAGCTTTCAAAAGCTGTTTTTTCTGCACGGGAAGAATCCAAAAAATTCACATCACAAATAGATGCCATTGACTCCGAACTGCGGTCGCTTGATTTTGAATATGAACAGGCAGATAAGCTGCTAAATCAGCTGCAGCTAAACATGGAAACTAGCCAGCTTCGTCTCCAGCAACTCCAATCGCAACTTCGCCAATTCGGCTACGAACAACCTTTAGAAACAAATCAGAAACAGGTTGAGGAAGCCGAAATAACTATCCGCATGATGCAGTTTGAAATGGAAAGAATAGGCGCCATAAACCAACTTGCGCTTTCACACTATTCCGACCAACTGTCCCGCTATAAAGAATTATCAGTACGCTTAAACGAGTTAGAAAAAGAAAAACAAGCCATCGTACAGTTCATGGATGAAATCGAAGCAAAAAAACGCAAAGTCTTCATGAGCGCCTTCGAAAAAATCAACACCAGCCTCAAACAATACTTCTCCAAACTCACCGGCGGCGGAGAAGCCACGCTTAAACTTGAAAACCCCGAAGAACCTTTCACCGGCGGCATAGACATGATTGTACAGTTCCCAAACAAGCCCTCAATCGTTGTAAGCGGAGCAAGCGGCGGTGAACGTTCAGTTTCAGCAGTCAGCTTCATATTCTCACTAAAAGAATTCACGCCAGCATCCTTCTTCATCCTAGACGAAGTTGATGCACACTTAGATGCTTACCACACAACCAAACTTGCCGAAGTACTCCTCGAAGAAGCAGCAAAAATGCAGTTCATAGTGATCAGCCTGCGTCCTGAAATGGTTAACAAAGCACAAAAAGTCTACGGAGTCTACGAACGCAACGGAGTCTCAAACGTTGTCACAGCAAAGTTTCCACCGGAGGCACCACGCTAACGTCAACCACGCCACTCAGAAAACCCTTTTACCTTCGTCCTCCTTGGAACATACTGTTTGAAGTAAGCAAGCTTGAAAAGCTTACTCCATGGAACGTTAACATAGCTTACCTATTGCGGTCGTTTCTCACTGAGATGGAGCGAACAGAAAAGGTTGATTTCCGAGCCTCAGGAGTCGCATTGGATTCTTCGGCCTTGATTTACTTGATGAAGTCTAAACTGTTGCTTTCTCTGCAGGAACCACCTGCTCTGCCGGCTAAGGGACCTCAAGATTTTGTTCCTCCGCCCTTGTTCTTACCTTTGCGCCATGAGTTAACCTCTACAACTATTCAGCATTTACTTGAAGTCTTAGACGACGTGTTGAAGGGCGAAAAACTACTTCGTTTGGACCATACAATGGAGCAGCATCCTATTCTTCCAGCGGTTACAGATTTGATGCCGCAGTTTGACAAGTTTGTAGCTGAACTAGAGTTGCAAATTGACAAATTATATGCCATTTTATGCGAGAAAGTGAAGGGTGCAGGCATAATCGATTTCTCAACCTTATCGAAAGACGCAACTAGAATCGAAGCCTTAAGAATGTTTATTTATCTCTTGTTTTTAGCACAGGATGGCAAAGTAAGTTTATGGCAGAATGAAGAAACAGAAGAACTATACATTGCCGTGGGGAAACTCAATATTGGAAAAGCCAAAGGAACAGACAGTTAATTCAAACCCTGATGTAGAGCAAGCGCAGGATGCCGAACGGAAAGCTCATTGCTTAGCTTTGCTCGAGGCTGCGTTGTTCGTGGCTGGTCGCCCATTAGACCTTAACGAGTTATGCCAAGTTATAGGCAGCCACTCTAAGAAGAAAGCTCAAAAATACGCAGACACTCTGAGACAAGAATATGTGGCAAGGAACACGGCGCTTGAAATTTTAGCGTTGAAAGATGAACGTTACGTTTTGCAGGTGAAAGCAGACTTTACGCCATTGATTAAGAAACTTGTAAACAGACCTCTGCTGTCTTCTGGGCCTCTCAAAACGCTCTCCTACATTGCCTACCGGCAGCCTGTTTCTCAGAAACGCGTGATTGATGTCAGGGGACAACACGCTTATGGCCACGTGAAGCTGCTCAAGGACATGGGGTTAATTGTGGCTGAAAGAAGCGGCCGTTCAACGGCTTTAAAAACCACTGACTATTTCGCAGATTACTTCGGATTAACACACGACATAACCATGATGAAGAAAGACTTCAAACACATTTTCGGCGACGCACTGAAAGACTTCCAAGAAACATAGATTGGAAGAAGCGACCAAATCGCGTTAAAGCCTTATTGATTTTCGTCAAAAGAATGACTCGAGATCGATGTATTCCTATTGCCACTTGCGCCATTTCTTTCCAAAGATTTATGTTGTTGGGTTGAAGATTTTGACGTTGTATTCTTCGAGTTTTTTGAAATGTTCTTCGTCAATTGTGTATACCAGTTGGGCGTGTTCAATCATGCTTGCAGCTATTAAGGCGTCATTTACTGGTATATTCTTTTCTTTTGCCCATTGCACAGAGTTTTGGCAATTTTCTTTTGAGATTGATAAGAATCCGAGTCGTCTTGATCGAAGAAGAGCACTTATTCTGAATTCCGCTTCAGCGAGGTTTAAGAGCTTTTTTAGAACTGAAAAAACCTCAACTACAATTATTGGATTAACCGTTAAAATATAGTTTAAGTCTCCTCTGAGGCCTCTATCTAAAAGAGCGAGACATTTTTCGTGTCGCATCTTGTCCGGGTAATCCTTAATCATTGCATAGACTATTACGTTTGAGTCAACTATCGCAAGAGGTTTCGATTCTACAATGCTTATTCTTGCCAAATCTCTTCTTCCATCATCTTTTCGAGTTTTTCTGGAGGAATGTACTTTCTAAGTTTAGCGGGTTTATGAATCGCCTGCCATGCTGGGTCGTCCTCAAGCTTCTCAGATGCGAAGTCTAAAACGTTGACTTTAAAACTGTGATCATCAAGCGGTTCAATGACTACTATGTCTCCTGCTTGAATGTGGATTTTTGTTCTAGTTTTTTTATCGATAACTATTCTATGTCTTTGATCGACCCTTGATGTTGACATATTTTTCCCACATAAATATCCCACAACAGTCTAATAAAACTTGCCGGTCACTTTGATACTTACCCCAAAGAAAACTGATTGATAAAGGTATAAGAAAGGAACATTTTACTAATGAAGAACAAGCTTGAAACGGATATGTTTATATGGAAATTAACGGTTTTACTGACTACTCGAATTAAACATCGTAAAAGGGAAATGTAGATTATGTCTTGGCATAGCAGTTTACGCAAAAGAAAACTTACAGGCGGCAAAAAAAGAGCGTACAGATCAAAGAAAAAGTATGAGCAAGGCGGATACCCTGCAGAAACAACCCTCGGTGAACCCAGAAGGAAAACTTCCAGAGGTTTAGGCGGCAACATAAAAATCAAAGCTTTAAGTGACAAATTTGCTTCGGTAACGGATCCTAAAAGCGGTAAAACACAAAAAACCGAAATCACCCGAGTGGTCAGAAACGGCGCTAACGTTGATTATAACCGAAGAGGCGTAATAACTAAAGGCGCAGAAATAGAAACCGCATTGGGGCTCGCAAAAGTTACCAGCAGGCCAGGCACCGACGGCATAATTAACGCTGTCTTGATGGCTACTAAAGAGAAAAGCTAAACTTTACTGCGGTTTTGCAGTTGCGGCTTTAATCTTCACTAGTTGTTTAGCAATTTTCTGTATTATCTTTTCTTTTGCTTCTTTCTTTTCGACAAGCAACATTCCAGTCTTTGCCCAATGATTCTTGGGAAAATGAGCTTCAAGGTTAACTTCGTTTTTTAAACCTAATTTGTCAACTGCTTCTTTGAGCTCGGCAATTTTTGGGGATTGCACGGCCAAGTTTTTTGGGACCCGACGTCCTTTTCTTCTTGATTTTGAAGCGTCGAAGTAGATTGGCCAAATTATTGCTTTATCGAGTTTTCTCATGTTGGTTCATCTCTTACTTGTGGGCGTAATAAGCGATTAGTTTTTGGTTTACTTCGTTTATGCGTGTGAATCCGAAGCGTTCAAACTGTATTATATCGTCTGGCTTTAACTTTTTGCAGGCTATTTCAGCAAATCCCTCGGTCACTGACGCGCCCGGCATGACAATTTGGCAAGGGAACTCCTCGCCTTTTGGTATCCACTGGATAAGCTGAACTTTAATTTTCCTAACGTCCTCATAAGATTCGCTTGAAAATGTTGCGGTCACCGAGTTGCCTGTTTTGCTGCCGGCTTTGACGTTGAAAAGCTCCATGAGCCTAACTACTTTTTCTGGCTCCAACGCTTCAGCATCTTTTTTTGAAACCCAAAAATTCACTGCTTTCTCAGAGGATTCTGGAGTTATTTTGAATTCTCTGAAACCTTGCTCTGGTTTCTCGGGATGCAAAGGAAGCCGGGCAAGGAAAGTTTTTGGCACTTGCAAAACCTTAAGTTCTACTGGCTCAGGAACGAAGAAGTACCTGTTGCTTGTGGCGTCGAGGATTTTACGGTTGTACGAATACAGGTTTTCCCAGCTTAAGGTCACATCGTTTGATTTTGTTCCTACATCGATTATCATTTTCTTGATTGCTTCGGGGGTGATTCCCCGTTTTCTAAGTGCTGCAAATGTGCCTAGGCGGGGGTCGTCAAAGCCTGCGTAGATGCAGTCTTTTACGCCTTGAATAATCTTTGATTTGCTAAGGGAAGTGCCTGTGATTTTTAGTCTCCCGTAATGAATGGCTTCAGGGTACGTCCAGCCTAAATGCTCATACATATATTTCTGGCGAACCATGTTGGTGTAGTGCTCTTTTCCGCGGATGATATGTGTCATGCCCATCAAATGGTCGTCCAAGCCAGCCGCTAAATTGTAGAGGGGCCAAACGATGTATTTGCTTCCGACTCGTGGGTGCGGATACTTCTTTGTGTCAATCACCCGTAGGGCGGGCCAGTCTCGGACTGCAGGATTAGGATTCTCCAAATCAGTTTTAACACGAACAACAGCTTGGCCTTCAGCGTAGCCGCCGCTCAGCATGCGGTTCCAGCGCTCCATGTTCTCGGCTGCGGACAGAATTCGGCATGGGCAGGGTTCTTGAGCTATGGTTTTTTTCCTGAATTCTTCAGGCGGGCATTCACAAACGTAGGCGTTGCCGTCTCGCATTAGCCGTTCCGTGTATTCATAATAAATGGGTAATCGGTCGCTTTGGATGTATTCTTCGTCGACTTTGCAGCCAAGCCACTTCAAATCTTGCCTGATACTATCATAGAAAACGAGTGAGGGTCTTTTGATTTTTGGGTCCGTGTCTTCGAAGCGCAGAATGAATTTGCCGTTGTACATACGGGCGTATTCGTGGCTAAGGATTATGGCTCTTGCTGAACCCAAATGCAATACGCAGTCAGGGTTAGGAGAGAACCGTGTCACTATCTGAGAATACTTATCCGCGTTAGGCAACGGCGATAAACGTTTTTCTTCAGCCTTCTCTTTCTTCTGGGTTTCAGGCCAATTTTTCTCCACAATCGCTTTCTGCTCTGCCGTGGAGAGGCTGTTTACTTCATTTACGATTTTGTTAATTATGCTTGAGAGCTCTTTTGCTTTGGTTCGAAGGTCTTGTCTTTCACCAAGAACTTTGCCCACCATAGCGCCTGCTTGGGCTTTGCCGTCATGCGAAACCGCATTAAGCAGCGCAGCTTTGCGAATAAGCTCTTTAAGTTCAGTGTCATTTTCAAACGACAAATTTTTTACGCTCGCTGAAATTTTACTTGTTTCTTTTAATCAAGAATTCGGCGAACTGTTTTAATTTTTCCTTAGCTTCAGGCGTGGGCAAAAGCTTTTCAGCTTCACCCCAGCTTTCCTCGACAATCCGCTCTGCCGTACGCTTAACATGTTCAACCGCGTTGTATTTCTGCATCAAAGCTATTGCTTCATCTCTTAGGGCTTGGTCAGAAGTGTGCATATTGAGAATTTCAAGTAGCCGTTTCTTGTCGTTGCTATTTGCCTTTTTCAGCGTGTAAATAACCATTAAGCTTCTTTTGCCCTCAGTAATATCTTGCCCAAAGCCGCCTTTCTTCTTGGCGAACTCCACACCAGTTACATCTAAAATATCATCCTGCATTTGGAAGGCAACACCGATGCTTTCAGCGAAACGCCCCAGCTTTTCAACCAGCGGCTTGTTGGCGCCTGCCATTACAGCCGCTATTTTGGCTGACATACGTGCAAGGGTGCCTGTTTTGTATGCGCACATCTGCAGGTAATCCTCTTCATCTAACTTATCAGCGTTTGCGATTCCCCTGTGCCATGCAATGTCCATGGCTTGCCCCATGCTGAGGTTAATCATTTCCTGCACGTAAACCTCGTATATGTCACGTTCTATTTCAGGTGTAAGTTTTGCTTTTTGCGCCATTAACGGAAGAAGCGGCAGGTAATACATGGCGTTTCCAGCGTTAACGGCGATGTCCATTTGGAAGATTTTGTATGTGCATGGTTTGCCTCGGCGCAGTTTTGAGGAATCTTCAATGTCATCGATAACAAGCGTTCCGTTATGGATGACTTCGGGGATAATGGAGAAGTCTAAACAGTAATCGGAGTCTTTACCTAAGGCTTCGCAAATCAGCAGAAAAAGCGCTGGACGCCACCTTTTTCCGCCACGGTCCAGCATGTCCCAGATGGGCTCTGCAACTGTTTTGTTTAAGGGTTCTAAGTTGTAGCTGTACATTGGCGGATTAACCTTGAACAGTAGCGCATCTTTGGTGAAGCTTCGCGGTATGTACTTTTCGATTGCTTTGTCGATTAAGGGTGCTTTTTCTTCAAGAAAATTTTCAATATTCAAACGTTAACGTGCTCCTCTGCGCATACTTCACTGTGTCGAAACCTCGGATGTTTAGCCACTCTGCAGTTCTTCCAATAATCACCGCAGGCACTTTTGCTAAGGATTCAAGGTTCTCAGCGCCCACAAGAAACATAACATTGCACAACTCATCGATTAAACAAGAAAGCAATTTCTCAGTTTTCTTTGCCCCTTTAACTGCGGCTTCAAGAACGGGCTGAGAAGTACTGGCTAAATTTGCGTTTAACGCTACGGCTTTAGCGATGTCTAAACCGCTTCGGACTCCGCCTGAAGCAATCACCGGAATCTTCACGGTCTGAGTCGTTTCGATTAGGCTTACGGCTGTTGGAATACCCCAGTCCCAGAATACTTCGCCCAAGTTGTTTGGGCTTGTTGAACGGTAATATTCAACCGCTGCAAAACTTGTTCCGCCGACACCGCCGACATCGATGGCTTTTACTCCTGCAGCTTCAAGCGCTTTAGCATCTTCCGCTGAAACCCCGCAGCCGGTCTCTTTAACAATTACAGGTTTGTCAAGTTCACCCGCAATTTCGCCGATTTTAGCTAAGACGCCTTTGAAGTTGGTTTGTCCTTCAGGTTGAAGTGCTTCCTGCACCGCGTTCAAATGAACGGCCAATGCGTCAGCATCTATCATTTCCACGGCTTTCTTGACTTCTTTCAAGCCGTATCCGTGGACAAGCTGTACTCCGCCTATGTTGGCGATTAAGAAGGCATTTGGCGCTTTTTTGCGTGCTATCTTGTAGGTTTTTTCGAGTTTTGGGTCTTCGATAGCTGCTCTTTGGCTTCCCACACCCATACCTAAACCAAGTTTTTCCACGGCTTCGGCTATTGAAGCGTTTATTTTTGTTGCTTCTTCCGTTCCGCCAGTCATAGCACCGACAATCAGTGGTGCTGACAATTTTTTGCCTAAGAAAGAGGCTGATATGTTGATTTTTTGTCGGTCAACTTCGGGCAGTGCTCGGTGGACCAGCTGGATGTCTTCGAAGCCTGTAGTGGCTTTTTTGGCTTGGGCTTTTTGTTCCAAGAGGATTTTTATGTGTTCTGCTTTTCGCTTCTCGGTTTCAGTCATGTTACGCCTTCTCGATTTCAGTGCCCATGACGCTTTGGTCGGTTAGTGCCCTGTAAATGGATAAGCCTTTTGTAGCACCTGTGACAGTAACGCGCACGCCCTGCTCGATGGCTGGGATCAGCTCCGCTATTTTTCCCGCCATGCCGCCTGTGACGTCCGCGCCTGCTGCTTTGCCTATTTTAGGTTGAATCTGCTTGAGTTCAGCCAACGTTAAGTGCTTGTATGGTTTGGCGTTGGGGTTAGTTTTCGGGTCACAGTCAAACAAGCCGTCTGTGTCAACGCCTACTACGATTTTTGAAGCTTTGTACTTGATGGCTAAGTAAGCAACCAACTGGTCGCCTGAGAGAATTGTGAAGCCTAATTTATCGTCTAAAACTGCATCGCCGTACATGACGGGCTTAAACAACATTTTCTCCATTGATTTAAGCACGGTTTCGTCGAAAAATTTGATTTTGCCGTTTTCTGTTATGATACAGGATGATGGTGCAATGCTTATGGCGGGAATTTCATGCCAAATAAGCGCGTCCATGACTAGCCCGTTGAGCACTGTCATGACGTGGTGGGTTTCAGCGAAGCCGAGTTTTTGCGTCGGGTCTTCTTTGTAGCCGTCTTTTATGCCGTACTTCGCAGCGGTCGGGTGACCAAAGCTTCCGCCGCCATGCACGATAATCAAGTTATCAAGATCCGCCCGTTTGATTTCCTCCGCTAAGCGATTTATGATTTCAGTTTTTGCGGCTAGTTCCCCTGTTTTGTCAGTGATGGCTGAACCGCCGATTTTAAGGATTACTGGTTTCGCCTCGTTCAATTTTCCTGCACCTTTACATATGATATTTTGGCACTCATTGAAAAGCATTACGAGGCTGAAAAAACTTCTTACTGTAACGGGGAAAGGAGTATTGATTTAAACTCTTAGATAAAATTGTTTACGGGGAACCTGATAGCCAAATAGCTTCAATAAAAATAGAATACGAAGAAACACCTTTTGATTCGCCCTTGAAGATGCTCGTGAAACCCAGCTTTTAAAATTCTTATCTGTATTTCGAGATGCCTCTTTTCGCCGCGTACCCTAATATTACAATCATCCATACTATGACCAATACAATTGCAGTGACGGTTGTGATTACGTTCAAGTTCAGCAACGTGCCCACTTGATTTACGAATGATGGCGAATCTTGATCTGACGTTGACGTTGGCGCTAATACAGGTTCGTCGGTTAGCGTTGAGGGTGGCACTGGTGATGGAACAGGAGTAATAGTGGGCGTATAACTCGGGATGGTTGGTGCGGAGGTGCTCGGTTGGGTTAAGAATGGAGTAAACGTGACTGTTCCGAGGTGACAATCGACTTTTGAGTCATAGATTGTTCGGTTGATTGTTGCGGTGTCGGTTATTCCCCACCAATTGTTCGCCGCATCAATATTATCAACGGTGGCGGTAACGCTGTTTATGGAGTTGCCGACGATGTTATTGTAGCTGATTACACCTGATGGGGGATTATGTATTCCTATTTGGTTGTTGCTGATAGTGTTGGAAGTTATGCTTCCGCCCCCGTTGATTCCGTACCGAGAGTTGCTATCGATCAGGTTATCAGTGATTGTTAATGATGCTGCTCCCGATATAATGTCTATACCATCTGTTCCTCTCAAAAAGAAGTTGCCTTGAACCGTCAATGTGCTTTGAGCTTGCGCTGTGATGCCTGATAAACAGTTTGAGAACGTATTGTTTGAAATGGTGATGTAAGAAGACGACGAGTCAATAATGCCATTGAGGTATCCGCCGCCTTCAAACTGATTGTTAGTTATCTGTGGACTGCCTGAGACGACGCTTATGCCTTCGCTGTTATTGCCGTACTGTGCTACGAATGAATTATTATTTATTATTGGAGTTCCTGAAACTTCCGAACTCACATAGATTCCTATGTTGCTGTAGCCCAAGAAGTCTCCTTCAAACTGGTTGCTGGCTATTAGCGGGGATCCGCCGAATACGTTAATGCCGTCGACGCCACCGCCAAAACCTTGAATACTTTGGGCATTGAAATTTATGGTATTGTTGGAGATTACGGGTGAACCGCCATTTATGCTAATCGGCGAGACTCCTGTGGCAAAATTAAAAAGGCAGTTGTCTATTTCGGGCGATGCACCATCTATCGCAAGATATACTCCATCTAAAATCGCGTTTTGAATAATTGACCCCGAACTAGTCACGGCGTTCAAAGATGAAAAAATAATCGGCACAACCAGATTATTTTGCAAGGTCAGGTTACCCGAGTTAACGTTAACGGTGGCAGCAAATACAATTTGGCTACTAGAGTTACCTTGGGCAATTAACGTACCATATACAAGCAAAGAGTACATTCCTAAGTTGACAGTTACACCTGGATCAATCGTTAAAGTCACACCACTGGCCACAGTTACAGTTCCGTTAAAATTTACTGGGCTTTGCGATATTGTCCATTCCTCGTTGCTGGAAATTGTTATGCCAGCAGGAATTTGTGCATAAGCGGTTTCAACAAAAAATAGCCCGCTAACAAGAATTGTTACGATCAGAATAATGCAAGCGAGGCGTTTCATACTAAACACTGGTTTGGGGGCTATTGATTCTTAAAATGTAAGTTATAGCTTTTTTAGAGAGAATTTTATTATTTAGTTTAATAAATTGATACGTGAAAAGGTTTCTCCCGCACTTTCTTAAAGTACATCCTAAAGACCTTCTAAAGAACACATTTGTTCCAAATAGAACTTAAACTTTTACTATAAAGAAACTTTGATTTTACCGAGACCGTGCCTTAAGATCGCTTGAAACATTTAGTAAAATTTCGTTGGTAGGTATAGTGTTAAGCCTTAAATCGTCTTAGTAATTTTAGTAAGATCATCTTAACCCTTGAATGCTCTCGGAAATAGCCATAATCGTTTAATGTCTATGAATTCTGTCCAAGTTTATTTTTTGCTGTACATTTCTTTTCTTCGTTCATCAGCTGAGTTAAGAGGTAGGTAATGTATGCTGAGAAGCTGTTATTGCCTTTTTTAATTGCGTATTCCTCTTTGACCTTCAACCACTCGTTAAAAAAGTAATCGTAAACTTCAGCTTTTACGGTGATGCTTTTGTAGCCTTTCTTCGGCGTTTTGTTTACCTCTCCAAATTAGTTAGCGTACGCATGTTCATTTAAGGTTTCACCATATGTCTTTGTTACAACATTGTGTGTCACCATTAATTATATATTGATTGTACGGTAACCCTACTTTTGGGAGCTGATAGTTTTTGCCACGTAAAGGATTCAAAACTATTACAGTCACCGACCAAGTTCACCAAGAGGTCAAAATAAGAGCTGAAGAAGCCAACCGCACAATAAGAGAATATGTCGAATTCTTGCTTGCTAAAGATAAAGTTGCTGAAGAAGGAGCTTAACTACACCATGCAGATTTAAGACTTATCTTTATGAAAACTTAGCTACTATTGACTACCTATCGGCTTTGGTTAATTGTTCAAGCTATTTTTTTAGGGCTATAATTTCTTGCTCTAAGGTTTTGATTCTTGTTTCTAAACTGTTTAAGCTTTGAGTTAGTCTAAGTTGTTCTTCTTTGGATGAAAGCAAGCCTTCTCCGATAGTTAAAAAACCACTAACTAAAGATTCAAGAATTATTACCAAGTCTTTTTCATTTGGACTCAGAGCGGCCAATTTCATTCCTTCCAACTTTGCAGTAACTTCTGCCTTTATTGTTTCAATATCTCTCTTACCTTTTTCTATTTTACTAATTTCTTTCTCAGTCATTTTGAAGCCCAATACATTCTAAGGAGGAGAAAATATAAATTTTGTTTAAGACTTATCATCAATGAAACTTAAACCAATTAATAAAAAAGTGTTGAAGGGAAAAGGTGAATAGTTAGTATTTCCCGTGACTAAGAAAAAACTTACATTATTCGTTTAGATTTACTATGGCTGCACTCTGTTGCAGTGTCATCTTGATTCATTTCTCCGCAATGCGTACATTTCCAGCTAAATCTAAGCGTATAGGCAGGATTCCCCTTAATCGGAAAAGAGGTATTAGCATATAGAATTTCAAGAGCTATTTCTGTTGGCATTTTCAGACCGTTAAAGTATATACGGAGTTGTGAAAGTACCCGATATCTTAATTGGCGTGTTATTCTCAGAAACCACTTTCCTAAGTTTCACCAAAATATAAAAGCGTAATACCCCTACACAATAGGTTATGAGCAAGCTTGCCTCAAACCTATGGCAGGGTTTAGTTAGGTTTACGAACAAGAGCTTGGTGAAAAATCTCATTGTTATCACGCTATGTGTTATGTTTTTCTTTATCCAAATTTTCTACCCATACAACTATTATTCCTCAGCCCAAAGAGACCCAAATTCAAATTTCCAAGTGGGCATACATTACGTTTACGAGCAGGATAACCTGAGCGAAATTTATGGGCAGGTTGCACAGATCTATGATTTAGGTTTCAAAGTTATGCGCATAAATTTTCAGTGCAACCCGCTTGAGTATAATGATTTGATAAATCAGAAGACGGACATGCTTTTCTCGGCATCCAGCCATTACAGGTTAGCTGTTGCTCTTGTAATTCCAAACGATGAGACTGTTTACGATGTTAATTATTACCTTGACCGCTGGGGCGGCAACTTGACGTACATCCAAATCATGAATGAGCCTGAAACATCTTCCAGCTGGGATGTCGGCGCATTGTTTACAGACGACGAAATTATGTCTACCTTTAACACTCTGTATGCAGCTGTTGAATCTCATCACCTTTCAGCGCAACTGTACACAAACTTTGGAATCGGTTACGTCCTGAGAACGAACATTCCGATTGATCTTAGCCAAAAACTCAATTTCGTCGGATTAGACGTTTATATGAATTCCTTCCTCACTTTATCTCCGCTGTTTATTCAAACCCTGCATGCGATAACTCACAAAAACGTGGTAATAACTGAGTTTGGCATGTCAACAAACGACAGCGCCGCGCAAACCAACTACATCATCAGCGGGCTTAACCTTTTCAAGAGCATGGGGCTTAAAGGCTGCTGGATCGTGTACTGGAATAGTGAATATGATAATTATGGAATTCGGGGTACATCAACAGAAACGGCGGTAGGTGACTGGATTGCACAAAACGCTAAGTAACAATAAAATGATCAACCACTTCAGACATTTGCACTTAATTGAAAAACTGCTATTTCAAGGCTTAATAATAGTTGTCATTTTAATTGTTATTCAAGTTTTGCTCAACGATGTACAGGGTTCTTTTATGGATTATATGCCTCCCATAGGCTTTGCGTTTTTAATAGCCATCACATATTTTGTTCAACCGTTAATACTAGGCGTCACCAACATAGCGGTGATTAACAGCCTGCACAAAACCAGAGGCTGGCAAGTGGGCTTCTGGCTAAACGGAATTTTCCTACTGCTCGCTTTCTCAACCCTCAATCTTGTATTACAGATAACCTTCAGCTTACCATTTCTGCCAACCATAGCCATAATCGATTTACTGTTATCACTTCCTTTCGGTTGCCTGGCAAGGTTCAGCAATGGCGGATGGTCAAAACCGATAGACTAAAAGAAACAAGCGAGAAACATCTGCTTCCTTTGAAACGTTAAAGCATTCAAGAGAAAGAGCAAAAGAGGCTGGAAGGGAAGAGCAATAAGTTTAATTGCTTTTCAAGTTAACGGTTCTAGTAATGGATAAAGTCAAGAAATCGGGTTCCGCGAAGCTTTTCTGGATAGTCATCTTAGGGATAGCTCTATACGTGGTTCTCGACGTGATAGCTCAACTTTTGCCGCCACATTACAGCCCAATCAGCCAAGCGGAAAGCGACCTAGCCGTAGGCAAGTTCGGGTTCATCATGACCATAAACTTCCTCAACCGCGGCCTCCTTTCACTCCTGTTCATTTTTGCTTTCCTTCGAACATTGGACTATGCGGGAGTTGCCCGATCTCAATTTCGAACGGGCACGTACTTGCTCGGCGCATGGGCGGTTGGAGCATTTCTTCTTGCAATATTTCCAACTGACGTACCATCAACACCTATATCGTGGCATGGAGCGATTCATCTTGCTGTCGCGATTATCGCCTTTATCGGCGGAGCGTTCGGAATAGTTGCCATCTCACTGAAACTAACGCAAAATCGAGAGTTTGGAGACTTGAAGCGCACCGCGCTGCCGCTATCAATAATTGTCATTGTCTTGTGGATTATCGAGTTCGGATTGCCCTTCTTATTGCCTCATCTAAATGCACACGTAGGTGGGCTTACTGAACGGCTTTTTCTTGGGTCCGTCCTTCTTTGGTTGGCCGTCGTGTCCACTTACCTCGCCACCCGTTTGAAAAAAACGCCTGGTACATAAAACTTGTAACTAATTAAATTGATCCAGCCACCAACCGACAACGCACAACCAGCCGCAAAGCGGACTGTTAGAGTTGTAAACTTGCTGAAAAGTCAACCCCAGTCGCCTCAATTTATTCGCTAGGCAATTTAAAGCCCGCTTCGTAATTATCAGTAAAGCGCGGAGAAATAACGATTTTGTTTTCAGGTTGGTTGTTCTTTGAGTCCACTCTTTGATAACTCGAGTTTTCTACTGGATTGTTCAAAGTTTTGTTTAACCATGTTGACGTATTCTCTAAACGTTAATTCCTGGACAACCCATTGGGGAGCCTCCCACATGTATTCAGTGGCAGCCTTTTTGTGGAGCTGTTTTATTACCGAAATCTCCAAGGGCATAGCGCCAAGACCGAAAATTTTCTCGATCGCATCCGAAAAGGCTTCAATCCTAAATGGAATCTCACTCCGTTTGAGTCCAAAACTTTTTTCCAAAGTGCAGAAAATTTTCTCTGCTACGGGTTCACCCAAAGAAGAAAAAGCTTCTTCAACGGCTTCCATCAGCACTTTATAAAAGGAAATATCAGTGTCAACGGTTATTTCAACACTGAATGACTCTTCACCCAATCTAGGTACTGTGCTTTGGTTACGCCTTTGAGTGTTGTGCATTTTTCTCGCCCAGCATTGTCCACTTCACAACTTTTTCCTAAATATATAACGTTTATTTGTTATAGATACGGATTCAAAATCTCTTCTGTACTATTCAAATTTTAAAACTACTGCAACTTTCTTTTTGGTTAAATCTTCAACTATTCGAATCCATGCTTCAGGAATTTCCAGTTCCTCTTCTTCAGTGAGTTTTCGAACAGACAAATTATTCTCAATGAAAAAAGGACGCTTACATGATTCACAATTCAGATACGGAAAAATTCCGTCTAGCGGCTTGGTTATGGCTTGCTTAACACCACAATGCGGGCATGACCGTATCTTAGGTTTCTTCATGGTGGCTTCGTCATCTGATTTCACCTCAATGTTTCTTTCAAGCTCCTCCCAAGAAGAATACATTCGGTGCAAAGGGGAATTCCCAGCGGACCATAATTCCCTAAAGACGCTAACAGCTTCTTTTCGCTTCTGTTTAGATTCTAAACAATCAGTTTGATAGCCCACAATAACTCCTCAGGCTCTAAAAGGAGAATATTTGACAAACTAATAACATTTATGAATTTCAAAGCAAGTTTTGATTTTTTAATCTTTTTGGGGACTTTTTGGAAAAAATTGTCACGTTTGGCTATTAGAAAGGTTACAAGCTCCATAAATTAATTGCCGAAATAAACATTCTAGGTTTTTTAGATGCTACTGTTCCGACACCCTTTTTCTCGAAAAGCCGAATCTGAAAGATTAGTAGTTAGAGGTTAAATCTTGAATTTCATATTCTTTAACTTCCTTCGTTTTAGCGTTGACTAACACTTTGGCTGTTTTGTTTTGGAGACTTAGCTCCACTACATACAATTCACCGTCTAAGGACACTTTTAATGGTTTTATCTTATTTTTAAGACCTAAATGCCTCAAAGAATCAGACGCCAAAGTGATCGCATTTTCTATATCAAACTTTGATTCTGCTTCAGAAATAGGTGTTGCACTTGTTACTTTTTCCAAGGTTTTATTTTGACTCGAATCGTTTAAAGGTTCATTTGAAATTGATGGGTCAATTAAAGTTTCTTTTTTCGGGTTTTCTTGAAAAATTTGTGCATTTATTTTCGGAAAATTTTTTGGGTCCGCATTTTCGGTTGACCCAACTTTTTCTGATACTTTAGTAAATTTAGCTATTGTTAGTTTACCAGTGATACCATCAATATAAACTGTAACTTCTTTTGCGTTCTTAACATTTTGGAAAGAAAGCTCATAATTCGGTTTGTAAATCGTTAAGCGTTCGGTGATTTCAAAAATTTCTTTAATAATCGCGTCCGCATCTGAAGGTCGTTTCACTATCTTGGACCTAAGAAAATTTATTTCTTCTTCCAAAGAGATCCGGGCTTTTCTAAAATCTGCATCAAAATTATCAGGATTTTCCATTTCATTTTCAAAAGGGGCTAATGGCACTTTTTCTGGTTTGGCTTCTCTCATTAGTCTATCCAGTATGAAATAAGTTTCATTTTCATAATGAGAATGCTCCTCACCTACAAGCTTCAGCAATCTAGAGGGCTTTCCCGGGGTTAAGGGTTCGAATTTGAACTCTTGGCCGCCGAGGAAAATGTTTTTCATTTGATTGTCAGCTTTAATCTCAAATACATGTTTCTTGCAGTAATCTATTGAGTATTTTCCGCCGATGACAATGTATGATTCATAGTATTTAGTGAAACCTACAAGTGAAATGTCGTCGGATCTGGGCTTCAGAAAGCCAAACTTCTGGAAAAGATTGGTTTTTTGGTCCTCTCCAATAAGCCTCGCTGTATTAGGGTCCAAGCGAGATTTTAGAATAGCAGTTCTTCTGTCAACTACTTTCTGAGGTAAGGTTTCGATATTTTCCATTACTTTCACTTGTTCTTTGTCTTATTTTTCGCCAATTTAAATTTAGCTTTTATGAATCGGAACTCTAAATTGCATCTTAAGCTTTAAACTACTGTTTCGCCGCTAAATGGAAGTAAAGAAGCTATAGTTAAGCAAAGTTTTATCTGTGATAATGAAAAACTAAAAAAGCTGGGAAGTTTTTGAGCTGGTGAAAGCTACAGAACCCGTTTAACCTTAGAATTTTTTTTCTTTAGGTTTCTAAAGGGTGCTTTTGCTCTTCAGAGATTTTTCCATTTCCATTTTTGATTCCGTTTGCATGCGGGAATGTTGGTAAGGTATATACTTCGGTGACACCGTTGAGCCCCTTCATTTTTTTCTGGACAAAATCAACAGCTTTGCCGCTTTCTTCAGCGTCTATCCACATGCCTACGTCCCACGAACCAAAAATGTTCATGCTGTATAGAAGGTCTACTCCTGAAACAGGTTGAGCATCCATATTTCTTATTGCGCCTAAGGTTTCCATTAATTTGGCGGGGTTGAGCTTAAGCAAGACTAAATATTCGGGCATATTTTTTTTACCTCCATTTTTTTATTTATTTGATTTGTGATTTGTTACACAGTGGACTATATTAACTCTTACGAATTACTAATATGTATCAAATATCCGTATAACACTAATACAGACCAAATATCCGCATAACACCAAAAAAACTGGTTTTTCCAAAGAAGCCCAATAAGCAAAAAAGGTCTTTAACCGACTTATGTCCAATATTGACGGAAAACCAGAAAAACAATAATCAAATCTACGATACCAAGAAAATCAATTAAAATAAACAAGCCGAAGAGTGAATAATTACGAAAAATGGGCCGCAATTGTTAAGCTACAGTTTGAAAGAATACCACTTCTTAATTTCATCAATCGTTTCTTTGGTTTTATTGTATTCGGACATCATGCATTCTATAGATTTGAGGCATCCGAAGCATGTTTCAGGTATTACTTCTTCCTTGTTTCTTTGACTGAGGTACCCAAAATAGTATTTACATTGAAAGTCCGAGGACTGCCCCGTTTGTTCTTTAACTGTTTCTTTGTGCTCATCGCTATTTCCCAATGTGAAAGGCAGGTCATAATCTCCCGTAACGGTAGACTCTTTGTTTACCTTGACTTCCACGATATTGGGCTCTTCCATTTGAGCCGGTTCCACTGTTTCCAAAACCGCTTTTTCTTCAGGTTTTTCCATTGGCATTATTTCATTATCGGTTGTTGCCTGCTGGCTCGTTATTGCTTCCAGCTCTTGTGCCCGTTGGCTCATTATTGCTCCCAACTCTTGTGTCTGTTGGCTCGTTATTGCTTCCGGCTCTTGTTTTTTGCTTTTATTGCCTTCTTTTGGTTTTCTCAGTGTTGGGGGTTTTTCTTCGAGCGATTAATTGAGAATTCTCGAAATTCATGTCGACTATTGTTTGACATGCAGGGCATACGTAATATTTGATAATTTTAGGTTTGGAAAAGACTTTCTTGCAATTAGGGTTGGAACAGCAATACCTATGTGCTTTATCGTTTTTGATTTTGTCTTGTGGCTGCATAACTCTGGGGCCTTGCTTTCATAAGTATTACGAAAGTATTTAGAATTTGTTTATTTTAATTAAAGATTAGACCTTAGTCTTTTTAATTTTTACACTTCCGCTGATTTTCTTTGGGCTACACATGCATTCTGTGGCAAAGGACAAGATAGCGCCACACAACTGATGAGCCAATAACTTAGTTTGAACCTACAGCTTGTTGCAAAAATTCAGAAAATGGAGATGACGCCATTTTCCACTCGAACGTTATCTCCAGCCTTAATTTTAGATATATCTACTTTGTCAACGCAGGGGATTTCGCTGATTATGGCGCCTACGGCGACAACGGTTTCGCATTCCTTGTTAATCATGCCGGCTGGTGCGGTGCCGTTCTTTTTCATGCGATACAGCGTGTATGAGCCGACTGTTGAGCCTTTGCCTGTTGGGAACACGAGGATTTTGCCTTTGACGCTTTGTCCCTGAAGCTCATGTCCTTTTTCTATGACTTCGCCCGTGTTCGGGTCAACTCCGCCATAGAAGGATATAGGCTGGGAAGTTACGAGAGCTTCTCCTTCGCCTTTGCCTTTAGAGATTAATCTGCCCTTTAACTGCTCCATTTTCCAGTCACCGCCGCCTGCACGCATTCTTCTATGCTGCCCATTTTAGTTTTCATGAGGTTCTGCCTTGAATAGAAACAGCCTTTCGCCGAGGTTGTCGCCAAAGATTTGAACCTGCCCTTCAACGGCGCAACTGCCATACA
Source organism: Candidatus Bathyarchaeota archaeon (assembly GCA_963767735.1). GTDB lineage: Archaea > Thermoproteota > Bathyarchaeia > Bathyarchaeales > Bathycorpusculaceae > Bathycorpusculum. Next base: position 466,051 of record CAVYES010000006.1, on the reverse strand, counting down.
TGTGTCGCAGGCGAATTTGGCGCCAGCTGCTGTGATGGCTTGGGTGTAGCCGCGTTTGTCGGCGAGTTGTTTTGCTGTTCTTGAGGTGGCAACCCAAAACTCCGTGCCCTCCGCCACTTTTTTCCCTTTTATCAACTCGGCTACTTTGGCGATTTCGTTGATTGAACAGTGCGGGCAACCAACGCAAACCAGTTCAATGTCGCTTACTTGGTCGTTTATGTTGTTGTAAGCGTCTTTGATATCTGCTTCTTCAATGCTAACGGTCTCTTTCGGTTGAGCCAGCAATTCGGCTCCAGGCGTCACACCCTTCATATAGAAGAGCGGTTTGGCTCCGTAAGTCACTACGGAAGCACAGAAAGACTTGAGCTCATCAAGGTCTACCAATCGTATGCCAGTAATGTAAGAAATTTTGTTTTCCGCTTTTTTGCCAATCGCATAGCCCAGTGCACCCCAATCAGACAATTTCGTTAATTCAGTCTTCACTTCCACATGAACATCGGGCACGCGGTTCTCATCCAAATGCAACCCATAGCAGGGCGTTTTGCCCACGAATGCCGCTGCCAGCGCGGATGGTCCGCCTTCACGGTTCGTTTTTGCGCCGATTACCGAGTTTGCAAACGTGACAGCTGAGCTCTCCGACCATGCGATGTGTTCGCCGTAAAGCGGCAAATTTCCTATCAAGTACGGCGTGCAAGTGCATGTGACCAGTATCCCCATTCTTTGGAAGGCATCTATTACGAGGTTTTGTTTTTCTGCGAACTCTGAGCTGATTCCTAGTTGCTGCCAATTTTCCAAGTCCATTCCAGCCGGGTTTAGAGTGGTGAGAACTTTGACTTTTCCGTCTTTTGCCAGCTCATTAAGGAATTCTAAGCCCGCGTCGCCGAGGTTGTGGTAGGATACGCCTGAGACTTGAACACTGCCTACTTTGATTAGACTCCTTGCACCGTAAATATTCCCTAGCGCGACGAGGATTTCCATGCTTTTTTGTACAGCGTAGCCTTCAGCGCCGTCAAGCATTTTCTGTTCTTGTTTAGTTAGTTGCATATTTGTCACAGGTACCTGTCTAAGTCTACTTTGATGTATTCTTCTTTTTTGAAGCCTTTGCTCGTTGTTATGAGCGGTGCAGTGGCGTCTAAGCCGGCTTTGGCGGTGGTGGCTTTTTTGCCTTCGGTTAAGTCGCCTGACGGGTCAAGTGAAGAGCCAGGCTGGTTAGAGAGGATAACCGTGTTTTTGTCAGCTTGGAACCTTGTGGCAATAGCCCATTCCACATCGTGGGGGTCATAAATGTTGATGTCTTCATCAACCACCACGCAGTGCTTGAGTGATTTGTGTCCTTCAAACGCCGCGGCTATCGCTTTTTTGCCGTCGTCAGCGTTCTGCTTTTTGATTTGCACAACAGCATGAAGCCAGCTGCATCCGCCTGGGGTGATGTAGACGTCTTTGCATTGGCAGACCTTGTTGACTTCGTTGAAGATTGTGGGTTCTTTTGGCATGCCCATGAGGAACTTGTGCTCATTTTTGCCTGCGAGGATGGTTTGGTAAATGGGATTTTGCCTGTGAGTTATACATTTGATTTCGATGATTGGCTGCTGGCGCATGCGGTCAACGACGCCTGTTAAATCGAGAAATGGCCCTTCAGAAGCTTTCTCCTTGGTGATGCTTCCTTCCAGCACAAACTCGCAGTCCGCTGGCACTTCCAAATCCACGGTTTTGCACTTTACCAGTTCCGTTTTTTCCAGTTCGTTAGCCATTCCCAACTCATCTACGCCTTTGGGCAATGAAGTGGCTGCTGAAAGCAGAACTGCAGTTGAGTTTCCGATGCATATGGCTATGTCGAGTTCTCCACCTGTTTTTTTGAGTGCTGTGTCTGTGCCGCGGTCTTCCACGACACGGGCGACGAAGTGGTTTTTGTCTTTAAGCATTAGGCGGTGGAAACACATATTTCTGCCCAACTGCGGATCTTTGATAATGGTTACTGCTGAAGCAATGTATTTTCCGCCGTCCTTTTCCGTGTAATGCATTATAGGGAGCTTGGTTAAGTCAACGTCGGTTTCCACGACTTCTTGGCATACTCCTTTTCCAATTATTTGCGGCGGCACTGGATGCTCTATTGAATTAGATAATTTGGGCAGTAACTGGTCTTTTTTTAAGCGCAACGACCGAGCAATCAATTCTTTAGAAGACACGAGTCCTGCCACAACAGGATAACTTGACTCTTTAACTTTTTCGAAATAAACTGGTTTCTCGCCAAGCGCACTTATTATCCCTGCTAACTCGTACTCGGTGGAAACTGGCTTTGTGATTCTTGTTAATTCGCCGCTTTTGTCCAGTGCTTCTATAAAATTTCTAAACCCCAAGTTGCTCCAACCTAATATTTCTCAACACCAATTTTTGTACTGAGCACTTCAAGACCTAAGCTTTTGATTGCGCTTAAAACTTTGCCCTGCAACTCCTTACCTGGGGTCAACGCTACCATGCATCCGCCGCCTCCTCCGCCTGTGAGTTTTGCGCCGAAAGCGCCTTGCTTGCGGGCTAAATCGACCAGTATGTCGAGTTCTTTGCTGGATACACCTATTTCTTGGAGCAGGCGATGGTTTTCGTTCATAAGCTCCCCGATTTTTTTCAGGTCATAGTTTTCCAGCGCTCTGCGCCCAGCAACCGCCAAGTTTTCAGCTTGTTTGAAGACTGGGTCGTATTTAGCAGGGTTCTTCTTTTTACGTTCCGCTACGCCTTCCACCATGACCTTGGTGTTCGCGACTTTGCCCGTGCTACCAATGACAATTTCGATTGGTCTGCGCAAATGAAGTTTTTCTATCTTGTCTGGTCCGCCGGCCACGTCTTTTTTAAACCACATCAACCCGCCGTAAGTTGCTGCAGTATTGTCGATGCCTGAGGGGTTGCCAGCATACGCTTTCTCCGCTTCATAAGCAATTTGATTAATTTTCTCGTCGGTAATTTGCATTCCAAGCTCTTGTGCGATGGCTCGTGCGATGGCGACGCTGCTTGCTGCAGAAGCACCTAAGCCGCTGAAGCCTGGAAGTGTTCCGCCAATCCAAATGTCGAGCCCAGTTTTGGGGTCGATGCCCATGGCCTTTAGCATTCGCTCGATTGATTCGATTTGCTGGAGCCGTTTTTCTTCGCTGTAGCCTTTAGCGGTTTTCCGCTCATCTTTAACGTTGATTCCTTTTGCCGCTTTTTTAACTTCCGCGTCAGTTGTGGAATCAATCGCGGAAACAATGCCCGGTCCACCGTGGACGACGAAGTGTTCACCGAATAAGATGACTTTTCCGTAACCTGACCCTTTACCCATTGCTGTGGCACCTTGAAAGGTAGCTATTACGCTAACCAAATAAAAACATTCTTTTCGCTCAGAAGAGAGACAGCATGAGCTTTGAGGTTTGGTTAATGAGCAAAAAGTAATGTTAGGTCGGTCAAGCCTTGCGCTAATACGGATAAGGCTTAGAAAGATGGTGGGCAAACACCTTATCTCGTGTTAGCAACCAGACCGCCCAACTTTGTTGGCAATTCTCCGCAGTCCTTTCTCGCTTAAAGATGATTACGTGGTAAGAAAATATAAAATAATGTGGTTACAATATGATGCTACAACCGCTTGCTTATATAGGGACTTTCCGCTTGATTATATTTTGCGTAAACTTCTCAAATGCACCATGGAATCGAGAGCACGTTAAAAAGGTAAATTGAATGGCACTTGAAAAGTCTTTTATGACATAGTTAGTATAGAAACATGCAGTCAAACAAGGTCAAAAAGAGAGTGACTGAGGCTTCCGAGGTATGAGTGAAGAAACGGATGTTTTAATTGAGAGAAAAGAAGCGGAGCTTTTGCCTCTTCGCTCGTACATGGAAGAACTCAAAATAGAATTTACTAAAGAAACGATGGACTTTGCGTTTGAATGGTTCAGAAAAACAGCGAAAGAATACATCACCAAGTATCCTGAAATCACCCTAAAGATGAGTGAAGAAAAAATAGCTAACATGAAGGCTAAAGTTAACGAATTGGTTAAAAACACTGAAAAAATAGTCCGAGACGAGCTTGATAATCCTGCGTTGTGGTGGCATCAAAAGCCAAATTTGCATGATCCAATTGATAAGTATAAGCAAGTAGCCGATAGGTACTCAGAAGTCCTTGACCATGCTGTAAGACACATACTGGGACATTTGGGCAGGGTACTGGAAGAATTCGGATTTAATGTTACCACCAAAAGCAACGCGGGCAAATACCAAGAATACTGGTTTGAAAACCCAATAGGCGGTAAACAAACAGTTCCTTGCTATCCGCATCTTCTCAGTTGGAGCACAGAAATGCAAGACATCATTCGAGAATACGATGCACAATTCACACAAGCAATCGCGTTATACAATGAAATACAGCAACTTAAAGAAGAAAAGAGACGGCGAGAAGCTCTCACAAGATGGGACTCAATATAAACGATTAATCTTCAATTTAGGCAAATATATTTTTTGACCGCCTATTTTCTGAAACTTACCGCTGCATAGCCCACTACGCTTGAATAGTCCCCCGTTACATCGCCGCTGTTATGGTAATTTAACAGTTCAGCTTTAGCATAGACGCCATTGGCGTAAGTTATTAGTGCTGTTATTGGCGCGTAACCGCATGCGGAGACGTTTTGGGTTTCAACTGTTTCATAGAAGCGTTTTGCATCCATATCCGTGACGGCTTTTAGTGCAGCGTGGTCTTTTGCGGCTGCTGTTTTTGCTGGTTCATAATGCGTCATATCCGAAGAAGCGATAACCACGGTGTTTGTAGGCTCTAAAACTTCCACAAGCGCCCTACCCACCTCAACAGCGGAACCGTAATCCTGCATTAGAAAACAGATTGGCACAATCTTGAATGTGTTGCCGTAGAGAAACTGCAAAAAGGGCAACTGAACCTCGATAGAATGTTCATGACGGTGGGCAAGCTCGTCCACGTCGATAAGGTTGGTTTCATGAATTATCTCGTTGGCCATTTCAGCGTCGATTTCTACGTCTCCAAGCGGTGTCCGCCAAACGCCTTCATTCATAAGGCTCAAGGCGCTACCGTAACCCGTATGGTTTGGACCCATAAGCACAACAGTGTCGGGTTTGCCATCTAAGGCTAACTCATAAAAAGCTGATGCCGCCACAGGACCAGAATACATGTAGCCTGCGTGGGGGCAAATCATGCCAACTATGTTCCTGGGGTCAATATGCAAGTTTACGTTGGGAAGTTTTTTTGGGCCTAGATCATGGAGGAAACAGTTTTTAATTTGTGCTCTAAGCGCTTCAGCGTCGCCTTCATAAAATTGACCTGCTACGGTTGGACGCCGAATCGTCGGCAACGGTTTAGGGTTCCTCCTCCTCTTCCCTTGTAACTTTTGCTTCGAAGTCATCTATGGTTGCTGGCGGATCTTTGTCTGCGGCTAATTCGCCTCTTTCGCGGAGAATCTGCCTTGTTAATAGCCAGAATATAACGGCTAATGCTCTTCTGCCCTTGTTATTTGTTGGGATAACTAGGTCCACGCCTGCGAACTCGTTGTCCGTGCTGCATAACGCAACGATTGGAATACCAACTTTTGAGGCTTCTTTTACTGCTTGTGCGTCGGCTCTTGGGTCTGAAACAAGTATGACTTCAGGATCAATTCTGCCTGGATACTGTGGATTGGAAAGTTGCCCTGGGATGAAACGGCCGATTAGAGGCGTTGAACCTGTTAGCTCGCAGAATTTTTTGACTGGTTCTTGAGCATACAATCTGGTTGCTGCAACTGCTACTTTTGCGTGCTCGTAGCGTGAGAGGAACTTTGCGGTGACTCTTATTCGGTCATCTGTTTTTTTAACGTCAAGTACGAATAACCCGTCTGGTCTAACCCGGTAGATGAAGGGTACCATGTCAAGAGTTTTCGTCCTAGTTCCAATATGAATACCTGCAGAAAGCAAGGTGTCTCGCGGCAAGAGAAGCTCCTCTGCAGACGGGGCTTCCTTAGACTTCCCTTCGGCGACTGCGGGTTGTTCCCCTTGGAAAGATTCTTCCTCCATGGGTTCCTCTGCAGATTCCTCTATAGATTGCTCGATAGATTCCTCTTGGTTTTCCTCTTCGTTTTCTGCTGGTTGATTTTCTTTATTTTCGTCTTCTGACATTTTTTCATCTTCTGTTTAGCGTATTTTTAAATCAGCCATTTTGGCTCTGCTACCAAGGAAATGCTCAATCCTTATTAGCTCATTGAGTTTGGCTATGCGTGCACCCTCAACTACGCCTGTCTTGATTAGTGGGCACTTGTAAGCCACAGCCAAATGCGCAATATGCCAATCACATGTGTCGCCAGAACGATGCGACATGACTGGGTCATACCCATATCGCTGCGCAGTTTCAATCGTTTGAGCTGCATCGGATAGGGTACCTATCTGGTTGACTTTTATGATGATGGCGTTTCCAGCGTTAATCTTTATTCCATTATTTAACCTTTCAGTATTTGTTGTGAACAAATCATCCCCGCAAACCAAGCAGTTTTTAGCTTTGCGAGTTAACGCAGCGAAACTTTCAAAGTCTTCCTCATGAAAAGGGTCTTCAACGTATGCAAGATGATATTTCTCGATTAATTCAAGCATGAACTCAAGCTGTTCAGCCGTGTCACGCTTTTTACCTTCATTAGCGTAAACGTATTTTTCTTCCTTCGGCTTCCAAAACGAGGAAGCAGCAACATCAATACCAAAGCCGCATTCAAAATCCAACTCGTTACCAACCTCTTCGCAGGCTTTAGCGATAACGTCGAAAGCGTCAACAGTGTCGATGTTGGCTATCCATGCGCCTTCGTCGCTTTTTCCGCCGTTAAACTGGCTGTTTTTCTTTCTTAAAGCATCGCCAATCTTGCGGTGGATTTGTGTGTTGGCTGTTTGGGCTTCGAGAAAAGTTTCAGCCCCGTGCGGCAATGCCAAGTACTCTTGAATGTCAGGTGCTTTGCCCCGTGCGTGTTCACCGCCGCTTATGCAGTTTCCAAGCGGGTAAGGCAGCGTGGTTGCGGCGTTTCCGCCCATAAACTGGAATAAAAGTAAACCATGAGAGTTTGCAGCCGCTTCCGCATTGGCTAAAGAGATGGCGCATGCGGTGTTTCCGCCGATGTTTTTGAAGTCGGCGGTCCCGTCCAGCTCATGAAGAGTATTGTCAATTTCTTCTTGAAAATCAGAGTTTAAGCCGGCAAGTTCAGGAGCAATTAAATCATCAACTTTTTTTACAGCTGCCTCAACTCCACCCTGCGGGTAATAGGTCACTTCGGCTTTTCCTCGGCTTTTTCCCGCAGGAGCCGACGCTCTTCCGAAACCGCCAGTGGTAATTACGTCAACCTCTATTGTTTCTTCTCCGCGACTATTGAAAATTTTTCTTGCAATGAGGTCCTCGATAATGGATGACAAGATTTTACCTCAAATGGCTATAATTTTGTCGCCAGCTTATTTTAGGTTTCGGAACCACAAAAATACGCCTCCGAGAACCAATAAGTATAATAGCTGCAAGCTTAATTTTTAGCGAAATCTGTGCTATGGCATTAGCCCTGACTTAGTCAAAACCGCTCCGCAACGGATGCTGATAATGCCTACCCAAAAAATAAGGTAGGTAAATATGAAAATGACTGAATTAGTGCTCTTGGCGGTTGGTGCAGTAGCTGGAGTTTTTCTGCGTTACATAATGGTTGCCTCGCCAAAAACCGTCGGCGGACTCCCTGTCAATGTCTTAGCAGTTAACGTTATCGGCAGCTTTATACTGGGACTCTTTTCAGTTTTAGCGCTTGCTTTAAACTTGGACTCAAATTACTCCTTGCTTGTGGCTACTGGATTCTGTGGGGCATTCACAACAATGTCCTCGTTCGCTCTTGAAACCAGCAACTTGATGGATAGCAACCGCTTTATCTTGGTAATATTAAACATACTAGCTAACATCGGATTATCTTTAGGCGCTGTATTAGGGGGAAAAGCAGTCGGCAACGCCATCATGACGAGGATATTTGAATGAGACTTAAAATGTGGAGCTTAATTATCAGATTCAAAAGGAATGACCAGGTTGGCGGCAAACGCCTTGAACATCTTGTAATCGATTTTTTAATCAAGGCAGGAGTCAGCGGCGCCACGGTTTGGACAGGCGTTGACGGCTTTGGGAAACGCGGCAAATCAACACTCAAACTTGAAGGCGTAACAGTCAACATGCCCTTGATAATAGAAGTGATTGATGAGCAATCAAAGCTTGAGCCACTTCTGCCAGAACTTAAAAGAATAGTTGGAGACAACGGCTTAGTAACCATACAAGACATTTACGTGATATAAAACCAACCAGATTAGTAAACGTCATCATCCCGCCGCAGTTATGAAAACAACGTTTTTCCTTGTCTTGGTCGAGAGAACCGCTGTCGCGCCATATTTAGATGCGGATCTATTCGCTTCCCTATGGCTCCTGCGGCACTGCACTCCCATCGTCTTCTTGTCCTGCGAGACCCAAACCACACAGCCTATGCTTTCACATTCAGGACACTTTCTCTGGTCGCCAACTTCAACCATAATTGAACCCTTCGTTTTCGTTCCTTGTTTTTTGCGAGAAATTTCTCGCTTATCTTCTTTCAGAGCCGATGCTTCGCTCTTAATGTACATGTATTTTTTTACCCTTCTTGTAGTTGTATACGAAAAGAATCAGTGACTCAGAGGTCAGCCAGAGAACAAAAGAAACTCTTCAGCTACATGATGAAGGCTCACGCTTATAAAGACAAGAAAAAAGGTTTTTTTAACCCGTGACTTTAACTTTGATTATTTCTGCAAGCTCAACTTTTGAGTACAGAGTAAAGTTAAAAACAGCTAAAATTCTTTTAACAGTATGTCAAAAAGAGCTTTGCTTTTCGCGATGTCCTCCATGGTTGTTTTATGGTCTAACTCCAGGGTGATAGGACCGTCATAGCTATAACCGTGCAGTTTAGAGAGGAAGTTTGTGAGTTCTGGTTTTGCTGCGGTGAAGGGTTCATGCGATTTATTGGCCATGTGAACGTTGAAGATGCGCCCTCCATATTTCTCAAGAAGGTTGTTTGTTTCTTTGCTTTCCAGCGCATGGCACAGATCAAACGTTATTCCCATGTTGCCGTCGTCAATAACGTTTAGCACTTCCTCAAGTTCTTCGACGTTTTTTCCAAAACCTGTCGAATTATAAGACAAGTTCTCCAAAGACAATTTTATCCCCAGCCGTTTCGCAAACGGTTTGATTTCGCCGAAAATTTCAGACAGACACTGCGCTCTAACAGGCTGAGGCAACTTTTTTGAAACGTTCGAGTGCACGGTCATAAGCGGCGCACCAAGGGCGTGAGCGCATTCGAGGGATATTTTCCCGAAGTAAACTGCCCTGTGGACTTCGATGGGGTTTTTTACGTGCAGGATGGCGGAGTGAAGCGTTAAACAGTTCAGTCCAGAAGCAGCTAGCGCTTTCTGCTCCCGATAAACATCTGTGTCTCTCTCTTTCTTTACCGATTTCATGTTAAATTCAATGTTCTCAAAACCAAGCTGCTTAACAGCCGCAAAATTCCCATCTAAGCTCAGCCTGCTAAAAATCCCGTTAGACAAACTTAACTTCATTCTCTAAGCCCGCCCCAGTTTTTTCTTATCGCCAATATGTTAATTGCCACTTTAGATTTTTTAAATGTTCTTTTTATTTTGCGAAGCAGGGTGTTTGTTTTTTAACAGATATTTAATATTTAATAAATAAACCGGTTTTTCCAGTATATTTTTGCCTTGAGGGCTCTTTTATTTAATTATTCAAAAACTTTGAGTTTTTTCAGCCTATTTTTTCTCCTTTTTAAACTTTTACGCAAATATTTATTGATTTATTTCCCATTTATGGTTTAATTGGGAAAAAATATATATAGCATTAGCGAATTTCACTTTATTGGCTGACGAGACTCTGGAGAGAAAATTCACGAATAGCCATAGTCGTGGAAGATTTTGCATTTTATCTCCTAGAAGTTCTCCAGAGTCTCAGCCAAACCCCTCGCCCATTAAAGAGAACTTGCTATATTAAAAAATATTTTTTCGACGACGAGAAATGTTCATTTATCCGCAATTGATTATTTGTTTTTTGAAAAGAGCTGCCTATTGCATAATGGTTATTTTTCACAATTTTTCTATATGTAACCTGTTGGTGTACCAGTAGTGGAAGTTAAAATTCGCTTCTTTACTAATCTGAGGGAAATCGTTAACAAAAGAGAAGAAACTCTAACGTTTACTGGGGGAGAAAAAGTTACTGTTGATTCGGTTCTTAAAACGATCTCTCAAAAATACGGAAAACCCTTCACAGAATACGTCTACGACAGCAAAACGGGGCAACCCAAAAATTTCCTCCAATTCCTCATTAACGGAACCAGCACATCAACATTAAACGGGTTAAAAACAGAACTAAAAAACGGCGATGTACTAGCGATTCTTCCCCCAGTAGGCGGCGGCTAAGGAAACTGCAAATAACGGTTATTTTATCGTTTTCTATCGTTCTTCATTGAAAAAACGTTCAAGGAAAAAACTCTAACGACGTCTTCACAGCTAAGTTTAAAAATTCTATTTTTAAATTATTTCGAACGTGATTCATAGGCAACTCTTTTTCCACCTTTTTTTACCATTTATAGCCTTTTTTCACCGCAACCAGCAAATGCTTTAAACCTAAACCGAAAAAACAACCCAAAACAAGCCACTAAAAAAGGAGGTTGGGGTACTCATTTTGACTGTCTGATTTCGTCAACAAATATTTTTTTTAAACTCCGGCCCAAAACAGCGTCTTCTTTCGCATAAGCGCTATGTACTCTTTGAGCACTTCCTGCTCATCTGCCGTCAAATCATTTGAATGTGCTGTCAACAATGCTTTTGCGTCCTTTTCTGGCACCTTCACGTACAAAATGTCTTTTTCAAACACGTGCCTGCCTGCAATCGGCTTATCCATCGAAATTGCCACCTGCATGCCGACTTTGGCTTCTGGCACTGCTTTGCCTTGATCCTGAATCTGGTCAACATCGCCTAAATCGCTACTGTCTTCTGCACGCATAAGCCCAACTTTCGGTTTTATTCTGCCTCCTAGCACCTCCACGCCGACAACTAAAGGCTTAGCCCTGTGGAAGATGCAGTTGGGCAAAACCGTAACTTTTCCAGGCTTCACAAGAGCATCAAATTCTGCCTCACTTTTTGTTTCGCGCTTGTTTTTAGCCCACTGCACATAGGCCTCTATCAGATTGTAAATGATGGGCTGGTTGAAAATCGGGATGCCATTAGCGGCGGCTTCCTCCGCAGCGTCAGGCAATGTTTTAACGCCGAACGCCAAAATTGCGCCAACCAATGGCTCACGCGTCTTAACTACGGATGCTTCGATTACGTCACGTTTACTTATGTCGCCGACATCCGCGATTCGAATCTGCACATTGTTAGCCTTCAAAATCTCCGCCATAGCTTCTAAAGAGCCAAGCGTGTCAGCCTTAACAATGACACCCTCAATTTCTTTGGCAATTCTGATTCTGCCAATTTCTTCAGTGATAAGCTTAGCATAGCTTGCAGGGTCCTCACCAATTGGCACAGCGAACAACGGTGCACCAGCTAAAGCTCCTTCCAAATCAGGAGCAACTATTTTAACACCCGCGCTGGCGAAAACACAATCAACCGAAGTAAACTTGTCCCGTGGATCCCTCATCTCATCCAGCGGCTTTGGCACCAAAATCGCCCGCACTCGAGCCATAATTGCTCCGTTGCGTCCACCAACAACAATCAAGTCATCCTTATGTAATGTGCCATCGTAAATAATCGTGTTTAACGTTAAACCTAAACCAGGTTCATCCTTTACCTCAAGCACCGAACCCTTAGCTGCACCCTCTGTTGTCTGCAAACGCTTCTTTAGAAACTGCTGACTCAACCCAACCAAAACCATAACCAGCTCCGATAAGCCTTCGCCGGTTTTGGCGCTGGTCGGCACCAAAGCCACGTTGACAGTGAAATCCCGAATATGGTCAAAACGGTCTGTCTTGAAACCTAAACGAGAAAATTCTCCCATAACTTGGTACAAACGGTTATCCAGCGCTTCGCGTACAAAAATTGACTGGGAAGCGTAAGACTTCAAAAAAGGTGCCCCCTGCTGAGGCACCCACCCTGGAATCCGGTCAATCTGATTAACCGCAACAATAAAGGGGGTTTTGCGAGCTTTCAAAATCTCTATACACTCAAAAGTCTGAGCCTCAAAACCCTTTATCGCATTCACCACAAGTATCGCTATGTCCGCGACGCTTCCACCTCTGCGCCTCAAGTTGGTAAAAGCCTCATGCCCAGGCGTGTCAACAATCAGAAGACCAGGGATTTCTATGCCTGTTTTAAAGCTAGCCATATATGGCCCGATTAGTTGTTTGAGCGTTTCAACGGGGAAAAAGCTTGCGCCGATATGCTGCGTCATTCCTCCTGCTTCACGTGCTTGCACACTGGTTTTTCTCAGTTCATCAAGAAGCGAGGTTTTCCCTGCATCTACGTGTCCTAATACGCAAACTATTGGTTGGCGGGTGGGCATAAATGAATTCACTTTCCACGATAAGTTATCTACGTGTCATAATGTTTTTTTAGTTTATAACCCTAACTACACCTTTTCAGTGGTTTGTGAAAAAGCGTTATTTTTACTTTTGGCTGAAGAGAATCAGAAATTTTGCAGGGTTTGTCGCTAATTATTATTTTGTGATTGATAAGAGTAGATGCGTTATTCAGATGCTCTCACGAGAAGCAGGAAAAGACCGATAACCAGCATTATGACGCTTAGGATGCCGAATAATACGCTGAATGCGCCAAGTGCGCTTGTGCTTGCGGTAAGATAAAGCATTATTGCCCCGACTATAATTAAGGCAACTCCGAATAGCTTCTCGGCTAGGTTTACAAAGAATGTGTCTCCTTCTTCACTCATAGTGTTTACGCCCTGTCTCTCCGTTTTAATGGCTACATTAAACAAGTTGGGTTATTTTAAATTATTTGTTGTCAAACATGATTCGAGAATATTTAACTCAGGTTTAATTTAGGAGTTTTGTTTCCCACAAATGTTTATGTAACAAACAGCTAACCGCAATCCCCTGCTAAACCGATTGTTGATGTGATGGTACAGTCACATAGACATAAATCGTGTCATCGGTTTTTAGGCAATGGTGTTTTGAATGGAAAAAAAGGAAATGTTAGGCGAAATAAAGGAAAAAACTCAAGCTACAATCATCAAAGAATTCTCTGCAGACGGCGCAATGATTCAATACAATTCAATGGGAGAATTTAAAGGAAAATATCACGCTACCCACATGGAAACTGTTGATGTAAAGGTAAAGATGGATGGGACAAATGAGTGGGATGTTCGCGCGATGGAAATGACCAAAGAAGGCGACGTTATAATGATATGGGGCAAAGGGACAGGAAAACAAGAGAAAGCAATGGAAGGCAGCTTCAAAGGCGAAATAACTTACATGACAAACTCGCCGAGGCTCAGTTGGCTAAACAATACTAAAGCATGGGTTGAGGGCATGACGAAAAACGACGAGGCAATGATAAAAATCTGGCAAGAAATGCCAAAGGCAATGGAAACAGCGCCAGCAGCAGCGCCAATGATGTAGCGATCTAGCTTTTGAGTTTAGTAGGTAAATATTCATCAACTATGTAAGTTAAACCGTAGCGGCTGAAAGCTTCTTGCTCAGCCTTTCTCTTTATTTTTAGGAAGAGCTTTATTTCTCTCTGCCACAGGGGATCGTTTTGGTATCTTGGATCCTTCTGTAACTCGTATAATCGTTTGATGTCCACTTCGTCCAACGGGTCAGTCGGCAGCTTGTACTCAATTATGTCGCTTGCCCAAACTCCGCTCCAAACAGCGTCAGGCGTGTTTAGCTCTCGAAGGTGCGCCGCGTTAGCTGAGCCGGAAATGATGACTTGGGCGATGTGCATTCCCCATGGGTCCCCGTCAGTCAAAATGTAGACTGGCAGATTCAGCTCGTCGTGCAGGCGGCGGATGAAGCTTCGGGTTTGTCTTGGCGCTTGTCCACCGCATGAAATCAGCAGGGCCTGATGTTTGTTGTGCACGTTTTCTTCGATGAATCTTGTGAAAAGGGCGCCTTTCTCGATGGCGATGACTTTGTCGGCTCTGGTGTGAATGAGTTCGGATGAAGTTAAGGCTGGACCAATCAACACGCCATCTGGGTGGCTGGTTAAATTCAACGTTTTTCCTTCATAACCGGGAACTGTGTAGCCGATGTCTAAGTCGCCGAAAATTGCGCTTCGCTCTTCTGGAAAAATGTGAAAGTCTTCTCGGGCAAACCCAGTTAATGTTTCTAAGTCGGTGATGATGTTGTTAGATTCCTGCTGGTCAGTGAAGGTCATCTCGTAGGCCTGAGCCGAATAGTAAACGTCTCTTAGCGTGCTGGTTTTGCGTTGGCTTGTAAGTTCATTACTAAACATTGCTGCCCAAGCAAGCTGAGTGAAGGGTTTAATGTGACGGATGTTGCGGGCGCTTCGGCTAACGATTTTCTCACCAAAAATGTATTGCCGAAGTGCTGGGTCATAATTGATGTTTTCAGTGGAACGGCTGGGCATGTTAATGGTTGGAAAAACACCTTGATCTAGCTGATTGTAAATTTTGGTTCCAAAATCGCGAAGACCAGCGATGACTTCGTTTTGTTTTTCAATTATCTTAGCTTTCTTCTGCGCCATACTTTTGCACACTCTTCAATAGTTTTTCGATATCTGGCACACGCTTTTCCCCTGCTAAGGTTGCAGAAAACTGCGCAATTTTAGGTAGGTACTTGCTGAAAATTCCCAAACGTTTCTTTTCCATGTGAACGTGCTCTTGACGTGACAGAAAATGCTGAAGCTGACGGGCAACTTCACGCAGAGCATTTGCTTCTTCACGGCGTACTTCGGGGCGGTCAGCGATGAATTCTTTTCCAACCGTCTTGTATGGAACTTTTGTGCTGCAAATATGAACAACTATAGCTATTGGCATGTCAGGTGACACTTTGTAGCGTCGCCAGTTCATGGCTGAGATCACTCGGTAAGAAACATCGCTTGCTTCATCATAGAGCAGGGGAATTTTGTTAGCAAAACGGTAAATAACAAAAGAACCACGTTTTGGCACTCCACCGCCATAAGCGATTGCCATTTCAATGATGAATGGGTGACCGGCAGTAAGTGGATGGTTTACGCTGATGAACCACAAGGTACTCGGGGTTTAACTCTTTCATAACGCCAGCTCTGAGCAAATCCTCGCCTAAAGGCGAGAGGCAACTGGCGTCTGGCGGCAAGAAATCCTTGTACTTCTTTAGGTTCTGCATTAACCGCACAATTTCTTCATGGGAAAGTTTCTTCGGGTTCTTGGAACTGGATTGCATGACCTTTCCGCATTTGGGGCAAATGGGTCGGTTGTCAACCCACTTTATTTGATCGTACTCAATTTTACCATGTTCGCTGCAGGAAAAGGAAATTAAATTTGCAGAAATCAAAAATTTGACAGCAGTTACTCCGCCAACTCGGTGAAAATGTCCTCTTAAAAAATCCTCCATATTGTTGAAAGTTGTAATTTGGATTAGTCGTTGCAGCAGTTCCACGTCAACGCCGTAGGGATGTGGCAATATTTCTGTTGGTGGCTCAGGCATCTCGGAGGTGGCACGGGTAAACTTGTAGAGTCTTCCTTTGGGGTCAACAAATGTCAAATTCGCGTATGGATTAACCATCGCCGTTTGCTTGAAATAATCAAGAATTTTTGGCATTGCCCTAAGATAATCGCCTTCAAGAGAAAACTCAACGATGGTTCCACGCCAATTATCCTTGTTGATTAGGACTTTGCGGTCGAGAATTATTGGGCGGTTTCTTTGGATGTCAATCATTAATTTGAAACTGTAAATTTTTGCTTGGCCAGTGGATGAGGTTACGTAGGCTGGTTGGTGAGTGGTGACTTGCCCGTAGAGAACAGCCATTTTTCCGCCTAAGCCAAATGTGCCTCTGGTTTGTTTGAGTTTGTATTTGCTGCCATAGAGAACTTGACCAAAAGCTGAGGGAATAAACCTTGGCTGAATTCCGCTGCCGTTGTCTTCTACTCGAAGTTTGTAGATTTGAGTTTCTTTGGTAGCTTCTCCTTCATAAGATAAACGAACGTAAATGTCTGGAGGAATTTTTTGGCTTTCAGCCGCATCTAAGGAGTTCTCAACAATTTCTCGTATAGCAACGAAGACAGCGCGTGAAGGGTTAGTTAAGCCTGCAATGTCTCTGTTTCGATAGAAAAAGTCGGATGCGCTTATCTCTTCAAAGGTTGCTTGAGCCACTTGCTGCTTACACCACTCTTTTCCTTGTATTGTTATTGCAGATTGCTTAGTATATTTGCTGCTTGTTCTTTAAGTTAACTGCACTTTGCGGGAAAAACCTTTGATTGTGTAGAGGGCAGTAGGTTGAGAAATGTTGACTTTTGCTTTAAAATTGTATAAATAGAGAAGATTAGTTTTCTTGAATGTGAAATTACGTCAATTTATTTTTTGGCGGCTTCGGGTTTGGTTGTTTTTGTGTAGTAGTATTCGCCGATTCCTTTTTGGAATTTGTCCATTTGTGAGGCTTCCTTGTTTACTCTGGGTCGCATGGTGATTGAGTCTCTGCGGAAGGTGATGTTCATTTCTTTGAGGAAGGTGTTCATGCCTTTTCGTAGGCTGGTTGGCGGATTAGCTAAGCCGCTTACGCCTGGTTCGCCGTTGAAGACCATCAGTCTGTCGGCTATGAAGTCTTGGGTGACAACGTCGTGTTCAACTACGAATGCGGGTATGCCGTGCGCTTCAACAACGCGCCGAAGTGTTTTAGCCATGTTCAATCGTTCTTCAACATCTAAGTACGCGCTTGGTTCGTCAAGAAGATACAGGTCGGGTTTACGGCTTAGGCAGGCGGCGATGGCGACTTTCTGCAGTTCACCACCGCTAAGCTCCATTACATTTCTGTCCATCAAAACCTGAAGCCGCAGCGGCTGGGCAATCTCAGTTTTGTACCAGCTGGATGTAAAGTTTTCTTTAGCCACACTCATAAGCAGCTCCAGAACCGTGCCTGTGTAGTCAGGTGCAATGTACTGGGGTTTGTAGCTGACCTTTAACTCGCCAAGCTTCTGTTTCTCGTCGGTTTCTTCTAGTCCAGCGAGAATTTTTACGAAAGTGGTTTTTCCGATACCGTTGGGTCCTAAGATGCCGACGATTTCGCCCATCTTAATCTCGCCTGGTTCAATGGATAGTTTGAAGCCCTTGAAAGTTTTCGTCATGCTGTCCCATTTCAATAGCGGTTCGTTTAGGTTGGTGCCTGCGGTCGGGGGTTTCTCATGGAAAATGATGGCTTCTTTGCGGAACATTATGTTTTCGTCTGGAATGTAGCCTTGCAGGTAAATGTTAATGCCTGTTCGAACGCCATGCACATGGGAGACAACTCCATAGACGCCTGGTTCACCGTAGAAGAGGCAGATTTGGTCAGACAGGTAATCGATGATGGCTAAGTCATGTTCAGCTACAATTATTGTTTTTTGCTGCTCTTTTAGGCTGCGTATGGTTTTTGCGACAACAAGCCTCTGCTTCACGTCCAAGTAGCTTGATGGCTCATCGAAAAGGTAAACATCTGCCTCGCGGCTAAGCGCCGCCGCAACCGCAACGCGCTGAAGCTCCCCGCCGCTAAGCACTTCTAGTGGTCTATCCCAAACTGTTTTGAGTTCAAGCTCCTCTGAAAGTGCATCAAGCTGACCTCTCTCATCAACCTTTTCTAGCAAATCGCCGACTTTGCCACTGACCGCTTTGGGAATCTTATCCACGTACTGGGGTTTGCTGCTGACCTTGAGTTTTTTTTCACTCAATTTTTGGAAGTAATCCTGCAGGCTTGACCCTCGATAGTACTGGATTATCTCTGGCCAATCAGGCGGGTCATCGTATTTGCCAAGGTTAGGTTTAATTTCGCCTGAAAAAACCTTCAGCGTAGTGCTTTTGCCGATACCGTTTTGCCCAATCAAACCCAGCACCGTGCCAGGCGAAGGCATGGGTAAACGGAAAAGTTTGAAGCTGTTTTCTCCGAAACGGTGGCTGCAGTCTTTCTCCAGCTCATCAGGCAAGTTAACGATGCTTATGGCTTTGAAGGGGCATTTTTTAACGCATATCCCGCAGCCGCTGCAGAGCGTTTCCGATATGACTGCTTTGTCTCCTTCAACCCTGATGGCTTCCACTCTGCTTCGAACCATAGGGCAGAAGCTAACGCAAACTTGGTTACATTTTTTAACCTTGCATTTGTCCTGATTAAGCACAGCAATTCGTGTCATAGCCATACCGCCCATAATGAATTAGATATGTAAGTTATAAATTTAGAACCTGAGAAAGCATTAAACATAATCCATTAAGTGAAGAACTTTAAAGTGTCCTTTAGCTTTTTTATACATTTTATCGTCAGCAGTGATGAATTGAGTGTTCATCTTTTCAGAAAGGAAAAGATAAGCTGCATCATAAATCGTTAAGTCAAGTCGACAGGCTATTGCAAGTTCACCAGAAACTTCCGTCCAGTTAAAATCATAAAGATTTATCTGTAATTCATCAGAATTTGATAGTGCTTTTTGAGCATCCTCTTGAGTTATTCTTCCAAGTTTTATTGCTACCCATAATGCGTTTGCGACTTCTTGGGTCATAAAGGAAGGAGCAAACATTTCTTTTTTTGAGTATTTTATATCTTCTTTTAATCTGTCTGCGTTTTCCTGATATGACTCGCCAGGTAATAGCCATTTCACAACGATACAGGCATCGACGATATAACTAGACGTGAAGTTATCGCTCCCTGCCTTCGCGGATCCATGCTACAATTTCTTCAGTTGATGTTGGCTTACTCCGTTTTCGAATTTCATCCAACTTATCGAATGCCGCTCTCTTTTTTTCCTGGGCTATTTTCTTTTGAACGCACTCACGTATGTATTCGCTCCAATTAACGTCGATTTGCTTCATTTTTTTCTTCATTTCTTTAGGAATCTTTACTGTAATTACTGTTTGTTCCTTAGCTGATTGTTTCAATTCTGTTTGTTCCATAATACTCAAAGTATATACACTGAGTATATACGTTTTAAACATTACGCTATAACGCTTTAGTTAAATCGCTGCTTAAAGTTAAATGCGGCTTTTCATTGGTTTCAAAAAATTAACCTCAAATGCTTCCTTAAAGAAAATAATAAAAAGTTTAGTTTAGTGGCGGGTGTTTACCATTCTTCTTCTTCCCATTCTTCATCTTCGCCTTCTTCCCATTCATCTTCCTCTTCGAATATCATGTCTTTTTTTCACCTCACATAACACGTTTAAAATTACCCTATCCTTGCGGCATTTTAAACATTTAGATTCGTCAAATGTCGTTAATCTGAAGCAAATAATGAGAATCAAACATGCCACATGCAACCTTTTTGGTACTAATCTTCCGACACAACAATGCAATTTAACCCATTACTCTGCAGTTGCGAGAATTCTCTTGCGTTTTTCCGCGCAATCTTTTTCTTGTTGTTTTGGGTTGCTTTTTTCGTTTAGGGCTTAAATTGCTTGCAGGTTGAATCTAGAATAATCGCAAATAATCGAGAATAATCGCGTTTAATCGCAAATAATCGCGTAGCGAAGTGTAGCAGAATGTATTTCTGTGTCCTTTTGCGCCTTTTTGAAGAGGATATAACGTTTGTAAGTGCTGCTTGACTGTTCTGGTTGTTTTGGGTTGCTTTTTTCGTTTAGGGCTCAATTCGGTTGCAGGTTGTGTGCATTTTTGTGCAGATTTGTGTCGAATTGTGCGGATTTGTGCGGAATTGTGCCGGATTATTGAAGAGTCGCTCTGAGTTGTTTTGCGGCAAATTTTGAACAAGCCGTTCTAAGTTGCTTTTCTGTTTCAGAGCTTGTGGCGTTTGCAGGTTGCGTAAAGAAAAGTAAAGAAAAGTAACAGAAAGTAAAGAAAAGTAACAAAAAGTAAAGAAAAGGCATTAAAAGGCGACAAAAAGCAATAAAAATTAAGAATTCAAGGAAGGCGCTGTAAATAAGCCTTTAACTAGAAGAGAAAATTAAAAAAACCTCTCTGAGATGGAGCAATAAAGAGCAAATTCACAAAATCTTGATGCCTAAAACCGTAAGTTCCTATGTAAGCAAGCAAACAAAAATCTGTGGCAGGCTCCAACAAAATAGATAAATTCTCCAAAGACCCATGTAAGCCTCGGGATGATGTGAGGCGACGGCTTCGAGCCCTAAGCTGTGAGAAATCGTCAAATATCGCTGACCCACAAGAACTCGCAATTTCTCAGCCTTAATTTTTGTTTTTCTCGTGTTTTTTTAAATTGGCTTTGCTTTCCGGAGAAGGCTTTTTCAAGGCGCCTTCAACTTTGCTGCTGGGTTTAAAGGGTTTTTTAAAAAGCACACGGTTTTTGTTTGTCTTTGGGTTAGTTGTTTGTGTGTTGTTTTGTTGTTTGTGGTTGTGTGGTAGTTACAACATGGTTTTATATCTTCAATCGTCACTCTTAAGATATGTAATTGGGTTCTGAAACCCTCAGGAGGAGAAAAAGTTTTGATAGTTTTAAACAAAAAAATTTTCCGCGGCGCAATCCTCGAAAGCGTCTTGCTCAACATCATAAACGATACATCCGACCGCGGACTACATGGATACGCCATCTTCAAGGTGGTATACAAGAAATTCGGCATACGCCTAGGCCCATCAACCCTATATACTGAACTCAAACATTTAGAGAAACAGCAGCTAATATCTTCAAACTGGGAGATCACCCGTGGAAAAGCCCGCAAACAATACCGAATTACAAGAAAAGGGCAAGGTCTATTGAAAGAATATTTTGTGGAGTTAAAAACGGTCATTCCAGTTTTGGTCACCTGCAAAACGTAAGACAGCTTAGCAGTTGGTTGAGGACATCAATCTCTAAAATCTCTAAATCTTTTATGCATGTCCGTCTTTATTCACTCCTAATTTTTGACGTAAATCCTTTCTTACGCAGGAACATTAAGAATACCAATGCGGCAACAATAACGACTGCAACTACCACTCCGATTATAATGGTTAGATTGTTAGATGACGTAGGTGAGGGAGATGGCGTAGGTGAAGGGGTAAGAGTTGTTGCAGGTCCTAACGCAAAAATGATACCCACGTTAGTAACGTCTCCTCCATTTGGACTAGTAAAAGCTGAGGCACTTAGGCTTATGTACACGGTGTCGTTGACGACAGTGGGAGAGTACAGGATTGGACCGCCTTGAATTGGCCCCATGCCTGGAAATATCTGGTTCTCTGTGAAATCCATGTACATTGCAGTTAGATGTGGTAAAGCTGTGACGTTCCATGCTTTGTCTCCCGTTGAGGCGTTCAGACAGTAAACGCTGACGCCATTGGAACCGAGGTAAACGTTACCGCTTGAGATTACGGGAGAGGTTGCTGTCCCAGCGGTTGCTTGGTTCCATGCTTGGGCACCTGACAAAGTGTAAAAGCAATAGACTGTGTCATTGGAGCTTACATAGACCAAGTTGTTGGCTACTGCAGGGGGAGAATCCGTTGCGATTGTTTGAGGCGTTGATGCATTCCAGATTTGCGTTCCGCTTTCAGCGTCAAGGGCATAGAGAAGGTTTCCAGACGCAAAGTAAACTACGCCGTTGCTGATAGTGGCAGATGCAGCAGTATTGCCCGTGGGGTAATTCCATATCTCCGTTCCAGTTACGCCATTTAGAGCAAAAACTGTGCTGCCTGATGAAACGTACAGCACGTTATTTGCTACAGTTGGCGACGATTCAATAGTGGCGCCCGTAGTGAAGTTCCATACTGAGGCTCCTGTTGCAGCATTGAGCGCGTAAACGTCAACTTTACTTGGAAAACCCGAAACAGCGTAAACGTACCCATTAGCCACTGCAGGAGCATAGTTAGCTGTGGATGGCCCATAAGTGAAGTTCCACAATTCAGCTCCTGTTAATGCGTTTAGGCAATAGATGACGTCGTAATACCCAATGTTAATGGCAATTGAAGCGCCCGCGTAAACGTATGCTCCTGAAACAACTGGCGAAAAGATAAAACCATAAGGAAAAAAGCTGCTAAGGTCTGTGTCCCCTAGCGGGAAACTCCATATTTGGGTGCCTGTTGAAGCGTTAAGGCAATAAGCATTGCCGTTTAACACAGCGGATTCTGCGTAGAGGTAGCCGTTGGAAAAGGTAGGCGAACCACTCTGCAAACCTATTGATAAGTTCCAGAGTTGCGCTATATTAGGTGAGGCAGACGTCTTCTGCGCAGACAGCGGTAAAATTGGTAGCGTTTTCACCGAAGAGCCTAAAAGGTAACTTGACGAAACCGTAAACAGTGCTGCTGAAAGAACAGTAACCGCCAGCACAACTGCGATTGTAGCAGAATACCGCTTAAGATTAGTGGGTAGAGGATTGGGCGGTTGTGGACACCAATCCCTAAAATCCCTAAATCTCCTACGCAAACCCATTTTTAACTCCCCTGATTTTTGAGAACCATGTTTTCTGAAAAAATTTGGATGATAGATCAGGACTTGGAGAAGTCTTGTTAGTCATTTTCCTGTGTCTTAAAAGTAGAACAGCCATAACAGCAATGACAACCACAATTACAGTCAGAGAAGCAAGTAGAACAGGATTTAACAAATCTTGAGTTTGGGGCGTTGATGATGTTGAAGTTGAAGATGATGGCGGCTGTGTAAACGGCAAAGATGCAGCATTTGTTTTTAGAGCTAAAACAGCGCCTGGTCCTTCATAATCTGGGCTTTTAGTGCTCACGAAATTGCCGCCTATGTAAACGGTGCCACCTGCAACTACAGGAGAAGATGAAACTGTATAGTCCAGTGTATAGTTCCAAAGTTTTTGACCAGTCCATGCATCAAGAGCGTAGAAGTCATGCTGAGTTGCAGGCGAGAAAAACATGGGACCATTCCACCCCAAATAAATTAAACCATCAGCATACGTCGGATAAGTGGTGGACGAATCAGTAAAGTCGCTGGTTGCGAAGTTCCAAATAATTTTGCCATTGGTTGAATCGAAGCAGTAGACGCCCGAGGAGGAGCCTGCATAAAGGTAGCCATTAACTAAGATGAGAGAGCCTATACCTGTCCCGGCAGCATAATTCCAGTTCGCCATACCGTTTGAAGCATCAAAAGAATATACGATACCGTCACCGGAGTCTGCATAAACCGTGTCATTGGCGACAATAAGAGACTCAACAGAACTGTCGGTTGGATAGTTCCAAACTTTTGCCCCATTAAATGCGTTGAGGGAAAGAATGCCGCCTTCATAGATTTTTCCGTTGACGTTCTCAGTATTTACGTAGTTGGTAGTGTCAACAAAGCTAGAACTAATGTAGACTTCTTGGCCACTAGCAACAACTGAACTAAAATCACTAAGGGCTGTGTAATTCCATAGTTCTTTTCCTGTGGAAGCATCTAACGCGTAAACAGCACCATGCCAAGAGCTGTCGTAATCTGACAGGAACGCGCTAACGGCATAAACGCTTTCACCTGCAACAACTAAGGGACTTAAGTCAAAGCGAGTCTGCGCTGAACCTGTGAAGTTCCAAACTACTGCTCCAGTTAAAGCATTGAAAGCATAAACGCAGCCAACATCTGCATCCGTTGACAATGTGTAGCTTTGTCCTCCAACATAGACTATGCCTCCATCTACCGTAGGAGTGCCAAAATCTGTTCCGAAAGAATAATTCCAGAGTTGGACACCCGTGTAAGCGTTCAAGCACGCAACTGCACCTGGCAAACCCTCGTCAACGTAGACATACCTGTTTGCAACCGTAAATCCGTTCAAGATGCCCGTTTGGTTCCAGATTTGGGCGCCAGTGGAAGCGTCAAGGCAATACAAGGTCGCAGGAGGCGCGCCGCTGTTCCCAGATGTAAAGTAAATATTGCCATTTGCCGTAACTGAAGAAATGATTTCACTTTGGGCAGGTGTAAAGTCCCAGAGTTTGGTAACTGAGACTGAAGTGGGTGGCAACGTTTTAAGTGTAGTGGGCGAAGGCTTAGGGGCCTGTGTAGCATGCAAAGGCGTGGGTGAGGTAATAATTAATTGGCTGACAAAAGCTGTGGTGTTGCGTATGTCATCCACCCAGTAGCAGATAATCGGGTTACCGTTAGAGTCTAACGCTAAAGGACCCGCTGCGTAAGCGAAGTTGCTTGGGGCGACAGTTTGAATATTCCAGCCTGCACCTGTCCAGCTAGTATACATTAAAGAGCCGTTGAAGAACTCGATACTTGGGTCATTGTGCGAGTCTAACGCGAGGCTGGGGTTGCCGTAGCTATTATTCGAAATAACAGTTTGTGTATTCCAAACTGACCCGTTCCAGCTTGCATACATCAATGAAGAATCTTTCGAGTAAATAAAGTGGGAATAACCACTCGAATCTAAAACCAGGTCTCCGAAATAACCCAAATTGGAGAAGACTGTTTGAATGTTCCAACCTGAGCCATTCCAGACAGCGAACTTCACTGCAAATAGCTCACCACCATTCGGCGGATAATAAGTATCGTAGCCGTACATTATGTGCGGGTTATTGCTTTGATCTAAAGCCAAATAAATACTGTCAGTATAGCTTATCGGTTCGTCAACCGTTTGAACGCTCCAGCCTGAGCCATTCCAACTTGCATAATTCAACATAGAAATATCATTGGTAATTCCCGAAGGATACTCTGAAACTGGCAAAACGTTTTCATAAGCTAAATGTGGGTTGCCCTCTGAATCCAAAGCAAGAGAGTATCCGTAGCCTGTTGGTACAGTTAGAAAGTTCCAGTTCGACCCGTCCCAGCTTGCATAATATGTTACCCCGTTAGCCCCTTTGTAGAGTATATGTGGGTTATTGTTTAAGTCCAATACGAGACTGTCTGGGGTGCCTCCTTGGATGACACTTTGAATTTCCCAGCTTGAACCGTCCCAACTCGCATAATACATTAAGCCATTTGCTCCAGTATAGACTTCGTGCGGATTGTTGTTTGAGTCCAAAGCCATGTAGATTGCTCCGAAGGTATCATCGGTCGATACAGTCTGCCTACTCCAAGTGCTTTGTCCATTGGCTAAGGGCACGATTGGAACGGTCGGATTAGATATTAAGCTTGATGAAAACACGAAAAATGACATGGACAAAATAAGGGTTACCGTTACCACCGCAACGATGGGCATGGAATATCGTTTCAATTTTGCAGGAAATCGGTCTGGTGGCTCAGGACACCAATCCCTAAAATCCCTAAACCTTTTACGCAGACCCATTTCAACTCACCCGAGTTTCAATTTGTTTTTGCTCGTTTACTTGCCTCTTTCGATACCTTCTATAAAGCAACAGTGAGGAAACAAGAGCCACCACGGATGCAACGGTGGCAATAGTGGCAATCGGCAGTATAGCAGAAAGCAGCGTCGAATGCGTAAGCGGATGGTAGTCAACGTTATTGTTATCAATGACGTATGTTCCCTGCCCATGATAATCGCTCCAGTAATTACCTATTGTACCGTTGTCCCAAAAGTTGCTTACTCCAGATTCCTGTGAGAGGTTTACTTGACCGAACTGGTTTTTTTCAAAATTGTTATCGTATATTGTATTGTTTGAAGAACCAAACCACACATTCATGCCATTACCGTTGTTGATGAGGTTGTTTCCGTAAACTTGGTTATAGTCTGCTTTATCGTAGAGTGTTATGCCTGTTCCAGAATCAGGATAATCTCCAGTGAGAGATAGCTTCGACTGTTCCAAACACGTTGTTTCCAAACACTTGGTTAGCATCAGAAGCAAAGAGACCTATTCCCGTGCAACTTTGGGTAACGCTGTTCCCAGAAACAACACTGCTATTTGTATCCCCAAGTAGATACCTATCCAGCTTCCTACCACGTTGTTTTTGGAAACTGTGTTGTTAAAAGAATTGCTCAGGTCTAATGCCGTTGTTTTGGCAACCATCAAGGTTAGCATACGAGACGATGTTATTGTTGGATATCGCGTTGTTTGAGGAGTTAAAAACATCGATGCCATTTTCATACGAGTAGGTTGTTATGTTGTTTTGGATTAGTTGTGAGTTGGCACTGTTTTCAAGTTCGATACCAACCAAAGCGTTGGTAATCAGAAAATTTTCTACTGTAACGTTGTTTCCATTTGAAATATCGATGCCAATACCACCGGTAAGTTCATCAGTCAGGGGAAGTGGAGTTCCTGGACCTTGAAGCGTAAAGCCCGCTCCGTCAATAACGATGTTATCCTTCTGAACCTCGATTGCGGTCCCATTGTTGTTAGCTATGTTGTCTGTAAGTGTGTAGACGTTTCCTACTCGTTTTATAGGCGCTGTTGAAGGATCTATGCTTCCATCTGGTCTAATGTAAATGGTATTTGAAGGCCCAATGTAAAAGGTGCTCGAAGATTGAGCGATAGCGCTCATAGGTATTGCGGGCGCCAGTGGTATGGAAGGGTGGAACATGCTGCCTGAGTAGAAAATTGAAAATGAAGCAGCGAAAAGGGTTACCGTGAGCAGGATAGTGATTGGAACAGAATACTGTTTCAGTCTTCTAGGCAAACGATCTGGTGGCTGAGGACACCAATCCCTAAAATCCCTAAATCTCTTATGCAAACCCATTCCTATTCGCCCGTGTATTTTTGTGAAGAAGGTTTCCAAACATAGTAGCTCTGTGAATTTGAACAGATGAAATTGATGGAGTTATGTGTTGTAGACGGTGGGCTTGCGCTTTTGATTTTAAGTCTCCTTTTAAACATTAAAAGAACCATTGTAGCAGCAATTATCACTGCAACTAACCCTCCGATGATTATGAGTTGGGTGTTCGAAATAGCGGTTGAAGGTGGCGGCGTTGGTGAAGGCGTCGGAGACGCAACTCTTAATGCATAAACGCTGTTGGCGCAGCCTGCATAAACTACTCCGTTAAAGAAGGTAGGAGATGTAGTCAGGTAGTAACTGTTTGGAATAGTGAAGTTCCAGAGTTGGTCACCGTCGATAGCGTTCAAAGCACACAAAGTGCCATTTCCTAAGGTATCATAGGAACTTGCGTAAATCACGCCACCAACAACGGCAGGAGATGTGCTGAACAAGGTATCGAATTCACCGCTGGTGGTGTTCCAGATTTTTACGCCGTTGGTGGCGTTCAAAGCATAAATGTTTCCGTCTTGGGAGCTTAGGTAGAGTACTCCGCTGACGTCGCTAGGAGATGACAAAATCGTAACTTGATAGTATGGCTCAATGCGGGTGGTGTTGTAATTCCAAAGAAGCGTGCCACTTTCAGCATTCAAGGCGTAGACGGTACCATTGTCGCTGCATACGTAGACCGCTGCGCCGACAACGACAGGAGATGACCAAATCGGATATAGCACGCCCCCCCAACTGATCAGTAATGCGCTGCTTGTGAGGCAGTTCCAGAGTCTATCACCGTTGGTAGCGTTAAGAGCGTATACATTGTCGTCAGAAGAGTCAACGTAGATTATGCCGCCAGCGACAGCAGAAGAATAAACAGCTCCACCTGTATTATAATTCCAAAGCTTGGCGCCGCTTGTAGCGTTCAAAGCATAGATGTTACCGTCCCATGAGCCAACATAGACAACACCACCGATAGCAACTGGACATGAAGAAACACCATAGCCACTGGTGACATATTTCCAGAGTTGGACACCGTTAGTAGCGTTCAAAGCATATACGGCGCCCCCCGTTGTTAAAGTGCCTAACTCACTAGGCGGTGGGAGCACAGCGCAGCCTACGTAAACGACACCATCGACAACATCAGGACTCGCAAAAACCTGACCGCTAGTTGTGAAATTCCAAATTTTCGCCCCGTTGGTAGCGTTTAAGGCATAAATGTTTCCGTCTAAGGAGCTTACGTAGAGTACTCCGTTGTTGATGGTGGGAGGCGAATAAACTAAGTTGCCAGTGGTATAGTTCCAGAGTAGAGTAGGGTTAGTCGATGAGCCAACGTTAACTAAGGGAATCACGGGAACCGACATGTTAGACATTAAGCCTGAAAAAGCGAAGAATGAAACGGACAGAATAATGCTTGCTGTAACTATGGCGGCAATGGGCACATAATACCTTCTCAGTTGGGTGGGCAAGCGGTCTGGCGGTTGAGGGCACCAATTTCTAAAATCTTTAAGTCTTTTACGAATACCCATGTCTATTCACCTGTTATTTTTGCGAATAGGGCTTCTGCAAGTTTGGAGGGCAAAATCTTGCTCGTATCATCCAGCAGTAGGAAGTTGCGGTCTTTTGCCTCCACAAGCAACGTGTCTCTGCAGGTTTGGAGTTTATTGCATTTTTCGCAGTCGCCTTCGTGTTTGTACCAGAGTTGGATACCGTTTTTGGCTGAGAAGGTGACGAAGGCTTGGGTTTTGAAGTGGTTGCTGTATCCTTTGAGGAATCCTCTGTTTGGGTCGAGGGTTTCGACTTCGATTTTGTTGATTGTTGCTACCTCTTGTAGGGCTTCGCCGATCTTGAGGTTCGCTGTGTCTAGAACGCTGTGAATTGTTTGGCGGGTGACGTTGAGTTTTCTTGCGATGCTGGCTTCTTGTTGTCCTCTGCTTTTTAGGTCCCAGATCATTTTTTGTTTAGCGGTCAAGTATCCAAAGCTCAAGGTCATGTTTTTCCCCATCAAGTAAGACTTAAATACCTTACAAAGTAAGGTCTGCACTCGACAAATATAAAACTTCCCCAAAACACAACTCCAACGCGAAATCATCAAATTTAGGTGCTCACCCACAACATCATCGTGAACTGATTGGAACCGACTTTTCTTACCACGGTTAACAAAGGGTAAACAGCGCATTCTACAGTTCTCGTATGTTAAAAAAGCATCAATTCATGTTGAAAGTGCGCGACGTTGCGTCTATGTTGAACTATGTTGAATCATATTTGAAGCCTAATAGAAGCATCTAGCAGACCGGGAGGGTAGCTTGATCACACACAGACGTCTAAGACAAAAGCCAAAAAATCAACTTGGTACACACCAAGCCAAACTCAATTTTAAGCCGTATAAACGGCAAGACTTAACTTATCAACCGTAGAATAAGAAATGAGCAGAATGAAAACGTTCGAGCAGATAAAAAGCACTTTAGCTGAACATAAAGAAGAATTGAGGCAAAAATATAAAATTAAAGAAATAGGCATTTTCGGTTCCTACGTTAGAGGCGAACAGAAAAAACAAAGCGACCTCGATATTTTAGTGGAGTTTGAAGAAACAGCCGATTTAAGCCTTTTAGATTTCATTGGAATAGAAAATTACCTGGGTGATATTTTGGGAATTAAGGTCGATTTGGTAGAAAAACATACTCTTAAGCCAAGAATAGGAAAGCATGTCTTGGAAGAAGTTGTACCCATATGAAAAAAGAGTTCTTGGATTACATTGAGGACATAATAAATGCAATGAATGATGCCATCGGTTTTGTTAAAGACATGGATTATGATAGCTTTTCAAAGGATAAGAAAACAGTTTACGCAGTTATTAGAGCACTGGAAATCATCGGAGAAGCTACAAAAAATATACCGCTTGAAATCAAGAATAATTACCCTCAAATACCACGGAAAGATATGGCTGGAATGCGAGATAAAGTAATTCATGAGTACTTTGGAGTAGATCTGAAAAGAGTATGGAGCACAGTAAACACGGATATACCTAAACTCAAGCCATGGTTTGAAAAGATAATAAGCGAAAACTAAGATAACTCCAGAGTTTTGTCGTCGTTAGAAGCTTCCAAACACGTTGTAAGGTAAAGCAAAAATAACATGTCGCATCTTTCTCTTCCGGGAGACTCAGTATGATTCACGACTTTAATTTATTAGCAACCACTTCACGTGGAAACGAGCGGCCGATGTGTAACGAACTGCATTATCTTCTCAAGGAACAGTTAGGTGATGCTGAAGCGCAAGTTGCCAAAACTAAAATCAGGGGCTTAATCGTCGGCAAAACAACGCTGGAGCCCTGCTTGGCTATAGAGAAATTGCGTGCCATCCTCAAAGAGCGCCCCTACGAGTTCCGCTACGCGCTAAGAATTTTGCCCATTGAAAGGGTTGTACCAACTGATTTGGAAGAAATTAAACGCATAACCCAAGAGTTAGCCGCCAAAATCGGCGAGCAGGAATCTTTCCGAGTCACAGTTGAAAAACGCTTCACCACAATTCACTCAAAAGACCTTATCGAGGCAGCGGCGTCAGATATCAAACGCAAAGCAGACCTAAAAAACCCAGATAAAATCTTGCTGATTGAGGTTCTTGGAGCTTTAACGGGCTTGTCACTGCTTAAACCCAGCGACATCTTGGCGGTTGTTAAAGAGAAGATGCTGTAGGCTTAAAGTTGAGTTGCCAGCAGGGCTACTCGCTCGATAACTAAGTTAACCACTGCCTCTTCACGATTTCCGTTTTTAATGACAGCCTTGAGCTCTTGGTCTGTGATCTGAAAGGTTTCAACAATTTTTTGTTCCTTAAAATCCGACATTTCCAGTACCTGCTCGTCAGGTACCAAGCCAAAACAGGTGCTTATTGCCTCAAGCATGGTTTTAAGTTGGGTTGACTTGTCGCCGATTACTATAACTGCCATGCTTGCGGTTTGGGGTGTGATGCCGCAGCGTTGGATGGCTTTTTGTATTTGCCGCTGAGCGGAAGCAAAAAGCATTGTTTCCATGGCTAGGCTTTTAGAAATATTTGTTTTGTTACGGAAAGCCAGCAGCGCGTTTAGGGCTGCAAAATATAGGTGCTCTTGTGTGGCGATTAATTGAGCGTCGAAGAATTGGACATCAACGGTTTGTAGGGTTTCTTTTCGGTTTGCTTTAAGGAACGCTTCTGCCTTCTCGAATATTACGTTTTTGTACCCTGTTATTTCCACGTATTTGCCGTATTCCTCTAAGAGATACTGCATTATTGGCTCCTGTCGCCGTCGTTTAGCAGTTTTTCAGCCAACTGCCTTGGCAAGCCCGATTTTACAAGATTTGCGATTTCCCGGCTTGCGGCACGTTTCCCCTCGGTTTTCTGCGTGATTTTTGCCATCGTTTCTTTGGCTTCCCATGGAAAAACTATCCAGTGGCTGGTTTCTTTCTCGAAATAATCGGGCAGGGTTATGGTTCCGGGTTTGCAGTACACAGTAGCTATTCTGATTTCTTTTGCGCCCTGCTCTTGCAGATGTTTTTTTGCAAGCTGCAGGCTCCTGCCTCCGTCAGAGACATCATCAACCAACAACACTTTTTTGTCTGGCAGCTGAGTGTGGAGGCACTGCTTTAAAACTGGCTCTTTGTTTTTCTGGCCGATTCCAACGTAATATTCTATGGTGATTATTGCGAAGCCCCTGGTTTCCAGAAGATCCGCCAAGATGCGCGAGGGCACTAATCCGCCTCTTGCGATGCCGACAATAATGTCTGGTTTGTAGCCGTCGCCTTGGATTTTTTGGGCTTGGGCAAGCAACATATCGTATATCTGGTTCCATGTTGGAACTTCATATTGGGTGTTAGCAGCCACTTTTTTGCCTCTTAAGATGATGGTTATTTGCTATTTTATTAGTTAAGTTTAGGTTTGTTAAGTCTTTTGTTTTCGCCAAACAGCAACCCTCGGGTTTTTTAGGCGCGCCTTAACCAGAAAACCCGCCTGAGTTTTATTTTGCATGAGCCATTTAGTTTTAAAAATTTTATAGCTTTGTCGATTTTAACACCATTTTTGAGGCATATCGTTTATTTTTCCATGCCTTTTGTAGCTCGCTCGGTATTATTTATAAGGAAGTTGTGAATAATTGGTTTCGGGAGATAGGCGTCTGCAGATATGTTACGTAATTCGCAATATGATTTAAAAGCACAAGACGCCAATTTTGATAACAAGAAACAAAGGTGAATAAAATGGCAAAGAATAACGACGAGAAAATCAAGCATGTGCTCACAGACCCGAAGCTATCCGCAATCAAAGCAATGCTTGAGAAGGACCACGCGATTGACTGCCTGCTACTACTCTATGCAGGCCGCGGCAAATGGAAAGAAGCAAAAGATTTCATGCACAAAAACAAACTCACATTAAGCGACGGCACTTTCAGAGCCCGAATGATCGAGATCGAATCATTAGGACTAGCGAAGAGCGAACGGATTGACCCACTCAAGAAATTATACCTCAAAACCGAAAGCGGCGAAAAAATAGCCAAGCTCCTTCTCGACCTCTTCGACGAGCTCGAAGCATAACCACTTTTCAACAGTTTTTTATTTTTCAATTCTTTATCTTTTAATCCCAATTTTGAATTGGACAAATTCTATCTTAGTTGCTGAATAACATTAGGGTTATTTCTTGTTGTATGCGTGTTGAACGAATATGTAATATGGTTTATTAAGTCATAATATTTATTAGGGGAAAAGCGAGAAATAGATTCAGCAAAACAAAATGGAGAGAAAAAAATTGAACTTTAGAAAATTAAGAAAGTTTGCAAAGAACGCCAAAGCCCTAAGCCCCGTAATCGCAACGATCATACTTATCGCAGTCACAGTCGCAGTCAGCGTTGTCGTAGCCGCATGGATGGGAGGATTAACCCTTGGATTCATGGGAAGTGCAGAACAAGCATCAGTAACAAACATTGTATTAACTAACAATTGGAGCACCGCTTCGCCGCCAGTATTCTTAACCGCTCAAGCTGTCGTTACTGTTCAAAACACAGGTTCCGCTACAGTGTCAATATCTTCAGCAACTATAGATGGATACACCGCGACCGTAGTCTCAGCATTTACAAGTGGAACGACCACTCCTTCAGTTATCGCAGCAAATGGACAAGTAACAATTGCTAAAGGCACCTCAGTAGTTATTACTATGACTATAACTCAAGAGCAATTCAGTAACAGTGCACAATACACAATAAAACTGATGACCGCAAAAGGCAACACAATTTCCAGCTCAGCAACATACAGCGGATCTTAAACTCAATTTCACAATCTAACTTTGAATTTCGGGGGTAAGGCGAAAAATGAAACAACAATCTTTCCTTTTTCTTATTTTCTCTAATAGTGAAGGTGTAAAATCATGGTAACACAATTAAAAGAATATAATTCGGCTCAGTCGATAGCTGACGCCTTAGATAAGGATTTATCTGAAACCAAAAGTTTGCTGGGTGAGTATCTGCGTCGCTTGGATGAAATTCGAACTTTGGCGGAAAAATCCAAAAAAGTCCGCGAAGTCATAATGAAGCTCGCAGGGAAAAAAACCAGTGCAACAGATAGCCCGGGCGAAATAACCGTTGGTACACTCAACATCATCTTAGATGCTAATGCGTTCCACGAGTTAACAGCCATAGAAGCAGTCGTGCGGAGCCACCAAGAGCGGCTTTTGGTTTTGCAGAAAGTGCGCGACGCATTAAAATGGCTAGACCAACTTGGCGACACCGAAGGCCTCAAGTACCTAGTGCTGGAAGACGAGGGCATCCCGCAGCGAATCTTGTTCAAAATATCCTAACTGCCCTCTAAAGGAGCATTCTCGAAATGAGCACTGAAGCCTGCAACCTCGCCCTAAAAAATACCATCAACGAAATCAAGAACGTCTGCCCAGACATCTCAAACATCCTTGTTTTTAGAGAAACCGGCGAAATTCTAGCCGGGGATGAGAACACAACAGAAGTTGCAATGACCAGTGCTCAAGAAGCCTTTCGCGCTCTTGCCGACAGGGCCTTGGCAGTGGGTGGAATCGAATCAGTAATTTTCACAGGTTCAGAGTCCAAAGTTAACATCACCCAATTTGACGGTCTCTATGTAACGACTTCTGCTTCAAACGATGCTGACGAAAAAACAATCTCTAATCTAGTCAGAGTCATGATTCCAACTACACTTAAGATAGTTCAGAATATCTATCCGTCAATCAAAAACCAACCTCAAGAAGTCACGTTGAAGACTCAGCAGGTAGCCTACGAGCAGGAAATAATTGATCAAGAGGCTCAAGCAAACGAGTACACAGTTGAAAACCTCACGGTCTTAGGAGGATTCATGATTGATCCCGACACCGCTTACATCGACGTCGCATTAATTGTGCAGTGGGCAGAAAAATACGGCGACCAACCCATCAGAAAAATAACTTTAGAAGCACCCCACGGGAAAATCGTTCAGTGCAAGTTTCAACCATTAAAGGGCGAAAAATACGAAAATAAAGGCATAGTTAAGCTTTCCGACAAAATACAAACCGAACTAAATGTCCATAAGGGCACTAAAGTCCTAATCAAACCAGTTTTCGAAACCCAAGAAGAAACAGAAACAGTCCAAATTGAAAAAACAGACAAAACCGACAAATCCGTCGAAAAAACAAAAACCAGCGGCGAACCCGTCCAGGCACAAAAAACTGACTTGTTCAAAGGATTTGACGAATACACTCGGCAAGTACCCGTTCTTCAAGTCATGGTGGAAACCCTTGGAGGTTTAGGAGGACTATTGGGCAATCCTGATTACGTGCGAGTTGATAGTGCCGTCATAGCCAGTTGGAAGGAAATGTTCGGCGAGAACCAAATCAAGGAAGTTACGGTTGAAGAGACAACATTTGGCAAAAAAATTCAATGCAAGCTACAACCTATT
Source organism: Candidatus Bathyarchaeota archaeon (assembly GCA_963767735.1). GTDB lineage: Archaea > Thermoproteota > Bathyarchaeia > Bathyarchaeales > Bathycorpusculaceae > Bathycorpusculum. The sequence goes on along the minus strand of CAVYES010000006.1, from coordinate 431,518 downwards.
AAAGACTCGCAACATGAAGGCAAAGGGATAACCCAGATTCCAGAGAAGCTACAACAAGCGCTACAAATTAAGAAAGGCGCCTTGGTGCTTATCAAGCCAGTAGTGGGCGGATCAGAGAGGAGTAAACGATGAGTAAGAAAAGAATCATTAATGACGCAGAAACTGTTGAAGAATCAATCGTTATCGGAACGCAATTAGATGAAGAAGCAACCTGCCCAACTGAAAACGAAGACCCAAATTACGCAGACCTTTTAGAGACTGCCAAAGAAATCAGAAAACGCAAAGGTGTAGTTGGCTTCATCTTCAAAAGTGACTCCAAAGCCACCGTTGATATTGACGACTCCGCGAAAATCATAGAGTACGCTATGCTATCATCCGAAGCATTCGAGTCTGCAAAGACGCTGGCTGCAACATTCAAAACGGGCGACACAGAAAGCATATTAATCGAAGGCAAAAACATCAAGGTGCTCTGTTCAGAACAGGGACAAAACAAAATCAGCATATTCATGGAAAAAAGCTGCGACCAATCAAGCATTCTGAGAGACTTAACGGCCCAAGCGTAATAAACCAACTCAAACAACAAAACAAAAATTGGCTAACACAAAACTTAGCCAAAATTTTATTTAATGTTTAAACGCTCTAAGTTTTCCCCTCCTTATGGTAATACTAATTTTCCGTTATTCAGAAAGATAGCAACTTTATAGTTTGATAGTTTTTTTAATCGTTCCCCATCAGTTGAATGCCGGTAGATGCAGCTACAATGCTATGGCCTATCCATTGTAAAATCTAATCCTGCAATCAGGGAAAACTTTGCATTGCGTATTTGGCAAAACTTAAAAGAAAAAAGTAGGTGTTTTTTAAGGCTCCTGCTTTAACGCCAGCAAGCCTTTTTGGACCTTGTCCGCGATCTGAGCGCCGAGAGCCGTTTGAATTCCGATATGGCACCATTTCGCTAAGTTGTCGATGTCGGATTTTTCAAGCATTGAAGGTTCTTTGTTCAGGTGACTTCTGCATTGACGGAGTAAGAATATCTTAGCGGCTGGCCCCAGGTCCTCGGCGAGCACCGCCAGAAAATCTTGCTCAACGGTCATTATGGCTGCGTCTCCTGGGGCGCCTCTTCTTCGCCGCTGAGTGCTGCAGTCATACGGAATGCGTTAACCATTCTCCTGAAGGCATCTACAAGTTCGTCGATTTCGTCGCCTGTCTTGATGTCGATTTTCTGTTTAAGATAAAATCTTTGGTTGAGGTCGCCTACACTAACTTTATGCGCGATGTCAGCCAATTTCTTGAGTGGACCTGTAATACGTTTGCCCATAATTACTGCCAAAGCAGCTGAAACTACAGAGATCAAAGCCAAGAACACTACGGCGACTATTAGGCTCATGTTAGCGTAGTTCTTGGCGTCTGTGTTCGCGCTCTCGACGTTAGCTAAGGTAGTGGTTCGTACATCAGCGAGTTTAGCATCAGCTTGAGCAACGCCGTTCATAAGCACACTGAGTTGAGTCCAAATATCCACGTACTTTTGGCTACTGTTTTCGTTGCCAATGGATAGGCTATAGACTTGACTTATGGCAGTGTTAATCTGGTTCTGGTCCAGATTGACTACCTGGTTAAATTCGCTGAGAAGCGATGAGTTATCCGCCAACGCGCTAACCAAGTAGGTTTGAGCGGGCTGCATAATGTCCGCGCTATTTACGATTATGGTCTCGCCCTGCGTCGTGTTATCTGAAGCATACATCAATGTGCCGAACTGGATTTGATCAAGGCCCTGCTGGTAAGCATAAGCATTATTGTTAATCTCAAGCTGGGTTTTTGCTGTATTTTGAAGGTCCGCCATCTGTAGCGTATTGTAGGTGATGGTGGCTCCTGCCGCAACAAAAAGTGCAACAATCAAAAGGTACGATAATAACAATTTAGTTCGGATTTTCGTTTTTCAATTTCCCCCACGTTTCAATTTTTTAAGGCACACGTAAAAGAGTATCTTATTACGTGCGACATCATATACATAGGTCGGGAGTCTTTGCGGCTAATAAATGTTGTCGATTCGGGATTCTTCTGAATAGTTGTTCAACGAGGATACACTTGCCTTACGTAATATGGATAGTAACGTCTGTAAAAGGACCATTTGTTTATATTTTTTCTTGAGTTTTGTTGATTTCTTTTTGGTTGTGATGTTTTGAAAAAAATGTCTGCTTGCTAGTAGCTGAAGAGGTTGGTTTTGGAGAAATTGAGCTTTAGCTTGGATAGTGTTCAAGCTACCTGTTCTCTACTAGTGCCTCAGTCAGACTAGTAAAGGTATAAAAATGCATTTTACTATTTTATAGGTGGCAACAAAGCCATAGTCAATTGTGTCAAAGCCTACAAAAAATTGTTCTAGAATTAAGAAGTAAGAATGTTCTTTGCATGAGTGGCGTGGCAGGAAAAACTGTTTTTGAAGGAAAGGAGAAAATCATTTTGGAAAGTACACAAGCCGTTCCGAGTGTGTTTCTGATTTTTCTGGGGTTGATGGATTGCTTAACTACGGTTATCGGAACCCTGTATTATGGCACACGCGAGCTTAACCCCGTTTTAGCAGGTTTAGTTAGCTCAAATCTTCCTGCGTTTGTATTCGTGAAATTAGTAGTAACTGTTTCTGTGGGTTTGATTTTTATTTTGGCGCAAAAAACACTCATGAAATCGCCCAACAAATGCTCCTTATCGTTTAGGATTGCGCTTCAAACATTGAAAATCGCTTATCTTAGCATAATATTATTCCTCTCTATAGTCGTCGCAAACAACCTGTTGGTCCTATTCAACATCGTAAGGTAAAAAAATTTTTGTCGGCTGGGTTGGTTGGAAAGTGCTTTAAGGAAAGTTCGCGTAGCAGTAAACTGTGATTGCTTTGCCTAGAGAATTCATTTTGTTTTCGCGTTTGGGAAAAACTAACGGGGCGTTTGGCAACCTGCATGATGCGGGAAGATTAGACATCGTGTACGAATGCGTGGTTGCCAGCTTTTTTCTTTCGCATGGCTTACGCAGAGACGTAACTTTTCACGCCGTATTGAATGGTCCGCCAACTCCGCCCCTGCATGTACAGATCGACGGCGGCAGCCTCTATGACGTGCGAACGGACGTGGATACATGGCAGCAAATTCTAAGAAAAGTCATCAGCGGCAAATCTCACCCCGGCATCAGCGTTGACAAGACGGGTTTTGAAGCACTACTCAAAAAACAAGCGGAAAACCGCCGTGTGTACGTTTTGGAGGAGGGTGGAAAAAACATCGCTGAAACGGAACTTGCCGACAACGCCGTCTTTGTGCTCGGTGACCATGTGGGTTTGCCCAAAAAAGCAGAAACCTTCGCTCTACGGTTTGGCGAAAAAATCAGTTTAGGCAAACAACCCTACTTAGCCGCTTCATGCATAACGATAATCAATTACCTGCTGGATTGCCAAGCTAAATCTTACTCTTGAAATGCTCCCAGCCTCTTGCTTCAATAACGCGTTTCTCGCCGTCAAGATCGAGGAGCATCTGGGTCTCCTTTGTGACTTTTCCAATGGGCAGAAGGCGGCCTCCGACTGCTTCAACTGCGGCTTCAGCATCAACCCATCCTTTAGGCTTAATCGTTACCACAAGCTCGTATTCTTCTCCACCGTAGAGCGCCAGTTCTAAAGGGTCAAGGTGGTTAAACTCGGCAAATCGTCTAACTTCATCAGCAACGGGGACACTGTGAACCAAAAAGCCAACGTTGCTCATTTTCCCGATTTCATGAAGACTCCAAGCTAAACCGTCACTTGAATCAATCGAAGCCGACACTCCGCCTGAGCCGCTGAGCGCTAAGCCTTCCTTTAGCCTAGCTTTAGGCATGCAAACTGCACCTGACAGCACGTTACGCTGATCCGCTGAAGCTGAATAGTTATCAACCAGCAGGCGTAAGCCAGCTGCGGATTTGCCGAAGAAGCCTGTAACCGCCAAGATGTCGCCTGGCTTAGCTCCACTACGCAGCATCAGCGATGTTTTGTCGGCTGCGCCGTAGAGGGAAACGGAAATGATTAGGTCTGAGGCTTCACCTGTGTCGCCGCCGATAACGTATGCGCCGTATTCACGTGCTCCCGAATTGAGTCCACGGGCGATTTCTTCGATGTCTTTTTGCATAAGACCTATGGGTAACCCAAGCGATACAAGAGCCGCCGTAGGCTGGACGCCTTTAGAAGCAAAATCACTGATGTTCATGACCAATGCTTTGCGTGCGGCTTGCCACATGCTCATGTTTGGGGGTACATCAGTTTTTCCTACAAGCATGTCAGTTTTCAATACGGCAACTTGTTTTTGATCAATGTTAACGGCGGAAACGTCGTCTCCGAAAGGCACGGGGGAATTGGGCATGGCTTCCAGATAGTTGGCGATGATTTCGATTATTTTTCGCTCACCTATATTCCTGCTTGCTGCATTCGAATTAGTGCTCCCATTTTTGGCGTTGTCCATATGTTCACACTTCTATTGAAAATCTCATTCAAGACATTTAGGTTGTTTAAGCCTTTTAAAATTGACGCTTACATGGCTGTTTAGCCGTTAATATTGGGCTTAATTAGAGCGCCCAACGACAAAATAAGTCTAAACATCGCCCATTATAGCTTTAGAGCGTGACCATTGCAAGCTCAGGGTCGACATATTGTTGGCTAAAAATAATCATATGGCTATTGAGTTAAGCAGGATTAATTGATTCTGTTTTGTTGAACAGTTGTTTAAAGATGGTGAAGAAGAGCACCATTTATTAATGTCGCATTGCTTGCGATTTAATAGAACCAATAGAGCTAATTTGAGGGGTGAAAAAAATGAGTATGATGAAAATGATACTCACAAGCGAAGGCGCAACAGTCGAAGAAAGACAGATCGTCAGAATAAAGAAAGAAATAAGTTCCCTGACTGATGAGCTTCAGTATAGAGAAAAGAAACTTGAAAAACTTAGAAGCCACGAGAAAAAATAAGCATACAACTCATACAAATTAACTTCCCATTATTTTCCATTTGTTAGCACCATCAATAATTTTTTCCAATTTTGCATGTTAAAAAAGCAGTTAACATTGGTATTTCATTTTCCTTCTTTAGCAGTCAACTCTACAAACTTCAATTATTCAAATCCGTTTCCGCCTTATGCAATTATTTAACTAAAACTGAATAGAATTGAGGTGCACGCTTTGCGGGTAGAATTGGTGAAATTGCATGTAGAATTGCGAACAGATTTGTTGGCTTAACATTTAAAAACTTGGCTTTCACTGATTAGCAATTGGATGCCCCGATGGCTCAGCCTGGTAGAGCGGCTGCCTCGTAAGCAGCAGGCCGCGGGATCAAAGCCCGCTCGAGGCTCCACTAATTTTTAAGCACAAATTCCTCAAAAATGCTGGGCTAAGCCATTTTATCAACAGGGTGCGTTAACTTCATTTGATTGATTTAAATTTAGAAAAAACCCAAATAGCAGAAAGACGATAGTCTGTTTCGCGAAAGCCGATGACGAACTCAAAGAAATTAAAGAGAGCAAAAACTTCATCCGATAACGGGTCAGCAACTAAACAGCAGCCGCTTATTTCTATTCGAGAGAGCTTGTACATGTGGCTTAAAGACTTCGACTATACTTTGAACAAAGCCAAAGCGCTAAAGGAAGCTGGATTTTACGATGTTGCGGCGTTGTATATTCATCTTGCAGTTGAAAAAGCGCTTAAGGCAGCAATCGCAGCTTTCAATTGCCAAGAGCCACCAAAAAGTCACGCGTTAGAATCTCTGTATTCCAAAGTTGCTAACAACTTGGATCTCTCTGAAACAGAGATACGATTTCTCAAAAGACTAACCGATGCTGCTTTTGGAACACGGTATCTTGATGTCAGTCTACAATTTCCCAGCGAAATATATACTAAGGAAATCGTTGATGAATACTTTGAGAAAGCTTTGCCAATTGTAGAAAAAATTGTTGAGAGAATTAAGGCGTTGGAGAAATGACGACAAAAGCTTTAATCTTGAATGATAAGCGGTCAATAATGCAGCGGCTTAAGAAGTTTCTTCGCACTGCAGAAACCTCTTTTTCGTTCAAAAAAGTTTTGCTTTTTGGGTCCACTGCGAAAGGTACCCGTAAGGCTGAAAGCGATGTCGACTTGATTGTGATTTCCAAAGACTTCAAAGGCGTTCCAGAACTCGAAAGAAGCGGAAGACTCCTCGATATGTGGCCCTATAGTGAACATTTGCAAGTGTTAGCTTACACTCCTGAAGAGTTTGACCAGGTCAAGGAACGGTTTATGATGAAAAAGATCCTATCTTACGCTGTTGACTTAACTCCTAAAAGAAGCCAAAAGTGTCAAGAATAAAAATTTAGTCTGCACGAGTTATTACCCAAAATCGATAATTCGTAGTTTTTGTTTTACATCTCTTGTCTCGTCGATTTGACGTCCTCTACCCTTTCATATAGGTGACATCCATTAATCTCCTAAGCTCCTCTGCCCGCTTCTGAGCCTTAACTTTTCTCTCCGCTATGATTCCTCTTTTGTAGTCTTTCTGCCCTTGATTTCCGCTATAAGCGCCACTTGCCACAAAGTATTATCTAAACAATATAGGCTTCTTTAAAAACAAAAATTAACGAAATCTGATACATGAGGTCAAGATTGATATTTTTTAAAAAAAGGAGGGGTTTGTTTTCTCGAAGAAAAGGGGATTCTTGGGTGGGGTCGTAAAGTCATTTTTTTGTTTGGGTCACTCACTCCTATTGGTGTTTTAGGTTGGGTTTGGTTAGGCTGACTGCGTTTTCTCTGAGGAATTTTCGGTATTTTGTGTTATAGTATACAAAGGCTGCAGTTAACGAGCTTGTGCACAACACAAAGAGAGGGACGCTTGTTTCTGCAATCATTTTTATTCACCTATACGTGAGGGAAGTACAGGATTTCTCCTTTTGGAGCTGTTTTCTTTGGGGAAGTTTTTTCCATTTTTTTCCACCGTTGTTTTTTGATATTTATTAATTAGTCTTGAATGGATATAAGCGTGTTTGAGATTTGTTCATAATTGTTAAGAAATATTGGATATGTAACATGTTTTTACGTGTTTGACTATGGTAAGCGTGTGGGTAAGTCCTGTTTAGGTTTACATTTGTGGAATTAGGGCATTGAGGCGGCCAGATGTTTTATGGGAGCACAACTGTTTTGCCGCTGCCGAAACTGTTCCCCATGACTTGAAGCGTGATTGTTGACCCGGAAGGGAATTCAGTGCAGGGCAAGGTAAGGTTGATTTGGAGGCTGTCGCCGCTGTTTAGGTTGCAGCTAACTGGGTCCTGAGGGTTTATGGCTGTGCCGTTAAGGTAGAAGGTTGAGTCCGTAACCGTTTTGCTGATTTGCGGGTTGATCAAGATGTTGTTTAGGGTTTCGGAGTCTGTTACGTTGGTGAATGCTAAGGTGATGTTGTAGTAGCCGTTGTTTTTTGTGACGCCTTGCAGAATGGGTAGGTCTTGGGAATGGGAATCGGGAACCCCGCTGACTTGAGGGCGGACTAGAATATCTGTTGTTAGGAAAGATGAGGCAAGAGCGGCTGCTACGCATGCGGTGCATAATAAGACTATGCGGGTGGACTTGTTCATTGCCGGCACGTCGGTTTGCTATTGATGAAGGTTAGTCTTGGGTTTATGGGCACGTGTGTCTTCTCTTTCAACAGACAGTTTGGCTCAGTTGGCTGAGCAATATGTTTGTTGTAGTTGTGTTGTGCTTTTGTGCAGGGCATGTTGTTTTGCGGAAAGGTTTATTAAATCTTGCTATACTTGATGTATAACAAATATGGGAGGCGAATGAAACATGCAGCTTTTCCACAGTCATCATGAAGAAAAACTAAAATGCCCCTACCAGGGATGCGAAAAAATATTTGATAAACCAACCATCATTACAGACACATCCGTTATCCCAAGACAAACCCATTACGCCTGCCCATACTGCATGTCAAAACTTGAAATCGCCACCGCAAACGAAAAAATAATCAGCGTCAAACCAACCGAATACCCTATAGTCTTCGACTCACCAGCCAAATGCGCCCACTTCAGCGGACTCCTACACGCACCAGGAGAAACCATGCTAACACAAGAAGAATGCCTAATCTGCCCTAAAGTACTCCAATGCGAAAAACGCAAAAAATAAATCGGCTTGGCTTTTAGAAAACTAACTTTTAAGGATTGTTATTTCGGGAACTGTAAAGTTCTTTGGGCATATCTCCTAAAATCATGTGCCTGTAAATTTTCGAGGCATACTGTTTTTCTCGACTTTTTTCATTTATGTTTCCTGAGATTCAATTCAAAGGGATGTGTGGATTTGATTCAGAAAATTTGGGAGCGCTTTAGCAAAAAAATACTCACGAATTTTAGGAGTAATACTGTACCTGTTGGTGTTGCCTTTTTTTGCTATTTGCTTGGTCTTACTTATGCATTTTTTTCTATTAATCAATGGGAGAAGCGTTCATGGATTTAAACAAAAGGGCGATTCAGAATTTTAACAAGTCATTCACCAGAAAAGTTGGGTTGTTAATGTTAGTCGCGTCTAGTAGATGCCTTATTTATTATCTTCCTGATGCTTTTCTTTTTACGTGTTCCTTACGTGTTTCATACTTACGATGTTTTTCTAGGTGGTGCTTTTCTTGTTTGTTTAGGTTTCTTTGCAACTGGGCTTATACTGTTGGTAGTCACCGATTGATTTCCTTCTTTGAAAGCCTTAACAGTATAAGTTAACACGCCGATGAAAATATCTAAAACAGTCATCAATCCAACTGCATAATCAAATCTAACATTATGCGCTCCAACAACATTAGCACTTGGCTGTCCAACATAGATAGAGTCACTTGGATAGGTATATTGAATCGGCTCAGATTGATTATTCAGACCAATAGTAATAATCAAGTTGTATGTTTGAGGGTTTTCAAAGGCTATTTGTTGACTACCGTCGCTCACAAGATTTTCGCCTAAAAAGACATTTTGGTTTATAGGCGATATATTTGCATTTGGAGTTAACGAAAGCCCTGCCCATGCACCGCCTTCAACATTCAATAGACCAGATGAAATGTATGCTTCAGCTCCTGCAAATCCTACTGCTACATAATCAACATTTTGCAGAAAAGAGGGGATGCCACTCCCTACGGCTATTATGGTTAAAGGGCTATCAGTTAAAAATGAACCTGTGATATTTACATCTATACTAATCATTGCTCCATTGGAACCAAGTATGAGTGTTGCTGGTGCTTGAGGGGGGTAAAATAGGTAAAAAGTTTGATTAGTAATTTTTTGGTTAGTCTCAGGATTAAACCAACTATTCGTTATGTTTGAAGCATTAAAAAAGACAAAAGCGCCTAAAATAGAATTTATTACAATTAGTATAATTGCAAATATTACGCTAATTTTTTTCAATATTTTCCCTTAGAGTAACAACATCGATTTTTGTTGTTAAGTTTTGGGGTTATTTGCTTGCCTTACTTGCATTTTGTATTAGAGTTTTCCACTTGTTTTCGCTTTCGATTGTTATTCCGCATGCTTCGCTCGAAGTTTTGCCATCAGAAACTTCATGTGATTGATGAAGTAGGATAGAATTGATAGTTTGGGAGTTTTCTTCCAGTTACTTCTTTGATTGTTTGGTGCTTTTCGTTATCTCTTAGAATCGAATGTTCCCGATCCCTGAGCCTGATGAGGATTGTTTTTCTGTTACTTCTATGTGTTCTATTACGATGACGGCTCCGATGATTGTTCGGTGGTCCGCTTGTCCTGTTATTGAGACTCCTAGTTGGTCTCTTAGGGTTACCCATTTCTTGTGAACAGAAGCCACCGGCTGCCCCGCGACTTCGAATTGGTAGTCGTGTTCGGTGAAGTTTCCGTAGATGCGCATGAATTCTTGCCCGTTTTTTTCGACCCAGAATTCTTCGCCGACGAGTTTGACTATTTTCTTTTTTATTGTTCCCAACTCTTCGCCGCCTTGACCGTGAAAAGTGAATTCATGCCGCAGCGAGAACACTTTGCCCTGCACCGCCAGGAGCTCCTGGCCGTGGGTGTCTTTGACTTGAAATTTGGGTGGGACCTGGACAAGGTTGCCGTCGGCTTCGCCCAGCTTGTTGCCTTGCAAATCCGAAAAATCGTAGTGTTCATGCATGGAGAGAATTTTCTTTTGCATAATAAAATCGTTAACTTCAAGAAGACTCATACTTGTCACTGATGCTAATAGGGTGATTTACGCTAAAAAGCCTTTGCAACCCGCGCTTAGAGCTGGCTCAGAATTTTTTTCCGCAATTTTTAAAGGTAGTACGAAACTAAAGGTAATACGGCGAAAAAGTTGGAAACCGAAGTTGTGAAAAAACAAGTCGGGAAAAAGGAAGATAGCGAGAGTCAAGTTGCTGTAGCTGAAGTTGTCGTCACCAAAAAAGGCCAAACCACCATCCCCGTGAAGCTACGCAGAAAATAATCGCCACAAAAGAAGGCATACTGTTTAAACCCAAAAAGACAATTTGGGACATGATAGGCGCATATCCAGTCGACCCCGCAACCGCGGACAAAATGGACAAGTTACTCTACAAGCTCAGACATGAAGACGAAGATGAATAAAAAAAAAGGTTAAGTTCAAGTTTCCATAAGGTTTCCGATATCTTTTAAGTCAAACAATCGCACATTTTCATCTTCAATACTCTTCTCTTTAAACGACTTTGCGAAAATAGCGTAAGTGTCTTTTCTGTCCTCGTTATTCCACCTTACATGTCCCGATTTCTTCTTTAACTCGGCAAGAACCTTATATGAAGAAACATTGTCCTGCCACTTACATTCCGCCAATAAAATATCTTTTTTCTCAGCGTTCAATCCTACCAAATCAATCTCGACGTCTTTGTACCACCATTTACCAACTTTATCGAAACTCATGTTTCCACGCCTAATTAACTCAAAAAGAACCTGCCTGCAAATCTTCTCAAAAACGAAGCCCATATACTGCGAATAATCTTTCTTCACAGCAGCAGCTGAATAAAGGCCCTCTTCAATGTTGCTTAAATTCGGGTAGATGTACCTAAACCAGAAAGCGACAAATTGATCGGCAATATAGTACCTCCCCATTTTTGAGGTAACGGGTTCAGTCAACGGCAACTCTCTTAGAACAAAACCAGTGTTGATGAGCTTACTTAGATAGGAGCTGATGTCTGTTCTCTGTAGCCGGGCATAATCCTTTATTTCGGAAACTTTGGTTTTACCCATAGATATAGCTTCAAGAATTGTCTTGTATGTACCAACATCCTCAAACTCGTACCTAAGCATAAAATCAAGTTCATCCTTTACAAATGTCGGTTTCCGCAGCTCACCTTCAAGCCACCTCCAAAAAGGCAAACTGATTTTTTCAAGGTAATAGGGAATGCCGTCAGCGAACCCGTAAATTTCAGCAATCTCCAAACAGGATGCCTTGGGAAAAAAACCCTTTATGCCAAGAAAACTCATTGCGCCGACTCTTTTAGCGTATGTTCTCTTACCGTAAAGGGGACTTCTATATTGCAGCACTTCAGACGTAATCATAGACACCGAAGAGCCCAAGGCAACCAACTTGAGGTCGCTGCCTTTCAAATCTTTGTCTACTACACGCTGAAGAAGCGAAAGAACTGTTTTGTCTTCCTTCACCAGATTCTGGAATTCATCGATCAATAGCACATCAACCTTGTCTTTAAGGAAGCCTAAGAGCACCTCCCAATCTTCTCTGAGATTCTTGACCTCAGGAAAACGCTGAGCTGCAACCGCCGAGAAATACCTCAAGTTGTCGTTTTCGACGGCTAAATAATAAATGTGGTTTCTTTCTTTGAGGCTTTCAAGTAGCAACCGGGTTTTTCCCACCCGCCTTCTTCCGTACAGGACCGCGAAACCGAAGCCTTCGGCGTCAAGAATTTTTTTGAGTTCTTCGCATTCTTTTTTTCTGTTGACAAACAAGCAGCTGCATCTTCTGTATATTTTAAAACTGTATAATTCAAAATATACAAATAAACATTTCTGACAAGCTCCCCCAGACACCACAACAAAAAAGAAAAACCCCCAACCAAACCGCCGACGCATAGACCCTCTTAATATTTATCCCAAAAACCGACCACAAAGACAGCATGCAGAAGCAACAGGCCCCCTCCCTACTATTAACAACCAAATTCAACTAGTAAAAAGCACACAGAAAACAGAAACCAACCCTTACCGAAAGCACAACCACCCAAAATCTAAGCTAAATGTTTATATTTCCGTGCGTTTTTTGCTTATTTCCGAATTAAATAAAGTTCTATTAAAGTGGATAATAAATATGGCGTATTTAACAACAACAGGTTCAGGACAACCCGTGTTGATTCTTAAAGAAGGAACAACCCGGAGCAGAGGCAAAGAAGCCCAGAGAAACAACATAATGGCCGCGCAAGTCATCGGCGAAGTACTCAAAACCACCCTAGGTCCAAGAGGCATGGATAAAATGCTTGTTGACAGCCTAGGCGACATAACAATAACAAACGACGGCGCAGCAATCCTAAAAGAAATAGACGTCGAACACCCAGCAGCGAAAATGATGGTGGAAATCGCCAAAACCCAGGATGACATGGTAGGCGACGGAACCACAACCACAGTTATATTGGCAAGCGAACTCCTCAAAAAAGCAGAAGAACTCCTCGACCAAAACATCCACCCAATAATCCTCGTAAGCGGCTACCGAAAAGCATCACAAAAAGCAATCGAAATCATAAACAAAATATCCACCCCGCTTGACATAAACGACCGCAAAACACTCCTCAAAGTCGCATTAACCTCAATGAGCAGCAAATCAGTAGGGTCAGCAAGAGAACACCTAGCAGAAATATCCATAGACGCAGTCAAACAAATCGCAGAGGTACGCGGCGATAAAACCATAGCCGACATAGACAACATCCAACTCGTCAAGAAAACAGGCAAAAGCCTCCTCGAAACCCAACTTATCAGAGGAATAATCATCGACAAAGAAGTCGTTAACCCAGGAATGCCAAAAACCAAAGAAAACGCAAAAATCCTCCTCTTAGACGCAGCCTTGGAAATAGAGAAAACAGAAATGAGCGCTGAAATCCGCATCAAAGACCCCTCACAGATGAAAGCGTTCCTCGACCAAGAAAACGATATGATGGAGAAGATGGTTACCAAAGTCAAAGCCTCAGGCGCAGACATAGTTTTCTGCCAAAAAGGCATCGACGACATGGTCCAGCACTTCCTCTCTAAAGCAGGCATAATGGCGGCAAGACGCGTAAAAGAATCCGACATGGAAAAACTCGCAAAAGCAACAGGCGCAAGAATAATCAGCGACCTCGACGACCTCAAAGCTGCAGACCTTGGCTTAGCAGGCTTAGTGGATGAACGCAAAATCGGCGACGACAAAATGATATTCGTCGAAAAATGCAAAGACCCACACAGCGTATCCATACTAATCCGCGCGGGACTCGAACGCATGGTTGACGAAGCAGAAAGAGCCATAACCGACTCACTATCAGTAGTCTCAGACGTAATAGAGAACAACAAAATCGTTCCAGGCGGCGGCGCAGTAGAAATCGAAGTAGCCAAAGAACTACGCAAGTACGCAACCAAAGTAGGCGGAAGAGAACAATTAGCCGTCGAAGCATTCGCAGACGCAATGGAAGTAATACCCCGCACACTCGCAGAAAACGCAGGATTACAGCCAATAGACATCCTCGTCGAACTGCGCTCAAAACATGACACAGCCGACGGCAAAAACATAGGCATCAACGTTTTCACAGGCAAACTGCAAAACAGCGTCGAAGAAGGAGTCATAGAACCACTCGTAGTCAAAGAACAAGCCATCAAATCCGCAGCCGAATCAGCAGCCATGATACTACGCATAGACGACGTCATAACAGCCAAATCACCAAAAGGCGGTCCAGGTGGCCCAGGCTGGCGGTCCTGAAGGCGAAGAATAAACCAAACCCCATAATTTTTCTTTTTTTAATTTTAGTTTATCTCGAATTTTAAATACATTTTAACTTTCCAAAATTAATTATAGCAAAACTCATCTTTTTGTTAAATGGTTCAGAAGCAAAAGATAACCATTTAGACTAAAAGTCTCACATTAGATAATCAACCAGCAACGAATGAACCATCAATCGAGAAAGCAAGAGATCGAGAGCGAAATCTAAAATATATTAGTCGGTTCACAGAACTTTACTAGTGAAATATTCTAATTCTTTAGGTGAGAAAATGTCAGAAGAAAACCAAAAAATTGATGTTCTAATAATCGGCACCGGGCCTGCCGGCTTAACAGCAGCTATTTACACGTCGTGGCTTGGGTTAAAAACCGTGGTTCTGGAATCAGGCATCGTTGGTGGAAGAGCATGGTTAGCTCCGCAAATAGAGAATTTTCCAGGATTCGAGTTGGGCATTAAAGGCAGCGAACTGGTTGAGAAGATGCGTTTGCAAGCCTTACGTTTTCACGCGGAAATTAGGGAAGATGAAGAAGTTATCGGTTTAGAATTGAAGGGCGAGGTTAAACTTGTTGTTTCGCGAAAACACACCTATGAAGCGCACGCGATAATTATCGCGACTGGAACGCAACGAAGAAAACTTCTCGTTCCTGGAGAAACCGACTTTATAGGTCGAGGCGTCAGCTACTGCGTTACTTGCGATGGACCATTTTTTAAACACGCAACCGTGATAGTCGTCGGAAACGGAGAAGAAGCTGCAATTGACGCTTTATTTCTATCCGACATAGCAAACAAGGTTATGCTGGTAACTAATGAACCGGAATTAGAGATTTCAGGCACACTGATAGATAGACTTCGAAGTAAACCCAATGTAGAAGTCATCAAAGGCAAGATAACCAAGATTGTCGGCGAACAAATCGTTAAAGCAGCAAAAATCCTTGATTTCGGCACTCAGCTTGAAGTAGAAAAAGACGCTAAAGGCGTTTTTGTTTCATTAGGAGGCGTTCCTTTAACCGCAATAGTAAGAAGCGCTGGAGTAGCCACGGATAGAACTGGCTGCTTAACGGTTGATCGCCAGCAAAGAACAAGCATAGAAGGAGTTTTTGCAGCTGGAGATTGCACCTGCGGCGGAATGCAGGCGGTAACGGCGGCTGGAGAAGGAGCGATGGCTGCGATGCGGGCTTCATCATACGTTAGGAAAGTTAATGTTTAGTTATAGCTTTATTTTTAGTGTCGGCAAACTTTTTTTCTTGAATCTTGCCTGATACGCCTGAATTTTTTACTGTTTTAATGATTAATTTTTTATACTTCTAACGAACAATCAAGATTTATCAGAGGGAAGGGGAAGGCAAAATAATCTTTAAAGGACCCAAAGTCTGATTGCTTGCTCATTCTGTCTTGTTTGTAATGGCGTGAGCGATAGCAGGATTACATCAAGTGCAAGTATTGCAACAGTTGTTTTTTTCATTTTACTCATAATTAGATTTGCAGAAGATTGACCATAAAAGGCTATTTGTTTAGGTTTCTTAGACTGAGCTAATCTCTTTGCTGATGCCCCAAAATTAGTTCTTAATGGTCTTTAAATCTAAAGTTGGATTACATATTCTAAGTTCATAATATTCATATCCTTATTGCATCCATGAAGAAAGATTGATGCTCAATGGCTCACTGCCCTAACTGTGGGAAAGAAGTAGACAAACCTTCAAGGGAAATGAAAAAATATAGTTTTACTATTCAAGCCTATCATTGTGCAAAATGCCACAATAACTTCACAGTAACAGTTAATCAATCATTGTATGTTTAATTTATTAGAAAAATACAGATACGCTCCAAAATTAGTTCTTAATGGTCTTTATATCCAAAGTTGACCACTCCAGGGTCCAAACCTATGGAAGAATCTAAATGAAGATTAAATGGTTAAGTTAGAATGTCAAGTTTCTGGCAAAGTGTCTCTTATACAATTATCCCTCAGAGCCAATTGCGAGCTCAGCTTACGGCGGAGCTAGACATTACATAGGCAAGAAGGAGGGTAAACCCCAGTTTGAGTATCATCCTCAAAGCATTGAATCCCTGAAAACTTTATTAAAAGCACAATCCATCTCTCTGACAACTGAAAAGGTTTAGAGTGGTCAAATAGGTTAAGCAAAGAATGTTGACCTAATAAACTCTGGAAATAGCCTTGTTCAGGAAAAGACAAGGGGCTGTGGGCTAGCTTGGTCTAGGCTTGTAGACTTGGGCTCTATAGACTCCGGTTCAAATCCGGGCAGCCCCATTAAAGGTTCTTAACCGTTCCAGATTCAAGTACCCGCGAGCTCACTACAACCGCACCAATTTTTAGGTTCAAATCCCGCGCAGGTAGATGCCTTGCTGCAAAGATTGCTGTTTTCGGTTGCCGTTCGGTGAATGGATAACGACTGTCTTATAGCGACTTTGAGGCGGTTCTCTGAGGGCAGCTTCTAAGAAATATAACTTGCATTTCATGGAAATTGAACTTAAGGGTTCAATTTTCTCGTTTTTTACCTGCGGAAGAAGGCTGGATTGGGCTTAAAACTGGAAATCGGGTTAAACCAGTGTTGATTGCCTTGGAAGTTGTGAACCTTTTGCATGGAAAACTGTGCCTATTTTGAACTTTTCGCATGTTGAGAGTGCACGATTTTGACCTAATTTTACCGGTACGAGTTTGCACTGAAGTGGCGGTTGTTGTGGGAAGAAACCATGTACGTTGACGGCTGATTTATGAGGTGAGGGCGGTCCGTTGCCGAACAGTTCCCGCCCGTTCCTCTTAGTTTTTTTCATGCCGCCTAGCATATTGTCATCAGGGACAGGTCGGTTTTGGTTTCAGCGAACGGTTTGAACGCTATAGCAATGTTTTAAAGTTTCATTCTCCATATGGAATGCATGATGTAACATGCGTGTTGTTCAAACAACCTTGACTGAAGCCGAACATAAACTTCTAGAGGAATATGCCAAGAAAAACTCCAAGACAATCAAAGAGGTTCTCAGGCAATCAATCAGAAACACTGTGGAAGGCTGTGTAGACCCCCATGACCCTATCTTCACCGAACCCCCGAGTGCAAAACGGACGGGAAAACAAGAGAACATTTCAGAAGACCATGACAAATATCTATACAGTGAACCTCATGATTTTTGTTGATTCAAGCGCATGGTTTGCCTTAGAAGCGGAAGATGAAGTCAACCATCAAAGTGCGCAAAAATTCCTAGTCGAAATAGCCTCTGCAAAGCACGGCATACTTATCACAACTGATTATGTACTCGATGAAACCCTGACTCTCCTGCAATCCAAAAAAGGGCTTCTTGTTGCTATAAATTTTATTGACAAGATAAGGAGAAGCAAAAGCATACGCGTCTTTTGGATAGGTGAAAACATATTCGAAGAAGCATTAGATATGTTCAAGAAAGCAAGTGATTCATGGAGTTTCACTGACTGCACAAGTTTCGCTTCAATGAGAGACCTTTTAATCACCGAAGCATTCACTTTTGATAATCACTTTAGGCAGGCCGGTTTTCAGAAATTACCCTGACTGTCCCCTTGCTTGGATTAGGCAAGACTTGGGCTCTACAGCCCCATTCAAGGTTCTGAACCATTTTGGTTTCAAGTACCAGAGGCCTTATTTTGCTCAATTCTTGCAGCATCAGTTGAGTTTTGTAGCACCGTTTTTGCTTCAGCCTTTTTTTCCTTGGCCTTGGCTTTGAAATGTGGGCAAGCTGACCCTTTAGGTTCCAGATTAGTAAAATGAAAAAACCTGCAAGTTCCATTATCAAAGTTAGCGCAATCTTCATGCTTATGTTTCATAAATTCCATTTTCGGAAATCGCACCAAATTTATTCTCGCCTCTTTCTCACATTTTTATGACTATCGGTCGACCCTTATTCATTTTTAAAGAAAGAAAATTGGCGTTATATAAAAGTTCATTCGACAGAGGCCGCTCTGGTCCGACTCACCTCTGACCGCCAAGGAACCACTTTTTACTGGTAAATTGGGGCTATGGATCCCCCTCAGCGCCTCGCCCAGACGACAAACTTGGTAAAAAACAAACTTTATCGCCGGTCTAAAGAAAAAGGTTTTGAACCCCTCGTGCAGACCCATTAATGATTCTAAACCTTGAAAAGACCGTTGTTCTGGTAAAGGTTAGTGAAGTAGACGAGGGAGAATTCCCTCAGCCATCTAGGCTGGGGACGTGTTCAGGGTCACGGCGGCGCGAATAAGAGTTTTCAGAGCCTCCTCGTTAATCTTGTCGCCTTCATGGAAGTCGATGGCACGCCTCTCGCTACCCTCGAGACAAGAATTGAAGAGACCTGAGGGGTCATCCAACGAGGCGCCCCTGGGAAATGTCATCTTTACGGCATTCTTGTAGATCTCGCCAGTGCAGATCAAACCGTCGTGAGACCAAACCGCGACGCCCAGTGGATTGGACGGCTTTATCCACTTTACTTCCTCGACGACTTTAGGGTCGGCTTGCTTGATCAACGCACGGAGGCGGGAAAGCATCTCTCCGCGCCAGTCGCCTAGCTCCTGGATTCTAGCGTCTATCAGTCGAGATGCATCATCAACTGCTTTATTTTGCGGCATCTTTTCACCAATATTTATTTATTTAAACATGGATAAATAAGCTTTGGATACTGGTTTTCAGATGAACACTTATGTCGTTTTGTTCCGTGGCGGGTTGCCCAAGGAGAAATTAACTGATGAGTATCTAAGCCGCTTTACCAATTGGGCCAAGTATGTCTCAAAAGATATGCGGCTTGGAAACAGGCTTAGACCGGAAGGCAAGATAATATCCGGCAAGAACGGCGAAAATGTCTCGAATGTTGAGTTCAGTAGCTTGTTAGTCGGCGGATATATCGTGATAGAAGCTGACGACTACGACAGCGCTGTTTCAAAACTTAAAGCATGTCCGATTTTCGAGAACGGCGGTTCAGTAGAGGTTCGTGAGGTACTACCCGCACAGGCCTAACGCACCTGTATTTTCCCGCCGTCATGTCGGTCTTTTTTCCAAGAAAAATGGTTGTCGAAAGATTCACTGAATTGATTAATCAGGAACCCGCAAGCTCTATGATTGTAGAATGTTCCAGACGTTGCCATCAGGATCATTGACGCTGAAGAATCTGCCGCCTGGCGGATAGGGCATGATTTCGCTGTTTGGCTTAACGCCCTTTGCTTTAATTGCCTTGTATGCTGCTTCAACATCCGCTGTTGAAAGAAAGAAAACTCTTCCTGTATCGAACTTGTTTACTTCGGAAATAAAATCAAGAGCAAGGTATGTGCCGCCGCCGGGAGGAACAACGAACACGCCGCGGTTTCCTTTCCCCCACTTGGTATCTTGAGTTACTTCAAAGCCTAAAACATCAGTATAGAACGCTTTAGCTTTATCCATGTCGCGTACTCCCAAATGGGTAAGAATTATTTTATCTACAATTTTCACAAAAATTCACCTTATTATGCTTTTGGACATTAACGGAAATGTATATTTCATAATAAGAAGATTTGCTGTCTCAACTAACCAATCACACACGACTAAAGGATTCCTTCCTACTTCGAACGTGGCTCCTAACTCTTGCGAAGTGATCTTTAAGACCATGAGTCCCGAAGAACAAAAAGCGCTCAACACGTTGATTGCTCATCAGAGCAAGTATCTTCAAAAGTACTTAGAAAAAGAAGCGCAAGAATTAGACGACTTAAAACTCACCGGATTGTAGCTCGCTTGCCGAATGTGGAATAGTCAAGTAAAACCTCTTGGAGATACGAATGAGGTCACAATCTCTAACTGGGTTAGCAAGGCAAAGACAAAAAGCTCCAACTAAACTGTTTCACTACCTTCAAAAAAATGTTTCAAGACTGTTTCAGCCAACTTCTATACCAAACGCAGCCACAGATGTATTGTAGAGGTAAATTAAAAATGAAAACTTTAAAAATAATTGCCGCATTAACCCTTGTAGCCCTGGCCGCTGCACTGCTAATTGCGTCGGCTTACGCCTACACGGGTGGACGCATCGGCACGTCCGCAACAACAAACTCTCCAAACACAGCAACATCCTACGGAAGCACCAACGGCGGAATGATGGGAAGGGACGGCATGATGGGAGGCTACGGATACTCTGGTGCAGTTGGAACACTCCCACAGCAATCGAGCACACCTTCGACAACTACCAGCAACATCCTCAAACCAACCTACAATTGGATGATTGGGTTTTGCAGAGGCATGATGAGCAGAATTCGCTAGAAATGACTAAAATGTATGGATGTGGTTGTGGCTCAGAATCCGATGATGACAACGAAGAGGTCAACCACGAAGATGTTATGGTACCGTGCAAATACTGCGCAACTCTTTTTCCCCAAACCGTAACGATTTGTCCAAACTGCGGAGCAAAAAGAAAAGTCTAAACAAACCAATCCATGATCGCATAATTCCAATGTTTGATCTAATTTTGGCTGGAGTAAGTCATACTGGTAACTTTAATTGGCTTGATAATTCTCTGGATACAGAAGAGTAATAGTTACGCCGTTAAAATTCACGAGAAAAAACCTCAAATAATTTTAACTTAAACGTGTAATTAAAGTTTTCTAACGGTGCAATTTTGAAAACGTTTAATAATTCATTTGATAGAGATTTAATTGGTGTTTTTATGGTTAAATACAAAGTTGAAGTTGATTTGAAAACATGCGTTTCAACTGCTGCGTGTTATGCGACTGACAGCCTTCATTTTAAAGCGGGCAAAAACCAGCAATCTAGTGTGGTTAGTGGGCAAACGGACGAATCAAAATCTTCCAACGTATTCGACGATGACAAAATAGCTGATGCTCAAGACACAGCTAAAACTTGTCCCGTATCAGCGATAACAGTAACACAACTATGACCTTTTATTCTCTTTTTAAAAAGGTTACATTGATAAGTTAGGTTGATTCGCCTAGTTGTTCTGAGCAGGTTCTTTACAAAATTATTACTTTGCCGATTCAAGTTGAGTTGACGAATGAGGAGTTGATTATTTACTTGACAAAAGTCTTTTCTTACTCAGAGTTAAGCGCGACTGTTTTTAATTAGAACTTTACTGAAAAATTATAGAACATTTACCGATTGTTCTACATCCTCAGACTTTAAAAGCTTGTTTTTGTTAGAAAGTCAGGAAAGAAAAAGGTGTGTTCGCCCTAATCTCAGCTTTTGTTTTTGCGCCAAGTTGAGTAACAAATGGCCGTGATCTGTTCGTTGGAACGCGTCTCAGCTTCAGGTTTGCTGTTGTTTTCTTCATGCATGAATTTTTCGCATCTGGAAATAAAATCTCGCTCAGACTCATTTGCTTTAGGTTTTGGTGCAGGCATCAAAAATCACAAATAAAATACTCTCAAAGACCCATTTAATGCTTTAGGCGTATTTTTTGGGAGTTGCTGTATTGAATGTCTTATTGCTTAAGCCTTGAATATTTAAATACACTTTTTACTTATTGCCTAGTGGATGTGTTTTGGTTTGTCTTCTGATTCGCATGTTCAACAGAGAAATGTTGTTTGGGTGAAAAAACCTTGGGTTATTCCGTCGGTTGTCATTCGCACGGTCACTGTTTTTGTGGTTTTAGTCTTCTTTCTTTGGCTTGAAAGTTACTCTGGCGTCTTTTCATCTTCCTTAGCCGGTTTGCCAATTTTTGCTTGGACGGTTTTGGCGTTCGGGGTGATTTGGCTGCTTAGCTTACTGGGGCTGTTGATTTTTTGGTTTTCCCATACGTACATGTTACGGCAAGATGGAATTGAAATTCGACGCGGCGTCATTGGGCTCCATTCGTTTGTAGTTACGCCGATGGGCTTTGGAGATTTACTAGTTTACCAGTCTCTTGGCGGCAGAATCTTTGGTTATGGAGATATAACAATCAATTCTCAGGGTGAACGCCAAACGAAACTTTTGCTTATCCGCGACCCATTCGCAGCAGCTAACACAATCCGAGATATAATGGGCAAACCGCTCGTCCGCGTCGAGAACACGCTTAGATAATCCCTATGTTTTTAATTTCTTTGAAAGTTAAAGGTATGCTTAATCTGAGAAGTCAATTTCGTCTTCGGTGTCGTCTTTGATCTTTGCCTTTTTTTGGAGAACAGGCACCAATAAAACTGCCACTATGACTACGGCAGCCACTACTCGGCTAAAATTATGTTTTTTGGCAATGTTTGTAACCTGTTGCCTGATTTTGTCATCCATTATTATTCTTATTCGCAGTTGGTAGTGTTCTGCTAGAGGGTCGTTTTTATTGAATACTTTAGGTTGAAAGTCTTTAAAGCCATACTTTCAGATAATTTCGCGATTTCGCTGTAGACAGCCACTGCTTCGGCTCTACTCATTAAGCAAAACTCCTTTATATTAAGTCTCACAGGTCGATAAAAATATTTCACAAATTCATTTTTTTAAAATAAATATTTTCTTAAATAATTCATTTCTGTCCATAAAACGAATCAAATCTTTAATCTTTCTTGGTTAAGAAATAAATAATTTAGCGCATCAGGGCTAAGAAGTATGTGATTGATTACGTGCAGTCACACATCTTAAAATAGCAAGTTAGCCTAAAAGATTACTAAGGTTTTTCTGTGACAGAACTTACATCAAGCGCGCCAGTCATTATTGGAACGCATACTGAAGAAGACAAAGTATCTTCAACTTTTGCTGAAACACGTCATTCAAAGGTATCTGTGGTTATTGCAACACTTAATGAAGAAGAAGGCGTAGGGCCCACCATTAGTGAGCTGCAAAAAGTTCTTGTAGATCCCTATTTAGTTGTTGTAGACGGCAACAGTGTTGACCGGACTATTGAAATAGCCAAAAACATGGGCGCCGATGTTTTATTGCAGGAGGGAACAGGTAAGGGAGATGCGATGTTTCAGGGTTTCCAAAATCTAGGGTCAAAAGTGTCCTATGTTGTTTTCACTGATGCTGACTTCACTTATCCTGCTGAGTATGTGCCAAGGATGGTTGAGATTTTAGATAAGAACCCAGATGTCGGCATGGTTATCGGTAACAGGTTCAAAGGTGAACATAACGATAGCAAATCGGTTACAAACCCGTTTTACTTGGGCAATAAAATGTTTGCGTTTGCCCAATTTGTTATGAACGGCGTTAACCTTGAAGACCCTCTCTCTGGCTTGCGTATCGTCAGAAGTGAACTGCTTGAAGGCTGGAAACCCAAAAGCAAAGGCTTCGACGTAGAGGCAGAAATGAACGCCGTAGTTGGACGCAGCGGTTACCGAATTGTTGAAATCCCAATTGATTACCGAATCAGACTAGGCGAAAAAAAACTAAAGCTCAGACATGGCTTGGGAATAATTAAGAGAATTCTCGTCGAAAGCGTAACATTTTAAAATATCGAAGTTTGCGAATACGTTTTTTCTTGAAGAGCTGAACTGAGGATGTCTGGAACCTCTGTCTCAACCGTTGCATACTATTTGGCGCTTATAGGCGGTCTCCTAATGGTTCTTTTTAGTCGGTTTAGGGACGGGCAGCGTCGTCAACAAACCTGAATTCTGAACCTGTAGCTACTTTCAATTTGTTTATTGGTGCATGATTAATTTTAGCATTATAACTACTGAGTCGACTATAGGTTTTCGGGATTCAATAGTTCTAGCTTTCCCACATGGATGGGCTGGATGGGGTTAGGGCATTTGTCGAGATAAAGTAGCGCTCGCTGTCTAGCAGCAAGCTTAGTTTATGTTGATTCACAAAATCCGTTATAAATGAAAGTTCATTGCTATTGACTAAGTTTTGGTCAATGCTTAAAACAATACCATCATTTATTGTATCAAGCATTTTTACATTTAAACTGCATCTGGTTCCAATAGCCCTTTTAAATACCATTGCCTCAAATATTTTCAATTTGTGCCCTCACCCATCCAAATTTAGGTCGCTCACATTAGCCAAAAATATCTGGACAAGTGATTCCAAACTTGGTAGTTACCATAGAAGCATGAGCCCTCTTAAGGCTTCGCCTTTGAAAGATGAAAAACACCCAATTCTTCTCGGAGCAAAACAATTAATTCAGTCAAAATACAAGAAGATAACTGAATATACATTTGGTCATCGTTTTTTCTACTAAGCCCACCCACGCTTCCTTAACTTTGTGTATTTTTGTTGTACATATCTACAAATTGGATTAGGAGTCCAGAACGTTTATTATTTATTTTTTCGTCAAAAAGCCTATGCGGCAAAGTCGGATAAAAAAAACGGAATTAAAGTTCAAGCATCTATTGTTCAGTGCTGGCTGTTCCGAAAAAGCTGCGGATGAACTCTGGAAATGGTATGATCCTTCTGAAAAGAAGGGCGTGGCAAGTTTCTAACTACAAATTTATAAACTAAAGCAAAAAATAGAAATACGTTGCATTTTCTAAAATTTTATCTTTTTTAAAAATATTATTTTGGAAAACGAATCTTTCGATTTTATTTTGGTGTTTCTAACGTCTCTTTTAATTTGGGAATTATCTTAGTTGCCCACTCGATTCTGGTGGAGTAGATTTCACGCAGTTTTGGAGAAGTATTGGGTTCTTTAGCTTTTGCATCCATGCGACGTTTGGCTCGATTAGCAGCGCTATTTCGTTTTGGCTGTCCTTTCCGTTTTGACTTATAATTCTCAGGGTTCATATTAATCTCTGCTAGTTAAAAGCTTGACACCTAGCATATAGGAGTTTGCCCCTCTGTTTC
This sequence comes from Candidatus Bathyarchaeota archaeon, assembly GCA_963767735.1. Lineage (GTDB taxonomy): Archaea > Thermoproteota > Bathyarchaeia > Bathyarchaeales > Bathycorpusculaceae > Bathycorpusculum. The sequence continues at coordinate 406,905 of CAVYES010000006.1, read as the reverse complement.
GATTTCGTATTTATCGCCGATAAGAAAAAATTGTTTCTTTTGGAACCGCTCAGGGCTGCGTGTTAAACATGGGGCTTGAGATTATCATGTCTGCTGTTGCTCTGTTGCATGCGGTTGGGATATTGTAGAGTACTGCCATTCTGAGAAGAGCTTTAACATCAACATCATGAGGCTGAGACTCTAAAGGATCCCAAAAGAATATCAGAATATCGAGTTTCTTATTCGCAATCAAAGCTCCAAGCTCCATGTCTCCACCGTAAGGTCCGCTCTTTAGCAGATTCATCGGCAATCCTGTTTTCTCAATTATTTGTTCACCGGTAGATCCCGTCGCGCACAGGCAAAACTGAGATAACGTTCCTTTGTTGAAATCACACCACTCCACAATATCCTTTTTCTTGTTATCATGTGCTACAAGCGCGATAGTTTTCATACGATTTCCTGCCATTTTGTATAAAGCCTAATTGACGCACCAAATAAAAACCTACAGTGCAATTAGTCAAGTTTTGTTGAAGCCCTATGTATATTTCAAAGAAAAAAAGAAAACTATCGCTACAAGACCAAACCTGTTATAAACGCAACCTAAGCATGCTAAGGGCTTCTAAAAATAGAAACTGTATGGAGAAATGTCTTTTCTTTAGGTGCCTAGCCTAAATAGTTAATATGTATTATATATTACTGTCGGATTATTCAAGAAAGAGTACAACCTGAGCCCAGAACATACTTTTTCAAGACGATTTCTGGCAAAACATCGAGAAGGAGAAAGTTTGAATCATAAAAAGACAACGATAATGGAGTACCTCGCTTTTCTTTCAGTGAAACAAGGTATTTACCTTTCGGAACTTTACCAAACCTTAGTTACGGCTAGGGAAAAAGGAAAAACCACATGCCAAAATCTTATGGTTGAATACCGTTGCAGCGTAAAAGACGAAGCGGTCTTTCTAATTACAAAAGACTCCAAAGTGGTAGTGCAGTTTCGAGTTGCTGAAGAATTTCTCCTAAGAAAAGACATTTGCTTCGAAAACTGGATGGATACCGACAAAATCCGCAGACAAATGAACAGACAAAACACTTCGCCAAAGCAATCCACCATGGTTCAAGACCTGCGGCATGGCATGAAAAAAGTCAACATTGAAGCTAAAGTTCTCGAGACCCCAACGCCCGCAACTGTCCAGACGCGGTACGGAAACAGCGCCAAAGTAACTAACGCTTGGATAGCGGACGAGACAGGAAAAATTAAGCTTTGCCTATGGAACGAACAAGTGGACTTTGTTAATGTTGGCGATACAGTACAGATCAAGAATGCGTCAGTTTCCACATTTAAAGGAGAAAGACAGCTGCGGCTGGGAAAAACCGGAACAGTCAGCGTACTGCAAAACCGAGCTGATTAAAAAAGATCCTGCGCTGCCTGGAAAAACAGAATCCCATTTTCATTAAATTTATTTTAGCAATGTTGCTGTTCGGCTTGTGATCAGAAATCTGGGTCTTTTTAAATGACTACTCGTGAGTAGAGTTTGGCTCCGATCAGCACTAAAGCTACCGTAACCACGAAGAGCACAAGTATGTCAACGCCGACCCCATAAGTGCTTGCTCCACCTGTAATCATAAGAGCACGGAGGGCATCCACCGCGTAAGTCAAGGGGTTAAATTGCGCAACAATTTGCAGCCAACGAGGCATCATTGAAAGGGGATAAATGGCGTTGCTTGCAAAGAACAGGGGCATCGTCAATATTTGGCCTATACCCATGAAGCGTTCACGCGTCTTCACCAGTGAAGCAATAATGAGTGAAAACGTGGAAAACAAAGCCGAAGCCAATATTGCAACGACGACGACCAACGACAAGTTTATGGGATTCCAGTTGATGCCTACGCCGATTAACACCGCCAGTACAAAGATGATTGCAACTTGCGAAAGCGCTCTTACGCCTGAAGACAATGCTTTTCCAAGCACCAGTGCTTCTCGAGGAGTAGGGCTTACTAGGAATTTGTGGAGAATGCCCAGATCCCGTTCCCAGATGACGGCTATGCCGTAGAAGATGGCGATGAAGAGCACGCTTTGAGCCAAAATTCCAGGAGTAATGAAGGATAGGTAGGACAGATTGCCGGTCGGGATGAGATGTATTCTTGTGAAGACTTCGCCAAAGATAAGCAACCAAAGAGCTGGCTGCACAGCACGGGTGATGAGTTCTGTGGGGTCATGGCGAAGTTTACGTATCTCCATTTCGGCTATGCTCAACGTTTTAGCGAAGAAACTAACAACCCAATTTACCGCATTCACGTTTTTTTCTTGAACTATTTTATCCGAGCCTCCCCGCTGTTTTTCTTGTCATACTAGTTTCTCTGTAGCCCTCGCCTCGCTCGAAAGAGCCGCCAGTGTAACAGGTAAACACATCATCGAGCGTTATACTGTCCCCTTTTAAAGACGCCTTCAAATCGGCAGGAGCACCTATAACGACCAATTTTCCCAGATTCATGATGGCTACTCGGGAGCATAGTTTGTCTGCTTCTTCCATATAATGCGTAGTCAAGAAGATTGTTGTATCATAGTCAGCGCACAGTTTTTTGATGTGGTCCCAAACTGCTTTGCGTCCAACGGGGTCAAGACCAATGGTTGGTTCGTCCAAGAACAGAACCTTGGGGTGATGCAACATGGCTTGTGCTATTTCTAATCGTCTGATCATGCCGCCTGAATAATTTTTCACCATCTTATCGGAAGCCTCCGTGAGGCTCATAAACTCCAATGAATCGTCAATCCGCTTGGCGCGTTCATTTTTGGGTATGTCATAGAGTTTGGCGAATATCATCAGGTTCTCGCGACCTGTAAGGGTGCCGTCTGCGGAGAGAATTTGAGGCACGTAGCCGATCAGTCTTCTCACGTTGCTTGCGTTGTGTGCAGTGTTGAAGCCGCCCACACTTACGATTCCGCTGGTTGGAGGCAGAAGGGTAGTTATCATTTTGATAACTGTGGATTTGCCTGCGCCGTTTGGTCCGAGGAGACCGAAGATTTCGCCTTGATTCACCGATATAGTCAGGTCATCAACCGCTGTTAGTTCTTTGAAGCGGCGAGTGAGGTGTTCTGTTATAAGAATAGGCATGTTACTTCGCCTCCGCTTGTGTTTGTGTGCTGGTTATGAAGAAAGAGCGTAGAGTTTTCATGGCTTGGGCAATGACTTTTTTATCTTCTGCGCTGGCGGAGGATATTTTGTCGGTCAAATAAGTCAAGGTGCCTTTGCGCGAGTTTTCTAAAATAACCAATCCATGATTTGTTACCCCTAATTTTACTCGTCGTCTGTCAGATGGATTATCTTCTCTTGTTAACATACCGCGGGTGATGAGACCATCAACAAGCTTTGAGGTTGAGGGCAGAGTTAATCCCATGTGATTTGCCACCGCGGAGAGTGAAGTGCCTTTGTTGCGGTCTACAAAGGCTAAGGTGCGGAATTGAGGAACAGTTAAATCAGGCGACCTTCGACTGCGCATCTGAGATCGGATGTCCTTTATGATGACTGGAACCACCTCAAGTAATCCGCGGGCTACCTCGTCTGAATCAACGGTCATATTAATTTCATTTTCTAACAATTAGAAAAGCTAACTATTAAAGTTATGCAAACCACTAATCGTTTTGGTTCACGAAAACCGAAAAATTCTGAAAATTTAAGCAGAAAAAAAACGCAAAAACTCTTCTCAGATGAGTCGACTAATAATAAAGGCAATGATGAAAAGAACGAGGGTTAAATAGAGCTGACGGGTTCTGGCTCGACCTTCCTTCGCTGTTTTGCTTTTTAAAAGTCGAAGTGCAAAGTAAGCCACAGCAAAATCTGTGGGCAAAATCAAAATAAAGTAAACAATTCCAAGCCACCTAAAGAAAAATGGCAAAGTAGTAAGTCCAATGAAGAACGCAAAAAGTAAACTTGAAATACGCAAAGCAAAGTCCCTTCCTTTTAGGATAGCTACCGTTCTAGCCGAACGTAATCGGTCTCCTTCAACATCCATTGCGCCTCCTGCAATCTCCTCGCCTAAGTCAAAAATGAATGCGCAAGCTCCAAAAAACCAAACTACCCCTGAAAAACCGTTGCTAACGGACACCCCACCAAAAATAAAAGTCATTGCAACCGCTAAACTAACCATCAAATTGCCCGCTAAACCAACTTCTTTGAACTTCCAATTGTACAAAAAACCAACAACCCAAAGAAAAATGGCGATAAACAACACTGAGAAACCGAGCACATAAGAAGACAAGAAACCCGCTATTGAGAATAGGCACGATAACGCCACTAATTCTCTTGTTGTTATCTTTCCTGAGGGAAGCGGCCGATTCGGATGGTTTATTTTATCGACTTCTAAATCGAAATAGTCATTTGACATCATTATCGCACCCGAAATGAAGAAACCCGCCAAAAAACCAAGTGCAAACTCAAGAGGCGTTGGCAATTTCCCAATCACCAACATCTCACCTGCAACGACACATAGGCCAGCAGCCAGGGGAAGCTCGATTTTCAGAAGGCCAGAAATCGCAATAATTTTTGTAATGACTGCCGACCGCATTCAGCTGAACCTCACTCTGACTTTGCAATTACGGTATTTAAGATATTTCAACGAAACCAATTCGTTTTAGGGAGCGAAATAGTGTTTGGCTGTTTAATCCATACTTTAACGTTGCTTTGCACTCTAACCCTTGCCTCTGTCTGCATCAGTTTAATTTGCGCTTGAATGAACCTGCCGTCAGTGCAGCTGAACTCTTTTTTTATGGCGTCTTCTAGCTTTGGCAATGAAATATGTTCAACCGCGCCAACTTGATTCCAAAAGCGGTTTTGTATTTCTTCTCTTTTTTTGAAAGCTTCTGCCTCGGAAAGAGATGTCAATCTGGTTTACCTCGCGCAATATGGCAATTCATTCTTTGTTTTATGGTGGTCCACACATTCTTGGCAGTTGCGGTGGCGTGGGCAATCTTTTTTTGGACAAGGACAGTTAGGAGCCGACATTGCAAAGAGAATCACAGCAAGTCCATATAATACTTGCTGACGTTAAAGGAAAAAACTGCATTAAAACGGCTAAAACACATTTATATTTGCTTACGCGGCTTGATTAATGGCTTGGAGAATTAGAAAACAATCTTCAAAGAAATTTATAGCGAAAGGTAGACGATTGTTGAGTTTTGCATATGGCGTTAACAGCTTATCTAATGGGTTAGTTGAACAGAAGGTTTGCCAGTGAAAACCGAAGAGCAAAGAAATTCGTCTGAAGAAGAAACCCCATTTCCAGAGTATTCCAAGACTGGGTTATCTTCAGAGGAGGCAGCCCAAAAACTTCAGAAATTTGGTCCTAATGAAATTCCTGAAAAGAAAATTAGTCCATTTCGCAAGCTAACGGGGTATTTCTGGGGACCCATTCCTTGGATGATAGAAATTGCTGCAGTACTATCTATAATCATTCAACGCTACGAGGATTTTGCCCTAATTTTCACGCTGCTAATTGTGAATGCAGCAGTGGGATTCTGGCAGGAAAATAAAGCGGACAACGCTATAGAGTTGTTGAAGAAGCGGCTTGCTCCAAAAGCACGAGTGCTCAGAGACGGGACATGGCGTGAGATACCTTCCAAGGTGCTGGTTCCCGGCGATATTGTGCGCGTCCGGTTGGGAGACATTGTTCCTGCTGACGTTAAGCTCATGAAAGGCGACTACCTGCTCGCTGATGAATCCGCGTTAACCGGTGAATCTCTGCCTGTGGAGAAGCATGTTTCTGACATTGCTTATGCAGGAGCCATCGTTAAGCAAGGAGAAATGGACGCTTACGTCGTAGCCACTGGAATAACCAGCTTTTTTGGCAAAACCGCCAAACTAGTGGAAGAAGCCAGAGCGGGAAGCCACTTCCAAAAAGCCGTTATAAAAATAGGAAACTACCTGATTATTCTGGCGGGAACAATGGTTTCTGCAGTGCTTATAGCAGCGCTCCTTCGACACACCAATCCATTATCCCTTATTCAGTACGTACTTGTTTTGGTTGTAGCTTCGATACCTGTAGCTTTACCCGCCGTTTTGACGGTTACCATGGCAGTTGGAGCAATCGCCCTCGCGAAAAAAGAAGCCATCGTAAGCAAGCTGGTCTCAATTGAAGAAATGGCTGGAGTGGACGTGTTATGTTCAGACAAGACAGGAACCATAACGAAGAATGAACTTACAGTTGCGGAAACTCAAGCCTTTGGAAAATTCGAAATCAACGATGCTCTCCTATATGGAACATTGGCTTCCAAAGCAGAAAACCATGATCCCATCGATGACGCCGTCATCGCTAAAGCCAAGTCAATCCTGGTAATTGCCGATGTTCTTGGTCGATACAGCGTGGTTGATTTTAAGCCGTTTGACCCAGTTTTGAAGAGAACTGAAGCCACGGTCGAGAGCCACGACGGTGGACGCTTCAAAGTGTCTAAAGGTGCACCTCAAGTTGTTTTGTCTCTTGTTTCAAATAAGTCAGAAATCGAAAACAAAGTTAACGAGATTATAAACATTTTCGCAAGCAAAGGACATCGAGCGCTAGGCGTAATTAAGGGAGACGCAGAAGGCAACTGGCAATACGTTGGACTTCTTGCAATTTACGACCCGCCCCGCGAAGACTCTGCTGAGACAATAAAAACAGCCCAGAATATGGGCATAAACGTCAAAATGGTCACGGGCGACCACATCGCAATAGCCAAGCAGATTGCTCAAGAAGTTAATTTGGGCACAAACATAATCCCTGCCTCTTCTTTCATAGACAAGTCTGACAGCGAAGCGACTGACCTCATTGAAAAAGCAGATGGTTTTGCTCAAGTTTTTCCGGAGCACAAATACCGCATAGTTGAGTTGCTGCAGGGAAAAGGCCATATTGTCGGCATGACGGGCGACGGAGTCAACGACGCTCCAGCTTTGAAGAAGGCAGATGCGGGCGTTGCTGTTGACGGCGCAACTGACGCGGCAAAATCGGCTGCGGACGTCGTGCTAACTAAACCTGGTCTCTCTGTCATTATTGACTCGATTAAGGAGAGCCGCAAGATTTTTGCGCGAATGAACAACTATGCGATCTACCGCATCGCGGAGACCATGCGTGTGCTATTCTTCTTGTCACTGACTATCATAATCTTCAACTTTTATCCCCTTACGCCGGTGATGATTGTCCTGATAGCGTTGCTTAACGATTTGCCAATCATGATGATTGCTTATGACAACGTGAGAATCCATGCAAAACCTGTACGTTGGAATATGCGGGAAGTCATAATTGTTGCTTCTTTGCTTGGCGTCACAGGTTTAGTTGCGAGTTTCCTGCTCTTTATCATCGGGCTTGACGTTCTCCACCTCAGCCCACTCACTCTTCAAACACTTATGTTTCTCAAGATGATGGTGGCGGGTCACATGACCCTTTATCTTGCAAGAACGCACAACCGTCACTTCTGGGAACGCCCATTCCCAGCAGGTGTTCTATTAATTGCTGCTGAAGGTACGCAGGTATTCGCCACGGTCTTGGCGGTGTACGGTGTACTGATAAGTCCCATTGGTTGGGGACTGGCAGGTCTAGTTTGGGGATACGCCTTACTGGAGTTCGTAGTAACAGATTTCTTGAAGATCCGCTACTTCCGCACGTTTGAAAACGATGTAAAGGAACAAAAGTCAAGCGGCAACGCTACTCCAGCTCCTCGCTAGGCCACTCAACCCTGAGCAAGGTTACATTGCACCTCTTAAAGGGAAAGAAGTAGCCACAGGTTAAAATTGAGGCCGGAAAAATCAACATACTGATTCATATTTGATTTTTGGCAACTCGACAGACCACGTTAGTGCTCTCTAAAGCAACATAAACAGAGCATTCATTTTTCTAGAAAACCGATTTCACATAGTAATTAGAAGCAAGTAAAGGTTTGCTCTGAATTTTATTAGTTAAGATGTTTCAAGGGCGACCTTTCTTTTTCAAGATTTTATTTATTCGTTTCTTTGGAAGTTTAGGTTTCTTATTTCTTTTCTCTTCGACCAAACATATACCCACATTTTCATTGTTTCTGCTTCTCTTAAGGTTAGTGCCAGTCAATTTAATGCTAAAAGAACGAGGCGCGGTTGGGTAAATTCTGTTGCCACCTATTTTGTTTATGTTACAACAAACCTATTCCCTTTTCCCCATCGTTTTTTGAAAATTTCAAAAAAGCCTAATTGCATTACGTGCGTTGTGACTACACCCATACAATCACAAGGACCTATAAAGTACTCTCAATAGATTCTACCCACAAAAGCTGGTGAATTTTTGACGACAAAAACAGTTCTGTCTGAAAAGGAACTTCCAACCGAGAAATCGAATGAAGAAATGGTTCTCAGAAATGTTTCCTTTGAAAGAGGATTCCATTTTTCAACAGAAAAGGAAGTTTACACAGGTATAACAGCGGTCAGCTTACATGAGTTTGCTTTGAAGCTGGAAACCATAGACGCTAACTCAATTCTCTTTCACTATCCACGTAGCGACTTCCAAAAGTGGATACAGAATACACTCGGCGACGAAGAATTAGCCAATCGTATTTGCTTCATACAAACCAACTCCGGCGAAAATCTAAGAAAACAGTTATTAAAAATAGTTCAGAAACGGATTTCTGAGCTGAAATAACTCTAAACCTGCCAAAATCTCACGAATTAAATACAATTATACCAATGATGTAAAAAGAACCTTGACTGAAAACTTTATGAGCAGCCGCCTTTAGTTTGGCTTACCTCGCTTGGGAAAACTATAGAAATATGCTTTAAGTTATGGCTGTGAAGGATCAAGATGGCACGACATATTGCGTCATTGCAAAGACTCGTCTTTTACTTAATAATAACTTTAGTCTTGACTGTAGTTATCCTTTTAGTTTTCCATCAGTTCATTGCTGGACCTATAAGCTTATCCAAACTATTTGAACAAGCCGTAGAAATAATCATCAGCATAAGTTTTTGGGGAGCAGCGATAGTAATTATAAGGCATTTTAAACCGCTTATGTCTCAGCGAATGGGCGCTCAAGCAGCAACAATCGTCCAGTACGTCATGCTTTCAGTCGCAATATTGATTATGATCTTCGGAATCCTAGCCATTGTACATGTTTCAGCAACGGATCTTTTAACAGGCGCAGGAATAATCTCAATCACCGCTGGACTCGTAATCTCCACATTTGTCGGCAGCCTCTTATCCGGTTTCCTGGTTTTCACCACTTACCAGTTTAAAGAAGGCGACAACGTCATGGTCAACAGTATCCCTGGAAAAGTCACAGAAATGAGTGCACTCGTTATGAGAATACAGACTGACATGGGACAAGTCACCATCCCAAACAGTGCAATTGCTTCAGGCGGAATAATCATAACCGACCTGCGCAAATTTGAACAACCATTAAAGGAAGGGAGACTGCACTACGTTGTTGGTGACCGAGTCATTACTTCATACCTGAATGAACAGGGTATAGTCAAAGAAATTACGATATTGCAAACGGTTATCCATTTGGATTCTGGAAAAGAAATAACCTTCCTAAATAACAGCGTCCTATCAGGCTCAGTGTCCATAGCAAAAATAACCCAAACACCTGACCAAACGAAAGAAAAAACGGCGCAAACCTAATTGACAAATGCAATGTAGCACCTAAAACTGGGATTTTACTGTTTACAGCTGCATCATATTTATACCGCAACCAGAAGAAAAAGCAAAAATTAAGAACAAACGAACATATACTTATACACTGGAAGAGAAAACGTGTTTAGGCGTTTAAAAAAACCAACCGCGAATGCCGTTGTTGAAATTCTACAGTACATAACTATTTGCTTTATGGTTCTTCTCATCTGCTATTCCGTGTTTATGTGGCTGTCCACTTCCAGCGTATGGGGTATCGGAGGCTATTTTTGGAGTTCTTGGATAACGTTTGCGTTTGTCTACTTAGGAAGCACTATTTTTCTTCGAATAAATGGTGTATCTTCAGCTGAAAGTTTCGTAATCTCCATAGCAAGTGCAGTGTCGATGGTCTGGCTCTTCGAAATTCTCTATCATTTCTCATTCTTTAATTCTTGGAATTACGGAAAGTCGCCTTATTTTCTTCTAAATGGAAACGCTATCTTTCTAAATTACGCATTAATTGCACTGACCGCCCTGTCTGGCTACAAATACATGAAAACTAACAAATGGTTCTGGCTTGTGCTAATCGCCATGACGGTTTTATGGATTTTCTGGATTACAATCGGGTTTCCACAATATGAATTTCCACAAACGCTTTACGTGTTTGCTTGGCCAAGAATAATCATTAACAACCCACACGCCTGGGCATTCTCACTGAACTCAATAACCAAGTTCCTTCTAGGCACAGCATACGTTCTCCTCTACCTGCCAAGCAGACAAAAATTCTCCGAGGCAAAAGAAGGCATCAAACGCTTCCTTATAAAAAGGGGTTTTCTAGATTATAAAGAATAGACGTCGACTCCTTTACCTAGCGACCACTTCCGATTTCATAAACTTAACCATGTATAGCCTCAGCTAAACTGTAGACGCATAAGTAACAAACCCTAATTTGCTTCCAGTAACGGCTAAATACTGCAAAGCCTAATTCCGTTGATGATTTAAGCGTGGGGAAGAACACAAAAATGGAAAACTTCTCAAACCTTGCCCTAAACCTAATTGAATCAACCCGCAAACATGAACAATACCGGGACAAAGAATGCATAAATATGATTGCAAGCGAGGGACTAAAATCTCCAGCAGTCAACCAGATGCTCTGCTTCTCTCATGACCTCGCATGCAGATATGCGGAAGGCGAAAACGACGCACAAGGACACGTTAAAAAAAGGTACTATCAAGGACAAAAATACATGTCCCAAATCGAAGACTATTCAACTGACATAATGAAAAGCCTGTTCAAAGCTGACTGGGCGGACGTCCGTCTGGTTTCGGGAACCCATTCAAACCTAGCAACCTTCAAAGGCTTATCATTGGCTTCTAAAAACAACAAAATGGTCGTTACCCCGCTAAGTTGTGGTGCACACATCTCACATGATTACACTGGGTTAGCTGGCAACGTTTTAGGTTTAGAAAACATAAATCACGTTTACGACGTTGACGAATTCAATATTGACCCAGACAAGTCGGCCTACGTTATACGAGCCGCCAAACCCGGCATTGTTACCTTCGGCGGCAGCCTCTTCCTGTTTCCACATCCAATACGCGAGTTAAGAGCCGTCTGCGAAGAAGTAGGCGCATACATAGCCTACGACGCGTCTCATGTTCTAGGTTTAATTGCAGGCGGCGAATTCCAGGATCCTCTGCGAGAGGGCGCAGACTTCATAACCTCATCAACTCACAAAACTTTCCCAGGTCCACAAGGAGGCGTCATCATGGGAACCCCGACTAGCCCGGCACTGGAGAAAGCAGTGAAAAAAATCCAATTCGCCATTTTCCCACTTAGCGCTTCGAGCACTCATCTGGGCAGGTTACCAGCGCTCGGCATAGCCGCCTTGGAGATGAAGCTTTTCGGCGCAGAACTAGCAAGACAAACCATAAAGAATGCGCAGACAGCTGGACAATACCTGTATGAGAACGACGTTAAAGTTCTGGCGGAGAAAAAAGGCTTCACTAAATCTCACCAAATCGCGGTTGATATTCGCAGCTTCGGCGGCGGCAAAAAGATTGCTCAAGACCTCGAAGATGCAAATATTATTCTCAACAAAAACCTCTTACCCTACGATGACCAAAGCAGCAAAGATGACCCATCAGGATTAAGAATCGGCTTTCAAGACGTAACCAGACGAGGCTTCAAGGAAAGCGAGATAAAACACTTATGCGACCTTATGCTTGACGTGATAAAGGGCAAACGACAACCCGCTCAAGTCAAAGAAGACGTACTATCGTTCAAGAAAGAGTTTAATCAAGTGAAATACGGCTTCCAAAACATCGAAGAAGCATTAGCCTACCTCAAAAAAGCTTAGATGACTTTCACTGCCTCACAACATCACCCAAACAAGAATCTTCTAAAAGTGAAGATTGAGCCTAAATATTAATAAGCTAACATTCTCCTTTTGAAAGCTGAAATTGTCATGGTAGATCTTTTCTTAATCTACGCTGCCGTAACAGCAGTAATCTTTGTAGCAGTCTTCATGTTGCTTCCAAGGTATGGACCACACACCATATCAAGGTTAACCTGCCCAAAATGCAAGAAAAAATTTAACTACCACTGGGTTCCAGGAGCCAGCTTCATTTCTCTGTACCGTGGAAACAACCGGCGCCTAAAGTGCCCTTACTGCCATACAGTATCAACGTTTGAGATAGCATCCACCAGAATCAGCAAACAACAAGCAGCCGCCTTAAAAAACAAAAATTAAGCATCCAAAAAAGATAAAAAGTTCAGTTTTTTCAGAACATTTAATATTATTGTTTGCCAATCAGCTTAAATCTTAAAGCTTGATAACCACTTAAAGGAGTCGGCTAAAAATGAAGGCACTGTTAAATGACGGTTTAGAAAAAGAAGGCTTAAAGCTCTTCCAAGACGCTGGCGTGGAGACAGATACGCAAAAAAGAGACCAAAACAAGCTAATTGCCGATATAGGGCAGTTTGACGCGTTAATTGTTAGAAGCGCAACAAAAGTCACCAGAGAAGTTTTAGAAGCAGGCGCCAGAGGAAAACTCAAAATCGTCGGAAGAGCAGGAGTAGGCTATGACAACATAGATGTTGAAGCCGCCTCAGAAAATGGAATAGTTGTAAAATCTGCCCCCTACGGCAGCACCAATTCAGTGGCGGAATTAACCGTCGGTTTAATGTTGGGCATCTCAAGAAACACCCCTCAAGCTCATCATTCCCTGAAAACTGGGGTTTGGAAAAAAGGGAAATTCAAGGGAACCGAGTTGTCTTACAAAACGTTGGGTATTTTGGGCTGCGGAAGAATCGGTCAGAGGCTGGCAGAAATTGCGCGTCGCGGCTTTGACATGGAAGTAATCGGTTATGACATTAAGCCATGTCTTGAATCTGGCATAAAATTCGTGACAAAACAAGAAGCCCTAGCAAAAGCTGATTACATAAGCATTCACACAGGTGGAAAAGAACAGGTTGTCGGCGAAAAAGAGCTGCAGTTAATGAAGCCAACTGCTTATCTGGTTAATACTTCAAGAGGCAGCAACATAGACGAGCAAGCATTATACATGGCGTTAAAAGAAAACAAAATTGCTGGCGCCGCAATTGACGTTTACAATGATGAACCCAAAAACGAAGGCGACGAATTCAAAAGCAAACTCAAAGAGTTAGATAACGTGGTTTTAAGCAGTCACCTTGGCGCCTCAACAATCGAAGCCCAAAGAGAAACATCAACCGAAATCGCACGCGTAGTTTCAAGTTATCTTTTAGGCGGAGACTTTGCTAACGCTGTAAACGCTGGTGAAAGCATAGAGCTGGAAGAAATCCCTGTTTACACTTTGTTTATTTATCACCGTGATGTGCCAGGAGTTTTTGCTAATATTGACAAAGTTTTAGCTGATAACGAAATAAACATTAGAGCAAATTACTCAAGGCAAATCGGAAACATCGGCTTCGCCATATCGGTGTACGTGCTCCACAAAAAAGTTAATCAGGAAATAATAAAGAAGCTCAAAGCAGTCCCGAACGTTTGCAACGTAAAAGTTTAAGCCCAAAACGCCTGTTTCAAGCAGGCATATAAACAAGTTTTCTTTTTTAAGGTAGCCATGCGACTTGGAGTTCTGTTTTCAGGCGGCAAAGACTCAACGCTTGCCCTACACTACGCGGCTGAGAAAGAAGAAGTCGTGTGCCTCATCACCATAATTTCAAAAAATAAGGAGAGTTTCATGTATCATACTCCAAACATTGAGATTTCGGAGCTTCAAGCAGAAGCATTAGGATTGCCTCAAATAACAAAAACAACTCAGGGCGAAAAAGAAAAGGAACTCTCAGAATTGGAAGATGCAATAGCTGAGGCATCCAGAAAGTACCAGATTGAGGGTGTGGTGACGGGCGCAGTGGAGTCAGTTTACCAAGGCGAACGCGTTCAGCGGATTTGCAATCATCTTGGATTGTGGTGTTTTAACCCTTTGTGGAAGCATGACCAGAAAGCACTTTTAAAAGAGCTTCTTGAAAAAAAGTTTAACGTGATTATTTCTGGAGTTTTCGCTTATCCCCTTGACGAAAAATGGCTTGGAAAACAAATCGACACTAACCTAATAGATAGGCTAGTTGACCTACAACAAAAATATGGCTTAAGCCCAGCCGGAGAAGGCGGCGAAATTGAAACAACAGTTTTAGATGCACCTATATTCAAAAAGAAAATCGAAGTCCTTGAACACAGCGTTGAATTTAAGGGAAATTCTGGAGTATTCATAATAAAGCAGGCTCGGCTGGTTTCCAAATGATTCTTGTTGTAGACATGAATTGGAAGAAGAATTCTTTAGGCTTCTATGAGTTCGTTTTACCTATAATCGCAATTGCTAAAGCACAGGATGAATGCGCCGTAAAACATTTCCGTGAAGTAACCAACCAAGACCTAAGTCAATGTGACAACGTGATTCTTTCGGGCACAACACTCAAAGATACAGCCACTTTAAGTCAACTAGAAAAGTTCATGTGGCTCAAAGAAACGGAAAAGCCAGTTTTAGGAATCTGCGCAGGCATGGAAACCATAGGGGCAGCTTTCGGCATGAACTTGATTCGATGTTTGGAGATAGGCATGACGCAAATAAAAATGATAAAAGAAAACCCGCTTTTCTCTGAAGACTTCAAGGCTTACTCACTTCACAGCTACTGCGTGGAGCCTTCAGGGGTTTTTTATGTTTGGGCAAAATCCACAAAATGCGTTCAAATCATCAAACATAAAACCAAGCCAATCTACGGTGCGCTTTTTCATCCCGAAGTAAGGAATCCTGAATTAATTAAGCGTTTCATTCTCTTGAATAAAAGCTAGCGCCTGATTAGATAACGCTGGAAAAGGGGCAACAGAAACTTAATTACTGACCAAAAGAAACTTAAAGTATACTAGTTCTGTGGATAAAATGAAGTGATTTTAACATGATAAACAAGTTGCCAATAGAAAAGCTCAGAAAAGAATGCGAATCTAATTTTATGCATTGTGAATCAACCCATGACCTTGCCCCATTAAGCGAAATCATCGGTCAAGAAAGAGCCGTTCGAGCCTTAAAATTCGGCCTCGGCATAAAAGACCACGGCTTCAACATGTACGTTGCCGGTTACCCTGGAACAGGCAGGAAAACCGCGGTTAAAAACTTCGTGGAAGCCCAAGCTAAAATTCAGCC
Source organism: Candidatus Bathyarchaeota archaeon (assembly GCA_963767735.1). Taxonomy (GTDB): domain Archaea; phylum Thermoproteota; class Bathyarchaeia; order Bathyarchaeales; family Bathycorpusculaceae; genus Bathycorpusculum. Next base: position 391,644 of record CAVYES010000006.1, on the reverse strand, counting down.
AGTTCCCCCTGACTGGTGTTACGTCAATAATTTTGCTAACCCGTACGAGCCGAAAGCGATTCAGTTGCCAGCCGGAAAAGGAAAGGAATTCCGCGAAGACATGAAAAACTTTATTGAAAACGTTAAGAACGCGCTTCCTAAAGCTTTTGAAAGTGAAGATTACGCTACGAGAAGAGAAGCCACAATTCAAGGACTGGAAAATCAGAGAAAACAGTTAATTGACGAATTGAACCAAGAGGCTCAACGGGAAGGCTTTGTAATTCAAACAACGCCGATTGGCCTTTTGCTTATTCCAGTATTAGATGGCAAACCGCTCAGCGAAGAAGAAATGTTAGCGTTGCCTCAGAAAACGAAGGATAAAATCCAAGAAAAAAGGGAAAAGTTAGAAACCGAATTTAGAAACACAATGAGGCAACTAATAGATATGGAGAGAAAAATCCACGAAGCTATAAAGAAACTAAACAAAGAAGTTGCGCTCTACGCCATCGGCAATCAAGTGATGAGTATTAGTGATAAGTACAGAGATGCTCCTGAAGTAACGAGTTACCTTAAGGCTGTGGAAAATGACATTTTGGATAATCTCCAACGGTTCATAAGAAGAGTCGGTGAAAGCCAAGAGCAGCAGCTTCCATTCGAAATGCCATGGATGAGAGAGGATCCCTATAAGAAATATGATGTAAACGTCGTCATCGATAATGCGGAAACGAAGGGTGCACCTGTTGTCATGGAGACAAACCCCACTTATCTTAATCTTCTCGGTAGAACAGAGAAGGAAGCTCAGTTCGGCGCCTTAACCACCGACTTCTCCATGATTCGAGCTGGAGCTATACACAAGGCTAACGGCGGATACTTAATAGTTCCAGTTGAAGAGTTACTAAGAAACCCGTTCTCCTACGACGGTTTGAAGCGAGACCTCAGAGACGGAAACATAGCTATAGAAGAACCGGAAGAGCGTTATGGTTTTCTCAGTGTTAAAACCCTTAAGCCTCAACCTATTCCTTTAACAGCCAAGGTTATTTTAATTGGTGATCCCTACATTTACCAGTTATTATTCCAGTTGGACACTGATTTTAGAGAGCTTTTCAAGATTAAAGCCGAATTTGATTCAGTGATGGATAGAACTGAAGATAAAGTAATGCAGTATGCCGCTTGGGTATGCACACTTTGTGAAAAAGAAAAGCTCAAACACCTTGACGGCACAGGATTAGCTAAAATTGTAGAGTACAGCTCAAGGGTTGCGGACGACCAATACAAGCTTTCCACGCAATTTTCTCATATTGCTGACATAATTCGCGAAGCAAACTATTATGCTTCCCAAGAAAACGCCGAATTCATAAATGGAAATCATGTTAAAAAAGCGGTAGAAGAAAAAGTTTACCGCTCGAAGCTCATCCAAGAAAAGATTCAAGAAATGATAACTCGCGGATTCTACCTAATTGATACTGTTGAAGAAAGGGTGGGGCAGGTGAATGGCTTATCCGTTATGGGGCTAGGCGACTTTGCCTTCGGCACCCCATCGCGGGTAACGGCAAGCATTGGCTTAGGCAGAGAAGGAGTAATCGACATTGAAAGAGAAGCCAAAATGGGCGGACCCATACACACAAAAGGCGTCTTAATTCTAAGTGGCTACATAAATGACAAGTACGCTCGGGACAAACTGTTGAGTCTTTCAGCAAGGCTTGTTTTTGAACAGAGTTATGGAGGAGTCGAAGGCGACAGCGCTTCAAGCACCGAATTATACTCGATTTTATCAGCGCTTTCTGGACTGCCAATAAAGCAGAACATAGCAGTAACAGGTTCAGTTAATCAGAAAGGTGAAGTCCAAGCCATAGGCGGAGTAAACGAGAAAATTGAGGGCTTCTTTGAAATCTGCAAGCTTAAGGGGTTCACTGGACAGCAAGGAGTAATGATACCGGAAAGCAACGTGCAAAACCTAATGCTTAAAGAAGAAGTTGTTGAAGCAGCGAAAGCAGGCAAATTTAGTATTTACTCAGTCAAAACAATCGACGAAGGAATAGAAGTTCTTACTGGAACAAAAGCTGGGCAAAGAGGAGCCGATGGAAGCTTTGAGGAAGGAACAGTCAATTATTATGTAAACAAACAACTTAAAGACATGGCAGATAAACTCAAAGAGTATCCACCCGTCGCGGGGCAAGAGAAAAAAATGAAAGCTGATATGGAAGATTAGCTTGAGAGACGTTACCTTTCTTTTTTTGTTCACTTCAATGTTGACCTGAATTATTGATTTAGCATCTTTATTTGAAGGAATCAAAGCTTATTTTGCCATCTCGAATTTGGGTTATCAGGTGCAAAGTTGGTACCTCCAAAAGGCAAACGTAAACGCAGCAAAATCGTGACGATTGTGCTTCTTCCAGCATTAGTCTTCATATTCCTAATAGGATGGTGCATGTATTGCATCGGCGACCAAAAAAGACCAACGAAAAGACAAGAGAAACCACTCAAAAAAGAAAAAGATAACGTAAAAGACAACGTAACAATTATGCCCATAGTTTACGAAGAAACACAGGAAATAATAAATGAATAATGCAAAAGCAACCGCTTTCTTTAATCATTTGCAACTTTAAAAATTGGATTTAATATAGAAGCTTGCACGCTTGTTGTTGCAATTATACAATCACAATTCCATTTATACTTGGCGAAGTCCTGTTAGTTCGCGAGAAAATAGCCATCCAAGAGGTACACCCATACTTGGCGGGTCAGCTGTTAAACGAGGCGCGGGTTGCTGTACCCTGACAACAGGGCCTATTTTTGATTCGCGTTTCGGATTAACAAGGGCGATCCGCCAAGTCTACTTTTGGTTACTGCATACAATCTAACCGCTTTTTTGTATTAAATTTATTAAGCCTCAGATGCAATGCTACTTTTTGTGAGCCTAACTTGAGCTATAAAGAAAATATGCATCCTAAAGTCAGCCAAGCAGAAATGGCGGTTTTCCACGAATTAAGCAAAGCTGGATTAACCAGCGGCATGCTGACACAAAAACCAATCATATTAAAATCAACGATTCCTGATTTTTGCTGGATGAATAAACGAAAAATTGTTTATCTGGATGGCTTACCAGTACATTCGAGCGATAAACAGCAAAAGCGAGATAGCGAAATCGATGAACTTTTGGAAGCTCAGGGGTGGGATGTGCTCAGAATTCCTTATCAACCCCCTATAACGGAGAAAGGGCTAACTGAAATCATGAAAACCATTAAGCAGTTCCTAAACATAGACGAGGAAACATAGTTTTTCGAATAATTTTGTGGATTCGTTCTGCTTTAAGATTCATTTAGCATTTTCTTGATTTGAGGTTTAATTCTGGGTAGAAGTGAAGTAGCGTTTTTCCATATGATTTCTGGGTCTCTGCTGAAATACTCATGCGAAAGAAAATGGCGTAAACTTGCTATGTCCTGCCAAGGAACATGATATTGATAAAATTTTGATTTCATATCTGGAATTTTTGATAAAACGTTCATGGCTTCGCCGATGTTCCGCAAGTTAGTATCTACAGCATCTACAGTTTTTCAATCATGAATAAATTGGTCAAGCGTCATCCCTTTTGTGTACTCTTCAATTATTTTAATGTGCAAAACTATTTCTTGAAGATAAAGCTTGTAATCTGATGGACCACGTACTTTCTTCATACGGGTATAGCTTCTTTTAGAACCCTGTCTTTAATGATTGGGTTTAGGTATTTTTTTGAAACTAGGTCAACTTTTACGCCGAGTTTTCTTCTGAGAAATCTTTTGATGTTGTTGACACCTACGATGTCGGGTGTTTCTGAGAATGTAACAAGAAGGTCAATGTCGCTTTGTGGTGTTTGCCCACTTCTAACGTATGAGCCGAAAATTTCTATTGTTTCCACTTTATACTTTTCTTTGAGAACAGGTTTGAGTTCTTGCAATTGCTGTTTTGTTTCATCAAGCGTCATCAAAGCATTGTTCACCACTGGTACACCAGATTAACCATGACAATGTATAAGTGTTTTACCTTCGATTCGTTTTAGTTCTAAAGTGCATGAAAAGATATTTATCTGTAAGAGATAACCCTTTTGCGAATGCTCCGGTAGTATAGTCCGGTCAAACCTTACTAAGACTTCTTATTAAGGGACTAAGTATAGCGGCCTCTTAAGTCGCGGACCCGGGTCCAAATCCCGGCCGGAGCACCATCACTTTAATTCAACGTCCAGTTTTCTTACTGAATTTATTCTCTAACCAAGCTTGCTTTTTTAGATAAGCTATCCGCTCTTTTATGTTGCAGACAACCTCCCCTATTCCAGTTTCTTGCTCTCTTCATAATATTTTATAGCTTTTTCCAGATCGATGGTTAAGGTGTCTACAACCAATCTTTCAGTTTTTTAGCGATTTTTTCATTGGCACTGAATCGACTTTCACTTAACTCAACAGCCCTCCCAGCTTAAGAGGTGTTTAGATAAAAACTTATTTGTATGCGAATGTTGAGCATAGTTCTTCTACGGTTCGGTTTAGTGTTAGTTCTGCCATGTTTCTGCTGTAATCCATTATGCGTCTTGAACTGTCAAAAATTAAGCGAAGCACTGAGGCTATGTTTGGATCCAGTTTTTTGCTCGACATCAGCATGATTAACTCGTTTTCGAGCGGTTCCAGAGAGTCGCGTTTTGAGATGAGTTTTTCTGCGTCTTTGTATTCTCGTTTGAAGAGTGCCTTTATGGCGTCGTCGTACAGTTGGTTGGCTTGCGTGCTGAAATTCACAAGTTGATTATATATTTCTTCATCTATGGGGTCTTTTATGAACAGCGTTTCGTCGTCGATGAGTTTCTGCAGTGAACCCAGGTTGTTTATGATGTTCATGGCGTTTTGAGCGATGCTTTCGATGTCGTTTACCGCAATACGATATAAAAGGAACTCTTTAGGTGTCCTAAAGCCGAGTTCACGGTATAGGTTGCGTTCTATTCCATATTTTAGCTGGCGAACAATGTATAATCCCAAGCGGTTTACATCATTGTGAGCGTTGATTACGCTGTCAAACAAGGCAGTACTTCTCTCCTTCAAAGCGGCGATGGCGTCTCTGTTCGCGGAAAGCGCCACGATAGCCATTCGTCTAACCGCTTTTTCAATGGGGAATTCTGAGGGTTTTATGAGGATTTGCAGGGTAATTTCGTCGGTTGTTTCATCTATTATTTCTGAGCCAAGAAAGTTGTCTCTAGCCAAGTTTTTTATTTCGTTTTTGTATTTTACTGCGTCTTGAGCGTTTTTGAAGTGGACTCTTATTATGTCGGCGCCTATGGCGTATAATGCACGGGTCATGCGTAGAGTAGATTGTATGGGTTCTTTGGGGTCAACGGAGATAAAGTATTCTTTAAGTTTAGCTGCGGTGCCTCTGCCTTCTTTTTCCTGTATTTTCCGTGGAACCAACGTTAATGTTGAGTCTGGTTGGATGTTGAATGCTATTTCGCTGCCTCGTTTTAGCTCCAGGTCTTGGACCCATTCTTTAGGTAGCGATATTATGTATGAGCCTCTGCCCGTGCATTGGACCCGTCTATAGCCTAAGTCTTTTTCCGCCAAAACAGTTCACCTGATATATGTTTCATTTAGATAACATATTTCATGAAGTGGCATATAAATGATTAGCAACATAGTTATATAGAATAAATGCCATTTATGTGGGCTAACTCCAAGCGAAAAGTGGTAAAAATGGCAGTAAACACCCGCAAAATAATCCTGACTTGTGGTAACCAATCAACCACAAACAAAAGCGTTTTTTGCACAAGCGATGTTGAACTGCACATTCTTATGCTCACTTGTCCACGCTAAACATAAAAATTAATGAGGTTGAACTATCGTGAAAAAGATAATAGCAAAGCAAGAAGTATGCATGGGCTGCGGACTATGCGAAGTGTACTGCACAGTCCAACATTCAAAATCAAAAGACATAGTCAAAGCCTACAACACTGAACATCCAAAACCAATAAGCAGAATAAAGCTCGAAGTAAGCAAACCGGTTTCCTTCGCCATCCAATGCCGACACTGCGAAGATGCCCCGTGCGTAACCGCTTGCTTATCAGGCGCAATGCAAAAAGATGAAAAAACGGGTTTAGTGACCCATAATCAAGAGAAATGCATGGGGTGCTGGACATGTGTAATGATTTGTCCATATGGCGCCATAAGAATGGATAAAGAAGGCCACGTAGTTGCCAAATGTGATTTATGCCAAGGCTTCGACGAGCCAGCATGCGTCGCCAACTGCCCCAACCAAGCGTTGATATTCAAAGAGGTGAAACCGTAAATGGCAAAGTACGTGGTTGTTGGCGCTTCAGCAGCAGGCATAGGCGCGGTTGAAGCCATCCGGGAAATCGATCAGACTGGAACCATAACTATAATCTCTGATGAAACATGCGCCCATTACAGTCGCCCAATGATTAGCGACCTTGTTAGTGGAAAAGCAGACATCCAAAAAATGAAGTGCCGAAGCGACGAGTTCTGGAAAGAAAACAACATAGAAGCAGTCACCGGCAAAAAAGCAACAGCCATAAACTTAACTGAGAAAACTGTGCAACTTGACAGTGGCGAAAAAATCGCTTATGAAAAGTTGCTAATAGCCACAGGCGGCAAACCCTTCGTTCCAAAAATGGAAGGGTCAGATAAAGATGGCGTGTTTACCTTCACGACGATGGCGGATGCACAGCGGCTTTCAGCTAAAATTGGTAGCGTAAACGCTAAGGCAGCGGTGGTTATAGGCGCAGGACTTATCGGCATAAGCGTAACTGAAGCACTCATGAAACGCGGCTTAAAAGTTACGATGGTTGAGTTGCAGGAGAAAATTCTCAGCTTACTCTTGGACGCAAAAGGTTCAGACCTCGTGGAAGGTGTCATTCGGAAAGCAGGCGTCAACGTCGTAACTGGTCAATCCGTTCAGAAAATCGTGGGTAAACCAGATAACGAAGGCGCCGTCGGCGGAGTAATCTTAACTAAAGGTGACCAACTATCCTGCGACCTTGTCATCGTAGCTATAGGTGTTGTTCCACGCACGGAACTGGTAGCCGGAACAGCGGTGAAAATTAACAGGGGAATAGTAGTGGATAATATGATGCAGACAACCGTGTCTGACGTTTACGCTAGCGGCGATGTGGCTGAAACGTACGATTTCATCATGAACCAGAACCGCCTCTTGCCCCTCTGGCCTCTTGCAGTCTTGGAAGGTCAAGTTGCAGGGTACAACATGGCCGGCAAGACAACCGCGTACATGGGCGGCACAAACATGAGCAGCCTCAAGTATTTTGGCATCCCTATCGTTTCCATCGGCTTAGCTAACTCTAAAGAAGATCCAGCACTGGAAGTGCTCATTAAAGAAGACGCTGAGCAAAATGTCTACAAGAAACTTGTCCTCAAAAACAACGTTATTGTAGGCTTGACGCTTGTTAACAGCATTGAACGAGCAGGCATTCTTTTCTACCTTATGAAAAATGCGATAAACGTGAAAAAATTCAAGCAGAAACTTCTTGAGGATGACTTCAGCTGGGCAACGTTGCCGACTGGTCTGCAGAGAAAAATGAGTGTGGTGCAATAAAAATGGATAGTAAAGACAGAAAAATAATCAGTCCCTTCGGAGATGACAAGGATTTCTCAGGGTGCGCCCTTTTCGGCATGATGAATACTGATGGCATACGCTTCTCATCGAAAGACCCTGTACGTGCGATAACGAACATGCATGACCGCGGCAACGGTTTAGGCGGCGGCTTCGCAGTTTACGGCATATACCCAGAGTTCAAAGACTATTACGCTTTCCACGTAATGTATCTAAGCAAAGACGCAAAAGAAAAAACCGATCACATACTCGCGTCTAAGATTTGACATAATCTACGACGAAGAAATGCAGACAAAACCTGCCAACGTCCATGACCCCCCGTTAGTTTGGCGATATTTTGTTCAACCAAAAAAACATCGGCCTGAAGGCCAAACTGAAGAAGATTACGTGATAGATTCCATCATGCACATTAACACTGAAACGGGAAAGGCATTTGTCTTCTCAAGCGGCAAAGACATGGGCGTATTCAAAGGAGTAGGCTTCCCAGAAGACGTCGCAGACTTCTTCTGTTTAGAAGACTACCAAGGATACCTTTGGACATGCCACAGCAGATTCCCCACAAACACTCCTGGATGGTGGGGCGGAGCACACCCATTCAGCATTTTGGACTGGACAGTAGTTCACAACGGTGAACTCTCATCCTACGGCATAAACCGCCGCTACCTGGAAATGTACGGTTACAAGTGCACCATGCAAACAGACACTGAAGTGTTAGCATACGCGGTGGACTTGCTGATTCGAAGACAAAACTTACCGATTGAATTGGTTGCGCAAATCTTGGCGGCGCCGTTATGGAGCGAAATAGACAGCATGGAACCCAAAAAAGCGCTGCTTCTAAGATCACTGCGCCAAACCTACGGTAGCCTACTGATGAATGGGCCATTTAGCATAATCGTTGCGCACCACGGTGAAATGATTGGGTTAACTGACAGAATTAAGCTGCGGCCAATGGTGGCGGGTTCAAACGGCGACTACGCGTACCTGTCATCTGAGGAGTCAGCCATGCGGTTGGTTTCGCCAAGTCTTGATAAGTTCTGGTGCCCAAGAGGCGGAGAACCGGTTGTCACTAGACTAAAAAACAGCTACCCAACACGCATTGAAGTTTTAGCGGGAGGAAAAACTCAGTGAAAACTTACATTATTCCAGAGTATTTAGTTGAACGTGACCAAAACCGTTGTATACGCTGCAAAGTATGCGTTAATCAATGCACATATGAAACTCATTCCTACGACCAAGAAACTGACAAGATTTGTAGTAAGGATGAGAACTGTGTAAACTGCCAACGCTGCGTAACCTTCTGCCCCACTCACGCCATAACCATTAGAAAGAACCCTAACGCCAGCCGAGACAACGCTAACTGGACAATGGAGGCTATTCGAGACTTGAAAAAGCAGGCTGAAACGGGGGGAGTAATCTTAACAGGCATGGGCTGTGACAAACCAGACTACACTTACTGGGACAAACTACTCTTAAACGCCAGTCAAGTAACCAACCCATCAATCGACCCTCTGCGTGAACCGATGGAGATTAGAACTTATCTGGGTGCGAAACCAGACAAGCTTGAGTTGGAAATGGAAAACGGCGAAACCGTGCTTAAGACACAGCTTACCCCCCAGCTTTGCCTCGACATACCAGTAATGTTCTCAGCAATGTCGTATGGCGCTATAAGCTTAAACGTTCATGAATCCTTAGCGCGAGCAGCTGCCGAGTGCGGAACATACTTCAACACTGGCGAAGGCGGCTTAGACAAAAGCCTATACAAGTACGGCGACCACGCCATAGTTCAAGTTGCGTCTGGACGGTTCGGTGTTCACCCCAAATACCTTAAGGTAGGCGCAGCCGTAGAAATAAAAATCGGTCAAGGCGCAAAACCCGGCATAGGGGGACACTTACCAGGCGAAAAAGTAACCGAAAACGTAGCTAAAACACGCATGATACCGACAGGCACAGACGCGCTTTCACCGTACCCTCAACATGACATCTACTCAATCGAAGACTTGCGACAGTTAATTTACGCGCTTAAAGAAGCCACAAACTACACCAAACCTATCTCCGTGAAAATCGCGGCTGTTCACAACGCGGCTGCAATCGCAAGCGGCATGGTGCGAGCTGGAGCAGACATAATTGCTCTTGACGGCGTCAGAGGCGCAACTGGCGCGGCACCCAAAACCATCAGAGACAACGTAGGCATACCCATCGAATTAGCCATTGCACAAGTGGACCAGCGGCTCAGAGAAGAGGGCATCAGAAATAATGCTTCCGTCATAGCGGCAGGCGGCATAAGAAGCAGCGCTGATGTGGTTAAAGCTATAGCGTTAGGCGCAGACGCAGTGTACATTGCAACTGCCGCTTTGATAGCCATAGGCTGCACTGTTTGTCAACGCTGCTACACTGGCAAATGCCCGTGGGGTATTGCAACAAGTGACCCATGGATTAGCAAACGCATCAACCCCGACATTGCTTCGAAACGCCTTGTAAACATGCTAAACAGCTGGAGCTTAGAAATTAAAGACATTATGGGCGGCATGGGCATAAACGCCATCGAAAGCCTACGGGGCAACCGATTAGCCCTACGGGGTGTCGGCTTAACGCGAGCGGAGTCAAAAATCTTAGGCGTAAAGTTGGCAGGAGAGTAAAATATGCTTGAACAGAAACCGAAACTGGAAATCGACACAAAATACAATCCAATCCTACAAAAAGAAGGCAATGTGCTGAAAATCAACGCAGAAGGACTATACTATAGAGACTTGAACTGCCTCCTACGACAGGCAATATGCACTCCTGTTGAAAGAATAGAAATTCATAATGTTTGCGGGCAGCGATACATAGGAACCGACTTGGACACAAACATCCAAATCGACGTTTATGGAACTCCGGGAAACGACCTTGGCGCTTTCATGAATGGACCCAAACTGGTGATTCATGGCAACGCACAAGATGGCTGCGGTAACACAATGAATGAGGGTCAAATAATCATAAATGGCCACGCTGGAGACGTAACAGGAAACGCGATGCGGGGCGGAAACATCTTCGTCCGAGACTACGTCGGCTACAGAGTCGGCATACACATGAAAGAGTACCAACGCAAAATCCCCCAAATAGTCATCGGACACACAGCAGGCGACTTCTTAGCTGAGTACATGGCGGGCGGAATAATGGTAATCTTAGGCTTGAACCTGAAGGAAGGCGAAAAATGCAAAGCCAGATTCGTCGGCACAGGAATGCATGGCGGCGTAATCTACGAACGCGGCGAAATCCTAGAACCAGTCAACGGCACAAAAACAATAAACGTAGGCAAACGCGATCTAAAAACAATTGAAGCGCTAGTTAACGAATACTGCAGTCACTTCGGCGCAGACCCCAAAGAAATCCTAAGCGGCAAATTCAAGAAAATACTCCCCGTATCAAAAAGACCTTATGAGAAACTATATTCTCACTAATTTTTTCGTTTTTTGAGTTTTTTACAAAAATTTTACGTGAGTTTCCATATTCGTTTCTTCTTTCTCTCGCACAGCCTACCTGCCAGGTTCTCTGGATGATCCAAATAGGGCATCTATAGGATCCAAATAGGCTTTGAAAAAACATTTCCGCACAAATATATTTCAAAATAAACGTTTAAGCTCAAACAAGTAATAATTACGTAGCTCCTGAAGAGCTAAAGTAACATTAAGGAAGGAACTATTTAGTTAAGTTAAGAAAAAGAGATTTAGTAGAGGTTGCGTGCTTCTTTTCTTTTCTCTGCTTCTTCGTAGAAGCGCAGGACTTCATCGATTATTTCGACGTTCGAGAGGAGCATACGTCTGCAACAGTACCGTTTTAAGCCAAGGCTGTCTAGGATGTCGCTTGCGTTCTCGCCGGTTTTGATGCGCCTTGTGAACTCGTCCCATTGGTCTCCGACCAGTTTGCCGCATGTGAAGCATCTTACGGGAATAATCATTTGTTTTTTTCCACCTTACCTGTAACTTTTCTGTTCCTTTGACCTTGCGCCTGCTCCGCCGACCTTTTTGGTTTCTTTAGTTCGGGAGTCTCCAGCAACCATTGTTCGGTCATACTCGTAAAACACCGTGCGTAAATGAGTGCTCTTAGTCCATTTGAGAAGCGCGTTTGCAACCGCCATTCGTGCGGCTTCTGCCTGTCCCATGTACCCTCCGCCGCTGGTTTTAATATCCATGTCTAGTTGCTGCCAAACGTCTCCGCCAGCCTGTAGCAGAGGCTCCATTATTTTTGCGCGGGCGATGTCTGGCTCGTAAATTTCAACTGGAGTCATGTTTATTCGTACTTTGCCTACGCCTTGTTTAACTATGGCGCGGGCGACTGCTGTTTTTCTTTTTCCACTAACAACTAAAACTTTTTTCGCTGGCATAATTATTTCATCCTGTCGTTCCATCCGATTTCTTTCGCCATTTCTCCAAGGGTGAAATGTGGCCCTTTAAGATTAGCAGCTGAAGCTTCTGTGAAAGTGATCATTTCTTGGTTTTTGAACTCTAAAGGTACGCCCATAAATACTTTGAGCCGTTTATAGGCGTTTTTGCCTTTCGGCTGCTTATACGGAACCATCCCTCTTACGGCTTTTCGCAGGAAACGATCGGGTCTTCTGTAATGGAATGGACCGCGCCTTGGAGCGCCAACTTCAAGAAAGATGTGGGCTTCTAAAACTTTGCTCTTCTTTTTGCCTGAGAACACGGCTTTCTCAGCGTTAAGGATGATTACGTCTTCGCCGTTTAGTAATCTTTTGGCAACTTTACTACACATTCTGCCAACTATTAATCCTTCAGCATTTACCAGTGTGACAGACGGTTTTGTTGTTTGCATTTTTTTCACCGAATAATCTTTATTTTTGCGCCGGTTGGATTTTTCTCTAAGAGCTCAGGGATTGAAAGATATTTTGCTTTGGCAGCAACAAGTTTTGCCTTCGCTTTCTCAGAAGCACCAAAAGACGCCACCGTTACTGCATGGTTTATGCTTCCTGAACCCAAGAGTTTTCCGGGAACTACTACTATATCGCTTCTCTTAGTGTTCCTGTTTATTCTGCTCAGGTTAACAGAGATGCGTTGACTCCGTGTTTTGGACAAATGGTCGGCAACATCTAGCCAGATGGCTGCTTGTTTTTCTCGGCTTTCTTTCTTTAGAAGGCGAATAAGCTGGATTAATTCCGGGTTTGTTGTTTTGGTTTCTCTCATTGTTGTTCAGCCTTTACTAATTCTTCAAATTCGTTTAATTGTTTGCCTAACGTTTTGGCAGCTTCTTTAAGGATACGTTCTGGAGGAAGCGCGCCTGTTGACTCAATGTTCATTATGAAAGCATTCTTTTCCCATTCAACCTTCAAAGGCGCTGGTTTTTTGGGGCATGCTTCAACACAGTCCATGCAAAGGTTGCATGCTAAGAGGTCTCTAACATCAACTTTCTCTTCCTTGTAAGTGAACACTTTCCTGGGGCAAATGTCCACGCATTTTCCGCATTCTTCACATTTCTCAGTTGGAACGGTTATCTGTGGAAAATATTTGTAAGCACACATTGAAACTGGCTGCCACTTGGCGTGGATTTTACCTCTTCCGAGCCGTGCATAGGCTTCAAGTTTTAATTTCTGGTTTTTAGCCAGCTTCACTATCGGGATCTTGTCTGACACTGGGATAATTTCGGGATTTTCTGAAACGATTTCGCCTGAATAAACTGTTCTTGTTCCTTCCTTCGCTTCCGCATCCAGCGTAAGCGTCACTCGACATTGTGCGCAGCCGAATTCGCTTTTACATTCGCATACTTCAGGAAGATTGTAAGCGTCCAAGTCAGTTTTTAGTGGCGTTAGCCCTAGCCGATGGGCGATTATTTCATCTTGCAAAATTGACGAATTTTCTATCATGACAACTTCTTCAATTGCCATGGTGGGTACCTCAGCAAGTGCTATTCGACGCAGAGCGTTCATTAACGGAACGTCCGCTTCTCTTACGATTATGCGGAGGTTGTTATCGTTTTTTTCTAGGATTTCTATTTTCACTTGCTAGACACTCCAATAATGCGTTCAATACAGATATTGGTGCATTATTTCAATTTTTCTGTTAATAAAGAAGGGAAAATTGAGATTAAACTCTTCTTCCTCTTCTGCCGCCAGGCCTTCTTGTGCCGTCGTGGGGAATAGGTGTAACTTCTTCAATCCGCTCAATACGGAAACCAAATCTTGCAAGAGCACGAATGGCTGCTTGAGCACCTGGCCCCGGAGTTCTTGGCCCCGAACCGCCTGGCGCTCGCACTTTAATGTGGATGGCTGTTATTCCTTTATCCCTCGCTACTTCAGCTGCGCCCGTTGCTGCACGCATGGCAGCGTAAGGTGATGATTCCATGCGGTCTGCTTTAACGAACATCCCGCCGCTAGTACGAGCGATTGTTTCTGCGCCTGAAATGTCAGTTATGTGAATTAGTGTGTTATTGTAGGAGCTGAAGATGTGGACAATTGCCCATTTGTCATTGCGTTTGCTGTTGGCGTTGCTGCTCAAAATCTGCCGCCTCTTCCGCCTCTTCTTCCGCCTCGGGCAGGCTGCCTAATTTCTGGTTGTTTAGCTACGACGCTTAATCCGACGCGTAACGGGTGTTCTTGTTTTGCAACTGCACTCTCTGGGGAATAGATGATGTTTGTTTCATCTGCTTTGGGCACTATGTAGCCGGGGATTGTTACTCGGCGACCATCTATCGTTATGTGTCCGTGGGTGATTAGTTGGCGTGATTGGAAAATTGTTCTTGCTAAACCTTTGCGGAAAACGATTGTTTGAAGTCTACGTTCTAAAATGTCCTCAATGGTTAAGTCTAAAACGTTGTCCAACACAGCGGTTTCTTGCAGAATGCCGAGTTTTTTGAGTTTGGCAAGCTGCTCGTTCTCCATTTTTTCGCGTTCTTCAGGAGTTCTGCTGACAAGTAACCGGGCGATTCCCCTGGTTTTTGACAAAGTAGTTTTAAGACGCCAAAGTTCATGCTTGTTTCGTAAGCCATATTGACCTACCAATTTGAGTTCTTCCTGAAGGATATCTTTGCGCCATCGAAAACGGGGAGTATCAAATTTCTTACGCTGCTTCTTTGGATCTCCCATACTTATTTGCCTCCTTCAGCGGCTGGTGCTCCACCAGGCTTCTGCAGCAAAGTCTTCTTTTTGACTCCTAAGGCTTTGCCAGCTCTTCCAGTGGTTTTTGTATGTTGCCCACGAACTTTCAAGCCGTAAGCATGGCGGTATCCACGCCAAGACCTAATGTTTTTTGCCTCATCAATATCCTGTTTTGTTCTCAAAACTAAGTCAGCGCTTAAAAGATGCATGTCTTTTCCTGTTTCAGAGTCTTTTCGCCTGTTAAAAAGCCAAGTTGGCAGGCTATATTTTGCTGGATCTTTAATGACATCCTCTATTTTTGATACGTCTGATTCTGTTATTAAGCCTACTCGCAGATCAGGGTTCACTCCCGCCTTCTTCAAGATTGCGTTTGAAAGGCTCATGCTTACTCCTTTTACTTGCGCCACTGCGTAAGAAACCTTAAGGGTACCTTGAACGTCTGTACCCATAATACGAAGTATATAGCGATATTCCTGTGACATGTTAAATTTTCATCCGTTTTTAAGCTTTAAAGCATATACGAAATGAAACAGTATTTATTTAAACCTTTTTGACCCAAAGGCAACATCAACCGTCAATCAGCATCTCAGGTTATTGGGTTCTCGATGGACAGTTTTGTTTTAGTAAGCGAAACATAAATACCAATCTCATGTAAACTAGCAACAAGAATATGATAGATACAATAACAATAATTGGGTTAATCGCCGCTGTCTTCACAACAGTCTCACTTTTTCCGCAGTTAATCAAGGTTTGGAAAACCAAATCAACCAAAGACATCTCAACAGGCATGTTCTTGCTATACTGCGGAGGCGTGTTCTTGTGGTTTATTTACGGGGTTTACCTGAAGAATATGCCGATAATGGTTGCCAACTCTTTAGCCTTCATTCAGGCCCTTGTAATTTTAACGCTCAAGACAAAGTACAAGTAAAACTTAATCATTTAAAATAAAGCTCCCTCACCAACGTCTTTGACAAGCAAACACTCGCGGGAAACTCGATTTTAGGCATTCTAAGCCAGAACGATTCAATCGAACATCCTCATCCTAATATAATGGCTTGCAAAAATTTTATCGAAACCCACCATTTGTCAAGCCCTGCTTGACCGTGCGGGTAATGCTGTTTTTGAGGTCAGTGAAGCACGCACTAAGTTGCTGCGCATCCTCTTTGGACATGCCTTGTGCCATCACTTGCTTTTCAAACGCTCTCCTTGTTCTTCGCACTTTCCATCCGAGTGTGAAGTATGTCCATGCTAATGTAAGGATTAAGATTGCCATATGAGGTGTTGACTTAAACATCGGTGTGACCCATTTACCTTCAGTCATTTTCAAGTTCCACCTTTAAGAAAAAGAGAGGAGCTACTCGTCTGCCTCCCTTGAATGCATATGCTTTCCCCACATGCCATTGCCGCCAGCTCTAAGCATAGAGCCGAAGTTGGTGAATGTCTGCATGTACTCCTGTGTCAGCTTAACTGCAACTTCATCTGGCAATCCGCCTGCTTTAAGCTCTTTGTAGTATGCTGCAGCTGCTTTGCCCATGTTGCGTCCCGCTTCTTCAGAGAACACTGTGTTTACTATGCTTTTTATCATTGTGGGAACTTCAGTCGAGACAACGCTGAGTAGCTCTTTTAGGTTTTCTGGATCCATCTTTTTGTTTTTTCTTTCTTCTTGAGACATGTTGTTTGCTCCTTAAAACAATAAGGGGTGGTCACCTAAGTTAGATGTTCTGTGCAAAAGTGACCAAGTTACTGGTCAAATTTTAAGCCAACTCTTACTGAAAAAATGTGCCATCTAAGCTTGTAGTTCCAGACTCAAATAGTAAATTAAAAGAAATCGACTAACTATGGGTAGATAGAAAGGAGAGGAACACAAAAAGAAAAATACGCGGAGATTATATCCCGCCGCCGTTTTATTTGGTGAAGCTGTAAGTGTACTTGCCTTTCTTTTGGAGTTTAAACAAGCCCGTGCCTGTTATTACTGAGATGATGTCGTTCTCTTTCATGTGATGGTCACTGAACGATAATTGACCGTTTGGCTTCAATACTCGGTGAAGTTCTTTTAAAACGGCATTTTGGTCGGATAAATCATGAAAGACATCATAAAGCAAAACAACGTCTAACGCTTCGTTTTGAAGCCCAGTGGCGCAATCCGAAAGAACTGTTTTCACGTTCTTGAGTTCGTTTTTTGCAACGATTTTGGTGACCATCTTGATGGCAATGGGCATAGCGTCCAAAGCGTACAGTGTACCTGTCGACCCTATGGCTTCCGAGACCGGAGGCACGTAACCGCCTGGTCCGCAGCCGTAATCCAGCACTTGAAATCCTGCTTTTATCTCTACTTCTTTTATGATTTCTTGGCGGGGATGAAGATAATCTCTTATTTTAAATTCTGCCGCCATTAGGCTAAACCAAATATTTGACGTCTCAAATCAACTCCAAGCATTTTGATAACATATAGTCTGGTCACTTAATTTGTGGCTTCTGCACAAAAGTGACCAAGTTAATGGGCAGCCTTATTTGCCAATTCATAAGTCGGAGGTTTACCGTCCACCTTCACAAGAATGCCTTGTTGATGAAGCTTCTGAACCCTTTGCCGAACTATGCGCCTGCTCGCTTTCCCTCGCATGGCAGACACTTGCCGCGTGATTGCCGAAATGTTGAGTGCCCCTTTTACGGCTAACGCCTGAATTACGCAGCGTGAAATGTCATCTTGTGCGATGGCTTTTTGTTGAAGAAATGCTTGTGCATCTTTCAATCTGGCGGCGATTTTCAGTGGTTCACCGTACATGCCAACTCCTACGCGGGTAAGCCTTAGCGCAGCAGTTAGGCCTTCAAACTCGGGCTTTTCCGTTATTAATTCTTCGAGCAGGCTTAGGCGGCTTAGGATCTGGTCTAGTTTTTTGCTTACTTCCTCTATGCTGTTCTCTGAGTCTTTGTTGTTGCTCATCGATCTTGGCTCAGCTAATCGGAGATTTGACACGCTTAAGTATTTAAGTTAACATCAAAATTTTTCGCTACCAAACATAAAAGCGATATAACCCAAAAAATTAAGCTTGCGCTACCAACGATATGACATTAACTATTGAGGCTATCCAACGTAAATAAGCATTCAGTGTTGAGCGCAAAGCCACGGTGTCATCTGCCTCAACCGTCAATGTCAAAAATAAGCCGTCTTTTTTCAATTTTACTTTGGCGCGTCTTGTTGCCGGCGCGTTGGCCTCCGGCGTTAATGCATTGAGAAGCGTGGTCAGCTGTTTGTCCGAGAGAAGTTTTAAGCGAATAGTAGCTTTTGCATTAGTTGCCATTTAGAGCGCCCAAGATTAATCAATGAAGCCCAATTAATAAACAAAAACCGAAGCTAAAGCCGATTTGGCTTCCCTTATTTTGAACCTCAGTGAATCCATGAAAAAGCACCTTTTCTAGCCTTTTTTAACCTTTTCACACCTTTCTTTACCATTTTCAACCATTTTTAACCGCGAGTTAAACCAGATGCAAATCCTAAACCAAAAAAGCAACTTAAAACAAACTTTTACAAAAGAGGAGAGGACACTATTAATAGTTAAAATAAGAATGATAAAAGCACAGCAACAGCATCTTGGACTAAAAACAAACCTAAAATAAAAACAAAAAATAAATTAAAAGAGAAAGTTAGTCGGTTTCTTCTTCGGTTGCCGTCTCGACAGCTTCAGCTTTGGCTGCTTCTTTTGTGGCTTCCTCCACGGTCAAACCTTTAGCTGCACGCTTAGCTACAATACCCAGTTTAGTCGTTGGAGTGTAGGCTCCGCCTGAAAAAGTGAAGCTGCATTTGTTGCATTTCCAGACGCCGACGCTTTCACGCCTAACGCGTACGAAGCCGCAACTTGGGCATTTGTGTGGTCTTTTGAGTTCGGTTATTACTTTGATATAGCGTTTCCTAACTGTGGCACCGTAACGTGGACCTAAACCTCTTGTTGGACCGACTTTCTTTGTTTTAGGCAACTTTTTCACCAATTAAGCTTCTTGCGTATTTCTACTGCTTTCTCCTGAGCAATCTTTGATGCCTCTAAAATCTGTTGCGGTGTGAAATAGCCTGAGCCGCCCTTCTGAACAGCGCAAATGTGTCCTTCCTCGTTGATAGCCATCGAGATTCGCGAATCCATAACTTGCTCTTCTTCCAGACCAGGATCAACTATGAGAGAACCATTGATTTTTCCTATAGTAACGGTTACTGGGTGGCTTTTCACGGGTAACGGTGTATAACCCTGCTTAATCTTTAGTTCGCCGTCTTTGATTTCGTAGTTAGGCATCTTTGTGTTTAGCAAGGCAGCCATGGCCGCTATAGCTGAAGCGTCAATCAAGTTTCCATCGTGATTAAGCACATAAACGTCTACGAACACTACGAACACTTTTTTGCCTGGCTCTATGCAAAGCTTTTCATTGTCGATTACTTTTGACTCGCGTATTCCTCTGTCAACAACTCTGGCCAATTCAATGGAGTCTTCGTTAGGTGGTCCTGCCTCAAAATTCGGAGAAGCTATTGGAACAAGCTCAGCGTTAACAGTTAAGACGCCTTCGTTAGGTGTGTCAGGGAATGGTTCGCCAGTTTCAACTTTTACGCCTACAAGGACCTGTGTCTTTCCAAGCAAAACTCTAGCTGAACCTTCAGCTTTCTCAATCAAACCCTGTTCAATTTTGATTTCTCGGGTATCACGCAAACCGCGTTCATCTAGGCGTTTTCCCTTTTCGATAAACTGCTCAATCTGCTTTAGTCTAACTCGTGTAACAAGTGATGACATTACTCTTCAGCCTCCTCTTTAACAACCATGTATTTAGTTTTTAATGCTTCCTTCTGCATTTCATAGATTTTCTTGCATCCATCCATCGCCATGTTCAATGCTTTCTCAAATTCCTCAGCGGTAAGGTTGCCATCCATCTGAAGTAGAGTAACCGCATTCAAATTAGGCATATAAGCTACCGGAAGATCCGCGGCGCCAAGCTTGTCTTCAGCATCGTACAAGTCCAAGACTACAGTGTCATCAACCTTTCCAGCAGCACAAGCAACCACCAAATCGCGCATTGGAACGCCAGCGTCGGCAATTGCCAGTGCAGCGGCAGTGATGCTTGCGCAGCGTGTTCCACCGTCCGCCTGCAACACCTCAACGAAAACGTCTACACCCGTCCGTGGATAAAGCTCCAAGAACAAAGCTGGCTCTAAACATTCCTTTATCACTTTAGATAGCTCGATTTCTCTTCTTGAAGGCGCAGGTGATTTGCGTTCCTGCACTGAAAATGGAGCCATGTGATAACGGCACCGCAAAACCATACGGTCTGGCAATGATAGGTGTTTTGGATGCATCTCTCTTGGACCGAAAGCTGCGGCTAAAATCTTGTTTTTTCCATGTTCAATGTAGGCTGATCCGTCAGCGTGTGACAATACGCCGACTTGAAGCTTCAGAGGGCGAAGTTCATCTGCTTTTCGACCATCTAATCTGATACCTTTTTTATCAATTAGTTTTTCATGCTTTTCACTCATTCTTATTTTCCTCCACTTTAACTTTACTTTCCTTAAGTAACTGTGTTATGCGATCTGTTAGGCCAGTTGTGTGGGATTCTTCCTCAATCTTTTTAATCGCCTTTATGGCAAGATCTTCTTCCTCAAGGTTTTTCCCGGTGACTAATATGACTCCGTTGAGCCCCAGAATAATTTGGCAATTTGTTTCCTGTTTTATCATAGAAATCATTGAGCCTTTTCTTCCGATTATGCGGGGGATCTTTGTTGGTGTCACATGAAGAATTTGGCCTCGAGTTATTTTTCCTAACCCCGGCTCTCCAACAGTAAGCTGTGGGTCGTGTGCTCTGTCATACGAAGCGATTTTTGCAACGATCAAGTCGCCAGCGTTTAAAACTGCGGATAACTCGTCGTTTTGAGGCTTGAAGGGCCTGCTTAAGACGTCTGATGCACGCAGGAGCGCTGTGTAGGGTGATTTAATGTCAACTGTCCAGCCGTTAAATCCGACTTCCACGACTGACCCAATTATAATGTCACCCATTTTAGGCACGTAAAAAGCCCTAAGTGCAACAACGTTTACTTTTTTATTGTCGGTATCTACAAGTCCGATTCTTGAGGCGTAAATTTTGTTCTGTTCCACGTATGTGTTTTCGCCAGCTAAATAATCGCCTTCAGCTAGCAATTCGCCGGGCGTTACAAGCTGTTTTTTTTCAAAGAATACTGGCATATTTTTCACCATCCAATTTTATTTTTTAAGAGATTATTTTTGCTTCTCCACTTCCCTTAGTTACGTCGCCAAGTTTGTTTAGCAACGAGGCGTATGATCCAGCAGGCAACTCTATTTCACCATACCATGAGCCGTCTCCACGCCATTCTTCCCGTTTTATGGTACCTAAAGTTTTGACTGCCCCGTAGGCTCTTGCAGAATATTGGGCGGGTATCTTCACTGCAACCGTTACTTGCTCTATCTTTAAGGGCAAAATCGGCCGCAACAATTTCACTATATCTTTGGCTTGTTCTTCCACTGGCTTGTATGGGTCAATTGGGTAACGGATTTGCTCCATCGCGTTCTCTATACGCATTGGGGGATGAGGCAGATTCGTTTTCGGGTCAACCGCCTGTCTTGAAATGAAATCAATAATTTGCCGTTTTTTGTCTTCGACCATTTTACGTCTTTGTTCAGTTGTAAGTTGAAGCGTACCTTTTTTTAGAATCGTATCAGCAACTTTTAATGCGTCTGTGGTTCCGAAGGCTTTATGCATCGCTTCTTCGGAAACTTTGGTGCCCTTGTTTGCATCAGAAAAAATTATTTCTGCTGCTAAAACTTCGGTTATTCCCGCGATTTTGCCGTTGCGGTAATCCAGTGCCTTTTGAGGTTTAACTAGGATTTCAAAATGCTCGTTTTCTTTGCTTAATCGTGCAACGGTGAACTTTTCACTCATCCAGTTTTCACTTGCTTGAACCCAGCTCTTTGATGTAGCCTTCTACTGCGTCGTCGCTTAACATTTCCATTTTTTTGGTTGTAAGGGGTATGACTGCGATCTTTATTCTTGGCGGCAGTTGTCTTGCGTCTAGTGCTTTAATTAGGCATTTTACTGCGAGTTTGATGCTGTTTTCTAGCGTTAGGTCTTCGCGGTATTCTTCTTTTAGGATTGATACGACGGTTTCTCGTCCCGCGCCCAATGCTGTGGCTTTGTATCCTCGGTATGTTCCGCTTGGATGTGTTCCGAAGACTCTTGTTCCTGTTTTGTCGACTCCTCCGAAAATTATTGAAACTCCGAAGGGTCTAACTCCGGCGTGTTGGGTGTACATTTGTTGGATGTCGCAGATGCGTTTGGTTACGACTTCTATGTCTATGGGTTCATCGTAGGTTAATTTGTTACTTTGAGCGTATATTCTTGCTTGGTCGATGAGAATTCTGGCGTCTGAGCTTAAACCCACTATGGCTGCGCCGATGTGGTCGTCTACCCTGAAGATTTTCCATGAGTAACCTGCTTCTTCAAGGATCTCTATATTTTCTTCTGAACCAAGAACAAGCCCTTCTGGACATTGAATACCAAGTATGGTGGCTCCGCGGTTTACTAACTCCATTGCGTATTCGACTTGGAAGAGTCGTCCGTCAGGCGAGAAAACTGTTATCGCACGGTCATATGCTCCTGGTGCTGCAAATACTGACATAACTTAACCTCACTTTACACTATACACTTTTTCACAGTCTCATACAATAACTACACTAAAAACCTTTCCTATCAGGGCAAATTTAAGTTTCCCATGGATTCAAGGTTTTGGCTACGTTTTTTTCTGCAAACGTATTGTATTGGCAATTTATGTTCTGCTTTAAGTCAGCCAATGATTATAAAAGCCATTCCTTTATTTGACCAAAAGCCTACGACAAAAGTATGCAGCTGTTGTCTCAAGGGAGCAAATTTTGTTCAAGTTGTTTTAATTTGCGGGTTGAGTTAAGGAAGCGATAGAAAGTTAAACGTCGTCACTGCAGATCATTAAACGTCAATTTGTTCCAAAGGATTCTCGTTAGGAGGCAAGCAGTAAAGAGAAAAAGGCGACGTTATAGGTCGTGTGAACTTTGCTGGTGAGGTGACCAAAATAGGTAAATGAAGGACATGTGTAGAGCATTTGTTAATAAGATGGGTTTGTAGAATGGGTTTGAGGCTTGAAACGTGCGAATTATTGGTTTAAGTGGTAGTCCTAGGGTCGGCGGCAATACAGATTTGATTCTTGAGGCGGCGTTGGACGCTGCAAAAGCGGAGGGTGCAAACGTGAAGTTGATTCGAATTTCAGATTATAGTCTTTCGCCCTGCAGCGGTTGCATGAGTTGCTTCGGCACTAAGAAATGCGTAAATGAAGACGACGTTGAGAAACTCTACGAGGAGATCATGAAGGCTGATGGAGTTATAATGGGCAGTCCTTCTTATTTTCAAGGGGTCACCGCGCAAATGAAGATTTTTATTGATCGGGTAGGTTTTCTGGCGTTGGCTCGGGGAAGAAAAGATTTCGCGGAGAAAGTCGGTGGGGTCATCGCTGTCGCTCGTCGATCAGGAGTTTCAAGCACATGCAATCAAATGCTCACGTTCATGACTGCAGTTGGAATGACCATTCCAAGCGGCGGAAGAGTATTTGCCATTGGACGCGAAAAAGGAGAAGTGACTAAAGACCAAGAAGGCATGGACTCCGCAAAACACTTAGGAAAAATGATGGCGCGTACTATCGCAGATATCAATCTTAAGAAAGAGCAATAGCATTTCGCACCCTTGAAGAATTTAACTTTTAACCCGATGGGATTTCTATAATTGGAAGCGGGCCCAGAGCTGTCTGGAATATGCAAAATGTGATGGCGAACCACCAAATGCATTTTCCTCTGAACCCAAGCCTAACATAAAAGAATTTGGCTCTAAAGCTTTATGAATCCAGAATTCATGAGAAAAGATTTCTGTTTTTATGGAACTTGCAATAAGATAAAGCTCAAAATGACAATCATGTGCTCTCTACTGAACTATCAAACTCAAGATTTTGAAAAAGTTTCGCAGGAACCAAAAAAAACAAACTGAAAAAACCGCTGCTGAAACAGTTGAATTTATCACGGCCCCGTTAGTCTTAACTCCATTAAGTTGCAAATAAATACAGCCAACAAAGCCTCTTCAGCATAGATTTCAAAGAAGCCTACGATTCATAGGTATCCTTGTATATTTTTCGATTCATATTTTGTATTCATAAAGCTTATGTTCATTAAACCTCAAAGAATAAACGAAGACACAAAGGAAACTTAAATGCAAAAGCATGTTTTCCAAGACGCCAGCGAATGAGATATAATGAAAAACCAAAGAAAACGTCAAAGAGAACGACGTAAACAAATTTTGGAGGAAATAGAAAATGAGAGATAACGATAAATGCCCTTCCTGTGGTTCAATTGAAACTGAAACCGTCTGCGAAGGCGAATCCATATTAAACACATGCAAAGTCTGTCGAGAAGTAAGGTCAAAAAACTGGTTTTAAAAACACTCAGCCAAGAGCCATAACGATGCTCAGATCTTTTGGTATGCTAGCCGACTAACTTGACCTAACGACAACTCCTATCCCTGCAACCGGCGACAGACCTTCGCCCCAAACAAATGTACGCTGTTTCAAGAAGGGTCAAAGTTTTAGCGCCGCTTTTAGCGAAGCCCAGTCTTCAGGAGTGAGGACGCGTTCAGCGATTTTGAGGACCGCTTGGAATGCTTCAGGGGGCATGGTCGCCCGACCCTGATTGAGGAGCATGGCCCTTTCCGTGAGGCTCATCGCCGGTAGCATCATCCCGAGGTTCTCCATAAGCTCCTTGGGCGTTTGGCCTCCCATAGCTTTCTTGAACACATCGCCCAGTTCCTCGGGAGTGCAGAGTTTCCAGAGCGCAGGCATAACGTGTTCTTCTTCGTAGTCTATATGGTTGAGGTAGAACGAAATGAACCTGTTCCACCCGAGGTAAAACTCCAGAGAAAGCTCTTCGCGCGGCTTCTTCTTTATTTCTCCAAAGCATGCCACAAGCTCGTCGAATTGCCTGTGCATCATGCGGTGGTCCTCGTTTAGCCTGTCGGCTCCGCCGGGAACTCTCTCCGAGAGCAGGGGATGGATGAACTTCTCTTCAATGTCTGCGTGGAGATACATGTTGTCTCGGAATGAGGCGAGCTCGCCCTCGAGCGCTGTTATGGCATTTTGGTCGCTTACGTTCAGGGTTCCGCATGATTTGCTTATCGTGAAGAACCTCAGACGTTGGCCCTTGTGGGGACCGGTGTACAAATCAACTTGACTTTGCATTTGGCTTTTCTCCATTTTTCAATCAACCGTTTAAGCTTAATATGCCAATGTTGGTGTCGCGTTACAGTCACAAGAAACGTGACATGGACGATACAGCACGCGTAAGACTTTCCAAAAACTTACTCCATAGAGATGCTTGTCGGGAATGAGCAACTCATCAGAACATATAAAATACAATAAATAATTTTGAGCTTAACTCATGTTTTGCCCGCCAGTTTTCGAAAAGCCTTTGTTAGCGCGTGTTTATGCGGCTTTGCAAATTAGCGCATTTTGGTTCTCAAAAAAGCTCAAAAGCTAACTGGCTGTTAAGGTGTTTCGATGATGTAAAATGATGACCAGCCACCGCTTCGAAGCCTCAGTTAACCTCTTCGTCGATCCGAGTCAGAAAAAACAGGTTATAGCCGCCCTCTCAAAGATCGAAAACATCGAGGAGATCTATGAAGTTAAAGGGGAATTTGACATCGTTTCCAGAGTTTCGGCAGCGAGCGTGGAAGAGTTCCGCAATGTCTTGCAAGAAAAAATAAACAAGATCAAAGGCGTCAAAAGCACCGTAACCTCAGTCGTACTCAAAGCCCACAAACACCCCAAAGCCGCCTTGAGCAACATCCACATACGTTAAACGCACCCATACCATAATCTTTCAAAAATTACTAAGGCAATAGGTTCCGGGATGAAGTTGAACAGGAAGCTTTGTGAGGTGTGTCACATAGACAGACAGAGACAGACCCCGGAGGGGGGTCTTCCAGCTCCTCTTTACCCTTAAAGCAACATTAAATTTACGATGCCCTAAAATAACAATTTACGAATTTGGTTGGTCGATCGTAGGGCGAGCGTTCTCAAGAACAAGGACCCTACTTTTGTTAATGGCGCCGGGAAAGGGAATTGAACCCTCATCCTTTGTCGATATCGCCAATTCGCCATTGTTTTACGCAGCCACTTTCCTATTTTTTTGCCTAACAATAACAGGTCATACTTGTCGCAGTTTTGATCCAATTCATTTTTAGCTGGACTTTGCTTCACTAAAAACGTTGCTGAAACTTCGGCTTACTCATACGCGTCCATTAAAGGGTGCCACTTTGTAAGTAACAAAGTAAAGTAACAAAATCATAAATTTAATCGCTGTACATCTAAGTTGGGTTTTTAGAAATTGTTAAGTATAACTTCTGTATAATTTAATATAACGATGATTACATATGCCTGGATGCTTAACCAAAACCCGGAAAGTTGGCGGTTCAATCGTGGTTACCTTGCCCAAAGAACTGGTTGAAACTCAAAAAATAAAAGAAAACGAATACGTGGAAATCACTGTCAAAAAATGCCGTAGAGATGGCTTTGGTATTTTCAAAGGCATGGCGCCTTTCACGGTCGAAGATGAGCTGAAAGCATTTGAATAGATACGTCGTTGATGCTTGGGCTTGGGTGGAGTATCTAATAGGTAGCAATTACGGCGTTAAGCTAAAGGAAGTTCTGGACGAAGAGGGAAGTGAAGTTTACACGTGCGCTATAACTCTTGCCGAAGTTATAAGCAAAGTTGCACGAGAGGGACGGGATGTTCAGCAGGCCTATGCTATGCTTTTTACTAATTCGCGGATAGTCAATGCTGATGAGGAACTTTCTCTACAAGCTGGAATTTTACATTGCGAGATGCGAAAGACTCAAAAGGACTTTGGGCTTGCCGATGTATATGTGTTGGCAACTGCTAGAAAACTTAACTCAAAGATTTTAACTGGAGATATGCACTTCAAGAACGTCAAAAATGCTGTTTTGATAAAATAATACAAGAATCCTACCACCTCGAAATCTTTCGCTACAGCTAAGCCTTCTTCCGCGTTCTCTTCGTATCCTTCAGCAAGCACAACCTGGCTGTTTTGGGGGCAAATTCTGTTCTTTGTGTTTTGGGTTGCTTTTTTGGTTTAGGTCTTGAATTGTTTGCAGGTAGTGTGCATATTTGTGCGGATTTGTGTTATTTTGTGTGAAATTGTGCCTAATTGTGCGCGCAAACATGAGATTTTATTTCAGCGGTTCAAAATATCCCTTAACAACAACAGCATATACAGTGGAATTAACTGGAACACAAAAAAAACCAAGTTAGCCGACCCCCCAATAATTATCGTTATGCTTCCGCCGCCTAACACAAACCCATATAAAACCGAAGAAACATCCGAGGCGACAGCTTCAAATTTGCCTCAGGTGCCCGCAACAAATTTCCACACCCACGCATCACCGAGCAAATCCTCATAGTCACCGAAGGCAAAGGAACCGTAGCCACCAAAAACCAAGAACACATAGTAACACCCAGAACAATAGTTCTTGTATCTCCCGGCGAAGAACACTGGCACGGCGCCACCAAAGACTATCGTTTGCCTACCTATCCATAATTGGCCAACCAAACCAAATGAAAATAGTGGAAAAAAATAAGTCGATCGGGGATCAGGCACCAAAAAGAAGAGAATGTATCACGAAAAACCAAAGAAGTTAAACCCAAAAAAAAGCTTCAGTGAATATTTATTTTTCCGCGCGCGTCAAACGCGTAGATTGTTTTTTTCGCATTTTTTCGTACGCTAAATCCTACTCTACTTGAAAGACGTTTCCGCATTTTGTGCATCTGATGGTTTGCTTCTTAGTTCCTTTAGAATACATCACGAGATAACCGCAAGAAGGGCACTTAAATGACAGTATCTCATTGGGCTCTGGCTCCGTCCTCGCAGTTGGTTCTGTTCTGGGCTCTGGTTCAGTTCTTGGTTCTGGCTCTGTTCTAGGCAACGGTTCTCTTCTAGGCTCAGGTTCCGTTCTAGCGTCTGGTTCCCATTTGCTTGGTTGGTCATTTGTCAATTAACTCATCCCGTATTAACTTCAAAACATCTGCCGCTTTTATGTTTACCTAATCGTGCGCGCTGTCTATTTATCGAGAGGCTTAGCAGGTTTTTCTCGTTATTTGCGCCTTTAGTAAAGTTACTTCTCTGTAGAGGTATAGTGTTGGTTTGTGCGTGTTCGATGGGTTGAGAAAACGAGGGTTTCTTCAACAGAATTAAACATATAAGCACATATGTTTATAAGCTACTAAGTACATAATATCTTATGTTAATAAGCGAATTGGAGCGAATGAAAACGATAACATCAGCAAAAACAAAATTAGGGATCTGGCAGTTCGCTCAATGGAAAAACACCTGACACGGGGCAAACGTGCACAAAAAATCTAAAATAAGTGAATAAGTATGGGTCGAATCAGCGTAGATATACCAGATGAGGTAGAAAAGCAGCTCAGATTGAAAACCGTAGAAAGATTTGGCGGAAAAAAAGGCGACCTATCCCGCGCCGCCCAAGAAGCAATAAAAACGTGGATAGCCAAAAAAGAGTAATCCTCTCTCCCCATTTAAGTCCCAATAACTATATTTTGAGATTTCCTTTATGGAAAAGCAAAAGGGAAAGCCAGCTAGCTCACAACGCTTGAAGGGATATCGCGTAAGGGCTAATAGCTGAGGTCCTCCCGTTAGGAAAATGTTGCTGAAAAAAAACTTGATTGGGGGTGAAATATTGGTTAATAAAAACAGAAATTTGGAGCTTGTCTTCATCGACAAAGAAGGAAAGTTTTACCCATTAAATGAAGTTGACAGCGCAGAGTTAGCCAAAGGACTCGAAAAAATCTCCAAAGAAACCGCAGCAAGATTAGCACTGCAAAAAGAACAGAGATAACATTCAGAATTCTAATAACAAAAATTAATCGAGGTGAAAAAAAATGACTGAAATACAAAAAAAGGCGCCGGTGAAGGCGATCGCAAAAGCTGAAATCGCAGCAAAGCCAGTTAAAACTGCTCTCGCCAAACATGTTCCCGCCAAAGTTCCAGCTAAACGCATTCCTGCCAAACAAGTTCCCGCAGTTCACGTTCTGACAACCTTTGACGATCTAATGAATGATTTCCGCAAAAACTTCATTGAAAGCATAGCTTTTCCATTTGAATGGATAAACGTTGAACCCGTTGTCCCAGTTCGGGAAGCAACCGTAGATCTGGTTGATGAAGGAAACAAGTTTGTGGTACATGCTGAGATGCCTGGTGTAGCTAAAGACAACATTGACGTGGCATTGACAAAGGACGGTATAGAAATCTCGGCCGAAACAGACGTTGAAACAGAAGATACAGAGAAGAACTTTGTTGTCAGAGAACGCGTTTACTCACATATCTACAAACAACTCTCATTCCCAGAAGAAGTAATCCCCGAACAAGCAGAATCCACATTTAAAGACGGATTACTCAAAGTCAGCGTACCAAAGAAGACGATTGCACCCGTGCCTAAAAAGCACAAAGTGACAGTGAAATAGTGGCATAATAAACGTTTTTTTTTATGCTACCTCACTATTTCCCTGAATTGAAAAGTAGATTTTGATATTAGATTTTGCTGGTTTGAATTGATGTTTATTATTTATTGGTTAATACCAGCTTTTGTATTATTAACTCAAGTTCGCTGAACCTCTCTCTTGCCAATATACAGTCAGCCTTGAATTTGGTTTCATGAAAGTTAGCAGCTGAATTTCTTATCAGGATAGTTTTCATATCTATTTGTTCTGCACCGGCAACATCCACAGCTGGGTTATCTCCAACATATACGCAATTGGCAGGCGCGATTTTGAGAAGGGCACAAATTTTGATAAACGGGTGCTTGTCAGGTTTTGTTTCCTTTGTGTCCTCTCCTGAAACAACAATTGCATCAAAAAAGCCGATCAGTCCAGACAAGCACAGCCTTTGATATTTCATTCCTTTTAGCCCATCAGTATCGCTAACCATTCCTAAATGCATATTCTTCATCTTAAGAGAAACAAGCAAATCCACCACTCCGGGATAAGGAAGAGAATATTTGACTATGGTATTCCAGTAGCTCAGAACGGCTTCCGATAAAACCCGCCTGGGCATCTTCAAAGCTGACGTGCAGTATCTTTTAACCGCTTCCGAAAACCAAACTTTTCTAGCGTAAATCAGCTTTGCACTCATTTCCCTATCAATATCAGAAATAAGCGCAACCATAGCTTCTTTGTCTATTTGGCATCCTTGTTCTTTTCCATAATCTGCAAGAATATTGGCAACTTGAATGTGTGCAAGTTTTCTACAAGTATAAGAATCCATTAACGTGCCATCGAAATCGAATATTACCCCAAATTGTGAGAGTGCTCTAGCGGCTTCCAACACATCAACTCACTGTCTTAGCTGTGAGGTAAAGTGAGCCTCTTGCAGAATATCCGTTTTTCGCCACGCTCATGATTAGGGGTGGTGTGGCTAGCGCGTTGCCTTGTCCCTAAATTGAAAGTTTATAGGTTACCTTCGTCTAGATTTTAATTGGAAGTATTTTTATGCCCACGTTTTTGATTATTTCTAGGCATTCTCCTGAGAACTGCCCTTTAAATAATGAGAAAATGAAAAAAATAACGTTAGAGTTGCCCGAAAAATTGGATGACTTGGAAAAGAAACATGGTATTAAAAGAATTGGAGTTTGGACTGTTATTCCTGAGCATTTGACTGTTTGGGTGTATGAAGCCCCAAGTTCAGAAAACCTTCAGAAATTCTCCATGGAACCCGCTATGATAAAATGGATGGCTTGGAACACCAACGAAATCAAGCTAGCCATGAGTCTAGAAGAAAGCATAAAACTGCTAAAATAAGCCACTTGTATTACACAGTTTTAATCATCAATAGAAGGCGACATGTTTCAAGGTAGAGTTTGAGTTTCTTTGGTTACTTGATTTTGGGAAGTCCTGTCAAATACGAACATTCTTGTCTACGCGCCCTATTATCAATCAACGTTAACGCGCTCAACTCATAGTAAGTGGACAAGGCAGTCCCTTTCTTACTTTTGCTCTTCTGTTTTTTTGGCAAACTTTACGCCCATCTGGTATGCCTTTTCGCAGTCGAGTGGGAACACTTCCTTGCGTCTCTTAATTTTTTCTTCCCACGCGCTGACGCTAAACGAAGAGACATATTTTGTGTAGTCTTCGAATTGGTATGTATCAGTGGCGACTAATGATTCTGATGCCCCGAAGATTCTGCCCAATATCATCTCGTTTAGGCGAATGTACGGGTCTATACCCATCTCTTTTTGGCGGATTTCGTTTGCCCCCATTGTGTATATGAATCCTACTGGAATCTCCTTTGGGAACAGGGAAGAATGGTTGGGATCATAGACCATATAGGGGAAGATTAGGCGTTCCAGGAATTTCTTCATTTCTCCGGTTACTGTGCCGATGTAGATGGGTGAGCCGAGGATAAGCGCATCGATTTCACGAATTTTTTTGAGAACCGGCGTTAGCTCGTCTTTGTAGGCGCATTTTCCGTAGCTTTTCCCGCCCTTTAGCTTACAGGCATAACAGCTTGTGCAACCTTTAAAGTTAAGGTCATACAAATGGATGATTTCTGTTTTGGCACCTTCAGAGGCTGCACCTTCAAGTGCCTTGTTGAGCATTGTCGCTGTGTTCCAAGTTTTTCTTGGGCTTCCGTTAATTGCTAGAACCTTCATTTTTTCAACCTTCAAAGATGTTATCGTCCAAGCCCTTTTCCTGCGGACGTTTGACCTATTCATAATCCCACATTCGTATTTAACTTTGAACAAATGTTATTGACGGGTTTCGGCGGGATTTTGTTCTTGTTGTTTTGGGTTGCTCTGTTGGTTTAGAGCTTGAAGTTTTTGCAGGGTTTTTGGCGCGCAGTGGATAGGTTAAATTGAAGCTAAATCTTCAAAAAACGCAAAATTTCAAGTCAAAATAGGCTTAAATTGAGGTTAGAAACGCTTAAGCACTTAAGAAAACGGTTAGAGTGCCTTGAATTTGTGAAGCTCCCAGACGAGGTTTATACGTGTTTTTGCACTGTTTATACGTTCTTTTGCGCCTATTTGACACTTCCTTGCCGTTTGCCAAGGCCCAGCGATTTTTGAGCTGAAATCAATTACGTTGAGTTAAAAGGCAGAGGGTTGGAATTGAACCTGTATATAACAGCTCTGCAGGCTGTCGCCTGAACCGTGCATGTGATGCATTTTTCAATGAGGAATTCTACATGTTTCCATTTTCCAATATCTGTGTTTGATAAACTGTTCTAAAATAAAACAGAAAATTATATAAGATGTTCTGTAGCAGAACAATTATGGAAACCTCACGACTTTTCGAAGAATGGAACACATATGCCCTACGGAAAGCACTCCTTCCGCGTAATGTGAATCTTGACGCAGTTGAGCGTAATTCGCAATCAAAAATAGTTGCTGTCACAGGCATAAGACGCTGTGGCAAATCAAGCATTTTGATGCTGCTGGCTCAGAAGCTTGCAAAAGAAGGAAAAAAGGTCTGTTATGTCAATGTGGAGGATAGCCGCCTTTGGGCAGAAAAAGACGTTCTGGATCAGATTCTCAAGTGGTTTGGCGATGAGGGTTTCTTGTTGCTTGATGAAATAACAAGTGCGAACGATTGGAGCGGTTGGCTCGCAAGAACACATGAACTTCTCAAGGGCAGGCTTAACCTTGTGGTGGGTTCTTCACGGAAGAGTTTGGTTGTTCCTAACAAGCCGTTGCGTGGTCGAATACTTCCAATTGAACTTTTTCCGCTGTCTTTCAGAGAGTTTTTGATTTTCAGACACATCGATCTTGAGAATACCACGGCTGGCCGAGGAAGACTGGAGCATGCACTTTCCGAGTATCTACAGTTCGGAGGGTTTCCCGAGGTCGTCCTAGCAGAAGATGCAATAGATAAAGTAAGGATTCTTGACTCGTACTTCAAGGATATTGTGGGGCTCGACGTCGCAGAGGTTTCACACGAAGACCCCACAACAGTTGCAACTTTCGGGAGATGCGTAATCCAGAGCACGTACTTCTCAGCCTCGAAGTGCCTAAATTTCTTCAAAAGTCTAGGGTATAAAATAGGCAAGGAAAAGTTGCTGCTGCTTGAAAAATACGCCGAGGCAAGTTACCTTTTCTTTTTTATCCCAGTGTACTCTCACAGCATAAAAGCCCGCTCAGTATACCCCCGCAAAGCATACTGCGGGGACGTTGGATTTTCATACGCTGCCACTGGAAAGACTGATTGGGGACGGTTGTATGAAAACGCCGTTTTGCTTGAACTCAAAAGAAGATTAAAAGATCAAGAAATCTGCTACTGGCGAAATAACGCTGGTGAAGAAGCTGATTTTGTGGTTAAGCGCGGAAACGACGTTGACGTAGCATACCAAGTGGTCTACGATTTGAACAGTGCTGCGACCGAGAACAGAGAGGTCGCCGGATTAATCTCATGCATACAAGAACTCAAACCAAGCACTTCACTTATACTCACCAAAGATACCTCAGAAACCCTCAAGGTTGGTAACACTACGATCAGGTTCAAACCTTTTATCGATTGGCTAATAGAAGCTTGAAGGATCAGAAAAATAGTCTTATTCACAAGAGCTATGTGTGTCAGCGTGGAGCTGGGGGATGGGAATTGAACTCTCATCCGTTGGCGATCTGGCCAATTCGCGTTTAGAACAATGGCTTCATCCATTTTTCCTTTCATTATGGAAACTATTCGTTTAGAATATACTATTTTTTCAATTCAATTAGCATTTTTAAAACCAGTTTAAGTGCAGAGTCGTAGCCATCGCAGTATTCTTTGCTTGGGTCTTTGTCCGCATATGTTCGCTCCACAATTTCTTTTCCAATGCCTTCATTAGTTAACTGAATTGAGCCTTCTTTAAGCCATATCAGAGCATCCACATACCCGTGTTCTGAGTCTGAAAGCTCATCAGTTTCAGATGATTCTGCCTTCTGCCTGATTAATTCCTCAATCTTTCCTTTTAACTCAGTCTCAACCTTGCTCATTTCTTTTCACCCATTCGATTACTTGTTTGTTATAGAGTTAAATAGCTGTCGGCAACGCCAAAAATTCATCACCAAAGCAGACACGTCTATGAATAGTACTCGATTTAGAACGATGCAATCTCTAACAAAAGTTGGGTCTGACCATCTAATTAATTTGCATGTTGAATGCTAAATATGGAGGTAATTAACTTTCTTTTGGGAGTTGCTTATTTAGGCAAGAAGAGCCTAGTTGTTTTTGTCAAATCTAGCAGGCACGTTTGGGCGTGTCCTTCTGGCTTTACTTTTGTGTATATTTTTCTTATGATTCCTTTTTCATCGATTAGAAACGTTGTTCTTTCGGTTCCCATGAATTTTCTTCCGTAAAGAACTTTCTCCTTCCAAACCCCATACTCATTTAACACTTTGGCTTGTGGATCACTAAGCAACGTGAACGGCAACTGATGCTTCTCCCTAAATTTCTGATGAGACACAACACTATCTTTGCTAACACCCAAAATCACTGCGCCCTCTTTGGCAAACTGTCCCGCAGCATCCTTAAAATCAAGTGCCTCAGTCGTGCAGCCAGACGTCCCATCCTTAGGATAAAAGTAAAGCACAACTTTTTTACCCCTAAAATCCTTTAAAGAAACTTGCCTTTCTTTATCCGACTTCAGAGTGAAATCCGGAGCCTCATCGCCGACGGCAACCAATCTCCCACCACACTAGCCTATTACCAAAAAGTTAAGGAAGCGTGAGGTCTTTCTTGGCGCTTGCCGCAATAGCCCCAAACTCTTTATCGCTCAACCAGCCTTTTTCCCTTAAACTTAACAATCCTTTCTCGATTGCCTCGCCGAGAAAACTCACCTTCAAAATATTGTTTTCCTCCCCAAGCTGCTTTAGCTCCGTCTCAAAAACGGAGTCTTCCTCGCTCTGCTTCTCTACGGTTTCTGATAGCAAAGCCATTTCCTTTAGCCTTGGAGAAAAGCATGATCTGATTTTTGCCGCGCCCAAAGCTCCTTTAAGCTTAGCTGAAATGCCCACTTCGCTTATGCAAGACGGCGGCAACGAAACATAACGCCTTTTCTCTCCAGAGTTGTAGCAAATCACGTAGTTTGGAACGTAAAAGACCGCTTTATCTAACTCATCGGAAAAGGAGGTTGTGTGAATTTTTTCTATGTCGCCGATATTTGATTCTCTATTTTTGATTATTTCCATAATCCGATCGCTAAGTAGCTTTGTGTTTTTCTCCAAGGTATCGATTTCTTGACGCATAAGTAAAACTTTGGCGTCTCGAGAAGCTTCTACATCAACGATTTTACTTCGTGTTTTTAGAACTTCTGCTTCCAACGCGGCTTTCAGTTTGGCAGTTTCCGAGGCTTGCTTCTTTTGCAACTCTTCAATGGCCTTTTCTTTTGTTTTGATCTGTTTTTCGATGTCTGAGAGCTCTTCTTTTACATTCTTGATTTTGAGTTTCCAATCATCTTTCCCCGTTTTGTCACTTTTAGCAGCCGATTTTTCATTCTCGCTGTATTTTGCAATCCGTCGGTCGGCTTCTGCGCTGGATTTTTTAAGTCGGATTATTTCCGAGTGCAAAGGTACCCGTTTATCTTCAATAGATCTGGCTAAGTCAACTATTTCATTGTTGTATTGGTGTTCTATGGCTTTGAGGTGGGGAGCGATTCTGGCTTCCTCGTCATTGATTTCTAAGGATGCCTCTTCTTTGACAGCCGTGATTTGGTCGTGAATTTCACCGTGAAATGCAAGGGAGGTTTTGCCCAAAAAATGGATGCTGTTGTTTAGTTCCTTTACTTCTTTTTTGAAGGTTAATGCCAGATTGGCGATCTCCTCTGTTATTGACAAGAGCGCTGATTCGTTGATTCGTGGGGCTAACAACCCAGTTAATGCGAATTCATCTTGTGAGGTGCTCGCTTCTTCTCTATGCAAGCTAAATTCCCCGATGAAAGCAGAATCGGCTATTAAACCTTTGAGTTCGAGACTGTTTTTTGTGTTCGGCTCTGAGAAACATTTGGCTTGTTCAGCTATAAAAGAGGTGTAGCTTTCACTGTTTTTGGAGCTACTTTTCAAGCCGTCTATAAACGTGTTGACGTTGCCGATATCCGCGTAGGGCAAAATATATTTTGAAACGTTCAAACCATCGAACAAGAAAACATTTTTTGAGTGGGGAAAAGACCACAGTGGATACCCAATCTTCGCGATAAATTCAATTGCTTCTTTCGCATGCCTCAGAAGCCCGCCCTTTCGACGATCAGTTTCAGCCACCGCATAAACAGCAGCCAACTCCAAATCAGAACCACCAGACTCCTTCCCACCAACAGATACAGAATATGGTAAAATGAATTTTTTGACTTTGGAAACAGTCGCTTGTGACATCCAGTCAACCGCCTGTTACATATGCAACCGATCTTTTTATAAGACTTATGCTGATGCTACAGAAATTAGAAAGCAGTGCCCGACGGGATTTGCACTTTGGAAGTGTGTGCTTTTTGTGTTTTAGGTTGCTTTTTTGGTTTAGACTTTAAATTAAAGTTAGGCTACGGTTAAAAACGGTTAATAATGGTTAAGTCTGGTTTAACGGTTGTATTTGGCAGGAAAAGGTTTAACCCCCTAACACACTCAGTAAGCTTCAAAGCAGTCATAGGGAAATGAAACCGAATCCAAATCCCCACACTCATCAGATGGGAATTCAAATTAGAACCCACCCAACTCCTAACAGTACACGTCCGATTGTTCGGCCGCGGAATCGACGAAACCTTCTAAACAAAAATGAACAAAGACGGACGAATAATAATCCCCAAAATAAATGAGGAAATGATAAAACACAACTCCACAAAGAAGAAACCTCCAGCAAATACGGATTTGAAATAAACCCAAGACCAGCATAACCGTTGATGTTGATCCATAATCCAGAAAGATTAATTTTTTAAGGCACCGATGTCTTTGATTGCGATTTAGCGGAGTGCTGGTAGGTTGTCCAGAGATTTATCTGCGGAGCCTTTAGTTGAGGTTTCAGATGTCTCAGTGCGTTTTGGATCATTTTTGGCATTAGATAACTTAAGTTTACGAGTCATGCCAGGAGAAATTTTTGGGCTGCTAGGTCCAAACGGCGCAGGAAAAACAACCACGATCAAGGTTTTGATGGGACTAGTGATGCCTTACTCGGGCAAAGTGAAGCTGTGTGGCTTTGACCCCTTCTCGGAGCCGTTGGATGTTAAGTCGAGGATTGGTTACGTCGCAGAGAACTCCATAGTCTATGAAAGCTTGTCTCCGAGGGATTTTTTTGAGTTTGTAGTGTCGATGCGCAGAATTAATCAAGCTGCTGCTAATCGAGTAGTGTCTCGACTTGCGGACGTTTTTGATTTGTCACAGTATTTTGATTCCCCGATTGCAACTTTGTCAATGGGGCTTAAACAGAAAGTTGCTTTGATTGCTGCGCTTATTCATCAACCGCCTGTTTTGCTCTTGGATGAGCCTTTGAACGGGTTGGATGCAAAGAGTAGCCGAGTTGTAAAGGATCTAATGTCTTTGCAAGTCCAGCGGGGTGGAGCAGTTTTGTTTTCTACGCATATAATGGAGATTGCTGAGCATCTCTGCACGAGGATTGGAATTATTGATCAGGGCAAAGTAATTGCTGAGGGAACGCTGGAGCAGTTGAGAAGTAAAACTGACGACCAGGGTTCATCTTTAGAAGAGGTGTTTTTGAAGTTGACTAATGAAGAGGCCGCGGTTGCGGATAGGACAAGGATGCTTAGGGAGGCATTCTTTGGAAATGAAGCTCACTGAAGCTTGGCGCTTAAGCAAA
Source organism: Candidatus Bathyarchaeota archaeon (assembly GCA_963767735.1). Lineage (GTDB taxonomy): Archaea > Thermoproteota > Bathyarchaeia > Bathyarchaeales > Bathycorpusculaceae > Bathycorpusculum. The sequence continues at coordinate 354,081 of CAVYES010000006.1, read as the reverse complement.
CTACCCTACAGAGAAGTAGTGTTTAGGTCATTAGCGCAGGAAAGAAATCGGATGTGGTGGGGCGCTTTTGGAAGAAACGCGACTAACAAAGATGTGTCTGACGATTTTGAGTTAAGCAAAAAAGCGTTGCAGATTGCTAAGTTTGATAAACTAATTATTGCGGTTTTTAATGTTGCGGTTTCAATAATTCCTTTCGGTTCATTTTTGCTGGGCTCATCAGCGTTTGGTTTGAGCGGTTCGGTTTCTCTTAGTTTAGCTATAACGTTTGGGTTTATGACTTTGTATGCGATTCAGACGCTTTCTTCTTTTGTCGGCGCGGAATCTTCAGCTTTGCTTTCTACTTTGCCGATTTCTTCGAATGATTTTTCATTAATTACTTTGTTTTCTTTTATCAGGTCTGTAGATTACTTAGTGGTGGGTTCTGTTTTGAGTCAGGTTGTTTTGGTTGCCTACTTTACGTTGTCTCCCTTGGCTACTGCGCTTATGTTTGTTGCTTCTTTGATGAATTCCGTATTTGCCGTCGCTGTTGCACTATGGCTCTCAAGCGTTTTTCATAAGAATTATATGCGTGGTGGAAGGTCAAAGCGCACTACAGTTTTTCGTGGTTTCTTCGTCTTGCTCTGGGGATGCTTGCTTTTTGGAGTAGGCTTACTTATGAGCGTACCTTACTATGTTCTCCCAATTTTGGACAAGGTGTTGCTTAGCGTTAACACTTAGGAGGTATTCTGCTCAGTTTAATCTATCCGTTTTCAGTCGGTTTGATCGTTACAAAATTGTCTGGTTCCATTGTGCCTGATTTCACTTTGTTTGGGGCATCGGTTGCTATGGCAATTTATGTGTTAGGCGCGTGGTTTTCAGCCAAGTGGAGCTTAGGCACAGTGAATCGTATTTCTCATGGGGTAGGTGTTAAAATTGATCGATTAAGAGCTGTGGATTTTCAGATAAAGTCGCGAGGTCCTTTGCGAGGTTATGTCGTGAAGGATCTAAGGGTTACTTCGAGGAATCCGGCTACTGCATTCTTTTTTGTGCTTCCTGTTTTTGAGACGGTGATTGTAGCTTTTTTGGCGCGGAATGTAGAGTTTTTGAGGGCGTCAACGGTGCTTGTTGCTACTTCTATGGGTGCGTTTTTTGGTCTTTTAATCCCTCTAGCACTTTTGACTTCTGAAGGCAAAGGAATAGAGTACACTAAAACATTACCAATTACTTCCCAAAGACTGTTGACGTCTAAAGCTCTAATAACCATGGCAACTTTCGTTCCAGTTCCCTTTGCTTTGCTTTGTCTAGCGTTGTTTAAGCCGCCTACATCGTGGTTAATGATTCTGATACCTTTTTTCATGGTAATTTCAATTGCTTCTGCAAGCATCTTTGAGATCACAATTTTTTTACGGTCCGTCGGCAAAAGTAAAATAGCCGGGGTAGTAAATGATGCGGAAAAAATTTTAGTTGGACTCTTAACGGTTTTCGTGCCAGAAATTGCATATGCTTTGGTTTACCTTTTCTCGTTTAACCATGCATTTGCAACATTGACCTTGGGTGGAGTAACATTTGCAGAACTGTGTATAGCTCTTTACGTGATTAGGCGAACGTAAATTAGATCTAATGAAAAGTAACTTTTTGTTCTAAGTAAAGATAGCGTTTGAGTTACTGCAAAAAATGTTTCAGTAAACGTTAAATTTTGGTTAAGAGTGCCCTTTGTTAGGTGAAGCGGTATGTCTCAAAACGCGAAAGCGCAGAGGTCTGAAGGGACAAAAAAAGTCAGCCTTAACGCAGTTTTGAATGCGGCGAAAAAGCGAGCCGATGAGCTGGGAATCAGGTCTGTTGTTGTAGCTTCTACCGGAGGAGAAACCGGCGTTAAGGCAGCGGAGATGTTTAGCGACTACAATGTTGTGGTGGTTACGCATAGCACTGGCTTTGGTGGGCAGGACGTTCAGGAATTGACGCCTGAGAATCGGGAACGCATTCTTAACGCTGGCGGCAAAATTTTGACAACCACACATGCATTCGGAGGCTTAGGTCGAGCAATCAGAAGAAAGTTAAACACTTACCAATATGACGAGATCGTTGCGAATACTTTGCGCGTTTTTGGTCAAGGAACCAAAGTGGCGATTGAAATCGCAATGATGGCAGCAGATGCCGGATTCATAAGTGTAAAAGAAGACGTGATTTCGATAGGCGGAACCGGCAGTGGAGCTGACACGGCACTTGTGCTTCAGCCCGCCAACGTTCAGGATTTCTTCGACGTAAAAGTTCGGGAAATCATTTGTAAACCCTGGCTTTGAAAACCTTCTGGGGGTTTGGAATGCAATATAGAATTGTACCTAAAAACGGCGATAAGTTGTCAGCTTTGGGATTTGGAGCCATGCGGTTACCGTTAAAGGGACAAAACATCGATGAAGAACGCGCAGTAAAACAAATTCGTTATGCAATCGACAACGGCGTAAATTATGTTGATTCAGCTCCACCGTATCATGGTGGTGAGAGCGAGAGGGTGCTTGGAAAAGCCTTGTTGGATGGCTACCGCAAAAAAGTAAAGATAGCTACAAAACTTACCCCGTTTCTGCTAAGTAAAGCCGAAGACATGGATAGAATGTTAAATGCATCGCTGCAAAAACTGCAAACTGATCATATTGACTATTACCTTCTACATGGGCTTGAAGAAGAGTTTTGGAAAAAACTACAAGCCTTTAACGTTTTACAATTTTTGGAAAAAGCAAAAGCCGATGGAAAAATCGTCAACATGGGCTTTTCATTTCACGGATCCATTGAAACCTTCAAAGAAATCATAAATGCAAATGACTGGACGATGTGTCAAATGCAATATAATTTTATGGATGAAAAAGTGCAGGCGGGAACGGTGGGTCTAAAGTACGCCGCTTCAAAGAATCTTGCGGTTATGATTATGGAGCCTCTGAGAGGCGGAGCATTAGCCGGTAAGCTTCCAAATGAAGTAAAGCAACTTTATGATAACGCTAAAATTCGGAGGTCTCCGGCTGAGTGGGGTCTTCGCTGGGTTTGGAATCATCCAGAAGTGACAGTTGTTCTTTCAGGAATGAACATGAAGAAACAAGTTGCTGAAAACGTTAAAACCGCGGAGACAGCGTTTCCATGCTCAATGAAACCCACTGAGCTTGCGACTATCAAAAACGTAGCTGAAGCTTATAGGCGCCTTATCAAGGTTCCATGCACAGGCTGCCGATATTGCATGCCATGCCCTTCCGGAGTCAACATTCCCGCTAACTTCAGAATCTACAATGACTACTGCATGTTCAGCGATGAAAAAAGATCAAGATCAATGTATGCGTTGATGTTAATGGGTGGATTCGGCGGTAAACATTCTGATGCCTCACTATGTATAGAATGCAAAAAATGCGTAGCACATTGCCCCCAACACATAGATATTCCTCAACAGCTTAAATCTGTTTTAAAAGATATAGGTGGCTCCAAAACTGAATCGATAATTGCCACGCGAAATAGTATGCTTCGAAAAAAAACTGCAAAACCTGCGTGAACAACGATTGTATTAAGCCCCTTTTTGTTCAAGTGGTTTTGGGTTTCTTTTTTGGTTATGGGCTTGACAAGGTATTAGTAATGATTTCAGCTTAAATTTATTTAGAAGTCCTGGTTGATTTTGATTTTGCTTTTGCCTTAAGTCTTAATTACATTTCTCCATTGGTCAGAATTGACCAATTTTGGGGGGATACCCCATTTGGAAAGACTCTCTGAAAAGACCTTGTTTAAACCGTTTTTGGTCAATGACCATTTTTTCGCAGCTTTAGTGGTCTGCAGATCCTTGAGTTTTTGCGGGTTTATTGTGCAATTTATCATGTTTGATTTGAAGCTGAGCCTTCAAAAAACGCTCAAACACCTACTGAAATGACTTGCCTCGCTCACCAGTGGCTGGTTTTCTCTCTGGTAGTTATTTTATGAACAGTACGCCTTCAAGTTTCTTGAAATGCTCATCGCCTGTGACAACATCTGCTTTTTTAATCACTCCCGTAGCGTAGACTATAGAGTCCGCAAGTCCCCACCCGTCAATTTCCTTTTTCATTTCGCATTGCGCTTTTGCTGCTTCAACCGCTATTAATTCGTCCAGCTGAGCCAGAGAGCTTTTTTCTTTAATGAATATTCTTTGTTTTTCAGCGATTTCTTTCCCTTCCACTTTGAGAGCTTTCTCGTAGACTTCAGCTAAACATATTGTAGGAGTTATTTTTTCTTCGGAGCCTTCAATTAGGGGTTTGACTTTTTCTCCCGCTTCGGTTCCCATAAAGTACGCTAACCATGCATAGGAGTCGATGACGTATTTCATAGGCAGCGATCCTTGTGATCTCTGATGTCTGTGAGATCTGCCTCTTTCATGGTGCCAAACATGCTGTCTGTCTTTGAAAAGTAGTCGATAAGAATTTTGTTTATTTGGCTTGAAATGTTTCGGGCTCCTGCCTTCTCTTTTAAAGTTTGGTAGACATCATCCCGCAAGGTTATAGTGGTTTTCTTCGCCATAAACATAACCGTAAACATCTATGTCTAAGCCTTCCTTTTAAGGTTGCTGCATCACCTGTCTCGTTACGCTGGATACGATTATCTGTGTAGAAACTTTCGGTTTTGGCACGACATTGGTGCAGGGAAGTTGGATTTGAATCCATCAACCCGTGGAGAAGTCGCCCGCCGATCCTTTTTTAAAAAATAGTCGCGAGGACAGTGGCTATTTAGCTTATCCAGATTCTCTTCTGGTGGTTTTACATTTTGTGCATCTGAAGAATGTAATTGTTGAATGGATAGTCTCGTCTGCAGCTTCGACAGTCCAGGTTTCGCTTTCGGTGTTTCCGCATTTTTCACAGACCACATGAATTGTCGGAAGCAGTCTAAGCTTTGCCTCTTTGCTGCGATCTATGACAGCGATTTCCGCTGCTTTGCCAAGTTGTAGGCTTATTTTTTTGTTTGATTCTTCAAGCCCCATTGGTTTTTGATATTTGCATTTTGGACATCTAAGCGTGGAAGAACCTTTCTTTGCTGTTTGAAGTATAGATCCACATTTTGGGCAGAAATCCATTGTATTCACCTGAGTGAGGCTTTTCTAACTAAAATGATTTTTATATATTGCGACTTTTACTTTACAAATCACTCAATTAATGTTCCATTTGGTGCAATTTAACGCCAAACACATCTTACCGTGTGCTTTTTTAGCTGTGCGTTTATTTGTCTGATAGAACAACAACAGTTGAGTCGCCATTTCTGTTCAGGCTGGTTTGGGTTGCTTTTTTGAAGCAAAACCTAAATCGTTTGCAGGTTGTCTATTAAAATATCCTAAAATATCCTAAAATATCATAGGTGGATGTTGTTTGTTTGCCGTTAACACAAAGAGTCATTTTCAAAACAATGTCGAGCAGCACGCACGGCAGTATCCTTAGGCTTGATTAAGAGAATCACGCCTTATCGAAGCACTCTTTTCGTCAAATCCGATCAGGATTTTTTAGCCACACTCCACCAGAACGACGCCGTCTAAACACTTAATCCAACCGCAGAAAGAAGGGAACACGTATTTTATAAGAGGCAAAAGTATGCAAGTCAAGCGTAACGATGACTGAAACTTTGCCCGGAGCACACTACTTCTTGTCCGTAATACGTCTAAGGTAAACTGTGAGAAGCGGTAATGAAGGTACCAAAAGACAGATTCAAAAAGTATCATGTGATACTAAGTATAACATGATACTGAGTTTGGAAAGGGAATGAATTTATGCCAACTCTATTTGATATACCTCCAAAGCATGACCCCGAGCTTCTTTTCGGAAGAGAAAGAGACCTCGCCGATTTGCCAGTTTGTTTTGGAAGAAGAGCACACACGCGAGGCAATACCTAAAATCATAGAGGAAGATAAAGACAAGAAAGAACTTGGCTCAACTGAGTAGTTCTTGCTTATCTCTTAACTTTTGCTTTCTTTTTCTATCTTTTCGAATAACTCTACAAAATCTTCCTCAGGCTGTGCACCTACAATCTCGTATTTACAATTTATTATGAACGTAGGCACACCAGATACATTGTGTTTTCGGGCTTCAAGACAGTTATTCGCATATATCTTTTGGAGCAAGGGGTCTTTCAAAGCACTTTCAACATCTTGCCTAGTCAAACCAACCTCCTTAGCTAATTCGACAATGACCTCTTCTTTTCCTATGTCAAGGCAATCTTCAAAATACGCTTTGAATACTGCATCGGTGTATTCCTCGTTTTTACCGACTTTTCTTGCATATTCACCAACTATCAGAGCATTTTTTGAGTTAGGCAATGTTCTAACATTACCAAAATGTAGACCATACTCTTTGCCTCTACATCTCAAATTTTCGTAAATCTCATTTGTTTCAGAAATGTATCTTCTTAAATCGACTCCGCAAAGTGGAGTTTCAGGATGAATTTCAATTCCTACATGTTCCAGTTCAATATCAAACCGATTTTTGAGTTTGTCAATGATGGCTTTCCCAAGATAACAGAAGGGGCAAATGTAATCCGAAAACATAATGATTTTTATTGTCATTGTATCCCTAAGTTATAAATTCAGCAGCAATCTTTTTCTTTTTTGGTTTGGGGCTTTTTTTGGTTGCAACTGTAGGCTAGAAAAATCTATAAGTCTCCCGGGACGCGTTGTTGGAAGCTGCAAAGTATAAATCCTTGTTTTACTTTTGTATAACTCTTGGTGAGACATTTGATAGAGGAAGAGATGAAGGTTGGTCCAAAAGGGCAAGTTGTCATTCCAAGAACAATGCGAAAGGCACTTAAAATCAGCCCTGGCTCGAAAGTCTTGTTCAAACTAGACGATGGAAAGCTAATTTTGGAGAAACCAAGTTTCGATGCGGTAGCTGTTTTCACAAAAGTAGCAAAAAAAATCAACTTCAACGAGAAAATAAATCCCCATCAATACGAAGAACAATTTAAAGCGAGAAATTCTAAATGATCTACCTCGACTCCAACGTCTTCATTTATGCGGCTGTAAACACCCAAGAGCCTGGGGAAAAAGCAAGATCTTTGCTTCAAAGAATCCAGCAAGGAGACGAAAAGGCAGAAACCTCAGCATTAACCTTTGATGAAGTATTTTGGGCAATAAAAAAACTGGACCCTGAAGCCGCACTTGAAGCTTGCCAAGCGCTCTTGAACTTTCCCAACTTGGAAATCATTTCTGCCGACAGAGATATAGCCTTATCAGCTCTGCAGATAATCAAACAATATCATCTTGCACCAAGAGACGCCATCCATGCTGCAACAGCGATTGCAGCGAAAGCCGAAGCTGTGATTTCAACAGATATACATTTTGATAAGATACGAGAACTCAAACGAAGGTCACTATAGTCTTTAAAACCTTAAATCAAATGAGTCTTTTGTAAATTTCAAGAAAGTTGGTTAACAAGCCAACTTAAAAATAAATAAGTATAAGTAAAATCCGCAAAATTAGAAAAGGAATCACCGATGATATTTTCCCCTGGGGAACTTTTACTCTTGCGATTTGCGTTGCTTTCTTCGTTTAGGGCTTGAAGTGTTTGCAGGGTTTTTGGCGGAAGCGGATTTAGGTAAAATTGAAGCTAAATCTTCAAAAAACTCATATTTTCAAGTGAGAATAAGCTTAAATTGAGCTTAGAAACGCTTAATCACAGAAGAAAAGTGTTAGAGTGCCTTGAATTTGTGAAGCTCCCAGACGTGGTTTATACGCGTTTTTGCGCTGTTTATACGTGATTTTACATGGATTTGACGTCTCCCTATGTAGGCGATCAAAGCTCGAGCGATTTTTGACATTACAGTCAATTTCGTTGAGTTAAGTGCAGGGGAAACGATAGTTTACGTATCTCCTGATGAAGAACCGCGCGTGCGAACATGGTGATCCAGTACCCATCGAAACGGTGCAAGTCAGTGTCTAAATTACTTATAGGCCTCATCGTGATGTGCGTACTTGAGGATTCGGACGGTTTGGGGTTCTTCAAATACTTCGTAAATAAGCACAAAAGAGTCCACGTGGACTCTTCGTAAGCCTTCAAGAGGATGCTTAAGAACCTTAAATTGTTGAGGGTTGTTTAGAATCTGCTCAATCTTCTTTGACACAGCTTCTAATTGCTTCTTATCTTTTTTGGGCAAGCCTTTTAAATGCCTTGTCAACTGCATCCTCGATTTCTAGAGTGTACAAGCAATCACTTTAGATTATACTCTTGGGCAAAGTCTTTTATCTTTAGGAATTTGCCGTGTTTGCGAGTTTCCTCTATCACCTTAACAAACTCTGGTCTTAGTTCAGGCTCGAGTTCGCATTCTTCATAGCGATTGATAATCACGCTCAAGGCTTGGCTTTTGTCCTTGAGTCCATATTTAGCTTTCACTATGTTGATTACTCTGTTTTCTTTTTCGCCCAGGTTAACAACATTCTTTACCATATATTACACCAAGTTATCCGACATAACATCATATAACATTCGGCAGGTAAAAACTTTATCCAACCTTTTATAATCAATTAGGTTGCAGAAAATAACAATCATAACAGAAATGACAAATCTCCTTATTGCTTTCTTCAAAGGCAAAGGAATCGTAGCCACCAAAAACCAAGAACGCCCAGTCCCCGGAACAATAGTAGCGCGCACGCAAGAGTTTTTGCTTGGCTTGCTTACATATCAAAGTGAATATGTTAGTATGGATAGTTGTCCACAGTGTAGGCTTCTATCGGCAATCTATCCTTGAGCTTGTCGATAAACTCTTTATCAAGTGACACAAGTACGGCGTAGTTTGATAAAGCCACATGTAGGTAGAGTGCATCGATTGCGTAGATTTCATATTCGGCGCATAGCCTGAATGCTGAAATGCATGTTTTTTTGTCACAGTTTATTAGCCGTTTTTGTTCAATGAGTAAATCTAGCTGTTCCTTTGCAGTATTTGCTGTTTCTAGATCTATTTTTCTCGCCAAGGTGCCGCAGACTTCTTGATAGATAATGCTTGGCTCAACCAGCATAAAATGCTCTGATGCTTCGGCGAGTATCTTCGCACATTTTGAACTATCAGGTTCAGTTGTTCTGAGAGCAGCAATTATTATGTTAGAATCGACTGTCAGCAAAGAACTACGAGCTTTCATGTCTCTTGGTCCTTCGCATTTCCTCAAGTACTGTTGTCGTACCCGCCCATTTGGCCGTAACCTTTGATCGAAGGCTCAGTAATCCGTCGACTCCTTTTCTCATACGGCGTTTTTGCTCAGCGTCAACTGAAGCGGTTTCACAAGAAGTTGTGAGTTCGGATAGTAAGTCAGCCCATGTTTTGCAGCCAAGCTCTACTTTAAGCCTTTTCAATTCCTTAAGAGTATCTTCAGGTACGTTCTTAATCAGAATTGTTGGCATTCCAGATAACCTTGGACATCTGGATAATCGTGGAGTCTTAAAAATGTTGAGGTCAGAACATGGAATATTGATCAACGCCAGGATTTGACTAAAAGCTTCTATGCAACTAGGTCGAAAGCAGGAACATTTTTGATATCTTGCCGTTTATTTCTTTCTTAAGTTTTGGGCCGATTTCGCCGATTTCTCCAAGCATCAATTCTTTTGAAATCGTTGCTATCTTATCAAGCTTCACAGTTGACGATAACTTGAGTCCCGTTTTCTTGAATTCTGGATGACTCTCATCTATTACTACATCTGCAGATCGCGTCTTTGTTATTCTTGAAGAAATGAAAGCTACTACAACGTCTTTTTCGCCTTCATATAATACAAGGGCAGGCCTTAACTTAGTTGATGTTAAATCAGTAAACGGGAAAGGAATAAGAACTATTTTTCCCTTCAATTACCTTTAACCTTTGTCTTTATGTCTTTAACCGAGTAAATGTCAGGTTCCCCTTCAAGAAACTCCTTGAGAGATTTCTCTTCCAGAGCCATGAGCGCACAGGTGTCTTTTTCTTCCAGTAAAGAATCGAGTTTGCTGTTAACTTCTGACAACAGCGATTTTATTTCTTTTAAATCAACTTCAATTGTCATTGTTTTTCTAACAATCTATTCCATTTTTTAACTTATAACATTTGTTGCTCTTCAAAACATAAGCATCACAAACTTCATTTACGAGCTCGCTGGAAAAGACTGTTCGCGCGCCGCGCCAGAAATCCCTCAATTTCGTTTATAGAAACTAAAAGTCTTAACGTTACAGTTAAGTATAACTTTAGTATAATTTATCATTACAGTGATTACATATGGCCGGGTGCTTAACCAAGACAAGGAAAGTTGGCGGTTCAATAGTTGTTACCTTGCCAAAAGAACTTGTTGAAACCCAGAACATCAAGGAAAACCAGTGTGTAGAGATAACTGTGAAGAAATGCAGGAAAAATGGATTCGGCATGTTCAAGGGCCTTTCACCATTCACCACCGAAGATGAGTTGAAAGGACAGATTGACGAATAAGTACATAGTTGACGCATGGGCTTGGATAGAATACTTCAGAGGCAGTGAATACGGAGCAAAACTCAACGACATATTAGATGACCCTGCCACTGATATCTACACATGTGCAATCACGATAGCTGAAGTAATCAGCAAGACCGCAAGAGATGGCGGAGACGTCGAAGCAGCATACGATATGCTCCTAAGCAACGCTCAAGTCATAAAAATGGACGAACAAATTTCTAAACAAGCCGGTCTTCTCCACTCTAAAATGCGCCAAACAAGAAAAGACTTCGGCATCACAGACGCCTTCATACTGGCTACCGCAAATAAGTTAAAAGCCAAAATAATCACGGGCGACCCCCACTTTAAAGACTTGGAAAACACCATGATGATTAAATGATATTTCCCCCTTCGTGAATTTTTTTCTTTGTTTTTGTATGACTTTTTCGCGTATTTATATGTGATTTTGCGCGTATTTGACGCGTCCTTGCAGTTTGCCAAGACCCCAGCGATTTTTTGGAGTTTAAGTCAATTACGTTAGTTAAAATGTAGAGGGTTGGATTTGAAATGTATATAACAGCTTTGCAGGCTGTCGCCTGAACCATTCATGTGCTGGCTGTTGTGACTACTATCTTTCAGTCACATATTCTAATAAACTTGAGGAAAATCTCTGTTTCAAGGTGAAATTGTTTTGATTGGTGAATTAATATTTGAAATAAAAGGTAAAACCACGGGAATTCGAGTTCTTGCAGAAGGAAAAGTGGAAGTGTCACATTCTGGAGCAGGCACCATCTTTGGAAAAGAAGCCACAGTAGCGGATACAGGAGTTTCAACACTCATGCCTAACGGAGTATTCATGGCAGATGCAAATGGCATGCTCATGACTGCAGAAGGAGACTCAGTAATGACAAAAATCAACGGAATAGGCTGGCCAACCGGTAAAGGCTGGAAATCAAGCTACAGAGGAGCCTGCTATTTCATGACAAGCTCGCCCAAACTCGTAAACCTAAACAAAACTGTCGGCGTTTGGGAACTTGAATCCGAAGAGAACGGAGAATACAGTCTCAAGGTCTGGGCATGGAAATAACCAGATCCTTTTTTCTTTGATGGTAGCAACGATCTATTGTTGAATGATGCTTCTTCCAGTTAAGGCAATGCGAACAGTTCAGTCATGAGTTTTTCCGAGTGACTTGTCTCGCTCACCAGCGGCGGTCTTCTCAGGCAGTTATTTTATGAACAGTACGCCTTCAAGTTTCTTGAAATGCTCATCGCCTGTGACAACATTTCCTTTTTTGACCACCCCCGTAGCGTAGACTATAGAGTCCGCAAGTCCCCACCCGTCAATTTCCTTTTTCATTTCGCATTGCGCTTTTGCTGCTTCAACCGCTATTAATTCGTCCAGCTGAGCCAGAGAGCTTTTTTCTTTAATGAATATTCTTTGTTTTTCAGCGATTTCTTTCCCTTCCACTTTGAGAGCTTTCTCGTAGACTTCAGCTAAACATATTGTAGGAGTTATTTTTTCTTCGGAGCCTTCAATTAGGGGTTTGACTTTTTCTCCCGCTTCGGTTCCCATAAAGTACGCTAACCATGCATAGGAGTCGATGACGTATTTCATAGGCAGCGATCCTTGTGATCTCTGATGTCTGTGAGATCTGCCTCTTTCATGGTGCCAAACATGCTGTCTGTCTTTGAAAAGTAGTCGATAAGAATTTTGTTTATTTGGCTTGAAATGTTTCGGGCTCCTGCCTTCTCTTTTAAAGTTTGGTAGACGTCATCCCGCAAGGTTATAGTGGTTTTCTTCGCCATAAACATAACCGTAAACATCTATGTCTAAGCCTTCCTTTTAACGTTGCTGTATTACCTGTCTTTTTGGTTTACCATATTCAAAATCCTTTGCAGAATTATGCTTGCTGCTTTTTTATCTAAGGGTTTATTTTCATTTCCACATTTAGGCGAGTAAATGCATGAGGGGCAACCGTCTTTGCACTCGCAATTCTCAATCAGCTCTAAGGTTTTTTCGAGTAGGGGCTTTATGTTTTGGTAGAGGTTTTCTGAAATTCCGATACCGCCTTCAAAGCCGTCATAAATGAAAATCGTTGGGTTCCCCGTGTCCGGATGCAGAGGAGTTGACAAGCCGCCAATATCCCATCTGTCACACATGGCAAAAATCGGCGCCATAGCAATCATCGCATGTTCCACCGCATGTATTCCCCCGTCAAAATCGAGCTCGCTATCTTCGATTTCTTTCTTAATTTCCACTGGAATAATAAACCACGTGCCGACAGTTGAAAATGATAATGGCGGGAGATTAAGCGGTTTTCTCTCAACAACTTCGTCATATGATTTGGTGACGTAGGTGTGGTAAAATTCTGTTGTAATTAATTCGCCTAAGCCAACTTGGATTCCGATTTGTTTTTCTTCAAGAGTTCTCTTTATGGCGACGTCAACTGTTTTTAGTGCTTCTGTGTAGTAGTTGACGTTTTCTTGTGTGACTTTGGCAGTTAATTGGTTGAGGTCTAATTCTTCAGAGATGTATGTTTCGCCCTGATGAAGTAAGACCGCGCCTGCGTGTGCTTCTTCGTAGGCTTTGTTTAAGGAGAGGGTTTCAAGTACGGTTCCGTTGCAGGTTACGGTGACGGTTTTGTCGGAAATGCTCTCCAACGTTACAACCTCGACAGGCCTTGCCGTGCCCGAATACACATAGCCCCTTGGCGTTTTGCGGACCAAGTTTTGTTGTTCAAGAGCTTGAATGCTCTCTTGGAATAGTTCGGGGAAATATTTTTTGTCCGCCTCTGTTAAGGGCAGTTCGCTTGCCGCACACATAATGTGCCCCAAAGAAATGTAGCGGTTATGCAAATCAATTATGGCTTGTTCATGTGGCCTTCCAAAGAAGTCTTTTGGATGCTTCATGAAGTATTGGTCAAGCGGGTTTTGAAAAGCAACTAACGTCACGATTGAATCTGCGTTGGTTCTTCCTGCTCTTCCCGCTTGCTGCCAAGTTGATATGACAGTTCCCGGGTAACCGGAAATGATCACTGAATCCAAAGAACCAATATCGATGCCCAATTCAAGCGCGTTGGTTGACACAACTCCGATCAAGCTTTTCGTTTTTAGTCTGTTCTCTATTTCACGCCGTTCTTGAGGCAGATAGCCAGCTCTGTAAGCGGTAACCGAATTAACCAGTTTGGGCGATCTTTTTCTGAGGTCTTCTTTGGTCCATCTTGTAATAAGCTCAGCCATCTGGCGGGATGTTGTAAAGCAGAGGGTTTGGAGGTTTTTTGTGATGTTGAGGGTTAGGAGGTCTTTGGTTTCTTGATGGGTAGATCTGCGTGTGGTGTTGGTGTCGTCGATGAATGGTGGATTCCAGAAGAGGAATGATTTTTTTCCTCTTGGGGCGCCGTCGTTTGAGACGATTTCGAAGTCTTTTCCCGTCAGTTTCTTGGCGTGTTCTTGGGGGTTTGCGATTGTGGCTGATGAGAGGATGATTTGTGGGTCGGCATGGTAATAATTGCATACTCTCATGAGTCGTCTTAGGAGCATGGCTACATTTGAGCCAAAGACGCCGCGGTAAACGTGGGCTTCATCGATTATTACGAATCTGAGGTTTCCAAGAAAGCTTCGCCACTTATAGTGCCATGGAAGGTACTGGTGGAGCCCATAGGGGTTGCTTAAGATGATTTTACTGTTTTCTCTTATGCTTGCCCTCTGACTTTGAGGAGTATCGCCGTCGTAAACGTTGGGGTAAGCTTGGATGCCCGTTTCTTTTTCCAGTTCTCTTAGAACCTTTAGCTGATCGTTTGTCAGCGCCTTAGTTGGATAAAGGTAAAGTGCAGTTGTGTGGGGGTCTTTTATGAGAGCTTCGAGGACAGGAATGTTGAAAGCTAAGGTTTTTCCTGAAGCGGTAGGAGTAACAATCGCCACGTTTTTGCCTGCCCTCGCTTTGTTTATGGCTTCAGCCTGATGCGAATAAAGATGAATGTCCCGGGTCAATAAGCAATTTTGAATATTTTGCGGCAGAGATTTTTCCAGCTCACCAAAACATGCTTCTTGCGGAGGAATTTCTTGGATGTGCACAATCTGTTTTTTGTAGCCTTGCATGTGCTTTATGCTTTGGATAAAGTCATCTATCAAAGGTTCCATTCCTCGTAAAGCTTAGAAAACAATGTCCCAAGGGTCAGCAGGTCTTGCCGATTGTGCTCAACTATTGCGACGAGGGGTCCTGCATTTTTGGTTCTCAAGTAAGTTTCGTAGAAGTGGGGAACTAAAGCGCCTGGAATGTTGATGTCTCGTTTTATTCCTATGTATTTTTCTACGGTTTCCAGTTTACAATCAGACAGTTTGTGGCGCAGTGCACGTCTGGTGAAGTGGAGAACATCAAAATGCGGGTTATCCAGCGGCGCATCTAATCCATAGTAGGCTAATCTTTGTTTAATGTATGGAATGTCAAAGCTTCTGCCGTTATAGGTTATGAGTGATAAGTTGGGTTCCAGTCGCGAAATAAGAGCCCAAATGGCGCTGGGTTCATCTTGAATGTCTCTTAGCAAAAACTGGCTTGTACAAACATGAGTTTTGGTTGGTTTAGCCACGCCCAACAGAATTATGGGTCGCTCTGAGAGCCCCAAAGTTTCGATGTCGACTATGGCGAAGTCTTGGTCTTTGCAGAACCCAGCTAAATAATGAAGCAGCGGATGCGATTTTGGAAAGCGTCTCCAAAGCGTTTTTTGAATCTGCGGAATGTCGTTTTTATTTATTATTTTCATAAAGTCTTGAGCAGGTTTTCGCCAAAGCAAGTGATTCTCTAAATCCTCTATAGTCTTGTAGCCTTGCCGTTTCAGCGTTTTTTCGCGAGCAGGTCCAATCCCAGGAAGGGCCTTAAGATCAGAAATGACTAATTGCCTACTTTCTTGATAAGTTGCCGTTTTAAAGGTAGAGGAACAAGAAGCCGAGATTTCGTAACATTCTCCTTGCTGATTCGAAACAGTTTTCCCGGCTACAGTTTCTTCGAGGCTTTTGCCATCATATTGTTTTATGAGCTTTTTTTCAAGTATAAGCGCCTGATCGTATTCGCCGCTCCAAATCCAATGCTCAACCGAATCTTCCGGGTACGCATCTTTGTTTTGTGTTTCAGAGATTACTTCATATTCTTTTGAACGAGCAATCCTACCGCTTAGACTTTCGGCTGCCCGTGTTAATGCAATTTTTTCTTTAAAAGAACCATCCGCGAAAGTTGCGGAAGCTTGATTGCCAAAGCTTTTTTGAGCCAACATCGCTGCATAACGATCATCCCTAAAACTTCGCAACAGAAAAGAACCACAAACCCTGCAAAACCCGCTCTGCTCATACTCCAGGTTCGAATAAGTTTTGTTGCATTTTCTGCACAGGTATTTTAGAGGCAATTTATGTTCTGCCTTAAATCTCCTCAATGATTATAAAAGCCATTCCTTTATTTGACTAAAAGCCCAGCGATTTTTGACACTACAGTCAATCTCGTTGAGTTAAGTGCAGGGGAACGATAGTTTATGTATCTTCTGATGAAGAACACTGGCACAGCGCAACCAAAGACTCAACCTTCGCCCACCTATCCATAACCGGTCTACCAAACCAAATAAAAATAATGGAAAAACAATCAAGCTTGGATATGTGTCAGATACAGGTGCCCGATGATATTTCCCGCTGCGAGGTGATGCTCCTAAAGTACCGCTAAAAATTCCTCTTTGGATAATCCAGTGTCTTTAATTATTTTATTCAGCAGCCCGATTCCTATATCTTCCCCAGAATGAACGGGAACAACAGTTAACCTGCCATCTGGATGCTTGAGAACGACGTGACTGCCATGTTTTCTTACAACCTTAAAACCCAATTTTGATAGAGCTTTAATCACTTTTTGAGGCGGTTGAGGCTTCAAACTCATTTAGGCTTGAACCTCGACGAATTGAACCCCGACAAGTTCGGTGCGTCCCTGGCTTTTTAATCCTTCAACCTCCAAACATGCCTCAATGGCTTCCTTGATTCTTTTCATAACCTCATCAAGGGTTTTAGCTTGAGTATGGCAGCCTGGCAACTCCGGAACTGAAGCGACATAGTATCCGTCTTCATCTTTCTCAACAACAACACCGAATTTCATGAACCCACCCGATGTTATGTCAATGAGTAAAAACTATTACTAAAGGCTTATTGCCCAAAATCAAACAGAGCGTTTGGCGAGCGGGAAGGGATTTGAACCCCAGACAAAGTAAGTTTAGATAGGTTTTATTCTTTTATGACCTTTTTTCAACGTTCTTGGTTTCTCAAACCCTCCAAATGCCAAAATAGGCGTTTAGCTTTAGCCGGCAATTTTCGCAGGGGCAATTTTTTCTCTTATTTTTTAGATAATTTAGCGCGGATTATACTGGTCAACATAGGCTGAGAACGGTCAATAAAGGTTTAGAATTGTTAAGTTTGATTTTAAAGAAAAAAGGGCTTGAGACTGCTTTCGAGTTGAAATTATTTGTTATTTGTTGATAAATGCCATCTGCCCGTTCTTCACATCGACCACAATTGCTGAGTTTTTGTCGACTTTTTCTTCTAAGATCATTTTTGACAATTCATTTAAGACGTTTTTTTGGATTACTCGTTTTATTGGTCTTGCGCCGAATTGAGGGTCGTAGCCGATTGTGGCTATAAAATCCACTGCTTTTTTGGTGAATGTTAGTTTGATGCTGTTTTTTTCAAGCATCTTCTGGATGTTTTTTAGTTGAAGTTCTACTATTTTGCGCACTTCGTCATGTGTCAACGAATTAAACATGATAATCTCGTCGATGCGGTTCAGGAATTCTGGCTTAATGGTCTTTTTCAGTAAATCAAAAACTTGTTGCCGTGTTTGATTTATGATTTCTTCGCGGTTATCTTCATTTATTTTTTCCAGGTTTTCTTGAATTATATGAGAACCGATGTTTGAGGTCATTATGATTATGGTATTTTTGAAATCAACAGTTCGACCCTTGTTATCCGTCAATCGCCCATCGTCTAGCACTTGAAGCAGTATATTGAAAACGTCGGGATGTGCCTTTTCAATCTCGTCAAGAAGCACCACAGAATAAGGTTTTCTTCTAATCGCCTCGGTTAGCTGTCCACTTTCTTCATAACCCACGTATCCAGGAGGTGCGCCAATAAGTCTTGAAACAGTATGACGCTCTTGATACTCCGACATGTCAATTCTGACCATGTTGTTTTCATTATTGAATAGTAATTCAGCTAAAGCTTTTGCTAACTCGGTTTTTCCAACCCCCGTTGTGCCTAAGAAGATAAAAGAGCCTATTGGCCGTTTTGGATCCTGCAAACCCGCACGGTTTCTCCTAATAGCATCCGCAACAGCACTGATTGCTTCATCCTGCCCGACAACCCGCATATGAAGCTCGGTTTCTATGTTAAGCAACTTTTGTTTTTCACTCTGAAGCATTCTGCTAACTGGGATACCTGTCCATCGGGAAACCACTTCGGCAATTTCTTCTGCATCAACTTCTTCATTAACCATCGGTGAATCTTTCTGAATTTCCGAGAGTTTTTTCTCCAGAGTCTTAATTGTTTTTTCTGCTTCGGGAATTCTGCCGTAGCGAATTTCTGCGACCTGTCCAAGATCACCAACGCGGTTTGCCTTTTCATCTTCAAATTTAAGTTTTTCAATTTCATTCTTTTTTATTTGGATCTGGTCCACTATTTCTTTTTCAGACTGCCACTTAGCTCGTAGCTGATTGCGTTTTTCGCTAAGGTTCGCTATCTCATGATTTAGCGATTTTAGTTTCACTTCATCCTTCTCACGTTTAATGGCTTCACGTTCAATCTCTAACTGCCGAATCTTGCGCTCTATGATCTCGAGTTCTTCAGGAGCGGAATCTATTTCAAGTCGAAGTTTCGATGCTGCCTCATCTATCAAGTCAATTGCTTTGTCTGGAAGGAAACGGTCGGAAATATATTTCTGTGAAAGGTCCACAGCTGCAATTATGGCTTCATCTTTGATTCTGACATGATGATATGTTTCATACCGCTCTTTTAGACCTCGAAGAATGGAAATGGCGTCCAATGTGTCTGGTTCATTAACCATGACTTTTTGGAAGCGTCTTTCGAGAGCTTTGTCTTTTTCAAAATATTTCTGGTATTCATTCAGTGTAGTGGCACCGATTGCGCGTAGTTCGCCTTTTGCTAATGCGGGTTTTAGAATGTTGGCTGCGTCCATTGCTCCTTCGCCGCCGCCCGCTCCGACGAGTGTGTGAATCTCGTCTATGAATAGCACGATTTCGCCTTCAGCTGAAACAACTTCCTTGACAACGCTTTTCAATCGCTCTTCAAATTCGCCTTTGAATTTTGCACCGGCGATGAGCGCGCTCATGTCGAGGGAGTAGATTTGTTTTGATTTCAGATTCTCAGGTACATCTCCATCGATTATGCGGTGTGCTAATCCTTCTGCTATTGCTGTTTTGCCAACACCTGGCTCTCCGATCAGAATTGGATTATTTTTTGTTCTTCGCGAAAGAATCTGTAGGACTCTTCGGATTTCCTCGTCGCGCCCAATAACAGGATCAAGTTTCCCTTTTTTAGCCATTTCATTTAGGTTAATTGCAAATTTGTTCAATGCATTGTAGGTCTCTTCTGCAGTTTGAGAATTAACAGTTGATCCTTTTCGTAGCTGCTTGATAGCTGCCCTCAAATCCTTGTCGTTAACCCCATTACTCTGAAGCAATCTCGAAGCATCATCATTTAACGATAAAATAGCCAGCCAAAGATGCTCGATGGAAATGAATTCATCCTTGAATTCTGAAGCAATTTCCTCCGCCTTCTGAAGAGCCCGATTAGAATTAGATGAAAGGTACTGTTCGCCTCCTCCACTAACTTGAGGCAAGGAATCAATTAGTACATCAAGTTGCTTTAAAAAAACTTCGAGGTTAACATTTAGTTTCCTAAGTAAATAGGGAACCACGTTTTCGTCAACCATCAATATGCCTTTCAACAAATGTGAAGGCTCAATTGATTGGCTCTGTTTTGCCAAAGCAATCTCGGTGGCCTTCTGAATGGCTTCTTGCGATTTAATTGTAAAATTGTTCAAGTTCATTTGCAGTATCCTTCTTTACTATGTACTTTGAATTATTACAGTTATAGTTAAAACAAATAATTAATTTCTTACTCTAAAGTATGTAGTTAGCAAGTAAAATAATTGTGGGAAGAACTATTGGGGGTTGTTCTTTTTGTTTAGGGTTTGATAAGGTATTCGTTTGGATTTCAGCTTAAATTTATTTAAAGGTCCAATGAAAAATAAATTGATAACCAGCGGAGAATTTGAACCCTGTCTGTGTGGAGATGTCACTCTAAAGCCCTTTCTTTTTTTTGCTTTCCAAATATACTTTATGGTCTGATTGATTTTATTTTAAGTCTTTTAGCAATTTGATGAGATATATGGGCTGCTGCTGTGACTACTATCTTTCAGTCACATATTCTAATAAACTTCAACAAAATCCCTGTTTCAAGGTGAAATTGTTTTGATTGGTGAATTAATATTTGAAATAAAAGGTAAAACCACGGGAATTCGAGTTCTTGCAGAAGGAAAAGTAGAAGTGTCACATTCTGGAGCAGGCACCATCTTTGGAAAAGAAGCCACAGTAGCGGATACAGGAGTTTCAACAATGATGCCAAACGGAGTATTCATGGCAGATGCAAACGGCATGCTCATGACGCCAGAAGGAGACACAGTAATGACAAAAATCAACGGAATAGGCTGGCCAACCGGCAAAGGCTGGAAATCAAGCTACAGAGGAGCCTGCTATTTCATGACAAGCTCGCCCAAACTCGCAAACCTAAACAAAACCGTCGGCGTTTGGGAACTTGAATCCGAAGAAAACGGAGAATACAGTCTCAAAGTCTGGGCATGGAAATAACTAAGATTCATTTTCCTTCGATTGTAGCAGCGAACTATTGTTGAATGATTCTTCTTCCAGCTAGGGCGATGCGAAGAGTTCAGTCATGAGTTTCCCCGAGTAACTTGTCTCGCTCGCCAGTGGTTGGTTTTCTCAGGTGGTTATTTATGAATAGCACGCCTTCAAGTTTTTTGAAATGCTCATCGCCTGTAACAACATCTGCTTTTTTGATCACTCCTGTAGCGTAGACTATGGAGTCTGCAAGTCCCCTCCGTCGATTTCCTTTTTCATTTGCACTGCGTTTTTGCTGCTTCAACTGCTATAACGCGCTTCTCTTTAGAAACACTATCTACCAAATGCCATCAAAATCTAAATAGAACTTCAAATTAATAATGCGCTATGTGCCCAAATCTCCTAACAACCATAAAGAACATTGCAAATTTGCGAAAACAACTTGACCACGTTGAAAATTATGAGTATGGCGAGGACCAGCAAAAGGAATTGGATGCTGAAGCAGAAGATGGCCAAGAGCATAATTTCTTTGCAGAATCGCAGCAACGCCAATTAAATTTGGAAGCAGAAATTGAAGAAGTAAAGCAACAAATTCGTAAACAAGGCGGTAAAATATAGGCAGCGCGCTGGCTTGTCCCAAAATTCCTAACGTTTATGTTTGAGTTGGGGTCTCGTATTTTTGAGTAAACGTCCAAGCTTAGGAGGTGACCCCAAGCGGGACAAGATGAACACGAGACCCTAGAAACCCTTTTCCGAAACGTAGACTTAAGCTTTGCCAAAACCGCCCTGCTCAGTTGCTTCCACACCGACGGCCCAGGCAGACCACCCAGAAACCCAATGGGACTTTTCAGAACCTTCATTGTCATGAAAATGAGAGGCGTTCGCAGCCTAAGAGAAATGACCAGACTACTCGACACAGACCAAAGGCTAAGAAGACTATGCCTCATCAAAACAGCCGAAAAAGGCTACTCCCGAAGTGTCCTGAGCAGGTTCATCCGAAAAGTCGGAGAAACCCGCCTCATCAACATAATAGACGAGAAAGTTGTCAAGCTCTCGAAACAAAACGGTGCAGGAGAGATCGATTCCATCTTTGACGCTTCCTTTGTAGATGCTTGGAGCACACGCGATCCGTTAGATAACCGCAGAGGCTATTCAGACAGAGAAGCCAGAGTCGGACGCACAGGCAGATCATTCGGGCTCGGCTACAAACTTCACATAGCTATCGATTCTGCAACTATGCTTCCTTTGGCTTGCACTTTCGCTTCGGCCAATCAGAACGAGCAGAAACACTCATTGAACCTGCTGGATAAGACGAAGATGATTCTCAAACAGTCTAAGGCAAAATTGAGAAGTGTGATAGCTGACAGCCAGTATAGTGATGGCAAACTCAGAGATGCTGTTGACGCAACGGTGATTCCGTATCGTTCAAACCAGAAACGGGACGTGGCGGGATTGCTGAGGGTGGATCGGAAGTTTCGAGCTTATGGACCGGAAGACCAGAAAAAGGAGTATCACAAAAGGCCACATGTGGAGGCGGTCTTCAGCTTTTTGAAGACACAGTATAGCCTAACCGTAAACAAAGTTAGAGGCTTGAAGCAAGTTGCATCTTATGCCCTGTTTAGCGTACTTTGCCTGGTTCTGAACAGAGAAGCAGCTCAAAACATTGGAAGATACGATAAAGCGGTGTCACCAACGTATTTCAACACGTAATATCGGGACAAGGCAGCGCGCTGGTTGGTTGGATTAAAATTTAGATTAAAATTTAGTCCCCACACACACACTATTACCTTTCTGAAGTTTAGGGTGCTATGTAGAGGCTACAGGTGTTGGCTAAAAATAATAATCAATTCTTTTCTAAGGTATAGGTAGGTAGGTAAGATAATGTATGTGCTAATTAAAAGTTAGGACATACATTTTATTGAGACATACATTTCATTAGGACATACATTATTTTGAGAAAAAAATAATTGTTAATCCAATTCAAGAAGTTTTCATTCTGGTTGGCTTAAAAATTTAATGACCGACCGACCCCCAAGATGAGCTTTAAGCTTTGGGAACAGTGCTTAATTTAGGGACATTTAGAACTCTTAATAGTTGAAATCAAAGTGTAATAATGGTATAGGCGATACAATTGGAAATGCACGAGGAACATAGCGTAAACCTTGTTGACATGACAAGAGTTAATCCAAAATGGTTTAGTAAATATAGATTAGGTGCAGAAATTGTCGAAGAATTGAGCGTGTCAAATCCTAAACGTAAGTCAATCTCCGAGGAAGAGTTGGAACTTCAAGAGGTAGGAAAAAACCTTGCAAGAGTTATAAAATCAATATCTCGCAAACTAAAGGGTAAAGATGCTCACTGCAAAGTCTGTGGCGGATTAAAAGAGGAAATTGCTATTGACTTCGATGGAAAAAGGTATGTTTTCACATGCTACAGAATTGACAGCTTGAAAACGAAGAGAAAGCTTAAAGGAACTAATTATCAGAAGTTCGTAGAGCACCTAAGTCCATTGATTAAAAAACAATGAGTTTTACTCGGTTCAGGTTATACATATCACATAAGGTTAAGGTATAGTTATAGTAGGAATCGAGTATATGCCTACTTAATTCCTTTAAATTAAGGAATTAGTTTAAAGTAACAGTTGACAGAGGTGAAAAAACATGTCAGCTGAAAAACCTAAAAAAGAATCCGTTAAAGTTGAGCTTAAAGAAGATGTCAAAAAGATAGAAAACAAATTTAAACGTAAGCCTAAAGCGCAGGCACCGGTAAAACCTGAAGAAAAGAAATAGTTATTCTTCTGGGGATAGCAAACATAACAAAAATAATTTTCCTTTTTATTTAAATTCCAGTTTACTTTGCTATCGTCAATTACATGACAACGTTATATTTCAAAAAGAAAAGAAATCAAGACTTTTTCGGTTTCGGAACCATAAAAACAGTGGTCTCAACATTTTTTACCTTTCCATCTTTTTCTTTGACTGTGTGGTGTTTCTCACATTTCCAGAACTCTTTTGTTTCAGTTTCGTAAATTTTCTTGGTTTGTCCACCGCATAATTCACATTTAAAACTCATGTTCTAAGCTTCCAATGAATAAATAAACTCCCACACTCCTAAACTTTTTCATATTATCCAAGATAGCGCGAGCGCGCTTGAAACATAAATCAAATTAGGAGGCGGCGAAGGGATGTGAGGGTTTTCCGAGTGGGGAACTTGTAGAGGGTTTGGGACTAAAATTTAGTCCCACACACACACTTTACGACGGTGAAGTTTGGGTGTTAGATAGTGGCTACTGGTGTTGGCTAAATAATAATAACGATAGTTAGGTTATGGTATGAGGAGTAAAAAACATAGTAAAACTTACCCCTCGTTAAATTAACTTAGATTAATATTATTGGGGTAAAAAATATAAGGAAAATTACCCCTTGCAAAAAATCTCGAAGTGTGGAATTCAATTAAAAATGCTGTATAGTGACGTGAGTAGGAGGTCTTAAATTCACATCATACTCTACATTAGCAATGCCTAAGCTAAAGGTGAGTAATTCATGGAAAGTTTAGGAAACGATGAGAAGAGAAAATTTGTCGAAGAATGGAATAAGAAATTTGATTCCATGCATACCGAATTAGACCTGTTAAGAAACAAACTCGATGAGACAGAGCTCACCTTGACATTGGATGAAAAACTCAAAGCTATAGACTTAACGAGTCAGAAATTTCTGCGTGTGATAGACGAAGCTATTTCTCTTATGCCCTTGAATGAGAAGGTAGCTTTTCGTTTCTATCGCTCTATCATGGCAAGTTTTTTTTCCAATCTTGAAGCTTTGCTTTTTCTGTTTAATGAAACAACGGAACTTCGCGAAGGATTAGACTCAATTACGGCGGATTTATCTAAAATTAAGGGAAGCACCGTAAACATAGAATCTCTTAAATCCAAACTTGGAGGAGCTAACGCGGATTTTCTGGTAAAATACCTTAATAATGAACTTGATTCTTTAGAAAATTTTCCTTTTAAGCAAATCGCAATACAATTTGTACAGGGAAACAACTATGGAAGCTTAACTCAGGCAGTCGAATCAAAAGAAGACTTCAATATACGGGTAAACAACATTTTCAAACAATCTTACGAGTTGGTGGACAAAAAAACTAATGTTTTGCCTGACCAAAAAGAAGAAATTAAGAAAAACTTGAAAACCTTGGAAAAAGAACTTCAAAACAAAGAACCAGATGAAGGCAAAATCAAAAAACTATGGACGTGGATTAAAGAAAACGCAAGCTGGATAGCCCCAAAAATCGCGCCAATTATTGATGAGTTAGCAAAAAAGGTTTTTGGTGTTTGAACGACGGGATTAAATTTATCTTTTTCCCCCATCCTTGAAACTCTTAACTTCTACTAAATACTAACCCCCTACTACCCTACCCCTACTCAACACACCCACAACCGCTACCGCAACACGACACCGTACGACACAACATGACACTCTAATTTTTTAGTGAATAATTTGATGCAAAAATTATTAAGACGAGTACAGAATACTATGCTACCGAGTGAAAATGAAGTTAACCCTTATTGAACCTTATTCTTCAGGCGCGCGCTGGTGCCCCGCCTCCGTATCCCATATAGTCACCTCGTCAATGCTTGTTCTTTGAAACCTAAATGGTAGATATCAAAGGTTTCATTATATTAGTTTTTTTACAATTCAAGAATAGAATTTTTAAGCTCATCCATTATAATAATAAATATGCCTAAGCCAATAATAGAAACTCCCTCTGAAGATGAAATAAGAGTCAAAATTCTAAATTATTTTTACAATGCTTACAAAAACCCTCGAGGTATGAGTAGTTGCAAGATACTCATAAGTAAGGTAACTTCAGATTTGAAGAAGGAAGGTTTGGAAAAGAAATGGGTCATCAGGAACATGATTTATCTCCTTGAAAACGGATGGCTGAGAAAAGAAACTGAAGAATCGCAATTTTATACAGGCAAAAGAACAATCACTTCCAAAAAAGAGCTTTACAGAATATCAAGTGACGGAATAGATTACTTTGAGAAATCGTCCAAATTCCAAAAGGAAAACAAACTCTCAGGCATAAACGTAACCAATATTCATGGAATAATTTCAATAGGTAACAACAACTATATCAGAAATGAGTTTTCCGAGCTTTTTGAATCACTTGAGGCTTTAGGGAAGCAAGTTAGACTTAGCAGTGAATTGAATGATGAAGAAAAATTGAACTCTCAAGCTGAGATAGAAACCATAAAATCTCAACTTGCAAAACCTAAACCTGATAAGGATATAATTAGAAAAGCCTGGACCGCTTTGAAAGTTGTTTCCACAATAAAAGGCGTGGTCAGTCTATACACAAAAATTGCACCAATCGTAGAAGCTTTGATAAAATAATGGATTATTCACTTTTCAAAACATGAGTAAATTGAATAATTCGAAGAAAGCTTTTACAATTCAGAAACAAAATTTGCAGGAAACGAGTTTACGCCATAGCAAAATCTTTTATTTTCATAACTCCGTTGAGTCTTTATGACCCAATACGAAGAGCTTGAAAAACGCGCGCTATGAGAGTTTAACAAAAAGTCCTGCATTTTTTAATCTTGTTACGTATTCTTGCTTCGCTTCCAGAGGAATCATTTGAGATAGGTTTTCATTTTCTGACCGAAGAGAATTAACGAGTTCAAGAAAATTGCAAAACGACTTAAAATTGTAAATCAAAGACGAATTTTCGTAGTCCTCATGTTTTACTACGTTTTTAGCATGCATTATGGGGTTTCTTAGTTCCAGATTTATGACTTGGGGGACCTCATATATTTTTTTGGAATGCAATAAATCGATTAAGTCTTTCAAGTGAAATGTTTGGAATAGCTCTAATTCTTTCATTTCTTTTTGTTTTTCCAGTTTTTTGGAGTTTTCAACTTTTCTTAAATAGTATTCATTATTTTTGTTCTTCTTGACTTGTTTTTCAAAAAAAGTTATCATGTCATTATTGGTCAAGCCCTTTGAAATTAGCAGTTCTCTTAATGACTGTTCAAACTTGAGTAGCAAAGAATATACGTAAATGGCAACTGGATTTCTGTTGTAATCACAAAAATGGACAACCCCATGCAGGTCATCCTTCATAAAAACAAAAAGAACCTGATGTTTCTCAAACTTCTCTTGAATGGAAAAATCAAAGATTTTGTCTTTAATGTTTACTTTTTGTGATTCTTCGATTTTCTCTTGTTTGAATCTATCGCCCTCCAATATGTAACATAAACCATAGTCGTTCTTACAAGGAAGATATGTTATGTTTCTTTTTTCACAGAAAACCTTGCAGTCTTCTTCGAATTCATCGCAATAAAACAATACTTCTTTTGTCATTATTTTTTCGAAACACAAGTCCATTTCAATTTCTGAGGATGTCATTTCATTATCCCATCTGGTTCTCAATTGCTTTCAATTTAAACTAATTTCATACGCCAGATTAAAATTTAGTCCCACACACACTTACGACCTACCCTAAGGTTAGGGTGTTAGTAGCTGGTATTGTGGGTAAGTGAAGAATAATAATAGTTACTAATGGTATGAGGAGTAAAAAACACAGTAAAACTTACCCCTCGTAAATTAAATAGCAAATAGTCTTAGGGGTAAAAAAATTAAAGAAAAATTACCACTCATAAAATAAATAGTAATGAGGGGCAAAAAAGAAAAAGAAAAAGAAAACTCAGCCCTCGCAAAAGATAAAGCCGCAAGCAAATTCCGCACTTACTTAATCATATTAATATGCAACGTGCGTCAAAGGCAAAAGCTTTTCTTTTGATGTAGTAATAATTAATTATATGTCATATCCAGTCAAGTTTCCAAAGAAGATTGTAACTTTTTTGGGGCAGGAGCGTCCGTGCCGTTCGGTTATCCGACCACAAAAACTTTTCTCGAAATCCTGAGTATGACTACTTCTGGAGAGGAAAAGCAACTATTAAATTCAATTAGGAACTTGCCTTTGACAGTCTATGACGTTGAACATGTAGTTGAGATTCTCGACCTAATTTTAGAGTTAAATACCATTTCTGAAAAAGGACGATTGGCTGGGTTTATCCGCTGGAATCCTTTGTTAGTCAATTTTGAAGAAGGTAAACAGAAAAGATATTCTCCGCAACTAATCGGTCAATTTAAATGGTTTTATCTTGTCAGCATAGCTAGAAAACTGCGGGAAAATGTTGTCCAATTAACATTCAAGCAGTACGAATCAAAAGTGATTCAATATCAAGAGATAACGCGAGTATTTTCGGGTTTTTTCCGCTTATTGCGTAATTACACAGAAAATAACAAAGAGCATAAAATAATCGAGGTTTTCACAACGAATTATGATAACGTAATTGAAGACTATTCAAAAAATTCCAGTACTGGTTGCATACTTTCAGTTCTAAATCAGGTCGTTTGCAATGGAGAGAAGAACAATTTGAAAAAATCTCTTTAACGAAGCTTCATGGTTCACTTGATTGGATGGTAGATAAAAAAACTAAAAAAATAACGGTTAACAGCACACAAGCATTAATTCCTAAAGACTCGACACGTTGGGATGGAAATGAATTTGTAATTTTTGGGACTAAGCCTCGAATGGAAGAAGCTGGAATTTATAGGGAGCTGATGTCTAGCTTTTCAGAGTCTTTGGCTAAAGCAGAGGTGTGTATAGTCGTTGGATTCTCTTTTCGTGACCAACACATAAATAGGATTTTTAATGTTGCACTCGAACAGAACCATTCTTTGAGACTTTTAATCGTCTCTCGCTCACCGAAGGAAGCAGCAAAGAATTTGATTCAAAATAATAAACAGTTATCCAAACTACTTAGAAATAAGCGCGTTGTTTCAATACGTTGCTCATTCGGGTCCTCCAAAGCTCTAAAACAAATTGAGGAAGAACTGGGATAGCATCGGTTATTCATAAGATTCATTTGATGCGGGTGCTTTAAGCTTACTTGAGCAATGAAAACTGGTCTATGTTTTCTAAAGTTACTTTCTGTTGACTTGTATAAATTGGCTTTTTCCCTTTTTTCTCATAGTAGACTACTGTAACCCCGGCAACCATATCATTTGCAAGAAGTTTCTTGATGGTTTTGTTTTGTCTTGGATTTAGAAGACATTGTTTTCTTGAGCCTTTTTTGGGTTTTATCTCAAAAAACTCAATTTTTCCTGAAGCTGTTATTTTTATTATGTCCGGGAGACCTTCATGGTGAAAAACCTCGTTCTCTTTGGCGCTATTTGATTCGACAAGGTATTTGACAAAACCCCGTTCGCTTGGACCAATGGTGTCACGATGCGCTTTTTTGCCTCTTTCACTATGAAGTCTTTTTTGAGTATTTTTCTTTCTTGTTTTCGCTGCCTTTTTTCCAGCCTTGCTCCAATCCACATTCGCTTTTTTATTCATGATTTTTATCTCCTGATTACGTCTCGAACGGCATAATATTCCTTTTATAGTGTTGCAATTTTCTTTTATGTTTTTGTCAACTTTTTAGGAACGAAGCCAGAAATAGTTTGAGATTTCTGCTCAGTCAATCCATTTTATATTTGCTCAAAGCTTAACAAGTTTCTGTGGGTTCATTTTCATTAATAAGTTAATTTATAAAATAAATTAATGGCTAAATGGATAAAATAATGGTAAAATAGCAATATTTATATATAAATTTAATAAGTTACCTATTAGTGGTGTAGAGTTGAAATACATCGTTGACATTCCGCCAGAATTAGCAAAAAAAGTGGACGGATTAGTAAATCAAGGCAAATATGAATCAACATCACAGTTCGCAAACGTCGCCTTCCAGAATCAGATTTTGATAGAAGATAGTCCAAAAGAGACTTTGGCGAACTTAATTAAAACACCAATCTCTGAATCAAGACTTCCTAAAGCACAAGCCTTAATTTCGAATTTAACAATAAACTTTGTTCCTGAATCAATTAGGACTTCATTTCCGCCAGAAAACGCGAAAATACCAAACGATTGTTTATGGGGACAGTATAATCGGCTTTTTCCAGTAAAAATAACTCTCAGAGTTCTCGCAAATATTTTGAAGGACAATGAATCAATTGAACTAAATTTGCTACATAAGCAAGCAGTTGAAGCTGCACGAGAAGTTGGACTAATGTTAAAGAAAGAGGACAAGAAGAGTGGAAGAAAATATGGCGAGATGCTTGCTTCAGCCTTGCCTACCGGGAGAAATATAAACAAAACTGAAAAACGATTTATCAATCATTTTGTCGGCTACTATACAAGAGCTGGAAGAATAGAAGGAGCCCCGGGAGCATTAAAACTTCTAAACATTTTTGAGAATGAAGAAAACAAACAATACGTCGGCATTACCGAAGCAGGTCTCAAATTTGCAGTAATGAAAAATCCGATTCTTGACGACTTAAACTTTAAGAAAAGCTTGAGCGAAGAAGAGAGTTCATTTTACATCAAACATACATTTCAAAATCTTAGCCGAGAAAGACAGCTCAATATCTTAATTTTGAATGCAATGAACAATGGCAAGCCATCTCCTTCCGACTTAAACAAAGAAATTCTTCCTCTCTCAAGAGGCTGGTCAGAAGCTATGATTAACACAATTAGGGCAGGAGCAATTAGCAGGCTAAACGAACTTGGATTAATTACTCGTCTTAGACGAGGAGTTGATGTTACTTATTCATTAACTCAATATGGAAAAGAAATTCTCACCACATATAACCAAAAACAAGGAGATAACTGAAATGTCAATTGATTCTTATTCGACTTCAATTAAAGCAGGAGCAGAACTAATACAAACATTAAGCTCAAGTCTCTATAAGAACGCCTATTATGTTCTTGATGAATTAATATCGAATTCTTACGATGCCGATGCCACAAAAGTCGATATTAAGATTTCTCAGGAAAGATTGATACTTCGGGATAATGGAGCAGGTATGGATAGAACAGACCTCGAAAACTATTTTATGTTAGGGTACAGTGAAAAACAGGGAGACAGAAAAACCAGAAAACTTCGTAGATATACAATCGGCAAGTTTGGCATTGGTAAACTCTCTATGCATGTTATTTGTAACCGGTGCAAAATTACTACGAGAAAAAATGGTTTGCAACGCACTTTAATCTTAGATTTTGGAAAGATACTTGCTCATAAAATCATTGGAGAGGAAAAAATAAACGTAGTTGAATCGCCTACCAAAGACGAAGATGGAACCACGATTGAACTCTTAGGGTTGAAGAAAACTCTCGAAGAACAAACTGCAATAAGACGAATAGCGAGAAACATGCCATTGAGCCCAGAATTTCAGGTAACAATTAACGGCGAGTTGCTCAGACCCGAAGATGTAATAAAAGGAAAAGAATACCCGGTCGACCTAAATCTAAATTTGGCGGGAAAAGTCGAAGGCAAAATAGTTATCTCCGATGCTCCTTTGGGCGATTTTGCAGGAGTCTATATAAAAGTGTACGGACGAACTGTAAATGCTGATGACCCTAATATTTTTGATTTAGCTCGCATATGACGATGAGCTGTGAAGAAATTCACAAAGCCGACGAAAAAGATGCAAAGCAAACGAGTGAGAGGTATCAGGCGCGGCAGAAGCCTTCACCTGAAGAGCAAAAAGTAGAGAGACAAAGACAAATCGATGACGGGGTAGCGCGAGCCAGGGCATGGCTTAACTCAGAAGAACGCAGACAATTCGACGTACAATACGCAGAATACCAAAAGCGACGCGACGCAACTCCAACAGAAGAAACACTCTGAGCCTCTTCCAAATTCAGCAGATTACTTATTACTCATTTTTTCTGAAGCGAAATTCCGGTAAATACGCTTATTTTTGAAAAAATGAGGCGTTTACTAGCTTATTTGCTAAGAGGTATCCCCAATTATTACTCACAATTGAGTAATCAATTATGTCTATTGCAATATCATTTGCAGGAGATTCCCTCAACAAAATTATTATAATGTACCTTTCAAATAACAATCCCCAATCAAACGCCTTTCTGAGCAATAATACGACCAGTCTTGATCGCATCCATCAGAGCGTGATAATCGTGCTCGGTTTGTTTTGCGTAGGAAACGCTAAAGTTTGCAATCGCCTCGTCGAATGGTTTGCCCTTATCCAGATATCCTGCAATCCGGACAACATCTCCTGAACGAGCATGGCCCAATGCCAAACAGTAGCTGCAACAAGCAAGATAATCCTCAAGACCTTTTAGGCCCAACAAAGAAAAATCGATGGATCCTTTCATATCTCTCAGCTGTCGCCAATAATAGTCGCGCCCGGAGGAAACAAAACCGCGGCTGCATCCCAAAAAGGTGTCGCTTGCCGACTGCATCAGCCGCTGTCCTGTTACCACACGGTCTGCATGATTGGCAAATTCTTGTTGGGGCAAGTAGGGTTCTAATACCGAAGTTTCAGCTTCCTTTTGCTGCAGCACAATTTCATCATCAATTGAGTTGGCCTCCAACAAAGCTATGAAGCATCTGGTCCCCACACTGCCCACGCCCACCACCCTTAAAGCGGCATCAACGATGCGGTAACGACTCAGAAGCTCGCGACGATCTACTTCAACGCTGGCGCCATACTCAAACCAGGCTTTTTCAAGATCATTTCTTACCACTTCAACATTCTCCGCCACAGAATTACCCTCAGGAACGCCCGTTAAACGAACCATCAATGGCGGATTATTAACAAATCGTCGTTGTCCATTTACAGCTTCGGTGAACTTCTCAAGTGATTGTTCCTCTGTTCTACCACGGGCCTTATTGATGGCTTTTTTCAAAATTTTCGACTCTTTTTTAGAATTACCAAATGCTTTCAAAAGCCGTTTAGCGTCAACATAGCTATACCATAAATCTAATGTTAGCATGCCTGCAAATGTTGTAATTGCTTTGCGATACTTTTTCACAACAAACTTGGCTAGTTCGCGATTATCTTCAGGCTTAAACCCATTATCCTGCCCCGCAACAACTGCACTCACGGCCAAGCGTTTGAGATCCCATTCCCACGGACCCGGGTAGCATTCATCAAAATCGGTCACGTCAAAGATTAGTTTGCGATCAGGCGATGCAAAGATGCCAAAGTTGGACAAGTGCGCGTCGCCGCACAACATTGTTTTGATGCCGGTGACTGGAGTGCTTGTAAGGTCAGCTGCCATGACAACCGCTGAACCCCTAAGAAAAGCAAAAGCTGAAGCCGCCATACGCCCATATTTAATAGGCAACAAAAAAGACAACCGATCTTTATCATGCTCTTGAATCAGGCTAAGGGGGTCTTGAAGATTACTTGGGCGTTTCCACTCACAGTGGCTCTCCCATGGAATCTCTATACTTAGTTCTTTCCCCTTTAGCCAACGCTCTTGACGACTAAGACCACTATCGGGCAAAATATACTCGTTAATTTTTCATGCCTCCTTTTTTATTCACAATTATCATTCTATGGGCAATAGGTAGTCTCCGAATGCCAGTTATTTTAGGTCACCTTGTGCAGCTTCAATCGCTTCTTCGTCTCTGCTGTGTCCACGTAGAAGATAAGCAAAAAATACCGCAAGCAACGCGCCTGCTAAGGGTCCCACCAAGTACACCCAATAAGTATTGAAGTTAAGAAGAAAAAGATCAGGGGCAAATGACCGCACTGGATTCATTGAAGCTCCAGATACAGGAGCTGCCCAAAGTCCAGCCAACGCAATATAACCGCCAACTGCAAGCGCGGATAGAGGACCAACGTTTTGAGCTTTAGAAGCGGTTCCAAGAATTACGCTAACAAGTCCAAGAGTAAGAACAAACTCTACCAAAGCTGCTTGCAGACTGGTAAACCCAGTTCCTGGTACAGTGGAGCCAAAAGTTCCCTTCACACCAAATGTGAGAGCAAGAAAAGAACATGCTACTACAGCACCCACAATTTGAGCGAAGATGTATCCGGGGGCTCGTCGCCAAGGGAAATCACCTCTGGCGGCAAAAGCAATGGTTACTGCAGGATTTAGATGAGCCCCAGAAACCTTTCCCATAAAAAGAATGACTGCCATCACCGTTAAAGCAGGCGCAATAACAAGAGCTGCTTGACTGATGGCTCCGCTTGTTGCGGTATTTACGACGCCTCCGCCCACAGCTGCTAAAACAAGAAAGAATGTTCCTAACACTTCTGAGAATAATCGACGCAACTCGAGGAAGTGGTAAGCGCGTACGTCAAGCATTGGTTCTGAGGCAACCGGCTCTTTACTCATGAAAAATCACTCTGTTGGTTTAGGCTACTAATGAATCTTAACTGCCTTTTTAGAAATAAATGTTACGTGATTACCTGAAGACTTTAAATTCTGTGAACAAAATTGTTATAATGCACCTTTCAAATAACATTCTCTAAGGTGCTTAACTTTGAAACAATTCTTGATTACTCCTGCGGCGGGGAAACGTTTAATTGCTAAAGCCTTGGCTAACCATCCTGCAGTAAGGAAAGCGCTCAAAAATGGGACGGTTGTTATTGTTGCTGGAACAACTAACGGGTATGTGGCTGAAGAAATATTCAAGGCTCATCATATTGAAAACGATTTTTCGAGGAAACATTTTTTCCGCGGCATCACCTTGCCCCCTAAAAGATCTGTGACTGGTACGGGTCGGTTGCCTGATGTTAGTGCTTTTCCGGGTGATGTGGTGATTGTTCGGGGTGTTTGGCAGAGGGGTAAGTTGATTGAGGATGTTGTTGATTCGCTTAGGGAGGGCGATGTTATTTTGAAGGGTGCGAATGCGCTGGATTTGGCTCGTAGGCAGGCTGCGGTTTTGATTGGTCATCCGAAGGCTGGAACTATGGGTTTGGCTTTGCCTGCTGTTGTTGGGCGCCGAGTTAAACTCATTATACCTGTGGGTGTGGAGAAGCGGGTGGACGGCGATTTGTATGCTTTGGCCCAGAAGCTCAATGCACCTGGCGCTTGCGGAAACCGTTTGCTACCGGTTCCAGGAGAGGTTTTCACGGAGCTGGACGCATTAGCGGCTTTAACTGGCGCCTGCGTTGAGTTGGTTGCTGCAGGAGGGGTATGCGGCGCCGAAGGCTGCGTTTGGCTGGCGGTTAGCGGAACCGAAGAGCAAGAGGAGTACGCGGGCCAGATTTTGGCTTCAGTAGCCGACGAATCACCGTTCGGACCAGAAAACCTCTGATCGCCAAAATTCCTCTCCAAAGCAGCTCTTTGAAGAGGATATGTGAAGGATTGTGCTGCAACCATTAGAGCTACCGTGGTGGCGATTTCCTGAACGTTTTTTGGATAGTTGACTTGGGGCAATTGTAATATACCTAATTAATAATTTGTATTGATATTAGTTAATGTGATTTCAGTTGTGAGTTCAGATGGAAGAGCCCATGGATAGGATAATGATAGACCCAGAAGTTCTTTCTGGCAAACCCGTTATTAGAGGAACTCGTATTCCAGTTTATCTTATCATCGAACTTCTAGCCAATGGCATGACTGAAAAAGAAATATTAAGGCAATATCCAACTCTGAAAAAAGAAGATATCAAAGCTGCGCTCACTTATGCTTCGAAATGCTTACAAAACGAAGAAACAATAGTGATCTAAAAAGAGCTGCGCATCCTTTGGCTAAGATGATAGTTGATGAAAATATCCCAAAGGATGTTGAGGAATGGTTATCTAAGAAAGGTTTTGAAACAGTAAACGTCTCGAAACTGCTTCTTAAAAGCGCCAAAGACCGAGTCATAGCAGAATACGCCGTAAAAAACAAAATGTCAATCATCACGTTAGACAAAGGGTTTGCCCAACTCTATCGGACCTTTCAAAAAGGCACTTCACTCACGGTTATAATCATAAAAGCAAATCCTCCAACATCAATCAACATTATTGAAATATTAAATTTAGCTCAAAACAAAATAAATCTGAAAGTAATACAAAACAAACTCGTTATTATTACAAAAAGGAAGATACGAATAATCACTTAACAGTTTCGTTCTGTTGTCAAGGGTTCATTCTGTTAATTCTTTCTGGAGGAGTGCACATTTTCTAAAAAGACACTGTGCTAAACAGTTTTTGGGGCAAATTGAATAGGTTTTTACTGCCATTAACTCTCCATGTTACATGCATGTTTAGGCTCATGATTTACTAAGTCCGTCGAAGAGGCATAGCGGCGGGAACGAAGAGCAAGAAGAGTTGCCGAGCAGCGTTTTTGCTTCAGTAGCTTATGAACCAACGTTCGGACCAGAAAACCTCTAATTTCCAAAATTCCTTCCATCGAAGCCTGCCCAAGATTTGCCTGACCGATCAGAAGCAGCACAAAGGTTTCTGGGTTTTTATGGAAGGGCAACGTGAATTTTACGCTAGCCGTCTTAGCATGGAAAGCGCTTTAGGACCAATAAAATAGACTCATTTACTAAATTGTTGCTTACATTTTGCCACGAAAAACTTAATACTTTAGATAGCAACATTCATTCTTTTGCAGATGTGTTCTTAGTGCCCGAGAAAATAATTGTTGAAGCACCCGAAATTTCACCGGAAGAATACAAAAAGTACAGTGGAATGGACGTAGCGATATACAAAAACAAGATAGTAGCCGCTGGCCGGACATCGAGCGAGGCATTGAAAGAAGCATTAAAAAAATATCCGAAAGCGAAAACAGAAGAAATAGAAATTGAGTATATCGAGTCAGCGGATGTACTCATACTTTGAAAACGTACGTTTTTAAGTATTCACCTGAATCTTGCCGATCAGGGATAATCAATCGACCAAAAGCCACAATTTTACTTTGCTCAAAAACTCAGCAGTGGCACCCTTTTAGGGTTTATATTGACAGCGGCGCAGACATCTCTTTGTTTAGAAGAAACGATGCTGCACTTTTAGACCTTGACCTCACGCAAGGAGAATACTATCCAATAATTGGGGTGGGCAGAGTTCTTATTCCTAGTTACGTGCATACGGTCAAAATGAAAATTGGCGATACAGCTCTTGACGTGAAAGCTGGTTTTGCCGACTCAGATGAGGTACCACGGCTATTAGGTAGAAAAGATGTATTTTCCCATTTCAAAATAACCTTCAGTGAAAAAGACTTAGAAATAATATTTGAAACAACATAAGCGGGCGACTCCCCTTAAGTCTGCATATATTTTCGTCAGCTTTCCAGTCTATCCCATTCGTCCATTTCCTGCTTAAGCTCGTTTGTCAAATAATTGGTTCTAAATAACAGCTCTTTTGCCTTAGAAATTCCAATTACACGGTCAGACTCACTTAAATGAGGTTTGAGCCATCTCAAGTTAACGAACAAGCGATCTTCACTTTGATTAGGGCTTTGCGTCATAAGGTAAACTGCAGTAGATGTTGCCTCAAGTAAGCTTTGATTTTCCAATAGTCCTTGACAACCCTTTATTCTGTCTAAAGCAGCGATGTCACGGGGCGTCAGTTCATACGTTGTTTCAAGTGCATCTATCCTGCTCTTAACTTCATTTGGGTAATAATCGCAGTTTAAATCTCTCGAATAGGGTCCTGCGACATAAATAGTGAAATCATAACCAATATTCATTCCAAGGGCCTTTGCCAAAAAAGCGATTTTCTGCGCTATAAACCGCCACTGATAATTACTCATACTGGGTTGCAAACCAAAGAATTTGAGACAAGCGACTAATTTGTCAAGATTACTGGGCATTTCTTATCTCCCTCACTTGCAACTGTTTGGACCAATTTCATCCAGTCAGTAATTTTGTTCAATTCACTTTTGCCCTTTGCAGTTAATGAATAGACGTCAAGCTTTCTCTTATTGACATCGACCTCAGATTTTCCAATGTATCCTAAGGTTCTCAGAACGTTGAGGTTCGCAATTAATTTACCATCAGACATCGTTAGGGCGCTCTTCAATTCTCTAAACTGGATTCCGTCGACAAAATACGAAAGCAGGGCCAAAATAAGGCAGCGTGTCAAGGAAACGGTTTGGCTGTTCAATTTCTCAGAAGCGTTCAGCAGGAGGTAAATATCATCATTCATGCTTTTTTCCTCCAAATTCAAATATGCTTAACAACTAAAACCACTTTACATTTAACTTTTATTTACAAAGTAATAGATAAAGTTAATGGCTTGTTTCACCAATTTCAGCATCCACGTTACCCAATTACGATGTAATTGAGAACTGTGAACCTCCCAGTTCCTCTCAGGCAATGACGGGAGTCCGTATTCTGGGCAAAAAATTCTTCACAGAAATACTACAAAAAACCGAAGCGTTAGCCTTATTCTTTTTGGGTTTTGTATCTCTGTAATACTTCATCTATTGATTCTGTATCTTTGCTGCAACCAGAGTAATCTTTTCTTTTGCTTCCTCGTCAAAGTTCTTCAGGAGGTTAAATAAAACGGCTTTATCTAATGGCATTATATAGCCTCATATTTCGCCTTATGCTCTCTTCATCAGTTGGTGTTTCTTGCTCCTCTTTGAAGATCTCTAAAAGACTAATTGTATCCCTAATTTTATCGTTTGGTTTAATGTTTTGGAGACTTTTTAGCAATCCCAAAAGTTTGCCCGCAATCCTATACTTTTGGCAAAGAAATGCCAATAGGTTACTTCGAAAGTTATTCTTTGCGAGAATTATTGGGATGGCCTCTAATCTTCTTGCATCATTTGAAAGCAGTAAACCTGTGATTATATATTCAATGCAGAACTTGTTAGCTTGAGATATCCTGTTGCCAAATTCTTTGTAGCCAAATCGATTAAGATTGTAAATTAGATCTGTTTCTGTAATGTGGTTAGGTTTTGTCTCTATTTCTAATGTCTTGATTTCGGATTCTTCGGAGATCTCCTTAATTTGACTCCAGAATGCCTGTGGACAGAAGATGGTTATCTCTTTGGCAAAAGCTTCTCTTAATGGATTTATTTCATTTGATCTTATCAATGAAGAAAAATCATCTTCGTTTAGAATAAGGCTATCTATCTTCAAGTTGAATTGGTCCTGTAATTCTCTCATCTTCGTATAGAGCTCAAATGTGATATCTTTATATTCAATCATTTTTCTTAAAAGAAAGAGTAGTTCCAGCCTATTGAATTCAGAATTCTTTTGGGGATTTATTGAGGTTATTGACTTTATTGAGCAAATATCATCAAGTGATTTATTCATGCTTGATAAGACAATTAATAATTCATTCTTATCTTTTAGAAAATTAATTTTATTTTCGATTTCCATTTGTGCAAACAATTCTATTATTAGCTCATTGTCGAAGTTGGCCTTAATTATGCTTGATTTTCCACAGAAAGTGGTTGTCAGTAATCCCTGGTTTTCTAATTCTTTGATTTGTTTATAGATATTTGAATAATACGCAGCACCATATTTTTCTTTAATTTTTTTGGTTAGTTGGTTGATTGACAAAGGTTCGCCTAAGTGAGATGAGATTGTATCTAAAATCCGGTGAATGGGTGTTTCTGTTATTTTTTCCATTACTTTTTCCTCATATGCTATTAGACTATAATATTATCTTTTAAAACTATAATATAAGCATGAGGGAGATAATTTTTAAACTAAAAGAAGAATACGCCGAACAGATTGTTGCTTCAATGGTTGCTGCAGAAGGAACTTACTAAGCATGGATTAATGATAAACTGCTTATTATCGAACAAGAGGTTATCTTGTTGGTTTCAGGTTGTGACAACATTATTTTATATTCTCTTTGAAGGATAATGGGTGAACAAGAGCCAACGGTCGTTTGAGCGGGTTCGGCTGCTAATAGAAGATAAGGTCCCCTCTCTTCTTTTTACCTTATCCCTGTTAGCGCAAGGCTAAATCCGCCTAACACTAATTTTTGCCTATTAACTCAACATTACTGGGTTTCCAATAGCGCATTGCCTTGTCCCGATATTACTTATTGAAGTAAGTGAGAGCGGGCGCGAAGCCTTCTAATCAGCACCACATGAAAAGATCATATTCACACTTGTTTCGTGTTTCAATTGAAATTACGGAATTGTGTTCCACGTTGCATTTGTGGGGATAGCAATCGCGTATCCTGTGTGTGTTGCTTGCATGTTTACGTATTCACCCGCTGTGTATTGTAGCATTTTAGAAGTAATCATTATTGTCAACTGCTGGTGTATCTGAGTGATGTTAGAGATTCTATCAATTACCATTGTTTGCCCTATCAAATATGCTGTCGGCGTTATGTAATCTGACGTTGCAAATTTGCCGCCTGATGCAACGACTAGAGGTGATGCCAACGGCTCTAAACCTGTAGTGTTGAGGGTTATCCAATTTGAAATAATCGGCTCGCTTGCGTTTCCAGTTTGGATGCCTACTGATACGGACTCAATTTGTAACCCCGCGCGTGCGATCTCAGAACTATTCCAATTCGGCATTGAAAAAAGGACGTTGCTGAGCGCTATCGGATACTTCGATGGCGCACTCGATGAAAAGATTGATTGCCAATTATACGCGATAACGACTGATGAAGTTACCGCACCAATTATTATGGCAGCGACCAGTATTTCCATGATTCTTGCGTGTTTTGTTCTTAACATTGCGGATACTCTATGTTGATTAGAGTTTTTGCGGTCATAAGCGTTTCTTTATTTTCTATAGAGCACAATTGCGATCACGCAAAAGGATGGCGAAAAATACAAACTGACACAGAAAGGAGAAGAAGCCATAAACGAAAGATTAAGGCAAAACAGGTATCCTTGAAAAACAATATTGTGTAGTTTGAACTCTCTCTCTTTTTCTTTCTGCCTTACTTTTAGTCTATGTCCATCCTTGATATCTGTGCGAGCCAGTGCGTTGCTAATTTAACGTTTTCGTGTTAATTCCCGCTCATTTTGAGGAAAGTCATATGTGAAGGCGCATCGTTTCTCTCAGAGTGCTAGTCGACACGGATTTCCATTTTACTTTCTTCTTTGCAATGGCAACTACAGACAAGACTATGATCATAAAAGCAAGTAAAGTAATTCCTAGCAATTGACCAGGAAATTCTGGAATCGTCGGTGTTGGGGCGGCAGTTGGTTTAGCGGTTGGGGCGGCAGTTGGGGAAGCAGTTGTAACTGGTGCAGCGGTTGTTTGAATTGGTGGTGCTGTTGGTGCAGCTGTTGGAGCAGCGGTTGGAGCAGAAGTAGGAGCTGCGGTTGGAGCTGGAGTAGGAGTTGGAGAGGGTGTTACTTCAAACGTTGCAGTGATTGTGCCTGTTCCGCCTAATGTCGCCGTTGTTGAAGCGGAAGCGGCATTGTTAAAGGTGATTGATCCTGTGCTGGACGACCATGAAGAGAACATGTAGCCAGCGCTAGGAGTAGCTGTTAATGGAAGGGAAACGGCATTCTCCCAAACACTGGTACCAGAAGGAGAAGTTGTTCCAGTTCCAGAAGGACTAACAACGAAAGTCACTTGATATTGAGTTGCATAGACGCCGGTAACTGTACCGGGAGCAGAAACAGTAATTGGAGAAACAGAGCCAGTAACACTGCTAAGCGCATACTGCTTACCAGCCACACTGCTCGTAACAGGACTAACGAAGCTGTAGGTAACGGCTGCGCCACTTTGAACCCAGATGAAACCACCAGCCACACCAATCGGACTAGTAGCACCAGAATATGAGCCGCCGCTAACACTGAAAGTCACCAAGTTCCCCGTAGCATCACCGCTAAGACCAGAACTCGAAAAAGTCACTGCATACTGAGTCGTGTAAGTTACAGCCTGAGATTCTACAGTAGGAACAGTAATTGATCCGGTTGAAGTTGGGGCGACGTATTGGATTCCTGTGCCTCCTGATATCGGCGTTGACGCACTCCATGAGTAGCTTCCATATGCTATGCCCAGAAATATTATAGTATTTGTTGATGAAGATTGGGTTGCGCCATTAAAAGTTACGCTCCAAGAGGTTCCAGAAGGCAAACCGCTTTCAGTGAAAGTTACAGCAGTACCTAAAGCATAAACGTTATCGTCCCATGAGCCTACGTAGACTATGCCATCCACAATAGCAGGACAAGAATCAATCAAGCCGCCGGTGCTGTATTTCCAGATTTGGGCGCCAGTAGAAGCATCCAAAGCATAAACATTATCGTCCTCGGAGCCCACGTAAACTACCCCGTTCACAACCGCGGGAGAAGATTGAACCTCGTTGCCGGTTGCATGAAACCAAATCCGCACGCCGCTGGTAGCGTTTATAGCAACAACGTTATCGCCATCGGAGCCCACGTAAACTACACCATTGACAACAGCAGGAGATGAATCAACAGAGCCGCCGGTAGTATATTTCCAGATTTGGGCACCAGTAGCAGCATTCAAAGCATAAACGTTATTGTCATCGGAGCCCACGTAAACTACACCGTTAACAACCGCAGGAGAAGATTGAACCTCGTTGCCGGTGGCGAATTTCCAGATTAGGGCGCCAGTAGCAGCATTCAAAGCATAAACGTTATTGTCCCATGAGCCTACGTAGACGACACCGTCAACAACAGCAGGAGACGAACGAACATTGTCGCCGGTAGTGTATTTCCAGACCTGTGCGCCAGTAGCAGCATTCAAAGCATAAACGTTGCCGTCGTCGGAGCCTATGTAGACTACACTGTTGACAACGACAGGAGACGACAAAATATAGCTACCAGGAGTAGACTGCCAGATTTGGACGCCGGTAACAGCATTCAAAGCAAAAACTGTGCCCTCCTCATCCGCTACATAGACTACGCCGTTAACAACAGCAGGAGAAGAATAAGGCTCGTAGAATGTATTGAAACTCCAGATTTGGACGCCGGTAGCGGCATTCAAAGCATAAACGTAGCCGTCATTTGATCCTATGTAGACTACGCCGTTAGCAACAGCAGGAGAAGAATCAATCAAGCCGCCGGTGGTGTATTTCCAAAGCAGTTGGCCAGTTGAAGGGTTTGTGGTGGAGTATCCCGTATGTGCAGCATCATGGTGGAACATCACCCAATCGTCTTGTGCACTCGCTAATCCGACGAATATAAACGAAAAAAATAACAGGACAAATAAGCCTATGAGGATTTTCTTTTTCAACATATGG
Source organism: Candidatus Bathyarchaeota archaeon (assembly GCA_963767735.1). GTDB lineage: Archaea > Thermoproteota > Bathyarchaeia > Bathyarchaeales > Bathycorpusculaceae > Bathycorpusculum. Next base: position 311,866 of record CAVYES010000006.1, on the reverse strand, counting down.
AGTAGCCTCCAGATAAAATGCGCATCTTGATAACAAAATTAGAAATTACAATTATTAAGATTTGAAGTTTTTCCATGTTTTCTTCCTCATATTTCTTGCTAACTAAAATTTGCACACACTTTTCTTGCCTAGAAATATAATCAATATAACTCGTGCACGCTATCAGTTAAGCAACAATTCTTACGAATATAAATAAATGTTGTCACAAAATTGAAACAGCAGTCGTTTAAGTTGTTAAAATGATTTTAGCGTGATTGAGTTTTCTTTTTTTAGATCTGCTAAGTAAATATTACTCGTCGTGTCCTTTTGTTTCATGGTGCATTGTGTCTCTGTGTCTCTGCATCTCTGAGTGGCTCGTGAAGGTTTTTCCACAGTCAGGACATTTGATCCGATCAGGTTCTAAACCTCTCAGAGGTGTCTCTTGAGATGACATGCCAGACATTGACTCATTGGCGATTTCAACTGCAGGCATAGTCTCAGCGGGCAGCGTTGGCTCTGATACTGTCTCAGCAACATGGCCCATTTTAGTATGAGCATTCAAAGCCTCCATTGACATGAAGCCCATTCCGCATTCGGGGCAAGTTAGCTCCATATTGGGCATAAGCACTTTATCTATAACATGAATTATGCCGTTGTCTGCTTCGAGGTTATAATTTGTGATGAGTGCGTCATTGATTTTTGGGTTCACATGTAGATGCCATTTGTGTGCGTCAATTTTGAGTTCTTGGCCTTGAATTGTTTTGAGGGTTTTCATTTTACTGATTTCATTAATTGTGTATTTTCCAGCTACTATATGATACGTTAGAATTGCCTTTAGGTGTGGCGTGTTTGTAAGAAAACTGTCTAATTCATCTTTGGGAATTTTGGCAAACGCAACCTCATCTGGTGCAAAAACTGTGAAAGGGCCATCGCTTCTAAGCGTATCAACTAGTTCCGTTGCTTGAATTGCTGAAACAAACATCCTGAAAGTTCCAGCCTCAAGAAAAATACTAAGTATATCTTGCATTCATTTTCTCCTCCTAACCTACAAAAAGCAAATCAAGTAATTCCATTTTCAAAAGTATCAGTTACCCTTAACTTGGCAGTGCCTATTTTAAGATGTGTGACTGTGAATAAACAACTACAACTTCATCAATCTTATTTATTTCAACTTTTTAGAGGCAAATTTGCCCTGCTTTTGAAAAACAAGGATCTTCTATGATCATTGTCAAGGGCTATCCCATTATTACTCACAATTGAGTAAAAGTAGACTGCTCTTTCAATAGTTTATTTTACGCCCTTAGTTTTTTTATCCTATGCAGATTAAAGATTTATTGCACATGAAAAATTTGCTAAATATTGCAAGTAACAAAAAACATGTTTTCTAATCTTTCCAGCAACAATCAGATCTTGTTACGTCGGTTTCTTGAAGTTCAATTTTTCCGTCTTTAACTACTATAGCGTTTACTTTGCCAAAAAACTCTGTAAAACCAATTATTTTATTTTTGGTCATACTTATCTCCTATCATTATTTCTATAAATTTCGTCTCATTTTTACTTAACGCTTATGTTATCTTACGTTTTCTTGCTGTCGTCATCTTTTTTTAAACAGCGATTGCGTTCCATTGCATCTGAAAGTACATGCTTTAGATTTTCAAGCCCAATGGATTTTATTTCAAGGATGGGGAGTCCAGTATTCATTTTTTCGATTTCTTCCCTGGCTTTTTCGCCTTCCCCTAAAGAATCCAAGAAAACAATGCCTTTTAATCCATTGAAAAGGTTCTTGAGTGATTCTTCATCGATACCCTCGCGTCGAGCTGTTTCTTTAACGCTATCAAAGAATCCTGTTACGAACCCGGGACTTAGGATGAAAAGCTCGTGATTTGGATCTGCTTCTGTTACTTTTCCTTTTCCGCCAAGCAGGCAGTCGGTGCAGTTCAACGCGTCAACTTTGACTATGCCATATTCGACTGCTAGATGCTTCATTTCCTCGTTGGGACCAAGACAAAGATCCCCATACACTAGGATTGCTCCTTTGGGGTAACGTGTCAGATTTGCTTTGATAATCGGTCGCAAGTTCTTTTCTAAAAGGCTGTAGTCCACGTGAAAGTATTTGCTTACGAAGATTAAATCAGCATCAAGTTCTCCTTGTTTGGCGAGTTTCTGGATTTCTTTTTTCAAAACGCTACATGAGATTATGCAAGGTTTTGTCTTCTCAGCCATCTCAATCAACTTCTTTTGCTTCATAGTGCTTGAAGCTTGGTTAAAGTCCCTTTCGCAAAGCATTCTTTAATAAATTTGAAGATGAGAGGCAGACTGTACATAGATTTTCTGATGAATACAGTAATTTTCCCACATTTGAAATAGTGTATGGTAGCCACTTTCAGTCTTGCAGTGCTTTGCGCTTTGTGATCATTTTGGGTGGCCAATCACGCTAAGAAGGATTGTGCTTTCTTCCGCTCCGTCTACATCCCACTATTGAGTTTATTTCGTCGTCGAAGAAAGCTCCGATTTGGCAGGATCCACAGTTGATGCTTGCCGCCGCCAACGCCAAGTTCTCCGCTATGTGTCCTGCATCTAAGTAGATGTATCTGTAAGCTCTCTGTTTGTATTTCCACTTGGACCTCTCAAAGATGGCTGTCCAGATGAAGACGACGGATGCGGTTGCACAAATTTGTTGACCCAAGGCTGCGTGGGCTATGGCATCGCCGAAATTTCCAGTCTTTATTTCTTCCAGCAAGTGGTTTTTTATGTTGTAGTGATAAATGCCGCTATCCATGTCTTCGATGTTGTTTGCTGCTATGTATGTTTCGATGGGGTATAATGCTCCAGCTGATGGGGCTGTGCGGAACTCGTAGCCCTGCTCGACTCTTTGGATACCTGTCGATGCCCAAAGAAGAAAACCTAAATCATCTAAGCTTAAAGGCTGATTTGAGAAGGCTCGGATGCTCTTGCGTCTGCGAAGAACCTCAGCGAAACCCATAGTTGCCTCCGGCAACACATTTGGCAGCTGGATGGTCTTGCTGGAGGGATAGCTCTTATAGGTTTCTGGCTTATTCGCCCAGTCTAAATTGCCACCAAGACCTTTTGTCTCGGGAGTATTTTGTTTCTGTTTGAAAATCGTCACCAACAGTTTTCACAATATCACCAACAGAAATAGCAGTCTACAATATCATTGGCACACGATTATTTCAGCTTTCCATTTTCAGCATAGCATCTTTGGAGAATGAATAAACTTAAAACTGCACTCTGCGTATTTTTCTTTCTAACTGGTGCATGCAACTTGGCATTTCTCGTTACCAAAGCAGACGGTTCCAAACAGTCGTTTAGCAGAGAAAAAATTGTGCAGACTTGCCTAAGGATGGGGGCAGACAGCTATATTGCTAATGAAGTTGCGGAGCGGATTGGAAGAAGACTTTACGATGGCATAACGACAGAGGCGATTCTAAAGCTGATTTTCACGTATATGAGGAAATACAGGCCTGCTGTTAGTCACCTCTTCGACCTAAAACAGGGCATAAGCCTGATGGAGCCCAAGCCAGAATTTGAATTGTTCATACAGGTTTTGTTGGCGCATACTGGTTTTGAGGTTACTCCTAATCAGGTTCTTAGGGGAAAATGCGGAGAACATGAGGTAGATGGGATTGCGAGGAAGGATGGCGTCACCTACTTTGTTGAGGTTAAACATCATTTAAGCTATCATGCCTTAACGGGGCTGGATGAAAGCCGAATAGCCTGGGCAGTGCTCGAAGACGTTACAGACGCCTTCACGCTTGGCTTAACAGACCTAAAAATTGACCGGGCCGTTATAGTCACCAACACCAGATACTCAGATCACGCGATACAATACGGAAAATGCAAAAACCTCATACAGATAGGTTGGACTTCACCTGAACACTTTGGGCTAAGAGAAGCTATTGAAAAAAACAAATTATACCCGTTAAGTTGCCTCAGAGGAGTAAGCGTTGAAGCAAGGCTAAGACTAGTTAACTCTGGGATAGTGCTCATAAAACAGTTACTTGACCAAGACAAAGCAACAATTGAAAGGAAAACAGGATTACCCCAAGCAACCGTGCTATCCATTATAGAAAAAGCCCAACACAGCGCAAACACACTCTGGAACTTTTAACAAGACTTTTGCCGTCGTGTCAACAATGTAATCGCTTCATTGAAACCAACGCCAAGCTGGCTTAATTTTTATATTTTTTCCCGACAGTTCTATTTCGTCTTCCTGGTCATAAGTCAATATTAATCCTTCGGGTAAATCGAACTTGATCATTGCTTCAATTAAGCCGTCAATTTCTCTTTTCTTGTTGTCTTCATTTAATTCGTAGCAAGTTTGGATTGCCTGAACAATCTTGTTTTTTTCCTTGATGAGAAAATCACACTCTTTATTTTCTCTGAAATAGTATATTTCTTTTCCAGTTCTTCGAAGTTCCAAAAACACGCAGTTTTCAAACATTCTTCCCTTGTTCGCTGAGAACGAAATTGAATTTACATCAGCCAATCCATTGTCTATCAAATACACTTTTTTTGGGTTTACGGCTTGCTTTTTTAAAGAAAAGTCAAACTTGGATACAGTAAATAACAGATAGCTATCTTCCAAATATGAAACAAAGGCTATTGCACTGTTAGTCGAACCAAGGCTGAACGTTTTAGCAAGGCTGTTGTAGGAAAACTCTACGCCAACATTGGAGATCAAAAAAAGCGCCATTTCCTTTATGGCTTTTGGGCTTCTTAGTTTATGCCGCACAACAATATCGCGCATGATTATGTCGTTGAAAAGCTCTTGAAGAATATCGCTTCTACCATATTTCAGGAATTCAGGAAATCCGCCTCTCTTCAAATATTCTCCGAAAGATTCAGCGCCTTTCTCTCTTGAAGTAAAATTAAGAAATTCATAATAAGAAAAAGGAAAAAGTTCCTGTTTCAGATGTCTCCCAGTCAGCCTGGTTCCAAGCTCTTTGCTCATCAGCGACGCGTTTGAACCTGTAATTAAGAAGTGCTTTTTCTTATCAAGCATTGTTCTTACAAAGAGTTCCCACTTTTCTACGTTCTGAATTTCATCGAAAAAATAATTGTCGTTTTCTCCGAACTCTTCTCTAAAAATTTCATTCAACTTCTGGAAATCGTTGAGTTCAAAACTGGTTGCTCTTGGATCTTCAAAATTGAAGTAGTATGAGCTCCGAGTTTTGGTCATGATTTGCCTTAGCAAAGTGCTTTTTCCACAGCGTCGTATTCCGGATAAGATTTCGGCAAAGGGAAGTGTGAGGTCTATTTTTTGAGCTATAGCTCGCGTTATACCTTGCTCTGCGCACTCTAGGTCTTTTTGTTGGGATTTAACTATGCTTCGTAAGGTTTCTTTGAGAATCATCAAGTTAAATTGTGCATTATTAAAATATAAATCTATGCGTTAATAATGCATAGTATTTTGCACTTACATTCGTCATCAATAACAACTCGACAGTATTATGGCCTCGTTTCCAACTCCCTATGATAAGTTTGCTCCACAATTAATGCACTTGGAAGCATCTGGCGTATTTTTGGTTCCACAGTACGAGCAAATTATCATTTGTGGAGTTGTTTCTTCTGTTAGAGCCTGTGTTTGGGCTTTGTTGAGGTTGTCTCTTATTATTCTGTATGCTTTTTCTGCATCTGCTTTAGGTACGTCATTTAGTAAAAGGGGCGCTATTGCGGTCTTGAATGTGCATTTGATTGTGGAACGCACGATTCCATTGTCAATGATTACGTTCTCAAAGTCCATGTAGTTGTAATCAGTGTAGTCTTTTTTTAATCCGAGCGCATGAGGATGCCGCAAAATTACCCTCTTGTTGGTTATGACAACTGAGTCGATGTCAATTGCGAGGTGGTAAAACTTTTGTTTGATGTAGAGTTCAACAGTCTCGTTTGGGTCAAGAATGTTTGTCAAATCATCCGGAGCCGCCATAAAAAACAACCTCTGATAAGAATGAAGACCGAACAATTATTTATTCCTTAAACGGCATAAGGAATAGCAACTTACTCTTTTTAGAAACGGCAAAATGTATTTTTCCGTTTTCAATTTTGCATGGGAAGCATTCCAGCTTGTTAGGGGATTCCGATAACTACATCAAGGTTTTAGATCCATTTTGTTTTTGTTTCTTTTATTTGTTTGATGTGTTTGTCGTCGGTTAAGATGTAGTCGCTGGATGTTACGATTGCTGTTGCTGCTATTATGGCGTCGGCTGTTGGCAGCTCGGCGTATTTGCATCGGAGTTTGGCAGCTTCGATTCCGATAATTACGTCAAGGTTAACTATTTCTAATTCGGCTGATTGAATAATGTTGGTCCTAATGTCAGCTACGTCTCTTCCATAGTTTTCAAGCAAAAACTTGTAGAATTCATGAATTACAATTGAGGGTACAAGACCGAGATTTGAGCGGCTTTGCAAATTTTCTAAAATTATTCTGGTGAGTTTTTTGCTTGACTCGTCTTGAGCTAAAAAATGCTCGATTAAGAAGCGGGTATCAATTACGGCTTTCATTTTAATATCGGTTTTCAGATCTCATCTTGTCCAGCATTTCTTTGGCTTTTTCAACTGAAATTTTGCCTGCATCAATGCCAGCCAGGTCTTCGATTCGGGGTACAACTTGCAGCACTATGCTTGAGCCTGAATCTTGCACTGATAGTTTCATTCCCTGTTTTATTCCATATTTGCGTCTTAGTGCAATGGGAACTGTGATTTGCCCTTTGCGGGTTACAAGCACTTCGTCCATAGTTCAACTTCAACTTCAAGTAGTACAATTGCAGAAGAAACAACTTAACTATTACTGTCGCCCAAGATCAATTTTAAAATTAAATCCGAATCCTCATTCGTTCACATTCACAAAAAGCTAAGCCGCTATCTCCCAATCTTTTATGGGAAGAGATCTATTTTGTTATTCGAGCCATATTGTTTCGGGCAGGTTCTTGAAATGTTGGTCTCCTGTTAGAATTTTCGCGTTTAATGATCTACCTGTGGCTAATATTATGGGGTCAAATAAACCGGGCAGTGTTAATTTTAGTTTTTTTGCATTAGCTTGCATTCCCAGATAGCATTTTGATGCCAATAAGGCTATTTCTGCATTTAAGGCTACGATATTTGAGGCATCTTCTATTTGTTGCAGCCGTGACCTGATTATGTTATCTTCAACGCCTTCTCGGGCATATTTCCTTGCGATTTCAGCTAACACGATGTCTGGAGTGTAAATTTCATCGGAGTTTTGTAATATTTCGTCGGTTTTGCCGCCTTTTTCGCTGCCTAGGAAATGTTCAATCCAAGCATAAGAGTCAACTACGGTCTTCACCGCGATCATTCTCCGTGAAAGGCTTAATGCGTCCTTTGTCTGCACCGAAAGATACCTCTAAAATAGCCTTACGCTGCTTTTTTACAAGCGATTGGATAGTTTCGTCAAGACTTTCCGCGCCGAGTTTCTCTCGGAGATTTTCTAGTGTCTCTGCCGTTTTCTTTGAGACCCTTATCGTTGTTGTCTCATTCATTAACTGCACCACTTACTTCCAAATGTATACTAAGTATTAAAGTATATTTGTATACAAGTCACAAAAAAATTGCTTAGAAAAACCATACCATCGACAATTACGCCAACAACTAAACGAGCAACAATACACCTACGCCAAAACCGGACACATAGAGCTCAGCTACCCACAAATTGCACGACAACATGACTGAGCACTAACTTTAGCAGTAGCACGCAGCATGCAGAATGTTCTTTTCAACATAGAAAAGTCAGTTTGTTTAGAAAAAAGCATAAGATAAAACAAGAGGCAAAAATACTCACTGAAAATCCAAGTTAAGCTTGCATTTTTTTGTACAGATGATATTTATAACTTGGCAAATCAATAGTTGGAGGTCAATATTTTCGAGACCTATGAAGGCACGATGATGGCTAACAGTCATGCGGCAACAATCTTGCAGATATTACAGGACAAATTAGCCGTGCCTAAACTGGTTAAATCAAAATGTGACCCATTCGAAACCTTGGTTATAACGATTATTTCACAGAACACCGCTGACCGCAATACTGAGAGAGCCTTCGAAAACCTCTCGAAGCAGTTCGAAGTAATGCCTCAGACACTATCAAGTGCCGAAACAAGCAAAATTGAAGCTTGCCTCCACGTTGGCGGTCTCTACAAAAGTAAAGCCAAAACAATAAAAGCAGTCTCAAAAATCATTCTCGAAAAATTTGGTGGCTCACTAAAGCCAATCTTATCATTGCCACTTGACGAAGCTAGAAAAACGCTGATGGAGATGCCTGGAGTTGGGCCGAAAACGGCGGATGTTGTCTTACTTTTCTCAGCTAATCAACCCACCATTCCTGTGGATACGCATGTGAATCGGGTGTCGAAGCGGCTTGGGTGGGCGCCTGCAAACGGCGGTTACGAAGAGGTGCGTTTGAGTCTGCAGTCGCTTTTTGACCCGAAAGATTATTTGGCGGTTCATTTGCTGTTGATTGCTCATGGCAGAAGATACTGCAAGGCAAGGCAGCCGCTTTGCCCACAGTGCCCAGTGAACAGTTATTGTCCATCGAACTATTTGGGAGATAAGAAATGATTAAGCTCCCAGCCCCCGTGGCAAAGTATTTTCCCTACCAGAGCGTGCGCCCATATCAAGACGAGTTTATCTCGACTGTTTATAATGCGGTGAATGAGAGACGTTCAGTTCTCATTGAAGGAAGCAACGGTTTAGGAAAAACCATCTCGGCTCTTTCTGCGTGCCTGCCAGTAGCAATTGAGAAAGATTTGAAGATACTTTATGTTGCGCGAACCCATCGGCAGCACGACCGGGTTATAGAAGAGTTAAAAGCTATACATAGAAAGCAACCCGTTGCGGGGGTCTCTATTCGTGGGCGCAATGAAATGTGCCTTAACGCGTTTGCCACTGGAGGAGCTTTTGACTCAAAATCAATGATGGAAGTCTGCGAGCTGCTGAAGAACAAAAGCAGATGCCCATACTATGGCAACGTTGTTAAGCGAACACCAGATTTTATTCAACTTTCCGCCGCACTTGCTGCTCGACCATATTTAGCATCTGATATCCTGGCAATTTGCATGAAAAGAGAACTTTGCCCCTATGAACTTGTGAAGTCTGCGGTGTCAGAAGCCAGAGTAATCGCTTTAAGCTACTTGTATGTTTTTGAGCCCAACATTAGAAACGCTTTTTTGAAAAACCTGGAGCAAGACCTATCAAAAATCATCCTGATCGTTGATGAGGCGCATAATCTGCCTGAGACAGCTATTGACATCTCAAGCACAAGTTTATCCTCCTTCGCCGTTAAGCAGGCAGAGGCAGAAGCCAACAAATTTGGAAACAGAGAAGTTGAGAGATTTGCTCATTTCTTTAAGGATACAATTGAAAGCTTAACTGATGGCGTAAGTCGGGAGAAGATAATTTCGCCCAATGAAACAATCGAAAGCATCAAAAAAACTGCAGGCATCGATGACCCAAAAGGGTTCTTTGAACGCACATGCGAAGCAGGCACCGCCATTAAGAAACGTTTGTTGGCAGAGGGAAAAAACCCGCGGTCATATGTTTATTCTATGGGGGATTTCCTGCTCAGATGGCTCGACACCGCGGACGACGATTCTTTCATAAACGTGGCAAGCTGCTATTTTAATAGAGATAGAAACAAAACGGCGAAATTGGAAATAGTGGCGTTGGATCCTTCAAAAATTACGAAGCCGGTTTTTTCATCAACCTACGCCAATGTGATTATGTCGGGAACGCTTCAGCCGCTGCAGGCTTATGAGCAAATAACAAAGCTTCCGCTAAACACTGTGGAATGCATTGTGCCTTCGCCGTTTCCTAAAGAACATGTGTTCTCAGCTGTATGCGCGGGGGTAACTACTGCTATGGAAAAAAGAACTCCAGCCATGTATCAAACCATCATTGAACGAATAAACGAGGTGGCGGAGAATACGCCGACCAACACGGGTGTTTTCGCTGCTTCATTCGAAGTGTTAAACAATATACTTTCTGGGGGGTTAGAGGATGCTCTGTCAAAGCCTCTTTTTCACGAGAAAAGAGAGATGACCTCGGAGCAAAATGAAAAAATGGTGACAAATTTTAAAGAATGCGGCAGCCGAAACGGCGCCGTGTTCCTCGGCGTGCAAGGCGGAAGAACCTCGGAGGGCGTGGATTTCCCAGGCAACCAAATGAACTCCGTTGCAGTTGTCGGTATTCCATACGCCGAGCCGACGCCCAGAGTGAAAGCGCAAATTGAATACTATGACAAATACTTCCCAGGGCTTGGACGAGAGTACGGGTATGTTTTGCCCGCCATGAAAAAAGCCTCTCAAGCCGCAGGAAGACCAATCAGAACATTAGAGGACCGAGGAGCCATAGTCTTTTTAGACTCCCGCTTTGCAACATTTTACTGCCGAGGCTTCCTCCCCGCATGGATAACAAATGGAATGAAAACGTTACCCAACGAAAAAAATGCATTAGCAAAGGAAATCAGCAACTTCTTTAAAAATCAGTCTTGAATTTCCTGTAACTTCTCGTTTAGCAAGACTTTTCCAAAGACAAGTCTCTTTGGTTTAGCTGAAATTGCTGTTTGAACCTTTAACGCTTTTCGCATACGATTGATTTCACGTAAGACGCCGATTCCTAAGAATTTGTTTTCTGAACCATATAGTCCGACAAGGAGTCCTTTTTCTGGCTCTTGAATTTTCGGAAGGGCTTTTCTTGGTTCAATTGTCATTTGGCTTATTGGGTAGCAATGAAGTTTTGGGTTTTTCAAGTATCTTGCATAAGTCATTTCGCGTAGGATTTTGCGTTTTTCTGCACTTCGCGGGCTAAGAGAAGAAGACGCCTCGACTAAAATAACGGGAATGTTATCCAAATAAGCGATAATTGATCTGAGTTCATTGTCTGTCTGCACGCCAACTATGACATCGGGTTTTAACGCATCTATAAGCTGCGTTTTGTAGCTTACCGCGATGTCGCCTGTAACCCACCCGTCAGTATTAACCACTACAAAATCAACCTGTCTCTGTAAAATCTCAGCCTTCATAGCGGCTAAGCCTTCGATTGTTTTAGCTATTGATGTTATCGGCGAGGTAACACCGACAAAGAAGGCGTTCTGCAACTTCAGATTGTGCAATTGTGTTACTGGCTTGGAAATTACCGCGTAACCAACTGTTCCAGAGGGACCAATGTCTGATTGACCTAAATCGCCGTCTAAAAGAGCAACCCGGCATTTTCCATCAACCAGCTTGTTCACTAAATAAGTGCAATAACTGCTTTTTCCAGAATCAATGTTCCCCAAAAGCAAAACAACACCGGGCTTCTTCTGCAAGCTCAAAATTGCTTCAAGAGGTTTACTCCACGAATCTGGAATTGTGCTGCCCTCAACTTCTGTAATGCTCGCGTTTGGCCCTAAAGAAACGTCAAAAACTGCTTTTTCGAGAACAAAAAAGGGCAGGCGCTTTCCTTCCCGAACCACAATTTTTACTTCCTGTTTTAATTCATAACCGAACATTTCAGCTTTGCCGGAAACAACACAAACGGATGCTGGCCCATCCACGAGCAGTGCCCTATTTGGTTCAACTGTTTGTTGCAATCATTTTCCTCCTTGGAACAATATAGCCTGATCTTCCGGCAATCCGAATGGCTGAAGAAATATGCCTGACTCTTCGGCTGCGCTTGTTCTTTTTTATGGGCAGGTTGGTTCCGGCTTCATTCACAACTTCCAGCACCGTTGCAGGCGGTAAAGCATCATCTAAAGCTTCGACTAATTCCTTGTAAACTGGAACACCATTCCCAATTTTAACGGAAACGCTTGTCACGGTGGAGTTAACGTTTCTTATTGCCTTAATTATGCTGTTAATTACCTCTTGCGTGCTAAAGCAGTTGTCTTCCTCAATAACTTTTCCATCGGCAATTACTGCCAGCCCAATTGCTTCACCTGGGTCAATGCCGATTAAGATTTTTTCGTAGGCTTCTTTTCCTTGAAGTATCCGCTTTACCTCATTAACCAAATCGTCCAGTTCATTTTCGCTTGGTATGATTAGTATGTTTTCGTTTTTCACTAAGTCCTTTTCTTTCTCAGTTGTAATTACCGCTCTCACTTCGGCAGGCGCGACCTCGCCAGGAACCAAGCTTATGAAGGGGATATCTTGTTCTCTTAACTTGTTTACGATTAGAAAGTACGCTTTTCCCTCCACTGTGGCTACGGCAACTTTTTCTTTCAATAAATCAACCTTTATATTATAAGTTTAAGTGCAGAACACTTTACTAGTTTCAAGTTTATAATCTTGACGCGAAAAAGGGTAAAGTATGGTTACGATCTACACTGGTTGCCGATGCATTGACAGCAAAATTGGCGGGGGCATTTCACCCGAAAGCGTTACTTTAATCTATGGTGAACCTGAAACTGGAAAAACAACACTTGCCATACAATGCGCCGTTAGCTGTGCACTGCAAAACTTAAAGACCCTCTTTGTGGACTGCGATAACACTTTCTCAACCAAAAGGCTTTCGCAGCTTTCAGGGGATAAATTCGAACAAGTCGCTGAGCAGGTTATTTTAATTAAACCTAAGGATTTCCGTGAGCAAACGGCAGTTATTGATCGTATTCAAGATTATACAGAGAAAAATTTTGGGTTAATAATAATTGACACCTTCACATCTTTGTATGGAGCAAGGGTTGCTGAGTTCTCTGGCAAAGCCTTCAGCGTAAACCGTGAATTGAACAGGCAATTAGCAATTTTAGCGCAAACAGTAAAAATCCGAAAAATCCCAGTTATAATTGTAAGCCAAGTAAGAAGCGTTTTTGATGACCCAAACGTCAGTGTCGCGCCCGTTGCAAACAGAGTTTTAAGATTTTGGGCTGACACAATAATCGCTATGAAACCTACCGATTATCCTCAAACAATCAAAGCTGTTCTTGAAACAAGAGAAAACAAGCAAGAAGTTACTTGCTATGTACAAATAGGCGAAACCGGAATAAAAGATTCTGAATTCCAAAAATGATGGTTGACCACATGGAAATAACCCAACTAATCGTTGAAGCACTAAAATTTATTTTCCCCGCCTACGTCGCCAACGCCACACCAGTGCTTGCTGGAGGAGGCACAAGGATGGATTTCGGGAAAAACTTTTTTGACGGAAAAAGAATTTTCGGCAACAACAAAACTTTCAGGGGCTTCTTTGTTGGCTTAGCAATAGGCATAGCAGTCGGGTTAATGGAAGTCGCCGTTTTTAATTTTCCAGTTTTATTTGCTCTTTTGATTCCCTTAGGTGCACTTTTGGGCGATTTAACAGGGGCTTTTATTAAAAGAAGAATAGGGATTGCGCCTGGTGGTTTACTTCCAATTGTCGACCAAGTTGACTTTGTTATTGGAGCGGTCGTATTTTCGATTCCTTTAGCGATTATAAATTGGGAAGTGGCAGTTACAGTTTTGCTGATTACTCCGCCTATTCACTTATTCACAAATTTCTTAGCATATAAAATGAAGCTAAAAAGGAACCCGTGGTAAAAAAGGCAGAGTTAAGCTCCGCCTGATGTTTTGAAGGAAATCGCGCCTTCCAAGAATATGTATGATAGAAGCAGAAATGCTACGCCTATGATTAACATCATGTAAGCTTGCCTGGGGTTGTAAGCGCTCTTGGTACTTTGATAAATCACGAACAAACCGATAAAACCGAAACCGTACAATATTGCTGCAATTATAGTGTCTGATATGAATTGTGAGCTTATACTTGGATAGAGGAAATAGAACACCCCGTTAACGTAGGCTGAGGGAGCAGGACGGGTAATAAGAGTATACAAGCCACCGCCTAAAAGAAATACACTGTATACAATTCCTGCAATGGTTAATGCGAGTGCTGAAGGAGTAGTCGTTGAAACTCTTCGGAACCATCGACTCAGCGAAAAGGACAATGATGATGATTGCTTCTTTAGTTTACTTGACATTTCCATTCTCTCCCTTGAATAGGTGTTTTCCTACCTCTTTAGCCCATGTCCAGTTAATGAATTTTTCTGAATGCAACAACTAAATAATCAATCCAAAACATTCAATAACATTTTGGTACGAGCTAAAAATGCAACAAGCAGAAACCGTTTTTTGCGCTCCGCTAATGCAAATTTTACTGTTCACTGGGCGCCAGCTCTTTTTGAGGGACAATTAGGATTTAGGCATAATTTCCAAGACCTCTTCCCTCTCAGGTACACTCGCAATACTGGGCACCCGCAGCTTTTGCAAGTTGCGTTTAAGGGTTTTATAGTTCCCTTTTGGGGGAGCGGAAAAGTTACGTTACATTTACCTTCGAAATAGTTTGTACAGCCAACAAAACGTTTACCAGTTTTTTTTGAGCGCAAAATAACTAGTTTTCCGTCACCACATTTCGTGCATGCGCCAACTGTTCTCTCTTCAAGCCGAGCCTTTTTCAACGCTTGACTTAATTGTTCGCCTATAACGGATTCTTTTTCTTTGAGCTCCAGTAGGACTGGCTTTAAGATTTCAACGGCGTTTTGCAATACAGCTTCTTTTGTTTCTTTTCCTTGCTGGATTTCATTCATCTTCTCCTCAAGCTTTCTAGTTAATTCAGGTGAAACAACCGTTGGACAATACTTAACAAGGATTTCCACGACTTCAAAGCCAAGATCAGAAACGGCAAGACTATCGGTTCCATTGAGATATTTTCGGTCGTACAATGTTTGTATGATTGCGGCCCTCGTTGCTTTGGTGCCTATATCCTCTTTTTCCATTTTTAAAAGTAAACTGCGAGGGTTGTATCTTGCTGGTGGTTTAGTAAAATTGTTTTTTACAACTACTCGTTTAACAGCGATTTTTTGTCCTTGAGTTAAGGAGGGCAAAGTGACATCTTGGTGTTGAACATATGGTTTGTAGAATCGAAGCCACCCATCACTTAACGTTCGCATTCCGTTCAAATAAAAAAGATTTCCGCCGATGATAATCGTAGCTTTGGTGCTTTGGCGAATGGCAGGTTCACCGAAAACAGCCAAGAACCTGCGTATGATAAGATCGAAAAGATTTCCTTCAGCGACGCCAAGCGGTTTTTCGAGGAGGTTTCCAGTGGGGTAAATGGCTGGATGAGCCGAGTCGGTTTTTTCTCCTTCATTTGGCTTCAAAACTGGTTTAGAGAGCAGGTCAACAGCCAGTTTCCCGTAAGCAGGCAGTTTAGCTAGTTTTCTTAATATGGCTTCGTAGCCGATTGATGGCGGAAGCTTTTGGCTGCTTGTTCTCGGATAAGAGATTAAAGCATCTAAGTAAAGGTGCTGAGCTATGTTTGAAGTGCGCATCGGCGTGAAATGGAAATTTCTGTAGGCTTCACTTTGCAAAGCGCCTAAATCAAATGGTACTGGTGGCTTCTGCTCAAACTCTTTTACAATTATTGTTTCTATTTGGCCTTCTTTGGTTTTGCAGGCATCTATTACCGCTGTTGCTTCTTGCTTGCTATCGAGAATTTTTTCGTATTCTGCTTCGTATACTATGCCATTTATGATTATCTTAGCCGTTATGCTCCAGTAGGGAACTGGCACGAAGCACTTTATGGTTTTTTCGCGGTCGTCTAAAAATTTGAGGGTTGGTCCTTGAACCCTGCCAGTGCTGATTGTAGCATATTGCCCGCTGCTGTTTTTCACAGCCATTGATAAAGCTCGGGACAAGTTTATGCCGTATAGCCAATCTATTTCATGCCTTGTTAATCCAGCTTCAACAAGAGAGAAATCCAGATGTGGCAATAAGTGGGCGTAAGATTCCTGCAGTTCCTCTTTTGTAAGTGTGGAGTATTTCATGCGTTTAGCAGTTTTTTCCTTGCTACCGCATGCGTACTTGAGTATGCAGTAGCCTATGATGCTGCCTTCAACGTCAAAGTCGCAAGCATCCACAAACTCTTCCGCGTTTTCTGCTAGTTTAGCTATTACATTTAGCCAAACACGGATCTTTGATGCGCCTCGTTCAGCCAGATATCTTGGAACCCAGTGATAATCGAAAACCGGATAATCCCGTTTAGCTTTTTCGTTGCTTGCAACAGTGTACAGATGCCCAAGTGCTGGAACAACAACTAAATTGCCGTTTCTGTATGCTTGATAATATGGAATGCCGCCATCAAATATTTTTTTGGCGTTCCCATTAGCATCCAAAGCCATAGCTATTCTGTTTGCCGCATCAGGTTTTTCAGTAACAATTAACGTGTATTTTTCCAAAGGCTATTAAACCACATGCTTCAACATTCCAAATAGTCCCTCTTAAAATAAACTTTGCAGTCACTTGACAAGCACAGTCCAAGCTAAAGGCTATTTTTTTAGCAACCAATAAATACGCCATCGGCATGTTATTATCGAGGGATTTGGGATGCCGCAACGAGTAATTTGCCATGGATGCAATCATGTTTTATATGAAGGCAGCGAGCTAAAAGCGCCAGACGAAATAATTTCGCAAAATGGTGGAAAATGCCCAAAGTGTGATAGGAAACTTTCTTTGTTACCTATAGACGTTGAAGTTAAACCCATACCTAAGCGTCGATAGAATAGTACATTCACCGAAGCTTCGATTAAACCTACCAGAAGAGCACTAAAAAAAGCCACCAAACCAAAATGGCGAGTCACCACAAAGTTTATGCAACGCCTGTAAAAACAATGTTTCTAGCGAAGAAAAATATGGTTAACGTTTATTGACCTTTATGGGTTTCTGGCGAAAATTTTTCCCCTTTTTAGCATGGAATTCAAGGTTCCGTTTTTAAAAAAAGACTATATAGTTTAGCTATTGGATTATATTGCAATATAATCAAACTACATTACCAACTAATCTATATTAGTTCATTTTGGAAAGCCATAAATAAACCTCCAATGTGTATAAACTAAGAATTAAACAAGAAATCACATTTAATGTATGGAGAGATGGCTTAAGTGGGGGAAGGAATTAAAGATCGACTTAGTAAAAGACTGTCACCGTTACGCATCGAACTGAGTCACGGACAAATAATAGCATACTCTGCGTTAGCTCTAATACTGTTTGTCTCATTTATTATCCGCATTTTACCGTTACGCTGGGAAAATCTCCCTACAGGAACATCAACTCTTAACGAGTTTGACCCCTACTATCAATTCAGCATAACGCAATACATGGTAAATCACGGTTTGCTTTCACCTTGGACAACACATTGGGTCAACCATCAATTGTGGTATCCTTTCGGACTTAACATGGCTGCTACTTTATTGCCAGGTATACCTATAACGGGTGCAGCAGTCTACGACGTCATCGCAGCGTTAGGCGCAAACGTTAATTTAATTACGCTTTGCGCAATGATACCGCCCGTAGTTGGTGTGTTAACAGTTTTGATAATGTATTTCTTAGGCAAGGACATTGGTGGAAGAACCGTTGGTTTATTATCTGCGCTATTCTTGGCGTTAGCCCCGTCAATCATCGAAAGGACGTCTCTTGGATTCTATGACACCGAAGTCCCAGGTACCATTGGTCTTGTATTATTTGTATTCTTATTCCTAAGGTCTATTGACAACAATAGGTCATTACGTGCATCCATATTGTACTCGTTAACCGCTGCTGGCGCCTTAGCCTATTTCATATCAGGTTGGGGCGGAGCATACTACATGATTGACATGACCGTACTATTCGTTTTTGTTATGATTCTATTGAAGAGGTATAATCAACGGCTTCTGCTTAGCTACAGCATAACTTTTGGTTTAGCATTATATATAGCAGCTATAATTCCCTATCTGGGATTTAGTTACTTAACGTCAGGTGCAGTGATTCCAGTCGCTGGAGGATTCGTTGTACTTCTCATTGCAGAACTTTTACGAAACAATATAACTTTGAGAAGCAAGCTACTTCTAGTTATTACCTCGCTGGTTGTAATTGTCGGCGGTTTTTCTACATTATATGTAACTGGATTCATTTCTGGCAGTGGTCTTGAAGGAAAATTCAGCACAGTTTTAGATCCATTTATCCGAGCAACTTCACCTATTATCAATTCAGTGGCCGAACAGCAACTTACAGCTTGGGGAAACATTTACATTGAACTTGGCATAGGTCTCCTATTCTTCCTCATCGGCTTATACTTTATATTAAAAAATCCAACAAACAGAAACATTTTCCTAATAGTTTTCGCTGTAACTTCGCTTTTCTTTGCCGCTTCAATGATTCGCTTACTGGCAATCTTTGACGTGGCCTTCTGCATCATAGCAGGAATCGGTATTCTGGGTCTAATACAACCGTTTTACACTTTACTGAAGGAAGCGCCACATACTCTGGCAAAAACAAAGCGTAGAATGGCACGAGTAAGCAAAGAATACAGCGGCGTCGCAATCTTTCTGATATTCCTTATTCTGCTAACAGAGGTGGCTTTCTCACCGCAAACTGGCGGAATCCCAAGGTCTATCGACTCATCTTTCGTGCCGACTGCAATTAGCGCATCAAGCCTGCCAGTAGGCGGCGCAGGCCTTACTTCACCGGTAAGTGCATGGACTGACGCATTGAGTTGGCTGAAAACGCAACTGTTCCTGCGAATAACTGTGGTAGTTGCTTGGTGGGACTACGGCGACTGGTTAAGCGATATTGCAAACGTAACAACTCTGTGCGATAATACTACGTATAATACTACTCAAATCGAAAACGTAGGCTTCATAATGATGGGCAATGAAAACCAGTCAATGCAGATGCTGAATAACTATGAAAACTATAACAATCCTGGACGAGCCAACTACATCCTCGTCTTCACCGTCCTCCAAATCCAACAGTCAAGCAGCGGCACAGGGTACACTGCAAGTCCTTCCGGATATGGAGATGAAGGAAAATGGGAGTGGATGGCAAGCATTTCAGGAACAGCAGAGCAATGGTATTTAACACATGGGGTTGATAAGACCGACTATATGAGTGCAACAACATCAACGGTATGGAAGGACCAATCAAGCTTCGGCGCCGTTAGCAACACTACTGGGCAGTTTGTGTGGAACGACCAAGGAGAAAACTGCACAATAAACGAATTGATGAACAGTGCATGGAACCAATACTGCAGCTACTGGACGTCTGCAGGAGTAACCATTACACCGCCAAATACCACAACTTCAAAGCCAACATACTTCTCATTAGTAGAGTTAGCAGGCGGAACTACGTCGCCATTCGCATACGAAGGATTAGTACCGTTGGTAGCCATATACAAAATCAACTACCCAGCATACTACAACGCAACTGGCACAACAGGCACAGGCTAAACATGCAAAACAGCAGGGAAGCCACCAGTGTTTCCAAAGGTTCCAGATCAGCATAAAGTTGGGCAACCCTTAATCGCAAACGGTTTAGGCGTACTATACGTCCTATTCACCACCGTTTACCTTTTTCTTCTCTACTTTCTAAAAATAGCTGGAGGTCCAGCTAACGTTTCAGCACCATTCACTCTTAGCTGTGTGCATTCTTTTCGGCGGATTCATGGGCTTGCTTGATGACTGGATAGATTTGAAGTGGCGTTACAAAGCATTCATGCCCTTAATCGCCGCGTTACCGCTAATCTATTACGCACTTAATAACCCGTCAACCAGAACAACAATCTCTATACCATTTGTGGGAACAATACATCTCGGCGCAGTATACTTCTACGTAATTATTCCATTGATAGTTATGATTGTTACTAATACTGTAAACCAGCTGGGCGGATTGAATGGACTAGAAACGATATGCCCAGCTATAGTTATCCTAGGTTTAATGGCTGTTTCACCATCATACATTCTGATGGTTGGACCCTTGATATTCTGGCTAATTTTAGCCTACTTCAACTTTAACGGCAAAGTTTTCGTGGGAAATTCAGGCTCCTTCGCCATAGGAATAACGATAGCGTCATTCGCCGTGATTTCTGACTTAAAATTAAGCCTGCTAGTTTCAATTCTCCCCTACATTTTCAACTCTGCACTAATACTGTTAACGGTGTACTTTACACGCAAAAAAGCCAGCGTTTCGTTTGATGGAAAAAAGCTTTCATCTGACCATAGAAGAAGCCTAATTACATTGATAACTTACCATCGACCATTAACTGAGAAACAAGTTGTTAGAATAATAGCTTTGATTGTTGGAGTTTTCACGCTAATTGGCATACTTATTCAAATATTATAATTAAGCAAGGAACCTTTCAAGTTTTGTTAAGCCGATAATTTCGTCAAAACTTAACCCTAAAGCATCCAAAACCTGGTCAAAAGTAGAATGCAAATAGGCAACGTACTTGTCAACGTCAACCTCGTTTCTCGAAGTTAGCTCAACAGGTTTCACATGCGGCTCCCTTATAACTTTAACAAAACTAATCAAATCGCCCGCTCTTAGCTCCTTTCCGCTTTCCTGCAGAATTCTCGCGGCTTTAACATGCTGAGGCGTAGTTTTAGTATAACTTGAAAGTTCATCGCCTAAAGCCACATTGAACGCAAGTTCATTAATGTCAGCCCATTCTCTCCGTTTTAGCTTTGTGTAGCGTTCACGGATTATTTCGGCAATTTCTTTTCTGGCTTTCTCGAAATCCGCTGGAGTCTTGACTCGGGCAAGTGCCTCTTTCATTTTGTTAAAAGCATCTTTGATAAAGATGGGAATGTGTTTTTTCTTGCCTGTCAAACCCTTAACATCCACGGTGCCGTCTTCCAAAACGCCCAGATAGTTCTTTTTGCGCGAACTAAATACAGCGTACCTGTAAACTTTGTCTACGTCTATACCCATGTTTAATTCATGCTCTGTGTAGTGAACTACTTCTTCGATTTGTTCTTTAGAGGGGTTTTTCAAAAATAAGCTGTCTGTGTCGCCGTAGAGAACCTGAATGCCAACCGATTCTGCATGTTTGAGTATTTGGGTAATGGAGTATCTGCCGATGGCTGCTGTTGCTTCTGCTACTGGCGGACAATACAAATCGAAGCTATCAGCTCCAAAGACGCCGTAACTAGCGTTTAAAATTACTTTAAGCGCGCCCTGAGTCGTATTATACCAGCTTCTAAGCTCAGGCGGCAAAGATTTGTCTTTTGCCCTCTGCTTATACCACTTAACACGTAAATCCCGAAGTGAACCAATCAGCAAGCTTTCTAGTGCCCGTTTTTCGCTGCAAACCCAATGTGGGGTGTCCGGTATCATGCGGCATTTGCATTCGTTATGTTGGCAATCAATTGATTGGTAGCCTAGGTTCCATACTTTGATTATTGAGGGGTATAGGCTTGGAAAGTCCATGACTGAAACGTTAAAGTGAACGCCGGGCGTGGGTTCAACAACTATTGCGCCTTTGTATTTTTTCCCTTTTATTGTGGCTGTGCTGGAAGTTTTGCCTTTCTTGGTTAAAATGTCCTCAGCATTTGGGATAAGCATGTTCTTTCTTCGATGTTCTCTATGCATGAAGTTGCGTATCCAGCGGCTTACGCCTTGCCGGCTAACGTCTTCCATGGGCATGCTGGCGATTCGCGCTAGAACAAGTGATTAATTTCATTGCTGAATCGTTGTCAAAACTGGTTAGTTTATAGGTGATTTCTGAGTCTCGCAGGCAGTAAGCGGCAAGTTCAGAGTATGTTAAGTCTCCGAAGGCTTTTTCTAAATGGATTTTTTCAACGCCTATGAGAGCGTTGCCAACATCATCTAAGCTTACGTCTTTGTAGCGACCGCCGTAGGCGTAAATTTGCACTGACCGGTTGAAGAAGAACTTGTAGAGATCAATGTGGACCCCGTATTTCAGCAAGCAGACCCGTTTGCCAACCTCTATCGGAATCTCGCTTCTTCTAAAGCCCAAGTTCATAGCTCTATGGGTAAGGTAACGGAGGTCGAAGTCGTCGCCGTTGAAAGTTAAAATAAACGGGTAATCCAGCAGAACATCGAATGTTTTTCTCAGCAGCTCTTCCTCTGTCTCGCAAAACTCCACTTTTATGTCCGCAGCCAAGTGATGGTTGCCTTCCCGCATGCCTTCGCGCTTAAGAACCAGGACCCGTTTTTCGCCGTCGGAACTATAAACCGACACGGCGATTACTGGACATGCGCCTTCTCGAGCGTCAGGCATTCTTGTTGATAACGGTGAATAAACCTCTATGTCGATGGCGGCTCTGCGGAATTTTGGGGCTGGGTACTCGAGAAGTTTTGCCCACATTTCTGCGTATTCACGTTCTTCGTCCGTGCAGTCTTTGAAGAGCGTTTTTATTTGGTTTAGGTTTTCTGTGGCTTCCTCAAGAACTGTAGGAACAAGGTTGCCGCTTTTAACCTCGTAGATCATGCCGGGCAAAAGCTGGCGGTCGTAAACGTATGATTGATAATACTTTATTTTTGACTCCCAAACTTTAGTATCGCTATCCTGTATTTTGCATCCGCACACGCTTGGATAATCTTCAGGAATTATGTCTCTTATTGTGCCAGTAGGTCTTCCGCCGATTGCTAACGGGTCTTTTGTCACAATTTTGATTAAGTCAACATCTCTATTTTCCAAGGGGTCAAACTTTTTTAGTTTTTCAAAACAATAAAAACCTTCATGGTTTGTTATCCTATCGAATTTTTTTAATTTATCTAACGCCAAGTTGGTTAAGCAGTAAGGTTTGTGACCTGTATTATCATACCAAAAATAAATTTGCTCTGATTCCGGCTCATAAAGCTTGATAACTGCTTTTCTTTGGCGCCCATCGTAGGATGCTGAAACAAAATAGGAACCGGGAAGGTTTTCAGGCGCCACTGGAGGAAAGGCGAGTGGTCTTTTCTTTTTCAGTTGTTTTGGTTCTTCATGTTTTATTTCTTTATTTTTTTCCGCTTGGGAGGGTGGAGCTTCCGCTTTTGGTTCTTTTTTAGGCTGAAGTTTAGTTTCTTCGCTGGTGCAATAGTCTAAGAGTGTTCGCGCCATCCCCGTTTGACCTTAGCCTCTTATGGTGCAGGGAGACTAAAATCTTTACTTACTCAAAACTGACAATTTACCTTTAGATTATATGGATCAAAATAACATGCGTACAGGCTGAAAAACGTTGAATCGGATTTAATCCTGAAAGTTTCCATGCAACGATCAAAGATGGGGTTCATGCCTAATATCGAGGTGGCTGTCGACTTCTCTTTTGGAATCAAATATTTGACCACACTCGGGACACATGTATTGTCCAGCTTTGGTTTCAGGAGTGCTTCGGCGCTTAATCACTTGACTCATTAACTCACTCTCTTGCTTAGATAGGAGTGGAAAAAGTTGCATAAACTAATTTGTGCAAACGGTTTGATACGCACTTGTTTAATCGTTTCGTGCTCCGCAATTTAAAATGCCAGCGTAAACAAGAATTAAATTTTTAAAGTAGCCACACAATGTATCGTAGTGGTGTCGCTATGTTTACCTTTGGTCAAAAGATTTGCTTAATTGGGTTTGCTCTAATTGGCTTCACTTGGACCTTTTTTGTCTTGAGACCGGGAACCGTGGATTTGCCGTTGACTCTGCTTTTTTTTGTCGGCATGGTTTGTGTAACTTACGGCCTATGCGAAAACGCAGAAATCCCAAAGTAAGGTTGCATACTTAGTAAACTCGATAAATCAATAGGCGAAAAATAACACGGAATCAAACTGACGGACAATCTACAAACCCAGGACAAACACTATTAAGAGATATTGTGATCGAGCGCATTTACAAATAGATACCCTTCTCCGTTTTGGAAAGGGGTGTTTTGAGTTGCTTTTTCGGTTTAGGGCTTGAATCGATTGCATGTCGCGGTGAAAAAAGGCTAGAAAAGGTGTAAAATGGTAAAAAAATGGTGAATAAAGGTTGCTTGTTCATGATTCGTTAAAAGTTTATCGTTGACAAAGCATGAAGAACAGATTTGAATTCTTATTTAGAAGAGGTGCATCTTGTTTAGGCGTGAGCTAATTTGTTGAAGGATGCTTGGACAATCGCTATTGAAACCCTAAGCTGGATGGAGATGCAGAAACTAAGCGAACGCTTAGCCCTGGCAAGAACAATCAAGCAGCTTGGCGCAAGCGACCCCAACGCTATCCGCTACGCTTACGGGTTAGTTGTTGAAACCACACGGCGCAGAAACCTCATAGACAAATTCGTCAACACAGTTGTGGCGCCCAAAAAAATCGGCGAGTACAATTTAGGCATCCAATCTTTTCTGCGGCTTTATGTTTATCAGACGCGTGTTGCCAAGAATTGGGCTAAAATTAACATGCAGGAAGCTGAGAGCATCGCTGGTCTTGGCAGGTCTATTCTGGGATGGGAAATTGTACGGGAAGTTGAGCCGATTTTGGGCTTTTTGCTGACGCGCCAGCTGGAGCCGATCCTGAAGGAGGCAAGCGACGTGGAGAGGGTTAGTTTGCAAACCTTTCATCCTTCATGGTTCGTTAAGTACTGTTACAGGCTTTTTGGACGCAACGAAGCCATTGCATTCTTAGAGGGAAGCATAACTCCGCCGTCCACCTACATCCGAGTCAACACTTTAATGGCAACCGAAGAGGAAATTGTGCAGAAACTTGAGGCAGAAGGCGTTAAAGCAGAAAAAGCCGAACCGCTAAAGTTCACCTACAAAATCGGGGAAATGAAAAAGCCCCTAAACACGCTACTCAGCTACAAAGAAGGCTTATTTTACATTCAAGATAAAGCAAGCTGCTTCGCCGCACAAGCCGCAGACCCCAAACCAGGATGCGTAGTTTTTGATGTTTGCGCTGCACCCGGCGCCAAAACGACATATTTAGCTCAGCTAATGCATAACGAAGGCAGCATAAGCTCAATTGATTTTTCGAATAGAAGAATGAAAGTGTGGAAAAAAGAAACCGCCCGCATGGGAACCAAAATTGCTGAGCCAGTAATTGCCGATGCATGCAAACCTTTGCCCTTCACCATGCAAGCGGATTTGGTTATTTTGGATCCGCCATGCACCAGCACAGGCGTCTTCGCCAAGCAACCCTCAGCAAAATGG
Source organism: Candidatus Bathyarchaeota archaeon (assembly GCA_963767735.1). Lineage (GTDB taxonomy): Archaea > Thermoproteota > Bathyarchaeia > Bathyarchaeales > Bathycorpusculaceae > Bathycorpusculum. The sequence continues at coordinate 286,989 of CAVYES010000006.1, read as the reverse complement.
CGGCTCAGACCAAAATCCGCCGAGAAAATGGCGGCAATCCAGTGGAAAATGATTAGCAGCTGCGCCGAAAAAGTCGCCGACGGAGGAGCATTAACCTACTCAACATGCAGCATAACGGTGGAAGAGAATGAGATGATAATTGAGCGGTTCCTAAAGTGGCACCCAGAATTCAACTTGGCAGAAATAGAGCCTAAAATCGGCTTGCCTGGACTACGCGAACTAACAAAATGCCAAAGACTCTATCCGCAGCTTCATCAATGCAACGGCTTCTTCATAGCAAAGCTTCAGAAAGAATGAAGTAAATAAAAAAAGCCAAGTTATGCTCCAAAGTCGCCAAGTGTTCTCTGAGGTGTTTCTTTAGTGAATAAGGGGTAGGTTATTTGTGTTCCTTCCACATGCGCCATCTCGTTGAGTTGATGGTTGAGGCAGCTGGTTGCGCTTATGACATGTTCAACTTTGACGTGCCGAACGACAAGTGCGTCGGAGATGAGGCTTCGGTGGCATCGCCAAGGCAACGCTTCAGCACACATCAACGCTAAACGGTTCTCCCGTGCGAGGGCGATGATTTTTAGCAGGTTGTCGGTGAACTCTTGGGTCTGCATGTAATCTGCGTAGCCTCGAAAGCCGCTGTTTTTCCATGCCAGGTTTATGGAGTCATGTTTGGGTCTCCGTAAGCCGCCGATGTCTGGCATATGAATGTATTTTATGCCTTCTGGTTTGAGTGTGTTTGGCAGGGTTTCCTTGTTAAATTGTGGGTTATGTCTGCTACGGGGAACGGTGCGCACATCCACTACCAAGGCGACGCAGTAAGTTTTGAGCAACTCAATGAACTCGTCCATGGTCCTGGTTGAGTGCCCGATTGTGAAGACACTTAATTCTGATTCCTTAACCAAACACATTCCTTCAGGTACAAATTATGGAGCTCTTTTTCCCTTTTCCCAATAATACTGGAATAGGTCTTTAACCCAGTTGTGGAATGTGGGGTCGCTTCCGAAAAAGCCCGCATAGTCAATTCTTCCTCCAATTTGGCGGAAGCATATGCCAGCCATCTCTTCAGTAAGGGCGATTATTCCAGGGAGGTCGGATAAGCCTCGTGTTTCCACGTTTTTCGGCGTTCCAGGCTGATTCACAGCAGGGAGAAGTTCCCTTGGAATAAGCATTTTGATTTGGATTCCCCGTTGAACCTGCTGATTCATTACTGGAATCATGTGTTCTGGAATAGTGCCTTCGCCGATACCCCAAGCGTACTGCTTAGCCTCAGTAAACCACTTCGCGCCCTTATTTAGGCTCTCAACCGTGTCCATTTCAAACTTTGCGCCTGCAAGCTCGCCTAACCTGTTCACGAATTGGTTGGGCAAACCGCATCAAATCATGCGTTGAAAAATACTCCTTATGCTTTGAGATGAAATCTAAAGAAGTGGAAATTTGAAGAACCAGTTTGCCATACTCAGCAAGCGCGAATGTGCCGTCAGGCTGCCTCTGAACCAGCGAACCTGCGCTTAGCCGTTCCAGCTGCCTAAAAGCTTCAGTCGGAGTGACGTCAAGTCGGCGGGCGATTTCCTGCATCTTCAAATTTTCCTTCTGCAGCTCACGTAGTATGCAAAGGCGGCTTTCACTCGCCAACTCAAAAAACAACTTTGCCAACCCAGACTCCTCAACCATCCTTTTGCACCCTATTGAGATTTTGACTTCAATGCTTACTTCTTAGCATCTGAATCAAATAAAACTAATCACCCTTCGCGGCTTATAAATGGCTGAGGAAAAGACAAAAATGGAGAAAAAAAAGAAAAGGCGTTCTCGGTTGAACTTCAATCCAAAAAGTACCTTAAAAGCGTTCAGCATTCGGCAAACGGCACCGCCTTCGACAATGGTCCTATTGGATAGGCAATCTATAGGATCTGGGATAGCATGGTGCATAGCAGACCATTCAAACGCGAATTTGGCGCTAATCCTCAGAATGTGGATTTGCAAAGGACAATCAATATCAGCAAACTTTTAACGAGTAGAACCAATACGGCGTGAAAAACGTACTCCGTGGTTTAATCAGCATACCTAAGGCATGAAAACAAACGTATAGGCGGCGTACATGGCTAAAACTCGGTTACTCTTGGAATCTTGTTTCAGGTAGGATCAGCAATTTAAATAGCCAATAATTCGGTGTTGTGGATGAATCGCTCGTTGGCTTGGGCAATTTGATTGGCGAAACATTAGGTTAATGTTCACCTGAAGAAATCATGGGCGTATGCAGCGGCGCAAAGTCATTCTTGTACCCGTTGCTTTTCACCTCGAAGAAAACGCCCAGAAACTCTGCAACTTAAACGGCAACGAAACGAATTACGTGCTGGTCGTGGTTCAGCAGCCCCAAGATGTAGCGCAGGTTACAAAGCAGATTGCTCAGATAAGCGGTGTTAACGCATTGTCAAATTCTGAAATCGGGCAAATACAGTAAATTATATGTTGTATCAATCAGGGATAGGCGCGATGGTTGCGGTTTTTGCCGGAGTCGGATTATTCGTAGCAGTAACCATCGTTTCGCTCACAATCTATACTGCGACCATGGAAAGCATACCGAATATGGAACACTCAAGGCGATAGGAGCAGCAAAGAGGGACATCTATAAAATCCTCATTGAACAGGCGTTTTGGCCAGCAACAATAGGCTTCATCGCTGGATTGGCATTGTCATTGGCTGCCACATTGGTGATTACTTCCGTTACCATCTTGCCTATGAAATCACCGTTCAGCCTGTAGTTGCCGTGTACGGCTTGACTGTGACGCTGTCGGTTTTGGGCTCTCTATTGTCGATACGAAAAGTAGGCAAAATAGACCCCGCGATAGTATTCAGGGCATAGGAGATGTATCGCATGAATGAAGTAGTCAAAGTTAGAAATTTGAGCAAAGAATTTAGCTCTAATAACAGAAGGTACAAGCGGTAAAGATTGTCTATGAAGGTCAGCGAAGGGTAAGTCCTGGTGATCTTGGTCCAAGCGGAAGCGGAAAAACAAGATTGCTCTCCTTGCTAGGCTTCATATTAACCCCTACGAGCGGAGACATATACATAGAGGAGAGAAAATCTATCTACCCGAAAAAGAGCTACCGGGAATCATGAGAAAGAAAATCGGCTTCGTCTTCCAAAGCTTCAACCTCTTAAAATCATTGACTGCTCAAGAAAACGTTGAAATCGCTTTGAACCTCAATGGAACACGAGGCAATGAAGCAAAAACAAAAGCCAGAGAACTGTTAACCGACGTAGGCTTGGGAGAAAGACTGGTTTCTTCCCTGCGGACTAGCGGGGGAGAGAAACAGAGAGTGTCTATTGCATGGGCCTTAGCAAACAACCCGAAAATAATATTGGCCGACGAACCGACAGGAAATCTGGATTCGAAGACAGGACAAAAAATAGGCAGCATCCTCCAGGACCTCGCCAAGAACAATAATAAATCTGTGGTCATAGTGACGCATGACATCCGCATGATAATCGCCGACAGAATTGTACGTCTGGAATATGGAACTATTAAAACTAAGAAACCCATCTAGGAGGGAAAAACAATGAATAAAGCATTGATTGTTTATGGAACCCGTTACGGCGCAGCAGCGAGCACCTCTGAAGAAATCGCAAATACTTTAGGCAAAAAGGAATCCAAGCGCAAGTTGTTAACGCTAAAAAAGAAAAAATCAAAGACATAACCCATTTGACCTCGTCATCGTTGGCAGCGGCATCCAAATCAATAATTGGACACGCGAACCAGAAAAATTCCTCAAAACCTTCCAAAAGCAGCTTGCAAACAAGAAGGTGGCGCTTTTTGTCTGTTGCGGTTCAGCTTCTGACAAGGATAAACCTGAGGTAGTTGAGCGGGCAAAACGGAAGTATCTTGAAGAAAAAGCAGGTAAGTTCAATCTGCACCCAGCGGCTTTAGGGTTGTTCGGCGGGATCTATAACTACAACAATGTGCCATGGTACGCCAAAAAAGCCATGGAAATTGACCGATCAAGAGTAGAGGCCGCCTACAAAGAAACAGAACCGGGAATCTATGACACAAGAGACCTTGGCGCAATCCGAATCTGGGCAGAAGAACTTGCTAAGATGGTTTAATAGAGATTACTTTTTTCTTGATTTTTCAAGTTGACATAGCATTTCAAAGATTATCTTTGCCGCTACAATGGCTGATACGCCTTGGTCGTAAATCGGCGCAATCTCCACTACATCAAAGCCTAACATGCGTTTATCGCACAAGTACAGGCAATGTCTAGCAAGGCGGTTGTGGTGAGTCCTTCAGGCTCAGGGTTCTGCACTGCAGGAGCAAACGCAGGGTCAAGCACATCCATATCCACCGTTAAATACACGTTCTCGTAAGGCAAAAGCTTCTGTTTCAACTGTTCGGCAACCCGATTTGAACCTTGATTGATTATTTGCTGTGAAGTGAAAAACTCTACCCCGGCCTTATTGGCATATGCCAATTCTTCCTTGCATGCTGAGCGTGTGCCGACCTCAAAGATTTTCGCGGGCTTCACTTCCTCACTTATTTGTTGCATAAACGTCGTGTGGGACAGGGTTGAACCTAAAAATTCGCATCGCAAATCCAAATGCGCATCAAAACTTACCACCGCCGTTTTCGCCGCTTTTGCGCCTAAACCCTTCGCAAGCCCAAGCGTAATCGTGTGTTCTCCACCTAAAGCCACAGGCACCTTGCCAGCAGCCAAAATATCCGCAACCACAAGCCTAGTCATATCCAGGGTCCTCTGGGCATCCACAGATACATCCAAGTCGCCAGCGTCATGCAGAGCTAAATCTTCAACGTCAATTCTGCTGCGAAAACTGTATGTTTCAATATTCAAAGACGCCTGCCTAATTGCCTGCGGAGCAAACCTTGCACCGCTCCGATACGTGCTTGTCGCATCAAAGGGCGCACCGAAAATCACGTATCGTGCTTCTTCAAACGACTTTTGCACACCACTGAAAACGTTAGTTTGCGAAGTGAACAGTTCAAGATAACTCATAGGTAATTTCAATCCTCTCTTGGTATTCACCTGCGCTTGCTCTAAACTTTTTCGCTCAATCAATGCATTAAATTTATTAATTAAACCTCTACTGCATAGGGTAAAGGCGAGCAAAAAGTGTCTTTAGCGTCAATGGTATCTAGACTAAAAAATTTCAGCCGCATAGAAATAGCAGCAATAGCCTTCTATGCCATCAGCGGAATAATCCTTTTGGTTTTTCTGCCCTTCACTGGGTTCCCGCCGCAGCTTGCTTTAGTCGGCATCCTTAGCTTGATAACTGATTATGGCATCTTTACAAAAAGAGCTTGGGCACCTTGGATACTATTCGTCTTATTTGCTGGTGCAGCAACCTTTTCAATCTACACCTTAGTCATCGCAGGATTCAGCAATGCACTAATTGGCATAAGCATGACTGTTTACGCAGCTCTCACATTCATATTTGCAGGATACCTCCTGTTGGCAAGGAGAAGATAAATTTAACAAGCATTTAGAAAGCAACATTTAATTTTTTCTTACATTGAAAAAATAACCTATCTTTTCAATTGAAAGAAGCCTAAAATAGCACTGAACGTTCACAAGAAAAAACTTCAAATGTTTCGGCTTAAATTCTAAACCTTACCTGAAACATTACGGAATAAGAAAACAGCAATCTCTTCATCAACATCCACGAATTGCTCGTTCTCAGGTATTTCAACGAATCCGTCAGCTTTAGCTAAAGTCGTAATTGCGCCAGAAGCGCCACTTTCAACCGGTTCAGCAATCAAATGGCAATCTTTATCAAATTCCAACTTAACCATGACGAAGGTTCGTCTGCCTTTAGCGCTAAACATTCGTGCGCCAGCAACAGCCCTAACCACCGTCATTCCAGTCGCAGGTCTGCCAGCTAACCGCTGAATCAGGGGCCTAGCAAGCAAATAAAAAATCAGCAAAGCAGACGTGGGATGACCAGGCAACGAAAAAACGGGTTTCTCGCCTACAAACCCAACAGTCGTAGGTTTCCCCGGCTTAACCGCGATGCCGTAAACAACTATTCCGGGCTTACCAAGCGAATCCACGATTTGCGGAGTGTAGTCTCTTGGACCAACAGAGACTCCGCCAGAAGTAATCACCATGTCGGCTGAAGCCAAAGAAGTCTGCAAAGCCTTAGACAAAGCCGCTTTATCGTCAGGAACAACGCCGAAGTAAACTGGTTTTCCACCGCTTTCAATCACTGCCGTGCTCAGGCTGTAAGCGTTAATGTCATAGATTTTTCCAGCAGGCAAAACCTTACCGGGCTCAGTCACTTCACCGCCTGTAGACAAAACCGCAACTATGGGGATTTTGGAAACTTTAGCTGTAGTCAAACCCAAAGCTGCTAAAACGCCAATCTCTGAAGATCCCAAAACCTGCCCTTTTTTGAGCACCGCTTCGCCACGTTTTATGTCTGAGCCCTTCTTCATGACATTCTCGTTCACGGTGACTGGACAGAAAACATGCAGTTCGGTGTCCTCTCTTTCCGTGTCCTCAACCATAACCGCGGCGTTAGCTCCTTCGGGAATCGGGGCACCGGTGACAATTTCTACAGCTTCACCTTTCGCTAGGACCACTTTTGGCTGCTCCCCAATGTTCACGATGCCGCAAACTTTCAGGGTTACAGGTTGGTTTTCTTCTGCTCCAAAAGTGTCCTCGGCACGGACAGCGTAGCCGTCAACGGTTGAACGGTTAAACGGTGGAATATCAAGCGTTGAAACCACGTCTTCACTTAGAACACGATTGTAAGCTTCAAGCAGCACAGCCTCTTCTTCACCTAAAACAGCAGGCACAAAATGGTCTCCAATAGCTTTCTGCGCCTCATCAAACGTCATAAGCTTCCTAAACACTCAGTTCACAACCTCCAAACTCCCAAACACATGAACTATCACAGTTTCGCCTTCGCTTACGCCTTCACGATTCTCTGGCACGGCTACGAAACCGTTGCTCTGAGTCATGGTAGATATTGACCCTGAACCTTTCGCGCTAACTGGCTCAGCATAAAACTCGTCGCCGCCCTTCAAAATCACACGGACCCGAACGTAAGTTTTTCTTCCAAGCGCACTAGCAATCCTCTTTGCCAAAGTAGCTTTCAACATTGGCCTTGGCTCTGTTTTGCTCATTCCAAGCAACCGGCAAATCATCGGTCTACCGAACACTTCAAAACCAACTATTGCAGCCACTGGGTTACCTGACAAAATCAAAACGGGCTTACCCTCCAACATACCAAGGGCTGTCGGCATCGCTGGTCTAAGTGCAACACCGTGAACTATCACCCCGGGTTTTCCAAGCTTGTTAACTGCATCGGGCACCAAGTCTAATCCCCCAACACTTGTCCCGCCAGTAGTGATTACTGCATCGTGTGTCTTGAGGGCATTTTGGATTTTTACGGCGATTTCATCTACGTTATCTTTGGCTATGCCGCAATCAGTTGCTTCTGCACCCAATTCTGTGCACATGGCAGAAATCATAATTTTGTTTGAATCATAAATGAGGCTTCCAGAAAGCTGCGTGCCGACTTCCGCAAGTTCATTTCCTGTGGCTAAAATGGCAATTTTCGGTTTCTCCGCAACTTTTAGTTGACTGTATCCTAATGCAGCAGCTAATCCTATGTGGTAAGGGTTCAATCGTGTGCCAGCCTTAGCGATGATTGAGCCTTTTTTAAGGTCCTCACCTATCTTGGCAACGTTGGCTCCAGGGGCAAGTTGGCTCCAAACTTCCAGAGCCTTCTCTCGTTTCTTAATGTCCTCAAGCATAACCACTGCATCCGCACCTTTGGGGATGGGGTTTCCTGTCCAAACCTGCTTGACCTGCTTATCGGTTATTTCCTGGTTTTCCGTTAATTGGAAGGTTGTTGGTTTAGATTGCGAAGCACCAATTGTGTTAGCGGATTTTACTGCATACCCATCCATGGCTGACTTGTCAAACCTCGGTAAGTCTTCTTGGGCAACTAAGTCTTGGGCTAAAACGCGACCTAAAGCATCCTGCAAAGATACCGTGGCAGCTTTGGACGGTCCAATTTGCAACGCCGCCAGCCAGCTTTGCAGTGCTTGGTCAGTTAACGTTAATTTTTGGAATCCTTTGAGTCTTACCAAAATGGTTCCCAGTACTCACTAGCGACTTATCGTAAAAAACATATCGAAACAAAACCCTAAAAAATGACAAAAAATAAACAAAAAAGATTTTGTCATGATCGAGTTTCATAGACTATTACTGAATCCGACTTTATTTGCATCACTAAGTCGTGTCCTTCCACTATTTTTCTTAGGCAACTCATGCTTTCCTTCGAGAGATTCGCCTTAATATTAATGTGATACCCCTGATACAAGGGGTACATGGCTCTCTGAGGTATCAAAGCGATGGTGGCTCCATCTAGACTTGGGCAACTGTCAACAATTTCCCTCAGCAAAACAGCAATCTCAGCAAACTTCATAACCTTTCACCATTTACATGTGTAAACGATTTCATAAAAATCTTTAGTATAAATCATTTTCTAAGATGGACTCGAGTTTTTAGGGAAGGTTACCACGCATTTATTTTTTTGCTGTTTCTGCAGTCATTTTTTTGAGGAAGTCTTTGATGCCTTCTTGTTGACCGTAGACAACTAGGCGCCCATCCTTTTGCGGGTTGACCGAGAGATGGCGCTCTTTTGCGATCTGCAGTATTCGCTCGGTTGGCAAATTGCCTATGGGTTCAACTCTGACCCATTTTTGGTCTCGAGGAACGCCCGTGATAAATAGGTTTTCTTCATCTACTTGCTTTTCGCAAGTTTCTGCGTTAGCTTCCTCCAAGCGAACAAGCCAATGATCAATTATTTCAGGGTTCAAACTTTTTTGTGCTTCAGTAATAAGGTACGATTCAACACTTCCAAGGTACTCTTCAACTTTCTGCGATGCCTCTCCCCAGTTACCTTCTTGCTCTGAAAGTTTAATCATAAACTTAGCGCTTTTTAAATCAGAAAGAACTTCGGGTAATATAGTGACCCCGTTTGTGCGAAGCTCTATCATCAAGTCCTCCAAAACTTTCCATGTGGCTGAGTGGCCCATATTTTTCCCCTTAAGAATAGTAATGCTGCAGAAACTATAAAATATTGTCATCAGAAATATTTGTAAAGTTATAAATCATCAAGTCTTTTCCACAGTATTTGCTGGCTCTTGTTTTTCGACTTCTTGCATGGTTTTTGCGATCCGAGTATTCTTAGAACTATCCTTAGGCTCAAAGAGTTCCTTAACAAGGTTGAATTGGCGATGATAAATATGACAGTTCTTTGAATGGAAAATCAGTTTACCAGTTTTCAAAGAAAGATTTCCACGCTCATTAATCTCAGAAACGAACGCCTCATTGAAAAGCTGCAAACCTGCAATGTTGGCTGGCAAACCAGCGTAAGCATCCCAAGAGCGGAAGTAGCAGGTTAAATGCATTTTCCCCTCAAGAATTTCTGTGTCAATCAGGCTTAAGCAGGGCGGTTCATGCTTTTCCTTTGTTTTTGGATTAATTTTGTAGATATCCTCTGGCAACCTAACAACCATTGTAACCTGCCTGTCCCGTTGCTCTTTTACGTAGTTTTTGATTGCTTCTTCAACTTGATCAACGGGTTCACGGAGCCTGCTGCCGTAAGTGTAAGTTTCATCCTGCTTTCCCTCGCCACACCACAAGTAAGTCAAAGCATACCACTGCACATACTTCATATCGCAAGGTGCTTTGTCACTAACGAGTGGACGGTTTTCAGGATGAGTGATTTCTATTGTTAAATTGAGCTTTTTTGTTTCTGTTTCTTCCGAGCCGTAGCCAACTTGAAAAACGTCGCCTTCACTCCATATACTGTTTAACGTTTTGAACCAAGCATCAGGACAATCAAATGCTGTAACCTTAACGTGCCTCATACTTAGACTCCAAGATACCGAATAATGACTAAACGTGTGAATATAAAATTTGCAGTAAACAGCTACCTTAATTTCAGATCAAAAAATAATTAGCAACTATTTTTTTTTAAAAAAAAACTAAAAAAGAATAAAGAAGGGATTTAGTAGGGCATTCCGCCGCCCATACCACCCATGCCGCCCATTCCACCCATACCTCCCATTCCGCCTGGAGGCATTGGGGGCATTTTGCCGCCGCCTTTAACGCTTATTATATCGTCGATTTTAAGTATCATGTTTGTGGCTTCAGTGGCCGATTTTATGACTTGTTGCTTCACGCGTAGTGGCTCAATGACTAGTAGGTCAAGCATGTTTTTGATTTTGCCTGTTGAAACTTCGATGCCGAAATATTTGCTGTCTGGTTTCTCATGCTGAGCTCTGAGTGCTACCATGATGTCGATTGGGTCTAAACCTGCATTCTCCGCCAGCGTTAATGGTATCGCTTCGACTGCTTCTGCGTAAGCTTCCACTGCCAACTGTTCTCGTCCACCGACTTTAACTGCGTAGGCTCGTAGGTTTTTGGCCAGTTCTGCTTCGGGTGCGCCGCCGCCTGCAACGATTTTGCCGTCTTCAATTGCATTGCGTACGACGCATAAGCCGTCGTGTAGTGAGCGTTCTGCTTCGTCGATAACGTGGTTGGATGCGCCTCGGATTACGATTGTTACGGCTTTGGGGTTCTTGGCTTCACGTACGTAAATGAGTTTGTCGTCGCCGATTTTTACTTCTTCGACACGTTTCGCCTTGCCAAGTGCATCTGCAGTTAAATCTTTTACGTTTGCAACTATTTTGCCGCCTGTTGCCTTTGACATTTTCTCCATGTCGCTGCTGCTTAAGCTTTTAACAGCTAAAACGCCTGCTTTGCCTAAAAAGTGCAGTGCCATGTCATCTATGCCTTTTTCGCAGAAGATAACGTTCGCGCCTGCTTTTGTAACTGCGGTAACCATTTCTTTGAGCATGCGTTCTTCTTCATCGAGGAAAAGCTGCATTTGATTGGGACTTTCAATGTTTATTTTAGCGTCGAACTCTGTTTTCTCAATCTCCATCTTGCCGTTTAGCAAAGCGATTTTGGCGCCGTCAATGATCTTTGGCATTTGTGAGCTTGCAACTTCCTTGTCGATAACCATGCCTTTGACAAGTTCTGTTTCATCTAGGCTTTTACCGTGTTTCTTAACGACTTTTATTAGGTCGATGTCCGAAGTGTATTTGCCGTCGATTTTTTCTGAAACCTGTTTTACTGCTTCAACAATGATTTTTGCGAAGTGGTCTTCGGCAACATTGATGCCTTTGCTAGCCAAAGATGTGATTGCTATATCCCTTAGGGTTTTGTCATCTTCAATGGAAACGGGAATGGCTATTTGTTCCAAAATTTCCTGAGCTTTCTCACTAGCTTTCTTGTAACCTTCGATTATAACTGTGGGATGGACGTTTTTGTCAAGCAAGCCTTCAGCTTTTGAGAGTAACTCTCCAGCCAAAATTACTGCGGTTGTGGTTCCGTCACCAACCTCGTTGTCTTGAGCCTTTGCAACTTCTACAAGCATTTTTGCTGCTGGATGTTGAATGTCAAGCTCTTTCATTATGGTTGCACCGTCATTAGTTATAGCAACGTCGCCCATGCTGGTAACGAGCATTTTATCCATGCCGCATGGACCGAGCGTAGATTTCACTGCTTCAGCTACTATTTTTGCAGCCATGATGTTGTTTTTTTGCGCGTCACGGCCAGTTGATCTTCCGGTACCTTCTTTTAATACTAGAACGGGGACTGTTCCTCCACCTGTAGACATAATTTTCACCAAGTTTTATTTACTTAATAACAACCGAATTCAACAATCAAATATTTAAATATAAATTTTTTGGGAGAGTTAAATAAAAGAAATTCCGTGAAGAACTCACAATTCTTTAATTTTAGGTTACATAGAGGTGAGATGCAGTGAACAGCTTGACCGACAATGATAAAGCATAGCTTCTTAGTTTTGAAAGTTGCAGAAACTTCTATAACGCAAAAATGAAGAATAGCGAAGTCACAGAAAAAACTTGTACCCGATGGCTAAGGAAATGGTTACCTTTAACGGGCGCTTAGTTTTTCGTTCAAAAAAATCAGTTAATTCGTCACTTTAAATATATGTTTGCAGTTCTTGCATGTGTAAGATTCTATGTGAAATACGTGGTTTTTGAGTGATTTGTCAGGTTTCGCAACTTCTTCATTGCATTGTGGGCATTTTACCATGTAAGCTCTGCTCTCCAGCAAATTTTTTAATGCCCAAAATATAGCAAAAAGAGTATAAGATTATTTGTTGGCACAAAAATGATACAACAAACGGTCTTGATCAGGATCAACCTCAGCAGGTACTTTACCGCTCAAAAGAGCCCATTTTAGCTCCGAAAGAAGATTATGGGCGATTCGGCAAAGTGCCCAACGTTGTTTTCAGCTGTGGTAACGTAATTTTGGATAACCGTCTTTTTGTTTATTATGGAGCAGCTGACAGGGTTCTCTGCGTAGCTACAATAAGTTTGGATAACCTTCTCTCGCTTATCCACAGATAATTCGCGTCTATTCTGCTTTGACGATATGGTAACCCGAAGCTTTACGCAGCCTGTTCATGATGGCTAAACCGATTTCTTCGGAAGACACACCTTCAGCAATTATAACGTCAACGTTTTCAGCGTCAACTTCTCTAAGTAAACGAAAAAGGTTTTGGGCAACAACTGCCAAGTTAAAGCGGCTCCCCAGAGATTTAACTACATCTGCGTTGTAGGCGGCTTGTGTTTCATCAGTAGCTAAGATGCCTACTTTTGCGCCCTTAAGCCTGTAAGATTCCGACAGCTCTTTTATTTTGCATGTGACAGCGGAAACTGAACCTTCAACAAGAATAACCTCTGCTTTAGGCGCATAATGCCTATGTTTCATTCCAGGAGACCTTATCTTTTCAAGAGGCAATTCCTCTTCAGCTTGGACAAAGGGGTGAAGGTTCACATCAATGAGAACTTTCTTTAATGCTTCAAAAGATGTTCCTCCTGGTCGAAGAACCATGGGTGGATCAACAGTTAAGTCTACAACCGTGGATTCAACACCGATACTTGTGGGTCCGCCGTCAAGGATGGCGTCAATTCTCCCGTTTAGGTCTTCGTAAACGTGTCCTGCGGTCGTTGGGCTAGGTTTGCCTGCGAGATTTGCACTTGGAGCAGCGATGGGAAGACCGCTTTGTTTAATCAGTGCCAAGGCGACTCTGTGTTTGGGCATTCGAACCGCAACAGTGTCTAAACCTGCAACAGTTACGTCGGGCACTATGTTTGAGCGTTTGAAAACCAGTGTTAATGGTCCGGGCCAAAACGTTTTCATCAGCAACTCAGCTTTCTTTGGGACCGCCTGTACTAGTCTACAGACTTCGCTATCATTTGCTACGTGGACAATCGGCGGGTTATCTAAGGGTCTCTTTTTAGCTTCAAAAAGCGCCAAGACAGCGGCTGGATTAAGTGCGTCTGCGCCTAAGCCATAAACCGTCTCGGTTGGGAATGCTACTAATCCGCCTTTTTGGATAATTTGTGCGGCGATTTTTATTTTTGCAGGATCCGGGTTTTCCGAGTCAACTTTTAACAGGAGGGTTTCTTTCATTTGGAGTGCCTTTTTAATTCAAGTACTACTGAGGTTTCAACTTGCCGTTCTGGAATATTCCAGTATTTCTTTAAAAGTTTATTTTTTTCTTCAGTTGAAACGAGTTTGAAACCATGCTTTTCATAAAAATTTACTGCCCATGCTGCTGCTTCCCAAGTTCCCACGTAAACCTCTGATGTTTGGGCTAAGCCGAGTAAATAATTGAGTAAATTTTCTCCAAGACCTTTACGCTGTTGACTTGTCAGAACGTATGCATGCCTTATTAATGTGACATCGTTGACGAGTTGAATTCCCATTACGGCAAGCAAAACATTGTTTTCTTTCCAGCCGTAAAATTGCACTCCGCTTTGGATTTCTTCCTTTAGCTCTTGCGCTGGCATGTATGGTTCTCTCCATCTGTCATTGGGAATTTTACCTTTGTAAGCTGCCGCGGAGTTGTTTACGACGTTTAGAATTGCTTCGAAGTCAGCGGTTGTTAGTTTGCAAATCATTTCAGGTTTTTCGCCGCTTTAAGTAATGCGTTTGCATTATGGCTTCAGATTGAGGTGGGTTCTTTTGGGGTCTCGACTTGAGTTAGTTTTTCAACGAGATGCATGAAGAATGCTTGGGCTTGCATTTCGTCAAGTTTATCTAAATAAACCGAAACGAGGGCTATTTTTCCCTTCTTGGCAGCCACATACTCAGCGAACATTCTCGCTGAAATAACATTCCTGTCTCCTAAAAGCACTGAGGAGGTGGCTGCGCCAACCATATCTTTGGGTTTGGGAACGGCTATTGCCAAGGTTCCAAGCTTATCTTCTTTTTCGCTAAGCATTATCATGCATGAATTTTTTGCTTCCACATAAACAGCTAGAAAACGAGTGTCCTGCTCAAGTAACTCTTCCTTCACGACTTTGGCGCGTTCCACTTTCTATCGCTCCTTCTTTATGTTTGGTTTAATGCAAGGACTTCTTAAAAAAGACTTCACAAGCATGCTTGCGGAATGTCATACCAAAAGTAAGTTGCTGTTTGATGTTTGATTTCATAAATTATTGTTTTATCGCAAAAAACATTAAGGATGGAACAAATAAACATTCTCTTGTAAGGTTTAAGCATGAGCAGCTTCAAACGGATTAGGAAATATCTGATTCCAACCTTACTTGTAGTGATTCTGGCGATTTCAATTTTGGCAGCCTATGCGTCGTATTCAAGTGGAACCCAGGCGAAAGCTAATCCTGACGTTTATGTCGGAGTTGCTTTTGGAGGAAACACTACTGAGGAAGCCAAAGTTCTAATTGACAGGGTTAAAAGTTACACTAACTTATTCATCTTGGATTCTGGCAGAAACGCAATTAGCGAAAACCAGTCAGCTGTGGAGGAAATTTGCGATTATGCTGTTTCTCAAGGTTTAAGCGTTATAATAAATCTCGGCGTCAGAGATGCTCTTCAAGCCAATAATAGCTGGTTTTGGCGACAGCCACTTAATGTTACTGAGCAACTTTGGACACAGCGATGGGGCAGCAAATTCCTGGGTATATACTACAATGACGAGCCAGGAGGGGTACAACTGGACGGGAACTGGTCAGCCTGGTTTAGGACTTACGGGGAGGAATACCTACAAAGTAATTCCAGTACTAGCAATGACCTCGACCAGATCTATTTGAAAATGCTGGCTTACATGGACAACGGGACGGAACCTCAAAACTACAATTTGGAAGCCAAGTTTTTTGTTCAAGACGTTCTCAAGAGCGACAGGGGGCTTGACGAGTTAAACGCGGCTGGAATCACCACGTTCACTTCTGATTATGGCTTGTACTGGTTCGATTACTTGGGAGGATACAATGTTTTGTTTACTGAATTAGGTTGGAACTGCAGTGTGGCGGAGCAAATAGCTCTAGTTAAGGGGGCAGCAAGGCTTCAAAATAAAGAGTGGGGTTCAATAATTACTTGGACATACGATTCGCCGCCTTACCTTGACAGCGGAGACCAAATTTACGATCAAATGTTATCCTCTTATGAGGCTGGGGCAAAATACATTGTGGTTTTTGATTATCCCTACTCTGCGGGCAACGTCTATGGGGTTATGAGTAATGACCAGTTTATTGCGCTTCAAAGATTCTGGAATGACATAACTCAACAGAAACTGCCCAATCTAAGCGCTCCAGATGCCGTGTTGGTTCTGCCGCAAAACTATGGGTGGGGGATGCGGAATCCAAATGACACCATTTGGGGCTTCTGGCCAACCGATGACAAAACCCAACAGATTGCAATAGCCACAAGCGAGCTTTTAGCGCAATACGGCGTCAGCCTTGATATAGTGTATTATGACCCAGCGTTCCCCATTGCTGATGTAGCCTACAAACAAGTTTACTACTGGAACTCAACAAGCATTTAGGGGGCTTGCTTTAACGTCGACCTTGTTGGAAATGCTTAATTAAGAGCTTTCCGTATTGCTGGATACGGAAGGATAAAATTTGAGTGATGAACTTTCAAGATTACCGCCTAACGTGCAAGAAAGGCTTCTTAGACTGCAGCAACTGCAACAAACCTTACAATCAATTTTAGCGCAGAAGCAGCAGGTTGAAATGGAAAAAACAGAAGTAGAGCAGACCGTAGCTGAGCTGCAAAAAACAGCTGAAGACGCGGTTATTTACAAGGCAATCGGTTCATTATTGGTTAAAGCGGAGAAGCCGAAAGTTACTGAAGACCTCGTTGAGCGAAAAGAGCTTTTGGATACACGCAGCACAGTTCTTGCGAGACAAGAAGAAAGAATGCGCAGCCAGATAAAAGAAGCTCAAACAAAACTCCAAGAAGACCTAAGCCCAGTTTCTCAGCCATCATCGTAGAGGAGTGAAGCTTGTGGTAGAGCTGGGTATACCAGAGCTAACCACTGAGCAAATAGAAACTTTATGTTCAACAGCAGAGAACGCAGCAAGAAAATACGTTCTCTCCAAAGTTCCCTCTAAAATGGTCGAGAGGTTGGATATTAGTGTGGAAGCAGAAGGGTCAAAACCAGTAAACGTTACTGTAGAAATAGACCTTTCCTTAACACCCCAAGCAAAAGACGTTGATGCGCAGGCTCTGGTTAAAGAAGCCACAAACGAAGCGCATAAAGCCAGTGAAAACTACTTGAGAAAAATAAAATGAGTGACTTCCAAAAACTTTTAAAAATTTTAAAAGATACCGATGCGGCTTTTGTACTTTTGTTGTGTCATCGCAGTGCGGATGCTGATGCGATATGTTCGGCTTATGCGTTGCAGGGTTTGCTTAAGCGGTTTATGCCAAATGTTATAATTGAAGTCGGATGCCCTCAAGGCATCAACAAGCCTTCCAAGCTGCTTTTGGAATATCTGCCTATAACGGTTAACTTGAACCCCAACATTGAATCGGCAGACCTCATCGCACTCGTAGACATGAACACCATTGACCAGCTTGACCAAGTCGCCGAAACAATAAAAAGGTCTCCCGCCCCAAAAATAATAATTGACCACCACTCGCCGAACCCAGAAACAGCTAAAATCTGCAAGTTATGCATTGTAGATGAGAAGGCAGCCGCTAACTGCGAAGTAGTTTATAGGCTTTTCAGGCAGGCGAAAACCAAGCCTAACTTTAACGAGGCTAAGGCCTTGTTTGTTGGCATAGCTTTTGATACGCGGCATTTTTCTTTGGCAAGTGCATCTACTCTCCAAATTATTGCTAAACTGGTAACTCAAGGAATAGATGTACAGCAAACACTGGCAGAGTTTAACTTGCCGATTGACACTTCTGAGCGTTTAGCTAAACTGAAGGCCTGTAAACGAGCTAAAATCATAAGAGTCAACGGGTGGATAATTGCTCTCTCCCATGTTAGCGCTTACCAAGCTCCAGCAGCTAAAGCCCTTGTTGATTTGGGGGCGCACATGTCGGCTGTTGCGGGATTGAAAAACGGGAAAATAGATGTAAGCCTACGTTGCACACGCCAGTTCACTGAGCAGGCAGGTGTCAATTTGGGAAAGGACATTGCAGCGCCTTTAGGTGAATTTTTGCAGGGAGTCGGCGGCGGCCACGCGATGGCAGCTGGAGTAAGCGGCTTAGGCGAAATAGAGCCGACACTTAAGCAGTGCCTTGTGCTGTTAAAGCAGAAAATAGCCAAAAATGTGTAGCTACGCTTAAATGAGCAAACTCTACGCTTAAGTTAGCAGGCATAAAAAATGGCTATAATTGAAACAAAAAACCTTACCTATACTTATCCAGGCGCATCCAAACCCTCCATTGTTGATGTCTCGTTTAAGGTGGAGAAAGGCGAGTTTGTTTTAATTACTGGACCAAGCGGCTGTGGGAAAACAACTTTGTGCCGATGTTTCAACGGATTAATCCCGCACTTCTATAATGGGGAATTGACGGGCGAAATTTCTGTCGCGGGCGAAGACACTCTTAAGCATCACACGTACGAAATGGCAAAACACGTGGGCTTAGTGTTTCAGAATCCAGAAAACCAGCTGTTCGCATTATCTGTTGAGAAAGACGTGGCGTTCGGGCTGGAAAACCTTGGGGTTCCCCGAGAGGAAATGAGGAAAAAGGTTGACTGGGCAATGAATCAAACGGGCATTTATGATTTGCGTGAACGGTCGCCTCATGAAATTTCGGGGGGGCAGCAGCAACGAGTGGCAATCGCGTCTGTTCTCGCTATGGAGCCTGAAATTATCGTCTTGGACGAGCCAACTTCTTTTCTTGATCCGCTGAGCGCTGAAAAAATTTTCGAAGTAATCTATGAATTAAACAAAAAACAGGGAATAACCGTCATCCTTGTCGAGCACAGACTGGACTTAACAGCAAAATACACAAACCACCTCATCGTTATGGATAAAGGGAAAATCCATTTCGAAGGAAACCCAAAAGAAATCCTCAGCACAGAAGAAACGCGTTTGATTGGAGTGGGAATCCCCAAAGCCACATTGCTGTATCAAATGCTAAAAAAAGACGGCTTAAACCTGGGCGGCAACACCCCATTGTCTTCTGAAGAACTAGCTGACGAGCTGTTGGAGACGTTGAAAGCCAAATGATTGTGGCTGAAGACGTTCACTTTTCGTATCCTAACAAAGTGGAAGCCCTCAAAGGTGTTTCTCTAACTATAACAGACGGCGAATTCGTTGCGATAATGGGGCAGAACGGCGCTGGAAAATCAACATTCGTCAAACATTTTAACGGACTCTTAAAACCCTCATCTGGAAAAGTCTGTATAGATGGCGTTGAAACAACCAAAACAAGTGTTGCGGCTTTGGCTAGAAACGTGGGTTTTGTTTTCCAGAACCCAGACCACCAGTTATTCAGCGAAACAGTAGAAGAAGAAATCGCTTTCGCCCTCAAAAACTTCGGCTTCAAAGCTGAGGTCGTAGACGAGCGGGTAACATGGGCTTTGAATCTTCTATCGTTAACCCAGTACCGGAAAACTTCACCTTTCCTTCTCAGCGGAGGCGAGCGGAAACGTGTCGCGTTGGCTTCCGTTTTGGCTTGGGATCCGCAATCTTTGATTTTGGATGAACCCACCATTGGGCAGGACCATGAGCAAAAAGAGATTCTGCGTCAGTTTATAGTGCAGATGCAAACTCAAGGAAAAACTGTCGTTATCGTCACGCATGACGTGGAGTTTGTGGCTGAATGCAATCCCCGCGTTGTTTTGATGAAGGAAGGAAAAATCGTTGCGGAAGGCTTAGGAAAAGAAATACTCACAAACCCCAGTGTTTTGGCTGAATCATCGATTGTTCTGCCACAGATAGCTCAAATCTTCATGAAATTATCGCAGTTAGGGCTTCCCAAAAACGTTATTGACATTTACGAAGCAGAAAAAATAATCCTAAACGCCAAGGAGACCACAGCTGGTAAATGAGCGTTTTTGACGGCTTAAAGTTCAGGAAAGTTCACTCTCCAATCCACGATTTAGACCCACGAGTGAAATTCGCCTACGTTATCTCCGTTTTCGTAGTCGCCATTATCTTCTACCAAATTATTCCGCTGCTTTTTCTGTTTGCTCTGCAGATTCCATTTGTTTTGTTAGCTCATGTTCAAAGGCAGTGGCTTCGTTCGCTTCGAGGAGCCGCTTTTTTGGCAGTGGTCATTTTTGCAGTTAACGTTGGAACAGACTATTTTACTTCAGGGTACACAGTGACGGCTGCTAACGTAGAGAGCGCAGTTGGGTTAACTCTTCGTTTTGTGGTGCTTGTTGAGTCTTTCTCAGTTTTCTTCCTGACCACTTCCCCTGACCACTTAGGCTTGGCGCTGGAGGAATCACGCGTGCCCTACGAGTTCGCTTTCGCCTTCACAACCGCGGTGCGTTTTGTTCCTGTTCTGGCGGAAGAAGCCCAAACAATAATGGATGCACAGAAAGCCAGAGGATTGGAACTTGAGAAGGGCGGCTTGCTTAAGAAAATACGGAATTACATACCCGTGCTTATCCCGTTGATCGTTAGCGCTATCAGACGAAGCCTGGAATTGGCAGAGGCAATGGAATCCAGAGCTTGGGGAGCCACCAAGAAACGCACTAACCTGTATGTGCTGAAACTTCACAAGGGAGACTACACGTTGCTAGCAATCACTGTTGGACTTCTGGTCGCAGCCGTTTACGTCCACTTTTACGTGTCAATTCCAACAATAGTACACTTACTGCAGCACTAAAGTCTGACAATACTGTCGGAGTTTTAAACACAGCAATAACTCAAAATGGGTCTATCAGATCAAAATTGAAATGGCTACCAGTTCGCTCGAACCCACAAATGAACACTACAATAATCGGCCATTGAAAGTGCATCTTTTTAAAATAGAGAACGATATTGAACATTTAACCTAAAAAAAATGCAGATTGGGATTAGATGGCTGAGCATACGCGTTTTGGTCCAGCGGGAGTTCCGCCGATGTTTAGGCTTATGGGAGCAGATTTGCCTGATGTTCCGCGTTTGCTACGTGAGGAAGGCTTGGATGCTTTGGAGTACGAGGCTGTGCGTTGGGGTCCAAAGCCGCAGATCAGGCAGGAACTTGCCCAAAAGCTGGGTGCCGCGGCGAGGGAAAACGACGTGCGACTTAGCCTTCACGGCTCGTACTTCATTAACCTGTCAGGCACAAAAGACGTCGTCGAGGCAAGCAAACGGCGGCTAATTGCATCGGCAACTGCTGCTGACTGGATGGGAGCATACGTCATGGTTTTTCACACCGGGTTTTATGGTCGCTTCGAAAAGGAATATGCGTTCAAAACCTGCCTCAACGCGTTAAAAGAGGTCCGCGCTGAAATGCGAAGACTCGGGCTTCATGTGAAGCTTGGCCCAGAAACGATGGGAAGAAAGTTCCAGGTAGGCTCCTTAGACGAAATCATAACCCTCAACCAAGAAGTGGAAGGCACACAGCTCGTCGTTGACTGGGCACACCTCCACGCCCTGCATCAAGGAACCCTAAAGAAAACCGAAGACTTCAGGGCAATCGCCGAAAAAGTCGAACAGAAACTGGGCACAGAAGCCCTAAAAAGCATGCACTGCCACTTCTCAAAAATCGAGTTCACCGCACAGGGCGAAAAACGCCACCACACCCTCGACGAAGAAAAGTACGGACCAGACTTCCGCATGCTGGCCGAAGTAATCGCCGACTTCCAAATGCACCCCACAATGATATGCGAATCACCAAACCTAGACGTTGATGCCAGAAAAATGCAAGAGATTCTAAAACAAGTTTTAGAGGCGCACAAGCCTAAGGATGGCTAAAATATTAAACGATGAACAGGGATTGCAGGATTAATCTGTGTATAAATCAGTCTTTTATTTCGCATGCTTTGATACTAAGCGTTCGGCTATTTGCATTTCCTGTACAGTGTTGATATTTACTGCCAGTTCATCTAGGTTTAACAGGCAGATGTCTTGGTCGAGCCATTCGTCGCCGTACCGTTTATGCCCATCTATAACATTGATGCCGACGGGAACTACGTCTTTATCGCCGATTTTGAACGAGTACTCAACACACATGCCAAGCTTGGTTTTAGTTTCAAGCGGAACGGCAACAGTTAATGCTGGTTTGCCGCATCGCTCGTAACGTTCAACAATTTTATCCAGCACCTCTCCTGTGACCAGCGGCAAGTCGGCTGCGATAGCTAAGAAAACGCCGAGTTTGAGTGCTTTACTAGCGTAGCCCATATCGGAAACATAATCTACCCCGGGAGTTTCAACCACTTGGACTGGAAACTGACTCAGAAACTGGGCAGTTTTGGGGGTGCAACAGCTGACAGCGACAACGACGGAATCAATTTTCTTAGCGTTTTTCAACGCCTCCAGCACGTATAAGATAACGGGTTTGCCACAGACTTTAATCAGCGGCTTCTCCTGTGCGACTTTCATGCGGGTTCCTTTTCCGCCAGCCATAACGAGTGCGGTTACCGTATAACCACCGCCAACAGGACGATCACGCAGACCATTCTGGTTATCTCGTTAGTTGCTCCGAACACGTCGCCTGTGACTCCGTTGAAGTGCTTGTGCGCAATGGCAACCATGACAAGGCTGGTGATAATGGCTGCAATCACGGTGAAAGCGCCTGCCCAACCCAGCAGAGGCAAAGCAACCGCAAAAGAAATCACCACCGCAGCGATGAGGCGCAAGTTGCCTTTGCTCCCATGCATAGCTTCTAAGAAGGGTGAGTTCATGCCTTGATGGACTGATTTTCCAGCCCACGCCATAATAACCATGGCAAGCTTTGCTGACGCTTCTATGGCGATGATGCCGCCGATGATTAAGGGAATTTTGAGTTCACCATTGCCGCTGATTTGTCCGATGGCTAAAGCGGTGATCAGAATGGTCATGATGCCCAACGTTAAGCCGCCTGCGCCTGTGAGTTGGTCATGCATAACCTCAATTTTGTGTTCAGCTGTGCCGTGAGCCATGACGCCGTCGCCGAAGTCAAGTAAGCCGTCGGTGTGGTGAAGCCCGGTAATCAGCAGCAACAAAGCCAACACTAAGCCGCCGACCACTATGTCGGGCAAAAAGTGGTAAGCTACCCAGCCGAACACTCCAGCTAATAAACCGATGAATGCGCCGATTAATGGGAAAACCCACATGTTTTTGGCGCAGTCAGTCAGCATGTCTTTATCCATTGTTACTGGAAAAATTGTGAGGAAAGAAAGAAGGTTCTTTAACTCTTTAGTAACCAATTCACTTCAGACCCATCAGCAGAGCATAATTACGCTCTATCTCTTTAAGCAGTAGGTCAGCTGTGACTGCGCCGCCAAGCTTCGCCATCGCCGCGATAGAAGCGCCTCCTGCGCCGACGCCTTCCTTCACAAGACCAGTTTCATATGTCCGCAAGCCTGGGAAACGTGAGGAGCCAAAGTTTAGGTCCGCCGCTAAAATCGGGACATCGCAGAACTGGGTAACTATGCCTTTGAGGTCGGATGACTTGTCTTTTGCAACCCATCTTGTTGTGCCCACCGCCACGTTGCAGAGAACATCGGGTTCCAAAGCGTTCACAAGGGCTAAGATAGCGCTCATCTGTGTTCCGCCAGCCATCAGCACGGGCACCTGCGATGCCGCACCAATCACCAGTCCCGAGAAAGCAGCCATCATGGGGTCGCCGACGCAGGAAATAGCCTTAACGGGATTGTTTGCTAAGCTGCCAAAACTCTCGCCAGCCGCTTTTAATCCTGCCTTGACGGTTTCTGCTTTCAAGCTGTGGGGGTTTTCAGGCAGAGTGCTGCTTACTTTTCCCTCCGCTTTCACGCCTAAAGCCGACAATACACCAAGAGCGGTTGTTGTTCCCCCAGGGATACTCTCGCCAATCACAAGATAATCCACGGCTTTAGCCAAATTCTGCCCCGCAATTTTCGCGCGCTCGATTACTTCCGCAACGTTATCAACGGCGTTGCCTGTTCGGATGTCTCTTCCGGGGTTGCCGCCGAAATCTAAGAAGGGAATCTGCGGTTTCACTTTTAGTCCGCCGCTGGCAATGAGCACTGGAATATCGGCTAAGTGTAGAGCCGACATAGTTATCAAGCCTGGTGTCGGAATGCCGTCTGGAGTTATGGGCACGCCGGCTATGGATTTGCATTTGCCCAGCAAGAGCAGTTCAGCGTCTGCTGGGGGTGTGTAATCGGTGAATTCTGGGTTTGCTCCAGCCGCGGATATGCCAGAGATTTTGCCTGTTTCAGTGGTGGCTATTGTACAAATAAATAAAGGGTTTTTTCCGTCGATTTCATCGAGGAAAGCTTCCGCTTTTAGCGGGTTATGAGCAATCAGTACGTCAAGAGTCTTGTCCATTCTACGATTTTACCTTGCCTTTGGGCTTAACTTCGAATCTTTTAATTTCTAAATATCCGAAGCCGCCGTCAAGCTTATGCTTTTGCGTTTCAAGAATTTCAATCTTTTTCTTAAAAGTCGGTCCATCAGTCACTACGGTATGGTATTCGCCGCCTTCCCCGCAAGAATCAACATTGCCAAGCTTCAGGATGTCATCGTAGAATTTTTTGTCCAGAACTCGCCCAAGCCACTCCACACCCAACTTGCTGAGGTTAGTGCGCACCACGGTTGCTTTGAAACCCGTTTTTAAGTAGTCAAGGTAAATTTGTTTTGTGTCACCCATCCAAAGAGGCTTTATTGGCTTCAACCCGACTTCTTTGAGCACTCGCCCAAGCCAACCTTCTTCGTGCCCCGCTACCTCGTAGATGTCCCCTGTAACTAAGCCTTCGGCGCCCTTTGCTTTGAGTATTCGCAGTGCACGTTTGAAATCGTTCTCGTAGGTTTCAGCCGTAGTCACCTGCTTTAGAAGTGGGATTCCGATGGCTTCTGCTTGAGCGTCAAGTATGCCGGAGGGTATCATGTGGAAGTTTGATTTGGTTTCACTCATCATCATAGTTAAAAGGCTAATTACTTCGTAGCCTTGCTGGGTTGCCAAATAATAAGCATAGCAACTGTCTTTTCCGCCACTCCATGAAGCAACAACTTTCATTTCTAATTTTTCCTCCCTAAGTATCTTCACCCTCAACCATTATTTTGTTTTGTTTAGGTTTTAGGTGAATTTGAAATATTTGATTTTCCGAAAAAACCGGTTTCTTCAGTTGCAGAAACAGGTAACCACAAAAATGTTGTTTTACTCTTCAAACATTCAGATAATTTGCCTTGCCATAATATTTTGAGCGGAATATCAGGTTTTTTCTGGAAGTTCAGCAAATTATCACCGCCATGTTTGGTTGGTTTATCCAACCTTTTCATATAAGCATTACGGTAATCAGAGTCACGCAACGCTTAAAGCACACTTTACCTTTAAAAATTGAGGTTGAAATTATGAGCAATGAAATGCCAGCCTTACTTGAGTTTCTTGAAAAAAAAGACATATCCCTAAAAAGCCTCATTCACTGTGCACTTGAAATGTTTGTGCCTCACCCAGGCGTGGAAACAGAGGAAAAAGCCGTTGAAATGTTCAGAGAAGAATTCCTCGATGTCCTCTCAGATGTCAATGTTTCCATCCTTGAAGTGCTGCTTTCCGAGCGCAGGAAGATGCAGAGAAGGGCTTGATTCCCGGCTTAACGCAGGAAAGGTTCAAGGGTAGACCAGGACCAGTTGCTGACGAAGTTTTAGGAATAGCGATTGCCAGCTACATCGGCGGAACCAGAGCAGTTTTCGAGTACGTGCGGTTTGACCAAGCTAAACCCGGAATTCTAAAGAAACTCGGCTCAATCACAAACGACGCCATAGGCGCCTTGGTTGCAGGCGTATCATCAAACGTTTATACACGCGCCACTAAAAATGCACAGGCAAAACAATAAAACACTTTATTAATTCTTACAAAGTCCAAAGGAGGGATAAGGTATCAATTTAACTAGTGAATTTCTCTAGCTAAATTGAGGGCGGGGGGATGGTATCCTTTTTGCTTGATAACCTAAGTAACAAAAAGTACAACTTTAAGCTGTTTTTGCACCAGACTTTGTTTTACCATAAGGTTATAATACTATGTTGATTGAGGAGTTTAAGCAGTTGGGCTTCCATGGTTCAAACAAGGCTTTGCATTGTTACTCACACCTTTTTGCCCCATACTGGCGGAATAGAAAGGGTTGTTTATGAGCAAAGCAAGCGGCTACTTCAAAGAAATTTTGAGCCCATGGTGGTCACGAACCGGATTGGAACAGCCAAAAAACTATGTTGTTGACGGCGTAAACGTCGAATGTTATGAATCGTTAAACACGGGTTTCCGCCTGGGAATCCCTTACTCGATTCCGACAGTGACAAGTTTTGAAACTTTTCTTAAAGCTGTAAAATCAAGCAAAATTGTCCATGCGCATGGTCACCCGTACCTAACGTCGCTTATTGCAGCCAAACTTGCGAAGAGGTACAATAAGCCATTTGTGTTGACGCAGCACAACACCTTCATTGAATACGACAGCATTTTTGACAACGTTGAACGGTTAAATGATTTGGCAGTTGGAAAGGAGACGCTAAAAGAAGCCGACAAAATAATCACTGTGAGCAACGCAACAAAAGATTATGTTTTAAGTTTAGGCGCAAAACCAAACAAGATTAAAGTGTCACACAACGGAGTTGACCTGGTCCGTTTCAGGCCTTTGACGGGGAAACGAGAAGAAATGAGAAGAAAACTTGGAATAGCCCAAGACGCAATCGTGGCTTTAACCGTCAGAAGGCTTGTTTACAAAAACGGCGTTGACACGTTAATAGAGAGCGCAAACATAGCCGTCAAAAAGAACCCAAAGATTACTTTCCTAGTTGTTGGAAAAGGACCAGATCTAAACAACGTTCAAATGATGACACGACAGTTAGGGATAGAAAACAATTTTAGGCTTACAGGCTTTGTTAAAGATGAAGATTTACCGTTTTACTATAACGCCGCAGACTTCTTTGTGCTGCCATCAAAATCGGGAGAAGGCTTGCCTTTGGTTGCGCTTGAAGCCATGGCTTGCGGATTGCCAGTAATAGCCACAAACGTTGGAGGAATAAGTGAAATTCTTATGGAAGATTACGGAAAACTTGTGCCATCTAACCAGCCTGAGCAACTTGCAAACGCAGTTTTGGAATTTGCAAATATTGATTTTTCTTCGCGTAAAGTAGAGCTTCGAGCAAGGATGGAAGAAAAGTTCAGCTGGGATAAAAACGTTGAAACATTAATCGGGATATACGAAGAGCTTATTTAACTAAGATGGTGAAACAATATAGCCTTAAGATGAGAGTTACCATGACATCGAAAGTTGAACTGGTCTCGGTAGTAATTCCAACACTCAATGAAGCAGGAAACATCTTAGAAGCTGTCACAACCATCTATAAAGACTTGGAGTACCCAAAGGAGATAATTGTTGTTGATGGCAACTCTACTGATGGAACAATAGAAATCGTTAAAGACACAAGTTTTTGCAAGCTTATTATTGAACCAAGACGCGGGTACGGCGTCGCCCTTAAAACAGGCATG
The DNA here is from genome assembly GCA_963767735.1 of Candidatus Bathyarchaeota archaeon. Lineage (GTDB taxonomy): Archaea > Thermoproteota > Bathyarchaeia > Bathyarchaeales > Bathycorpusculaceae > Bathycorpusculum. The sequence continues at coordinate 260,062 of CAVYES010000006.1, read as the reverse complement.
AAAAACGCGAAAGGCAACATTATCGTGATGGTTGACGGCGATGGCACCTACGAGGTAAAACACATCAACCGCTTGCTGGATATGATGATTCAGAAAGACGCAGACATGGTTTTAGCCACTCGCATGTATGACCCAAACAAAGCCATGGGATTCATGAATTTCATAGGAAACAAAGTGATTACATTCTGCTTCGACTTCTTCTATAGCCAATTCCTCAGCGACACACAATCAGGTTTCCGAGCAATTTCTCATGAAGCCATCGACAAAGTAAAGTTAAACGAGGGAGACATGGCTTACGCTACTGAAATGCTTGTAAAATTCGCAAAAGAAGGATACAACATGGTTGAAGTTCCCACCACCTATAAAGCCCGAAAATACGGGAAAACCAAGCTCAAAAAATTTAAGTCAGGAATTGAAATATTTAGCACTATATTTAGAGGCCTTCTGGATGCCGACATGGTTAGAAAAAACGAAGAAGCTTGGCAGAAAAATTGGTTTAAACGATGAAAAAGGCTATGCCGTCGCCATTTTTGTTGCCTTAATAATTATTTCTGCAGTAGCTGCAAGTTACTTTGTGTTTTTTAGGCCGGCGCCAGCGGGGTACAGCACGATTTATCTGCTTGATTCACAAAACAAAGCCGCTGATTACCCGTCAGTTTTGGTAGCTAACCAGAACAGCACATTCAATGAGCCTGTTACCGTTGTGAACAATATGGGAGGCACTGTGCAATACGAAGTTTTAGTGAAAATCACCAATGACATTACAACTCTGCCAGTTAATACTCAGCCCATCGACGCGTATAATTTTACCTTGGGGAACGGCCAAAGCTGGCAAAAATCAGTCCCTGTTACGGAAAATCAAGTTGGAAGCTACTCGGTAGTTTTTGAGCTTTGGCAATATAATTCAGATTCAGCAACTTACCAGTTTACAAATAACAATGTAAACAACTATTGCGTCTTAAACATTCAAGTGCTAAGTTAAGCCGTCTTATGCCTTTCAGCGTACTCTTTCTCGATTGCTACCCTATGGATATTGTTGTATGCGCAGAAAGGTATGATCTTCTTGTCGGGCGTAATGTAGTGAACCACGCATCGACGGACTCGGTTGACGTCGAAGTTGTATGAGTCCATGAACGCCATGCAGCCAAGCAAGAAGATGCGTCTGCGGATTTTTCCCAGTGACTGGTATGATGGTGAAAGATGCATCCTCATGATTGATTTCATCAGGGTTGGCATGCCGACTTCCTTGGTGACTTCGAGCATGTTCATTGAAAGCATTGATGCCATGAATAGTGATGAGAGCAGAGAAAATTTGCCCTTTGACTCTGCATTTTCAGCGGTTTTTCTGATGTAGTTAAAGAATCGGTCAAAGTTGACGAATCGGTTGATTGGGAACATTTTGCCGTTTTTTGAAACGTAAACCCAGTTTACGATTCCGCATTGTGGGCTGCAAGAGAACAGGGGCCAAGGTTTTTGCATGAATTTACGCATTATCTTTATCGGAGAAGTCATAACCGACATGGGGAAGAGGTCGGTGGTTTTTACTTCGCCGTCTGTTTGTTTTTCAACGTCCTCTGCAAATGACCATTCACGGAAATTTTCGCGGAACGGGTTCTCGGTGGCTCTGCCTGTGAAGGCGATAGGTTGGAAAATTAAGCCTCGCACTATGTCAGTGTTCTTAGCCGCGAACCGTATCATGTCGCCGACTTCTTTATCGTTCAAGCTTTTCATCAAAGTGTTGACCAAGATGATTTCCATGTCGTATTTTCGGCAAACCTCAATAGCCTTAAGTTTCATATCTACGAGTTCTTGCCCTCTAATTTTCTTGTTGAATTCTTCGTGGAAACTGTCAAACGATAAATAAACGATGTTTAAGCCGCTATCTTTCAGCTTCTTTGCCAGCCCCGGGGTGTCAACCAAATGTGTCCCGTTGGTCGCTAATATAGTCATAAATTTTAGCTTGTGTGCAGCACTCGATTATTTCAGGCATATCCTCGCGCTCCAGCGGCTCACCGCCTGAAAAAAGAATGGCTGGAGGCTTAGGGTTAGCTTTGCTTACGAACTCAAGCATATCTATAAGCGCTTCTTTAGTTGGCTCATAATCGACTTCTTGCTGCGGAAAAGTTGAGAAGCAAACTGCACATTTGAAGTTGCAGCGTTTTGTAACGTCTATTACGCCTATGACCGTGCCTGAAGCATGGTTGTTGCATGTTTCGCAGACGTAGGGGCAACCTTTTGGGTCTTTGGGAGCGTTCAAATCGCCGAGGTACTGAAATTGGTCATAAGTTTGCATGTGATTGTAGATGTCAGTGCTTTGCCAGTGAGTAGCTTCAAAAGCGCCATGTTCGGGGCACTGCTTGGTGATTTGGATTTTTCCGTTAGCTTGAGTTAGTTGTGCATCGATTTTTTTCTGGCATTCAGGGCAGATGCTTTTGGTTTTGGTCATAGTAACCCTCCAAGTGTTGCCTCGATTATTAATGCTAACGGAAGAAGAATCATCGACATCGTGACTATGCGCTCATATTTTCGCACATTGGTCAACGTTGAAGCTGAGGTTAGCTAGGCGGATTGAACAGTAAATTAGAAGAACGCTCCAGAAAAGAATAGGAGGCAAATAGTAAACTGTAAACTTGCCTATGAAGTAAGGAAGAGGCGCAAGCAACCCCGTTAATGTGAAAAACACAGCAGCCATTTTCACCGATTTGCCGATGCCAATTTTCTGCGGGAGCGTTGGGTACCCAGTTTTTGAGTCGCCATCAAGGCTTAGGACATCGCGCAGGACGTTGCCGCCTATTGTTCCAAAAGCTATGGGGTAGAGGCTTAAAGAAATCAAGCTAATCGTCGGAGGGATGGTGATTGTGGCTTCTCCAAACATGAAGGCGGTACCTGTTAAAATGCCCACTAAAACATTCGCTGCAAAGCCTGATTTGCGCTTCACGACTATTGAGTAAACCAGAAGAAGGGCAGAATCAGCGGCGATAATTGCGAAACTTAACCAGTTAATATAAGACGCCATGATCAAACCTGCAACGAAAAGTACGCTTGACACTGCTACCACCTGCTTTAACGACAGTGCACCTGAAGGTATGGGGCGTTTTGGCTTGATTACCGCATCGCTTTCCCTGTCGAAGTAATCGTTGATTGCGAAGCCTGCGGAAGTTATGAATGCCATGGAGAAGAAAATCAGCAAATCCGTTTGGATGCTGAGGCTAAATGGTTTTCTGGTGATAGCGAAGGCTGTTAGGAGAGATAAACCACCTGTCATCAGCCAGTAGGGAAGGCGCAGAAGCGCTATCAATCCTCTAGCTGGCTTTGAAGTGGCCATTACGAAAGTTTCCTCTCAGCAATAATCGCTTTTATGCTGTCTTCAAGAGTTATTTTTGGATTCCAATTCAATTCTTTCTTTGCTTTAGAATTGTCAAACCAAATTTTTGTCACATCGCCTTGCCAAGAAACATTGGTTGTTGTAACGAATGTCTTGGCTTGCAAATTGAGAATTTGGAGAATCATTTTGGCAAGATCTATTATCTGGGTTGTCGTTCCAAAGCCAATGTTGTAAGTTTTACCGTTAGCAGAATCGTTTGAGCCGACAGTTACTAATGCATCCACAACATCGGATACCTGTACAAAATCGCGTGATTGAAGCCCGGTACCTATGATTTCTAGTTTGCTTGGGTTTTTAGCGAGTTTATCTATAAAGTCATGGATGACTCCGTGGCATCTTGGTCCGTAAACGTTAGCAAACCTCATTATCGTGATGTCTAAGCCGTATTGGCTTCGGTACATTTCGCAGTATTCTTCGCCGACTACTTTGGATAACCCGTAGCAGGAAAAGGGGTGAAAACCATATTCTTCTGGAGTTGGAAAGACGGTTGGGTTGCCATAGACGGCTGCGCTGGAAGCGAAAACCAGTTTTGCATCGTCTTTGCGTGCTTTCTCAAGAACCTGCACGGTTCCTTTAGCGTTTGTTTCAAAATCTATAAGGGGATTCTCCATTGAGTAGGGAACTACAACTTGGGCGGCTAAATGATAGATTAAATCGGTCTTCTCCAAGGAGAGAAGTTTTTTGAGGTCCAAAATGTCGCCTTTAATGAATTTGGCGTTTGGGACGTCTTTTACGTTTTCTTTTTTGCCGCTTGATAAGTTATCATAAATTGTTAAGTCGGACGTTAGTCCCGATAGCCTACTACACAAATGAAAGCCGATAAACCCCGCGCCGCCAGTGACTAGTATTTTTTTCTCTTTAAGTTCCCCCATATAATCACGACAAAGTCTATATTATCTTTAGATAGTTGTAGGGTATATGTCGCCGCTGAAAGCTATAAAAACTTTTAGGGATTTACTGTCTTTCCTAACAATAATCCCCGTGGGCGGAAAGGAAGATTTCATTTTCACCACAGCCGAGCACATGTACCTTTTCCCATTTATTGGCGCTATCATAGGCATACTGGCCGGCGCTTACTTCATCGGCGCAAGCATCATCGTTCATTTCCTACTCAACCTAGTTAACCCGATCATTGCCTTGCCAACTGACTTATTGACAAAGCTAGCGGTTTCCGCGATGACCGTGGCTTTTCTGCTTGTCGTAACTGGACTCCAACATTTTGACGGCTTAATCGATTTAGGCAACGCGTTTGGGCTTAGAAATTTGCATGACCGCAAAATGGTTGCCCACGCTTGGACGGTAACTTACTGGGGAGCACTGCTCGCGATTATTGTCGAGTTTGCCGCTTTCGCAGGCTTATTTTTAATTAACCCGCTTTATGCTTTCGGAGGTATAGTTGCGGCTGAACTCTCAGCGAAATTAGCTATGGTTACGATTGTTTGGGTGGGGAAACCTACACATAAAGGGTTAGGTTCTATTTTCCTTCAAAAAGCCAAAAAGAAACTCAATATTATCGCTTACGCGCTTTCTATTTTGATTGTCTACCCGTTTTTTGGTTTGACGGGTAAACCGTTTTTAGGTTTAGTTGCCGTCGGATTGGTTTTAGTCAGCATTCCAGTGGCGCTCGTTATGGAGAAAGTTGCGGAAAACGTTTTCGGCGGAGTTTCAGGCGACATGATTGGGGCAACCAACGAGGTGGCTAGGGCAGTTACGCTTATTTTGATTGCAGGAGTGTTGATGCTGATATGAAAGTTCCCGCTTTGATTATGGCTGGCGGAAAAGGCAAACGCATGGGTTTGCCAGTGGAGAAGCCACTTTTGCTTTTTTTAGGTAAACCGCTGATTGATTGGGTTGCTGAGGCGGTTGCGAGCGCGGAGAAAGTTTTAGAGTTTTACGTTGTGACCAGTGCAAACACGCCTGAAACGGAGAAACACTGCCTAAGCAATGGGTGGAATGTGCTGCGTACAGACGCCAAAGGCTATCATAATGATTTGAAGCAGGCGGCAGCTATGGCTGATTTGATGGGTCCTGTCTTGACGATTCCAGCTGATTCTCCTGCTGTCACGGGTAAATTTCTTGACAGAATCATCAGACAGTTTGAAGCCTGCGGTAAAGACTTCTACGCCGTTTTCGTCCCAGTATCAGCCCGTGAAGCTCTAGGACTCTCCGTTGACTCTACTGACGAGTACATGGGCGAATGGTATGCCGTTTCGGGAGTCAACATTGTTAACGGCGCCAAAATTCAAGGCGTCGGCAAAATTGAAACAAGCGCCCTTATCACAGAAGAGGTTGAAGTTCTTCTAAACATTAACACGCTTAAGGATTTGGAAATTGCAGAAAAAATAATGAACAGAAACCTGAAAAGGTGACTGGTTAAGCTGCGGGTTTATTGCTAAGCTTTTTTTGATTTTTGACGCTTAACTTTATGCAGTAGTAGAGGAGGCTGCAAGTTGTGGGGATTCCGACAATAAAGCTTCTAACTGCAACGTTGAGCCCTTTGGCAAATCCTCTTCTCGCCAGCTGAACACCTACGTAGAGCAAAAAGTAAACTGGAAAAATCAGACTCAACCACAAATTCTGAATCAAAACTCCAACAAACGTTAAGATTATGATTGGGATGTAGCCAACGTAAAATATGTAGCGTTTGTTTGCCAAAAAGAATTCTATCGTTGCTTTGCTGATTGAAGAGGAGTTGGCTGTGACGTTTTGCGCTTGAAATTTTCCTTTTTGCGAATCCCCCGCAACGCTTCTTTTAGGGGCATATCAAATGCGTAGATGCTACTGTAGGGCTTATTTGAATTAACGTCAAAACCAATGACGTTTTTTGTCTCCAATACTTTGAAGCCTTGCTTTGTTGCACGTGACGTGAAATCTTGGTCTTCAAAAAAAGTTAAATCTGGGTCAAAGGATAACTGCGTTAATACTTTTTTTGAGATTAGAAGATTACCGGTTCCAGTTAAGTTAACGATTCTGGTTTTTTCTTGTCGAGGATATTTTGTTTCCCACGCTCTCCATTTTTCAGCTATTTCATCCGCTGAGTCAACGGTTACCTGGGTGATTGTTGATTGGACCATGTCGGCGTTTTCTTTTTTGAGTGTTTCAAGTGAGTGAGCGACGGCTGTTGATTCCATTATCACGTCGCTGTCCCAAAAAAGAAGAAAATCGCCCCTCATGTTTTGAATGCAGATGTTTCTAGCCTCAGGAATATTTGATTCTTTAACGATGACTTGACAACCGTTAAAATCGGATTTAGCTAAAACTTGCTCGGCAATCTTTACGGTGTTGTCTTTGCTTTTCCCATCCACCACCAACACAAAGAGTTTATCATGAGGATAAGTTTGGCTTTGCACTGAAGCAAGCATTTTTTCAATATCCATTCCCTATTGAAAACCACTATCCCTATGGTTATTAACGGTAAGTCCTGTTTGAAGGTGGGAAGCATATCCTTCGGGCTATATGATTTTTTGACTTATAAAACTCTCGGCAGAATAAGTTTTAAAAATCCTCGATTTAAGCCGTTGCGGAGAAATCTTTAACATCCCCACGTAACCTACTCTACAACTGTTGCTGATTCAGGAGTCCGACCGCGGATGAGTCTATTGAGTCATGATAGCTTCTGGAACGCAGTGATAACTCTGCCCATGACAAAAAAAATGCTGCGGCTATCTCTAAAAAAATGCCCTGCTTGCGGCAGAACGGTTCTTGAAGCAGCATTGGACTCTTATTCTGGAAAAACCGAGCAGAACTGTGAGAAATGCAGCGCTTTGTACTCGCAGGTTATTGGTTTTTGGGTTGAATTTCTAAGAAGAAGCCTAAACATTAAGCGGGAAAAAGTTGAAAAGCTCTTAGCTGACCCATATGCGCGAAGAGCAATAACCAACTTGACAAAGTCCTTCGCTTACATGGGAATTAAAAAGCCAATCTCGCTTTATGCGCCTTTCTTGATTGTTTGGGATTTCACGCATAAATGTAACTTGAGCTGCAAGCACTGCTACTCAAACAGTGGCGCAGTCAACGAGGAAGAATTAACAACCAAAGAAGCCTTGGCGGTGGTTGATCAGCTTGCCGATGCCGGAGTGACAGCGCTGGCTTTTTCAGGCGGTGAACCACTGAGCCGAAAAGACTTCTTTGAAGTTGCAAGGCATGCCGCCGACCGCGGGCTCTACGTGTCGGTCGCTACAAACGGCACCCTGCTTACCAAGGAAACTGTGCAGAAGCTAAAGCAAGCCAAAGTTAACTATTTAGACATCAGCATAGACGGCGCATCCGCCAAAACACATGACGAGTTTCGAGGTGTACCGGGCGCTTTTGATAGGGCAGTTGCGGGGTTGAAGAACTGTGTTGAAGCTGATTTATGCGTATGCATAGCTACCACGGCTACTAAAAATAACCTTGAAGAAATGCCGGCAATTATCGATTTAGCCGAAGACGTAGGTGCGGAGCGGTTCACTTACTTCAACTTCATTCCAACAGGCAGAGGCAAAGCACACTACGACCAAGACCTCTCTCCTGAAGAACGCGAAAAACTCATGCGGTACCTGCTTGCAAGGATGTCGAAGGGCTGCAAAACAACCATTCTCACCACGGCGCCCCAGCTAGCCCGCGTTGGCTTGCAATGTCAAGGACCAGCAAGGCACAGGCGAAGTAACTATGTCTATGGCGCACATGCAAACCGTCAAAGTCACCAAGAAAGCCGTGCCGCTGGCGGATTTCATTGGCGGCTGCGGCGCAGGAAGATTATACTGTTCTCTCTCGCCTCAAGGCGATGTTCACCCATGCGTCTTTCTCCCGGTAAACGTTGGAAACCTGAAAACGGAAAAGTTTCAGGATATCTGGCTGAACTCGCCACTCTTTAAATCTTTACGCAACAGAGGCAACCTAAAAGGAGCCTGCGGAAAATGCGACTACAAGTACATTTGCGGCGGGTGCAGAGCACGGTCAGCTGCATACCATAACGGTGACATGCTCAATTCTGACCCAGGCTGCATAATGGGAAAACAAGTGAAGGGTGCATAGTTATGCCACGCGTAGAGCAGAAAACAGTTAAAATTTTCCGTGCAAAAGATGACGTAAGCGAGATTGTAAAGGAAGCCGTCGATAATTCAGGGTTACATGGCAAACGCAAAATTTTCATTAAGCCAAACTTAAGTCACCCAGAATACCTGCCGGGCGTTGTTACGAGCCCTGAATTGATGCAGCAACTCGTCGGCTTGCTCCGCGACGGAAACAGCGAAGTCATTGTGGGCGAATCAAATGGCTTTAACTATCCCTGCTGGACAGCGTTCGATAAAACAGGCGTCGAAGCCGCAGTAAAAGCGGCAGGTGGCAGCGTCATCAACCTCTCCGAAGATAAAGTTGTCGAAGTAAAATTTCAAGGCAGCACTCCATTGAAGCGGCTGTTTCTACCTAAAACCTTGTTGGATGCGGATGCTGTGGTGGATTTGCCTTTGATGAAAACGCATGAGTTTATGGCTTTCAGCGGCGCCATCAAAAACCTCTTCGGCTGCGTTCCCAGCAACAAACGCATCTATTTACATCCTTACTTACCGGAAGTGCTCTATCGATTATACAACCTGCTTAGGCCACAATTAACGATTATGGATGCAAGGATAGGCATCGAAGGCAATGGTCCAACTAAAGGCAAACCAGTCAAAATGGGGTTAATGCTGTCAGGCAGCGACGCGTTAGCCGTTGACGTAACTGCCGCCAAAGTTATGATGTTGAACTGGAAGGAAACCTATCTGGGGTACATCGCCGACAAAACGGGTCTACGAGAAGGGGACCTTAGTGTTGAAGGTTTGCCGATTGCCATGGTTGAGCACAAATTTGAGCCACCGCGGATTGATTTGCCGGTAAAAGCCCAGATGACAATTTATCAGCATGAGTACTTAACGAAGCTGCTGTTTTGCTCTCTTGATGTAGTAAAGCTTTTCCAGAAAGTAACGGTGGCTTACAGGCGAGAACCAGTACAAATCGCTTAGCCAAGCGCTTCATCATAAACTTTCATGGCGTCTTTAACGACGATGCGCCAATCAAAACGTTCTAAAATGCTTTTTCTGGCAAGAACCCCCATTTCCGACGCTTCAGATGGGTGATCAAGCAAATACAGTATCTTGTCGCCGAATTGTTTTGGATTGAACGGCTCAACCAAGAACCCGTTTTTGCCATTTTCAATCGTTTCTGGAATTCCGCCAACATTTGTTGTTACCACGGGCAACCCTGTTGAAAGAGCTTCGAGGACAGCGAAGGGGTGGTGCTCATAGAATGTGGAGAAAGCGAATACGTCTGCAGCTTGGTAGAGTTTGGGCAGTTTCTTGTCGGGATAGTAACCAGTGAAGATTATGTTGTCTTTTACGCCGATTTTTTCGGCATAGACGATGAGTTTATGCATTTCGTCGCTTTGTCCTTTGCCTGAAATTATAAATTTGGCGTTTTTGAACCGCTTAATGATGGCGGGCATGCTTTCAATAAGCGTGAATAAACCTTTGCGTGCGTAGAGCCTACCCACTGACACTATAGCTAAATCGTTTGGGTTAAAGCCGAGCTCTTCCTTGATTTTGCGCTTATCTTTTGCCGGCTGGAACTTGCTTGTGTTGACGCCGTTGTGGATGACTCGGATTTTTTCTTCGGGCACTTTGTAGTAGTCAAGCAGTTCGCGTTTTGTGAAGTGGCTGACAGCGATAATTTTTCTTACGTTCTCAAGCATTTTTTCTTCGAAAATCCGCAAAAACCAGTTGAAACTTACCATAAACTTTTCGTTGGCGTTAAGCCTGCTGTAGGGTTCGCCTCGTATAGCTTGTGCTTCGCCTTTCCATGTTGAGTGAACGGTGCAAACGAGTGTTTTTCCAAAGTTCGGCGGCACTGCAAAGTTCGGCGTTAACGGCAAGTTGGCATGCGTGATATCCACGTTAACGGTTCCGCGGACGCTGTTTAGTTTGCGGTAGCTGGAGGCTGCAAGCATAAACGATTTTATAACGGGTGCTTTGGGGATTTTTAGGAAAAACACCTTTAATTGCTCGTTGACTTCTACGTCTAACGTTTGGTCAGAGCCTGTGACTACGATGATTTTGTAGCCGTTTTTCATAAGCTCGTTTGACAGATAGTAAACGTAGGCGCCTGTTCCACCAGAAAGAGGCCAATACTCAGGCGAAACAAAGCAGACGCTACGCATCGAGTGTTTTCCTCCCTTTGCCTCTAGCATAGTTGATGGTGGTTGTTACTGCGCCGACAAACCAAGCGAACGCTCTCACAAAATAAAGCGCCACTAACCGAAAAGCCACGTTATCATGAAACTTAAAGGCAATTTTGCCGGCGGAATAAACGAAGTAAACGAGCATGAACGCTAGGATTAAGCCTGAACCGAGCCATAACAGCCGGAGCGCTGGAATGATTCCGACAAGGAAAAAGGCGATGACTGCCAACAGCAGCACAGGCTGGATGTTCATGCCAAAATCGGTGATTTCATCGCCTTTGGCTAAGCTTCCGTGTTTAAAGTATAGTTTTAAAGTGTTTTTTCCGTACTGCAGCTGCTGCCTGTAATAAGCCCGAAGCGTAGGTCTGTTGTAGTGGTAGCAGACGGCGTTTGGTTCGTAAGCGATTTTGTAGCCCCTCGCGCTTATTCTGAAGCCTAAGTCTGTGTCATATTGGCTTGGCAAGTTTTCGTCCCATCCGCCAGCCTCTTCGATAACCTCTTTTTTCAACAGCAGGTTCATGGTGGCTATGCGGCTTGTGTATTTTCCTATGCGGCTGTATCGGTTTTTAAGTTCGTAACCGATGCTTTTTGCCCACGGGTTTTGTGCATTCCAAGTTTCTATGCTACCGCTGACTCCTGCCGCTTTAGGCTCTTCCAAGTGAGGTACGAGTTTTCTTAGCCATCCTGATTCGACTTTAGCATCTGCATCTATGAAGCCCAGAACCGAATGCGCAGCGATTTTCATGGCGTAATTATAGGCTGCGGGAGCGTTTAAACGAATAGAAACGACTTTGACTGGGAAATTTTGGGCTATTTTGACCGTAGCGTCTTTTGAGCCTCCGTCCATGACGATAACTTCAATGAAGCCCGAGGGATAATCTAGCGTCAGAATCGATTTTAGGCACTCCTCAATTGTTTGCTCATTATTGTAGGCTGCAACAATGATTGAAACTTCACGAAGCGCGTTGCCAGCCACTTGCTTAACCCCTCACGTAAGCTGAAACTATAGATATTATAATTTTGAACCCATCAACCAACGGGTCTACTCCAGACCTCCCGTAGGTTCGCTGCTCAAAACTTATCGGAACCTCAGTGATTCGGAATTTTTTTTTCGCCGTCTTGACCAGCATCTCTGACTCTATCTCGTATCCTCCTGACTTTGGTTTCTGGCTTTTCAGGACTTCGCGTTTCATAGCACGATAGCCTGATTGAGAATCAGTAATGGCTACGCCCGTCAGCATCTGGATAAAATAATTGAATAGGCGCACGCCGAAAGCGTTCAGCCACCTTGCAGCCACATGCTTGTGATTTTGATACCTTGAACCGATAACTAGGTCAGCTCGATCTTGCAGGATTGGCTCCAAGACTTCTGGCAATTCTTCGGGTCGATGTGAACCATCTGAGTCAATGGTGACTATAATGTCGCCTTTTGCCTTGGCAAAACCAGCACGAAGAGCATAGCCCTTGCCCAAATGTTCTTTTAGGGTATAGATTTTGATGCCATGTTTTTTGGCAACTTCAAGCGATCGATCATAAGAGCGGTCATCCACCACTATAATTTCACTTTTTAATCCTGTTTGCTGCACTGACTTTTTTACACGTTCGATTATGTCACCTATTGTTAATTCCTCGTTGTAAACGGGAATTATTATGGAAAGCAGCATTTCATTTCGGCTCATTTTACTTTTAGATGCCAATGGAAGAGCTTATAAAGTTTGGGTGCTCCAACCTTGTTAGCACTTTAAGGGCCAGTTCGGGATTTACATGGAAACCGCTATGCAGAGTAAAGTTGGAAGCGACAGGAAAATTTGGTTTTCCATGTGGTTCCTGGCGGCGATCGTTACCTTTGGATTGGCGTTTTTCCCCATGTTCTACCGACTAATCGAGGGAAGAAATAAGCATTTTCAGCGTGAAGCAAAACTTGAAAATCAGGTTGCCACCTATCTGAGGAGCCAGGGAAAGGAGCCCCCGGCAACGAGCGAACATTTTATAGACAGGAATGCGAAGGCTTGGGCGGTCAGCATCATTTTGGTTATTCCGGTTTTTGTCATCCTTTACTTATTGTCTAGGGATTTAGTGGTGCATGAGAGAAATCAGGAAAAGTTTCTTGCGGCTGCTTTTCCAGAACGGATGTTTATGACCCAGACGATACCGATAAAAACTTATGTTTTAATTACAATTGTTACGCTGGGCATCGGGTCAGTTTACTGGCTATACAAGGTTGTTAACCTGTATAACGCTCACTTTAAAGCTCAGTTGCAAGTTGAAAAAGAAGCAGGTAGGTTAATGGAGGAAAGGAAAGCTGTCGGACACATGTAAGGAACGCAGGTTTGTTAGTCATGGCGGAGACATTTGGGGTTTTAGCAGAAAATACAACGTTCCACTTGAAGAGGTGCTTGAGTTCAGCGGACCCATCAATTTTCTTGGTCCTTCACCTAAAGCCGTTGAAGCTGTTAAGCAATATGCCAAGTTGATTAAGTTCTATCCTGACCCAAACCCGATAGAGTTTAAAGAGGAAGTTGCCAAGTACGTGGGGCACGGCGTTGAAGAAGAAAACATTGTTTTAGGCAACGGCTCAATTGAGCTAATCTACGCGATTACTGAAATTTTACCCCGAGGCTTAAACGCAGTAATTCCTGTACCTTCATTCTCAGAGTACGAGAAAGCGGCTTTGAGGGTCGACGGTAAGCCAGTGTTTGTTCAGTTACCAGAAAATTTTGCGTTAGAGCCAGACAAAATCAAGAAGGCGGTAACTAGGCAACACAAAAATAATGTGTATATGCAACCCGCATAGTCCCTCAGGAACATTGTACAGCAAGGAAAACTTGGTAGATCTTGTTGATTTCTGCCGCAAAAAAGAAATAATCTTTAGCGTAGATGAGAACTACATCGAATTTGCCGATAAGGGGGAAGACACTACGCTGGCAGGCATAGTAAAGGAGTATGAGAACCTCTTTGTGATCAGGTCGGTAACAAAATTTTACGGTATGGCTGGCATACGACTAGGCTACGGCATTGCAGCACCAAAGCTAATCAAGAAGCTTGAGACAGTTAAGCTGCCGTGGAGCATTAATTGTATAGCAGGCGTAGCGACGTCTGCAGCGTTTAACGACACGGAATTCATACAAAATACTAAACAAACAATTGCCAAGGAAAGGACTCAGCTTACCAAGAACCTAAACGAAATCGAATGCCTGCACGTTTACCCGTCAGTGACAAACTTTGTGCTTGTAAAAATTCTAAACCAAAAAATCACGTCCACCAAACTTAAAGATTTGCTGACTAAAGAGCACATTCTAATCCGAGACTGCTGCACCTTCATGGGCTTAGACAACAGTTACTTTAGAGTCACAGTCAGGTCAGCTAAAGACAACCAAAAACTAACTGAAACAATAAAACAAATTCTTGGAAAATGCTGAACACTAAATTTAAGCGTGCACTAAGATAGATAAATTCTTTGAGCTAATTGCAGTGTGATGGCGGGTTTCCGTAAACGCTTATAAGTTCATGTGTTTATCCATCATCGAAGATTCCAAAGTGCACCATGGATGTTGAGTCGGAATGAAGGTGATTGTCCATTGGAGTGGGGGAAAAGATTGCTGTACGGCACTTCACAAAGTGGTAGAGCAGGGTCACGAGGTAGCATGTTTAGTTACCTACATCTATATGGAGCCCTATGTTTTTCACAGTTTCAAAGTTATAGAGCAACAAGCCAAAGCCCTTGGCATGCCTCACCAGTTTGTGAAAATCACCGATAACCGCTATGACGACATCATGGGAACTCTTGAGCGGCTGCATAAGGAAGAGGGCGCCAACGCCATAGTGACAGGCGACATTGACAACGTGCATCACAGGCGCGTATGGAAGGATGCATGCAAAAAATTAGGTGTTGAACTTATGATGCCGCTGTGGGATCGCCCGTTGAACCTGATTCCAGGCAATCGACACCGCAAACGCATCATGGAAATGGAGCAGTCAACCGGCGTTAAAGCGATTCTAAGCTGCATTGACCAAAGATACTTCACCGAAGAGTGGCTGGGTAGGCAAATAGACCGAAAATGCATCGAAGACATGCAACCGCTAGTTGGACCAGCGGGTAAGGGAATAGATGTGTCGGGGGAACCCGGAGAGTACCACTCCACATCGCTTGATGCTCCGCTGTTCAAGCAACGCGTCGAAATCGTCAAGTACACAAAGCAAAGCCGAGTCGTCGATTTCGGCGGGTCACCGTATCGGGAGGGAAACTTTTTGTATATGGATATTGAAGAAGCGGTTCTTAAACCCAAAGAGGCAGGCAGCCCAACCCAATAAGTCGTCGCATTCAATCGTTTTATGGCAATGTTGATAAAGCAAACATACGCCTAAAATAGCAATGCTGGAGCAAAAGCTGAATGGTTGAAAAAGAAGTTGTGGGCAACCTGCATGTTGTTTGGCTCTGCGGAGGTACAACTGCGGATATAACTCCAGCGCAACCTCTAAAGTTCAATATGAACGAGGCATCCGAAAAAATCAAAAAGCAGCACTGCAAAATCCGAGTGAAATCTCCGATGGTTTTGATGTTTGATTACATGAAGCTTGACGTTAGCTTATTTGATGGTGGGCGAATGCTGATAAAAAATGTCAGCGACAAGGAAACGCCTCTTAAGGCTTACCGTGACATTCTAAAAACAATTAACATAACCATATAACAAAACCAAGCTCCCCTCGCTCCACTATTAACACCTCACTCTGACAAGTAAAAAGCAATCCGCCCCCGTCAACACGCCTGAGGTAATCAAACTCCAATTATGAGCGGTGAAAAACCACTTTTGCACTCTTCTTAACTGCGCTGCCCAAGCCTTCCTGCTTGACAACCCGCATAAGCTTCGATGACGACGATTTTTGACATTGCCGCTGGAAATCCCGCTGAATCTTCACCAGCATATCATAATCGAACTCTTTGGTTTTGACTCTTGCCAGATAATTATCCAACTGGTCGTAGAGGCCTTGGCTAATCACTTCATCATACAATGCGCTGCCTGGACAGGCAATGTAAATGTTGAACATGCACCAGTCCGCCTTCAGCTTTTTCGCGAACTCGAAGGTAGCATTCATGTCAGCTACTGTTTCTCCAGGAATGCCGAGCATGAAAGAAGTTGCAGTCTGTATGCCCACTTGCCTGCAAAGCTCAAAAGTGCGAGGGATCTCCTGCAGGTCAATGCCTTTGTTGAGTTTCTGCTGAATTCTAGGCGAACCTGACTCGACCCCGAAAAACATGGTTTGGCAGCCTGAAGATTTCATTTCAGAGAGCAATTCTTTGGAGACTAGGTCCGCTCTGGTTTCGCAGGTCCATTTCAGGTCTATCTTGTTGCTTTTGATTAGTTGGCATATCTCGGTGGTGCGTTTTTTGTTTATGGTAAAGTTGTCGCCTACAAAATAGATGCCCTTAGTGCCAAAGGTTTTTGTCATGTGCTTTATTTCGTCGATGACTCTTTGAGGTGAAAACGCTCGGCAAGCTGTCCCCCAAAGCTCTCTAGTTTCACAGTACGCACATTTGTAAGGGCAACCGCGATGTACACTCATGGTGTCAACGGGTTTAACAGTCAAATAGCTCAACGCACGATCATACATTCGCATAGGCAACAAATGTCGAGCTGGAAACGGAATCGAATCCAAATCGCTAATAAATTGAGGCGCAATCTTGACTATCCCGCTGCCGATTTTACATGCGACACCAGGAATTAATGTTGCTGACTCGGCTGGTTCACCTTTTATGATGCTAGAGGCAAGCTTAACCATTGCCTGTTCGCCCTCGCCAATAACTACGAAATCTATTTCTGAGTGCTCCAATAGAGTTTGGGGCATATACGAAGCATGTGGACCACCAACAACCACCCGACAAGACGGACAGGCCGCCTTGACTGCTTTGGCCAACTCTATGCAGCGTTCATAAGCCAAAGAATTACAGGTTATACCAACTATTTCGGGCGACCGCTTTCTTATTTCCGATTTAACTTCTTCAATGGGTCTCTCAAGCAGGTAATTATCGTAAATTTCAACTTGAAAGCCATTTTTCTCCAGGACCGCAGCAACATAGGCTAAGCCTAACGGCGGCAGTCTTCCCGCCATCCCCCAAGGTGACTTTAATGGTGGAGCGGTGGTCATCAATAAAATCAACGGTTGGCTTTCTCCTTGCGCCCTCTTTTTACTTCAGCAGGTTGTTTGCTTTTGCAATGATTGCCCTTCGAGCATGCGCCATTATTAGACGGGTGGCGCCTAGACCCCACATTTTTCCTTGCCTGAACATGCCTAACGCACTGACGAAGTAGGCTGGGCTTAGGTAGAAGCTTTGGAATGCTTGTTCTCTAATTTCTGTGAGTTCTTGCATGGTCATGTTTGGAATCTCAAAGGTTGGTGTCGCAGTGTCATATTTGTCGAAGTTAGTTATTTTGAGGGAGCCGTTAGCTTTGACTTCTTCATACATAGGTGTTCCGGGGTAAGGTGTAGCTATGTAGAAACCGACATCGTTAGGGTTCAATTCCTTTACAAACTGAACTGTTTCCCAAGCGCTTTCTTTTGTTTCTCCAGGAAAACCCAAAATAACGCCTGCAACCGTCATTAACCCTGCTTCTTTCGCCCACTTAAACGCTCTTCTAGTTTGGGTAAGCGAGAAGCCTTTGCCCATGCTGGTTAACACTTTCTTTGAACCTGATTCCACACCGAACCAAACAGCTATACAGCCCGCCGCCCTCATTTTTACGAAGAGCTCTTTACTAACCATGTCTACTCGGGTTTCACAGTCCCATTTGATTTTGAGTCCTCTTCGCTGAATTTCATCGCATATTTTTGCCGTTCTATCTTGATCCACGGTAAATGCATCGTCGTAGAACGTGAACTGGTTTGCATAGTAGTTTTTGTGGAGAAACTCTAACTCGTCAACCACATTTTTGGGGCTTCTCATGCGGTACCTTCTGCCGAACATTCTGACGGCTGTGCAGAAGTTACACCAGTACACGCAACCTCGACTGGTCATCACAGGATAAGGTATCGTTCCGTACTTCCGCAGATTCGCAGTGTGCTGCCAAAGATGAAGCGCTGGATAAGGCAAGCTGTCGAGGTCTTCCAAGAAAGGTCGATCAGGGTTCTTCACTACTTCTGTACCCTTCCTGCAAGTAGTACCTACAAGGTCAAAGAAAGATTGACCGCTCTCCACTCGCTGTGCAAGCTCCAACATGGTGTTTTCGCCCTCCCGTCTGACAACAACATCTAAGGATGGCTCTTCTTGCAATGCCTGGTCATCCCAGAAGGTAACATGTGGACCTCCGATTGCAGTTATGCAGTTTGGCCAAACTTCTTTGCAGATTTTTACTATTCGAAGGGCAGACTTGTATGTGAGAGTGGTTGAGGTGACTCCAACGATGTCAGGCTGGACTTTACCGATTTCTTCTCTAAACTGTTTATGAGTGAGTTTTTGCGCTTGACAATCAATCACGTTAACTTCAAAATGATTCTTGTACAACACCGCACCCAAGTACCCGAGACCTAAGGGCATAAAAGGTGGATGCTGATGGGAACCGACAGGGTAGGGTGGATTCACAAGGGTTACGCGAGTTTTCATGTTCTTCCCTGAAACAATAGAGTTTTGTACCCCATAAGCGCGTTCAGGTTCATTTACTTTATGCAAAATTTAGATTTTTCCCAAACTGCGCGAATCACCAGAGATAACTGGGAAAAGTTAGGAGTAAATAATGAGGATTTTGATTTGCTGATCATTTGGGTGTTTCTTTGGGTTTTAAATATGCTTCTTTGATGTCCATATACAGCCAATTTCTCTTCCAATTCTTCGACTTTTCCTTCTTGGTTTTCTTATTGAATTTGCCTATTCCGATGGATTCTTTGAAAAGCGGAGCGTCGACAACTGTGCTGTGGTAGCCTTGTCCGTCTTCGCTGGAAACATCTATGTTTTTTTCGTCGGCTAACTCTTTTAGTTCTTTGATAGAGTTGCTGTCTATGGCTCGCCCCAACCATTCTTCACCAAAGAAATTAGTATTAATGCAGTTTAACACTGGTCTTAAGCCGGTCTGAACCACTTCTTTCAACACATCATAAGTGTCTCCTGAAGGGTTTTCTAAAGGCATCATAAAAGCCATGCCTAACTGTTTGCACATGCTCTCGTAGTAGCTGGAGTGGACAACTGCGCATCCTGCTCCAACTATGTCGCCCGTTACGATGCCTTCGATTCCTTCTTCGTCATGTAACGTTGTCAAAGTTTTGAGGATGTCCTCGTATGCTTTTTTGATTCTAACCCGCTTCAAGGGAGTCCCCAAAGTTTGGGATTGGAGTTCCATCATTGGAAAACTGTGAAAAACATACGGTTTCATATACTCAAAGGTGAGAAGATAAGCAACCTGATGTCCCTGTTTGATAACTTTGTGGTAAGCTAAGCCGCATTCTTTGCCCCCACTCCAGTGGACAACAACTTTCATTTTGAAACCTCATCCTTCTGGAAAAGGCACTTGAAAGGGCTATAAACCTTTTCTTTAACCCATTCCCCACGAAGAGGTTAATCTCAAAAACAGCAAAACACAAAAGAAACATGCATCATCACCAAGTTCAGTTAAACCTATAAACTCGCAATTAATCAAAATAAGCAAACGTTCACAGAGAGACAAAACGTGCACAATAAACTACGGAACAAACAATTCTGCAAACAGGAGAAAATCCTCAATTGATTCTCTTAATGACTACTGCTCCGCCCGAAAACGGCGCATGGTATCTTGGCAAACGGTTGCCTCCGATAGGCTTAATGTACGTTGCCGCCGCACTCGAAAAAGCAGGTTTCGAAGTGCAAATGCTCGACAACTATCTCATGAAAAAATCAATCGGTGAAATCAAGCAGTTAGTCACAAACCTTAACCCGCAAATTGTAGGCATTACATGTGGCTCAGCCACCTATGCGCGATGTGTAGAGACCGCGAGGGCCATCAAAGAAGCCCTGCCTAACTGCAGAATAGTTGTTGGTGGTTGGCACGCTTCCTATGTGCCTGATAGTTTACTGGCGAACCCAGAAATCGATTATGTGGTTATGGGTGAAGGCGAGAGAGCCATAACACAACTCGCAACATGCATCACTAACAACAATGAGTCTGCTGCCGCAACTATCCCAGGCGTTGCATGCAGACGCAAAGGAAAAAACATCAAAAATCCACCAAAATTTATCGAAAACCTTGACGAAATCCCTTATCCAGCAAGGCACTTATTGCCGCTTGAACTCTACGATAGAACTATAGAGTATTTGAGCGTTAAACCCGCCGATGTCATGAGCATCTCACGTGGATGCGTATTTAGCTGTGGTTTTTGCGAAACAAAGAAACTGTGGGGAAACATTTGCCGCGCCTTCAGTCCGCAGAGAGTTATTGACGAAATCCAAGATTTACAAAGCAAATATGGCACAAAGGGTCTTTACTTTATCAATGACAACTTTACTATTAGAAAAAAAGAAACAATTGAATTATGCAATCTCATGATAAAAAACAAGATGGATTTAGAATGGGTCTGCGATACACGTGTGGATTTGGTAGATCAAGAACTTTTAGAAAAAATGAGGGAAGCTGGTTGCAAAACCATTTGGTTTGGAGTTGAATCAGGTTCACAGAAAATTTTACAGCGGATCGGCAGAAATACCACGCTTGAGCAGATAGAAAGCGCGTTCAAACTTTGCAGCAAAAACGGAATAAAAACTGCGTGCTCATTCATGCTCGGCGTTCCAGATGAAACGTTAAAGGACATGGAAACCTCGTTAAAATTCGCTAAAAAACTAAATCCTGACTGGTGTCTATTCAACATTTTTATTGCTAATCCAGACAGCAAGCTCTACCAAGAAGTTTTGGAGTCGAAAAATTACGTCCGTCTTGACGAGTTTTTGCTAAGCGTAAAAACTGACGAATTTGACTATAACTCGCTTATGGCGA
Organism: Candidatus Bathyarchaeota archaeon; assembly: GCA_963767735.1. Lineage (GTDB taxonomy): Archaea > Thermoproteota > Bathyarchaeia > Bathyarchaeales > Bathycorpusculaceae > Bathycorpusculum. Next base: position 239,535 of record CAVYES010000006.1, on the reverse strand, counting down.
TTCAAAGAAGATTTTTCAAAGAATTTCACAGGTCACCAAAGCAGATAATGAAGAGAATTAGGCGTGAAGGCGTTGTGAACTTTGCAAAAAGGAGATTAAATCCCAACGCACAAAAAACCGTAGGAATTGCTTGATTATTTTTTGGCTATCCAATAACTCATTTCAGGCTTGCAAACGAGACGATAAATTATGGATAGAGGATTCGGAATCCAGGTGCTGTTTTGGTAATAGTCCGTGCGTTTTGAGAATTCATATTTTTCTTTTTTGAATACTGCATCTATGCTTTTGTGATCCAGTGAGTGTTCTTTTTTGTGCCAGTAATCCGATAGGGAATAGTCGATTGAGGGAACTTTTAGCCCAATAATTTGGAAGTATACGCTGTTTAATACGGGGTTCGAATGAAAATAGGTGCTTTTGATTAGGTTGGATAAGCTGGTTGGTTCAGTTTTCCAATAAAAGGGGGAGGCTTCGTGGTCAATGTAGATTACGCCGCCTTTCTTTAGCAGAACTGAGAGGCTTCTGAGGGAGTTGACGTAATCAGGAAGATGATGAAGCACAGAGTAGCAGGTTATTAAGTCAAATTCTCTAGCATCAAAAGCCAGATTTTCTATTGGTTTGTTGATTATAGTTAATTTGTTATTTTTCAAGTAAACGTTGTATTTTGTTTGGAGGATGGCACACATTTCTGCGGAGATGTCTACGGCGGTAACTTTATAGCCCATGTGCAAAAGTTTGCCTGTTAAGTTGCCGGTGCCTGCTCCGACATCAAGAGCGTTTTTTTGGTTATCTGTCACAATTTTGTTAATCAGTTCTAGCTCTGCAACTATTCTTTTCTGCTCTTGTTTACCGTATACTTCTGGATGGAGCAGTTCATAGTATCGTGCTTCATGCTGGTGAACGGAAACGTTTGCTTGGTGAATTTTTTCCTTAAGCGTTGGGTCCTGTTGCAACTGTTTACTCCTCATTCTTTCGAGTAAGCATTGCGAATAGGTGCATTTTAAGATTTAAATAATTTGAAAAAAGTTCTCATTTAGAAATTAACAAAAAAATAAAAGGGGAAATTTGTTTTTTCCCTTACTGGGTTTATGGTCGTTTTCGAACCATTAGCAGCGCTAAAACTGCGCCGATTATGATTATCACTATTATTATTGCGATTGCTGCGCCTAAAACGTAAGTGTTAGTATTCGATGCGGGGGGTACGGCTGTTGGTGCTGGAGTGGCTGCTGCTGCTGATACTACCATGCCAGTATATGCGCTTGATCCATAGTATCCGTTGTTGCCAGCGAATGTTGCGGTGATAGAGTAGGTGCCTGGAACGCTTGGAGCAGTCCAAGTGAGGTCGAATACGCCGTATTGATTGGTTGTAGCAGTGCCGAGAGTGACGAAATTGTGGTTCGGATCGATAGCGGTTAACGTTACTGTTACGCCTGTGAAATTAGTTGGTAGTGGTTGTTGCTGGTAAACGTATGCCATCCACTGAGTCATGCTAGCGTCAGATGCGCATGGAACGCCATTTGGAAAGTCAGCTGCCTGTTCGTTTTGCTTCGTGCCAGCGGAAATGTCCATCACGCTACCTTGTATAACTGCTTTGCTGCCTTCTGTAACAGCAGTCAGGGGCGCTTGTATTGTGGTTTGGCTTGGTCCTTGGCCGACTACGTAGATTGAGCTGTCATATCCGTTGAACCATGTATTGTAGCCGTCTGCCATAGCGTAACTCATAGCTGAGAATTCGCCAGTGTAATCAGAGAGCGTCCAGATTTCTTGTCCGTTTGTAGCGTTAATAGCGCGTGCTAAAGCTCCCTTGTAAATCGGGGTGTTGATAGTGTGCTCGGAAGCAATTACGTATATGACTCCGTTACCAACGCAATTTATGAATGTCGGATAATCACCGAAAGGCGAGTTGGGACCGGCATAGGTGCTGTTGCCTTCGCCACCGTTACCGTAGGTCCACAGTAGTTTTCCAGTTTTATCATCATAACAGTACATTATTCCTGCGTATCCCATGCTGTAGAGATTACCGTATGCACATTGTCCTTGTATCAGGGGTGTGATTGGGTTGCCATAGTAGTCAAGTGGTGCTTGGGATGGAGTTGGACCCCATATCTTCGCGCCTGTGTACAGGTTGTATCCTACCCATTGCATAGTTTGCTGCCAACCTTCAATAAAGACGCCTGTCGCTGGATCAACCGGACCTTCTAAGACAGTCAAGTTGCCTGGTGGCGCGTCAACTACGTTTGTCCACATTAATGAACCTACTGCACCTCTTGATGAGTTGAGATTGAGCGCAAAGTATTCGTATGGCGCGGAAGTGATAGCGCTGTTTAGAACGGTAATTTCGGTATTAGGCAGAACGCCACTTTCGCAAAGTATCATATTTCCGTAGAAGGCTGCAATTTGAGTAAATGAAGCGGGGAGGCCTGTTGGTAACGTAGCGTTTTGCGCCCCGTTAGGTCCTATAGAATCGTACATACTGCCAACGCCGCCATTGACCGTGTTGGTATAGGTAGTTGTGGTGAAACCTGGAGCAAATGGCTCATTGGATGTTGTAACGCTGAAAGTGCTTGTGGCAGGAGCTGGTGAACCTCCGCCGACAACTATGTTCCAGTTCCAAAGGTTCGATGAATTCCATTCAGCCAGCTGTCCGTTTGCAATGATGTAGTCTAATGTTTCACCGTTTGGACCCATAGTTATGGGACCACCGCTTGGGATGTTGGTAACGTTGAACAGATACTGTCCTGTCCATGCATCATAAGCTTGGGCAAAGTTGGATGTGAATAGAACTGGCTGTTCAACTCCTTTTTGGTTGGGGTTTTGAGCGTCATAGATGTAACCAAATGATAGTGCTCCAGCAGGTATTGCACTGTTTTCCCAAATTTGCTGTCCTGTTTGCAGATTAACGGCGTAAGTTCCACCGCCCGATCCGCCAGATGTACCTAATCCAGCAGGGTAATCGTATCCTAGCGGTGCTTGATAGTAGAGTATTCCATCCATTATTATCGGATTGGTGTATCGTTGAACGTATGCGGAACCTTCGAAGTAACTATCTCCTGCAACTTGGAAATTGCTTCCTCCGACTATGCCTCCTTGGTCAAGCGGCTTTGTCCACATGATGTGACTGGTTAAAGAACCTACAGCATCACCTGGATATCTATTGAGGCCTGCACCAGTAAAGACACCGTTTGCTCCGAAGGCACCGATGGCACCTGAACCTACGCAAGATTCAACGGGTGCACCTGAACCTAGCCAGTTTGACGAAACTGTGTACCAGTTAGAGTTATAACCGTATATCGGGCGAGTCCAGTATGCAGTTGGAAGCGGAGTCGTTGGATATGCAGGTACTGGTGTTGACAGGACAGTGAGGGTTGTTTGTGCGCTGCTGGGAAGATAAGTGTCGTTAAAGTATGGTTCAGGCACGGCTGGGGGACCGAAAAGCGGGTTGATGTAAGTTGTGTCATGGGCATATTCGTCGTATGGTTGTCCTGGGAAAGTAAAGTTCAAAGTGTATGTGCCAGCCACGCTAGGAGTGAAGGTATAGTCTTGGTCCGATGTAGGGTCTTGGACAATAGAAAACGTTGTTGTCGTTGTTGCGCCGCTAGGTGATGTAATGGTGAGTTCATAGTTGTGGAACCTGTAGTCGTTTGCCAACGTTGAGTCTATAGAAAAGACGTTGGTTAACCACATGATGACGAGCACCGATTGACCGACACCAGCCGGGTTTGGTGCCGCACTAATGTAGGCATATGTTGGTAGGTTATCTGCTTGTTGTGCACTGGCACTAGTTATTGGCACTAGCTCCATTGAAGCTATCATGGAAAATGTTAAGAATATAGCAATCGCAATTGCTGCAGTTTTATGTTTTGCAATTTGCATTTTTCTTTTTCTCCTTATAAGTTGCATATAACATTTAAATGAATTTTATTTATAAAGTTATGCCTATCTATTCAAAATATAGCTTAATTATGAGAAAAAATGTCATTTTTTTAATTGTCACAGGCTTAAGCCTACAACAAATACTCAATAAGCTGAACATCGTTTTACTGGGAACCGCCGTTTTTCCAATTTAAGAAACAAAAAAATAAAATAGAAAAATAAAGAGGCTAATACGGGAATTCTTTGATAGATTTTGAATGAGAAATATATATAAAATGCCATGATGTTTTCTACTCAGATTTCAAGGTCTAAAGGGTAACGATTTTGGCAGATCGGGTAAAAATTGATGCAATTGACGCAAAAATTTTGAAGATACTCTTATCTGAATCTCGCACTAGTTTTACTGATATTGCCAAAGAATGCAAAATTACAGTAACTGCAGTCACAATGCGTTATAAACAATTGTGGAAAAAAGAAATAATTAACGGCGAAAAAATGCTCATTAACCCTCATTGCTTGGGATATCGCCATATCGTTGATTTAGGCATAATAACCTCTGTTGAAAACGAAAAAGAAGTTGCTAAGTTGCTTGAAAGCAAACCGTACATCGCTGGGTTGATAGGCCCATTTGGCAACTATAACTTCTTTGGAAAAGTAGCCTTAAGAGACCTTAACAAGTTACATGAGATAATTGAAGATTTAGAGTCGAACAGCATCATCAAACATGTTGATGCTTTAATCTGGGCAGAAGCGGTAAACATAGAATTTCCTCAAAACTTAATCATCAAACAGTTAGAAGGAAATGATAGTCCAATCAGCCGTAATCCTAATTTGACTAATTTGGATAAAGCCGTCATTACAAATCGATGAAATAGACAGAAAAATCGCGAAAATTCTTTCAGAAAAATCACGCGTTCCTTTTAAAAAAATTGCTTTGCAACTAGACATATCCACTAAGACGGTAATTCAAAGATACAAGAAACTTCGAGGAAACCTGTTAACTCTTTCTACAATAACTCTTAACCTGAATAAACTCGGATACAAAGCTCTTGCCAACATATACATCAGAGTTTCAAACCGAAGCAAAATGCCAGAAATATACTCTCAACTGCTTCAAATTCCAAACTTGATAGTGATTATAAGGCTTATAGGATCTTATGACTTGTACTGTGCAGTTGCACTAGAAGATTTCGACAAGTTGTTTGAGGCTAACGAGAAAATTAGAAGAATAAACGGGCTTGAAACGGTATTGTTGTACTTGACAAAAATGCCTCCTTCATGGCCTCTAAACTTGTTCCCATCATTGCTAGAAAATGCAGCCATTCAACCAAAATACTGGCCTACTGAAACCACGAAAGCGGAATAAAAGAGGACTAAATTATTTATTTACCAAATTTTTATTCGTTTCCATTTTAGGCAAAAAATGCGAAATGTTTAAGCGCTTCATGCATCTCTTTTTTGAAGAATAAATAGGAAGCTGTGAAGCAGAAAAATGAAGCCCCATGTAACCTTAGTTAATCCTGCCGCTCCAGCGGGCACAGAAACTCACATGCCCTTTGCACTGTTAGGTTTAGGATATTTGGCGGCTGTTTTAGAGAAAAACAACTATCAAGTTGATGTAATTGATTGCCAAATACTAAGGCTTTCGTTAGAAGATTTTAAGAGCGAGATTAGTAAGCGTAAACCAGACATTGTTGGGGCCACATCTTCCACTCTTACATATCAGTCTTCGCTCAAATTGTTAAAGATTGCAAAAGATGCTTGCCCAAACTGCATAACCGTTGCAGGTGGTCCACATGTTACCTTCTGGGATAACAAAGCACTCGAAGAGTGCCCAGAATTAGACGTTGTCGTGAGGAAAGAAGGAGAAAATACGCTGTTGGAGCTTGTTCAGAGGATTGAAGCAGGCAAAAGCTACTCCGATGTAGCTGGCACCACTTGCAGGAAAAACGGCAAAATCACGCGGAATCCAGATAGACCATACATTGAAGAGTTGGATGCTTTGCCGTTTCCAGCTCGCCATCTTTGGCCAATGGAGACCCTACGCAAATATGAAAATATACTTTACTTGACAACGAGCAGAGGCTGCGTATACTGGTGCGAATTCTGCACAACAGTTAGAATGCATGGACGCAGGTACCGCATGCGAAGCCCCAAAAACGTCGTAGACGAGTTAGAGTTTTTGAATAAAACTTACGGCATTAACACGTTTACGTTTTGTGATGACGCTTTTACGGTTGACCAGCCAAGAACAGTTGCACTTTGCGATGAAATCCTAAAGCGCGGATTGAAAATCGAATGGAACTGTGGTACACGCGTTGATATGCTGACAAAAGAGCTGCTTGCGAAGATGAAGGATGCTGGATGCATCTCGGTGTGGTTCGGAGTTGAATCCGGCACGCAACAGGTTTTAGACGATATGAAAAAAGGAATTTCTCCTGAATTAACAATGAAAGTTTTCGGTTGGGTAAGAGAGCTCGGTTTGAAGCCCATTTCAAACGTTATCCTTGGCTTTCCAGGCGAGACAAAGAAAAGTGTGTGGAAAACCATCAAATTCGTGGAGAAAATCTCTCCCGACGACAGTAGCTGGTTCCATGTGGCAACACCTTTCCCAGGAACGCCATTGTATGACTTGGTTAAAGAGAAAGGGTGGCTGAAAGTAACCGACTTTGACAAGTACGATACGAAAAGACCCATTTTTGAGACCCCCCAGCTAAGCATGAAAGAACTGGCAATTCTGGACGAGGCAGCTTACCATCACTTCTACTTGCGCCCAGGCTACTTCTTCCGAAACTACCGCAAAAGAAAATTCTGGACAATCTCGACAGCATTAACAATTCTGGTACATCTCAAAGGTTCGGCAAAACTGAAACTTCGCCAAAAAAATTAGACATCTGGAAAATTGATGTCTGTCTTCCCGCCGAACTTTTTACAGAAATAGAAAAGCGGTTCTGAACTGCAAGAACATTTTGAAATTACTAAGAGCCATAACGTAAAAGCATAGTGGTTCTGAAAACCGCAATTGATATAAACCGTTTATACTTATCTCGAAAAGCAATGCTTGGGTAACTCTTGGTGCTAAACCTCTTAAATAGCTTAGTCGCAATCATCGTGCTAATTCTGGCGATAATGTTAGATTTGGTTCTTGGTGACCCTTCACCCAATTTTCCTGACAGGTGGTTTTTCAAGCTTCACCCAACCGTTCTAATGGGCAAATTTACTAAAAAAATCGAGCCCGTCTTCAAAAATCCAAATCCAAAAATCGAAAAACTCTTAGGCGTTCTCTTGGCGCTGACGGTGATTTGTGCGTTTACGCTTCCAGTCTATTTTGGTTTATGGGCGATTTACACTTACATTAGCATCTTTGTTTACGCTTTCATCGGCATTATTCTGTTGAAGATGACTATTTGCATTAAGCTTGAGACTGATTGGGCGAAAGCTGCAGCCAAAGCCATCCAAGCAAACGAGGTTGATGAATCAAAGAAATATAGTCATTTTTCAAGAAGAGACTCAACAAACCTAAACGGGTCACAGATGAGCAGCGCGGTTATCGAATCGATGGCTGAAAACCTAATTGACTTCAAACTCTCACCTATGCTGTCGTTCGCTTTGTTCGGTGTTACTGGAGCAATCGCTTTTCGAGCTATAAACACGCTTGACGGCATGGTAGGCTTCAAAGATAAAGAACACATAAACACAGGGTGGTTTAGCGCAAACCTAGACACCGTCGTCAACTACATACCTACAAGATTAACTGCGCTATTCATGATTGTGTCTGCCGCTATCCTTGGCAAAGACGCAAAAAACGCTTGGAAAATCGCCCGCAGAGACCACAAAAAAACGCCAAGCCGAAATCATGGGTGGCCAATGGCGGCTATGGCTGGTGCATTGCGGATTCAGTTGGAGAAGCCTGGACAGTACATTCTTGGGGACAGTTTGGAGCCGTTGACTGGGGACAAGATTTTGGGTGCTTTGCGGATAAGAGATGTCACGATCGTGTTGTGGGTGTTGATGTGTGTCGGCGTCATTGTCGGTGTGCGTTTGTTCTTTTTGCCGTTTTAGTGCAAAGTTTTAATCGAAGCATTATGGTATTCTGGTTTAGAAGTGCACAGTTCAGATGCGTGTTTGCTTGATTAATCCGCCTCGAATTCAGCCTAAAGCTTGGGGAAAACCAAACGTTTTTCCACCAATAGTCTTAGCGTCAGTCGCCGCTGTTTTAGAAAAAAAGTACAGTGTCAGCATTATTGATGCTCCAACGGAAGGCTGGAAGAACCTTGAGGAAATGGATGAAACCAAGTACCGTGTTGGTTTAAGTGCACAAACGATTGCTGAACGCGTGAGGCAATGGAATCCTGATGTGGTTGTTGTTGAGATTCCCTTTTCGGGTTGGTCAAAAACCGCGTTTGAAGTAGTCTATGCAGTAAAGGCCGTTAACAAGAAGATTGCTGTCGTGTTGATGGGTCAACATCCGTCAGCTAGACCGGAAGCTTGTCTTTCGGATTCTGAGGTGGATTTTGTTGTTATCGGCGAACCTGAGAACACGATTTTCGAGTTGGTTGATGCGCTTGAATCAAGAAAACAAGATTTCGCAACCATAGAGGGTTTAGGCTTCAAGAAAAATGGGAAACCCGTTCTCACCGGTAAACGCGCTATTATTAAGGATATGGATTCTTTGCCGTTTCCCGCAAGGCATTTACTTCCAATGAAAGTTTACTACGAAGCAGTTAAGGAAAATCCGTTGCGCGGCGAGATAAGCAAACCATGGACTATCATAACGACCAGCAGAGGCTGCCCGTACAACTGTGTTTTCTGCACAACCTGTATCGTTTGGGGTAGAATCTGGCGTGCCAGAAGCCCAAAAAACGTGGTTGATGAGCTTGAACAAGTCGTGAAGACTTACGGGGTTAAGCAGATCGATTTTTATGACGAGAACATGACGTTGGATAAAAAACGCATGGCCGATATATGCGACTTAATTATCGAGCGAGGCTTGCATGTTGATTGGTTTACGCCTAATGGTGTTAGGGCAGACACACTTGATGAACCACTGTTGCGAAAGATGAAGAAGTCTGGCTGCAAAAAAATCCGTGTGGCTCCTGAATCTGGAGTACAACGTGTTGTGAACGATGTTATTGGCAAGAATTTGGATTTGAAGTGCGTCGAGCAAGCGGTTGTTTTATGCAAGAAAGTCGGGATTAAAGTTGGCTGCTTCTTCGTTTTGGGGTTGATTGGAGAAACCAAAGCAGACATCGAAGAGACCATAAAGTTTGCGTATAAACTTAGACGCTTAGGCGCTGACAGCCTCATATTCAGCATCGCCATGCCACTTTACGGAACACAATTATACGAACAGGCAAAAGAAGGCGGTTTTCTAAGAGAAGGCTTCTGCGACTACGCCTTGGCAGCCACGGAGCCGTTGATTGAGACGCCGGAGTTCTCAGCCCAAGACCTGCAACAGCTATGCATGAGGGCAAACATGGCGAACCCAACGTTTACAAGAACCAAAATTGGGAGGGCTTTTCGCCACCCGAAGAAAACAGCCAAGATACTTCTCAAAATGAAATAGAGACAAGACCGCCCCATTTTTGTGACGGCTTTTTGGCACAAATATTAGGGTAGGTCTATGGGTAGGTGGTTTAGGGTCAAGGCTTGTTTGGGTTGCTTTTTCGGTTTAGGGCTTGAACCACCTACAGTGAGTTGGAACTAAATGGCAGAAACATGGGGTAGCTGCACAGGAAGCCTAATAGGGACATCTAGAAGAGCCTAATAGACAAGCGCAGAGCGCTATGGTGTAATGACTTCTTTAACTTTATATGTCGAAAATCTTTCGGCTTTCTCGCAAGTTTTATTATGCCGTTTTAAGTTCCGTCATGGACATGAATGCTTCTTCCAGCCGATTAGTGCTTGTCGTCGTTAAGGTTGTTGGGCAGATGCTGTTCTTTTTTGGTTTGCTCGCGTGGCTCGACGGCGTAGTTATACAGTTTACCCATCCCAGCTGGCTGCCGATGCCTGTCTCTCATCTTATAAACGTGAGAACAGACACCTTCACCATCATTATGTTTTTTGTCAGCGCTTTCGGATTCTTCATTTGGAGAGTTGTCGCTGAACTAATGAAAGTTGAAAACAGCAAAGCGCAAATTGACTAGTGATTTAATGCCTTGCGAAAAACAATTTTTCCATTAATAATAGTTATTTCAATGCTGATGCCTTTGATTTTTTTTGCGCCAACAGTAAATGGGTCTTCCGATAGCACCGTTAAATCCGCAAGCTTGCCCTCTTCAATTGAACCTTTCAAGTTTTCCTCCCCAGAACAGTAAGCTGCATCAGCAGTGTACATGCAAGTAGCTTCCTCAACGGTTAAGCGTTGCTCGGGAAAACTGGTTCTTTGCACTGCTTCTTGCATGCCAAGCATCGGGCTTAGAGGCTCCATTGGGCAATCGGAGCCGCCAGCAACCTTAACGCCTGCGCTCAGCAGGGTTTTAAGCGGATGAATCAGGCTAGCCCTTCCCCTGCCAAGCCGCGCCGCAGCTGACCAAACCGCGAATTCGGTTGCAATAACAGTGGGCTGAACCGTGACTATGACGTTTGAGGCTTTGAGGCGCTTGATTAATTGCTTGTTTAGAACTGCTGCTTGCTCCATTCGAAAACGAACCGCGGGTGATGCTGTCTGCTCGATTACTTTCAGCGCTGTGTCAATAGCTTTGTCGCCCATGGCATGTATAACTGGCTGAAGACCCAACTCTAAAACGTGGGCAACTGAAGACGCCAATTCTTGCTGAGTCAGCAGCATTTTGCCGTTGTTATCTGGATCATCGCTGTAGGGCTGCATCAAAGCGGCTGTTTTAGAATCCAGGTACCCGTCTGTTGTGATGAAAACTCCATCGACATGCAGCATTGAACTGTCAGTTGAATGAAACTCCTCTATTTCTTTTAAGAACTCATAGGGAACTACAATGTTAACCCTTATCGGGATCTTTCTTTCTGCTTGAAGCCTTTGAACTATCTGAAGCTCGTTTTGCGAGGTCAATATCCAATGGATGCTGCTTATTCCTGCTTCAACGATTTTTTGGCAAGCCACCGCCGCTGCGTCTACAAGCTCATCGACGGTTGGCTCGGGAACCACTTGCCAGATTAGGCTGGTGGCGGTGTCCCGTAAAATTCCCGTAAGCTCGCCCGTCTGAGGGTTTTTGTCAATGGCTCCGCTGGGGGGCGCAGCCGTTTGCGTTGTGACTCCAGCTAAAGTTAAGGCTTTTCCGTTTGTGGCGCATATCATTGCTGCCTCACGGTACAGAATTACAGGGTTGTCGGGTGAAGCCTTGTTTAGATCTGAAAGATTGGGCAAGCGTTTTTCCTTGAAGCGGTTCTCGTTCCATCCGCGACCGATAATCCATTTGCCAGCCGGCGTTTGCTTTGCCTTTTCACTTACCAGACGTTTCAGGTTCTCGATGGAGTCCGCGCTGGTCAAGTCAAGCCATAACAGGCATCTGCCAAAGTCTGCCACGTGAATATGAGTGTCAATTAATCCGGGGATGACGGTTTTGCCGTCTAGGTTGATTACTTTGGTTTTTTCGCCGACTACATTATTTATTTCCTGGTTTGTGCCGACTAGGATGATTCTGTTTCTCTTTATGGCGACTGCTTGAGCAAAATGCTGGTTCGGGTTCATTGTTCGAACATTTGCGTTGATAATGGCTAAATCGGCTGACAACCTCATGTTTTCTCCAAGGCGGCTACACTTCGCCTATTGAATACATTCCATAAAAACCCTTGCTTTACACGCCTAAGCAAAGATGCCATGCTTCGAAAAAACGCCTTACCTGAAGACGCAAACAAAAGTGACATGTGAGGCATGATCTTGAACATGCGTGACTAGTAACAATGTACTTTCTTGAAATGCTAGAAGAGCCCAAAATAAGCCCTGTTCAACAAAAATAACCATAAATAAATGCTGATAAAAGGCAAAACATCATTCTACATCAAAACTTGCCGATTCGGTGTCGTTTGCAAAACACATAATAGTTGGCTTAACCGTTTTCCATATTAAAGTCGGGGAAACAACGTGAAAGCTCATGTAGTGCTTGCAAATCCACCTTATCCAGAGGATGTGCCGCAAGCCGTCTTTATCCCACTCGGCATCAGCTATCTGGTGGCGGTGCTTGAGCAAAACGGGTACGAAGTGGACGTTGTTGACTGCCAAGTTTCCAGACTAAGCCAAAAAGACCTCGAAGACAAGTTCAAGAGCCTCAACCCTGACATCATCGGCGTAACCGCCGCAACAGTCACTTACTTTCCAGCACTGCAAATCTTGAAAGCCGCCAAAGCCGCCCTCTCCAACTGCATAACCATGATTGGTGGACCCCACGTTACGGTTTTGGATGAGCGAACCTTCACTGAAAGCTCAGATGTAGATATTGTGGTACGAGGCGAAGGGGAGCAAACTATGCTGGAGTTTGCACGCTTAATATCTGAGGGTAACCTCAAAAGCCTTGGCGAAGTTGCCGGCATCACTTTCAAAAAGAACGGTCAAGTTTATCGTACGCCTGACAGGCCTTTTTTGGAAGACATCGATGTGCTTCCTTACCCTGCTCATAAGCACTTTGACGTGAGCAGGTATAGGATTAACGGGAAACTTTACATGCCCATCATAACCAGCAGGGGATGCCCATTTAACTGCGCCTTCTGCTTAGCATCTAAAATGTGCGGCAAAGGCTTCAGAGCAAGAAAACCAAGCAAAGTTGTCGACGAGCTTGAATGGCTAAGAGACACGTTCGGAGCAGGAGCCTTCGCTTTCTACGACGATACGTTCACCTTTGATGTGCCAAGGGCAATAGCGATCTGCGATGAAATGAAGGCAAGAAAGTTTGATATGCCATGGGACTGCCGAACAAGAGTGGACAAAGTGTCCAAGCAGCTTTTAACTAAGCTCAGAAGCACGAACTGCCAGCTAATCCACTTTGGCGTTGAGTCAGGCAGCCAACAATTACTAAATGTTATGCGCAAGGGTACAACGGTTGAGCAGAACGCAAACGCCATAAAGCTGGCAAAAGAGTCAGATGTTCTAGTAGCCATTTCGCTTGTAATCGGGTACCCAGGCGAGACCCCCGAGATGCTTCAGCAAACAATCGACTTCATTCACAAAACGAAGCCTAACTACGTTTACATGTGTGAAGCCGTTCCTTACCCAGGCACACAGCTGTACGATTACGTGAAGGAATTAGGATTAGAGTTCTCAGAGAACTGGAACCTGTATCATGAGCAGATGCAAGTTTTCAAAAACATGCTGCTACCCCTTGAAAACCTTGAACAATCCAAGAAAAAGGTTTACGACAACATATTCACGCCAACGTATTACCTGCAAATGAGACACAGAGGAGACTTCCATAGCCAAATCATGGCACGCATGGCACTAAACCATCTCGTTTGGAAATACAGGTCTACTAGATGGGCTTTCAGACAATTAGGCAAAGTTAGACCCACAAAAAAGAGCCCAGGCGGACACAGCACCCCAAGCAAAGACCAACAAGATTAAGTTCAGCAGACATGTTTAAAACATTTTGGAATCAGAGCACATTCCACCAAAGAAAAAAGCTGTTAAAGAAAATGCAACACTTGCAAAAGTACGTCTATTTTTTGGGCTTTTTTAGCACCAAATAGCTGAGTGCAAGAATTGCAACAACCAAAGCAGTAGCTATAAAAACGATTGCGCCCATCAATGCAGATCCTAGAGTCAAATTATTTGATGGCGCTGGAGTCGGCGTTGGAGTTGGAGCTTGATTAGTTACATCTTCCGAGAAGCAGTAAATGTTCCAGTCGTTGCATCCGATGTATAACATTCCGTTGGCTATGGTTGGTGAAGACCAACTGCTGGAAGGCGTGGTGACGGTTGCTATTGTTGTGCCGTTTTCTGCCGTGTTGAGGACGAAAATGTCGCGTTGACTGGTAGTGACATAGATTTTGCCGTCAGCGTAAGAGGGTGAAACGTATAACTCGTCCCCCGTGAAGTAGCTCCAAAGGGTGTCACCGTTCATTGCATTGAGGCAATCTATGTTGAATTTATCGATGATGAAAAGGTCACCGTTTACATAAATCGGAGAAGAAATTATGAACTCGGAGGCGGCTGGATCTATGAATTTCCACACAACGTTGCCCGAGGTAACGTTTACGGCGTAATAAGCTCCCCAGTCGGAGGTGGCAAAGACCATGCCGTCTGCAACTGATGGAGAACCAAGCATCTCTGTGCCGCCTTGGAATGAAATTTGATAGGGAAGTGTTAGGTTCCAAATTACTTTTCCAGTGTTGGCGTCTAGTTTGTAGAGAGCGCCTGCCGTGGGTTCTTGCGAGGTGAAGTAGACTGCGCCATCAGAAACGGCGGGAGAACATTCTATGGGTCCGTTGGTTTTAGTTTGCCAGATGGTGTTGCCGTTGTCTGCGTTAAGTGCGTACATGTAGCCGTCTAAGGATCCAATGTAGACTACGCCTCCCGATACCACTGGTGAAGATGAAAGCACTATCGTTGCATATGTGATAGGCAGGTCGCTATTGACAAATGTTTGCCAGACTAGGGCACCTGTGTAAGCGTTTAGGCAATAAACGTATCCGTCATCGCCTCCCGTGTAAACTAGGCCGTTTGCCACGGCAGGTGAAGATGCAATGGCAGCTTTAGTGGTAAAGTTCCAGATGAGGTTGCCGCTCCACGCTCCAATGGCGTAGATGTTTTTGTCCTGTGAGCCAACATAGACTATTCCGTCTACAACGGTTGGCGAAGAGATAACTGCCCCGCCAGTCGTGAATTTCCAATCCAAAGTGAGGTTTGAAGGACCTACTTGAGCGGTTGAGGAGTGCGTTGGATCAGCCCGAAATGAAGACCAGTTACTAACTGGAATTGAAGTTGATCCTATAGCCCACAATTGGTTATCCGTATTGTATTCGTCTCCTGAAGTAGTATCAACCGCTGTTGTCACATCACCTGGAATGATGTATAAGTCGCCGTATGCAACAATGGCTGATTCCCGTGGAGCTAATGCCTCCATAGGAAGTGCCCAAATGAGTTGCCCAGTGTAAGCGTTCAAACATGCAAACTGAGAGACACCAAGCTGACCAAGATATTCCGCGGACTGCCCTGTCGTTGCATAGACCATGCCGTCCGCAACTGTAGGGCTTCCCGGGAAGATAAGTGCACTACCGGGTCCTTTGTATGTCCATACCAGATTGCCGGTTTCTATATTGATGGCGTACATGTATCCGTCTTTATTGAGTTCGTAAACCATTCCGTACGCTACAGCACAGCTGATACAGAAGTATCCGTTCGTGTCTGGCGTGTATGTCCAGAGGATTTGGCCGTTTGTGGCGTTGAAACAGTACATTGTATTGTCATCTGTTCCTCCTCTTAAGAATCTGCCGTCATAGTAGGAGCCGCTGAAGATCATGGGTCCTTTCGTAGGTGTTTCCCACAGAATTGCGCCTGTCGTGGCGTTAAGCGCCATTTGTTGATTTTCGAAAGATCCTGGGAACACCATGCCGTCACCGTATGTTGTTCCGATGCCAGTTATGCCTCCACCTGGAATGTAGGTTTCCCAAGCCAAAGTGGGCGGCTTTGATGGATCAGAAAAGCTCCAGGCGTAAATATAGGAATTGGTCTTTACGTAAAACATTTGCTCTTCTGGACTGTAGACGTTGGCGCTGAAAATACCAGTATCTGCGCTGAACGAAGTGCTAGTCCACAATATACTTCCCGTGTTTGGATCAAGACAAGTACCTTCCACGATCATGTGTGAACTATCGATTTCGTACGCTATCGGCCAAGTTCTATTCATCGGAATTGCTGTTTTCCAAACGATGTTTCCTGATTGGTCAAGTGCAACGACTGAAGTGTTGGTGCAAGCGAAAATCATTCCGTCAAAGGCTGCGAGGTAGGGCTGTATTCCCGTTACCTTAGCTTTCCAAAGTATATTTGATGTGTCAGGAGCTGGTCCCACTGAGAACCGCGCAAAAGAAGAATCACCTTGAAACTCGGGCCAATCGTACGAATTCAAATTGCCAAGGTTGGAGGTTGTGTTAGTGTTCACTTGTGCAGTTGCATTTGTCTGAAAGGTGGAAGCAAAAACCAATGAAGCAAGCAATAGAACCAAAATAGCTATAACTAACATTTTTTTGGGAATTACAACCACCCATTATTTATGATAGAGATATTTCCAATTAAGAGGTTAAAGCCTTGCCACCCGATAATGGTATGATGATGATTTTCACTATAAACCTTACGGAAACTTATAATTCCCTAATTTCAGCTACGTTGAGACAGAAAAATTGCAAAGATAACGCAAAAAACAAAACAAGATAGCCTCGCACAATCTTTTTTAAGTTGAAAAGAAACGTTAAGATAAATGATGAGTCAGCGAAGAGAATTTGAGGGTGGATTTTAAACTTTGACAAGTAAAGGTCCGTTACTTATGACTTCTTGGAGGGCAACAGGCGCTTGCAATGCCCGTTGCAAATACTGCAATGTTGACGCTACTGGTAAGCATGCCCCACGAGAAATGACCACAAAAGAGGCGCTACAGTTAGTGGATGAGGTTCATAACTTCGGCGTAAGATGGTTCGGCATAAAAGGCGGCGAACCCCTAATGCGTGAAGACATCTTCGAAATTGTAGATCACGCAAAAAGTCTAGGTCTCAACGTGTGCTTGTTAACTAACGGATGCTTTGTGGATGGAAAAATTTACGATAACTTGGTAAAAAATCAAGTTTGGACATCTGTAAGCATAGATGGACCAGAAGAAATCAACGATCAATTAAGAGGAAAAGGATCATACAAAAAGGCGTTGGCAGCTATCGAGAAGTTATCGAAAGGTAAAATTCTAAACGGTTTAGCATGCGCAATTACAACCATAAACTATAAGCATTTAGACCACGTCGCAGAGTTAGCTGAGCAATACCATGCGAACTTTGTTTGGTTTAACCATCTTGTTCCTAGCGGAAGAGCAAAAGAAACAATGGAGTTAACCCCGACTCCTGAGCAGTACGAGTGGACGCTTAATCACATATGGGATTTAACTCAGAAGTACGAAGGCAAATTTGAAATTCATGTACATTGCCCACATTATGCGCGTGTTGTGAAACAAAGGAACCCCGCGAATTTTGACGAGTGGTACGAACATAAGTTTCACGGCAAATGCACCTATTTTGCTTTTGGCGGATACTTGAGTGTAACTGAGAATGGCGATTTAATACCGTGCTTCTACACCGATCTTCGGCCTTCAGAACCAATGATGCTGGGAAACATTAGAGAAAAAAGCCTTACGACGGCATGGAAAGAAATTCAGGAATCGAAGTATTACAGGAGCTTCCAGGATAGAAATGTTCTGAAGGGGAAATGCGGAGTCTGCGAATATCGAGAACTTTGTGGAGGCTGCAGAAACAGAGCATTCGCTTACACGGAGGACATTTACGAATCTGATCCAGCATGCGTGTATGTACCTGAAAGTCTTCGCAAGAAATAGCGCAACTTCTCGTTTCTCATTTATTAGACTATAAAAGAAAATGTCTTTAAGCGGATAAGAGCCGAAGATAGATAAGAGTAAAAATGAAAAGAACCGCTAGTGTTTGCCTTGTCTTGATTGCGCTATTTTTAGCCTCAGGCATTTTAGAAAGTGTCGCTTCCGCGGGAAACCAGGTGAGCATGGATTCATGGCCCATGTTTCAAGATGATGTAGCTCATGTGGGATATTCAAATTCGCTAGGGCCGGAAACGAACCAGACTTTGTGGACATTTAATACTGGTGGTCAAGTGGGTTCACCCTCGGTAGTTGACGGCGTGGTGTATGTAGGGTCGTATGACCGTGAGGTTTACGCTTTTAACGCCTCCACGGGGGAAATAATATGGGATTCACCTACCGGCGGCATAGTGATTTCTCGTCCCGCTGTGGTTGACGGCGTAGTTTACGTTGGTTCAGAGGACCATAACCTTTACGCCTTTAACGCAGTTAATGGCGACGAACTGTGGAACTACACAACAGGATATTATGTTGATTCAGACCCAATTGTTGCAAACGGAATCGTTTATTTTGGTTCAGAAGACGACAGTGTTTACGCTTTGAACGCCACCACGGGAGCTTACATATGGAACTATGCGACTGGCGACAGAATAATGTTATCTTCAGTTGTCGTGAGTGAAGGCATAACCTATGTTGGCTCATTAGACGACAAGATTTACGCGCTAAACTCGACAGACGGCAAACTCGTTTGGAACTACTTGACGGACGGCGAAATATCTTCTTCCCCAGCGGTCTTCAACGGCATAGTTTACGTGGGTTCATCAGATGATAAGGTGTACGCCTTAGACGCTTCAAGTGGCAAGTCTTTGTGGAACTTCACCACTGGCGGTGCGGTTTACTCGTCTCCAGACGTTCTTGACGGTTTAGTTTTCATAGGATCAGCAGACAATAGGGTTTACGCTTTGAACGCCTCTAACGGCAAATACGTTTGGAACTACACAACGGGTGGTGTTGTGGCATCTTCTCCAACGGTATCGGGTGGCGTGGTTTACGTTGGTTCAGAGGATAACAAAGTTTATGCTCTGAATACGTCAAACGGCGAGCTAATGTGGAACTACGTGACAGATGATATTGTGGTTTCTCGTCCAGCCGTTGCCAATGGCATGGTTTATGTGGGATCGTGGGACGGAAAGCTTTATGCTTTGAACGCAACGGACGGCGGCTTTGTTTGGAGCTATGCTACTGGCGGCGAGATTGATTCGTCCCCGACTGTAGCGGGTGGTTTAGCATATGTTGGTTCTCATGATGGAGTGGTTTATGCCTTGAATGCGTCGACGGGTATGGTTGGTTTCAATTTGGAGCTTCATAACAATGTTGTGTGGAGCTATTCTACTGGTGGCATGATAATGTTCTCTTCTCCGGCGGTTGCTGACGGAGCAGTTTACGTAGGCTCATATAACAGTTACGTCTATGCCTTAAACGCTACAACGGGACAGTACATTTGGAGTTATAAAACGGGCGGTCCAGTGATTTCTTCTCCTTCAGTGAATAACGACGTAGTTTATGTGGGTTCAGAAGACGGCAGTGTTTACGCTTTGGATGCCTCGAATGGAGCTTTTGTTTGGAAGTATACTACAGGCGGGCAAATAACAGTTTCATCTCCTGCAGTTTACGACGGCAGAATTTACATTGGCTCTAATGATGATAATGTATATTCGTTGAATGCTTTGAATGGAGCTTTAATTTGGAAGTTCAATACGAACGGTTATGTGGTTTCATCTCCTGCGGTTGCCAATGGCATAGTTTACGTGGGTTCATATGACCACAATATTTACGCTTTAAATGCTGTAACAGGGCTGCTGGTTTGGAATTATTCCACGAGCGGAGTTGTAGCTTCTTCACCTGCCATAGCTAATGGCGAGGTCTATGTGGGTTCAGGGGACAACAAGGTTTATGCTCTGGACGCATCTAACGGAAAATTCCTGTGGGGTTACGAAACCGGAGGAGAGGTTGCTTCTTCGCCTGCAGTAGCAAGTGGAATAGTTTACGTTGGTTCCTACGATGGCAAAATTTATGCCTTGGACGCTTTGACGGGCGCTTGCATTTGGAGTTATGGAACAGGAGGAATGGTTGTCTCTTCACCCGCCATAGCCAACAGCATAGTTTACGTTGGCTCATACAACCATATACTCTATGCGTTTGGTTCCTTATCAAGCAAACAGACTTATTCGTCATCAAATGCAGTCCCCATTTCGGCAATTTTAGCGGTAATTACAGCATCGTCTGTGGCATCGGCAATTGTGCTATTTAAAAAGAAGCATAAGAGATAGTAGTTTGAGATTAGACCCGGTTTTTAAGAGAAAAATACCTGCAATTACAAGCAGCTCTTGCACAAAGATAAGTTCTGCCAAGTCTAAAGCCAAAAGTTCCTGCTGCAACATTTCAACTGGTTATGTCCTAAATATAATAGCATTTATAAGCGATTCTAGTAACGGTACTTCTTAGTTCTAACGCTTACGCAATACTCAATAATGTTAGTGGAGCCCGAGTTGACTGTCCTTTGAGCATGCCGCCGCCAAGCCACTAAGGAAGAGCATAAAGATAACAAACATATGGAGCAAAGCATGTGAAAAGAACCTACGTGACTATAATATGCGTCCTTATGTTGCTTAGTTTCTTAGTAGCTTCGCTAACCCAGCAACGTGTGCAAGGAATGCATGTTAACACTGTCTGGGAGACATATTACTTGCAGCCCAGTGGCGAACAGAACGCCGAAGATGCGGTGTGCAATTACATAAACAGCACTTTCAACTCGCTCTCTGCTAATTGGGACAGCTTGTGGTTTTCAGCAAACCAAACTACCGCCACTAATGCATATGCTTGCATGAGTAACGTTGATAACAGCAGTGCCGATGATTTTCTAGCGTGGTTTTCCACCGGCAACGGCTTTCAATATCAACCAACATGCAATACTTGGCACTTTTACTATTACGGAAGCAACTCTGGCGCTGTCTCCAACGCCATTCAAGACTCCAAAATTTACAACATTGCTAACGGCTCAAAAAATAAGTTCACTTTCATTTGGACATGCATGAACGGAGACGAATGGACCCAAAACGGCAAAACAATCTACGGATACTGGGATACACAAAACAATACGGGCCCAGTCGGAATGCCATACGCATTCACCCAAACTACCGGACTTAGCCTTAACGGCTATGGCGCCGGCGCCGACAACAGTGGAATATGCTACATAGGCTTCAACGGTTGCGCTAAAAACCTCTCTGACCCCTACGAGAACGTAGTTGGAGAAACTTATGCTACCTTTGTCGATTACTTTTATTATTACTTCGTCGACTGCGGCACCTCTGTAACTATGGCTCTTAACTATGCGTCAAACGCGTTGAATGCGACGCAACCTTTGTTCAGCATGAACCCTCTATACGAGGGATACATGGAATACCAGCAAATGAACGGGGCATGGACGTATTTTCCAGGCGTAATGGTTGTTATAGGTGATGGCAACTTGGTGCTCCCAAACGTTAGCTAGGAGAGCCTAAATTATGGATAAAAAAAACTGCCGTCTGATTTTGATTCTGCTAATAGCTTCAATTCTATTATTCGCAGGTGTGCCTAGAGTCTACTCGATTGAAGCAACGGCGCAAAATCAGGCTTATTCCTTTTTGGCCAACGTGCTTGATTTTAACATGTCCAGTTACGATAAAACAGTAGTTGCTTATGCCCCAAGTTCAGCGGCTCCTCCTAACACGGGTTTTGAAGGATTACCAGTGGAAAGCATCACTGTCAACCTGACGTTGACGTCTACTCACAGCTTAGCAGCAACTTTCACGTTCGTAAACGGCACTTTGGAACTTTGCGGATTATGGACTTATGACGGTTCCACTGTTTCGCCTCTTTATTCTCAGGCAGAACCCTCGACCGTTCTTGGGGAAGTCAAGTGGGTTCTGCAAAGTTATGAGAACTACAATGAAGCAGCCTACGTGCAGCCGATGCTAAATATGTTGGATACCAATCCAAGCCTGAACGGTTTGAACAACGCCACCGTAACCACGGGTAATCTTAAGTGCACAATAGAGGTCGATGACGGTTCGACAACGCTAAATTGGCATTACGTGGCTGATGGAGTTGACTACGACCAGAAGTGCCTTAGCTTGGTGTTTTCAAGCGGAATTCTAACATCTTTCAGCGATAAGTGGAGCTTTTATCAAACAAGCAACAGCTTAAGTATAAACGTGCCAGAGCAGAAAGCTGAAAACCTCGCGTGGAATGCAGCCAACACAGATGACCCAAACGTCACCGTTACTTTGACTGATAATCCTCAAGCGGCATTGATTGGAGATGTTGACAATCTTACGTTGCGACCAATCTGGGTGATCCAATTTTACTCGAATAATGGTACGGTCAACGTTCCTGCTAACGGCGTCGAAGTGGGGGTCTGGGCAGACAATGGACAAATAGCGTACTGCACAATAATGGGCTATTTGGAAATATCTAACACCCCGCCATCATCACTTCCCACGGCTTCGCCATCGCAACCGAACAAAAATGCGGCTTCATTTGACACAAGTCTAACTGTTGGAGCCGCTGCAATAACAATAACTGCTATAGCCGTAGCTGCATGGGTTTTCAGGAAAAGAAGCAAATAGCAACATAGATCTTGTCTTGTCGGAGCGGTGCACTTTTGGCTAAAGATGTTAACTGGCACTTTTTTAGTTAATTTGGCGTTTTAACGTAATCTTTATTATGTTATCAAACCGTTTTAAAAAGACAATCAAGGGGATTGTTGATGGAAAAAAACTCTGAGCTTGAAAAAGGCAAGTCAGAAGTTTACGCCTCGCGTGAAAATTGGCCGCCTTACACGTATAGGGATTATCCAGGCATTAAACCTGAAACGTATAAAGCGTTCATGGAGTTCTTGACTACTGAGAATACGTCAGGAAGATTAATGGAGCTTCAACCGTGGATTTCTGTTTGCGACTCAAGATGCGCTTTCTGCTATTTTCCAACCACCGCCACAAGCAAAGTGAAGATAGAGCCGTATCTTGAACTCCTCAAGAAAGAGCTCGAAATGTACGCCAAAACCAAATATGTGAAGACAAGCGTATTTGATGAAATAGTTTTAGGGGGTGGAACACCTAGTGTCTTGGCTGCTGAGCAGATGATTGACCTCATTGACTTCTGCAAAGCAAATTTCAATATTAATAAGGAATATTTTATCAAGGTGACCGGTTCCTCAAAGACGCTTGCGCTTAAGAAAATTGATAAACTCGCCGAGTACGGCGTGTATCAAGTGGATATGGGGGCGCAAACATTTGACGACCGACTACGAAAAATGCTTTGCTTACCCGACAGTGCAGCTGACGTTGAAAAAGCCATTCGGCACGCACGAAAACTGAACCTGTGCGTATGCGTGGACCTCATGTACAATCTTCCAGGACAGACAATGGAAAGCTGGATCAGCACGCTAAAGAAGACGATTGAACTCGATGTCGAGATCGATACTTATTCGTTACATGTTGATTCAGGCACCGCACTTGAAAAAATGATTAAGACTGGAGTTTCTCCGCCTACTGGCGGTGCAGAATATGAAAAGCAAATGTACCTTACCGCCTACAAAATGCTGACTGAAGCAGGCTACAAGGCAGTTGGTCATGACCGCTTCAGCAGAGTAGAGTGGCACATGCGAGAGAACTGCCTAAACGGTTGGCCATGGGGAGGCATACTGACAACGGGCGCAGGCTGCTTCATGGGGTATCTGCAAAAGTTTTCTTACTCTAACATTGAAAACATAAACGATTACATGACAGCTGTAAAAGAAGGAAAACTACCCATAAGTAGACTTTCAGAGTCAACTACCGAAGATATGATGAGACGGACAATGACCCGATTATACCTACGGCTGCCAGTTAGCAAAAAAGAATTTATGCAAAAATTCGGCACCACACCAGAAAAAGTTTTTCCAAAGCAGCTTCAAAAACTAAAAGATAAAGGATTAATTGAAATTGACGACAAAGAGGTTAGAATAACAAAGTTAGGGGAGATCTGGAAAGGAAATATCGCTTGGGAATTCGCACCTAACCAATCTTAATTTTTTCCTTGGCGCCCAGTAACGTCACATAAATGTTTGTTCGCAAGCTGGCTTAACCAATATGCCATACCCTCATTTGGAGGTGTTTAACTTTATATTAGCAACAATTTTATCATCAATGAATTAGCATTTTTTAGCCTCATTCGTTTCCTGCTTTGTAAGATGGTTTTCACCCTTGTAGGTTCATAAACGAGAATGACCTTCAGACTTTTTTGTACGAATTTGGACTTTTCCAGACTTTTAGCGACGCAACTTACAAACAGTTTAAACCCTAAACCAAAAAAGCAGCTTAGAACGGCTTGTTCAAAATTTGCCGCAAAACTACGCAGAGCGACTCTTCAATAATCCGGCACAATCCGGCACAAATCCGCACAATTCGACACAAATTTACACAAAAATGAACACAACCTGCAAACAAAACCAAGCCTAAATTAAAAAAGCAACCCAAAACAGCCTGAACAAAAATTTGCGACACAACAATGTATTCTGCACAAACAATAACACACCAAAAATTAGAGACAGAGCAGCGCGCGACATAAATCAGGCAGTAAAATCTTAACTACAACGATTAGTTACCTCCTTGCGCTTCATGGGTTTTGTTCCTACTTCTGATAGCCCTGACTCATCCAGTTTTCAGACTAGTCGGGGAAAGGTTAAGAAAACTGTAGGATGTCTATCTTTACGAGCAAAGGTTCGGGGTTCAAATCAAGCTCGGCACATTCCAAACCCTCAATAGTCTACAGTTTGGTTGGATGAGATGAAAAAACAAGTTTTCATATCAGGTCCCATTCTGGGCATGGAAAACAATCAAGAGTATCGTGGAAAAATTACTGAAATCTGTGTTGGGATGGGTTTTGACGTTATTGATCCGTGGAATAGAGAAAAAGTCCTCTATAAAGGGAACGAAAGATGCTGGTGGAATAAGGTTCCTACGTTTGATTTTATTCAAAGAGATTTAGATGACGCTGACAGATGCGACATAATGGTTGTTTATTTGCCAATGCTGTCGGCAGGAGCATGTATGGAGCTGTTTTACGCCAAGCGTAAAGGCAAGAAAATCATAGTGGTTTCGGAAATAGAGTGCTTGAGCCCCTGGATTGTCGCGCATTCCGACGTGATTGTTAAAAGTCTCAATCAACTTGAAGATGCACTGAAAAAAATTCAATAGGTGTCTATTCACCAATTTTTAATTTTATTCAGTTATTAGATTTAGAGGGACAATTGATTTTTTGGATGAGTGCTAATTGGTAGACATGCACAATCACATAGTTTTAATAATTGTCTCGCATTTCTAGTAATTGTTTTGTAGAACGTTTTTTGGTTGGAGGTGAATTTTTTGAAAGAAGACCCTGCTAGAAAAGAACCGAAAATTACTATACCAAAGCCTGAAATGACACCACATAAAAAGTTCAAGTGCCCTCTGGACCAATCTATATACGATAACAAAGAGGATTACGAGAGGCATTGCAAAGAAGAGCACGATGTGCTCTAAAATTGCATCTGTAAAAGCTATAATTTGCCTTTATTTTTGGCAAATATAGCAGGAGAATTGATTTAGTGCTTGATATTATCTTATTGCTTCGTCTATTCTTGAGTCACGTTTAGTTCTTGTGACTTCTTTGAAGAGCTCCAAACACTCTCTCTTTGTTGGCGCTTCAATGCCTATGCTGCCATAAGCCCCTATATCAATTCTGTATTTTTTTCTCTCTCTTTCGTCGCCTTGACTCATTTGAACTTATCCCTCTCTTCCTATAATCCTTTTTTCGGATAATAGTTGTGATAACTAGTAATGAAATTATTAATAAGTTTAATGACGACTCACCGATAAATCCTGTCAAGCTTCTTTGGACTAAAAACAATAAAAGTTGAGTTTTTCATGTATCTTCCGATTTTCGGAATTAAACCAGCCGCGTCAGTTCCAAGTTTACAGGTTAAAGCATGCTCAAATAACCCTAACGTCTCCGTGCTAATAACGTCCCTGTTTAGCCTGGTCCGCTCAAGAACATTCTCGATCTCGCTGATAGATGAACCCAACACAATGAGCCTGTCTAAAAGAGATTGATGCCACAGACGGATTTTTTCGATTTGAGCCGTCGATAATTCCGATTGCAACCACTTATCTTTATCGTTTAAGGAAGTTATTTTGATGCTTAATGGTAAATTCGCGTAGAAGCCAAAGACTTCTGAGATTTTCTTTAAATCAACGTTTTTGCCATCTGCAAGTTGTGCTTGCAAATAAGCTAAAGGAATGGTTGCTTGGATTATGTTTGGCTCAAAGACGCCTACATCTACCTTTAATTCTTGTTTGTCAGCGTCAACTTTAGAAATGTATCCCCTTAAAACCGAAAATTTGTCTACGTTTTTTATGTTCACGGGGCAGGTGCCTATGTTCTTGTTGATGTAACTTGTAGCTATGACTTCGTCCTCTCCCGAAAAGGAAACTTGAACCCACCTGTTAACGGAGTTGCCTAAAACTTTTACTTCTAAATCCAAATTCTCAAACTCAGATTTCAACATGTCATCAATCTTTTTTAGTTGCCCACCATTGGAAGCTTTAACCAGCAAAGTTAAGGTAGCCATTTCTAATCTCCCAGCAGACGGGTTATTTCTTCATGGAGCTTTCTAACTCTTTCCGCAGCATCCCTATGCTCTACTTGAAGTCGCTCAATCTCCAAGTCAATCGACACTATTTTTGAGCCGTCAATTAGCTTGTCGGCGTAGGAAACAATTTTCTCCTCCAAAGTCACAGGTTCATAAACATCTTTTGGCCAACCAAACATCTCAGCTTCTTGAGCCGTGATTCCGCCTCCAACATGCCGCCTAATTATTCTAGCCAACGCTTCGGGTAAACCTTCTGATTCAGCTATCTTAGCGCCGGCAACCCCGTGGTCAACAGCGTGGCTTTTTGAACGGCCAATATCATGCAAAAGAGCACCTGCTTCAACGAGTTTTAAGTCAACCGTTATGCCTTTGTTTTCTAGTTTGCCTCCGATTTCTAAAGCGAGGTCTGCGACGGCTTCGCAATGCTTGATGACTTTGGGTGAAGAGTTGTATTTGCGTAGAAGCTCGATTGCTTGCTCCCTTGAAGGAAGCCCTTTACTCACCAAGTTCCTTCCTTAAAGTATCAACTTTCTCAGATAGTTTGCTTATCATTTTTTCGTTTGCAGAATGCACCAGTGGTTTGCTGCAGGTGGAACAGTGAAAAACTAGTTCAACAGCCTCTTCAAAAGGCACTCGTTTGCATTCTGGGCTGCCGCAATAGTAGAAGTCATGGTTCTTTTCGTATTCTAAGCGGACATTTAGCTTCTCTAGAACCCTACGTTTTTGGCTTAAAATAAAGCCTTCCAGCTGGTCTGGTTGAAGTCTCCAGTGAAAAATAAACCAGCCTGTTTTTGGGTCCCGTGTTCTTCGGAGGCTTACAAGCGAATGATCGTAGAGTTTGTAGAGGATTTTGCGGACGGTGTTTAGACGGATACCCGTTTTGTTGGCGATTTCGTCGTCCGTTATTTCTTCTACGCCTTTGAGGAACTCAATTAATCGGACAGCTTCTTCATCACCTAAAGCCATAGCTACTTTAATTAAAGTTGCATCATCAATAGTCGATAACATACTCTATGTTCCTTTAATACCCTAATATTGGAACATGCTGCCATAAAACTCTTCTTACTTTTTAAATTAAAATTCATCATCGGTTTTGATTTCTTTTCCCCTTTCTTGTGGAACAATCCGTATTTTGGCTTTTTCAAAATCCTTTGAAAGCTCTTTACCCTCAAAAAACCTGTCCAAAAATATTGCAAGCGCTGAGCATTCTGAATGGGGTTGATTCCCGATGGAGACGTTGAAGTCTGATACGTCCCTTGAGTAGAATTCGCCTGGAACTTTCTGGCTTCCAACAAGGACTAAGACATCTTTGTTTAAATTTTTTATTCTGTTTAGAGCGTCGCTTGTTTGGATGTTTTCGCCGTAAGCCGTTAAATGAACGATGACGCCGCCGTTTGCTTTCCAGTTGCGAATAACGGTTTTCCATAGAGTGCCCATTTCAAACTGGAAAGTGCCGCCCCAACGCGCGGTTATCTTCTTTACCGTTTGCTCTATACTTGAGTCTTCTACGTCTGAAAGTATAAAGCCTGAAGCGCAAAGTGCCCGGGCAGTTAAAGCGACATGAGTAGTTAACCGCACATCCCGCTGCGGTCTGTGCCCCCATCTTAAAACCACGATTTTGGGCGGGTCACTTGGTTTTTGGGTTGGTTGTGAATTTGCCATTTAACTCTTCCACTTTTCTTCTCACTTGCTCAGTTAACTCGGGGGTAGCTTCAAAGACCACTTGGATTGAATCGTTGGTGTAGTCTTCTTTTTTGACTTCTGTTTTTCCATGAACCCAAGAAATAAACGGCATGGCACTGTTGGTTAGCGGAACCGAAAACTGGGCTTGAACATATTTTTCCAGAATTCTCAGTATTTCCTCTCTCAGCAGATCGAGGTTTGTTCTGCATTTTGCTGACATGAGAATCGGCTTCTTAATTTTGTCTTTGAGGGCTTCGAGTTTTTGATTTACTTCAGCTTCGTTAATTAAGTCAATTTTGTTTAGAGCAGTTATGGTTGGTATACCTGATGCTCCAAGACGGTCGATTGTTTCATTGCAAACATTGAGTTTCTTTTCAATTTTTTCTATTGGCTCACTTAAATCTAACATTAGTATTATTAGGTCTGAAAAAATTGTTTCTTCAAGAGTAGAATGAAACGCTTCAATCAGCGATATGGGTAAACGGTCAATGAAGCCAACGGTATCGGTTAAAAGAAACTTGCGGTTCGAAAACTCTACCATCCGCGTGGTTGTGGAAAGAGTGGTGAATAATGCTTTGTCAACTTCGACGGTTTCTTCGGTTAAAGCATTAAACAAAGAGCTTTTTCCCGACTTCGTGTATCCGGCAAGCGAAATAGTCAATAAGCCAAGCTCTGTTCGCCGCTCCCGATGCAGAACCCTTTTTTCGCGAATTTTTTCAAGTTTCTGGAGAATGGTTTGGACCTGCCGCTTTATGGCATCACGATAGACGTCTGCTTCGTATGCTCCAAGGCCCATAAAACCAGGCTGCTCGCTTCCTTTCGCTAATCGTACTTTTTCCCTGGCATGCTTGAGTTCATTTCGCAGTGTAGCCAACTGAATCTGAAGTTGGGCTTCAGTTGTAGTCGCTCTCCTATTGAAGAGCTCAAGTATAAGCTGAAATCGATCAATGACTTCAACATGGGTTGCTTTTGCCAGATTGTAGGTTTGGCGAGTTTTCAGTTGGTTGTCAAAAATTACTTTTTGAGCGCCTGTTTCATCCACCATCTGGGTGAGTTCTTCGACTTTTCCAGCGCCTATTTGATACCGTGCATCTGGCGGTCGGGTTTGTTCCAATGTGGCGACTACAGTGTATCCGGCCGCTTCTGCTAATCTTTTAAGCTCATCTAAACTTGACTCTTCACGGTTCAGCCTACGCTGAACTATGACGGCTTTCGTTTGGCAGCCGCCTCCTCGTCTTTACTGTCTATCTCGATGAGGTCTCCCAAGGTTATTTCTTGGTTGGCGGATTTTGAGGTTGGAGGGGGAACTTTTTCTTCTGAGATGGGAACAAGCAGCTTGATTTTTAACATGTGCTCAAGCTTTGAGGCTAACTGGTTGTTTGGAGACATTTTGCCAACTTCAAGATTTCTTAAAACTGAAGCCTTCTCGTTTATTTTCTTGCCCAGCTCCTCATGGGTAAGACCCAGCTTTTCCCGAGCCACACGTATTTTAGTCGCATAGTCCTCGGTGATTTCCTGTGTGATTTCCACTTTAGCAACAACAGGTTTTCTTTGAACCATGGAAACAGGAACCTGTGATTTTTTGAGGTTTTTTTGAGGAACAGCTACCTCTTCTTGATGGATTATTTTACCATGCTTTGAGCACTCCACGCATACGGTTAGTCTGGCTCCTTCAATTACTGCCGTTATTGGTTCATCATGAATTTTGTGTCCGCAGACTTCACATCTCAATGTAAACTTTCACCTTTCACTTTCTTTATTATCTTGTTATGTTTATACTTGTCGAAAACAAAAAGCAAACGATGGTGAAAACGTGGAGAACATACTTGGCAAAGTAAGGACAATTGCCGACTACCAGTTTGGAAAAGGAGTCGGCGAAAAACTGTTCCCAGAAAACGTTGAAATACAGCTTTCACCGCGAACAGGCAGAATACGCTTCATTAACTTAAACGGCGAAAGATTAGCCACGTTGCGCCCCACCGATGGGATGCTTTCACTCAGCATCAAAGCAGCCAAGTTTATAGCTGAAAATTTGTCTTCCACCCCATGCTTCGTGACGGTGCAAAACGGCGTTTCAAAGTTCATCGCCCAGGGCGGCGATGTTTTTGCCGTTCATGTGGTCAAAGTTGACGATGAAATTCGCGCCAAAGAGGAAGTGGTTGTCGAAGACGAGGCAGGAAACGTTTTGGCTGTTGGGCGCGCTTTGCTTTCAAGCGTGGAGATGACTGCTTTTAAAACAGGCGTAGCCGTTAAGGTGCGGCATGGCTGCAGGGAAAGTTGAACATCAAAAGAAGAAGACCGAAAAAACCATTTTTCTTCTTCTACGTTTAGCTGGAGCTTTTCAATAAGCAGACATCTGTAAACAGCGGTGTTATAGTCCGAGGCTGTTGATTACTCTGCCAGAGTTAGCGTCGATAACCAGCACAATCTTTTTTCCTTTGTGGTCGTACTTTGCGAACCATACTGGAACGTGAAGCAACTCTACATCGCCAACGTCACAATCAGTTTTTATCGACGAGATTGTTTGATATTTTGCATGTGCCTTTTGTGATTGAAGTTGATCAACCAGCGTTTTTGCTTGAGATTTAGCTCCGTCTTCGCTGATGTCGCCGTTGAGGATTTTAACGCTTTTAGGTAGCTTAGAAATGTCAAACAGTTCTCTGCCTTCGAGATTAAACTGGAAGTCTCGTGGCTGATAATCAGGCATAGCCTTTAGCGCAATCACAGGAAAATTATAGTTCTCATCCATCTGCTCTGCTTTTCCTTGTCCTCCGCCTCGGCCCATTCCCATTCCGAAAGCCATTATTCTTATCCGCTTCAACCCAAGAATGCCGGCAAACGAGTCGCTTACTCTAAATTCTCCTTCATAAGCGCGTCTACCTCCCCTGCCGCCGCCCCGTCTTCCTCCGCCTCCTCCTCCGCCAGCCAACCCGCCCAGTATCACGCCCATCAACGCGGCGCTTGTGGCGGTCTGTGCAAGCTGTGCGGTTTGATTTGGAACAGTGATGCTTGTGCGGGCAGAAACGCTAACTATCCAGTAAGGCACGTAGGTGAGGCTCATTTCCTCCTCCTTGGAGTCCTCAAGGCGGTGCCTGTTCAAAAGACCCTTGTTCACTAAAGGTTTGATTATTGCTTTCGCTTGGTCAACGTTTGCAACCTTCAAGGTGAGCACTGTCTGCTTCTGCAGGTTAGTCCAACCTTGACTTCCCAAGGTAACTCCGCTGCCACAATATTGGCAAGTTATAACCATCTCCCCAAACTTAGGCGCGATAGGCGCACCGCAACTAGGGCACTTCAACGATGCTACTCCAGAAGGCGCAATCACTGGTCCGGCAGATGCCGTCGAAGTTGGCTTAGAAGCGTTTAATGACGTGCTTTTTCCACATTTACTGCAGAACGCTGTGCCGTCCGGGAGTTGAGCACCACAATTTTGACAATACACATTATCCACCAATAGTTTGTTCCTTAATGGTGTTTAGGTTTCTCTTAAATTTTCCCCCAGAACTGTACCAATTTTATCATCGTTAAGATAAAGAAGTAAAATCTGTAAGGTTCACCTTGATTGATTTATGTTTGAATTTTGTTTTTCCCCAGATAAGGCAGCTTAGGAAAGTTAAGTTTATGAAGTTCTACTGTAGAATACTTGGGTGGATGTGAAGGTTACGCATAAACGTATGAATCCTAGGGAGCAAAAACGAATGATGCAACGTATGGGAATGAACATGGATTCGGTTCCCGACGTTCAGCAAGTCGTGATTAAAACAAGCGGCAAAGACATAGTTATCGATGAACCCGAAGTGGCAATTTTGGAAGTGCAAGGGCAAAAAATGTATCAGGTTATCGGCGGTCAAGTTTCAGAGCAAGCTTCGTCTCAACGCCAAACCGCTAAGGCAGTGCAGCCGGCGTTTTCTGAGGAGGATGTGAGGTTGGTGGCGGATCAAACTGGCAAAAGTTTAGAGAAGGCGAAAGAGGCTCTTTCAGGGTGCCAGGGAGATTTGGCGAAAGCTATACTGCTACTTCAATCTTGATTTGTTAATCTTTATTTATATCTCATCGATGTCCTATTAGTCATGAAGGGAGCTGGGCAGTGATTCAAAACGTAGATGTAGCGATTATTGGTCACCTCTCAATTGACACTATTCTGTTGCCCAGCAGAACAACCCCGTTTGTTGTTTTAGGCGGATCTGCCGCGTACACTTCATTTGCCGCTAAACGTTTGCGAGCAACGGCTTCTATAATCTCCAAAGTGGGCGGGAATTTTCCAGAAGCTTATCTTTGGTGGCTAAGGCAGGAAGGAATCGACGTTTCAGGCGTAACTAAACTTGAAGATGCATCCACCACGAGTTTTGAGCTGAGTTATAGTGCGGATTTGTCTGAAAGAGTGCTGAAATTGAAAAGTAAAGGCTCCCCGATATGCTTGGCAGATGTGCCAGTTGATTTGCAGGCTAAAGCTATTCATATTGCCCCTATTGCTAACGAAGTATCGTTCGAAGTAGTTGAGCACCTCAAGCATTGCGCTGAAGTTTTATCGCTTGATCCCCAGGGTTTACTTCGAAGCTTCGACGAAGCAGGAAATGTGACAGAAAACGCTTCCTTAGACACGAGGATATTTAGTTTAATCAACATTTACAAGTCATCACTGAACGAAATCTACACGTTGACGGGCGAACCCGAATTGAAGGCAGCGATAAAGGCGATCCACGACGTTGGGGTTGAAACCGTCATCGTCACCATGGGCACTAAAGGGTCCGTGCTCTCAGTTGAGGGAGCTCAATTCAATATTGCTGCTTGTCCTTCACAAGTTGTAGTTGACCCAACAGGCGCAGGGGACGTTTTCATGGGCGGCTTCTTAAATGAGTACCTTCGCCAAAAAGACTCGGTGTGGTGTGCTTGCGTCGGATCAGCGGCGGCTTCGTTGGTCGTTGAAGGAATCGGGCCGACTTATTTCGGCACGAAAGAAGAAATTTATCGGAGAGCCAAAACCTTGTATGAAAAGGAACTTAAGCAATAGTGTATATTTACGTAGTAAACTAAAATGCATGAGGCTTTAACTGTGGGTCGCGTGGAAAAGGGAGTTAAATGCAGTGTGTCAGGCTGCGGCAGGGAAGCTGCCCGTTCAATATCTGTTGACAAAGCCAAAGCTGTTTTGAGCGTTAGCAGCAAAGAAAAGCGTGCCTACATTTGCAAAGAGCACTATAAAGAATACAAGAAAAAGACGAAAAAAGACAAAACGATTGATAAGTGGCGTTACGGTCACCCATAAGAGTGATATGCTATGCGAATACTTCAATTACACTCTAACTTTATAGTTTTCAAACCCGTCCAAAAAGAAATTACTATTGCCGAAGAAGCGGAACAAAAAGAAACCCGCATAGAGGAAGTCGTAGTACTATTCGTCGCCGTAGAAGAAGGCGACAACATTCAGACGGCGCAGAAAGCCGTCGACGATATCCGGGCTTTTCTGGGTAAACAGAAAACCAACCGCATCCTAATTTACCCCTTTGCTCATTTAAGCAGCAACCTCAGCAACCCAAGCGAAGCCCTCAAAACCATAAAAGCCATGGAAGCCTACGCTAAAGAAAAAGGAATCGAAACGTACCGCGCTCCATTTGGCTGGAACAAGCAATTCACCATCTCCATAAAGGGGCACCCGCTTGCTGAACAAGCACGTTCCTACGCGCCAACGCCAATTGAATCCGAGGCGAAAGCTGAGGGCGTATGCAAAAAAGAGGAAGAACCTGTTTCGGCAGCGTTGAAAGCTGAGGATAAAATGCAGTCTTTCTGGCATGTTCTTTTGCCTGACGGCTCACTGGTGCCGATTGAAGAATTCAAATTCAAAGGACATACTAATCTGCAAAAGTTTTCTCAGTATGAAATTAAGAAGGCTCGGGCAGTGACTCAGATGCCTCCGCATGTGCCTTTGATGAAGAGGCTGGAAATAGCGGATTATGAGCCGGGAAGTGACCCGGGCAACATTCGGTGGTACCCCAAAGGACGCATGATTAAGTCTCTGCTGGAGCAATACGTTACCTTGCGGGTGGCTGCTTACGGCGGCATGGAAGTTGAAACACCCATCATGTATGACTTCAACCATCCTAGCCTCAAAAGCTACTTAAACCGTTTCCCAGCGCGCCAGTACACGCTTAAATCTGAAGATAAAGAGCTTTTCCTGCGTTTTGCCGCATGCTTCGGCCAATTCCTCATGGCTCACGACGCTCAAATAAGCTACAAACAGCTACCTATCAAACTCTACGAGTTGACGCGTTACAGTTTTAGGCGCGAGAAAAGCGGCGAAGTTGTTGGCTTAAAACGCCTAAGAGCCTTTACAATGCCGGACTGCCATGCCTTGTGCGCTGACCTTGATCAAGCAAAGAAAGAATTCATGGTTCGCTTTAACCTCTGCATAGACGTTCTAGGCAACATTGGACTTGTAAAAGATGACTACGAAATAGCCATGCGCTTCACAAGAAGCTTCTACGATGAACATAAAGAGTTCATCACTGAAATCGCAAAAGCATATGGCAAACCTATGCTGGCTGAAGTATGGAACGAACGCTTCTTCTACTTCGTGCTCAAATGGGACCTCAACTTCGTCGACAACCAAGACAAAGCCGCTGCACTGAGCAACAGACCAAATCGACGTGGAAAACGCCAAACGCTACGAAATAACCTATGTTGACGAGAAAGGCGAAAAACAGTACCCGCTGATTCTGCACTGTTCAGCCCGAGCGGCGCCATCGAACGAGACATCTACGCGCTGCTGGAGAAGGCTTACCGTGAACAGATGGCGGGTAAAGCACCGATGCTTCCGCTTTGGCTTTCCCCAACGCAGGTGAGGCTTATTCCAATATCAGACAAGTTTCTGGATAAGCTGGAGGAACTTGCCAAGCAAATTGCGTCTCACTGCATCCGCGTTGACATTGACGATAGCGCATCGACGTTGCAGAAGAAGATCCGTGAAGCCGAGCAGGAATGGGTTCCATACATTGTTGTTGTCGGCGAAAAAGAAGTTGAGTCAGGGATGCTTTCGGTTCGTGACCGTGAGCTTAAGGGTCAACAGCTAAACATGACCACTGAACAGTTAATAGCGAAAGTGTCTGAGAAAATCGCTGGCAAACCTTTCAAGCCTTTGCCGCTGCCGCTTTACCTATCCAAAAGACCACAGTTTCACGGTTGATAAAC
The DNA here is from genome assembly GCA_963767735.1 of Candidatus Bathyarchaeota archaeon. Lineage (GTDB taxonomy): Archaea > Thermoproteota > Bathyarchaeia > Bathyarchaeales > Bathycorpusculaceae > Bathycorpusculum. The sequence goes on along the minus strand of CAVYES010000006.1, from coordinate 204,600 downwards.
GAATTATACGTATCATTGACGTAAACTATATCAAATAATCGAATAATATGAAACAGCTAGTGACGAGTGAGAACGTATGGAGTGAATTGGTAGTTTACGTTGACGGCGAATATTATCCTAAATCAGAGGCTAAAATATCCGTGTTTGACCATGGACTCCTCTACGGCGACGGCGTTTTTGAGGGAATCCGCGAATACAACTGCGTTGTCTTTAAACTTAAAGAGCACATTGACCGCCTGTACCGTTCAGCACACGTGCTGATGCTGAAGATTCCCTTAACTAAAGAGGAAATGACCCAAGCCGTCGTTGAAACCCTGCGAAAAAACAAGCTGAAAGACTCATACATTCGCTTAGTAGTTACCAGAGGCGTCGGCGACCTTGGATTGGACCCGCGCAAATGCCCCAAACCCTCAGTAATAATCATAACCGACAAAATTGTGCTGCATGTAACTGGTGCGAAAGAGAACGGAATCACCACGATGTTCTCGTGGGTGAGACGAAACCCCGTGGACGCAACCTCGCACGAAATAAAATCACTCAACTACCTAAACAGCGTCCTGGCAAAAATCGAGGCAAACGCAAACGGCGTGGACGAAGCCATCTGCCTTGAAAGCAACGGTTGCGTAGCTGAAGGCGTAGGCGAAAACATTTTCATCGTGAAAAACGGCGAATTATTAACCCCGCCTACCTCAACAGGCGCCCTTGCAGGCATCACCGCTGAAGTCACAGAGAAAATTGCGGCAAAACTTGGCATAAAACTAACAGTAACCAACCTAACGCCGTTTATGGTGTTCACTGCTGACGAAGCCTTCTTCACTGGAACAGCAATGGAAATGGTGCCCATACGAGAAGTCAACAAACGCCAAATCGGCACAGGCAAACCCGGACCAATCACAAAGAAGCTCATGGCGGAGTTCCAAAAAGTAATCGAAGACCCAACACAAGGCATCAAAATTTAATTCTCTATTTCTTTAAAAAAACTGATTTGTTGCTTTAGCTTTATCCGGGGATAGGGTATCAATTTAGCTGGCGGATTTCGCTATCTAAATTGAAGCAGAAGGGAGGGTCTTCTTTTTATGGTCAGAATGTGAATGAGAAAAGCGAACGTGAGCATGATATTAGGGCTTTTTGCTTTTGTTTTTCTTCATGAATGTTTCTAGGGCGTTGTAGGCTTCATCCAACTCTTCAATCGGCGGCAGGAATACTATTCTTGCGTGTCCTTTGCCGTAGACTGGGTCGAAGCCTGAGCCGTTAACGATGAGTACGCCTGTTTCTTTGAGCAATTCAACGACGAAGTCCATGTCGGTTTTCCATCTTGTGCCGATGCCTTGGATTTTTGGGAATATGTAGAATGCGCCTTCGGGTTTGGTGGTGCTTATGCCTTCGATTTCATTTAGTCGTTTCCACGAGAAGTCGCGTCTCTCTCGGAGGCGGTCAACGATGTCTTTAATGCAGTCTTGGGGTCCATTGAGCGCCGCAGTTGCCGCTATCTGCACAGGTGTATTGGCGCAAATGCGGATTCGGCATTCTTTTTCAACGCCCGCCTTAAGTGCTTCAAGCCTTTTGCCTTCGCCTTTGAAGTACATGTAGCCTAAACGCAACCCTGTCATGGAGTAAACTTTGGAGAACCCGTTTAACCCGACAACGGGAACATCTTTAGATATGTGTGCTGCGCTGACGAATTCTTTCTCGTATGTTAACTGGTCATAAATCTCATCCGACAGCACAGGCAAATTATGTTCGCCCGCAATATCAAGAATCGCTTTAATTGTTTTTCGATCATAAACTGAACCTGTTGGATTGTTAGGGTTAATGATTACTATGGCACGTGTCTTATTGGTAATTTTGCTCCTTAAATCATCTATGTTTGGATGCCAAGCTTCATCCTCGATTGTTTCGTAGGAGACAGGTTTCCGTCAAAAAATCGTGTATAAGAAATGTAGGGCGGATAAGTTGGACCTGGAAAAAGGATTTCATCACCTTTTTCGACGAGAGCGCCAAGAATCATCTGAATGCCCTCAGAAATCCCCTCAGTCACCAGCACGTCATCTACTGTAACGTTGACGTTGTTGACTTTTTTTTCTTTTCGAACGATTGCTTCTCTGAGGTCTAACCTGCCTTCTGAAGGAGAATAGTAATTATCATCTTTCTGAATCGCCGCGCATAGGGCATCTTTAACGTTTTGTGGGGTTTTAAAATCAAAAGCTGCAGGGTCGCCGATGTTGAGGTAATAGATTTTTTTGCCGTCTTTGATTAACTGTTTAGTGTGCACTATAACGTCTCGTATGGCGTATTCGATGTTTGAGGCTCTGCTTGTTACTTTGATGCCCAAGTTTTGTTACCTGTTACCCAAACACTTGCAGTGGGAAAAAATAAATGTTCCTAAGATTAAACAACATAATTACACCTCCCGTCTAATTAGAAAAGCTAAATTGCAAATGCCACTTTCAACATATTTTTATTTCTGAATCCCCTTTGAGTACATTGAACATTTTTGGTGAACAAGTTGTTTGGCTGGACAGGTAATTTCCTAAATATAGATTTAACAAAAAGTAAGGCTGTTTCAGAGAAATATGATGAAGCTTTGGCGTTGAATTTTCTGGGCGGCAGAGGCTTCGCAGTTAAAATCCTCTGGGACCACCTTAAACGGGGAACCGACCCGCTTTCACCTGAAAACAAGCTGATTTTTGCCACTGGACCCCTGACAGGCGTTGGTTTACCGAACAGCGGCAAGCTTGTTGTTGCCTCGAAAAGCCCTTTAACCGGCGGTTACGGCGACGGAAACATGGGAAGCATGGCGTCTGTGAATATGCGCAGGTCAGGTTACGACGCATTAATCATCGAGGGCAAAGCTCTCAAACCAGTTATTCTCCACATCAAAGATAAAGACTGCGAGTTTGTTGACGCCAAGGATTTTTGGGGGTTGAACTCTTTTGAAACTCATGAAGGGCTGGTAAAGAAATATTCGCGTTCTGCAGGCATAGTCTCGATTGGTCAGGCTGGAGAGAACCAAGTAAAGTTTGCAACTGTTGTTTCGCAGGAGGGACGCTCCGGCGGGCGACCTGGAATGGGCGCTGTCATGGGCTCCAAAAATCTGAAAGCCATAGTTATTGAAGGCACAGGTCAAATATCGCTTGCAGACCCAAATGGTATGCGAAAGCTGGCAGTAGACGGTTACCGAGAACTCCAAACTAAATCGCTCTATCCTTTTTGGAAGCGGCAGGGAACCATGTCAACAGTAGAATATTCCCAAGAGAACAGTGCTCTTCCCACTTTCAATTACAGGGAAGGGGTTTTCGATAAAGCGGAGGAAATCGGCGGATTTGCCATGGAAAAAATCAAGGTTTCAAACCGCGGGTGCCCACAGTGCAACATGACCTGTGGCAACGTTGTTAAAGACTGTGAAGGAAAAGATTCAGAGTTAGATTACGAAAACATTGTTATGCTTGGCTCCAACATCGGCTTAGGCAATCTGGCGCAGGTAGCGACTTTGAACCGCATGGCAGATGAACTTGGTTGTGATGCTATTTCTCTTGGTAACGTGCTTGGCTTCGCCATGGAAGCCTCCGAGAAAGGACTGATAGCTGAGAAGATTGGTTGGGGCCAGTTTGAAGAGATTAAAGTACTGATTGAAGATGTTGCGTATAGACGTGGTTTGGGCGCAGTTTTAGCTGATGGAGCCCGAGCCGCTTCTGCAACTGTTGGCAGTGGGTCGAGCGATTGGGCAATGCATGTCAAGGGCTTGGAGGTTTCCGCTTACGACTGCCACGCCGCGCCCGGAATGGCTTTAGCCTACGGCACCAGCTCCATAGGAGCCCACCATAAAGACGCTTGGCTAATAACGTGGGAAATAAAGGCGGGCAGAGCAAACTACGATTCAGCAAAGGTTGACCGCCTCATTGAAACCCAGCTTATCCGCGGCGGAGTCTTTGAAGCATTAACCGTCTGCCGTTTCCCCTACAACCAACTGGGATTTGAGCTTGAATGGTACCAAAAATACTTGCAGGCAGCCACTGGAGTAGAATTTTCTTTAGAGCAGCTAAACCAAATCGGCGATAGAGTACTCAATTTGATTCGTGCTTTTTGGGTGCGAGAGTACAGGGAAAAATGGAGCAGAGAGTTGGATGTTCCGCCTATGAGGTGGTTTAAAGAACCATTAACTCAGGGCGCATTGAAAGGCTCGGTGCTTGACCTAGACAAATACAAGGGGATGCTGAAGGCTTATTATGAGAAAAGAGGCTGGAACGAACAGGGGGTACCAAAGCAGTCGACTCTGGAACGGCTGGGTTTAGCTGAAGAGGCTAAACAGCTATCTGCGCACATTAAATTAGAAAACGAGTCACTTGTCAATACGACCTTGCAAAATACACCATTTCCTTAGCCGTCTGCCCACAGTAAACGCAGTTCGTTGAAGGCTCTTCCCGTTGGAAAGGTCGAACTCTGATGGTGGCGCCGGTTTCATCTTTAATTTTTGCTTCACAGTCAGCGTTGCCGCACCATGCTGCCTTCAAAAAGCCGCCTTTGTCGCAAACGACCTTTTTGAATTCCTCATAACTATTCACGCTGGTGGTTTTTTCTTGCAGTATTGCTTTGGCTTTTGCAAATAGGTTATCCTGAATTTCCGCTAGAAGCTTATCGACAGTAGCGGGGATGTCTGCTTCTTTAACTGGTGTTTTTTGACCTGTATCCCGTCTTACCATTACGACTTGGCCTTGTTTGAGGTCGCGCGGTCCAAGTTCTATTCTGATTGGCACGCCTTTGAGTTCCCACTGGTTAAATTTCCAGCCTGGCGTGTACTCTTCGCGGTCATCTAAAATCACGCTAAAGCCTTTTGCCTTTAGAGTTTCAGAGATTTCTTTTGCTTTGGCGTTGATCGTTTCTGCCTCGGCGCTTTTGAAGAGGATTGGTACAATGACAATCTGGACCGGCGCTACTTTCGGAGGCATGATTAAACCTTTGTCGTCACCATGAACCATAATCATTGCACCGATGAGCCTTGTAGTTATGCCCCAGCTGGTCTGCCAAACATAATGGTCCGCTTTATCTTCGCCGATGTATTTTATCTCAAACACTTTAGCGAAGTGCTGACCCAGGTTATGGCTGGTTCCCATCTGCAAAGCTTTCCCGTCAGGCATTATTGACTCCAGAGCGGTTGTGTAGAGTGCGCCCGCAAACTTTTCGCTATCGCTCTTCGTGCCCACCAACACTGGAATCGCAAGGTAGTTCTCGATTATGTCTTCGTATTCACCAAGCGCATACATCACTTCGGCTTCCGCTTCCTCACTTGTTGCATGTGCGGTGTGACCTTCTTGCCAGAGGAACTCTCTTGTGCGCAGAAACAGTTTTGTGGCTTTGGTTTCCCAGCGGACAATGTTGCACCACTGGTTAATCTTAATTGGCAAGTCACGCCAGCTGCGAACCCATTTGTTGAAGGTGTCATACATTATGGTTTCGCTGGTTGGCCTAACCGCAAGTTTCTCTTCAAGCGGTGTGTCTCCTCCCTGAGTAACCCAAGCAACTTCAGGGGTAAAACCCGCAAAATGCTCAGCTTCCTTTTTCAGGAAAGCTTCTGGGATGAACATAGGAAAATACACGTTGCGCACGCCTGTGGCTTTGATTTTTTTGTTGAGAATTTCCTGGATTCTTTCCCAAACGGCGTATGCATCTGGGCGGATAATCATGCAGCCTTTAACGGGTGCGTAATCTGCAAGTTCAGCTTTCTGAACCACTTGAACGTACCATTCGGAGAAGTCTTGGTTTTTCTTTACGGTAACTCCAGTATCTGACATAGCTTATTCTCTTCTTTTCATTTCTATGCTTGCAGCATATAAAACCGTAACGGGGGCAACTTCATGAAAACAGCCGTCAACGCAGCATTAAAAGCTGTTTTAGGCTGTCAATATTCAATCTAAGACTAATGCCACAGAAAAAAAGAAAAATGTCCACTTTAGATTCAGAAGAACCTCTTTTTTGGGAAGTCTTTGCATTCGTAGATTCGCAGTTGCCTTTGGGGTTCAATGCGGCAGCGTTTGCGCGCGTTCTTACGCTTTATCAGTGGAGCAAGTTGAAAGAAAGGGCATTTAGAGCAGAGTGTACTCAAGTTTTCTTCCCAGCGTTTTCTACTTTGTCATCATTCTTCTGAATAGCGGGACTGCAATTGCAATCATGATTACACCGAACGCTATCAAGATTATTAGATCTGTAGAGATGTCACCGACGCCAGCGCCTAGCACCATGACTTTTCTCATGGCATCAGCAGCATATGTTAACGGAAGGAATTTTGCAATGTCCTGCATGTACCAAGGCATCTGCTGTAGTGGGAACATAACACCGCTAAGGAACATCATTGGAAACATCAGCGTCATCATCATCATCTGCGCCGTTTCCTGATCCTTTGCGAGAGACGTCAACACGATACCTAAACCAACGAATGAGAATACACCCAGCAGCAGCAAAGCGGACACGAGGACTATGCTTCCATGAATCACAACGCCGAATAGCCCTAGAGCCAAAGCCATTACTATGACGCCTTGAATTAACCCACGACCAGTCTGGCCTAAAGCTTTTCCCAATATGATAGATAACCGATTGATTGGAGCGACCATCATACCGTCCATCGTACCAACTTCTCTCTCCTGAGATATCGCAACAGGCAACCCCGTCATGACACTCATCATGACAGTCAACATAACCATTCCAGGTGCAATGAAGCTAAAGTAGCTCGTACTCGCAGGGGCCGGAACAGTATAAGGTTGAACAATGGCGAGAGAATTATTCGCAGTTACATTTGAAGATAGGCTTTGAACTCTTTGCTCTGCAAGCTGTGTGCCCAAACTGTTAATTTCATCGGAGACAGCTGCCTGCAATTCAGATGATACTGTTGGGTTAGACTGGTCAGTTATTACAATCAGCGTTCCCTGTTCGCCGCTCAGGACGCTTTCCGAGAAATTGCTAGGTATGATTACGGCGCCATCTATTGTGCCCTTTTGAATCTCGCTTTTGATGTCAGCTATACTTGAACTTGTGGACAGCGTCAGCATGTGTGTCTGATTGTTCATCATTTGAAAGCCCGTGATGAAAGTTTGGCTTGGAATAGTACTATTGTTAAAGCCTGAATCTTGATTCACCAAACCGAAAGGCATACTGTTCGGCGTGACATTGCCGGATGGATAAATAAAGCCAACCATAACCATCATAAACAGAGGCATCACTATGAGTAGAATTAAGCCTAGTCGGTTTCTAAATAGTTCAGTTAGGTCTTTCCACGCGATTCTGGCAGTATGAGAAATTAGAGATTTTGCTGTCATGTTTATCACCGAATCCTACTTTGCGCTTGTTGACCAAAACGCCTGTGTTCCATGGGGATTTTCTCGGTTGCGCTGTCTCGTACCTGATGACCTGTAATGTGAAGGAACACGTCTTCAAGGGTTGGTTGCAAATTCTCCATAGAACTTATTTTTCCACCGTTGGTTCTTATGGCATCAATGATGTTGTCAAAAGCTTCGTTTCCATGCACCAAAACTTTAAGCTCATTTGGGCTCTCTTGGGTAACAGCATCCGCGCATTCAAGCGCCTGAAGTTTTGCTAAGAGGTCTGGGGAGAGATTAGGTATGGTTAATTTTATTATGGATGTATCCGCTCCAGTTATCGTTTTTTTCAAGTTCGGGGATGTATCTAATGCCACAATTTTACCGTGGTCTACAATGGCTATGCGGTCACACAGCAGATCAGCGTCAACCATCATGTGAGTCGTTAAAACAACTGTTGTGCCGTTTTCCTTATTCAGTTTCCTTACAAATTCTCGGATTTCAACCGAGGACTGAGGATCTAAACCTAGGGTTGGTTCATCCAAAAACAGCACCTGAGGCAAATTGAGCAAGGCTCGAACCACGTTCATCCTCTGGCGCATACCAGTTGAAAAAGTGCCTACTTGAGCGTTCTTCCACTGGGTCAGCTGTACCAGTTCCAAAAGTTCATCAATTCGTTTTGTTAAAACATCTTTCGGAATGTTAAAGAGGCTGCCGAAAAACCACAAGTTCTCTCTGGCGGTTAAGCGATTGTACATTATCATTTTCTCGGAAACAATACCGATGAGCTTGCGCACGTCTGTATCGTGCTTAACTATATCATAGCCACCTATTATGGCCGTCCCACTGGTTGGACGGGCTAAAGTAGAAAGCATGCGCAGCGTTGTGCTTTTGCCTGCTCCGTTGGGACCGAGTAAACCAAAGATTTCACCTTTTTTGACGTCAAATGATATATTGTCCACGGCTGTAAATTTGCCGAAGATCTTTGTAAGGTCCTTGACCTCGATTATTGAGTCGCTTGCCATTTTGTTGACCTCTAATTTTGGAATAGTATTCATTGCAATATATTGCGGTAAAATATAAGTATTACCCAAATACAATATAGATTTGAAAGACAATGACAACAGAAAAAGAAGAAAAGACAACTGCAAACTGGCTGAAAGAAGCCCAAAAAGGCTACATACGCATGGGAGTCCTAATTCTTCTAAACAAGAAACCTTCCCATGGCTACGAAATCATGAAAGAAATCAATAGCCGAACCAAAGGCTTCTGGCAACCCACAGCAGGCGGCGTCTACCCAATTCTGCGCGACTTGGAAAAATCAGGGTACATTAAGGGACATTGGGAAAAACAGAAAAACCGCAGGCTCAAAGTTTACAATATCACTGAGTCAGGAGAGCTTATTCTCAGACGAGCCATTGTAAAACAAGCTGAAATATTCAATAATATCGGCAATCTTTTCCGAGAATTCTCCAGAGACGTCTTAAACATCGAGACTACCGCGTCTATGCCGAGCATGCCTTCTCCTTTTAGTCCGTTCCTTGAAGAAAATGCAAACAGCGAAGAAAACCTGAAGCACTTGGAACATGAACGAAAACACGCTTATGAAACAGTCAAAATGATGCAGGAACGACTTAAACAAATCGACAAAAGAATTAAAGAAATAAAGAAACAAGCAACACGTCAATTCGCCCCAAGCGCCAGCATAGGGAACAAGCGAAACTGTTATTTGGCAACCGCTTCTAACAGCAGTCAAGGAAGCTCAATGCTATGACCAATGAACACTATGCGTACATATTAACGGTTGACGAAAAATATTGGAACCGATTATGTCAGCGCAACAGCGCACATATGGGAACGCACGTTTTTATCAGAAAAAACCGGGTTGCCCCCACAAAGGCTGAGCAGCTACTGTTTTATGTTACAAGAAAAAGCCAGGTTTAGGTGCCGCGAATTTTCTTGAGCGTTTAATTGGCAATTTTCAGGGTTTGTGGGAAAAGTTTGGCAGTGAAAGCTATTTTGAATCGTTTGAAGAATACAAAAACTTCGCGACGGAAGATTAATGATGACTTTCATAAGGTTCAACAATTTTCGGGAAATCGCTAATCCCGAATCGAAAGAAGAACTTGTTAAAGTGATTGGATCTTTGCGTCGCTTTGGAATAAGAAAATACCTCGATGAAGAAATACTAGGCAGTTAGTGTAAAGAATTAAATCTGTGACTTAATATTTCCTAAATGAGAAGTGAACCCGAAATGTTCCGCGTGAGAGTAAACAAAATTGAGTCAACCCGCGATTTAGACGGTAACCTTGGAAAAAGAATCGAGCTGCTTGAAGAGCAGAGAAGTCAACCCCTACGTGCTAAGACCACAATCAGATGAAGCAAAAATGGCGCAGGACATCATGCAAGCACTCCAACAGCAAATGCCCTTCCTGCCGCAAAAAACCCAGCTTGCAACACCAAAAATAATCCTGTTCTTAACTGAGCATGAATACGACAGCTTAGGCATCAGCTTTGATGTAAACCAAGTTTACGAAGTAATACTGGAAAACCAAGCGATCCGTTTCAGGAAAGTTTAAGGATTTCTTTTCTCATCTGCCTCAGCGCTGAATGCTTAGGATGAAAAGACAAAACAAACATCATGCTTCTCAACGCTGAACTTATTCCCTCTAAATCAGACATTTTTCCTTCATCACAATACAGCGGAATAGGTTCCTCACCGCCGGTTTCTTCATAGTAAACGTAAATCGGCGAACCAGCCCTATCCAACTTCACCATCTTCAAAATCTAAATTTAAACGCTTAGCCGTTTCCTGTGTGGCAGTTCTAACTGATTCCAACCGTTTCCTGCCTGGAACGCCAGTTGACGCATAAACCATCAGTTTCCCACTGTTTCCTTTGAACATGACATACTCACCAACACCGCAGTATGCGAAAAAACTCTTTTAAAACAAGTCATGAAACGACTGTTTCAAGCAGGGGAGGGGTGAGTGAAAGTGAACCGTACAAAACGCTTAAAATGTTGTTGTGTACGGGCAACCACAACTGCTTAAATTCGATAAAAAATCCATTCTTATGTGTGAGGTGAAAAAAATGGCGATTGGCGAAAAATTATGGGAAGGCAAAGGCAAAAGTGGAGCAGGCTTCATAAAATCAGTTGGAATGGAAGGCGTTACTTCAATCTATACGTGGACGGCTCAAATGAAAGGCATGGGGAAAGCTAAAGGCGTAGACTGCAACCTCAACGTGACAGGAAAAAGCATGACTCCTCCTAAAGGCATCGCTTGGTCGAAAGATCAAGGAATGATGATGACGATGACTGGTGATATGGGCATAGTGAAAGGAGTTAGCTTGATGAAGATGGCGATGGGCAAGAACCCGACAAGCGTAGGGTTATGGACTTTCATGACGATGTCAGAGAAACTAGGCTGGCTCAACGACACGATTGCTGTTGTCACTTTTGAAGCGACAGACCCAATGTGGACTGAACTCAACATTGCAATCTGGGAATGGAAGTAAACTTTAAGAGCTGATTTTATGCAAGAACAGAACATTGGCAGATGCCTGAATGGTGGTACCGAGAGAAGCGCCCAAGCACCGACGAAGAATACTTTGAAAACATGTGCCGAGTTATTTTTCAAGCAGGCTTAAACTGGCATGTAATTGACAATAAATGGCCATCAATCAAGAAAGCATTTTCAAATTTCAAAATCGAAAAAGTCGCATGCTTCACCAACGCTGACGTTGAAAGACTTATGAAAGACCCAGAAATTATTCAGAAATAAAGGCAAAATTCAAGCAATCATACAAAACGCACAAAACTTCAAAGCCATAGAAAAACAATACGGTTCATTCCAAAAATACCTTGACAGCCTAGATAAATCAAACAACTATGAAAACGTAGTTAAAGATTTAGTCAACAAATTCAAGTGGTTAGGGCCATCTTCAGCAAGCATTTTCTTGTACACTGTTGGAGAAAAAATCAGTGTTTGGGATTAAAACTCCATTTTTTCTTTTTTTATTAAAATTAGATTTTTAAATTTGAATCCGTTTAATTTTACTTGAGAAAGCTAATGGTTAAAGCTAGAGTTCATGTGTTTGTAAGCGGCAGAGTTCAAGGTGTTTTCTTTAGGCAAAAAACTAAGCAGCAAGCAGAAAGCTTAGGCGTTAATGGTTGGGTTAGAAATTTACCTGATGGCAGAGTTGAAGCAGTTTTTGAAGGCGAAGAAGAAGCGGTTAAAGCGCTTGTGGAATATTGCCATCATGGTCCTTCTTCTGCAAGAGTAACAAACGTTGATGTTTTATGGGAGCCTTATCGTGGAGAATTTAGCAGATTTCGAGACGCTATAGTAAGTTACGCTTTTTTCTTTGGCACCCTAAAATGTGAATCTTTTCCAGCGCTGATGTATTCTCCGCCCATGCCTCGTACTGCGGAAGCGATTTTTGCAAAGTTTTCTGAACCCAAAAACTGCTTAGGTTTAATTATTATGTAATCGCCCTTCTCCTCAAAGCTTAATCGGGCTTCAAGCTCCTCAGGAAATGACATGCGAATTTCATCAAGCGACCTCTGTTTTGCACCAGCCTCAGTGCGGTGCTGGCGCTTGAGTAACGGGTGGCTGAGTAATTTGACCTCCGTGCAAGAGATTTCATTGATGCTGAAACGGAACGCATTTCTTCTGAAATGTCGCTTAAAGCTTTAAGAATTTTGTCAACCTTTCCGATTAGCTCATTGAGCTTTTCTTTGTCAGTACTCATCCAAACGCTCCCTTAAACTCCTAAATAATCCCAAGACGCTTATTAATTATTTGCAATACACACAATAGCTTAAGTCTGGAAGAAAAAAGAGCATGATTGAAATTGACGGAAGCCAAAAAAGCGGAAGCGGCACAATACTTCGCCTTTCCGTAGCTTTAGCAGCCATCATAAAACAGCCACTGCACATCTTTAACATTAGACAAAACCGTCCTCAACCAGGCTTAAAACATCAGCATTTGGAAGCAGTGTTGACGGCGGCCAAACTCTGCAACGCCAAAGTGCAAGGAGCAACCTTAGGTTCAAGGGAGCTTTGGTTTACGCCTCAGCAAATAAAAGGCGGCAATATTGAAGCAGAAATCCAAACTGCTGGAAGCATCCCAATGCTGCTGTTGGCGACGTTGCCTATTTGTTTGTTCGCTGATAATCCTGTGCGTTTGCATGTGGCTAAAGGCGGAACAGACACCACTCACGCCCCAACCATCAACTACATGCGATACGTGCTTTTGCCAGCGCTCAAGCAAATGGGCGTTGATGCTGCGATAACCGTTCAAAAATACGGTTATTACCCGAAAGGAATGGGCGAAGCAACAATGACCGTCAAGCCAAACCAGGCACTAAAACCGATTCAGCTTGAAAATTTTGGCAAAGTCAAAAGCATAAGGGCGTTTCAGTCTGCACTTTTTTAGCTGATAGGCAAGTGGCAGAGCGGCAAGCAAAAGCAGCACAAGACCGCCTCTCACAAAACGGCTATAATGCTTCTATCGAAGTTGTAAACGACCAGTCAAACCCTTTTCAAAAAGGAAGCTCCATTGTTCTGTGGGCTGAAACCGACACAGGCGTAATCATAGGCGCTGATGCAATTGGTGAACTCCGTAAAATGAGTGAAGCCGTTGGAAAAGAAGCTGCTGAAAAGCTCTTAACCGAGTTGTCTGTTAAGCCAACAGTTGATGTTTACTTGGCAGATATGCTTATTCCCTACATGGCGTTGGCACAGGGCAAATCAACCTTTTTGGTTAGAACAATTTCTGAGCATATTGAATCTAACATTTGGCTAATGGAAAAAATGTTAAACGTCAAATTCACCATTCAAAAAGTAAACAACCTCTATCAGGATAGAAAAAAGCAGCTGATCACATGTCCAAATCAACCATTTGCATAAAAATTCCAAAAAAACAAGGCGAGAAAGCCATAGCCTTAGCTATCAAACTTGAACTTATCGATAAATCATTGGAAATTCAGCGGGACGAAGGCAACCTCTGCATTCCATTGATAAGGCAACCAGACCAGAATGAGTTTGAAACGCTAAAAACTGAAGCTCCCGAAACGCAATTAGCCAACTAAAGTTTTCACCGAAAAAAGACCAACCGAACAATCGCTCATGCAAGTTCTCGAAAACAGAGTTGCCTCACGCATTTGCTGGCAAGTTTGCCTCAAGCATTAGACATAATAGGGGACATAGCCATCATTGAAATTCCGCCGGAACTTGAAGCCGTACGAAAACCTCATCGGCGAAGCAATCCTGAAAACGCATAGAAACATCAAAACCGTGCTTGCCAAAGCAGGAGCAATAAGCGGAACCTACCGATTGCGCGAGTTCACTTTTATTGCTGGAGAACACAAAACCCAAACTATCCACAGGGAATTCGGATGCCAATACCACGTTGATGTCGCTAAAGCATATTTTTCGCCTCGGCTTTCCCATGAGCACGAGCGGGTAGCATCACTTGTTCAAGTTGGCGAAACTGTGGTGGATTTGTTTGCTGGAGTTGGACCCTTCTCAGTGCTGATTGCCAAAAAAAATCCGAACGTGAAAGTTTACGCTGTTGATATTAATCCTGACGCCGTTGAGTTGCTTAAAGTAAATGCTCGGGTTAACAGGGTTGAAAACCGAGTCTTCCCCATTCTTGGCGATGCAAGGCAAATTACCGCAACGAGGCTTAAGGGCTTAGCGGATCGAGTGATAATGAATTTGCCTGAAACAGCCATCGAATTCGTTGATGCCGCTTGCCAAGCAATCAAGCCTCATGGCGGAATAATCCATTTTTACGCTTTCGTTCGTTCACCTGATTCAATTGAAAACCTCAAGACTTCGTTTTTCCCAAGCTGTAGAGTCAACGGGCAGAAAAGTTGAAGCGTTTCTTTATGCAAAAAGCATTCAGGGAAACTGCACCTTACGAGTCGCAGATTGTTTTAGACGCCAAAATTTCTTAGCCACGAAGGACAAGGGTAATGTTGACTTTCTGGTTTGGATTTTTTAGCTTCTCCACCAGTTCTCGTGGTAAATCTTTTGCTGATTTGTCAGCGCGAATTGCCAATGTTCGGTCACAGATGTAATCGCTTTTTCTAATCACAATGTCGGTTGGGTGAGTTAAAATCAATTTTGGGGAGCCTAAAGCGTTAATTTGCTCAGTTAAGCCTCCAGCCTCAATAATTATGGTTAGTTTAGCGTCTGGCTCTTTTCAATTTCTCTTTGAATTCTTGGTTTAAATCAGCCACTGCTTTATCCGCAGCTACTGCGACAATGCAATCGCCATTTTTTGACAGGTGCTTGTCCTTTGTGAACATTAAAGTTGAAGGGTGAATAGCTTGAATATTCTCATGCCCAAATGCGAAAATGTTTTCTTTTGTTTCTTTAGCGCTCAATTACTCGTTAACCTCAATGGAATCCACTTTGCCGTCCCCATCCAAATCAAACCCCTGAATCACAACTGCAAAAGTGTTCCTCGCCCTTGTATTTTTGCAGGGTTTTCTTCCAAAAATTGGTTAAGGCTAAAACGCATGCTTTCGTTCCCACAGCTTTGTTTCCTGCTAAAACCACGATGCGTTTGGTTTTATCCCATGGATTCACGATTTTAGCAATTAACCCTGAAACATCCGAAGTGTAAACTTGCATAGTTTTTTTTGATGATAAACCGCCGAGCAAGAATCCTTGCTCTGAAGATTGCATTATGAATTTGATAGGCAAATACTCGTTTATTTCCTGTGTGAGAAGGTTTGTGCCTGGACCCCCAACAAGGATTAAATTGTTCTTTTCTTCCTTCTCCACTTTCACGTCAACGTCAAGTTTCACGGCGAATTCTGATGGCATTTTCGCAAATTGCCCGATAAAAAGCGCCAAGTGCGCTGCGTAGTGACCATCTCTTGCACTGGTTTTAAATGGACCATGCGGCTGCGGGCTGCCCACAACTATTTTTCCGTCAAAAACGCCGTTGTTGATGAATTCTTTGAAGAACTCTTGAAGTTGCTTGTCGATGCTTAAGAGGCAAAGGTTTTGGATTGCTTTGTAGCCGTCTGGAAACTCGATTCCGAAGGCTGGTGAAACGGTTTTGTAATATTTTGCTGTTGCGCCTTTCTTTTTTTCTTCTCGTACAACGGTTATGGCTCCTGCTTTGGCTAGTTTTCTTATGTGATAGTAGACTTTTTGCTCATGCATACCGAGTTGCCGCGCGATTTCTAAGGGGTACATTTCTTTTTTTGATAATATCGTTAAGATTTTCCAGCTTAAGCTGCCGAGAATCATTTTTAGTTTTTGTGAATCGTTCATTATGCTGATTTCTTTTACTTCTTGGGTGTTGCCGTTGTCTTGGAGAAGCAGTTTTTTATCCATGTGCAATCAAATAGTAGATAACACGCCGGTACTATAAAAAATTTATTTATAATGGTTGAAAAATTTCAGACTCAACCCTACTTGAAGTTTTCGCTTGCTTTGAAGAATGGGGAACAACTACTAAAAAAAACTTTTCAGTGGTGAAACTGAAATATTAAAAATGCTTATTAACAAAACGTAGCCTCCATAAGCGTATATCATTGTGGAAAAGCGAGGCTTCTGAAATGTGTGGAATATTTGGTTGTGTTTTAAAAGAAGAAAACGCCGCTCCCCTAATTCATTCGTCACTTAAACGGCTTGAATACCGCGGCTACGACTCAGTAGGCATAGCAACAATATCTGATGGAAACATGTACCTAAAAAAGGACCAGGGAAAAATCGATGAGGTCCACAAAATCCTAAACCTTGACGATATGCCAGGCAGCATCGGTATTGGTCACACACGCTGGGCGACTCATGGTGCACCCTTGAAAGTGAACGCTCACCCTCATTCTGATTGCACAGGCGAAATAATGGTTGTTCATAATGGAATCATTGAGAATTTCATGGAGCTTAGAACTGAACTGCAAAATCTTGATCACACATTTGTTTCCAAAACAGACACAGAAGTAATTCCACACCTTATCGAGCAAACCCTTAAACAGAACCCGAAACTCTCCTTCGTCGACGCAGTTCAAGAAAGCCTCAAGCGTCTTGAAGGCTCCTACGCCCTTGCCGTAATCTCCACAAAAGAGCCTGATAAGATTATCTGCGCCAGAAATGAGAGCCCTCTTGTTTTAGGCATCAACGGCAAAGGTGTTTTCTGCGCTTCTGATATTCCAGCGTTTCTGCCAGTCACCAACAAGGCTGTTATGTTAAATAATGGTGAACTGGTTATTTTGACAGCTCAAGGTTATGAGATTAAGAAAATTCAGGATTCCAGCCCCGTCAGCAGGGAACCGGAAACTATTGAGTGGACAGCTGAAATGGCTATTAAACAAGGCTATCCGCACTTTATGATTAAAGAGATTCATGAGCAGCCTGAAACTCTTCGCAACACGCTAAGACTGCAGGAACATTACCTGGATTTACTTACAACTTTTCTAGACCGAGCCAACGATGTTTTTCTTGTTGCATGCGGAACAAGCTACCATGCATGTTTAGCGGCTTCATACATGTTCTCTAAACTTGCGTTCTTGCCCACCTATCCTGTTTACGCTTCAGAATTCATAGAACAACACGGCAAATCAGTAAACATTGACAGCACCATCTTAGCCGTTAGTCAGTCAGGCGAAACAGCAGACACCATAGCAGCCGTCACCTGCGCCCAGCAACGTGCAGCCACGATCCTTAGCTTAACTAACGTTATCGGCTCCACTTTGACACGTGTTTCCCGAGTTTATATTGGGACGCAAGCTGGTCCAGAAATTGGAGTTGCAGCAACAAAAACTTTTACATCTCAGCTTTCCGTGCTGGCGCAACTTGCGCTCAGATTGGCAAAGAAAAGAGGCAAAGTTTCTCAGGATGAAATAGATAGCCTTGAAGCGAATCTGCTTAAATTACCTGAAATTGCTGAAACAATAGTTGAAACACAAGAGGAAAAAGTCAAGCAAATCGCCAAGAAATACAAGGATTCTAAAGTGTTCTTCTTCTTAGGCAGAGGAATCAGCACCGCCACTGCTTTTGAAGGCAGACTTAAACTGATGGAAATCGCGTATATTCCGTCGATAGCGTTCCCAGCAGGCGAAAGCAAGCATGGCCCAATCAGCCTGATTGAAAATGGCTTCCCAGTAGTTTTCGTTTGCCCCAAGGATGACTGCCACAAGACGCTGATTGGCAATATCATGGAAATGAAAGCCAGAGGCGCCCACATAATCGCCATTGTCGAAGAAGGAGACCAAGACATCAAATCGTTAGCTGATGACTACGTTGAGGTTCCAAAGGGAATTCCTGGTGTTCTGTCGCCGATTCCTTTTGCAGTACCCCTGCAGCTTTTAGCGTATTACATTGTCTCTTGAGAGAGGATGCGACCCCGATATGCCAAGAAACCTAGCGAAGTGTGTTACTGTAAAGTGACAAAATCCGCAAAATTTACATTCGTCACCTATACTGCCCTCAATTTTCCATAATAATTGCTGGTTAATCTACCCTGGAAACCTCAGCCAAATACTACGAGTAATAAGACTATTCTACCCTTCTATGCACACAGCGTCAACTATTGGTTAAGCTGGAAATCATTAACGTTCCACTTATATTGTAGAAAGATGGGAGATTCAGAGATTGTTTTCAATGGACTTTGATTGCTATGTATTGATAACGAAATTGAAAAACTATTCACGGTGGGGTCAATAGAAAAATAAACATCCGTTGAGTTTAAACCTGCCTGCATTAAGATCCCGCGTGAATTCTGCTGAAGCCACATTAATCTCAGTGTAGAGCTGTTCTTTTGTTGCGGAAAAAGTCGCATTAACAAATTTTATTATAAGATTAAAATCTCCAGCCGTCTTGCCAGTGTTATCACAATAGATAACAATGTAATTTTGCTGTTCCCGTAGTATTAAAGAAAAAAGATGTGCCTGACAACGAATAATAGATAACGGGCTCGTTTGCATTTAGCTTTGATTGTTGATCTTCGTAAACTACCAAAAAAGTAGCAGCTAAAACAATTATTATAGCTGAGATAACGGCAACCAATTGTTTATTTCTTTTATTAAATTCCAAAAATCCTCAACTACTTGATTGTTTTCCTGCAGATTTAAAACTTATGTTCTTCTGCAGCTCAGGCGAATATGACCAAAACTAACCTTATCCGAACCATTTTTCCAATGAGACTTTGCTCTTCTGTTTCTTGGTGCCTTCGAGCATTTTGTCTAAGGATTTTCTGACTCTGTCCTCTGAGAACTCTTTTTGCCTGCACATGAAGTCTATGACGCCTTCAACGTTTGGTTCTTTCCATTCCAGCTTATAGTTGTCTGTGACTTGGGGATGCAGAAAAACTTCTCTTATACAGTTTGGCTCAACTGGAAAAGCAGCGTTTTTTATGTTAGGCAACGCATTCTCTAATGTTCCATACTGCTTGATTAATTTCAGAGCGGTTTTTGGTCCAAGCCCTTTTATGCCATTTGGGTTGAAGTCTGTGCCAATTAAGATGCCAACATCGATTAATTGCTCATACGTTAAGCCGCACTGCTCTAGCGTTTTGGAAAGCTCAATTACCTCAGGAACAACGTCGATGTAGATGTTTTTGCTTGGGAGTTTTCGTCTGCCAGAAATGGTTACGTTTCTTAGCAGTTTGGGTGCTCCAAAAAGCAAGCTGTCATAGTCTTGGCTTGCACAGTAATCTGCGTCGCCGCGTTTGGTCATCTGTGCGGCTTGGGCTTCACCTTCGCTTGGCGCCTGAATCCACGGCAAACCCATAAGCTCCAAAAGTTTTCGGCTGTCGTCTTGCATGTAATCTTTCATGCTTGTTGTGGCTTGAGCGAACATCCGCATCTTGGCTGTGTCACCTTTTGCCGCTGCTTTCTCATAGTGCACGGCTGCTTCCACCTTGACTTGCCTGCGCCGCTCAATCTCAGCCGCCTTCAAAGTCGGCGGAATGCCATCGAAAACGTAGATTGGTTTTATGCCCATTTCTACAAGGTTACTTGTACGGTAGAATAAGCCGCTCAGGTGGCTGGTGACTTTTCCAGTGCTGTCTTTTAGCGGTGTACCGTCTGGCTGGCGGATAATGGAGAGAAACTGGTAAATCGCGTTATAAGCATCGATGGCGATGACTTTGCCGCCTAAATCTTCCAGCTTAACGGGAGTTTTCGGAACAAGATCCTTGAAGTCTACACCCAAAATTTACCACGACAATAAAAATAGGCAAGAAACCTTCTTAATAAACTTGCGAATGCCTCTTAAGTGAAAATTGTGAATAATATTACGTGGTGAAGTAATTGATTCAAGAGGAAAGGAAAGTCGGTTCAAAAGGGACAAGTCGTTATTCCAAAGGCAATGAGAAAAGCCCTCAAAATAGAACCTGGCTCCAAGATTATAGCTCACGCTGGAAGGCGACAAGATTAATTCTAAAAAAGTATTTTGACGCTGTAGCAGTGTTTCAAAGAATAGCGAAAGAAACCAATTATAACACGGAAATAGACCCTCATGAAGCATACGACGAAGAACTTAAGAAGATACAAACGTATTTTATCAGGCACTAATATAAACGGAAAGAAAAGTAGAGTTTATAGTTTAACTGACGCCCACTTTGATAGGTAAAGAGCAAAACGGAAAAAATTAAAACGTTTCTATTTTATTGCTAAGCTAAAGAGATGTAACATCGAAGCTCTATGACTCTTTAATTTTAAGCATAGCAGATATAAGTAAGACTTACATTTAGAAGCGCAAGAGATGTAGATTATGACAGAAAGAGCAACAACACTGTCCTTGGTTACCTGTACAAGCTGCGGCAAACCAATTCCGCCAGGCAGCGAATCCACAAAATTCCTCTGCCCCAACTGCGGAGAAATCCAGATTAAACGTGATGGAAAATGCCGCAAATTCGGCCGCTTATACAAGTGTCCAAAATGCGGATTCACAGGACCATAAAGGCGATATAATATGGGAAGCGTTATTGTAACATACAAGGTTTTTCCAGAAGACATAGTGGAAAACTTTGATGACCTCAAAAAACAAATTGAAAGCATTAAGCCTGAGTTCGCCGCAATTGAAGGATACGGCGAGGAACCCATAGCTTTTGGACTTAGTAGCGCTTCTTGTTCAAGTAAAGTTTCCAGAGGACAAAACAGGCATCGTTGACGAGTTCGAAGAAAAACTCGGAAAATTACCAGGCGTCAGCCAAGCGCAATGCATGTTTGTGCGCAGAAGCAGCAGATAAAACGCTTAACGCTTGTTTTTACAAAAACCCATCAATCTTCCCGCTTTACAAGCACCTGAAAGTTTTAACCGTTACGCTTTAAAGTTTATATAGTCATAAAGGTTCTTTCAAACATGTATCTTTAGCATCAGATTATTTGGAGGATTCTGTTTGAGCGAAGTTCAATTACGTGTCGGAGACGCAAGGCAAAGAGATGTGGGCAGAGGAATCGCCCGCATAGACCAGCGAACTATGCAGAAACTAGGCATAAGCGCTGGAGACGTAATAGAAATTATAAACAAACGCACAACGTCAGCCATAGCTTGGCCAGCCTACAGTGAAGACCAAAACCGCGATATCATCCGTATCGACGGCTTCACACGCAAAAACTCTGGCGTAGCCATAAACGAGTACGTTGTTGTGAGACCAGCAAAAGTCAAAACAGCCCTGAGTATAACGCTTGCACCAGTTGACATGCGGCTAAACGTTGACGAAGACTTCACTAACTTTGTTAAAAACCGCCTCATGGAACGTACCCTCGTGGAAGGCGACACAACCCTAGTAATGATGCTGGGACACGCCATTCCATTTACAGTTTCAAAAACCCGACCTCACGGCATAATAAAAGTAACAGCCGAAACACGCTTAACCATTCTAAACGAGCCAGCACCTGAAGGCAAAGGCTTACCTAGAACCACCTATGAAGACATCGGCGGCTTACATGAAGAAATTCAACGTGTCCGCGAAATGGTCGAACTGCCACTCCGCCACCCAGAACTCTTCCAACGCTTAGGAATAGAACCGCCAAAAGGTGTTCTGCTTCATGGTCCACCAGGCTGCGGCAAAACACTATTAGCCCGAGCGGTCGCTAACGAGTCAGAAGCCAACTTCTACTCAATTAACGGTCCAGAAATCATGAGCAAATTCTACGGCGAATCTGAAGCGCGTTTGCGAGAGATTTTCCAGCAAGCCCAGCAGAACGCTCCGAGCATAATATTCGTCGATGAGCTTGACGCTATAGCGCCTAAACGGGAAGAAGTTACAGGCGAAGTTGAAAGACGCGTAGTTGCACAACTCCTCGCGTTAATGGATGGTTTAAGCGGAAGAGGAAACGTCATAGTCATCGGCGCAACCAACCGTCCAGGCGCACTTGACCCTGCACTGCGCAGACCAGGAAGATTCGACCGAGAAATAGAAATCGGCGTTCCTGACAAGAAGGGAAGATACGAAGTCCTCCAAATACACACACGAGGAATGCCACTTGGTCCCTTACAAAGAGGGAGAAAAAGGCGAAGGAGTCAACCTTGACCGCCTCGCCGAAATGACACATGGTTACACAGGAGCCGACTTATCCGCATTAGGCAGAGAAACAGCCATGAAAGCATTACGCAGATACCTGCCACAGATTAACCTTGAAGAAGAACGCATTCCACCAGCCGTGCTTGAAAAGATGGAAGTGCAAATGAGCGATTTTGACAACGCGTACAAAGAAATTACACCAACAGCCATGCGAGAGGTGTACATTGAAGTTCCCACTGTCCATTGGGACGACGTAGGCGGACTTGAAGACGTAAAACAGCACCTCATAGAAGCTGTGGAGTGGCCATTGAAGACCCCAGAAATGTTCACTAAGCTTGGAATTAGACCGCCAAAAGGCATCCTTCTTTATGGTCCACCAGGCTGCGGCAAAACACTGTTAGCCCGAGCGGTGGCGACAGAAAGCGAAGCCAACTTCATATCAATTAAAGGGCCTGAAGTCTTCTCCAAATGGGTTGGAGAATCAGAAAAAGCTATACGTGAAATATTCCGCAAAGCCCGTATGGCAGCGCCTTCAGTGGTATTCTTAGATGAAATCGACTCGATTACGCCTAGACGCGGTATGGGTATGTCTGACAGCGGCGTTTCAGAACGAGTCATAAGCCAACTTCTAACAGAAATGGATGGCATAGTAACATTACAAGACATTGTAGTTATAGCTGCCACCAACCGTCCTGACATGGTGGATCCCGCCGTTCTGCGCCCTGGAAGGTTTGACAGATTAATTTATGTGCCTGAACCAGATGAGAAGAGCCGCTTGCAAATATTCAAAATCTACACGAAAGGCATGCCAATCAGCAAAGACGTTGATTTAAACCAGTTGACAATAATGACTAAGTACTATGGCGGCGCTGACATAGAATCCTTATGCAGAGAAGCCGCAATGCACGCATTAAGAAGGGACGTAAACTCCCAAGAAGTAACCATGAAAGATTTCCTGGATGCGCTGAAAGAAATGGGTCCATCAGTAACGCCTGACATGGAGAAATGGTACAAGAGCTTTATGCAGCAAGTCCGACAAGTACAAAAGCCAGCGACACCAGTTGCTTAGAAGGAAAACGTATGCCTCAGATAAAAACTTGGAAAACCCGCCCAGCTTACTTTGTTATGTTGGAAGTTCTCACTAAGAAGGGCGACTTGACTGATGATGAACTCTTTGGACAGTTGAAAGGTGAGTTTGACGATTTAGGCTACAAAGACTTCAATGATCTGCTGCTAAAGCTTGAGGTAAGCGGTAAAATCCGCACTTCTTCAATGGCGCGTGGAAAACGCCGAATTGAACTAGTCCAGTAACATAATGATGATGACGCACACAGTGCAACCAACAGGCAATACTCCAGACGCCATAATTATTGGAGGCGGACCTGTTGGTTCATATGCCGCACTAAACTTAGCTAAATTAGGCGTTAAAGTCACAGTTTTTGAAGAGCACCCTGAAATTGGGTTACCTTCCCATTGCGCTGGGCACCTGAGCATTCGAAGCTTAAGCACCATGGGTTTGTATCCGCTTCCAAAGGGGATTGTTGAAAACACTTTTTGTACAGCCAACTTTTATTCGCCCGCTGGCACCAAGTTTTCACTTCACCTTTCCCGTCCAGTAACTGCTGCTCTGAACAGAGCACGTTTTGACCAGTACTTGGCTGGGCAAGCAGAAGCGGCTGGTGCACGTTTCGTTTTAAACGCCCGTGTCCAATCGCTGATTATAGCGGATGGCTTTGTCAAAGGCGTAAATATCCAAAGAAACGGTGGAAAAGAAGAGAAAGCTTATTCTAAAATTACCTTGGATGCGGAAGGCATCTCTTCTAGGCTTTTGAGGCAAGCAGGTTTAACGGCGCTTAAGCCTGAAGGGCTGGTTTATGCGGTTGAAGCTGAAGTAGAAAACGTACAAGACGTTGAGCGTGATGCGGTTGAAGTTTACTTGGGCAAGAATTATGCGCCTGGCTTTTACGGATGGCTTATTCCAAGGCTTGATGGAACAGCAAAGGTTGGGTTGGCAACAAACAAGGGAAACCCCCGTGAATTCCTGCATCAGCTCATGTCTAAGCATCCAGTTGCATCTAAACAGCTTGGCAAAGCCAAAATAACACAAATCGGCTATCACGCCATATCTTTGGGCGGTCCAATCGACAGGGCTTATGCAAACGGGTTTCTTGCTGTAGGCGACTGCGCTTCACAGGTTAAACCGACCACTGGCGGCGGAGTAATTTTCGGGTTAACATGCGCCAAAATCGCAGCAGAAACTGCTAGCGAAGCCATAAAGCAAGGTGACGTTTCATCTGATTTTTTGCAGGTTTATCAGAAACGCTGTTCTGACTTGTTGAGTTTTGATTTTAATGTTATGCTTAGGCTTAGACGGTTTCTTGATTCTCTGTCTGACGAGAAAGTGGATGAAATGCTGCGGATCTGCGGAAAGTTGGGTGTGGATAAAGCATTAAGCGATGTGGATGAAATCGACTTTCAAGGAAAGCTTATGCTTAAAGTTTTAGGGAAACCTTCAATGCTGGCGGCTATGGCTTACTTTGCTATGCTTTACTTGTCTGCAAACCCTTAAAATCTTGGATGCTAAACATAGAGGCGGGATAAAAGAGAATGGGCGAATTTGAATACAAGCAAGTCCTCGTTTTCCGCACCGATTTGAAGATGGGTAAAGGCAAAATTGCGGCGCAAGCTGGGCACGCTGCGGTTTCAGCTGCTCAAGATGCTTTTAACGCATCATAAGAAGTGGTGGGAAGCTTGGCTGTATGAGGGGCAACGGAAAATCGCAGTTAAGGTTCCAGACGAAAAGGAGCTTCAGGAATTGGAAGAGGCTGCTGACCAGTTAGGTTTGCCTCATGCGTTGATTGTTGATAGGGGTTTAACGCAGATTCCTGAGGGCACAGTGACATGTTTAGGGATTGGTCCTGCCCCAGCAGAAATGGTTGATAGGTTAACTGGTAAGCTTAAGTTATTCTAAGGCGATTGTGTTGCCTGTGTCAGCGCTTGATAAACAGCTAGGCATCGAAGTTTACGCCACCAAAAGCTTAGGCGTCGGCGGCGTCATCCGTGAAGCGGTTGATGACTTTGTGGTTGAAGAAGTTCTTGTTGACGGCTCAAAAGCATCCGTGAACGGGGCTGTTGCAGGCAGGGTTTTAGGTTCTACTCCTCAAAAGCAAAGGTATTTGCTGTGCGTTTTGGTGAAGCGCAACTGGGACACGTTCATAGCCATCAAAAACGTTGCAAAACAACTTGGCATTGACCAGAGGCGCATCCAGATTGCAGGCATTAAAGACGCAAAAGCCATAACAGCTCAGCACTTAACGATTGAGGATGGCTTGATAGAGGATGCTTCAAAAGTTAATGTTAAAGATATCCAACTCTACCCCGTTGGCTATCTTCGTGAGGCGCTTTCATTATTTTACCTGCTTGGCAACTTCTTCACAATAAAAATCAAAGCCATAAAACTACAAGGAAATCAACCGTTGAAACAAGAATTTCTCAGACCCTTGAGGAGCTTGAAGCTTTAGGCGGCATTCCAAACTTTTTTGGGCACCAACGCTTCGGAACCACCCGTCCCATAACGCATTTGGTTGGAAAAGCCCTTGTTAGAGGCAATTTTGAGGAGGCAGCAATGCTTTTTTTGGCTAAACCAAGCGTTCACGAGCATCCAGCCTCAAGGCAAGCACGCCAAGAACTCCAATCAACAAAAAATTTCAAGCAAGCACTGGAAAATTTTCCTAAGCAACTTCGATTTGAAAGGTTAATGCTGAATCACTTAGCAGATAAACCAGATGATTTTATTGGCGCTTTTCAAAGGTTGCCTGTTAAGCTTCAAGAACTTTTTGTTCAAGCGCATCAGTCTTACCTGTTTAATCGTTTCCTCAGCGAGCGGGTTAAGCATGGTTACTCTTTGAACAAGGCTGAGGTTGGCGATTTCGTGGTTGCTGTTGAACGTTCTGGATTGCCCTTGACTAGCATGGCAAAAAATGTAACCGCGGAAACTGTTGATGAGTGTTAATGAGCAAATTAAGGCTGGAAAACTGCGGGTTGCTTTACCCATTGTTGGAGTAAAGCAGAAGCTCTCTCAAGGGGTCATGGGGCAAATAGAAAAGGAGGTTCTTGAGGAAGAAGAAATCAAGTTGGAGAACCTGCGAATTAACGCGTTATCAAGAATTGGCGGCAAAGGCGGCTTGCGAACGGCGGTAACTCCGATCAGAGATTTTAAGCTGCAAAATGTTTCAGCAAATGCAGGCGGCAAAGACTGCCAAGCTGAGTTAAGCTTCATGCTGCTCAGAGGTTCCTATGCAACAGTGGTTCTCAGGGAAATAATGAAACCCAAAAGTCCCATAACTGCTGGCTTCTGAGAGACAGCAAAAACGCTGATAAGGAAGCTTTAGTTCACTATTTTATAGGAAGCTTATTTTCATGGAAGATAAACCGCAACAGCAATGCGTTATACCACTTCATAAACCGAGTCATTAGAGAATTAATCTTCTTTTTCTCCTCTGGAATCCTTGTGAGTATTCCGTTTGCTTTGTTTTTTTCGAACTTTTACCCTTTTTTTCCCGGAGCTATAGCGGTTATTTTAGTAGCGCCTTTCGTAGAGGAGTTAGCGAAAGTTTTCCCATTATTCTATAGGCATGGTGAAACCGAAAGGTCACTTGTAACTTTAGGTATTTTGATTGGGTTAGGTTTCGGTATTTCTGAATTCTTTTTGTATGTTTTCATTTATGATGTACCTTTGATTGTTAGAATCCCAGGCGTTATTTTTCATGCTTCAAGCGCGGCTATAACTGCTTACGGTATCGCTAAGAAAAAACCTCTACCTTACTACCTGACGTCGGTACTGCTTCATGCTGCAAATAACTTTTTTGCTGTCGTAGCTGTGCCATCGATTGGTGTATTAGCTGAATTGCTAATTTTAATCACTGTTTATCTTCTTGCTTGGCGCTTTTATCATCAGGCTTCAGATGAAAAAATGGTAGTTTAAGAAACCCTGTCTGTTCTAGCTAAATCTCTAAGCCTGTTAACCCCATCTATCTCATTGATGAATTCAGCGACGCTTTTAGGAACAAGCTCCGTCCAGCTGTCGTCTTGAAGCATTTTTTCTCTAATGATAGTTGACACGTATTGTTTCCTATCAAAGAATGGAATGTTTTTGACTTGATAACCTGCTTCCATGAAAAGCCTTCGTGACAACGGCTCATTAGAATAACAAACATTAAACTTTGGAGTGTAACCTTCAACCGCACTAACCCATATCATATGCAAATGGACATCTGGAACTGGAACAATCCAAAGCTTAGAATAATCCACTTTAGCCTCTTGCAAAGCACGGCGAATCATAACTAATCTCTCGCCCGCTGTAAACGGGTTATTGGAGTTATGGCTGTACTGAGCGCTACCGATGACTATGACGAGTTCATCAACTTCTTTTAAAACTGCCTTGATAGCGCCAAGGTGACCTAAATGGAAAGGCTGAAATCTGCCAACGTAAAGACCACGATTAACCAACGTGCTTCCTCGCCTTTGAGGTTAAGCTCGCATGCTTTTATGATTTGCGTTAAAAAAATTCAGGTTAAGCCAAATTTCTTAGAACATATTCAACAGGGAAAACCTGAAGCTGACGTCCATTGACTTCTATTTCTTTTGAGGTTGAGAAGCCTCTTTTCTCCCTGCCTAAGAGCTCGAGTTTAACTTTTAAGCCTCCGCCATAACCGCCTAGTGTAAAATCAGATTTAACAACTCTGTGGCAGGGAACGATTGGTGCAAAAGGATTAGCCGCCATAATGTTTCCCACAGCCCTTGGTCCACCGCCTGCCGCTTTGGCAATTGAGCCGTAAGAAGCCACGTAACCGAGAGGAATCTCGACAGTTGCTTTAAGCACTTTTTGAGTGTAAATTGGCAAACGAGTCAAGGCTAACGGGAAGCTTGCGTTAACATTTTGTCCCTCATAAATGTTCTTTAAAGAAGCAAGAATGTTTTTGGCGAAAGCTGAGGGCTCATGAAAAACCTGAAAGGGCACATTAAACGGTATATTTTCTAAAATGTTGCTTAACGTTAATTGTTGGCTTACACCAAATGACGATGTGACAATCTGCTGTTGAGCAAAGGCTACTCCGAACCAAACGTCTCCCATGTTTTGAGTATAAATTTCTATCATTTGTCTTCCTTTTACACCTACACAGAGACAGAGACGGAGGTCTACTCCACTAATTAGTATAGTTAGAAAGCATGCGGTATGTTAAAAGTTTTTGCTGTAAAAACTTATTTTGTCTTTGCATTCCAAACAGCACTAATGTTAACATTCTTAATTGCTTACTGGAAATTCAGTATCTTGCAAGCACGCGCTTATGTTAACCGATTGTTTGCCCCGTTTTTTGCAACCTACAAGCGTAGACTCGCCTATGCTTAGTTCCTTTACTCTCTAGAATGGTTATAAGTAAGCTTAATAGATTGTTTTGTGTATATCACCGAGAAAAGGCGAAAATTATGGAAAGTTATGGACCACAATTACCTCAAATACCGCAAGTTCCCCAATATCCACAAATGCCACAGGATCCACAGCAGCAAGCTCAGCAAGGCGGCTACGCTTGGATGCCAGGCGCCACTACAGTTGGTGTTGTCTTCTCAGATGGAGTACTTTTAGCTGCTGAAAAAAGAGTAACATATGGTTATTTCATTATGAGTAAAGGCGGAAAAAAAGTATTCAAAGTAACCGACCGAATCGGCGTAGCCTGCGCAGGGCTTGTTGGAGACATGCAAATTCTCGCTAAAGAGATGGAAGCGCAAGCTAATCTTTTCAGCATGGATACTGGCAGAAAAATCACCGTGCGCGCCGCTTCAAAACTTATGGCAAACGTCCTGTTTAACCGTCGATACGCACCTTTAATTACACAAACTATTGTAGGCGGTTTAGATGAAGAAGGCCCATCGCTCTACGTACTTGACGTTTTAGGCTCGCTTATACCTGATAAATACGCAGCAGTAGGTTCAGGGACAGAAATAGCCATAGGAGTTTTAGAAGAAGGCTACAAAGAAACCATGAATGCAGAAGAAGCAAAAGAGCTCGTGATGCGCGCTGTAAAGTCAGCAATAAGCAGAGATTCAATGAGCGGCGACGGCATTGACTTCCTCATAATAACTAAGGAAGGAATAGCTGAAGAATCTGTAAAGTTTTAAACCAATTTTTCTTCAAATTATCTTCACGGGAAAAGCGGTTCAGTTGCGCCTACGCGCCTACTGAGGAAAGGGAAATGTTATGTCGTTTGAACTAAGCTTAGAAGAAGGAAAATTTTTAATCCAGCTTGCTCGAAGTGCAGTAAACGAAAAATTGGAGAAGGGTAAAATCATTCAACCTCCAAAAGGGACGCCTAAGAAGCTCTTTGAGCAATGCGGCGTATTCGTAACTATAAGCACTCCAATCCGCGGAGAGAAGGAGCTTCGCGGCTGCATAGGTTATCCTTACCCGACAAGTCCGCTTGTTGAGGCAGTCATTGATTCCGCCATTAATGCTGCAACTCAAGACCCAAGATTTTATCCATTGACCTTAAAGGAAATGGGCAAAGTTGTTTTTGAAGTAAGCGTGTTAACGCCTCCGGAACCTGTGGAAGTTAAGAACCCAAAAGAGTACTTGAGTAAAATTAAGGTTGGTGAAGACGGCTTAATCGTTGAAAGAGGCTTTTATAAGGGTTTACTGCTTCCGCAGGTGCCTGTTGAATGGGGTTGGTGTGAAGAAGAATTTCTTTGTCAATGCTGCGTCAAAGCAGGGCTCCCACCAGACAGTTGGCTGACCAAAGATGCTAAAGTATACAAGTTTAAAGCCATTATTTTTGAGGAAGAAACGCCGCTGGGCGAAGTTAAACGCTTAAACCTCGTAAAATAGTAGTCAATCTAGTAGAGTTTCGATGATTGTAACTGCCCGGTCTAAACCTTTAAACTTGTTAGAGAACTTGTTGAGCGCCAACATGTTTTTGTCGAAGGATTCTTGCTCCTTTTCCATTCTCTCAACTGCCTTTTGCAATTGGCCTTTGTTTTTAACGGTTATTGAACAGTTTAAGTCTTGCAGTTTTGCAGCGTTACCCAACTGTTCAGGCTGCGTCGGAATGCAAATGCTAGGTTTTGAATATTTGATGGTTTCAAAACATGTTGCGTGTCCACCGCTAAAAATTACGAATTTAGCGTTCTTCATAAACTCCTCCCGCTCCTGTGAAGATAGCCATGTGTGAAGTTCACAGTTACCAATTTTGGAAGTGACTTTTTTACCAGGCGTTCCTAAGCTAATTACGCATTTGGTTTTAAGTTTTTCAAGCACCGGGAGAATGGTTTTCATTACTTTTGCTCTTGTGCCTGGTGGTCCGCTTATGGGTACAAAAATGTGTTCTTGGGAACCTTTAACTGGATTTGTATCAACGAAGCTTCCTGTGAATTCAACTTTCCCGTTTAATCCCACGATACTATTCAAATCTCCAACACTATATTCAGAGACAGTGTACGGTGGGGGGTTATCTGGAATTATTATTTTTGAGCAACGTTTTACGTATCGTTCAACCAGCCGTTCGCCTGGATTAAGAAAAGCAGAGAAACCATAGCTTGGCCTAATCATGTTTGCGATGTAAACTGAGGGAAACCCCCATTTCTGCGCAAGCCTAAGAGCGTTTATGTCACCATCAGCGACAAGAACGTCAGGCGCAATGTCTCGAATGTTTTCTCTAAGGTCATAGTAGCGATGTATGGTTTCCCATGCATTGGAGTTTTTTATTTCAAGCCTATTTTTCTCCGGGTTAAACAACGGAAGAGGAAAAACGAGGTTGACTAGCGAAGCAGAAGTAATTATGCCATGCGCGTTCTCATACCACGATACGGGAGTGCACTTGTAAACATTCTTAAACTCTTTCTGGAGCATTTCGTGAGCTTTGCCTCCAGAGAAAAAGAACAACTCATGACCGTTTTTCTCCAGTCTCTTTCCTAAGGGAATGATACGGGAAACATGACCTAATCCTAGCTCTGAGCAGCTTAAGAGCAACCGCATAAACACAAGATAGGCGGGGATTTATTTTAACTATGCCGTATTCCGCTTGAAAGAAGCAAGTAATTTAAGGTGTAAACGCAACTGTAAAGGATATGTTTGTTCCGAGAAAAATTATGGAAGAGAAACTCAGGCAAATGCTTGCTGAAGACATTGGGCAAGGCGATGTAACAGCGCAAGCAATCATTCCTCCAAACTTAGAAGCAAAGGCAATAGTTCTAGCTAAAGAAGAAGGCACAGTAGCAGGCATTGAAGAAACAATCATTCTTGCCGAATATTTGGGGTTAAACGTTAAAGCTAAAGTTGCTGACGGAGAAAAAATAAAAAATAAACAAATATTGATGGAAATCTCAGGAGATGCCCAAACCATTCTTTGCGCTGAGAGAACAATGCTAAATCTTCTTTCAAGAATGAGCGGCATCGCAACTGCCACACGAACGTTAACAAAGAAACTTGAAAACGCTGGCAGTAAAGCGAAAATTGCTGCGACACGTAAATCCGCGCCGGGACTACTTTATTTTGATAAAAAAGCAGTAACCATAGGAAGCGGAGACCCGCATAGGCTTCATTTGGATGATATGATTTTAATTAAAGACAACCATTTAGTGATAGTCGGAAGCGTTGAGGATGCGGTTAAAAAAGCAAAAGCGAACGCTTCTTTCAGCAAAAAAATTGAGGTTGAAGTTACAAAAGCTTATGATGCAATGCAGGCGGCAAAGGCTGGAGCGGATATTGTAATGCTTGATAACTTTTCGCCCAAGCAGGCTAAGGATGCAAGCGAAATGCTAAAGAAAGCCGGGTTTGCCAACGTGCTTTTGGAAGTAAGCGGTAAAATTACAGGCGAGAACCTTTTGGAGTACGCAGCAGCGCAAGTTGACATTATAAGCATAGGAGAGCTGACTCACAGCGTTAAAGCATTAGACATAAGCTTAGAAATAATGAAAAATTAAGAAAGGGTTAATCGGTTTAGAGGCCGAGAGATATTAGCCATACTTCTATTATTGCGCTTACAATAAGAATGGCGGCGCAGATTCCTATTAATATTGCAGTGTTTTTTAGTTCAAGCCAGCGCCGCTGCATTATTCGGCGGGTCAGCCAAATGCTTTCTGCTATTGCAGTTGAATAGGCAATGAATTCCAACCAGAACACTGGCGTCAAAATTAAGCTTAGCAATTCTACCCATACTGGATAGCCTTGCACAGAAGATATTGCTCCAAGTGCAACGCCGGTATTTCCCAGAATTATAAATCCTATTATGGGCCCAATTATTGGAATAAACATTACCAAATCGATTGAGAAGTTATTGATGAAAATATATTCTGTTAAGCTGCCATTTGACTTATGCGTATTAACAGTCGCGTTTAAACTGTTACTTATTGACAATGCGTCTTGATGGCTAATTGGTATATAGCTCCCGATAACCGTAATTACCAATGCAAGTACAAAAATTATTATGATTGAGTAGATTCTCTTGCGTTTCGATGAAGCAGTCGTCCAAAAGGACAAATCGATTTTCATTGCATACCTTCTTTAGTTTGCGAGTTTAATGTTTAAGGTTCGAAATCCACGGGCAATAGGGTTTAGCGCTTCTGCCATTTTAACCTTTGTCAAAATTCTTTCCACATCAACAGCGTAGCCATAAACATCATGCTCAGCCGCCATAAGCGAGTAAAGATACACACGGTCTTCTTGCACCATCGGTTGACACATCAAAGGCAAACCCAGCAAAACAGATTCTCTTTTCTCCACCACCATCTTACAGGCAAAAAGAATTGCTTCTGCCCCAGCTGTTAACTCCGCGATACGAACGGGAACACTTTCTTTACCAATAGCTAACATATCCACATCATGGATCCGCTTGATTTCGCCAGCAATTTTTCTAAGTCTTGGCAAAATCTTCAAAATGTTTTGCCGTCCCGTTCTGGAAGCTCGTAAGTTTGAAAGCTCAACCGGCGATAACTCCTCAACGGTGATCCCGCCAAGCGTCAAATCCAAATGTACGACGTCAGCCTTCATTTTATCAAGCAAGCTTCTGCAAAGCTCTGCTTCATGCACTATTACTTCGAAGCCGCTGTCAACTTCTCTAAAAAGTGGTTCAGCCAACCGAAAAGATGGTTCCCTGTACGGTGGATTTACCAACACCGAAACGGAAGCAACAAGGTAAAGCGGCTTAAACTGCTGATCTAATATTGCTGCTGCAGAATCCGCCGAAATGATTTTCAAGTCTTACACCAATCAATGATGAAGCTAAAAGAAGAAATTAGGTTTCCTCTTTGCATTTGCCCCCGGATTTCAAGCCTAAAGCCAAAAGGTACATTTCTGAGCTTTTTTGCCTGCTAGCTTCAGGTTTCACTATTTTTACTGTATCAAAAAGATCTTTTACTGTGAGGATATAGTCGTTGAACATTTCGCCTTCGAAGAGTTTGACAAAAAAGTTTCCGCCGGGTTTTAGTACGCATTGGGCTATTTCTAGTGCTTTGGTGGCTAAGTCAATTTGTCTTGCATGGTCAACTTCCCAAACGCCGGTGATGTTGGGTGCGGCATCAGAAATTACCACATCTGCTTCGCGGGGCAGAAAAGAGCGTATTTGCTCAACTGTGTCTGGCTCAGTGAAGTCGGCGATTATTGTTCGGACGTATTCCTGAGTGAAAGGTTCGATTGGTTTTAAATCAACGCCTAAAACGAAACCGTTTTTTCCAGTCATTTTTCTTGCGGCTTGAATCCATCCGCCGGGTGCAGCGCCTAAATCTACTACTACGCTGTTTCTTTGTATGAAACCATATTTCGTGTTAGCTTGAACTAGCTTGTATGTGGCTCTGGAGCGGTAGTTTTCTTCTTTAGCTTTTTTGTAGTAGTATTCCCGTTTTCTATCTTGAATCCAAGCTTTCGGCAAGTGAATCATCCTCTGGTGTGCTCGGTTCGCTTGGAATTGCAGGATCAGCGGTGGTGGGGTCTTTTCCTAAGGCAAGTATCCAATCGGTAAGTTTTGGGCAGCTTTTAGGCGAAAGTGCAGTTGTTGGGTCACACCTTTCGTTGTCGGGACAGAGTAAGCATGGGCAGTCAACGATAGTTTCTATTGACGCTGGAAGCCTTTTGGGGTATAGGCGATATGTCCATCTGCCTTCTTGCAGTTCTTTTTCTCTGCGGATTAAACCTTTTTCTTCCAGTTTAATGGAGACCCGCGAGCCTTCTCGACTGCTTGCCCCTAGTTCACGCCATAAATCTGATTGAAGCACGCCTTGATAACCAGTGTTTACCACATAATGGAGTGCTTTCTGTTCAAGGTCATTACGTTTAGGCATCTAGTATCAATTCCAAATAATGCAATTAGAATATAAGCGTTGAATCCAGATAAAAATATGTATCCCTTAAAAAACGTGGAATCCATGAAAAAAAAGCAGAGCAAGCAGCGAAAAGATGAAAATTACTGTTTAGGCATAGAATCCTCAGCAGACGATTTCGGCGTTGGAATAGCCGACTTCAACGGAGAAATACTCGCCAACAAATCCGACAGTTACATACCAGCGGAAGGCGGAATCCACCCAAGAGAAGCGGCAAGGCACCACGCTGAAGTTGCTGATAAAGTGCTAAGCGACTCTTTAACGGTGGCGAGCGTTAAGCCAAGTGACTTGTCTGTTATCGCGTTTTCCCAGGGTCCAGGTTTAGGGCCATGCTTGCGCACAGGCGCCACCGTTGCCAGAGCTTTGGCGTCGTACCTTGAGGTTCCCCTCGTGGGCGTTAACCATTCTGTGGCGCATATTGAGATTGGAAAACTAAAAACTGGCGTTTCCGACCCAGTGACCCTTTACGCTTCAGGCGGCAACACCATGGTGACAGCTTTTGAGGCGGGACGCTACAGAGTTTTCGGTGAAACCTTAGACATTGCCCTTGGGAACTGTTTGGACGTTTTCGCTCGCGAAGCGGGCCTCAAGAGCATGAAGGGTTTGCCACTTGGAGCAGCTGTGGAGCGGTTGGCAGCTAATGGAAAAAAGCTGATTTCTTTGCCATATGTTGTGAAGGGAATGGACTTTTCCCTCAGCGGTCTGTTGACGGCGGCGACGGCTCAGCTGCATGATAGTAAATGCCGCTTGGAAGATTTGTGCTATAGCCTTCAGGAGAACGCTTTTTCGATGGTTACTGAAGTTACTGAGCGTGCGTTGGCGCATACAGAGAAAAAGGAGGTTCTTTTGACAGGCGGGGTAGCAGCCAATAAACGGTTGCAATCCATGCTTAACGTTATCGCGGAGGAGCATAACGCACGGTTCAGCGTAGTTCCGCTTGAGTTTGCAACTGACAACGGCGCCATGATTGCATGGACTGGCGTCTTAGCGTACAAGTACGGGTTGGTTACGCCTTTGGATGAGAGTTATGTGAAGCTTCGTTGGCGGGTGGATAAGGTGGATGTGCCATGGATACAGTAGCCGAGCTAACGCTGTTTAAGAAGGGCGCGGAGGCCAGCCTCTACCTTGCCGAGTGGCATGGAAGAAAAGTGGTTATCAAGGTGCGAATCCCGAAAAAGTATCGACCAGAGCCGTTGGATAAGCAGATTCGAAGTTACCGCACAGTACATGAACCGCAGTTGATGCATGAAGCAAAAGCAGCCGGAGTGCCGACTCCGCTGATATACCTGATTAATGTTCCCCAAGCTTCGATTATAATGGAGTTTGTGGAAGGGCAGCAGATTAAGCAGTTACTGAACAAGGTTCCACAAAACCAACGCAGAGAATTATGCATCTCAATCGGCGAGTTAATCGGGAAACTTCACAAGCAAGGCTTAATCCACGGCGACCTCACAACATCAAACATGATTCTAAGCCCAGAACGCAAAATCTTTTTTGTTGACTTCGGCTTAGGCGAAAAAAACAGCGAGTTAGAGGAGGAGGGTGTGGATTTGCATTTGATGAAGCGGGCGCTGCAGAGTACACATTACCGGTTTTGGGAAGAATGCTTCAAAGATGTGCAGTGCGGCTATTCGTTGGTTCTGGGGTCGGAAACTGCGGAAAAGGTTTATGAGAAAATAAAGGAGATAGAGAGGCGTGGCCGCTATGTCGAAGAAAGAAAACAATAATCAATCCTGCAACCTCAAAGGCAAGGTCGTCTTTTTTGCCACTGGTAACATCAACAAGTTCAATGAAGCCCGAAGCATCCTGAGCAGTTACGGCTTAACCGTTGCTATGCTGCGCGTAAAGGGAGACGAGATACAAAGTGACAGCTTAAAAGAAATAGCCAAAAAAAGCGCCATAAACGCGTTGAGGCGAAGTCATCTGCCAATTTTCGTAGAGGACGCAGGCTTGTTTATTGATTCTTTGAGCAGGTTTCCGGGTCCTTATGCTGCTTACGTTTACAAGACGATTCACAACGATGGAATACTGAGATTGATGGAGAACGTGGCGAATAGGCGAGCGAAATTCCAGTCAGTTATAGCTTACTGCGACGAAACTCTTTGCGAACCAGAATGTTTCGACGGCGAATCCAGTGGCGAAATAGCCTTAACCGAACGCAAGCAGAAAGGAAAATCAGTCTTCGGCTTTGACCCGATTTTCCAGCCGAATGGCAGCGGGAAATCTTTTGCAGAAATGACTATTGAAGAAAAGAATGGTTACTCGCACAGGGCGATGGCGATAAAGAAATTTGCTGAATGGTACAAACAAGCTCTTAATAGGGAAACTGTAATCTAATTTAGCGTACACAATATAATGGAAAGAAGTTCCTTGCCGAATGTCAAATGAAAAGGAAGAACGCACGGATAATTTACTCGGTGGAATCGCGATTATTCTAATTGGATTACTGCTCAGTTCATCGGCTATATGGGGATTAGTTGATAACGTCTATTCGATGAATGGTGGGCTTGCACCAATAATGTTTATTATTTTAGGATTTGGATCAATAATTTTGGGTGTGTTCATATTTATTCATAAACCTGAGGCGTAAGCAATTGCGATTTGCTGCGGAAAAAAAAAGTACCTTAACAGGAGACGTAGAGGATGAATTCGGCAGTTAGGTGCATACAGGCAATATATCATTTACTCAAGGCATGGCTCGGTTTATCCTACGTGTCCACGGGGATATTAGTACTGTTAGCTTTGACTTGGTTTAGCCAACCTCCAGATTTAATATTAACAGCAACGCTGTTGTTTGCTTTTCCAGTTTCCTGGTTATGCCGCTTTCAATGTGAAAGAGAGCAAAGATTGTACAAAAAGGTGTACATGAATTGCAAAACCTACAGACGAACAACAAGTCCAACACGAGCCTCGCCAAGTGCGACGAAAAACTGTCCCGCCTGCAACAAAAGCAGCTCCTCAGAAAGCAATTTCTGCCCTTACTGTGCAACTGACCTAAGAGGACAAAATTTGCAACAGCATCCTAACCCACCAAATCAGGCATAATTGATTTGTCCAAATTGCAGAACAGAGTATCTTACAACGCGAATTTTTGCGTGCAAATTGGGGAAACGAAGAGAACAAACAAACTACAATGTTTTAAATTAAACAATGAAGGCTTTAAACCAAGATTGTCCCAAACCCCGCCTACGAACACATGACGTAGGGGATTACTTTTAAATATTCGAGCGGTATGGTTTAGGTGCAGTTTAAGGTGTAAAGATGCCAAAGCAGGAAAAGGGAAAATCCCATTCGATTCGCCCAGTTAGCAGGCGTCCTCCAAGCTGGTGCAAGTATCAGCCTGAAGAAGTAGAATCGTTCATAATTAAACTGGCCAAGGAAGGCCACTCACTTAGCAGCATAGGCACTGTCCTTAGGGACCAATATGCCATTCCTCTTGCGAAGCCTATAGTCGGCAAAAGCATAAGCGACGTTCTCAAAGGGGCAGGTTTAGCTCCATCTTTGCCAGAAGACCTTACAAACCTCATGAAGAAAGCACAAAGCCTAGCCGTCCATTTGGACAAAAACAAAAAGGACCTTCACAACAAACGCAACATGCAAATCATCGAAGCACGCATTCACAAGCTTTCGCGGTACTATAAGCGTGAAGGCGTTTTGGCAAAGAACTGGAAATACGAAGCAAAAATCGCCTCCGTAACATAAACATTCTTTTCTTTCTTTTACGGTTTCATTTTGCCAGTTAATGCGCCAGCTTTAAATCCGATTAACCCCTTTTAGCCAAAGAGTGACTTGAGCATGGCTGCACAGCAAGCATCTATAGAGCGCTTCTTAGCTTCGGCGGCAGAAGCATCAAAAGTAATTTTGGAAACTGTCCAGAAAGACGGCTTTATTCACTGTTTTTCGCATTTGGATGCCGATGGGGTCGCCGCCGCAGGCGTAATAGGAAAAGCTCTCTATCGCCTTGATGCCAAGTTTCGGATTAGGATCACTCAGCAGCTTGACGAGAAAATTATCGGCGAAATCGTTGCTGATAAGCCGCAACTGGTGATCTTCACAGATTTTGGAAGCGGCTCCCTTGACCTGTTGAACATGAAAATACCGAATTTTAAGGTTTTGATTCTTGATCACCACCAGCTGAACGGCACCGCGGCTAATCCGAATTTTGTGCAAGTAAATCCTCATCTGTTCGGCATCGACGGCGCAACTGATGTTAGTGGTTCAGGTGTTGCTTACTTTGTGGCTAAAGCCGTGAATCGGGCGAATGTGGATTTGGCGCCTGTCGCGTTGGTTGGCGCTTTGGGCGATATGCAGGACAAGTATGAGCAGAGAAGCCTATGCTGCTTAAACGAGATAATAGTTGACGACGCCGTTGCAGCTGGCTTGCTTAAAGTTGAGAAGGACTTAACATTTTTCGGCAGAGAAACAAGGCCAATTCACAGGACATTGGCGACTACGACAAACCCGTTTATTCCAGGCTTAAGCGGAGAAGAAGACAAAGCCTTAGCCTTCCTTGCAAGCCTAGACATACCCATCAAGCAAGGCGAAAAATGGCGGGCACTTCGCGACCTAACCGAAGACGAAAAAAGACGGCTGTGCTCTGCTTTAGCAGACCACTTATTATCTAAAGGTCTACATTTGGAAGTTGAGAACCTCATCGGGTACATTTACATTTTAACTAAAGAAGAGCCTAACACGGCACTGCGGGATGCACGGGAATTCGCTGTAGTATTGAACTCGGCGGGGCGTATGGATCGGCCAAGCCTCGGCATCGCGATCTGCATGGGAGACCGT
The DNA here is from genome assembly GCA_963767735.1 of Candidatus Bathyarchaeota archaeon. GTDB lineage: Archaea > Thermoproteota > Bathyarchaeia > Bathyarchaeales > Bathycorpusculaceae > Bathycorpusculum. The sequence goes on along the minus strand of CAVYES010000006.1, from coordinate 165,642 downwards.
GGAGCAGCACTTGAAGAATCTAACAAGATATTGGAAGATTACCGCAAGAACATAAACAAGTATCTCGGCTGGGTAATGGAGAAACCTGAACGCATGCGAGAACTCCAAAACATCTATGTCATCTACGGAGAGAACTTCATCAACGAAAAAATCGTCGGCACCGTCTCCTCAATAATCGTCTCAGGGCTCGCCAACAACGAAAAACCACTCATCGCGTTTGCCAATGTTGAAAAAGAGCAAGCAGCTAAATTTTCTGCAAGAACAACCGAAGCAGCAATCCGCAAAGGCGTCAACCTTGGCGAAGTTATGCGGTTAGCATCTGAAGCGCTGGGTGGCAAAGGCGGAGGACACAATATTGCGGCAGGTGCCCAAGTACCTTTAGACAAGATTGACGCGTTCGTTAAAAATGTGGATGAATTGATCGGCAAACAGTTGAGAGGCGAGAAAGTTGGAAGCGACCATAACGCTTGAGTATGCTGACGAGAGATCTGCGGAGGCAGTGGCCAATGCGGTTTCACCCGACAACTTCAAAACGCCAATTGGACTAAAAATTAAAACAACCCGAGCACATAAGAAAGTAGTAACCAAAATTGAATGTGAAGGTAAAATGGCCACTTTCACCGCCACCATTGATGATTTACTTTTCAGTGCATCAACCGCGGAAAAAACTCTTCACGCAATTAACAAAATGAAATAACTAATCCAAAGTTCACGCCCATTTAGAGCATATTCCCCAATTCTTACGCGCTGTCTTCTGTAAATAACAGCTCAGCTCAACAGCCAAATATTACAAAAAGCGTGGAAACTCGCTGTTTTGTCAATCTTCTTAACTTAAGCTCTAAATACAACGTGGTTTACTGTAAAGTAAAGCAGCTCTGGATAGTAAAGTATACTTTTTATGGTTCTGCTTCATGTTTTTCCTCTCGGATTTCTCTCAGCATTCGCTGTTTTAGAGCGATGCTAAGTTGACGTATTTGGTAATTTTCAAATTGTTCCTGTCCATGTTGCGTTTGGTTTAGTCAAAGCTTCTCTTGTTAAGATTTCATCGGGGTTTAGTCCCCATGCGCGTATGATTTCTTTGAAGGCGTCGATTTTGTTGAGCCGTGTTTTAGGTTTAATGCTTAAGCCTGAAGCTGCGTATATTCCGCGTAAGAACTCTACTCCTTTCATCTCGATGTCGTGGTGTGCTTATTGTATGGCTCATCATATATTCGATGTAATCTGCCTGAACGTTTGTCGCCATAAGCTGAGTTTTAAAGTATTTCCGTACGCTGTGTACGCAGATGTCATATCGTCTTCCAAGCAATTCGCCTTGAGAAATTAATCCGGCTTGTTGGTACAACTTATGAATTATTGTGTAGATTGCCGTAGTTGATAATGCAATGGGCCTGGGTATACGCATGTTTCTTATCAGTGGTGATTCGTCATGGATATTTTCTGGCGGAATTTTATTTGTGCCTTTACGCCTCAGAAAAAAAGTGTTGAAAGCTTCTAACTTCTTCAACAATTCTATGGTTCAGTTCTCAGCGAGAATCGTATTATATCTAGTAAGCTTTTGGGTCTAACTTGTTTGTTGTGCCTCAAATTAGGTCTCGCATTTAGGATATTTTGAATAGGATACGCTGAGGGATGCCCTCGCTTTCCAGCACTAAATACTTGAGGCCTTCGGTGTCGCCGAGTTGATCTAACCACTTCAATGCGTCTCGCGCTTTCTGTAAATCTAACAGACGTTCTTGATGGCTCCGCACGACGGCTTCTATGGCTGTTAACTCATGGAACGCATTAGCGTCTAAGATTATGTTTAGAGTGCCCACCGTTATTTCGCCTGGGATATCTGAGGCGCTGGTTTTTTTTCCTGCAAGTTTCATTATAACTTCGCGGACTTTTTTTGATTTTTCCGCCAAAGTGCGGATTTCGTCTAAACGACGCAGATACTCGCCAAGCAAGCTTTTAGTTTCGGATAAATCCTTATCGAGGTCTTGAGCTATTGACTGTGCTGAATTATATTCTTTTAATTGGATTACCATTTTTTTATGCCTCTCAAAGAGTGCGCTACAGCGATGTCTGCGATATTGAAAGCGATAAGCATGATTGATGCAATTACGGGGCTTAGGGCTTTTGCACTTTTACTTAATTGTCTATAATTCATTTTGCTCTTCTGGCTCTTCTCTGGGTTTAATAAATACGTTTCAGTCGTTTACTTATTAAATATTGTGATTCAATACACAATATTGTAAATATTTAGATCCCCTGCCACCTTGCCAGCCAAAGAGTGCAATGTCGAATAGTTAGCATCTTTATTTCAGATTCATGAAGGCTATAAACCAGTAAACACCATAAAGAAGAGCAGTCTATCGTTGGTTAAAAAGGAAATAGAGGGAAAAAGAACGTTTACATGCCCGAATCCTTCATGTAAGAAAGTTTTCAATACGCCACTTAAGGTCTCAAATGTAAATCAAGATTCGGCAGAGCCATATGTCGCCTGCCCATATTGTTTAACAAAAATAACTGAAGCCCAAATAGAGACTCACAATAAGCCCGAAAAAGTATACGTTGAAAAAATTCGTCCTGAAGACAAGCCAAATAGAAATAAAGAAATACCACCCTCCTGCAACTACCACCTCGGCCACTTAAGCGAACAAAAGCATAAAGAACAAATTCCTGACGAATGCATCGTTTGCAGAGATATTATTGAATGCATGCTCGGAAAAACGAGTACATAATTTTAACGAACTTATTACCATGAAAGCTGGGCGTGCGCAAATCTCAAACCCAAATTTAACGATTAAACAAGGCTGTTGTTTTGTTGAACAATTGTGCAACGATAGTGAAAGACGCACATTGTTTATTAATGAAGTATAACTTACGATTTAATAGAATGCATCGGTAGCAGAAAAATGAGTATGATGAAAATAGCGCTAACGAGCGATACCGTGATATGCGAAGAAAGACAAATCGTTCGATTGAAGAGAGAAATTGAGAACATGACCGATGAACTTCATAATAGCGAAAAGAAACTTGAAAAACTAAGGAGCGAGCGCGATTTCCTAAAGATCTAGGATGCAATCTGGTAGGAAGGCCCCAAAATAACTTATAAAAACTCAGAAAACTGGAGAAAAGCCGGAGACAATTCCTAAATATCATCCTATTTGTAATATTAAAATAATCTTCGAATGGGCTTTTGGTCGCTTAAAGATACCACACCGACACAGTTTTAGGAAATCGACAGTTTTTTTAACCAAATTTGTGCATGTTATGCAATATTTGGGCGCTGAAGTTTGTGATGTCTACTATGCTTGAGAAAGTTAGGGTTAGGGTTGCGGTTGTTGAAGCACTAGTTATTCCTTATATGAAGAGTCAGAGTAAAGTCAGCAAAGGCATATTAGAGGTGACCGGAAGTTTAGGAGCTACGGACCATGAAAATTCAAATCGGCACGAGCTCAACTTTCATAATTTGGTAACAGGCTAGCGCTCGGCGCTTGCTACCATATTAGTATCTTGCGATTCTTCGCGTGACTCGCCTGCCACTGATACATATGCTGACAACGATTGCGGTTCTGCAACGGACGCATCTGCTGACGGCAATTGCGATTGCTGTTCTGCGACAGACCCATATGCTGTCAGCGATTGCGATTGCTGAATCTCTGCAAGTCTGGTCTGGTCTTTGGTCACAATGAAATCAAACAGTTTATCGATATCCTCCAATGTAGCCTTTTCCTCGGATGAGTAAGCTCGACCCGCAACTAAACGATGAGGGTAATAATACAGTGCAAACCAGCGTTCTATTTTTGATGGTGTTGTTGATTTCTCTTCTCTGATTTCAAACCAAGTCATTTTTTCTCGTTCAAAAATCAGCTTCAGCTTACCTGCGAGTGCCAAATCAGAATCATTGAAAACCTGCTTTCTTTCTTTTTCATTAGAATCCTGCAAACTAGTAGCGTATGCTATCGGAGTGTAGAAATATACCTCGCCTTTGAGTGGTTGAACAAATGTCACATTTTTTATTTGCCGTTTACTTTTTCCGAACATTCTTAATCCACCAGAAAATAATGGTTAGCATTTGCTTTTTATGAATTATGAATTTTGACAACAGATTTCATCTCAGTTAAATTCAACGCGTGCGCGGGAAATTTTTCCTAAAAAGGAAAAAAGGCAAACCAGAACAAGAGTCACAAGAATCACAGTTTTCTTACTATAACTTAATTAATAGAGAATCAAAATAAGAAAAAATTGAGGTTATTTTTCTCTTAACCCATCATTCTATTTCCTAAAATTAATTATAGGAAATAGGGAAGCGCGCTGGCTTGTTCAGATATTATGCATCTGAGTAGTTTGGGGAAAGCGTGGGCTGGTTAAGTCATGCTGACTTTGTTTTCCGAAAAGAGAGTAGCTTTCGAAGTTAGGGTATTACCAGTCTGGCAGAACCCTTATGGGTGAGACTATGGCAGTAACTGAGCTTTCTAATCCCGCAATCTGTTGTATTAGAAGGACGGACGTTTCAAGGTCCTCATGATCTTCTGCTTTTATTGAGCATATCACGTCAAAGGGCCCGAGCACCATATCAGCAGATAATACTTCCGGTAGGGTGAGCAATTTTTTCCTGACGTCTTCTGCGCTTTGTGGTTTGGTGTTCAAGAACAGGAAGGCATATGGTCTTTCGGCAGGCGTTGGTCCCTCAGCAGCAACTATGAGACTCATAGTTTTAGTAATCAAGTCATTTTCCGCACCTATCATTCTGATGGGAGTAACCCATTCATTCAGGAACTCCTCGACACTTGCCAAATTGGTAAACCTGATGAGTACATCAACAGGGCCGAAGAGCAGAAACAAGTTTTGCTGGTCAATGCTGAGGCCGAAAATAAGCTTTTTCAGGACTTCATTGTACGCTCCTGGTTTGCAATTTAAACCCATGTATGCTTTCATTTTTTGGCATCTCTGTTATAGTTTAAAGACTGCTAGTGTAAAACGTTTTCGCAAGTACAGCGGGCGCCGTTATTTTGCGCAAGCGCTAAGACTAATTGCTGAAGCTAAAGATTATTCTGGTTTTAAATACGTGGGTGAGTTGAGTTATATGAATAAGACTTGGTATTCCACTTCTGGTTTGGTTTCAGCAGCACAATTGTTGACGTCACCGGTTTACGCGTATATTACCCGAACAATAGTTCAGAGACTACAATAATACTTAGCCCCAAATCCGATCAAAAATAGCGTTCTGGTTACGCACTGTATTCTGTTCTTCCTCTCGCTTAATAATATCTGTAGCGAATCGTTGAAGGTAATTGAATCCGGTTCGCATATCTTCCAAGTCTAGCCTTTTTGCACTTTGAATGCTGCTATTTTGCTGTTATCTTGCTTAACTATGTCGCTAGCCATTGTCTCTCGAAACAGATGTGGCCATAACGTTTCGCTCGCACATCTAACTATGTTGAAGACTGCTCTGTCACTGAGATGGCGTTCGGGCATAATAATGTAATATCCGAAAACGTTCTTGCCAGAGGGCAACCAAAACTTGGGCTTTGAACTATAGAATCGAAGATAATTCAAATATTCCACAATATTTTGGGTCAACGGGTCAGAGAGAGGAAATGCTTTTAGTGCTTTTGATTGCTTGGAAGTAGAAGTTATCTGAACAGCAGATAGGTCCAATCCGCATTTTTTGCAAAACAAAGATCCCTTTGAGTTTTTGGTGTTACAGGCAGGGCCTTTCTTGTGTTTTCGCTTCTTCTTCTCTAATGCAAATGTTACGTTAAGCAAGTCGTTTTCTACCCTGAAGCTGTCCAAAGGAATCCGAGAAATCTCACCACGACGTTTCCCACATAGCCTTAGCAGGAAAGAACGGCAAGAGCCCGCAACCAAAAATATATATCCTCAATGCCATTGGCCTTTTCAAGAGCTTTGCCCAGTTCCTCGTTATCTATTACTGTCTCGCGGCTTCCCTGAAGGCATTATTCCTCACACGCGTCAAAACAAAGCCTCTATACGATTAGTAGCTCAGAAAAAATTTCCGAAAAGGTCTGAAAAACTAAATTGCAATTGGAAAAAAGGGGGGAATTGTTAAAAAGTATAAATTACACATTGGGAGCCATTTACTGTAAAGTAAATAAATAAGCGAACACAACATTAACGAAACTTGAACTTGGTGAATTCAGTGAAACGAACCTATGCAGTATTCATTATTGCGGTTTCTTTGCTACTAGTTTCTCTCTCAATTATTTTGCCTTCCGGAGGGGCTTTTGCTCAAACTACTGGGTACAGCATCACCCAGGTTGATCATCAGGTCACCGTGTTGTATTCTGGACAAACTGTAATTCAAGATACAGTTCATGTTTCTGGGCAAATAACGAATGGCTTTACGATTGGGATGCCCTATGTATTCAGCACGGACGTCCTCAAAGCCGTAGCTTACGACTCAACCAACGTTTTCCAAGTGACCTTAGGGGTCCAATTAGGTAACCAACCCGGATTTTACGGTGTCGAAGTCAATTTTAATGGTCAATCCCCCAGCGTTTTCACGGTGGCATTTGTTCTATCCAGCAATCTTCTTACCCTAGTAGATGCCAACGCTTACACGCTTAACTTTCCAGCTTACCCAAGCCTCACACAAAATGCCGCTACCTGCAACGTTACATTAAGTCTTCCAAGCACGCCGCAAGGTATAACCATTATTAAAAACGACGGAACAGTTGACACTTATAACTATGTCGCGCAAAACTTGCCTGCATACACTTATTCTCCTGCGGAGGCCTCAATTGAAATATACAATGGGTCAATACAGCAAAGCGATATAAGCCAGCTAAACCGTCAAATAACAATTGACCCAGCGGGTAAAGTAACCGCTTCTGACAGTTACACCATCGTAAGCAACTCAACGTTAGCTATGACGGCTTTTATTTTAGATTTACCGAAGAATGCCGCAGACATTGTAGTAAAAGATGAAACTGGTGCATCATTAACAACCAGCTTCACCCCCATTACTACGGGCATTTTGCAGGCCAATGCCACTTTGACAACACCAATAACAAAGGGGGAATCCACCATTCTTACAGCTAGCTACAATTTACCAAGCGCAACCATCCAAGGCTCCAAATACACCCTCAACAACTTTGAACTTTTCCCAGATTTCAACTATTACGTTGACCATGCAACCTTCACGTTTAACCCGCCTGAAGGAGCATCAATCACCACCCCACAGCTATCATCCCTCGATTCATCCAGCTCTTTAACGAGAAATACGTTCCAAGACACCCTTACGATAACGAGAGATGGAATAAGCTTCGTTGATTACAGTCTTCCAGAAGGAAATACCGTGCAATTATCGTATAATTACAATCCAGTTTGGGTTTCTTTTCTACCCACTTTGTGGGTTTCACTCGTAGCTGTCATTGGATGTGTAGGAGCTGTGTTCTACAATAAACGCAAACCAAACGAAAAAGAAACAATTAAAACTCGAAGAGAAAAGGTATCAACTTCAAAATCAACTCCAAAAACGACCACAGCGACACTACCCGAACAAGCAAAAAGCGGTGAATCTATGACTAGTCAACGTATTACTCCGGAAACTCTAAGAGAATTCACTGAGGCTTATGACGACAAAAAACGGTTAAATACGGAAATAAGATCGTTGGATTCAAGAGCGCAGAAAGGAAAGATTCCCAGACGCCAATACAAAGTTCAACGCAGAGCCATAGAAATCCGTTTAGAAACTCTTACAAGAAATGCAAACAGATTAAAAGATGCCTTCAGAAACTCAAGCAGCGCTTACGCAGATTTAATGAAGCAACTTGATTCTGCGGAAGAAGACTTAACTGAAGCTGAGAATAACATCAAAAACCTTGAATCTCAACAAAGTAAAGGCGAAATTTCAATAGAAAATTACAAGAAAAACATTGCAGACAACCAGAAACGCAAAGACAAAGCGGAATCAACAATAAACGGAATACTTCTAAGACTACGTGAAAAAGCTCACTAAAATACCTAAACCCTTTTATTTTACACAATAACTTTTCAATAAAAATCAGAGGTAAACAAATATGGTAAAAATAGTTGTTGATCCCAAATGCACCGGATGCGAAACATGCGTGAACACTTGCCCTGTAGGCGTTTACGAAATAAAAGACGGCAAATCATCGCCAAGCAAAGCAAGCGAATGCCTAGTCTGCAGAGCATGTGAAGCCCAATGCCCTGAAGGTGCAATTCAGGTAATCGAGTAAATTTAGACTTACCGAATGAGCATGTATCTCTCATCGATAGGTGGGAGATTATTCCCTTCTTTATTATCTAACTATTTTATTCTCAGTCAATTGCTGTCGATAGCTTTTGTGTTGTAAGCTCTTGCTGGTCAATCTTGGCCTGTTTGAAAACTCTTTACACATCAACTACTTTTTCGTCGAACGCCTGAGCTTCCAAGTTGCTTAAGCCTTTTGCGCCGGATTTACAATTATACTTTTCTTGCCTTGGCTCAATGCCACAACATGGCGAACAGTGACGTGAGTTGCAACAACGTTACTTCAATATTAGGTTATTTTGAATGGTGCGCCATTCGTTGAACCTTTGCCCGTCACGCCCACGAAATCGCCGATAACTTTTTAACGTGTGCAATTTACCAGTCGAAATTGCGTAAACGTGCTAAGAACAGGGAAAAAATGCTACCGAGGCTTAACGGGTGTAATGGCAGTCGTTTTGTTTAGTGTTGCCCCGTTTTTTGTCAGTTCTAAAGTTTCCTTAATCTTCAATATTTCTTAAAAATCTCATAATTTTTGAAATTTGCTCTACTGTGGCATAGTCGACTTTTTGTTCTTCTTCCATATTTCTGAGTGGAATAGAGTTTGTCATGCATAAAGTACTGGCTGCTTTTGTTATAACAATTACGTTAGCCGATACTTCGAAGTTCGAAGCGGTGGGAAAGCCGCAGCTAAGTTTTTTAACTTTTTATATATTTTTAGGCATTATAAACGAAGCCAAATTGCATTTATCTTGTCATTTTCCGAGATTGTTGCTGTTCTGTTGGACAAATCAATCAGCTCATTATGAAAATGCGTGGTTTGCACGTAAAAGTTATATGATAAAGTGATGTTCACTCTGTTTATGACAGACAAAATTCACTGTGCACACATTCTCGTCAAGACAGAAACAGAAGCAAAAAACATTAAAGCTCGACTTGACAAAGGCGAAAAATTCGGCTCAATCGCCAAAAACGTCTCTCTTTGCCCATCTGCAAAGAACAGCGGAGACTTAGGCACCTTTACAAGAGGCAAAATGGTTAAGGAGTTTGAAAAAGCTGCTTTCGCGCTCGAGAAAGGCCAAACTTCTGACCCCGTAAAGACACAATTCGGGTACCACATAATTAAACGATTAGAATAACCTTCGCGCATCTTACTTCGCATCTCACAAGTCTTTTGGCTGAGCCATTTTTCAGAGGTCATTTGATATTGGAGTAAGTTCGAGTTGTATTTTCCTTGATGATTACGCTTATCTTTGCACGCAAAAAAGATAAGCGCGGATGCTTTTGCTGTGTGGCGCAATGCGTTAAGGAGCAGCAATTATTTCGGCTGTAAAGTTTGGTTTAAAATTTATCAATATCTGCATCATAATCGAAAAACTAAATACAGCAAGCCGCTGGCCATTGCTATTATTCCAAGCGCGGTTATTAGGTAAATTATTTTTGACTTTCCAGCGACTTTGATAAGAAAATCAATCAAAAACAAACTTACAATCGTGGCAACTATTATTGCCACGGCGATGCCTGCCAAACCAATCCCTGCAACCGCAGCGGACACATTCGACCTGGAGGCGATAAGAGTTAGCCCAAAAGCTCCGATTGACGCGAAAATGCCCGCAACAAACGATAGTCTAAAAGCCTCGTCAGGTTCAACGTCCAGCAGCAACATGGCGCTCGTCGTGGTCCCTGACCTGCTGACCCCAGGCAAAGCTGATATGCCCTGCACGATTCCTATGAGCACGAAATCTTTGAGTGACAAGTTTTCCAGTTTTCTGGAGTTTATTCCTTTTTCCCTTTTCCTTCTAGAGTATCGTATGAGCGCGGCGTCTGCCAGAAGAACCAACCCCACTATGAGCATTGGGATACCTAATGCGATTCCGCTTATGGAGTCGGCAACAAGATAGATTGGAACGGCTATTAGGGCAGTTATTAATGTGACAACTATGACGTAGATGAGAAGTTTTCTTTGCAATTTATCCTTCGAACCAAACAGCACCCGTATCATTTCTAACAGATCTTTTCTGAAATAAACTACAGCAGCAAAAATCGTGCCGATCTCCATGAAAAGGCCAAAAGTGTATGCTTGCTGAAATGTGAGCTTGAGAAGATAAGTGGAGGAAACGATGATTTGTGTTTTGCTACTTATGGGCAGCCACTCAGAAATGCCCTGGATTAGTCCTATTAGCGCTGCATAGATCAAGTGAAGAATAGCAGACAAGCGTTATCAGCCATGTGTAAAAGCCCAGAACAGCTATAAAGATTTTCATTATTAGTCCCCCTTTTGCGTGTTAAAGACGCATCAAGTTGCCCAGCACCGGATTCGACACTGCCCCACCCACCGTGGAAAACCTGCATAGATCATATGCGGAAATAAAAATAACATTTGGAAGAACTTTGCAGCTCTATTTCTAAGCCGCTGATTTTACTAATTGTTGATTTTGGTCGATTGCTAATTTTTTTTTGTTGCAGTATTGCCGGGGTTTTTGTTGGGTGGAGGTTTGTTTGGTTAACTGTTTTCGTTCGTGCAATGGTTAAATATGTATCTTTTTTAGACACATTTATATGGATAAGCAGCCAAACATTTCAAAGAGAAAGCCATGACTAAAATACGCGATCCAGTATGCGGCATGGATGTTGACACGGAAACAGCCCTAAGTGCCAAGATAGGCGACCGAACCTACTACTTCTGCAGCCAACAATGCCTCGATGTCTACACCGCACCCGAACGCGAACTGAAAGCCATGCAGCGTCGAGTCGCAGTCACCTTAATCGGCGTAGTAGCCGCCCTAGGTTTACGCTTAATTACGCTTTTCGGGCTTTTGGCGGCAGCAATGTATTTTGACGTAGTTGGCGGGTTGCAAGTCATCAACCTTATCGTGCTCGCAGTGTCTACGCCTGTCGTTTGGATTGCGGGCTTTCGAATCTACAAAGGTGCATACTTGTCGCTTAAGAACCACAATGTTAACATGGATGTGCTAGTCTCTGTCGGAGTCCTAGCAGGCTGGTTGTATGGAGTTATCAGCCTATTTGTTCCATCAGCAATCAGCGCAAGTGTAAGCTATTTGGAAATCGCCATCGGCATTTTAGCTTTTGTTCTGCTGGGTAAATACATCGAAGAAACAATTCGACGCCGCTCTGCCGCTTCAATACGAAAACTGCTCGAACTTCAACCAACCATGGCAAGGGTCGTTAAAAATGGCAAGGAATCCGACATCCCTATTGAGCAAGTGCAGGTAGGCGACACAATCACGGTGAAACCGGGAGAAAAAATCCCTATAGACGGCACAGTAATCTCAGGCTACTCGTCAGTAGACGAGAAGCTGCTCACGGGCGAAAGCATCCCTGTCGAGAAAACTGTCGGAAGCGAAGTCATCGGCGCCACCATCAACAAAACAGGGCTCTTAACAATCAAAGCTACGAAACTCAGCGACGAAACAGCCCTATCCCAGATAGTGCATCTTGTTGAAGAAGCGCAGGCTTCCAGCGCACCAGCACAAAAATTCGCCGACCGCGTCATAAAATATTTTGTTCCAATAATTTTCACGGCTGCAGCCTTATCATTCATCTATTGGTTCATAGCGGCTGGTTTCACACAGGCATTTTTAGCGCTTCTTGCCGTACTGTTAATCGCTTGCCCGTGTGCTTTAGGAATAGCGACTCCGACAGCAATTCTTGCAGGTGTCGGAAAGGGCGCAGAGTACGGCGTGTTACTTCGCAGCGGAGAATTCGTTGAAAAAGCAAGAAAACTCACAACCGTCGTATTCGACAAAACAGGCACTTTGACAAAAGGAGAACCAAGCGTAACCGACATAAAAACCTACAACGCCTACACTCAACAGAACGTGTTGCAGTATGCAGGCTCAGCTGAGAAAGGGTCCGAGCACCCATTAGCGGCAGCAATCCTTGCCAAAGCCGAAAAAGACGGGATAAGCATTTCAGAATCCGGCAGTTTCGAGGCCATACCCGGCAGAGGCGTCAAATGCAGTGTCGGAGGCAAAAAGCTTCTGTTTGGAAACCGCAAATTAATGCAGGAACAAAACGTAGCTTTAGGCGGGTTAGAGACCGACCTTGCATTGCTGGAGAGCCAGGGGAAAACTGTCATGATACTAGCCGTCGATGGCGATGCTGCTGGGTTGATTGCGGCTATGGATACCCCTAAAGAGAATGCCGCCCAAGCCATCGCGGATTTGAAGGAAATGAACTTGGAGATTGCAATGCTGACTGGAGATAATGAGACGACAGCCAAAGCTATAGCCAAACAATTGGGAATAAGTCAGGTTATTGCAAACGTTCTGCCTTGGGAAAAAGCGGATGAAATCAAAAAGTTGCAGGCTAAAGGCAAAGTTGTAGCTATGGTTGGGGACGGAATCAACGATGCTCCCGCACTCGCGCAGGCAGACATCGGTATTGCTATTGGCAGCGGAACCGACATTGCCAAAGAAACAGGGGGCATTGTCCTGATAAGAGATGACTTGCGCGATGTGGCGTTAGCCATTGAGCTGAGCAAGAAAACCATGCGCAAAATCGACACTAACCTGTTTTGGGCTTTTGGCTATAACGTAGTTATGATTCCGATTGCAGCCGCAGGCTTGCTTAACCCTATGTACGCTGCCGGCGCCATGGCGATAAGCAGCATAACCGTAGTCAGCAACTCGGCGCTGCTGAAGCTGGCTAAGTTTAAATCAAACAAAGTAAACCAATAAAATCTAACGTGAGGTGAAAATGAATATGGCGAAAGATCCGGTTTGCGGCATGATGGTTGACGAGAAAAAAGCAAAATTCAAATCCGATTACAACGGCAAAGCTTTCTATTTCTGCGCCTCTTCCTGTAAAATCACTTTCGACAAAGATCCAGCAAAATACGCTGGCATGTCTGGAAAACCAGGCGCACATAGTTGCGGTTGCGGAGGAAACTAAACTTTATTATTGGCTGCTGTCGGCCATTTTCCTTTTTGATTCCCGTCAAGTTCTTTTTCTGTTAACTGCTTCTGTTTCTAGAAGGCGCCTAACAATACATGTTCCGCAAACAGATCCTCATTGAAAGCTCCAACAAACTCTATTTTCTCATTAATAACAATTTTTGGTACGCCAATCACATTGTACTTGATGGCTAAGTCGGGGAACTCACTGGTTTCTATCACATCTGCTTTCACCAAGTCGCTTTCGATAGCCAGTTTATGTGCGACGGCAGCAGCAGCGGGACAATGAGGACATGTTAGAGTAACGAAGACTTGTATGTGAACGGGAGATTTCACTTCTTTTAGAATAGACTTAGTGTTGTCTGAAAGGTCCGTTTGACCTTTTGAAACGTTAATGATTGCTTCAATTAAAGTTTGAAGTTCATACCCGTAGGGTATCCCGTAAATTCTGACGCCATAATCTTTTTTGCCTATTATAGCTATGGCCGGAATTTTATCGATGCCGTATTCTTTGGCTTTTGCGGCGTCAGCGACAAAATCATGGATCTCAGTTGTTATCTTGTCGTTGAGTGTGGCTAAATCTTGCACAAGGTTTCTCGTGTCAGAGCAGTATCGGCACTCCATCTCTTGGGTAAACATGACAATTTTAACTGGGTCAACCAGTTTCTCATTAAAATCGTTTTTAAGCAATTCTTTCTTATCATCAGGAATTAAACTCATAAAACCTACGCTCCAATAGCTTGCCAATTTTTGGTCGTGGCAAATATAAAGTAAGATGATTGAGGCATATATTGATTTTTTATTTTACTTAAAGAAGAGCACAAAGACGTAGGCTTAAAACGAGACGTTTCGTCTTACTAGTCGGGCATCGAACTCTCCCATCAATTTAGATATAAGAATTCAACAACAAAATTGGGACCATACCCCGCCTCGATCACACTAAATCACATTGAAAGGTCCCACAAAACACAATCCATATAAACGCTAACAACAATCAAAACTTGATTTTTACTGCCCTCAAATTGGAGCGGAGAAACTTTGACAACAAAAATCTATGCAAACGCCAAGTTAATAGAAGGCTTCCAAATAGCCCTCGACGATAATGAAGCCCACAGTTACATAGTGGACCTTGCACCTGACCTGGGAACAGGACTTGGATCTTCATCCCTTGAACTTTGCTTGATGAGCCACGCCGGTTGTTATGCGACAATTTGCCTTTTGACAGCCAAGAAAATGCATTTGGAACTAAAAGGGTTAAAAGTTAAGGTCGAAGCATTGAAATCGGATGAAACAGGAACTATAGCTGAGGAAACTTTTGATATCCAGATCAAAACCAATGCACCGCAGGATAGAGTTGAGAGGATGCATAAGTTGACTCTTGAAAATTGCCCCGTGGGAATACTTTTTGAGAAGGCAGGCGTAAAAATAAGCTATAATGTTAAAGTGACAAAGGAGTAAGATATCATGGTTAAAGTTGTTTTGAAGGAAGGGGTAAACTGGGTTGGAGTTGTCGATTGGAACATACGAGACTTTCACGGTTACATTACCAGTCGAGGAAGCACCTACAACGCATACTTGATTTCAGATGAAAAAATAGCGCTCATCGACACCGTGAAACATGCGTTCAGCAACGAGCTTATCGAAAACATTTCGGAGTTAACAAGCCTTGAAAAAATTGATTACATAATAGTTAACCACGTGGAGATGGATCATTCCAGCAGCCTCCCCATAATTGCGAAACTTGCGAAAAACGCCAAGATAATTTCTTCGCAGAGGGGAAAAGACGCCTTAATCGAGCATTATGGGGCAGACTTCAATGTGGTTGAAACTGTTAAAAGTGGCGATGAATTGAAGCTGGGCAAGCGTACGTTGAGGTTTATTGAGGCACCTATGCTGCATTGGCCCGACAGCATGTTCACCTACATAATTGAAGACAAAATCCTCATGCCTAATGATGCTTTTGGACAGCACTTTGCAGGCTCTGGGCGTTTTGACGATGAGGTTGATGAATGCGAGCTTATGCAAGAAGCCAAAACGTATTATGCCAATATTTTGATTCCTTTTGCTCCGCTTATAACAAGAAAGATTCAGGAAATTGTCCAAATGGGAATTCCCATCGACATTATTGCACCAAGCCACGGCATAATTTGGCGAAAAGACCCATCAAAGATAATTAATGCCTACTTGAACTGGAGCTCCGGCGCCGCTAAACAGAAGGCAGTTGTGGTTTTTGATACCATGTGGGGAAGCACAGACAAAATGGCAAGAGCCATAGCCGACGGCTTAACAAGCGGAGGCATCGAAGTTAAGCTTCTCAAACTTCGAGCCACAGACAACACCGACGTAGTGACAGAGATTCTCGACGCCAAAATGGTGGTTGTGGGTTCGCCAACACTGAACAATCAGATGTTTCCCAGTTTAGGCTCATTTTTAACGTACATAACTGGTTTGAAGCCTAAAGGCAAAATCTGGGGTTTCTTTGGCTCCTATGGCTGGGGCGGCGGCGCAGTTAGAGACATGACGGAAATGGCGAAAAAAGCAGGTTTCGAGGTGTACGAGTCAAACGTTGAGGTGAAATACGTTCCAGACAAAGAAGATTTGAAAAAATGTTTTGATTTTGGGCAAAAGATAGCCCAAAAAATCAAACCTTAGCTTTTTATGTTATTTTCATGAATTTCTCTTTTGGCGTTGCGCAGATTGGGCATTTGTCGGGAGCTGAGCCTTCAAATGTGTTTCCGCAAACAGGGCACACGTAATAGTCTACCGCGGCATGTTCCTTTTTGTTTTTCATTGTATCAAGTGCTTTCTGGTATAAGCCCGCATGGATTTGCTCAACCTTGTTGGCGAACTCAAAGCTAATTTCAGCGTGTTTATTTCCTTCCTTCTTTGCGTCAGCGATGAATTCGGGGTACATTGTTTTGAACTCGTATGTTTCTCCAGTAATCGCAGTGCCTAAGTTTTCTTTGGTTGATTTTACCTGTCCAGTTATCTGCAGGTGGTTTAGGGCGTGGATTGTTTCTGATTGCGCTGCGGCTTTAAACAGTTTAGCAACTTGAGGGAAGCCTTCTTCCTCTGCCTTCTTAGCGAAAGCCAAATACAACCTGTTAGCTTGGGATTCGCCTGCGAAAGCAGCCTTAAGATTCTCATCAGTTTTAGTCATAAAATTCACTAGAAAATAATTAATCAAAAGCAAGTTATAAGCTATACTAACGCTAAAGTACGTAGCTTTCTATTTTATGAGGATTCAGCGCTATTTGATCTAGGCAAAGTATATTAGTTGTTTTCTCCTTTGGTTTGCTTGATTTTTGGTGAATTTTATGGAAAAAGTAAAATCGTTTACTCTACCCAAATTGCCGTATGACTATAATGCTTTGGCACCATATATTTCGGAGCAGCAGCTAAAACTGCATCATGACAAGCATCATCAAGCCTACATAAACGGCGCAAACGCAGCTTTTGAAAAAATTGACAAGGCACGCAACGAAAATGCAGACCTCGACCAGAAAGCCCTTCTTAAAGAGTTATCCTTCAACATCGGAGGACACCTCCTGCACACAGCTTTCTGGGAAAACATGGCGCCAGCGGGCAAAGGAGGAGGAAAACCGAGTGGAGCCGTAGCCGACATGATTGATATGGGCTTTGGAAGTTTCGAGCGGTTCAAAAAGGAATTCACGATGGCTGCTACAAGTGTTGAAGGTTCAGGATGGGCTGCGCTAGCCGTACATCCATGCATCGGAAGACCGCTGATAATGCAAATCGAAAAACACAACGTGAACGTTTACCCAACATTCAACATCCTAATGGTTCTCGACGTTTGGGAACACGCATACTACCTGGACTACAAAAACGAGCGACCAAAATTCGTTGAAGCCTTCTGGAACATCGTCAACTGGGACAACGTCAACAAAAAGCTCAGCTTGTTCAAGTAAGCTCTCAGGCTTACTCTTTTTCTTTTTTTGTGAAAAGAAGTTAAAATTAACCTAATCCTTTGTTTCTGCAAAAACGTTTTTCAAGTTTCTTTTGTTGTTAATGCTTGATTTGGTTTTAGGTTGAGGCTAGAAAAGGTTAAATTAAGTTAAAAAAGGTGTAAAAAGATTAAAAAGGCTATTGAAACTAACGTTTGTTTTTTATGGTGGCGGAGTTATTTTTATTGCTGCCGCGGGGCATTGCATTTCGCAGGCTAGGCATTGTATGCAGTCTTTTTCTCGGGCTGGGTCAGATTTCCTCTCAGAAAGTGGGTGTCCGGGAGATTCAGCCCAATCATACAGTGATACGGGGCAGACGTCGATGCATACACCGTCTCCGACACAGGAATCCCAGTCTACAGCGCTGGATGTTCCATGAATACCCAGTTTCGTCGGGGCTTCGACTGGTCCCCAAACTTTATGTCCGTTATGTTCGCCGACAACTTGTCGTTTTGTTTGAAAATCAGGGTCTATTGGCATAAAAATTCACCATAATAAATTCAGAAAACCTACAATATTAGGCTTTCTGCCAACGGATTCTTCCGCAAAACATTTGGGGATAATCAACCATTTTTAAAGTGATACTGATGAACCAATATTATATGCCACAAGGCATGAGATACTCCACTCTTGAAGAAAGAAAACAATTCTACAGCTCTGAATTTAACCTGCAAAGAGCCGCCCAATGGTTCAGCAGTCAAAGCAGAAAAGTAAAGTTTGCAGTAATCATTGGCAGGCATACAAAAATTTACCCCGAAAAATACAAAGAAGACGCGGCAACCACCATAATAATCGACGATTACAAAAACTTGGAAGACCTGAAAGACCAAATAATTGAGTTTTTGCCTGAAGCAGTATATTATGACCGAAACGTCTACGACGCAAACGACCTCAAAGTGGGGCAGGAACTTGCTTTCGATCTGGACCCAGAAAACATAACTTGCCCCATCCACGGCACCTTGGCGGATAAAATGAAGCGGCAGCAAGGGTTGAGCTTCTGCGAATTAGAATTGGAAATGGTTAGGAAAGAAGCGATTGGTCTTTACGAGTTTCTTGCAAACCGTTTCTCTGAAGTCAGAGCTGTCTATTCAGGACGAGGTTTCCATCTGCACGTTTTAGACAAAGAAGCTTATCTGTTGAGTAATCAAGGAAGGCAGGTCTTTGCGGGACAAGTAAAAAGCGCTGGCTTTCACATTGACGAGTGGGTAACTGCGGGTGAAATGCGTTTAATTCGGCTACCCTACAGCTTAAACGGTTTAGTGTCAAGAATCGTGTTGCCACTAAAAAAAGATGAATTGGGAAGCTTCGACGCTGTCCACGACAAACGGTGCATCCCAAAGTTTCTAGGCATAGAAGCTATTTTTTAACTTCTTTTGCTTTTTTCTCTTTTTTAGCGTAGTAGGCTTTCTTTTTCTTTTCTTCTTCCGCTTTTGTCGGTTTAATCGGTTTTGCCATCAAAATCCCAATTAAAAGTTAACTCTCACTTGCATAAAAGATTTTCCAGTTATAGACAAAGCGCTGAAAAGTTTATCTGTCATTTAACGTTTCCATTTACAATGTGAGGCTTGTTATGGAGCGATTCGATGTAATCGTTATTGGTTCAGGCTCTGGTATGCTTGTTGCTTCAACGGCAATTGATCAGGGTTTCAGGACAGCGCTGGTTGAAAATGGGAAAATGGGCGGCACATGCATAAACGTGGGTTGTGTTCCATCAAAAATGCTGATTTACCCAATCGATGTTATCGCCGCCATGAAAGAGTCAGGGAAAATAGGTGTCCACGCAACCTTGGATTCGGTTGATTTCAGCAATATCATGAATAGGATGCATGCACTAGTTAACCATGACTCAGGGCACCAGGCACAAGCTGTTGAAGCAACGCCTAATCTTACGTGGTTTAAGGAGAAAGGAGAGTTCATTTCAGATTACACCATGCAGGTTGGCGCACACACGATTACGGCAACAAATATTTTTATAGTTTCAGGTGCTCGACCAGGAATACCGCCAGTTAAAGGCATAGACAAAATAGAGTATTTGACAAGCGATACCGTCTTGGAGCTTAAAACGCCGCCCAAAAGCGTACTTATTGTTGGCGGAGGCTACATTGGCATGGAGTACGGACACTTCTTCTCGAGCATCGGCACAAAAACCACCATACTTCAAAGACCCGACCGAGTAGTGCCTGAGGAGGAACCAGAAATCTCTGAACTGTTAAAGAAGCAAATGCAGCAACGAATGGAAATATATACAGGCTATGAGGTCACCGAAGCAAAACAAGAAGGCACAACTAAAACGCTCTTCGCCCGAAACCGACAAGACGGCAGCCTCCACGAGTTCTCGGCTGAAGCAGTATTAGTAGCCACAGGCAGAGTATCCAACGCTGACATTTTAAAGCCTGAAAAAACAGGAATAGAGCTAGACGAACATAACTTCATTAAAGTAAACGGGTACCTTGAAACCAGCAAAAAAAACATCTGGGCTTTCGGCGACGCCATCGGCGTTCAAATGTTCAAGCACGTCGCCAACTACGAGGCAGGTGTCGTTTGGCACAACGCCGTTCATGAACACAAAGCAAAAATGGATTTCGCAGCGGCACCGCACGCCATATTCAGTCACCCCCAAGTTGCCAGCGTCGGCTTAACAGAAAAACAAGCAAAAGAGCAATATCACAGCATTCTAGTAGGAATGGCCCCTTACAGTGAAACAGCTATGGGTGCAGCTATGGGGTTTCCTGAGGGTTTCGTAAAAGTGATTGCACAGGTAGAAACGGGCAAAATTCTTGGAGCGCACATAATTGGTCCGGAAGCTTCAATTCTTATTCAAGAAATCGTCAACGCCATGGTGTCTGAAGATGGAACTTTTGCACCTATCGCTCAAGGCATGCACATTCATCCAGCAATGTCAGAAGTGGTTCAGAACGCTTTCGGCAACCTCAGACCAGCATAATTGCAGAACTTCTTACGATAGAAAATAATCCGACCCGATTTTTAACTTTAGCTCAGCTAAAGATATATTTCGCCGAGAGCAAATGTTTCTAGTAGAGTGTTTCGCTATGAATATTTCTAAGATTTTGGGTAAAAACAACAAACACAAGGTTTTCCTGTACGCTTTAAGCACTTGTGTTTGGTGCAAGATGACTAAACAGTTTCTAAACGAGAACAATATCCAATACGAATACGTTGATGTGGATCTAGAAGACGAGAAAGATAAACAAAAAATTCATGAAACAGTCCAAAACGCGGGCGGTATGATTAGCTATCCAACGATTATTGTGGATGATAAAGTTGTTATTACCGGTTTTCGCAAAGACAAACTTAAAGAGGCGTTGGAAATTTGACTACCATAGAGGAAGTTCGAAAAAGGGCTGAAGCAGACGCTAAAACCTACGGATACTATCTAACGCCTCAGCCTGAACTTTTACAGGGCTTTTTGGAAGGATTAAAAACAAACGAAGACCGCTACGGCTACCCGCTATGCCCATGTAGGCTAACCTCAGGCAACTTCGAATATGATCGAGACATAATTTGCCCCTGCGATTATCGCGACCCAGACGTCGCCCAATACGGCGCCTGCTATTGCAGACTCTACGTCAACAAACAAGTTTACGAAAGCCAAAACTTACCCGAAGTACCCGAACGAAGACCCCCAGAAAAAATGGAAAGAGCTTACGGAACACAAGCAGCCCCAACTAACCAAGCGCCTTCTCAAGGACAACAAGAAAAACCAACACCAAAAGCTGAAAAAACACAATCGGGAGTTAAAAAGAAGTTATGGTACTGCAAACAATGCGGATATGTAGTGTTTAGGGAAGACCCACCGTACATTTGCCCAATATGCAAAGCTAAAAAGGAACTGTTCGCGGAAATCGACAGCGCCGTCGAATTTAACGGTTAAATTTACTTTTGAATTTCTATCTCGATTTTTTTCCAATCCTCTTTTATTCCTCGGAGCGAAGTAACGGCGCCTATTAATGTTCCGTTTAAGATTTTCTCCACAAATTCGTTTAATGGAATTTCTTTTCCGTCAACTTTTAGTTTTATACTCACTTCAGTCACCTAGAACAATGGTTAGTGCAAAATAGTGTAAAAACATTTGTGCACTGCGCAGGAGTAGAGGCTAAAAAAGTTTGGGGCTTTTTACATTCTTGTTGTGGCGGGTTTAATTGTAACTCTGAGTTTGGTTAAGTTCTCTTTTATCTCGGCTTTGACGCCCATAGCTGCAAAGTACTCTTCAAGGAATACCCTGATGAAATCCTTCGAAATCTCGGAAACCAAAACTAATGTGTAGTCGTTTGGGCCGTTCTTTGTTAAACGGTAAAAGTTGCAGGCCTCAAGTCTGAATAGCATTTCTTCTGGTGAATGCACTTTTGTTTTGAGCTGTTCCCAGTGAGCTCGAGCTACTTCCTTATGTTCGCTCCAAAACTTTTCCCGTCCAGGCGATGAAGCGATCAGCCGCAAGAACATCAGCCAGTGATCAACATCTATGATGACGTGTTCACCATTAAGAAGCATATCCATGTAAGCCTGAATTTTTTTCTTGATTGCTGGGTCTTCGAGAGCTTTGTTTTCGTTGTAGAATTTTAGGGCACGGCGCATAACTTCGCTTTGTGATACTTGCGCATCGGTACTTATTTTTTCCAGCAAGTCGGCTGTTGTTTTGTCGAAGGCAACGGTTATTCTTGTTGGGTTAACCATAACTGCCACTTTAAATTAGATTAACATATTTTCAGATTATTGGAAATTATATAAACATTGCGCAATAACAATCCGATAAATATTTGCAAATTTGAAGTACATAACGGCATTATTAAACAAATGTTAAAACAATTATCCATCGAAGCAAACTTTTATTTCCCCAACAGTTCACTAGATTAAACAGTCGTGCTTCTAAGGAGAATCTGGATGAAAAGACCGGAAATATTCCTTGAACCCAAACAGAGGACAGCCAAAATAATTGAACTGCTGGAAAAACAGTTTCCAAACGCAAAAACTGCTCTTAACTACTCTGACCCATTGGAAATACTTGTAGCAACCATGCTATCGGCTCAAACTACTGATGAAAGAGTAAACATAGTAACCCAAAAACTTTTCAAAAAATACCGCACGCCCGAAGATTATGTTAGCGTTGACATAAAAGAGTTAGAACAAGACATACGCTCAACAGGCTTCTACCATAACAAAGCCAGAAATCTAAAAAAATGCTGCCAACTCTTAGTCGAAAAATACCATTCGCAAGTTCCAAAAACGATGGATGAGATGCTGGAGCTTCCGGGTGTTGCGCGAAAAACCGCTAACATAGTATTATACAATGCTTACGGCATAATCTCCGGAATAGCAGTCGACACTCATGTCCGCAGGCTCTCTCAGCGACTTGGACTTTCCGAACACGATGACCCTGCTAAAATAGAGCAAGACCTAATGAAAATTACTCCAAAAGACAAGTGGATGAAACTCACCGATTTGCTGATTTTCCACGGCCGACAAGTATGCATTGCAAGAAAACCCAAATGCGAAACATGCGTTCTCAACAAAATTTGTCCAAGCGCCTTCACTTTTGGCTAAAATCAAAAGCGTCATCCATTTATACACCTAAATCTTTTTTCTAGAATTAAGGATTACTTTTTATGTCAAGCAAAATAAAAGTTGGAGACAAGGCGCCAGACTTCACTTTGCCCGATACGGATAAGAAATCAAGGAGCCTAAATGAGTTCTTGGGGAAAAAAATCGTTTTAGCTTTTTTTGTTGGTGCATTCACTTCAACATGTACAAAGGAAATGTGTGAATTCCGCGATTCCATGGCGCGACTTATCGATTTGAATGCGCAGGTTATCGGAATAAGCGTAAATGACCCCTTCTCAAATAAAGCATTCTCAGAAAAAAACAGGCTACCCTTTCCAATACTAAGCGACTACAAACGTGAAGTTACCAGAACCTATGAATTAGAGTTACCCAATTTTGCCGGGCTTGACGGCTACACGGTTGCTAAACGTTCAATCTTCGTCATTGACTCAGAAGGTACAGTTCGGTATGTTTGGATCTCGGATAATCCAGCAGTTGAACCAAACTATCAGGAAATACAAAAAGTTCTCGAACAAATCACATAAACTTGTCTTTCTTCATATTGTGAAATGTTTCTCTGCTGAACCATTTTTGTAGCAATTACTGCTCCGCGCTGAAGCCTTCTAAGCTAAGTTGTGATGCTCGATCATCAAACATTTATCCATAACAACAATCAAACCGGCACGTTTAGCTGCCTCAGCGGCCTCTTCATTAACTATTCCAAGCTGCATCCAAACCACGAAGGGCTTTCCATTAGTCTCTTTTAGTTTGACGGCTTGCTGTACTATCGGCTGCACTTCTTTTGATGGTCGGAAAATGTCAACTATTTCTATGGTTTTTTGGATTTCTGGTGGAATATCTAGCAGGCTTGGGAAGCTTTTTTCGCCGAGAATCTCATCCGCGAAAGGGTTTACTGGAATGATGCGGTAGCCATGTTGTTTTAGGTAAGCGCTAACTCTGTGGCTATCTTTCCCGGGTTCTTTAGATAAACCAACAACCGCAATAACTTTGTATTTTTTTAAGATATCTTTAATTTGACTTTGACTCAACGTAAATCCTCCCGCTTTAAACTGTGTTTATGGTGCTTCGCTTAGTTTTAACTCAAAGAAGTGTTCCCCGCCGTTGCGTAGGGCAAGAATTCTTTCTACGTCACCGACTTTTCTTCTCTGAATCTCATTGACCAAGTC
Organism: Candidatus Bathyarchaeota archaeon; assembly: GCA_963767735.1. Taxonomy (GTDB): domain Archaea; phylum Thermoproteota; class Bathyarchaeia; order Bathyarchaeales; family Bathycorpusculaceae; genus Bathycorpusculum. The sequence continues at coordinate 141,797 of CAVYES010000006.1, read as the reverse complement.
CTCAATTTTATTGGTCTCTGTCTTGCCTATTTCTAGAATGATGTCTCCTTCAGCCATTCCAGCGGCTTCTGCAGGGCTGCCGTCAGCAATTCGGGTGACTAAAACTCCACGGTTCACTGGTAGACCATAGTAACGCGAGATTTCCCGCGTTAAAGTTAATCCCACGATGCCGAGCCAGGGTCTTTTGACTCCTCCTTCGGTAACAATTTCATCAGTGCAACTTTTCGCTGAGTTTATAGGAACAGCAAAACCGATGCCCTGAGCAAAAGGAATAATCGCGGTGTTAATTGCGATAACTTTACCGGTAACATCTACTAGTGGACCGCCACTGTTTCCTGGGTTAATAGATGCATCCGTTTGAACAAGGTTCTCTATCAAGCCTCGGTCAGATTCTATTGTCCTATTAACGGCGCTTATAACTCCGGAAGTTACGCTTGGTCCACCTGCTAAACCGAAGGGGTTACCAATAGCATAGACCCTTTGCCCTACCCGTATTTTATCTGAGTCGCCAAGTTGTGCTGCCTGAAGATTTCTTTTATTACCATTAATTTTAACCACAGCTATGTCGTGAATGGCGCATGATCCAACAATTGTGCCTTCAACTATTTCGTTGCTGCTTAAAGTAACGCTGATTTTTTGTGCGCCGCCGACCACGTGGTTGTTTGTTAAAATTAGCCCCTTCGGATCGATTATGGTTCCCGAACCCATTCCTCCCACAGGTACAGCTTGGTAGAAAATGTTGTGAACGAGTTTTATGGCGCTTATGTTAACTACGCTTTTGGTCACTTTTTCAAGGGTATCTAAAAAAGCAGTCTCATCGGAAGACATCGAGGTTCCTCAAAAAACATTAAACTTCGTTTTTAATAAATCTTAATTGCTCTCAATTAGCGGCAAAAGAGACAGTTTTCCGCCCATTGTGGAGACATTTCTTTTTGGCAAAACGGGCACATCAGGCCTTTTTCTCGGATGGCTGTACAGGTTTGACAGAAAAGATTGAGGATTTCTGCTCTGTTGTTAGGGTCTTTTATGAGTGAAGTGACCATTTGATCTATAAGTGCTAAAACTTCAGTCGAGTTTTCTATCGTAAGTAGGTTTCCTCTTTCTCTTCCCACATATCGGCTAACTGCAGATTGGGATAGGCCAAGGAGTTCCGCAGTTTGTTTTTCGTTCAATCCGTGTTTTTCAACGATTGACCTTGCCATTAGTGCTTTTACGGCTGGCAAAACGGTTTTTACGCCCACTTCGCATGGTAGTATCAAGTTTAACACCAATTACTCTTATTTCTGGGGAAAACCTATTTAAATATGACGCTTGTCATATTTTATGACGTGCGTCATGACGGGGTATCAATCGCAAAAAAGTTTGCAAGACCTTTAGGGCTTCCCTGTCACGGCAAACGCCAAGATAGGAGAAAAAACAAATGGGCAATGTCCTATTACCACCCCGAAAAACTGAAAACAACCACGACCTTGTCGGAATGCTTAAAACACTTAATGCAGAATGCAGAAACTGCGCTCCAATAACACCCTTAGAATGCATAAACCGATGCCGAGTATACAAACTAAAAAACGAACTAAGAAAACTCCGCGAAACAATGGATAACCCAAACTACTTAAAAGAACTCTTCAACGTTCTAAAAAACGAGACAAGACTGCATATTCTAAAAGCTATCGTAAGCGGTAGATACTCAGTAAGCCAATTACAACAAGAACTTAAAGAAACTGGTCACAGCCACAGCCAAGACACCATAAACGAAGAATACTTGCAGCCTTTAATGGCAGTAGGTCTAGCTACAGAAGCACGAGACGAATACTATGCAACCATGTTTGGCGGTCGGTTAACCGAGCTATTAGGATGCTTCCCAGAATTTGCGGAAATGCTTCCAGCCCACTCGGAATGCTATGAAGAAATTCTTTTACAGTCTTTATTGTCAGGACCAAAAACTTTTGAAGATATCGAAGCGCTTATCTCGTCAAAAATCGCTTCCCGAATACTAAAGCGTTTACGATCTGCAGGTTTGATAGAAACCCCCATTGAGAGGGATTACATATTTTTCTTTAAATCAAAACGAGACCCAAACATAGAAACCTTCACAATTCCCGAACGAAAAGTTTACGATGTCATCACAAGTGAAGGAATCCCGGCTGGAAGGATCGCCAAAGAAACAGAAATCTCCATGAGAAGAACATACAAGTATCTCAGAGGCTTAAAAGGCAAAAAGTTGGTTTTCATCAGGAAAACTCCGAAAGCTTATGGCTTAACCTGCAAAGGCGAAATGTTAGCGTCAGTACTCAAGGAGCTTCAGCAAATAGTCGAAGACACATGGAGCTCGTCTGAACAAGTCATGAATAACAACGCTAACTCTTAGCTAAAATCTAAAAATCCCAAAGTTTTTTTTATTAACCGCCACCAGGAGCTCCGTGAAACGGCGCGTTTTCCCACAGCAGTTTCCACCAATCTTCCTCAGTTATTGTTTCTCCGTGAACAATTATTTCTAAAACCATCTTTAGCATAGCGTGGTGTCTGATTTCATCGGCTAATATGGAGTTTAAGAGAAACACAACCTTCTTGTTTTCAATATTAGGTATCATGACTTCAAGGCGCTTAATCAGTTTCGATTCTATCTCTATGTGTTTTTCTATGAGTGCTCTTTGCTGATCAAGGTTCTCCTGCGTTAATGCTGTAGGAGTACCAGTCAGCAAGGTAACGGCTGACGTGTAAAGTTCCGCGTGCTTCACAGAATCCAGCGAAACACCCTTCAAGACGCCTTTAACAGCCGGATTCTTCATGTCAACAAGTGCTTTTTCAAGGGAAGCAACTATTTCGTTTTCAATCACTATTTGATTTTTCAAAAATTCAACAAGATTATTCTTCGGTTTTTCCATACATCCTCACTTCACTTAGGTTAAGCCTTCTTCTGCAAGTTTTCGGAAATTCTTTTTCCTAAATCTTTACAAGAGCTAAGCATTTTTTCGTCAGGAGTATACTTCACAAGTAAAGGCGATTCAACAACTTGCATCTCAAACTTATTTTTCATAATTTCCAAAATAAGTCCAGGTGCTTCACCGCTCCACCCATAAGAACCAAAGGTAGCGCCGACTTTGCCCTTTAAACTTACGCCCTTAACCGCAGCTTCCTCAAAAAGATTTTTGAAATCAATAGGCATCTCATGATGATAAGTCGGTGCGCCAACGACTAAAGCGTCAAACCTGCTTATTTCTTCAGGTTCAATGTGAAAATTTAATTCTACTCTAATGTTACCGTTGATTTGTGCGCCTTCAGCTACTGCTCTCGCCATTTTTTCAGTATTTCCTGTTCTACTGTAATATAAAACGAGAATTTCCATCGACAAAACCAATTAAACAATAAACTTATTTCAATATTTGCCTTTCGGTTAATAAAATCCGAAAATGGCACATGAGAAAAAAAGCTTTATTCACTTCTCTTTCCTCTGCTCTCTCCGCCTTTCCTTCCGATTTCCCTGTAAAACTCGGAACCGCGCTCCTCAGCAACTTTTTCGCCACCTTTCCTGCCGATCTCTCTGTAAAATTGGGGTCCTTTTTCTCGAGCCACTTTTAGACCGCCTTTTCTTCCAGCTTCCTCACGTGTCATCTTCCTTTTTTCTTCACTTTTAACTACCAAAATTATTCACCCCCGTCATTTGTTCTAAAAAGGTTATCCTGTTATCTGCTCAAGGATAGCCTTTAAGCGTGTGTGGTCATCAAAAAGCAATCACAAAACCTACAAATAGCGAGCAAAGTTGACTAAAACATTAATCTATTTTAACAAAGTAGGAAACGAATTCCAAGAAATTAAATTTGATAAACGGAGTGTTCAGTTATTACTTCATTTTTCCCATTTCTTTGGTTATGTCTATTGGCGATTTATAGGTTTTAGCAGGCAGCTTGTTTAATAATTCCATCACATCGTTTGAGGCATCTTGGGCAAGTGCTCTATCTACCAAGTTCTTTTTTTCTGCGGGGTAATGTATGCCTGCAAGATATTTTTCCACTATTGCTGGGCTAACGTGACCAGATTTTCCACTTCTATTTGTGTATCGTCGCTCTGCCCTTCCTTGACCTACGCCCACGCGTCTACTTGTTTTAGCTTCTTCTCTACTCGTCATCCTTCACCTCCTTACTCTTGAACGAGTTGACTAAAAAAAAATAAAAATGTTTGCAGTTTATTCTCTCTCATGTTCTTTTCCTTCCTCAATGAGTTTTCGAACTTTTAGTCCGCCTTTGCTGCCGATTGCACTGTAAAATTCAGAACCATGAGTCTCAGACGTCTTCCGTCCGCCCATCCGACCAGCCTCCGCAACAGTCATCTTGCCCTTATTCCTCGATTCCTTTAAACACGTCACCTCCAAAAATAAGATAAACTAAATTTCATGAAAAAAATCTTCAAAAATTAACCTGCGGCCAATCTCTTGCCCTACGCTCGCATTATTTCCCGACGCGAAAACCTTACTACATTATTTTATTAACAGAAATCTCACTTATGTGCCTCACAGATCTTGCGCCGCTTTTCCGCGTGCCTTTCCTCGCAACTTCTTCAACGCTCGATGAGTTTTCTTTCAGTTAAGCACTTATTAAGGAAAACAAAACACATTTGGAACCCAAAATGCTTTAAAATCCCAAAAATGCTTAAAATTCCTTAAAAATTTTATTCTTCTCCTTCCCCGTATTCCTTTCCTGCTTGAATAAGCCTGCGAACTTTTTGTCCTCCTCTATGACCTGCTTCTTCAAGACTTGTTTTTCCTCTTGCTTCCAATGTACCTTCATGCTGCTTTGCTCGCTGAGAACCACCTTTGCTGCCGATTGCACTGTAAAATTCAGACCCATGAGTCTCAGACGTCTTCTCTCCACCCAACCGACCAGCCTCCGCAACAGTCATCTTGCCCTTCTTTCTCAATTCACTCAAAAAATATCACCTCCAAAGAGCATGTTCACGCTTTTTGCAACACCGCCGACAAATAGTCGCTTTCTTAATTTTCTAGCCCGAAGCAAACCTTTTAAATATATGTGGCTGTCTGAGCACAGCAACAACTAGAAGAGCTTTTTTTCAGATTAAAAAGGAATTTAGACCCATAAATTAAGTCAAAACTCAAACGTGGAAAAATCTCGAATAGCCTTCAAATTTTAATTAAGTTCCAACGTGGTTTTTTCTATTCTTCTTCGTGGGCTTTTCCCGCTTCAACAAGTTTACGGACTCTTTGCCCACCTTTCGGTCCGCCTATTTTGCCACCCTTACGGCCAATTTCACTATAGAATTCTTCTCCATGAGTTTCAGCTGTTTTCAGTCCGCCTTTCCTTCCGGCTTCTTCAACGGTCATTTTACCTTTTCTCTCCTCTCTCGACAACGTCGTTCACCTCCACTAAAAAAAAACAAAGCAGTTGATATCTAAAGAAAGGGAAAATTAACAAGCGGTTACAAAAATAAGCTTTTTTTATTCTTCTTCATGCTCTTTGCCCGCTTGAATTAGTTTCCGGACTCTTTGTCCACCTCTATGACCTGCTTCTTCAAGGCTTGTTTTTCCCATAGCTTCGCTCGTACCTTCATGCTGCTTAGCCCGCTCAGAACCACCTTTGCTGCCTATTTCACTATAGAATTCTGGACCTCGCTCTTGGGAAACTTTCTCGCCACCTTTGCGACCGATTTCCTCATAAAACTCTCGTCCATGAGTTTGAGCGGTTTTTTCGCCGCCTTTCCTTCCTGCCTCCGCAACAGTCATCTTGCCTTTTCTGTTTTCTTCACGTATACTCAAAAAAAGTCACCTCCTATTAAACAAGGGAAAAGTTATTAAGAGTAGAGCCGAATGACCGCTCATAAACTTATGTGATTGTAGTATAACAGCAACATGCCAACTAAGCAAAAATGGAAGATTATTTCATATGAAGAAATATACAAAAAAACAGCTAACCAACAGCAATATTCAATGGCAAATAGATTCGCAAGTTAATTTAAATATCTCGGGCAGGTCAACTTTATAATCATTGGGTAACCTTAATGAAAGTGCTTCTCATCAATCCGCCGCAGGTATTTTATCCAGGTTCTGATCAGCCGGCAGGCAATCTGCCTCTTGGCTTAATGTACATCGCTGCAGTACTTGAGAAGGCAGATTACAAAACTGAAATTTTAGATGCTTTTATGAGCGATGGCAAATTCCTGAAAAATGGCGAAACCATAAACGTTGGCATGCCTTTTGAGCACATAAAGCAGGAAATTTACAGTCGGAAACCCGATATTGTTGGTGTGGCAGGACCATTCACTTGCCAAATAGAAAATTCGGTTAAAATAAGCAATTTAGCCAAGCAAGTTGACCAAAGCATTTTAACAGTTGTGGGCGGTCCACACGTAACCACGGTTCCAAAAGACTTTCTTGAAGAAGCAAAAAACGTTGACGTTGCAGTTACAGGCGAAGGCGAATACGCAATGCTTGATTTAGCGCAGCATTTTGAAGGAAAAAAACAGTTAAACGAAATTCTCGGCGTCGCCTACCGTAAGGATGGAGAAGTCAAAGTAAATTCCCCGAGACCTTTCATCGAAAACTTGGATGAGCTTCCCTACCCAGCATACGACCTAGTAGATATGGAACAATACCTCAGCCCAAAAAAGATAGGTTACCGCAGCTTCAGAAACAGGGCAATATCCATGATCACCAGCAGAGGTTGCCCCTTTAACTGCTGTTTCTGTTCGGTCCATTTGCACATGGGCAAGCAGTTTAGGGCGCACTCCGCAAGTTACGTTCTCAACCATATCCAGTTTGTTGTGGAAAAATTTAATGTTAAAAACATTTTCTTTGAAGATGACAACTTAACCTTTGACCTTGCAAGGTTCGAAGCCATCTGCAACGGCTTAATTGAGAAAAAAATCAAGATCGGTTGGGAAACGCCAAATGGAGTCCGAGCAGACTGTTTAAACTTGAGTCTGCTGGAAAAAATGAAAAAATCAGGTTGCCAAAGCGTCTTTTTCGGCGTTGAGTCAGGCGACCAACAAATCTTAAACGATGTAATCTGCAAGAGCCTAGACTTGAACCGCGTAGTTGAAGTTGCAAAAATCTGCAAAGACATCGATCTGAAAACAGGCGCATTCTATATTATTGGCTTTCCAGGCGAAAAGAAAGAGAACATGCAGAAAACCGTTGATTTTGCTTTAAAGCTTAAACGCGATTTTGACGTTGGCATGCACCTCTTTATCGCTACACCCTCATACGGGACAAGATTGTATGATGAGTGTAAAGCAGAAGGGTACATTCAGGAAGATTTGACTTGGAACTCTTTTGCCGAAGCACGTCAACCGAAGGGCATGCCGTTGATTTCAACTGAAGATTTTACCGCTCAAGAAGTGAAGGAGATAGCGTCCAAGGCGCTTGAGGAGTATAAGAAATTATCTTTATTGAATCTTATTAAAAATCCACGGAAGTCATTGAAGGAAGCATTTGATCAGCCACAACTCATTTTGAAATATATAAGAAACTTATTTTGACCCTGAACCCAGAAAGCGCCTTCTTACCTCTAAGTCCAATTAGTTTAATATCTCTACTCTTACATGTGCTTACACTTGTGAGAAATGGCAATTGAGAAACCACAAGCTGACACTAATAGTCATTATTTCTCTTCTTTTAATTTTGTCATGCTGCATCTCGGTTGCCTCATGTGCCAGCACCAATCCCAGCAGCGATTGGACGATGTTTCGTGATAACCCAAGCCACAGCGGCACTGCAGTTGGTAATGGTTCAATGAATTCCGCCAAACTCCTGTGGAATTTCACAACTATGGCGAGCGTTTTCTCTTCGCCTGCAGTAGCTAACGGCTTCGTTTACGTAGGTTCCTACGACGGGGCTGTTTACTGTCTCAATTCTTCCAACGGCGAATTAGTATGGTACTACAATACTGGAAGTGCAGTCGGGTCGTCACCTACCCTCTATAACGGGCGAGTCTACGTAGGCTCCTTTAACGGCAACGTTTATGCTTTGAACGCTACAAACGGCGCAGTTCTCTGGAATTACACTATTGGCAGCATTGTTGAGCCGGCTTCGGGCAGTTTTTATTCGTCTCCTGCCGTTGTTGGAGGCGTAGTCTACATTGGCTCCTATGACGGCAACGTTTATGCTTTGAACGCTACAAACGGCAATCGACTATGGAATTGCACTACTGGTGGCCAGGTTGAGTCGTCGCCTGCCGTCTCAGACGGCGTAGTGTACGTTGCCTCGAACTTTTTAGTTTACGCTCTTAATGCATCTACAGGTAGCCAGATATGGAACCACCACACTGGAACCACAATCTCGTCTCCTAGTGTATACGACGGTTACGTTTACATAGGCTCATACGACGGCTACGTTTGTGGTTTGAATGCTTCCACAGGCGCTCAGATTTGGAAATTTCAAACCCAAGATTCAGTAACCTCTTCGCCAGCCGTCGCCTACGGATGCATCTACATAGGCTCAGAAGACAACAACATCTACTGCCTAAACGCAACAAACGGCCAGAAAATATGGCAAACTCCAACAGGGTACTGGGTCTTGTCTTCACCTGCAGTTGCAAACGGCAACGTCTACGTCGGGTCAGAAGACAACAACATCTACTGCCTCAACGCCACCACGGGAACAAAGCAATGGAGTTACCAAACTGGAAATTTCGTGGACTCCTCACCAGCCATCGCCAACAATACCCTATACGTGGGTTCCGATGACAATCACATCTACGCTTTTGCCTTATCCTATTCGAATACTGGAACAACACTTTTGCACTCTACTAGCGCTCCAGCGTGGATCACGATTGCATTTGATATGATTGCGGGTTCCGTAGTGGTCGTGATTGTTTTTGCAGTTAGCCTATTTGTTCGCTCAACTAGACGGGCTAAGCGAAACGCTGAAGCCTCAAAGATTTCTGACCAAAATCAATCTTGGTTTTCAGCACACACCGATTCGCTTTGTGTTTTGGCAATTCTGGGTTTTTCAACAATATTCTTCGTAAATTTAGGAAGCGGACATCTTTGGGCTACCGACGAGCAAACGTACTCTCAATGGGCATACCACATGGTTAAAACAGGAGATTACCTAACCCCATGGGCTTTTGGCGGGTTATTTTGGTCAGGCAAGCCGCCTCTTAGCATGTGGGTGATATCTCTTTCCTACCAGATCTTCGGCGTTAACAATTTCTCGTCAAGGTTTTTCAGCGCCGTATTTGGCACGTTATCTTTGGTGCTTGTCTTCTATTTAGGAAAAAAACTCTACAATGTCTACGTAGGATTTCTGTCAGCTATAGTTTTAGGCACATTTACAACCTTCTACGTGTTTGCACGACTCGCAATGACCGATGTTCCACTAGTTTTCTTTATTTTGGGCAGCTTGTACTTTTTTGTTTTAAGCGAAAAAACAGAAAAACCCTACCGTTACGCAGCGTTAAGCGGCTTATTTTTCGGGTTGGCGCTAATGACAAAACAGATAGAAGCCTTACTCATTCCACTAATCATCTTCACGTATCTCATCGCAACACGCAGAAACATCAGGTTTCTCCTAACAAAACACTTTACCCTTTTTTGGGGAGTAGGTATTCTGGTTTTTTCTCCATGGCTAATCTATATGAACGCCCGTTTTGGATCACAGTTCTGGTACTGGTATTTTGTGTACGATGACGTTACGCGAACAGTTGGTACCGTTGAGGGTCACGTCGGAAATTACCTTTACTATTTTAATTATTTAGCCAATAACGAAAACCTACTTTGGGTAGTATTGCTGCCTTTCGCTGCGGGACTCTGCGCATTCAAGGCGGTTATCAAGCGTTTCAAAGAGGACACTTTAATTCTCCTTTGGATGTCACTTGTGCTTGCGGTGTTTACTTTTGCTCAGTCAAAACTTTTCTGGTATATTCTTCCAGCTTTCCCAGCTTTCGCCATAGCAATAAGCAGCCTTCTATATCAACTATCAAAGAAAACATATCAGCTATCAAAGTATCTAAATCCAAAAAAAGCGTTTGAAACAGCTAAAAGATTCTGGAAACAGCATTAACATAAACAGCAACGCCAATCAATTATTTTTCTACATCTAAAATTTTAGCACAAGAAACATTTCGGTAAGGTGGCTGGTCTACTGGGACCCAAACAAATGCGTCTCGAAGTTCAATTAGTTTAATATTCTAATTTTACATGTGGTCAATTGTAAGGATGGCAATGCGAAAACTCAACTGGCTACTAATTAGCCTCATTTGTGTCATTCTAGTTATATCAATTTGCATGTCGGCAGCTTCAGGCAGCAGCGCCAGTTCCAGCATCAACGATTGGACAATGTTCCGCCAAAATCCAAACCACAAACGGTCTCGCGACTGAAAACAGCCAAACCAACTCGGCTAACTCTTGTGGAATTACACAACAGGCGAATGGTGCAGTCATCCCCTGCGGTCGTGGAAGGCTACGTTTTTGTAGGCTCAAGGGATAGCCAAGTTTACTGCCTCAACGCCTCCAATGGGGAAACAGTATGGAAATATCCAGCTGGAAATGAAGTGTGGTCGTCACCAGCCATCTATAACTGGAGCGTCTACGTAGGCACAGACAACGGCGACATTCACTGTTTAAACATAGCCGCAGGAATGGCCAGAAATCTGTTAAACGCCAAAAGCTAGCCTACCCCAATCTGACCCTGATTTTTTCAAAAGCTTCGTTTAGTGGTTTATCGTTTAGCACTGCCCAAGTTAAGCCTGAAAGAACCAATGCAAACCCCAAGTACTGAACATGCGCCAAAGCGCTCAGCGGGCTGATAGGCGCAGAACTTCTAAATGAATAGCCTGCGGTGAGCCTCTGCGCCCAAAAAACCAAGTAATCCAATTCCGAATACAAGCTCACGTTGCGGAAGTCCTCAAAAAGAGCCTTAAGAAACAGGGCAACGCCGACCGCGGCCACCGCAAAAAAAAGGAGCGAGGGATTAAGCTTCTTTTTTAATGTGCCGAAAAGCGTTTGGAATTTGCTTATAATTGAGGCTGCAAGCAGGCAGATGAATGGCAGAAGTTGATAATTGTATTTTACCGCGCCCGTGAAAGGCGCTTGATAGTTTAATGCTACACCCATGAAAGTGTCGACTCCCGCCACCGCTACTATTGTAGCTAAGCATATCAGGTCAAGGGGAAGGGTTTTTTTGAAAAGCTGCTTTTGTCCCAGGGAGACGGCGATGGAAAACGCGGTTGCAGCCAAGATGAACCCGCCTAAATTGATCCACAGGTAGTTTGCTGCGAAGAAAGGTGAGGGCATGCCGTTGGAAGGGTTAAAATGGGTAAAATCATCATGACGGAACAGGTTAATCACGCTTCCCTGGCAGATAAACTGGTACCAGGCAAAACTAAAAATGACCAGAGGCACAAAAAACGCTAAAACCACGTAGGGGCGCTTTAGGCTTTTCTGCCTGTAGCGGAAGTAGAATAGGGCTAGTGGGACAAGCATGAAGACAGCGTAGAGTTTTGTTGCAAACGCCAAACTAAAAATGACGGCGGACGCCATGAAAAGCTTAGTTGAATCCCGCTTGACCGCGTAAACGCCTACGAGCAACGAGAGTAGGCTGAAAAAGAGGCATTGGGCATCGATGAGAAACGTTCTTGAGAAGACCAGTTGCCAGGGCGTTAGGGCGAAAATTGCTGCGGCAAACAAACCTGTTGTTTTGCCATACCATTCTTTGCCAATGAGGTAAACCAGCAGTACGCTGCCCAAGCCAAAAAGCGTTATGAATGCTGCGCCGTTGCTAAAAGACAAGCCGACCAGGCGAAAACATATGGAGTCAATGTAGAATCCCAGGGGCGGCTGGTTAAGAAGGTAACCCGTCTGCATGTAGGGCATGCCGGTTTTTATAACGTTTGAGGCAACTTGAAATTCAAGCGTTGAATCGCTGTTAAAGAAGGGTCCCGCGGCAAACGTGAATAAGCCTGAGCCGATAAGGATGCTTAGCAATGAGAAATTGCTACATAACAGCCTGCGCAAGCCAGCCACAGGAGTACTATTTTGCTTCATCTGCCACGTATATTATCTGAACACGCTTAAAAACTGTAAAGACAAAGAGGGGTACCGTTTAAAATGCTGGTTCAACGGGTTTTTTGTTTGCACAGCCACGTTTTTTGCCCATTTGTTTATGTTATCAACAGGAATTTTGTTTGAGACTAACTTACCCACAGGGATAACTTGTGGCGATGAAGACCTTTTATTTCACAATACAAAACTCATTTGGAATGGAAAAAAAACTGCTGTTGAGTTTGCTATTGAAATTCTAAAAACGGGTGGACAATTCTGCGTTTTATCAATAAAGAATTGGGCACTCACATCTATTCATGACTTCCTTCCAGACCAAATCGATGATTTGTTAAAAGAGTACAAGAAAATAGACCTCAACCACCTTGGCAAGCGGGTTCTAATAATTCCTCATGTACCATATCAACTTCGTAAATTAATTGAATCATACGGCATTGTAGTAATACAAACGCATTGGCAAATTTTCCCATTAGAAATAGAAGACAGAGAAGTAGAACAGGAACAAAAACAAATAATCCCTTCATTGGATTAGAATCCTGAAAGAAGTACTTCAACCACTGCTAATCGAGTATTTTGATGCTAACATCTGCTATAATAGTGGTCAAATACTTGATGAATACCTTGTAATTCCTCTAGTAAACACTCAATATTCTCAGTTTATCAGTTCATCATCAAATTCGTTATCAAGAAAAAACATGAAAAGTCTTTTAGAATCATAATTTCAACCAGTTAATCTATCGGAAGTATGGCTTTCATTTCATTGTTTACCCGTATTATTCTTTTCTTTGTTTGATATTATTTCAACTTTGACGCTTGAAGGAATATTATTCGAGTACAAAGATAAAGACTCGAAGAAAACTCTTTTGCCAAACGCTTCGTCTCTATTAGCTATTGCAAACAACTGCAATTCTCTATCAAAAAAAGCGTTTAATACGTCATCTCTTATGTAAACTATCGTTTCAATTGTATGGTTTTGTTTGTAATCGGCAAAAGAAACCATGTTATCCGGGTAAGGGAGCCGCTTTCCATCAAACGATATTGGCTTGCCCGACAGTGTACGAGCAGACATTAATAATTCTCCTTCGTCGATGGCGGCAAGTGCCAAGTTTAAAGTATGCTCCTTGAAGTCGGGCTTTTCTTGCAGCTCCATCGCCAATAATTCTGATATCTTTTGCTTGTCTACCTTAGCCTCAATTCCATTAATTCTAACAGTGCATGTTTTTTCGTCTTTAATTTTATCGTAAATCCAACTTGAAACCAAGCCCAATGCAATCGGCAGCATCACATCGATGCTTATGAAAAGCGTTAATTGGGTTATGGATGGCGCATCCACTGATTCACAAAGCCTTGTTCCTTCATATCTTAGAATGACTCCTTTTGACATTTCTATCTCATTACCAACCGTAATTCTGCCATTTCTAAGGAAGTCATTATAAGAAGAAAAACCCTCAAATTGGATTGCTACCTCTCTCAAACTTTTACACCTGTATTTTTAAGTATTCCTTTCCCTCTAACATCTTCTTTCTTAACAATTCCGGTCTAGAAAACCAATGATTCTCTACTTACATGTTCTCTTTACCAACAGCTACTTACTCAATTTTGCCTTTTCTGACTTCCTTATTGTTCCACAGGATGGGCATTTGATAGAAACTAATATTTGATTTTCGGTAACGTCTTTTGCCAGCATGTAAAGGCAGTTTTCATTATCACATACAATATCTTTGTTACCAACACCTTGTATCGGTAAAATGTTCAACTCAGGAACCAAAATTGCTCCTTGATTTCCAACAATAACCGTTTCGTTCGAAGGAATTTTTATCGTTGTCTTAAGGACAGGGTCGCATGATTCAATGATTATTTTTTTCTTTTCGCTCTTCATTTCTCTTACACAGGTGTCTTATTTCTAGGAGGGGTTATTTAAGGCTCTTCCAGCAAATCATCTGAGAATAAATTGAGTAATCATCAATCATCTCTTTATTCATCATAATTTTTTATCCACTCTCTTCTTTTTCTCTTTTAGCCAGAGCTTCGATACCTTTTTCTTGTTTTTTTAGACGTGCGTCAATCTATTATGAATAATTATGAACAAATCACAATCTGATTTATATTTAACTGTGCAAGTAACTAAGTATAAAACAAAATGGTGAAAATATGTTTGGACTATTAGATTTGGTGTCAATAGCAACAATCTTCGGATCATTCGCATTCGTGGCGTATAGGATTCGATTAGAACTCAAAATCCCAGTTTAACATGTAAACTTCACTTCTAGAAAATCCAGTTTTCTTAATGAATAATTCTTGTGAATAATGCCTGAAGAAAAAGGTTGGAAAACCGAGCTTGACTTTTTTCTTCCATATTTCTAGAGTCAATTAATCAGTGTCATACTAAAATTACAAAGCCAAAATTTTATGACCTAAGATGGCTCTGTTTTCCTGCATGGACCGTTTTTTGGATTGTCATATCTCTCTTTACGAAACATTATCTCCCCTTAAGGAGACTTCTGTTTTTGTTACGGAGTCAGCAACACCACAAGGAACATTTGTTGAATTCAAATAAGCACAACCGTCGAATCCGCTAATTTCGCCAATTGGGATATTTGAAGTTTGAAGCAATTCTTCGTTATTGTAAAACTTTATAATTAAACTACAATTTTGCGCATTTGTCGCACCTTGATTGCGAATATCACCATAAATTGTGAACTTGTTAGCCATGTTAGATACTGGGTCTGTGCTGTTATGTAAGTACCAACCTAAATCTGAGACAAGATTCGGCTGAAACGATGATGGCAGTACCGTATAGTACATAGCATCAGTTGAAATTACAGTGATTTCATTTACTGAAGAATACTCATCGCAGGGCATTGTAAGGTTAACTTCGATTGAGTCGCCGCTGTTTAATTTGATTTGAAGGGGATTTGCCGTGTTTACTGTTGTCCCATTTACGTAGGTTGTTAAGCCTGTTATGTTTTCGTTGAGTTGAAGTTTGTTTATTGTTTCAGGTAAAGACGCATTGATTGTTATAGAAATATTGTAGAGGTTGTTGTTTTTAGTCATAGCCGTAGGTTCAATCGCCAATCCCTCCTCCACTGGTCGCCCTGTGAATTGTGGTTGTGAATTCTCGCAGAGAATTGCCCATCCTGTGAATAATGCTGCTAGCAACATAACGAATATCAAACCAGCGATAGTCAACTTATTCATTTCTAACTGCCTTTCTGTTGTCATTATCGAAATGCATGTTTTTGCTGAATATAGTATGTATGTATCTTAGATTACGAACAGTTAAAAGTAAGTTTTTGAGAACCTGAAAGCTACAATTTTGATACTAAGATGGCTCAGGTTTCCTGCAGGGGCAGTAAAAGCTATGGTTAGATTGTTTGTGTTTGTAAACTGTGTCTTCGCCAACTGTACTAACAACCCAGACAAGGTGCCCGCAATTCTTACATTTCATAGTAAATCCGCATCTTTAGAAATGACAATAAACTTCGTTATCTTCTTTCTTGTTTTCTCAGTTCGAGCATGGATTCATAGTTCTTATAGACGCAGATTTCTATTTCTAAACCTTATCAAGTGTGTTGTTCCATCGTCGAATCTATGGACTTAATGGATTTCCTAAAAACCGTTACTCAGCTGACGGACATTAATGACTTTTTGATTTTTATAAAAAAAGGGGTAAGTATGATTTGGCAGGTCAAAGCACGTTTTGGTTCAGACATGCCAAGGTCTCTTTAGTGGGGCTCAAAAGCCTCCATGTCCTCCCAATGTTGACCCAACCAAACGTTTTCATTTGAGGGGAACATACTTCCCATTTTGACTTCTTACAAACTTCAATGATAAAGGAGTTTTTGATGGTTTTTTTGTACTTCGGAGTTTAAGAAAATTTGGCGCGGAAATAAGCGGGGTAGAATTAAAAGAGCAGGCGGGAACTTGATATTCGGTCATCCCTTCTTAGACAATGAAGGAAATAGAAAATAGAAAAGAGTTCAAGTATTTTTCAATAATAACCGAATTTTATGCTTTTCAGAAAATCTAAATCTCGTATACTTGTCGAAGAGCCATTTCATCCAAAATCAAGTCTCCTTAAAATTAGGCTGAAACGTCTTTATCCGTCCTATTTACTTATTACAGACCTCTAGTTTCCAGAGAGTAACTCGGAGTTTCCAGAAGAAAACGGGCGAAGAGTTGAGAATTTTCAAAAAATAACTGAACTTTTTTACGTCAAACGTCTAACTGGACTTTGGATCATCTAAAACGTAAACAGCAAAGGAAGGTCCAAAATGGGTTAGGATAAAGAATTTTGGTTCAATATTGAAGGAAGGATTCTAGCTTTAACTTTGTTTTGGGTAATGTAAGGCTTTCTTAGCTAGAAAATAAGTTGGTGAACAAGAAGTGATTTTAAATGGAGAAAGAAAAAATTACTATGAATCCTTCCTTGATTGACCATCAAAACTTAGCCGGATTAAGGATTATTGAACTCTCCCAAACGAGAGGTTGATGGAGACTGAGCTGATTAAGCGTTTCTTTTCATGGAGTCATTTAGGGCTCTAACTGCTGGTTTTAAATAGACGCAAAAAATAAGCTTCAATCGTAGATTATGCGCAAAAATAAATTAATAATCTTAGCCTCTGCAGTGCTACTGATTATCTCGCTAACGGCATTCTATTTTGTAATGAATACCTATTCAACCAGTGGCAGAACCGCAGACAGTAGTGTAACCAATGGATTACAACTTTCTTTGACTCTTAGTGCAAAAACAACTACCTATACACAAGGACAAAACATCAACGTAACTTTGGCGTTAACCAACGTTAGTCATCAAGCTTTGAAGCTCTCTTTCGTCAGCTCCAACTCATATTTCGAGTTTGACGTTTATGACAATAAAAGCAATCTTGTAATAGCACAAGAAAACGAAGGAGGGCTTAATTCAACCGTGACACTTGCGCCAGAAAGAAGCATCACCGAAAATTTTAATTGGTTAACAGCTTACCGCAACGATGTAGCAGCAGTAGGAGTATACCAATTTGTAGGCTTTATTTTTACAGAACCAAACAGCAAAAGTGTTTTTCAAACTGTGCCACTAAACGTAACAATTGTCAAATAGCTTTTGACTTGTTATTTGTTCTGTACTAATTAGGCATCGAAAAACCGCTAAGTTGAAGCAATGACCTTTTCCCACGATTAGATGTACCTACTCTTCGTTTGTCAATAAGCGCAAAATCAAGAATTCGATTTCTGCAACGAAAGCCCAAAAAAGAAAAAGGGGAACGCAGAAGCGAAAAATCTAACTGGCGATACGGGCTATCTCAGACAAAACTGAAAGAGACACAATTTTTCCCCTAAAAGTTGCGGGAACTTATAAGATAATTGAAGTTCACATATCATTATGAAGAACCTGACAAGAATCTTCTCTATTTCAATTCTATTCATTATAATTCTTGCTCTATCGGTAGCCGATGCGGTAAACGCCGTCGGCGAAATCCACACGATAACTGTAGGAGGTGATCCTAACACCTTAGCTTATGATTCGGGGAAGGGCGAGATCTATATGACTCTTTTTAACACTAATTTGGGTTATGACACTGTCTCAGTTATATCGGATAGTAGCAATACAGTAGTTGCCAACCTGAATTTGGGAAATAATCTTCATCTTGGATGGATAGTTTATGATTCTGCTAAAGGCGAAATCTATGTTACCAATCCCTCTGGTACCGTCTTCGTTATATCCGATAGCAGCAATATTGTGGTTGCTAACTTGACTCTGGGAGGACCAAATCCTGGAGACGCACCAAATATGGTAGCCTATGATTCTGCCAAAGGCGAAATATTCGTAACCAATCCCAACGTCGGCTTACTCTACGGCTCCCCATACGTTATATCTAACGGTACAGTCTCCGTGATATCGGACAACAGCAATACTGTGATTGCTAATCTGAATCTCGAAGGAACAAACCCTGAAGCTATAGCCTACGATTCTGGCAAAGGCGAAATATTCGTTAGCGAAGACAACCCCAATAATGGGGGCCAGGTATCCGTTATATCGGACAGCAATAATGTCGTAGTTGCGACCGTACCCATCGGATTTAATCCCACTGGCATGGTCTATAATCCTAACAAAGGCGAAATCTATGCAACCAACCCTAACGGAACGCTCGCCGTTATATCGGACAAAACCAATACCGTGGTTGCAAACCTGACCCTGAAAGGAACCAGTCCCGATGTCATAGCTTATGATTCTGGTAATGACGAAATCTTCGCAACCAATTATGCTCCTAATTTCAATTCCAATACAGTCTCGGTTATATCAGATAGCAGCAATTCTGTGGTTGCCAACTTGACTGTGGGAAACCTTCCATCGGACATTGCCTACGATTCTGCCAAAGGTGAGGTCTTTGTAGCCAATTCTCTATCTGATACAGTATCTGTTATACCTAATGCTTCTGACGCGTCTTCGTCTCCAAGCCCAACTATTCCGGAGTTCAGCACGACGGCGATCATTTTATTATTAGTACTGGGGCTAGTGACCATTTGTGCGGTTGCATTGGTCGTAAAAAAAGCTACACGGACTAATCATGATTCAAGGTAGACTACGAAAGAAAAGCACTAGAAGGTGCTTATGGCCACACTTTGCGCTTCTCCGCTAATGTCGTTTGCAATGGTGCCTTTCTGGCCGTTCTTCACGCGATAAGCGCTTAACTTACTACTATTACTGAGACCTCTGCTAAAGTTTTTGAAACGCTCTTTCTGCTCCGCCTCATATTCGTTGAATACTGCTTTAAGTTTCTCAAAACATTCGGTATCAAATTTTTCTTCACTTATCAAATCACCTCATTACCTTAACATGATTCCTAGTTGGAGACACCGACCATTGCCTAAAACTCTCATCGTTTATTTGTGGAAAACTACGTTAGACGAACCGATGACAAAAATAATATAGTTCTTCAGGCTCAAAATGACTGCCGTTGCTTAGTAAGGTGAAAAAATGAAGCAAGAGGCAACAAAGACTGCAAGAGTTGGCTGCATCCTTCTCGTCTTCTTCTTTTAGTTTTGTGCTTTCGCAGTACTGCCTCAGCCTGCTCGATGCGATCTGGTTGGAAGATTCCATACCGATCTTGCCTACGTCAAAATGCGAGAGATACGGAAGCACTTTTTCATTACTCATTCTTGTTTGGTTGACGATTTTTCCTTCAGAATTCAAAATAGTCGTATAAGTACTGTCCTTATGCACATCTAACCCACAAACTAAGGCGCTCATAATATGGCATGAGCGCCCAGCTCGTTTAACATTTCTTATACCATCGCGCTATAATATGCCGTTGATGACTGCAGAGGAAGATGCGCCTCCGCCAGCAAGCCAGTCTCTTGCGAAATTATTTCGATTAACATTTTCTTGACGAGCAAGCCTAAACCCCTTCTTAAGCTGACGTTTACTTAGTTATCAGGACTTTTTTTCTCCTTCGATCCAAAACCAACACTGAAACTATTAGTGCTACTGCAACTATGACGATTACGATAACGATGTAGAAGACGGTTTGGTTCAAGCCTAAGATTTGTGGGCTCCAGATGTTTGTCGCATATGCTCTTGCATTGATTGTGTAAGCTAAACCGCCGTTAACAGCTACCGGTGCAGCGGTTGTGATGTCATCAGCACTTTGAATATAAAAGCCCGTTGCTTTATCCCATTGTTTATCTAGTACAATGCCGTTTAAGGTGCGGTTCGTGTATGTGACTGCTCGGGTTGCTCCTGCAACGGTCTTTTGCAGTTGACCTTGAATGGTTGCGTTGCCGGTTGATGAATCATAGAAGGATTGTCCCGGGCCCAGGTTTGCAGGGATAATTATCCAAGTTTCAGTATTTCCAGAAGTGAAGTTGAATGATCCGACGTTACTTGAAACCGTTCCATTAACGTATCTAACAGTGAAGTTGGCGTTAAACCATTCGCCTTCTACATCTAAAATCTCAATTTTAGCCCACGTAATATCCTGGGCCGCTGGAGGGGATCCTGAAGTTTTAACCGTGTATTCAACCCAGTAGCCTGGCTTTACCCCCACGGAAGGCTGACCCACAGTTAGCTGACCTAACGGTAAAGTTGTCGAAGCAGATATCAACGCAACAAATATGATTGCAACAACCGTTTTAAGCATAAGTGACTCAAATTACGAGGTTATTTTTCACTCTATAATACTTTTCCGAAAATCAAGCATCCATCTAGCGCGCCGCGCTCTACACTCTCCCCTTCTCCGAGCCATACGCCGCAATCAAGTTTGCTTCAAGAAGCAATCTATGGAGTAGGGATTGCCGTAGCTATCGTGGCAATCGTTGCAGTTGGGCTTGTATTAATAATAAGAGGCAAGAAAAGCAAAAGCTTGTTAGAACCATAAGCAAAAGGTCTTTAATAGTTCTTTAGCGCCGAAGGCGCGCTACATGGGAATATTTATTTTTAGCGCGCACACTAAATAGAACACAAATTTGATGACGAAAGGTAGTGAAATAGAAACGGGAATAGCTAGTATAGGCAAAATAATATTAGTTGTTCTATTTGTTTTGTTTACATATTTTGTTGGTGGATACTGGTGGAATATGACAAACAAAACAATGGCTTCTTATACACCTTATACAGCATTACAAATCACCCTATATTATTTAATAATTATTGCATGGATAGTTTTTTTCTTTGGTTTAGTAGCAATATTCGCGCGCGGGCGCAAATAATGTTAGAAAACTATCGGATAATAATTCTTAAATCTGGACAGGTTGGTTCGTATCCTGCTGTTGTTAGCGCGCTAGCCCTTAAGAGCAGAGCGAAATTCTTCAGTGTCAGGAGCTCATCCGATAGAGAAATGAAGATGTTCGTTTAGGTAGGTGCTAATCGAAACAAATTTTACGTTTGTAAACTGAACGCCTTCAGCTAGAGATCCGCTTTTTCGTCTAGAGTGCAAAGCTGGCAATCCAAAGATTCTCTCATGCGGGTCTCTTATGGCTAAAAAATCTGGTCTATCTCTGATGCTTCCTTCATAAGGCAACTTGAGCAAAAAAGTTTTTCATCTTCTTCTAAGAGCCATTCGCGCTATAACTATTCGGGACAAGCCAACGCGCTGCACCCTGCTTGATTCCAAGCCATTTCTTTCTCGTCATCTGATTATTATAGTTTGATTATTGCATTAATTAATTCGGCAATTCCAAGCACTATTAGAATCCCCGCGCCCCCAATTGAAATCCATTTCCGCAATAGGGGTGCCTTGTTAAGAAGCCAACCGGTAGCTCCTCCAAGCAGCAACATCGGGGACAATGCGGTTCCTAAACCAAACAAGACAGCTAACCCCACACTGCCCAATGGAGTTGAGAAAGGCAGCGAATAAATTAAAAGCGCCACTAACGGTGGACATAAGATTAGTCCTCTGCTTAAACCAAGCGAAAAAGCGCCAAAATCAAACCCAAACCTACCTGTTGTTCCCTGAGTAACCGAGGTTTTGCTCTTTGGTAGGTTGCACTCGCAGGGTGATCTTAACTTTAGAAGAACGCTAACGCCAATAATCATAGTCACGATGCTGAAGGTAATTGAAGAATAAATTTGAAACGGCGAAATTGCGGTATCAGACAAAGCCAACCTGAACAAGCCGCTAAATAAACCAACTAAACATCCAATTAACGCATAAGCTACTATCCGTCCGGAATTAAAAATTAAAGTGATAACGGTGCCTTTGCGAAAACCGGCACCGACACCTGCAATGTAACTTGCGATGTAAGGCACACAGGCTGCGGTGCAAACAGCTAATCCATACAATAAGCCGCCGGCAAACGCTCCGAGAAACGGATTAGAAACTGCAGGTATCAATGACATGGAGAGTTCTCATTGAATATTCTAATGAAAGCAAGTAATATGGAAACAGCATTTAAATCTTACACAATTTGATACGGGTGACTAAAATTTTTGAAGCGGTCCGACGCTTTATTGCAAAAATGTTAAAAACAATTGTAAAGTTAGGAATAACGAGCTATTGTGGCTTCCATGTGCAGTTGATTGATTTGCTCGGGCAGGCTAACGCGCATGGAGCCTTATTGGTTTCGGGTCTGCAAGAAAAGCAAATGTACTTTATAAAAAACCTAGCAGAATACAATCCCCAACGTTAGCAATTCTTTGTCTTCTTTTGTTGTGCAAGAATCTTTTTTCCTAAGCGCTTTTGATTATTATATTTGCTGGTACGTTACGTGGAATGTTCCTTGCCCGCCATTTGGGAAAACAAAGAAGATAGTGTAGCTTTGTGAAGTTGTGGTTCCGTTAAAGGTTTCTGTGAAAGCGGTGTTCCCTTGTATTTCCCAATTAGTGCTCTGTATGTTGGCCAGAATTGGGTAAACATCTTCCGCAGTGCACTTATAGTTGGTCCCATTATCCCAGTAGCCATTGTAAATGTATAAGTCAGTCCAACCGCTGGCACCACCAGGCATTTGGGTGCAATTTATCGTCAATTGCCAGTTCTGATTTGCGCCCACCGTAAAAGGTACATAGCAAAGCGATACATTAGCATCCAAAAACCGCAGGCAACTATTTGTTCCAGTGACTGTAAAATCAAGACGCTTCGGTGTTTGCTGAGCCGAAGTAAATAAAGGCGCTACAACAAGAGCACCCACCAAAACACAGACAATGACAACAGCAACGATTACAATTAACCCTGCCATCTTTTTATTCATATTTGTTCCTTCTCCTTGATCCATTACGTATGATGCTTTTCTTGCTCATTACAGAGTAAGTTCATGCTTACCCAGCGTTAATTCGATACGGCTATATAATTTTTTGCAATTGTAACGAGGAAAAGCTGCACAAGTTTTATTTCCACACGCAGACGTTTACTTCATTTGGGGGCACAGAAACTGAGAGGAACATTAGCAGTTGCGGTTATTTTCATTTTGTGCTTACAGTTCTTCTCCACATTCGCGGCAAAAGCGGCTGCTCAGCAGGCTTCCCCTGGCTGGTCAATGTTTCGTGCGAACCCTTCGCACAGTGGCACAGGAACAGGTAATTCAGTGCTTATCCCCACGTTACTTTGGAATTACACTTTCACTAACGGCCTCTTGGTTGACTCGTCTTCCGCCGTTGTCAACGGCGTCGTCTACGTCGATTCAAATGATAAGAACATTTATGCTTTGAACGCTATAACTGGCACCCAACTCTGGAACTACACTATCGATGGTGGAATTTCGTCTCCCGCTGTCGTCGGCGGAGTAGTCTACATAGGCTCATGGGATAATGTGTATGCTTTGAAGGCTACTAATAGCGCCAAACTCTGGGATTTCACCCTTTTAAATGGAACAGGCGCAGATGTTGAGTCATCTCCTACAGTTGTAGGCGATGTAGTCTACATAGGCGCTGATGAAGGCGGCGTTTATGCTTTGAACGCTACAAGTGGCGCCCAAATCTGGCATTACATCATCGACAACGACGACAATGTATTGGTTGAATCATCCCCAGCTGTAGTGAACGGCATAGTCTATTTCGGCGCCGATGACAAAAACGTTTACGCTTTGAATGCTGCTACCGGCGCCAAAATCTGGAATTACACCACTGGTCTCTATGTTGATTCGTCTCCTGCAATCATCGGCGGCGTTGTCTATGTCGGCTCTTGGGACGGCAATGTTTATGCTTTGAACGCTGCAAGCGGCGTCGAAATGTGGAATTATACCACAGGCAGCTACGTTGCTTCGTCTCCCGCTGTTGTTAACGGCATAGTATACATAGGTTCGCAGGACGGTAACCTTTATGCTTTGAACTCCACAAACGGTGCCAAACTCTGGAATTACGCCGTCAACGAGGCAGTTCACATTTATCCATTTCCTACATCTTCCCCTGCCGTTGTAAAGGGTGTAGTTTATGTTGGCTCCTATAATGGCAATGTTTATGCCTTGAATGCTTCAAGCGGCGTCAAACTTTGGAATTATACTACAGGCGGCATGGTTTTGTCTTCTCCCGCTGTTGCCAACGGAGTCCTCTACGTAGGCGGCGGAAAAACTGTTTATGCTTTGGGCGTTTACGCCTTGAACGCTTCACCTACGTCCTCTAACACTTTGCCCGTTATCATCGGGGTGATAGTTACGGTCGCTGTCGTTGCAACAGTGGTTTTCTTGATGTTTCAAAAGAGATTCAAAGCTAAAATGATAAATGGAGCAAAGAGTGCTTTGGCAGAGGCCTGAAAACATTTTTGTTTCTGAAGCGAACTTCCATAAACTTTTAAGCAATTTCAAATAATAATATTACGACCTGATGAAAACAGTCCACCTTGATGAAATACTGAAACTCAAAGCGATTTACTATGGTTAAGATACCGGGTTATATTTCGGTAACAGCTTTGGCTGTTTTAGTAGTAATGGTCTTGCTAATAACTTCTAACGTTGGTGAACCTGCAAACGCTTGCTCTGGTCCATCCGTAATTGCAAACGTAAGCCCAACTCAAATCAACATAAACCAATCTGTGACCGTCACAGGGCTAATATATCCATTCCAACAAAACGCTTCTGTACTAGTAACTTTTGTCAGACCTGACTCAAGCTGGGTAAATTGTTATACTACAGTCAACGCTACAGGCCAATTTAACGTTACGTTGACGCTTAATGAATACGGTTTCTGGAGCATATATACAATACACGACGCCATAGATTACTAGGCTCTCTGTAGAACGTGCTTTCTCCCCCAAACTCTACGCCTCCTCCTATTCCGATTTGGAGCCCGCTTATTACACCAACACCCAGCCTTCTCGTGATAGGGTTAGGCTTATTCATAATAATAGGAGGCGCACTAGCAGTTGCCAAGATTGTTCGAGACAAAAAAAGAAAAGTAACGTCAGCCAGAGTTTATGTCCAAATTGCCCTCGTTTTCTTCCTATTCTTAGGTGTCTTTATTGGGGTTAATGGATTGCCCGGGTTCCCATTCGCATCCATGACAGAACACGACTACCTAATTGGAACAAATCTAGCAGGCGTATCAAATCCCGACGGTCTTTCGGTCCCTACATTCGGCTGCTACTACGCCTGTGGAAGAACCGTCACCTGTGCTCTGTGGCAAATTCAAGCTTACATTTTCCCATTCTGGAACTCTGGCCACGGATGGGATGTAAACTATGTCCTTCCAGGCATAGAGCGACTTGCGATAGTGTTTGGTCTAGTGATACTGATGTCTCTTATTCTAGGAAGAATTTTCTGCGGATGGGCTTGTCCTTTCGGTCTTTATTTGGACTTTATCAGCTGGATCCGCAAAACATTCAAGATTTCGTCACAAAGATCTCTCCGAAAAAACCAGTGAAAAAATCCGGCAACTTAGATACGTAATCATAGCCTCAATTATAATCGTAAGCTTCATTTTAGGATCAGAAGCCATCACAGGCACACTGGTAGTTCCAGGCACCCAACCTGGAGGATACACCTACACGTATTTTTCCTCGCCCTTCTGCCAAGTTTGTCCCATGAAACCCCTTTGCGTTATGATAGAAACTCTTCTTGGGCCAATGAGACCAGCGCAAATCTTTAGCACTACAACAGGGCAATTTCTGCAGTTGGGATACTACGTCACATCTCTCAACCTGTTAAGCCTGGGAATAGTCACGGCGGCTGCCTTCGTATTTAGACGTTCCTGGTGCAGAATATGCCCTTTAGGCGGTTTAATCGCCCTCTTCAGCACTTTTCCACCATTCAAATACGTTTCAGTTACACGCCTCGAAAAGACAGAAACGAAATGCACCAAATGCGGCATCTGCAAAAGAGTCTGCCCCACTCAAGTTACCAAAGTTTATAAAGAGAAAGGCGGAAACGTGAATGACCCAGCATGCATAATGTGTTTGCGATGTGTCGAAATGTGCCCTGAAAAAAGCTGCTTAAAAGTTAACATGGCGGGAAAAACGGTCTTTGAATCCCGCAACTGGCTAGAATAAAAAATTCAAAACAATGATGAAGAGTGTTAAAACCTTGAGAAAAACTTTGAGAAATGCTCTAACACTTTGCGCGTCCCTTCTGCTTTTGTTTTCATCATTTTTGTCTATTGGATTCGTTAAGGGCGATGCGGCAGATAACAGGATATTTATCCAGCCAGACGGCAACGTAATTCCAGCGGGTGCGCCAATACAATTGAAGGAGACACCTACACATTAACCGAAAATATTTACACCTCAATCGTGATAGAAAAAAGTGGTGTTACTTTGGACGGAGATGGCCATACCCTTCAAGGAACATTTAATGGAACAATGACTAGCCTTTGGATCATAGGCTCTGGGCCTCCGGGTATTGCAAATGGGACCGTAAGTTCCATGGACTATAGGTATCGACGTAGCAGGTAGCAACATAGTTGACTTAAAAATCGAGAATATTAAAGTCGAGAACTTCAGCATCGGCATGTACATTTGGACACAAAATAACACTATCTCAGGGAACACAGTAAAGGGAAACATAGTTGGCATCTTAGTTGCGGGTTCACAAAACTGCTTCACCAAAAACTACATCGAAAATAACACGGATGGTCTTTTTGTGGGGATAGGCAGTCCAGCGACTCCGTACTCAAACATAACTATAGACAATAACTACTTCATCAACAATACCAACCAAATTAACGGTTGCCACTGCCCAGCATCCCTAAACGAAACAAATCCATGGGGGATTAACGTTGATGGCAACTACTGGAGTGACTATAACGGAACCGCCACAAATGGTAGCGACATAGGAGACGTCCCGTATTTAGTTAACGGCAAAATCCCCGATAACCATCCGCTAATGCAGCTTCCTTCCGAACAGGCGCCCGAAACACCAATAAACTCAAACATCGAAATCTTGGTAGCTGTAAGCTTACCAATTATCTTCATAATCGCCGTCATAGCCTTCAAAAAAAGAAGAAACCATCGTCAGAACTCATAGAGAATGCTCACTAGCTACCCCCTGAAATACTTGCACGCGCGGAAAAAAGGCAAACTCCTGCTTTAGCGCCCATCATGCTGGGCTGAGTTGTTGTTTTGTTCTCATGTGAATGCATATTAGCGATAAACTGATATACGTAATTATTGCATAGTGGCATAGTCGGAAAGCCGATGAAAAAGAAAACAATGGCAGCTATTCTCTCCATGGCCTTGATAACCAGTCTGGTCTGTATAAGCTTATTTTATCAGCACGATGTTATGGCGCAGCAAAACGATGGCACGGGCACAGGCGCCGATTCTTGGTCAATGTTTCACGCAGACCCAAGCCATTCAGGCACTTCAAGCTCAACCGTTCCAACAACCAACCAGACGCTTTGGGGTTATAACACTCAGACACCAGCTTCTTGGGGATCAGGCCCATCTCCTATAGTGTCTTCGCCAGCAATTGTTGGTGGCATTGTCTATTTTGGGTCAGATAGTGGAATAGTTTATGCCGTAAACGCTTCCACTGGTTTGAGCATTTGGAATTTTACGACTGGATACTTGTATGTACGTTCGTCTCCGGCAGTCTCGAATGGCGTCGTTTACATAGGGACCGACGATTCGTATATCTATGCCTTAAACGCTTCAACGGGCAGCAAAATATGGAGTTACGAGGCTAACGCATATTCGTCTGCTCTCACCGTGGTCGATGGTGTGGTTTATGTAAATGCAAATCTTGCCTATTATGGCCCAGGACTTAACAGCTATGGAATCCTTGCTTTAAACGCAACAACTGGAACAAAAATTTGGGTCTACCAAGAAAATTCCACAATTGCGTTACAATCGGTATTTACGTCACCAGCGGTAGCCAATGGAATTGTTTACACTGGCTCAGCAGACGGCAACGCGTACGCCATTAACGCATCAACTGGAATCCAATTATGGAATTTCACCACAAGCGGTCAAGTTGAATCTTCTCCATCAGTTGCCCAAGGAATTGTTTATGTCGGCTCAGATGACAGCAATATGACTGCTTTAAACCCTTCCTATATTTATGCGTTGAACGCTTCCACTGGAGTCGAATTATGGAGTTATCTAACTGGCGGACCAGTAGATTCCTGCCCGGCAGTTTATGATGGCATAGTCTATGTGGGGTCAACGGGAGGCAATTTATATGCGCTAAACGCTTTGACGGGCAGTCAAGTCTGGATCTATTCGGCTCATGGCTTAATATTCGGTTCCCCTGCTGTTGCAGGCGGACTTGTTTTTGACGGGGTTATGGGAGTGAGCAATGGCAACTTCTTTGCCTTAAACTCCTCCACAGGTGTCTTAGAATGGACTGCCACAACAGGTGGAATGCGGTCTTCTCCAGCTATTGCAGATGGTGTAGTTTACATTGGCTCGGATGATGGTAGCCTTTATGCTTTCGGTTACAATCCAGAATTGCTTAATCAGCAACCAACACAAATTTCTGTCACTTCCGAGTACGGCACTTCACCCGTTGCCTTAACAGTTACTGTAACTGGAAACGATCCCACTGGAACTATAACGTGGATAACGAGCACCAACTCAGGTGTATTCAGCCAGAAAACAACAAGTGTAGTTTCAGGAACTAGCACTACCACTTACTCAGACAACACTGGTGTACTCGCAACAATAGTTGCTTGCTACAGCGGGGATTCAAGAAATTGTCCTAGTTGCACAAATGCAGTTGTGATCATCAGTTCGTCTAGTCCAACTCCAAGTCCCAGTCAAACGGCGGTTTCAACACCAACTCCAACCCCCACACCAACCCAACCAGATGCCAGCTCTACTCCCGCGCCGACGCCCAGTGATTCGAATTCCAACACAAAAAGTGTGCCAGAGTTATCTTGGTTTGCAATTTTGCCTTTGCTTCTCTCTGTGTTCTCTGTTGCCGTGATACTTAGGCATAGAAAAATCGTTAACTTGAGGTACTGCGGTACCGCCTAACAGGTACCTGTGTACCTACTTTTTGGTCAAGAAAGTTTGACTAAATTCAGTCAAGAAACTTTTACAAATAGCCTTTTATCGCCTTTAACAACCTAATAATAAATAGGAAAACGAATGAAAAAAAACATCGTTCTTGCCCTAATCCTCATTTGCCTTATGGTTTTAGGTGTTGTTTGCATTCGACCGGTTAAAGCTCAATTTACCCAATCACAAGGCGATATTGCCATTAATACTGACGGTAGTGTAACTCCTTCGACAGCACCCATCCAGCAAACGGGAAACGTCTACACTTTGATAAGCGACGAAGTTACAAGCGTTGAAGGCATCTGCATAACAGTACAGAGAAGCAACATGGTACTTGACGGAAACGGACACACCCTTAGCTCAACCACCATCACTGACGACGGAGATGGGCTTTCACTAAGTGACGTAGCAAATGTAACCCTGAAAAACTTTATCATTACAGATTGCGTAACTGGCATTGAATTAGATGACACGTCAAATGTCACAGTTACAAACAATACAATAACACAAGCATATGTCAACCACCCTTCGATTCTGCCCACATGTGCAATAGGTTTTGATGGTGGAAGTTCAAACATCATAACTGGAAACATCATAGTAAACATCATGGTCGGAATAGACCTCGACGAAACCTCGAACAACTTGATAGTTGAAAACAGTATGACGAACAGCTCCAAAGATGCTTTTTATGTAGATGACAGCTCAAACAATAGCATTTATCACAACAACTTCACAAACAACACAGGTCAAATAGAAGATGAAGGCTTACTCAGTGGTACTGGTATTGCCTCCGTGAACATTTGGGATCATGGTTATCCTTCTGGCGGAAACTACTGGAGCGACTACCAATCAAAATATCCTAATGCTTCTCAGATTGACTCTTTAGGAATAGGAAACACACCACATGTCATAGATGAAAACAACATTGACCATTATCCGCTTATACACCAAGTTGATATCTCTGCTACTTTATCAACTCCAACACCAACTTCACCAATCCCAACACCTACCGCTCCAGAGTTTCCAACGTGGATAATTCTGCCACTTTTTGCAGTTATGCTGTTATCGATTGTGTTTACAAGAAAGAGAAATAGCCTTAGAAATGTCAGTGATTGAATGAACAAAAAAATAATAGCCATATCAGTTTTGATTGTAGCTGTACTCTTTGTAAGTGCAATTGCTGGAGCTATGTCTTATTATAACAACAAATTAGCCTATCAAAATAATGAGATAGCAAATCTTACCAGCCAAATTTCAAAGCTAACCGGTATAATAGCAAATTATCCAACTGTGAATCTTACAGCACATTTAGGGGTACATGAACTACTGGGTAATGAGAGCAAGGATTATAATGGGAACCCTACTCCAATTCCTTATAATTACCTTTACATAACTGGCACAGTAACTAATTCAGGAAAAGGCACAGCATATAATGTAGGATTGCACGTTGTTGCTTATGATGCCTTTAGCAATGGTACATTGGACATAAACGCGACTTTTCCATTAAGCGGTGGAATACGTGGAAGTGACGCTGCAACTGACGCTTTTGCTTTAAAAAATTACGGCGGTTACAACCAAGTACTTGGAGTCGTAGACGGTGAGCAGACTGTGAGTATTGGTTCAGACTCGTACCCTGACCTGAGTATTCTTCACGAAGGCACAGTTTCTAATTGGACTATAACGCCCGTGTGGACAAATGAACCATAATCACTAAATAAAATTAAATCATAAAAAGAAATGATATAATTTGGTTCAAAATTCGAACAAGAAACAGAGGAACATCATCATTGCTTCCGTAATTCTAGTTGTGCTTGTAGTGTCATCGATTGGAGCAGTAATAATATACAATCAATTGACCACCACACGAATTAGCCTTAGCCTCTCAACAAACCAAACAGAAGTAATTCAAGGAAACAGTTCTCAAATCCAAGTTAACATTGATTCAAAAGGTAACCCTGAAAATACAACCTTAACAGCCATGCTAAATTCAACTTCCATGCAATACAGTTTTGCACCAGCAACTGGCAGTTCCTCATTCAACAGCACCCTAACAATAAATGCTCCTGATTCTACCCCAAGTGGAAATTACTCTTTAACTGTTAAAATAACAAGCGATACAACAATTTCAAATGCTTCCTGCATAATATCGGTTCTAAACAAAAACGTAACAGTTACAGGACAAATAGTGGTAACGTCACCTTATGCTGTAAGCATGGATTCCTTACAGTTCAAAGACACAAGGACAATGGTAATTTACACAGTAGTACCTTACTTTGAGGATAGCAACTACAGCTATTACAGTTACAGTATTGCTTTAAAAAATGAAGAAACATACAACGTAACGGTGAATTTTAATTATGGGCTTCCAGAGTTTTATCCATTCTCCGCAAGTGGCTTTATGGGAAATCTAACCGTTTATGCACCAGCAGGAAGCGATACAATGCAAGAACAGGATTTCAGTTATGCACACTTGGGTGAATAGCCTTTTTCCACATCAAGCGATGGCAAAAAGCGCAGAGAGCAAAAGCTAAATCGGCATTGATACAAAGAGATAAATGAGGAAATAGAGGAACCCATTGAATGCAGAAGAAAAAAATCATACCCGTTGTTTTATTGGTGACAATCGTTGTTATAGCCGTTGTTGGCTATGAATTCTTTGTTGCTGATTCGCTTTCAGGTTATACCAAAGTCTCCCTTACGATTGCTCAGACCTATTCTATAAAATTTGGCAATACTGTCTATTACATAACTTATGATGATGTTCTTAATGGAATTCCCGCAACAATGCCTGTTTTTCAAGTGACGGCTCAGACGCTCATTAATAACTCAACCCAGAGTTTCGGAGCAAATCAAGGAGGTAGACCCAGTTTCGCAGGGCTTCAAATGGTCGTGGACAGCGTAAATTCCAACCGAATGATTCTATATGTCAAGTCTACAATCTCAAACTCTGAGCCAATAATTTCTTCTGTGTATTCTCCCACTCCTTACCCATCAACAGAACCAAGCAATGAAGTGGTGGTATCAGGCACAGTACATTATTGCCAAAGTGGCACAATCACTTTTTACGTTTTTTCACATTCCCAATCAAGCACGCCAATCTCAAACAGCAAGTACAGTATCCTGCTTGTAGGTGGTCAATCATACAATGTCACAATTTCTTATCAAGGACCACAGGGAGAAGAAATGCAATTCGCAACAGTTAATGTCCCAACTGACGTAACTTACTTCACAGCGAATTTTTAGGCTTGATGACGAAGAAGGCATCGAAAAACCGCTAACTTGCTTGAGGTACCGAGGTACCGCGTAATAGGTACCTGTGCACCTAAGAGTTGGTCAAGAAAGTTTGACTAAACCCAGTCAAGAAAGTTATACGAATAGCCTTTTATCGCCTATAGTTTCCTAATACTAAGTATGGGTAGTTTCAGCAAGAGTTTCTCATTGCTTGTTGCCCTCTTTTTAATTTTGGCACTCCTAACTCAATCTATAGTTTATGCACAAACATCAAGTTCTTATGTTAGCCCAACTGGAGTAGCAGGCAGTTCCTTTAGTCTAACAATATATAGTCCAAATAGTCAAGCAATCTATAACAACACAATGCCTCTAATATTCAAATTAACGTGGACATATGATTTGTTGCCAGTTGGTAATTTAGAATTGGTTGGAAATTATGCCTACAGAATTGACAACAGTTCCTTTGTCAGCATTGCCTCAAATGATACTGCAAATGACCACTATGGCGGCTACGGTAATTGGACCTTCAAAACTAATCCATCATTCTCTTACTCACTTCACATTTCCAACTTAACGAATGGTCAGCATGAAATTTCTATAGAAGCAAACATGTACTATGGCAAGAATCTGCTTCTTAATGCATCAGCCATTCCTGTTCAATTCTTAGTCCAAAACCCAACACCATCACTAACGGCTACCATTCCAGAGTTTCCAACGTTGTTGATAATTCTACCACTTTTTGCAGTAATGTTGCTGTCGATTGTATTTGCAAGAAAGAGAAATAGGGTATACAGAAATGTCAGTGATTGAATGAACAAAAAAATAAAAGCCGTATCAGTTTTGATAATTATACTTTTTGTAAGTACAATTGCTGGAACTATATTTTATTATAATGGAGTAGTGAGCGATAGAAATTCTGAAATAGCTTCTTTGAACAATCAAATAGTAAATCAAAATAATGAAATAGCCAATTTAACCAGCCAAATTTCAAACATTAATTCTGAAGTTACAAATTTAACATCTGCACACCTTGTAGCTTCATTAGGGGTAGCTGAAATATCAGGTAATGCTACAACTAATAATCCTCCTCAACAGACATATAATCACCTTTTCATTAAAGGTTCAGTAACTAATACAGGAGTAGATGAAGCATACAACGCAGGATTGCATGTCGTTGCTTACAGTGCTACTGGTACATTAGAAATAGACATGACTGTTCCCTTGGAATATATCGGAGCATATGGAACTGACTCTGCAACTACCATTTATGTAGCAGGTGCTATAGGTCCTATTTCATTACAGCTTGGAAATTTAGATAGTAAAGGAACCACTACAGTTGAAATTGCTATTTATCACGAAGGCATTGTCTCTAATTGGACTATAACTCCAGTGTGGACAAACACTCCATAATCACAAAGTGACTTATTACTACAACTTTAGTTTTTTTGACTTTTTGAACGATAAGTCTTAAATCTGCATAGCAAGATATTGAGAAAACGAAGAAGGGTCTGTAGAATGGGTTATCCTTCATCCGGTGATAAAGATTTTGAGGATCTGAGATATGCAAAAAAATTCTTGGAAGCATTCACCTATGCATGGGGAATGGTTGAATCAGATATCGACCAGAAAATTATCCATGAATTTGGTCTTGATATTCAAAATGAAAATATTAACCATGAGATGAGCAATCCGAAGATAGATTATGTTTTACGACATTTTAGACCGGAGATTGATTTTCTTTATAAAATCAAAAGATTGAATAACACTCAGTACAAAGCGCTTCTTAATTTCTCTGAAAAAAGGAACGAACTCTTTCACGGCACTCAAGGCAGGAATTACAGCAAGTTAATTCTCAATCTGACTGAGGCGGAGAAAAAAGAGTATCTTGACATTGCATCACTTGCGTTACGAACAACCGCGCTGGGGAAAAACTAATAAAACTTAGGAAAAGGTGCGACCTTCAAGGCTTTTTGTAATTAGTTCATGGATTCTTATGTGACTCAAACCAGAATTCTGGTATCATGGAAAGATAGCTATTAACAGTTTAAGTCACGGTTAAAATAATACCAGATTTACAAGATAGCAATGATTCCTTCAAGGTAGTGCTTAGTTATTCTGTACAATACTGGATTTAAGGCTGACTTAAACTTAAAAGCTTAATGAAACGTGTTCTTAGGTAAATCTTTAACAACTTATAAAAGAAGAAAGCATGCAATAGTCATTGCTGTCTATGAACTGGAAATATGTTGCAGTTGTTTTTGTGTTTGAACTCATATTCTTAGCAGCAATCGTGGAACCAACAAGTTTGGCGACCGCTAATTCTGCTTCATCGACTGCCCCGCCTATTGTTTGGGAACATGCATACAGTACAGGAGATTCAAGTTCAATTCGTTCGATGATACAAACCACTGATGGAGATTATGCATTAGCAGGCATGGGAATGGAAATTGCAGTTGGCATAATAGATTTTTGGGTGGTTAAAGTCGATTCCTCAGGCAATCAACAGTGGAATATGGCTGGTTTCGATTACGATTCAACAATGAATACAAACTGGGGTGGAGCAAATTCGATTGTACAGACTTCAGACGGAGGATTTGCACTTGCAGGCGGTACGTCTAATTCTTCTTACTTGGTTAAACTTGATTCCCAAGGCAATGTGCAATGGAGACAATCTTACACTGGAATAGACGTATCATCTTTGATTACTGTAAATGATGGGGATTACATTATGGCGGGAAGCAGTAATGGAGATTTTTGGTTGGCTAAAGTTAATTCGACTGGCGAGATTCAGTGGAGCCACACCTATGGAGGCGAAGCGGTCAGTTATTGCACGTCAATGGTTCAAACAAGTGATGGTGGATATGCTTTAGCAGGGTTCGTGGAAACTTCCACATCAGAAAGTAATGCTTTGCTGATTAAAACTGACTCTTTGGGTAACATGTTATGGAACCAAACCTACAATGGACCTTCAGGCTACTTTGAAGCTAATTCGATTATTCAAACCAGCGATGGAGGATACGTTTTGGCAGGCGGTTCGAATACAGTTTTCATGATTAAGACTAATTCGGATGGCAAGTTGCTTTGGAATCAAACGTACGGAGAACTTGGAGGTGAAGTCGCTTGGTCAGTTATACAAACGAGTGACGGAGGATACGCTTTAGCATGTGGAGGGTTTTCAGGAAACTTAGTTAAGACAGACTCAGATGGAAACCTGCAATGGGAAATAGCATGTAATGGAACTGTTTACTCGGTATTGCAAACAGATGATGGAGGGTACACGTTTGCAGTTAGTAATGGGGTTGGTGATAATTGGCTGGCAAAAACCTCTGCTATTAAAATCATTAGTACAAATAGCTCTTCGCCATCTCCTATACCTACAATTCCAGAGTTTTCGTTAGCAATAATCACTCTTGTAGTCATAGTTGTAGTTGCAGGAACAACGTTGGTAACAGCTTTTCGCAAGAGAAGAAAAGCATCAAAAGGCAATCTAAGGGCTTCCCAGATAACTTACAAATCTTAAAAGTTTAGAATTCTCGTGTCATTTGACGATACTTCTTTTTGGTAAGCTGGAGCTTTTTATAATAGGGTTTTCCGAGTGACTGAAGAATTCGCAGTAGCTGAAATGTTTGCAGTAAAAGCCGTTGCAAAGGTTTACACGCGTAAATGGTTTGGACTTTTCTCCGATGAATTCATCTGTTGAACTATGCGTTAGCAAAGTCCTAAAAGACGTGTACCAAATGGTTCTCTTTAACGATCCTTCTTCTCCCGCTCCCTGTGGCGTGTACACAACATGAGTGGTGGAGGATTCCTTCAGTCTCAAATAAGATTGAAGAAATATTGGTTTGCCTTGAGGAACCAGCTGTCCCTTTTCAAAATTAGACTTAAGCAAATCGATTTTAAAGAGTAATTCGATTCGGGAGTAACCCGGGTCTCTAACCGCCAAATACTCTGGTCTACGAGTAATTGGCTGATTTACATCGTACATTTCTTTTATGTAGTTGACTCTAAAACTGAATTTATCCGGTGTATTGACGACATCAAACATTTTGGGTACGACTTCGATGATTACCACTTCATCTTCCATACTAAACCCTCAGTTTCAGACCAATAAATCCCAATAAAGATTCATTAGTTTTTCCCAGCCGGCTTCCAAGACAAAATTCTTTTTTATTTTAATCATCTTCGTCTCTGTAAACTGGTTTTTTCTTAATCACCGAGACACCGATTCCCAGAAGAGGGGGAGAACGCTTAAGTTGCCAAGCAGCTAACGCTAATGCAACAACGCAATCGTCATGGTAGCCTTCGGGTGCTCCATACTGCACGTTCCCACTGGCGCTGATCTTGTACCCGTAGAGTTTGAGCTCATTAATTAACTCAGGAATTTGCGGTATCGTAACCTGTCCGTTCTCGATCATAATGCTCAAGTTTTCTATGAGATCTTTTTTTGTGGTATTGGTGAATTTGTAGCCGTCAACTCGAACGTTTTCACGTCGGATCTCGTCGCAGATTGGGTCTCCGACTCCTGTACTGTCGATTAGTAGGCGGGCGTTGTATTGTTGGGCTAGTTGAATTATGCGTTTGCGTTGGAAAACCCAGTCTAGCTGGGTGAACCTGTCAAAGGCACATAGGTGTCCGTCCATATTGAGAACGATTAGCACTGTAAAGTCTATGAGTTTAGCAAGGTCTCCTCCCATAACATATTGCTTGTACGGTTCAGGCGGTTGGAAGGTACCTTTAACAATGTGGTCTACGCCTCTGAAGACTGAGCCAACATCCTCAAGAAACTCAGCCATAACCTCTTGGCGATAAGCAAGTTCAGGCATGTCACGGGCAAAAGAAGCAATCTCCGCTGGATCCAGATACGGGTTGCTGCCGCTGGGGAAGCTCCAACTCTTATAATCAGTTTGCGACGGATCTTGGCCTCGGGTCCAGAGCTGAAAATACCAGTTATGTCCTCTGGGCGTTCCTGTGAAGAAGGCGATGCCTTTCTCATCCATCAATGCAGGCCTAAGCGCCATAGTCCATGCCTCCTCCGCAATCTGAGCTCCCTCGTCAACCCATAGGACCTTTACTCCTTGGCTTCTAAGCGAGTCAGGATTATCTGCGCTTTTAAACCAGATGTGACGTTTTCCTTTGAGAATAACGTGCCGTTCAGCCCTGCGGATTTCCTCTATAAGTTCAGGCGGGCAATAATTGAAGAACTCGCTCCATTGACGCTGAGTATGCCAATAAGTGGGGGCAACAGCAAATGCCACAATGCCCATTTTTTCTTTGCCCTCGCCTTTCTGCCAAATTTGCCTAATGAACTCGTTAGCGCCTGCAACGGTTTTGCCCCAGCGGCGTCCACAGTTGAGCACTCGGAACCTTACTGAATTAAAGTGAAATTCAACTTGTCCAGGATGAGGCTTGTATTTGATTACTGCTGTTTTGTGCATGTTTTAGGGTCCTCCCATTTTATTCGGATTTCTTCAGGTTCCGTCTCACCTTTGGTTTTGGCTCCTGACATCTCGGCGATATCCTCATTTATTTGACGCATAAGATTCAAAGCTGCTATGCGAGCGCGGTCAGATTTTGCCTGCATGTATGCAACTATGGCTTTACGATACATCTGCTCATGCCGGTTAATCACTTTTAACAGTATTTTCTTCATCTCTTGAAGTTGGGGCTGCCAGCTGTTACGGCTCTCAAAATCTTTGTATACGGCACGTTCAGATACCCGATATTTTACACTTAGTTCCTTCACAATTTCGCACGGTTCTAAGCCGTTTCCTTCAAGCTTCAAGATTTCTAAGCGTCTTTCAAGTGTTATTGCATCCAACATTGTCACCTTTAATTCTCTTTCGAACATATTGGAGTGTTACAGTAAGCCGTCCCTTGCTTGCCGACTTTATGAGCCCCCGATTTATCCTTGAATCATTCCTTCCATGGCCGCTGTGCCCAACACGTTTTACAATCCAGTGGTCTAGATTTCCTCGAACTAGCTGTGGATTGCTCGTAACCAAATAGAACGGCAAATTCAACTGAGAAGTATAGAGCTCGGCGACAAAATTAAGCAGACGCTTTCCGACGCCTATACCCTGGTAATCGGGCAAAACAACGAGGCGGCTGACTCGAAAGAAGTGTCCCCTCATTCGCACGTGCGCGACTGCGATAAACGCTACTGGTTTTTCGTGGTAGAAGGCACTGTAGCATCTGACGCCTGCGCCGAGATTGCCGTTTAGATAGTGATATTGCCGAAACAGTGTCCACGTGGATTTGCCGCACCGGTAAACCTTGAGCTCAACGGGCGGCCGCCCTCTTTTTTTCGGTCAAACTCCATTGTGTCAGTGCAGAAAACCCAGTCTGGATCCAACCAATCCACTACGTCGTAGTGGCAGGTTACGGCAATGAATTTCTTATCTTTCCGGCGCCTAATTGCCTTGCTGATTGCGTAAGAGGCAACTTTTGCTACCTCGCGATCTACGACCGAGGTGAACTCATCAAAAACGATCAGCTTCCTAGGGAGGCAGAGCGTTCTGGCGATGTCGACGCGCATTTTTTCTCCTTGACTTAGGCAGCTGTAAGATTTCAGCCAGTCTGGAGGTGACGCGAAGCCGACGCTGCATAGGAGCCTGGTTATCTGGTTTGTTTCTGTTTCTTGGGGAAAGTCATCAAGGATGCATTTTTCTGTGTACTCGAAGCCTGTGGTGTATGCGTCTGGAAACAGCTTTTTTGCTATGCTTGATTTGCCTGAACCGCTGCGGCCGACGATGACGCCGATTTGCCAGTCTGAGCTTTCAATCGGTAGTGAGCCTTTGAAATGCTTCTGTAACTTTACGTCGCTTAATGTGAAGCTGCCAACGACGCTTTGAGCTCGAAAACTATCCGGTTCACTCCAACTCACCGTAAAATCAAAATCCAACTTTTCCGCCTCTACAGATTTAGAACTTTCACTTTGTATCCTTCAGCCGTCAACTTCTCAAAGAAGCATTTCTGCTGCGTCTCATCCTCGCATTCGATGATTAGCTCGTAGCTGTCAGGAATGATGTTTGAGTTTTCAGGAGCTCGCCCGTCTGTTTCCGGCATTTTTTCGCCGATGGACTGCAACAGTGCAGCTAAGCAGTCGATTTCACCAGCCTCTACAATACGCCTGTAATCAGCGTCATCAAGCTCCATGCTATGTTTGCCTTTGAGTTTGTTTAGGATCTGCCGCAGCATTCGCCTGTCAACATCGGAGACGGGCAGTCGAAGAACTGGACCAAAAAACTCGCCCTGACCTATGCAGACCTGCGCTCTTTGCTCGCCATCCGCGAAAACGCCGTCCTTGTTGGTTACGATCGGATAAGTCCAACCGTACTTTTGTAGGCTGCTCCAAACCTGGTCTTTCTGCTTGATCGTCATCTTGTTGGGGTTGTTGCCGTCATTTCGAAGCAGCCGAAGATCCTCCAGCAATGGCAGATAAGCGTCAGGAACCTTAACCGTTGTTTTCTTTTCCATTACTTTATCCTCTGCAGAAAAATAAAGGTCGGTTCTAAAATACAGGAAGCTAATTAGCTACTAATGGTCAATCCAAAACCTAAACGGTTGCTGAGATTTTGCCACGAAAAATTAATAGTTAATGACCAAAATTTCTTTGAAGAATAAAAGCAAATTTTAGTTAATAAAGAATTAATATTCAACAAGTAATTGGGGTAGTAAATGGCTGATAAGTTTGACATGCTTGAGCGGGACATTGTTTCTCTTCTGCAAAAGCATGAACCTAACATGCTTCGCTGGACGGAAATAGTAGAAACCCTCTGGCAAACGTACCAAATTCGATACAAAGACCGAAAGGGGCTGGGAGTAGCCGTCACAGGCAAGCTGCGGTTTCTTGTTGCGGGTGGGAAGATTTGCCACAAAGGGCTCTTCTATGGGACGCCAAACTCGCTGATGCCTGATGTGTTGTTTTCTATTGAGAATGTCAACAAAACCCAGGCTGAAGTGGAAGCCGTTAGACTGGCGCTTGAAGAGCTTCAGCGTGAGTTACGATTTTTAAGAGAGCCAACTTTGGTAGAAGTCTCCTGCAAATTTGGTAAGCCTCCAGCAATCGTTGAGCCTATCCTCTATGCGCTTGCCGAAGACACGGGATGGAAACCACAGGAAAACCCAGAGAAAGAAGCCGGAGAAGCCATTAACTTGGCTGGGTGGCTTTGCTGGAAACAGAGAAACGACCAAAACCCCCAGATGGAGGCATTGGCTGATCGTGAGATTGGGAGGGCTTCAAAGGAAACGTTGCGGCGAGCGCAAAGGATCGTTAAGAATTATCCGGATTCGGCTCCCAACGTGTCTTTGCGAGAAATTGTTTGGTCACAAAAGACAAAGTCGATGTGGAACGATGTTTTCGGCTCTGAGGCACCTTCGCGTTTCTGGGAGACCGATGAGGGGTTTGTTTCTGTCAAAGAACTGTTTAAGAGGCCAGCTTACAGGCAATTTTATAGGGGTCTTGAATTCATGTTACCGTAGCCTCTGCAAGACGATGCCCGCCAAGCGTACTCTTAACATGCGTTTGGTTCAATCAATCTCAAATGCAACATCGAAATAGTTCAAAACATCCGCCTCAAAAACCCGTTTCCACAAAGTTTTCCCAGTTCTAAGCCCAGATCAAACCTTAATTCCACCAAAAACAAAACAAATTTTGAACCTGCAAGTTCAAATGGCGGGCCCGCTGGGATTTGAACCCAGGATTCTCGGCTCCGGAGGCCGATGCCTTAATCCGTACTAGACTACGAGCCCACAGTTTACAAACCAACATGCCCAATTAATTTAAAGCTAACCATGTTATTCCTGGATCAGTTCTTCGTCTATCCACCAAGCCTTCTTTTTCCCAGACCGCTCGCCCGCATAATACTCTATCACTGGTTTTCCAACTTGTTTCTTGGAGGTTTTCTGGATTTTTCTGAGCCTGTTTAGTATTAGCCATCTGTTGGTTTTGACGTAATCAGCTAACTCGGGGGTAGTTGCGCTCTTGTAGTGAAGCAGGTACTCCATTATTTTATGGTCTACCTCATCGAGGCAGAAAGAATGCGGGTTAATTTTTCCATGCTGAAACGTTAGCAGTTCCAAATCGGCTAGGTACTTTCTGATTTGCCCGAACTCCTGCTCTATTTTGCCCATTCGCTCTTCTAGTGCTAAAAGTTTGTCTGCTTTAGGCGTTTTCTCAAGCTTCTCACTTATGGCTTCCCTGATAAAGTTGCTTCGGTCACCCTCAGGAATACGCAACGCCATTTCAAGGTAGACTTCTTCAGGTATCTTGACGGAAACAATTCTAACTTCGCTCACAGAGATTCTCCTCAACCACGTAATATTCGCCTCTGCATATTTCATTTTTTCCATAACCAAACACCCGAAATTGTGAAAAATGTGCATGCAACTATTTTGCTCACCGTTGCATGGCATGGAAACCGTTGGACGTCCATTTCAACATAGTATGATAAAGGCACGGTTAGCCCCGAACATATGTAGTATACGACGATACGCAGGTCTGCAGAAAATTACAAAACGATTTATAAAAAAAGCTAAATTTATTCGGTGAAAACTGGTTGGTCTGCCAATTTAGCTAAGGCTACATATCGTTGGAGAACGATTTCATGCAATTGCATGCGCAGGTCCTCTCCAACCACATTTCTTTGTTTTAATAATGCAGTCTTTTTTGATAATTCTGCGTCTCCGAGTTCGTTGAACCAGGCTTCAAAGTCGCCGCGTTTTGTATGGAATTCTACTGATGCAACGTCTGCCTTTTCGACTTTATTGGCGAAATCACGAAGGTTGTGAGCGTGCAAGTTTAATGGTTTTCCAATGTCAACGTAGAAGTGGAATGCTTTATCATGTGGTGCATAAGCCAATATGGCGGTAGCTTTTTCTTTGTTGATTTCCGGTATGCCGAGAGCTTCTTTTCCCTTCACAGTTATAATGTATAATCCTTTTTCAGGTGAACTCACGTATCCCATGCGAGCAAACCCTAATAGGTGCATCATGACCGGCGGAAACTTCATTTTGGTTTCGCTTGCGATTTCGACGGCTTTTAAGGGTCTTTCGTGAAGTAGCATAGTTTCTAGTATTTCTTGTTTTACAGTTGATAAACTCATTTGCTGGCACCTTGCCTATATGTGATATGCATAACCGTCTAATCAAACCTTTCCTTAACTTTCTTGTGCTTTCTTCCATTTCAAGTTTGCTTCCTCAGTTAAGCAAAGCTTTAGTATGGTGATTACCAATTCTTAGGGTAAATTGGTGAACAGTTAGGATGAAACTTGCCGTCTTCGTTTACGAGTACCCGCCTAAAATAGTCGGTGGACTAGGAACTTACGCAGCCGAGATTACAAGAAAGTTTGTCTTAGACGATCACGACGTAACGGTTTTCACCATGAATGATGACGCTGGTTCTTTGCCGACCCGAGAAATTTGGCGTGGAATAGAGATTCATCGCCCGCTGCACATTGACATTTCGGATTCGCTTCCAGACGTGATAGCTGAAGACATCAAAAAATGGGGCAGAGGATTACATTTCTTCGGCAAATTAATGGTTTATAATTATTTGTCAGCGGCTAAACTCATCAACGAGTTGATTAAAAAAGAAGGTATGAAGTATGACATTGTTGTTGCGCATGATTGGCTTTCGGCAATGGGCGGGATTACCGTTAAAAGAGAAACGGATTTGCCCTTAGCTTTCCATGTTCACTCAACTGAGAAAGGTCGAACATTAGGAAACGGCTCAAGCGTAGTCAGCAACATAGAATTACGTGCGGGGAAAATGGCTGATATGATCGTGACAGTATCTTACGCCATGAAAGATGAGCTTATACAGCTTGGTTTTCCAAGAGAAAAAATTCAGGTAAGCTACAATGGTGTTGACCCGCAAAAATATAATCCTGAAAACGTTTCTTCAGAGAACATTAAGCGAATTCGAAGCAAGTATGGCATAAAAGATAATGAATTAATGATTCTTTTCCTCGGCAGGCTCGTAGGCGTCAAAGGCGTTGATAAACTCATAATGGCGATGCCTCATATTCTAACCAAGATTCCTAATGCGCGACTGGTAATTGTAGGCGTAGGCGACCTTCAAGAATACTTAACAAACCTTACAAGAACCATTCGACTTAACGAGTATGTTAAATTCTGCTTTGACTTCATCCCAGAG
This sequence comes from Candidatus Bathyarchaeota archaeon, assembly GCA_963767735.1. Taxonomy (GTDB): domain Archaea; phylum Thermoproteota; class Bathyarchaeia; order Bathyarchaeales; family Bathycorpusculaceae; genus Bathycorpusculum. The sequence goes on along the minus strand of CAVYES010000006.1, from coordinate 98,543 downwards.
GAAGAACGAATACTGCATTATGCCTCATGCGACATAGCAGTTTTCCCCAGTTTTTATGAACCGTTTGGCATCGTAGCTCTTGAAGCGATGAGCATGGAGAAGCCTGTTGTCGTAGGCGCCGCCGGCGTCAGCGGAATGCGGGAAATAGTAATTTGCTGCGGTGAAGAACAATGCGGATACCACGTGGACCCAAATAACCCATCCGATATTGCATGGGGAGTAATCAGCGCTTTAGAAAGCCCTGAAAGACGCAAGGTTCTGGGTAAAAACGGCAGAAAACGTGTCCTAGCCGAGTTCACTTGGACCAGAATCGCCGAAAAAACCGTCGAACTATACGAAACAATAGTGAAACCCTGATAAAAACGATAGGTGAATGATTGACCGTTGACTTCGATTTAAAGTGCAGAGTTGCTCGGGAAGCTGCTACCTTACTTTATTTTGGCGCTGAAAAAGAATACAAACAAGCTAAAGAAAAAGCCGCAAAAACCTTGGGCACTCACTTTTTGCCGTCTAACATGGAAGTTGCTCTTGAACTGGACAAAATAGCTGAAGAAAACGAGGGCGCAAAAAGAGTAGAGCGTCTGGTTCAAATGCGAAACGAAGCCCTAAAAATAATGAAGCTTCTTGATGCTTATTGTCCCGTTTTAATCGGGAGCGTTTGGCGAGGAACGATAAAGCAGGGAAGCGACATTGACATCGCCGTTTACACTGATGAGCCCGAAGAAATCGTGCAAATCCTAAAATCTGAAAAAGTTAAAATTTCAAAAACAGCTTGGACAACGGTAAACAAGCGTGGAATAACTATGGCTTCATTTCACATATACGCTGAGACTTCAGATAGATACGGGCTTGAGATTGTTGCGCGTAGCTGTGAGGAAGCAGGGAAAAAAAGAAAATGCGAAGTTTTCGGGGATGAAATGAAAGGTTTAAAGGTGCAGGAACTCGAAAAAGTTTTGAAAACCAACCCAACCCAACGGTTCCTCCCATTATAGCTCTTGCAGAATCTTGTTTTCCATCAAAAAAGAACATAAAGAACATATTTGATATTTATTTTTAATTAAACTGATGAAAAATGGCAACTGACAAAAAAGCGCTCAAGAAAATGTTTCCACACCTCTACGAGGAACTTGAAACGGGAGACGCCAAAGTACCGATTAACGCGGTTCGAAAAAACCCGGAAGAAGCCGAGGGCGCTGTAGATTGTGAAGACTGCGCGGAAGAAGAGTTTGCCTCTTGCACTGAGACGCCTGATAAGCTTCGCCATTTTAATCCTTGCGCTGTGGATTTTATCCGCCGATGTGACACAGAAGCGCAGGCAGAAGAAATTATTGCTTACCTGCAGAAGAAAGGCGAAATAACCCAGCAGTATGCTGAAGAACTGCGGTGTCAGCTTAAACGTGAAGGCGTAAGAAGCTTTGGACCGAAGAAAGAAGAGAACTATTATTTTAGAGAAGGCGGAATTTTCTAAAATGTTTTTTTTCGAGTAAGTTAAAATTAAAATCTTGACTGTTTCATGTAAGTTGGCTGCATCTTTTTCCAAGACGGTAAATTGCGCTTGCTTATCTACTTGCTTGAATTTTCGTCGGAAAACTAATAAACTATTAAGGGTAAAGGGTATTGTACAAACTTTGGAAATACGGTGATATTATGGCTATAAAAGTAGGAATTAACGGATTCGGAAGAATCGGAAGGCTTCTTTACCGCGCAGCAATTGAACGCAACGCAAACATTGATTTCGTAGCAATCAACGATCTTGCAGACGCCAAAACAAACGCTCATCTCTTAAAATATGACTCAATCCACGGGCACTTCCCGGGCACAATCGAAGTCAAGGGCACCGACATGATCGTCAACGGCAAAACCCTCAAATGTGTCAGCGTAAAAGACCCAGTACAACTGCCATGGAAAGACCTCGGAGTTTACTTGGCAGTAGAATCCACTGGCTTGTTTACCAACCGTGAAGGCGCAAGTAAACATTTTCAAGCAGGAGCAAAAAAAGTCCTCATCAGCGCGCCAGCAGAAGACCCCGATGCAACCTTTGTGTTAGGTGTAAATGACAAGACGTATGACCCAGAAAAACACAATATCTTGAGCAATGCGTCATGCACGACAAACTGCCTAGCACCAGTCGCCAAAGTATTATCTGACAACTTCGGTATCGAAAAAGGCTTGATGACAACATGCCACAGCTACACAAACGACCAAAAAGTCCAAGATCTTGTCCACAAAGACCCGCGTCGAGCAAGAGCAGCAGCAATCAACATCATCCCAACAAGCACTGGTGCAGCAAAAGCAATCGGCTTAGTTTTGCCAAGTTGCGCTGGAAAAATGAATGGCTATTCCCTACGTGTACCTACACCAGACGTATCAATTGTTGACTTAACGGCTATACTAGGCAAAGAAGTCACTAAAGACGAAATTAACGCAGCTATGAAGAAAGCCTCAGAAGGCCCACTTAAAGGCATCTTACAGTACACTGAAGACCCAATTGTTTCAACCGACGTGCTGCACAGCACTTACTCAGCGGTTCTAGATGCACAGTTAACCATGGTTTTAGGCGAAAAGGGCAACTTCGTTAAAGTATTCGCATGGTACGATAACGAATGGGGCTTTAGCAACCGCATGGTTGACTTCATCGAAATGGTAGGCAAAAAAGCAGGCTTTTAAGCACAAGCAAACAAACTTAAATCCTTCCTATCTTTTTCTTTTTTAATTAAACAGAAAGAAGTGAGTAACATGGCGAAATACAAAACTTTGGATGATTTTGATGTAAAAAACAAAGTTGTCCTTGTCCGAGTAGATTTCAACTCAGAAATAGATCCCGCAACCAAGAAAGTAACAAGCGACGTACGCATAAGAGCACACGCTGAAACGACCCTAAAGGAGCTGGCTGAAAAAGGAGCAAAAACCGTTGTCCTGGCGCATCAGGGACGCAAAGGAGACCCAGACTACACCACGCTCAAACAACACACAGAAATTCTAGGCAACATCCTAAAGTGCCCAGTAAAATATGTCGACGACCTCTTTGGAGAAAAAGCAAAAGCAGCCATTAAGAACTTGCAGGGCGGAGAAATCTTAGTTCTTGAAAACGTACGTTCGTGGGATGGAGAAACCAAAAGCGGCACACCGGAGCAGCAAAGCAAAACTGAACTTGTCCAAAACCTCGCACCACTCGCAGACTTGTTTGTTAACGATGCTTTCGCCGCTGCACACCGTGCACACGCTTCAATGGTTGGCTTTACAGCCGTTTTGCCTTCAGCAGCAGGCAGAATAATGGAGCGCGAACTCAAATCACTGAGCAAAGCCCTTGAGAAACCCGAGCACCCATGCGTCTACGTTATGGGGGGAGCCAAAGCAGACGACGCACTTGAAATCTCAAAGTACGTTTTGGATAACGGCATAGCAGACTACGTTCTTGTCGGTGGCGTCACTTCGCAGCTTTTCCTCGCAGCCAAAGGTGTCGACTTAGGCAAGAAAACCATGGATTTTCTCGCTAAGAAGGAGCTGATGCAGTTTGTGCCCGGCATAAAAGCGCTTCTCTCAAAGTACCCTGACAAAACAATTTTGCCCTCTGATGTCGCGTTAGATGTGGCTGGCAAACGCAAAGAAATTCCTGTCAGTAAACTGCCAACTGAATATAGCATATTCGACATTGGAAAGAAAACTGTTGACGAATTCGCTGCCCTCATCAGCAAAGCCAAATCCATCGTTGTCTCAGGTCCCATGGGAGTTTACGAGAACAAAGAATTCAACTACGGCACCAAAGGCGTCTTTGAAGCCATCGCAAACAGCAAAGCCTTCAGCTTAGCAGGCGGCGGAAACACCATCTCAGCTATACAGGAATACGGTTTAAGCAAAAAAATCGGCTACATAAGCACAGCAGGCGGAGCACTCATAGAATTCCTCATGGGCAAAAAACTGCCGGGCGTTGTAGCACTAGAAACAGCTACTAAGACAAAGAAAATCTAAATTCTTTATTATTCTCTTTTTTTGTTGCATTTTTGTGGTTGTTTTTTGACACAAAAATCAGGGCAGGTCTATAGGTAAGCGGCTTCGGTTAGGGTTTGTTTTGGGTTGCTTTTTGTTTTAGCGCTTGAATCGGGTTTTCAGTGAACACAGATTAAGCTCTTTAGTTTTTTGGAGATGTCTTTGAGGTCTTTGGCTGTATAGTCTGGTTTTTGTTGGCTTTCAGCGAGGGTTTCTATGCTGTTGAATTGTGAGGGTACAAATACCGTTTTTAGTCCTGCTTCTTTGGCGCCTTTGATGTCTTCGATTGGGCTGTCGCCGATGTAAATTGCTTCGTTGGGTTGGACTTGGAGTTTTTTGAGGGCGTCTTGGAATATTTGGCTGCATGGTTTGCGCCAGCCGTTCTCTTCTGAAACAACAACTGTGTTGAAGAACGCGTTTATTTCCAAGTATGGTAGGCTTTTGTAGATGACTGGGGCGTAGGTGAAGTTTGTGATTAAGCCGACTTTGCAGTTGGCTTGTGCTTTTTTGAGTAGTTTTTTCGCGCCATCCCGCAGCTCAAGTGAATCTATGAAGTCTTGGAAGAAAACGTTGAGAGCAGCTTTGACTCGGCAATCGTCAGGGTTCGCCTGAAACCCGAGGCTACGGAGCGCTTCAGCTACCCAGACTGCGTTAGTTACTTCTCTTAGCTGTTCATAGCGTACCTTGCGGTATTTCTCATGGGCCACAATGTAAGCCTGAACGAACCTATCTTCAGTAACATCGAAGCCCTCACTCACCAACGCCCTGTAAAGTTTCAGCCTTGAAGCTTCCATACTGTAACCTCTGCAGTTAACAAGAGTTCCGACGTAATCGAATATTACTGCTTTAAGGCAAGCCATCTTTACTGCTCTCTCTTTTCTGCTAAGATTGTGCTTTTTGTTATTTGTTGAAGTTTTGTGCCAATTGCCGTAGTGAGCAGCTTTGCTTCGTTGCCAATCGCATCTTCTACCTGTGAGTCAAACGGAATTGCGCCAAGATACTTCAGCCCCAACTTTTCCGTTTCCACCGCGATGCCCTCTGCCTTGTCCATTTTCATGTTTTCGATAACCCCGACTATCGACATTTTTAATTCGCAAAGAAGAGCCACCTGTTTCTTAACGGTTTCAAAAGCTAAAAGTGAAGGCGTAGTAACAATAAGAAACTCTATACGTTCAACCAGTCGAACCACATCAAGAATTACGTCACCGATACCTGGGGGCATATCAATTACCAAAAAATCAAGCGCACCCCACTGGGTCACTGCTAAAAGCTCGATTAAAGCGTTTGAAACATCTGCTCCACGCAGGGGCGCGGGGTTGTCGCCGACGAAGTAAACAAGCGACATATATTCTAAGCCGTCAACTGTTGGCGGAATTAAGCCTTTTTCCTCTTTCGGCTGCACGTTTTGGGCGCCGAGGATTATGTGGGTTGATGGGCTGGTGAAGTCTAAGTCGAATAACCCGACTTTGCAGCCGTTCTGCGCCAGAGTTAAGGCGAGTGTGGTTGCAACCATGCTTTTTCCAACGCCGCCTTTGCCGCTTGAAACGGCGATAATTCGGCTTATTCGGCTTAAACGCGTGTTAATTACGCTTGTCCGCGGGTCAACCACCATTATTTGGCTCCTTTTATGTTCTCAAGCCAAACGCCACGTCCATTGACGATTTCAAAGTCAGGACTGCCGCATTTAGGACACTTAACGTAAGTGTGAGCTACCTCAGGAACAAAATGGATAGCTTCAGCAGTGGTTTTATCAAGTTTTCTTAAGGTTAAACTGCCATGTGGTTCCGCAAACTCTGCACTTAAGCGTTGTTTTGGCTTTTAAAATGTGGAATTTAGTGTTCTTAAAAATCAGCGGCTTCATCTGCGAAATAGCAAAACGCAAAATGCCCGGCTCAACTTGCTGAAGCTCACCGACCCTAATGGTGACCTCTGTAACTTCCTTCAACTTCTCCTTCTCAGCAATCTCCTTTGCCGATGTTAAGGATTGCTTCAGCCAAAGCCCACTCATGCATAAAACTAACCTACTTTAAGGAACTTTAAAAGAATATGGTAATAAATCTCGGTTTTAAAGTAGAAAGGAGCGTGTTCTAGTGTTTGCGACCCTAAGATTTTCAAAACTAGCAAGGGCTAGCTTAAATCCGCTTATTGCTTATTGTTACTATGCGTAGAAACTGGTGATTTCTATGGAAAAACAATTCAAAATTCTTGCTTTCGCTGGAAGCCTAAGAAAAGGCTCATACAACAAAGCCTTGGTCCGCGCAGCTGTAGAAGTTGCGCCAGAAAATGTTGCAATGGAAGTTTTCGATTTAGAGGGCATTCCACCGTTCAATCAAGACCTTGAAAACAATCCTCCGCAAAAGTTATTGAGTTTAAAGAAAAAATCAGAGCGGCAGATGCACTGTTGATTGCCACGCCTGAATATAACTTTTCAATCCCGGGGGTTTTAAAAAACGCGATTGACTGGGCTTCGAGACCATATCAAGGATAACCCGCTTCAAGGTAAATCAGTCGCCATCATGAGTGCATCAACTGGGAGGCTCGGCGGAGCCAGAGCGCAATATCATCTGCGTCAATCGTTTTGTTTTTCTTAATATGCACCCAGTTAACAGCCTGAAGTCATGCTGTCCTCTGCCGCGCGACAACGTGGATGCCAACGGCAAAGTAACCAATGAACAGACAAGAACCCTTATCAAGCAACTCATTGAAGCGCTGGTAACATGGACTAATCAGCTAAACTGCAAGCCACAGTAAAGCTGATTAGCGTTTGCTGTTTTAGCGCTGACTTTGCGAAGCCTTAAAATGGATAAAGGGCACGTTAGGGATTAGGCGCTAACTTTGAAAGTCATAGCTGACCTACATATTCATGGGCGTTACAGTCGGGCAACAAGCGAGCAAATGTGCATAACTGAAATCGCTCGCTACTCAAAAATTAAAGGGTTAAATTGGTTGGCACAGGCGACTTTACCCATCCAGAATGGCTCAAGGAAATCAAAGAAACCTTAACGCCTGAACCAGATACGGGTCTCTTCAAGTTGACGGGCAATACGGATTCCCCAGTTCGTTTTATGCTCACGACTGAAGTTTGCACTATCTTTGAGTATAAGGGTGAATCCAAAAAAGTTCACCACGTGATTCTGACGCCGAGCATGGAGACCGCTACTCAGATTAATGAGGCGCTTAAACGCTTTGGCGATTTATCCTCGGACGGCAGACCCATCCTAAACATGACTGCTCCACAACTTGTCGAGCAAGTTATGGCTATTTCAAGCGGCAACATGATTTTTCCAGCGCACGCTTGGACCCCGTGGTTTAGCGTTTTCGGAGCCTTCAGCGGCTTTGACAACATGGAAGACTGCTACCAGGACATGACAAAGCATATTCACGCATTAGAAACTGGTTTAAGCAGCGATTCACCAATGAACTGGCGCCTCAGCAAGCTTGACAGATTCGCACTTCTTTCCAACAGCGACTGCCACAGTTTTTGGCCATGGCGAATCGGCAGAGAAGCCAACGTTTTCGAACTCGAAAAATTCACTTATCAAGAAGTTACGGACGCAATAAAAAGCAATGATCCAACAAGATTCAAGTTCACCATTCAAGTTGACCCCGCCTATGGCAAGTACCATTGGACGGGACACCGCAACTGCAAAGTATCCCTCTCACCCCAAGAAGCCATAAAATTCAACAATATTTGCCCAGTTTGCCGTAGAAAACTCACTAAAGGCGTAGAGCAGCGTGTTGAAGAACTAGCAGATCGACCCGTAAACTTCAAACAGGAAGGCGTGCCAGGGTTTTTGCGGTTGCTTCCACTATCCGAAATAATAGCGGCGGTGCTTGGCACTGATTCGCCTTCGACGCAGGCGGTTTGGAAAAACTATAGTTTGCTGGTTGAAAAATTCGGGAATGAATACACGGTGCTCATTGACACGCCACTGGAAGCGTTGGTGAAAGTGGTGGATGCTCCGATTGCTGAAGCCATCATTAAAGTAAGAAATGGCACTGCTAAGGTCACTCCTGGGTACGATGGCGTGTATGGCCAGCTTGTTTTAGGTGTTGAGGCTCCAGCAGTTAAACCTAAGCCGCCACGTGGAACTGTTAAGCAGTTAAACATCGGCGATTTTTGGTAGGAAAATTCCAAGCAAGTAGCTATCAAGGATTTTGAAGCGAAATGATTTAATTCCCTCAAATATTCTAGTTAAACGTTTAGCTATACAAAGGATAGATACTCGTGAAAGATCTTCTGACTAAAATCAATAATACAGCCACCCAAAAGTACGGAGCCCAATATGCCGAAGCCCGAGCACAAAAACTCTACAAAACAATGCTCACCCTCAAAGAAGAGCGCGTAGAAGCAGCGAAGCAGGGCATTGAAAATGGCGTTGCCTTGCGTGTGCTCGTGAATGGTGCGTGGGGCTTTGCTTCTGCGGGCTCGTTTGACAGCGAAATTTTGGAGAATGCGGTTTCTGACGCGTGTAGAATGGCTAAAATGGCTAGTTCACGATTGAAAACTCCGATTAAGCTTGCGCAAGCTAAAGTGGTTAATGACCGCGTTGAAGCAAAACCGAAAAAGAACCCGTCAGATGTTTTGATGGAGGATAAAATTAAAACTGCTTTGACTGTAAACAAGACGAGCTTGAGCTTTGATAAGCGAGTGAGGAGTTGCACGGTAGATTATTTTGATTTGACGGGAACCAGCTATTTTGTGAACAGCGATGGCTCAAACATTGAGCAGGATAAACTGTATGTTTGGGCAAGGATAACTGCTTCAGCCTTAAACGAGGGCGTCTTCACTTTTAGCCGTGAAGAAATAGGGTCTACAGCAGGCTACGAAATATTCGACCAGCAAGCTCCCGAGGTTTTAGGCGAAAAAGTTGCAAAACGCGCGATAGAACAGTTAACTGCTAAATCACTTAAAGGAGGAACATTCCCAGTTGTTTTAGGTCCAAACGTGGTGGGAGTTTTTGTTCACGAAGCATTTGGGCATTTAGCTGAAGCTGACTTGGCTCTTTCAGGCGGTGTTTTAGCAAGCAACATGGGGAAAAAAATCGGTTCAGACTTGGTAACGTTTTATGATGATGGCACAATCGAGGGATCTTTCGGCGCTTTCAAATATGACGATGAAGGAGTCCAAACCCAAAAAACAACGCTGATAAAAGATGGAGTGGTCGCTGGTTTGATGCATAACCGGGAAACAGCGCAAAAATTCAAGGCTGAACCAACGGGTAATGCGAGGGCGGAAGATTTCCGTGTTGAACCAATCATCCGCATGCGTTGCACTTACATGGAGCCGAGAGACCATTCTTTTGAAGAATTAATCGAAAAAGTGAAGCAAGGATATTACTTTAAGAGTTTTAGGGGTGGGCAAGCTAACCTTGACGGCACTTTCCAGGTGGGCATCCAAGAAGGCTACGAAATAGTCAATGGAGAAATAGGCGCACCAGTTCGCGACGCATCAATAAGCGGCAATACTCTTGAAACCTTGCATAAGATTGATGCCGTGGGGAAAGATTTCATGTTAGACACGGGAAGGTGCGGAAAAGGCCAAACAGCCTTCATTTCTGATGGTGGACCGCACATTAGAGTTAATGGGGTGATTGTTGGTGGCAGTGCTTAAAAAAGACACAATGATAAGTTTAGCCGAAAACGCGGTGAATGAAGCCCTAAAAAGTGGAGCCTCCGAAGCTGAAGCGTACGTTTACGAGGGGCAAGCAACAAACATTGGCATTGAACTGGGGCAAATCAGCAAAACCAACAGGATAATTGACCGAGGCGTAGGCATCCGCGTGGCCGCTAATAAAGCAGTAGGTTTTGCTTACACAAACATCCTCGATGACCAAAAAGTGGTTGAAAACGTGATTCTTAGAGCTTTAGACTCTGCAAAGGCAAGCAAACCTGACCCAGACTGGAATGGACTTCCCCAAAAGAAACCTTACGCACCATTGGAAAAAGTTTTTGATGATAAAATTATTGAGCTCAGCTCAGAAGAGCTAGTTAACCTCGCCTCAACCATGCTAGACTCCGCGGGACAAGTTGATAAACGCGCTTTTCCCATTGAAGGCGGCATAGGAAGCGCTTATATTTCCAACGCCATCGCCAACTCAAACGGAATCTCTGGTTTTGACAGGGGAACGGTAATTGAATGCAGTTTAGCGACGTTGGCTAAGGAAGGCAATGCAGTCACGCCTGTTTGTTTTGAATTCAACGCTTCAAGAAATTACGATATTGATCCAGCATGGGTGGGAAAAGAAGCAGCGAAACTGGCAGTTTCAGCGTTAAAAACCAAGTCAGTCGAAACCAAATCCACCAAGCTCATCCTGACGCAGTTTGCTTTGCAAGACCTCTTCGCTTACACGCTAGTTAACGCGGTTAGAGCCGATAGTGTTCAGAGGAATCAATCGCCGTTTAAAGGGAAAATCGGAGAAATAGTCGCTTCGGAAAACCTTACAATTTACGACGACGGCTTATTCCCTGGCGGTCTCCGCACGATGGCTTTCGACGGCGAAGGGGTGCCTCATCAGAAAACACCGGTCATAGAAAAAGGGGTTTTACAAAATTTCCTCTACGATAACTATTCGGCAAAAAAAGAAGGAAAAGAGAGCACAGGAAACGCGGCAAGAGCAGGTTACCTTTCAACACCCAGCATCGACACTACAAACTTCCACGTTATACCGGGAAACAAAACAGGCGAACAAATGCTAAGCGAAGTGGATGACGGCTTAATAATTTATTACCTACAAGGCGCACACAGCAGCAATCCAGTCAGCGGCGAATTCTCAGTTGTTGCCACACCAGCTTGGAAAATAAGGAAAGGCGAAATAGTCCACTGCAGTCGAGGCGTAATGTTGGCAGGCAACATTTTTGAGGTGCTCAAAAATGTAAGTTTGGTCGGAAGCAACGAACGGCAGATGGGACAATTGATTTCTCCATGGATTCAAGTTGAAAATGTGCGAGTGATTGGAAAATAACTTGAGGTCAAGTTTTTTTATTGCAAAAAAGGTAAAGTCTCGCTTATAGGGCAATTAAGCCCAAAAACTCTTTGAATATTCGCCTAAAACGCCTTCGTATATAAGCTTGGTTTTCTGAGCGATTTTTTCCCAATCATATTTTTCTAGAACTTTTCTATAGGCGTTTTCTCTTATGCGTGTTCGGTAGTTTTCGTCAAGCAAAACCTTTGTTACTCCCCACGCTAAAGAGTCAGGGTTGTTTGGAAAAACTTTAACCCCTGTTACGTCATGCTCGATGATTTCCGACAAACCACCAGTGTCAGATGCTACCACTGGGCTTTTAGCTGCCATAGCTTCTAGTGCGACGATTCCGAACGGTTCAAAAAGCGACGGTACAACAGACACATCAGCGCATTTTTGAAGTTTAAGCAAAGTTTGTTCATCCAGAAAGCCTTCAAAAAGAACTTTATGCTCAAGTTTCATGCTGCGGACAATGTTTGACAGCTGCTCTTTCATGTAACCGCTGCCGACAATTATGAATTTAGCGTTAACTTTCTCCAAAATCTTAGGAACAGCGTTAACTATTATATGAATACCTTTTTCGTAAACCAGCCTGCCCACAAATAACACTATTTTTTCTTCCGGCAAAGCAAACTTGGCTCGGAAATCCTTCAAATCTGCATCAACCTCAGCGTAGCAACGTGTGTTGACGCCATTAGGAACCATAACTAACTTGTCATTTGGAAGACCGAAAGCCCATTTAACATGTGAAATCATGTACTCACTACAGCAAATAACCTTCCACGCTTCATACGTGAGCCATGCTTCAGTTTCATGAATCATTTTTTCAGTGTTGCTGTGCAATCCATCTCGTCGGCCCACTTCAGTTGAATGCATGGTTACTAAAAGGGGCTTTCGGAAAACGTGTTTAAGTCCTATTCCGGCGTTTGCCACAAGCCAATCATGAGCGTGAAAAACATCTATTTTGCCTCCGATTTTTCTTGTTAATGCCGCCGTTTCCTTTTGCATATTCAAATTCATCAAGTAAACCCATGTGGCAAAATCCGGCGCCGGATTCTTGTAAGAGTCAATACGGTAAACTTCTACGCCGTCAATTACTTCATGCGAGGGTGCATCTGGAAAATCGCAGGTTACCACATAAACCTTCACGCCTTGCTTTGCCAAATTTTTTGATAAAAAGTAAACGTGCGGTGAAATTCCTCCGATTACTCTTGGGGGGAACTCCCAGCTGAGCATCATTACAGCTAAATCGTCTTTCATTTGCTCTTTAAGCCTCCAGCCATGTCATTGTATAGTTTAATGATTTCTTTTATCCAGAAATTTGAGGCTGTGGAGATAACAACTATTTTTTCTTTAGGCACCTTGTAAATTCTAATGACCTCGTCACGCATCCACTCTGATTTGACACTGATTTTTTCTGCCTCATAAAAACCTAACCACTCGATACTTTTAATCGCCATATTATACGGCGTATTTATAGCTTGAGACCGATGATCTTCCAAACTTTCAACGGAATAAATAAACGGTATGCCAAGTCCGTTTTTCAAAGTTACGGCTGCTGGAATAAAATGCCAGTCGTAAACATCTATGAGGTCAATTTGTTTGTTGGCTTGATAGTAAATGTTGGCTGCGGCTCTTTCAACTTCTTGGTTTAATGTTAAAGCCCAGGTTAAAACTCCAATGTGAGTTCGCACAGGGTTTGAAACTCTGACTGTTTGTACTCCCGTGGGTTCTTTGGTTGAACCGGTTATCGAATCGTCATAAGTTACAACGTTAACTTCCAGGTTATTGGTAGCGAGTTGGCTCGATAAGGCTTTTACGTATTCGGAGAGTTTGCCTACGACTCTTGGTGGATACTCCCATGAAAAAATAATGATATGCATGCTTCCACTACGTGAAAAGCGAGCAGACCTTAATTATTCCTCTTCCAGTAAGATAGTACCGTTTTTTCCCTTCATTGTCCACAAAGCTTTCCGCGAAGCCCTCTGACTTGTACCTATCCAGAATGCTCTCAATCTCGTTTGGGTCTTTCTGCATAAGAGTAGCTACGTCGTCGCCTCTTCTTGCCAAATCAGCAGCGGTAGCGCACAAGTTATGCAGTGTTTGCAAAACTTTGTCGGGAAATGGAAGTTCATCTCTCATTTTAATGACACCGTACCATCAATAAATAGAACGACATTTCTTATAAACTCATGCACGGGTATTTTCTCAGAAAAATTGGGCTGCACCGTACATTTGCTTAATTGGGGCAGTTTAACGTTTATTTGCAAAATTAACTGCAGTATAGGTCACTTCTGTTTCTAATTTTGCCGTTTTTTTGGGCGGAGAAGAATTTGGTTTTTCAGAGGCATGGTCTCGGGTTAACTTGAAATGAATTAGTGCTTGTGGCTTGCAATAGGCATAATAGGTGTGCTGAATATTTGTTTTTGAGGTTTATAAGATGAGTTCACAACCCCCAACCAAAGTAGTTTTTCATACCACACTGGGTGACATAACAATAGAATTAAAAACTAATATGCCGATAACCACTGGCAACTTTAAGAACTTAGTCCAGAAGGGAACATACAACAGCACAATCTTTCACAGAGTCATCGCTGGTTTTATGATACAAGGCGGCGACCCAACTGGAACAGGATACGGAGACTCATCTATTCCCAACATTAAAGACGAGTTCACCAAAGACAACCATAATGTGAGAGGTACAACAGCTATGGCAAATGCAGGTCCAAACACCGGAAGCAGCCAATTCTTCATCAACCTAGTCAACAACAATTTCCTTGACACGAAGCATCCGGTTTTCGGAACAGTTGTGTCGGGAATGGACGTTGTCGACAAGATAGCCAACGTAAAGACAGGCGCAAATGACAAACCACGTGAAAATGTAACGATAATTGATGCTTCAATCGTGCAGTAACCAAAAATGCCCTTTCGCTTTTAATGCAACAAAATTAGTGACAAAGAAAAATTGGTGGAAAAATCAGTTATTTCTTTTTCTCTTCTTTCTCTTTTGGCTTGGAACCGATTTCAACGGCTAAAATGTTTATCTGATAGTTTTTGTCGCCAATCTGCATTTTTCCTTGGGCATGAAAACCTCTGCTTCCAGTCTTAAAATTCTTCTCAGCGCTCAATATGAAATTCTGTTTTACACCCTTAAGTTGAATCGATGCCATATCTACGTCGCTCATTTCTAAGTGTCACCAATAAAAATTAGACTGCGTTTGTGGCTTTTCACCTTTTCGCTTTCATTTTGCGTGAATGTTGAAAATCTATGGCTAACATAAAAATAAACGGCAGAGAAAGATAGAAAAACGCAAAAAAACGCGTTGCCAAACAGTTGGGAATATGCTTTTGGAAGATTGAGGTTTGATAAGTTTAGACCAAAATTTTTCAATAAGCCCAAAAGGATTGATCCTATAGCGGTTAATGCTAAACTAACCAAGAATTGTATGAAATTCTTTTGTCCCTACCAACGATGAAGTTGGTGATGACAGAGGATAAAACAAACATCCAGGCAAAAGAAAAAAAGAAAATGCCCACGGAAATGTTGGAATTTAACGATGAAGCGATAAATGGAGCAGGAACCTTGAAAACAGAGACTATTGTGGACAGGGCCGTTTTAGTAAAAATTTGGTAGCTCACTATTAAAACCCAAGCGATAACCAAGCAAACTGAAGTTACCACAAATCCCCTCGCCAACAAGCCACCGAAACACTCTGTCACATAGCCGTTTTATAACAGTTACCATTCAAAATTACCGATTAACCAAGCAGTGAATACAGATGACTTGGCTCTTAAAGCATGGGCGCAAAACTCAGAGGATATTCCAGTAACGGGGCAAACTACGAAGGGGAAATGGTGCGGTCGCCGGGATTTGAACCCGGGATCATTAGCTTGGAAGGCTTACACACCGCTAGTGATGATATACGGTTTAATGTCCTAAACCAGACTAGACGACGACCGCAAGTGCATTTCACTAATGATATTTGTGTTGATAAATCTTCTCTCGTTTGGTTGCGCACTGCCATCATGCTTGCCGTTTCGAGAGGAAGACATGGCGAATCTATTGTTAAAAATATGATTGAAAGATGGAATAGTATATCTTAGTCCATGCATGGATGTATATTTTGGATTGATTTAGAAGATGGGTTCGGGAAAGGAAGCGAAAAAGGTTCCTAACAGCCGCATTAAAATTTTAACTAAAGACGCGAAACAGATGGTGAATGGACCTTATTACTGCCCGAAGTGCCGGAAGGAATTGCTGCAGATTTTGGCGAATGTACATAAAAAAGAAGTTTACGCCGTTTGCAAATGTGGCCTTGAATGGCAATTGACGTATGCACCCGTTTTTCAACCTGTAGATTACTATAATAAGTTTAGGGATTTGTGGAAAAAGCAAAGCTACGGCATAATCAAGCAAAAATAGGCTTTTGCCACAACGCATTATTCTTAAGCATTTATTGTGTGCAACCAAGACCTATCCGAGCAAAAACTTTACTAAACAAATTATCTATAAGTAGGAACCATTCATAATAGAAAAGGAGCCAAAACTTGACTGAAGAAAAACTTGAATTTACCCGCCCATTGCTTGTTTTGGGAAATCTGGGGGTTCTCGCTTGGGTTTTTCTAGCTGCTTTTGGTGTAATTTTTTACAATCAGATTTACGGTTGGGCATACCTGCTTTTAGAAGCCGTCGTGATCTATCTTGTTCTGCGCAGGCTCGGTTGCAGCAGCTGTTATCAATGCAAAACTTGCACAAGCGGCTTTGGACGAATCGCAGGCGCATTCTTCGGAAAAAGATACGTCAAGAGAGAAAGCGTTGGAAACAGGCTGGGGTTCATAGCGTTTATTTATTTTCTGCTTCTTCCGCTTCCAGCCGCATTTCTATTAGTCTCACTCACGCAGGCATTTTCGATTCTAAAAGTTTTAGTTCTAATCTGCCTTTTGGCGATAGCGGCCTACAGCTTGACTACTTGGAACAACCGTTCAAGCGTTCAACAGTTAACGAAAAATCATGATTTGGGGGAAGTTTTAAACGGTTGACTGTTTCATGTTATCGCCATTGAAGATGTTCAAATGGGCAGACCTCTGCTGAGCCACAAATCTGTCAGATTATTAATTATTTTTACGCTTGCGTGTATTATTTCTCTGCCCATAATGTGTCCTTTTGGAGTTGTTACTGCTCAAAGCCCCGGTCAAAGTCAGTATTATAACACAGCGTTTGCGTGGTATTATGGCGGAGACCATTGGACTTTGAACCTAAGTATTCCTGTTGATCTTTATGATGCCTATGTAGCAGTTCCCGATTCAGTTCGAATAACCTATAGCCTTGCAGACTTTGGTTTTTTCACTACAACTGAAGATAATTACATGCAAAACCTTGCTGACAAACTTAACCAAACTGCAACACAGCAGGGGTATGGTTCATACGATGAAGTAAACTTTGTTTTAGCTTTCGTACAGAGCATACCTTACAAGACGGACAATGCTAGCACACCCTATCAAGATTATCCAAGGTTTCCCGTTGAAACTTTAGTTGATAATGTTGGAGACTGCAAATCTCATTCTATACTTTTTGCGACATTAATGCTCATTTTGGGTTACGGTGCAGTTTTCATTAACCCCCCAGACCATTTAGCGGTGGGCATACTGGGAAATAACCTTCCAGGCACCAGTTACATCTGCAATAACCAAACCTACTATTACTGCGAAACCACAGGCCCCGGGTTCACAATTGGCCAGCTTCCCCAGCAATTCACAGGTCAAAAGGTTTACGTATACCCGATAGATGAAAGCGAACAATACATTCCAAATTTACAGGCAACTTCCTCAACTGTTCCCAATCCAACTATCCAACCAGTTCTTCCAATTTCAGTTAATTTAATCGCTGACGAACCTATTTTATTCATACTAATTATCCTTGCAATAGTGGTTTCGATAGCCGTAACTGTTAAAACAGCAAGCAAATCCAATCGAATGCCCCCCCTTAACCAAACAGTTTCTTCAGAAACAAGCAACCCTAAAGTGGCAGAAGCCAATTTAGAGATCAACAAATACAAATTCTGCATCTATTGTGGCTCAAGCAACAAATCGTTTGCTTTATACTGCGAAAAATGCGGTAAAAAAATAGCTTAAACCTTAAATTCTATTAAGCACGTTCCCAAGCTCGTTCAAGGCGCAAAATTTAATTGAGAGTTCGTTCCGCAAACCTGTCTATTTTAGCCTGCACATAAACGACAATTACAATTTCTAAAAGGATGATAGCGGAAAGGAAGACGACAAGATCCTTTGTTAGATTCACAAATGCTTGTGCCACTTGGAAATCCACATTTCCGTTAACGGTTGCCAGCCAACTCCAAAAAATAGGCTTCTGAGTGACCATAAATGTTTCTAAATCAAACATTATCCATAGACATAAACCAACCAGCACAGCAGCTAAAGCGCAGCCCACTATTGTGAGGTTTTTCCAGTCTGAACCTAGGCGAGAAGAGCATGTTATCTGTGTTCCAGAATCAACTGGCGCAAAATTAACGGCTATCGTTTTCTTGGCTGTTCCTGGCGACATCCCCCATAGCGACCCTTGCTTGACCAACATTTGCTTAGGTGGCTCTTCAGAGATTATCTTGCATCCTTTCTCTAAGAGAACAGCTTTCAAATCTGCATACGCTTCATCGATTCCTACACTGACAGTTCGTTTAAACAATCATGGCACCACTTAGGCTTGAGCATTAAATTGCCACTTGGACCTAAAAAGCTTCTTCTAATGCCGCGGCCTAGCCTTGAAGCCTCTAATCTGCCTGCGGTCTAATGCGCGGTTTCTCTCCATGTTTTTTATGCGAGCATAAAGCTTTGACACTTTGGTTTTAGACGGAACCTTAGACCTAGGCTTGTGAACAGGCACAGGTGTGAATGGCTTATTAATTTCAAGCTTAGATCGCCTGGACTTCTTGAATGGAACATCGCGCACTTTCTTGAAAGTAACATTGCCTTCTTTGAGGTTTATTTCTTGAACTTCCCAGCCTGCATTCAGCCAAGCCTTAGCGTGGGCGCTGAATGATGAGTTACTCCACCAGGCTTCGTCTCTGAAAGCGCTTATGGGAAGGTTGCTGCCAATTAAACCGTCTATTCTTGCAAAGGAAAGTTTGACCAATCCAGTGAAAGCAGCTCTAAACTTCAAATGGTTCTCGAGCCCATCATACTTAGATGCTGACCGGGGCGAAACCACTCGTCTAGCACAATGCAAACACAACATTGCATTTGGATCGTCTGTTGCGACGTCGGGCACCATGCAGTCCCGGCAAAACAGTTTTTTGCAACGTTGACACTTACGCATGTAAGCTACCCGTAGAACTCTTCCGCAAATTCCGCATTCATCCTTCAACGATTAATCAACTTGGCTGGGCGAACTGAAAAGTCGCTTAAAGTACACTCCTCATTTTAGACATATTAATTTTCACTTGCTTCAAAACCGTTTTGACCCGAATTATCGCCTTTATGTATTAACTGCCGTAGTGTACCCGTGATTTCTTCCCAGATTAACCTAATCAACTCTCTTGCTTGCGCATCAATAATTAATAACAAGCCCGCGTAAATTGCAAAGCCCGCAAGGGCTTTAGCGATTGTGAAGAGCAGCGTTGAGGTAGTAGGAAGCAGGAAAAGCACAGCGCCCATAAAGATGGAAGCGAGAACGTATTTGGCTATGCTTTTCCAAGCAACAGGTAACCTAATTGAACGACGCCAAGACCAATATAGTCCAATAAAGGTTGAAAGCTGGGCGCCAGTGAGTATTGCTATAACGTAAACTGCAGCTAGCGGTGTTCCAGCCACCCGCACTTGCGTCAGAACGTAATACACCAAGGGTAAAGCGATTGCTGCCTGAATGTATCCAAGACTGAAAACTGTAAAGATTTTGCTTCTGACAAGTTTGCGAAGTGAAATTTTTCCTTCAGCGTCGAACCCTTCTCTGCCCATTATGAGTGAAGAGTAGAACGAAGCAATCACACTCACTAATGTGTTAATCGTTAATGCAATGAGAACTGGCCAAGCAATACTGTAAGATATGTTTAGAATGGATAAGAACGAGGTAGACATAACCATCGTTATTGTGGATAATGGAATCGCCAACATTAACACTGTTCTCAACGATGTTCCCACCAGTTCGTCTGGGCAAGTTTTAGCCAGCAGTTTAGGATACATCGCCGTCGCCAAAGAAGAAGAATAGCCCACTACGGTCGTAAAACTTAAAGCTGCTTGGTAGTAGGCTCTAGGGGTTGCTCCACCAATGAGAAAAAGCATAATAAAGACAACCGCTAATAATTGTCCGCCAATTGAGTTATAGACGATTGCTGTTGAACCCTTAAGCCACTCTTTTAAGTAGGTCCAGTTGGTTTTTTGCTTAAATTCGTCCCATAAAAGGCGCACATAATATAATAGTTGAACTGCTGCGGAAAGAACTAGGCCTAATATTGCGCCGAGAAATAGCTGCCTTAACCCAAGTATCAAAACTACAGCAACAGTCACTTTCACTACTTCCTCAATTAAAAAACCATAACCAATTGCCTGAGGCTTCACAGAAGTCAAAATGCTTTCAAAAACTGTGACCATGTAAGTATTCAAAATGTAAAAGCCTGTAATCAAGTAAATTAGCAAGTAGACTTCGGTTCCGATTGCTCTTGAAATCAGAACAATCGCAGGAAGATAAATAACGACTGAAATGAGAGCTATTGACAATTGCGCTAAAACGCTAGTTTTAACAGTTCCCGCCTTACCTCTTGCCACAAACCGAGTTGCCCAGAAAGGTAAAAAGCCACTGAAAAGCAAAAAGTACCCCGTGTAATCAAAAATGTTTGTCCAAATACCATATTGGCTTGTGGTCATGTTTCGGGTAAGCAACAGCGTGTAAACAAGCCCAGTAATTATGCCTAGCACTTGAGACGTAAAAATAATGAATCCGCTGTACTGAACCCTGATTTGTTTTTTGCTCAAGTGATGCTTTCCAGCTGTTTTATCGATTCAAGGTAAAATTCATTATTAAACTTCTAGATATACGATTCCCCAAATCAACAAAAAAAACCGTTTAAAAAAACGGAAAGAAAAAGGCTAATTTTACCCTTTTACCACCGCAAGAGGAACAAGTCTTGCAACTTTAGTGGCAATTCCAACTTTGTCGCTGACGTCGGCAACCACATCCACATTCTTATATGCAGGGTCAGCTTCCTCAGCCAAAACAGAAATGCTTGCCGCGCGAACAACAATGCCCCTCTTCTCCAAAGCCGATTTTATGTCTCCTCCCCAATACTGCCGTTTAGCGGCTGAACGGCTCATCATTCTGCCGGCACCATGCGCGGTTGAACCAAAAGTTAAATCCATAGCCTTCTGAGAACCTGCCAGAACCCACGAGCTCGTACCCATGCTGCCTGGAATAAGGACTGGTTGGCCTTCACTGCGATAATCAGCTGGAATATCCGGGTGACCCGATGGGAAAGCGCGTGTTGCTCCTTTGCGGTGAACCCAAACCTTCTTTTCTACGCCATCAATTTTGTGGGTTTCCACTTTGGCAATGTTATGGGTGACATCATAGACAAGTTTTAAACCAAAGTTTTCGGGAGGCTGCTGGAAAACTTGCTGGAAGCTTTGTCGCACCCAATGCATAATTGCATGTCGATTACAAAAAGCGTAGTTAACTGCGCAGGCCATAGCGTGGAAGTAATCACTTGCTTCATTGCTGTGTCCAGGTGCGCAGGCTAATTCGCGGTCAGGTAAGGTTATCTTGTACTTTTGGACTGCATGCTCCATGACACGCAGGTAATCGGAGCAGACTTGGTGGCCGTAGCCTCTTGAACCGCAATGAATCATGACTGTAACTTGATCTTCTTGTGTAATTCCAAAAGCTTTAGCTGTTTTAGGATTGTAGATTTTGTCTACTTTTTGTATTTCTAAGAAGTGGTTTCCCGAACCCAAGGTGCCAATCTGGGTTAATCCTCTGCTTTTAGCGGTCGACGAGACCTTATCTGGGTCTGCGTTAGGCATGCATCCGCTTTCTTCACAGTGTTCTGCGTCTTCGGGCCAACCGAACCCACGTTTAATGAGCCAAGGCACACCCTCAACGACCAAACGATCTAAGTCGGCGGAGGATATTGAGAGGTCTTTTCGTCGACTTCCAAGCCCAGAAGGAACATTACGGAAAATTGTTTCAGCTAATGGGACAAGTTTGGGCCTAATCTCACTTTCGGTAAGCGTTGTGGCTAAGAGGCGTACACCACAATTGATATCATAACCTACGCCGCCAGGGCTGATGACGCCTTCATCAAAGTCGGTTGCGGCAACGCCACCTATTGGAAAACCGTAGCCTTCATGCCCATCAGGCAATGTTATTGCATGTTTGTAAATTCCAGGCAACTGCGCTACGTTTGTGCATTGCCAAAGTGTGCGATCAGTCTTCATCTTCTCTAAAAGAGCTTCGTTTGCAAAAACCATTCCAGGAACTCTCATGCCTGGCTTATATTTTGGGATACGCCAAGCGTACTCGTTTATTTTCTCAAGCGGAACTTCTTCTGGCGCCTTTCTGCTTTCACTTTCGCCCAAAATTTTTCACCTTAAAGACACAGTGGAGTGATACTATAAAACGTTTATGAACCCTCTTTAGCTTGAATTTGCTTGGCATAGTCGATAAAGCCTTGAACGCTGTTTTCAAGAGCGGTCCTACAGTAAATTCGATGCGATTTTAAATAATCCGACAGCTGACTCATAACCTTGTCCTCAGCAATTATTCTCTCCCGAATCTCCTCTGAACTCCGATTTTTCCCGACGCCTTCTTCCGCGATTTTTGCCCACAATTGAAGTTGAACCTTGTAATCTTTCAAACGGCGAACTCCATTTGAAGCTTTTCCGAAATGGCTATAATACAGAATTGTCGGCATAAGACCGATTAATCTATCTAAAGAAGCTAATTCTGAGTCAAGATAGAAGGGAGGAGGCGTAGTGGGCATTATTAAGTCGAACTCTGGGAAATAAGTGCCAGCAGCATCCCCTGGAAAAATTCCATCGTTTAACGATTCGTGGAAGCTAAGGCTGTGTGAAGCGTGTCCGAGCGTTTCAATAACTGTTAGTTTACCGCCATCATCCAAGTTAAAGGAGCCCTCAGTGACAGGAATTATTCGTTCTTTTGGAACGGGTTCAGGTTTCCCGAAAATTTCGCTTACGTACCCAAGAACCGCTTGAGCAGATGACCAAAGCCGTTCAGGATTAATCAGATGCGGCATTCCCCGTGGGTGGACGAGGACTTTTGCGTTAGGCAGAAACTTTAGCAATGTTCCGGCGCCGCCGCCATGATCTAAATGAACATGCGTGATAGCAACGTATTCAACGTCTTCAAATTTGATGCCGAGTTCTTTTAAGCCAGAAACAAGATTAGGTACTGAAGAGGTTGGGCCAGACTCCACAAGGATAGTTTTAGTGCCTTTTATTACGTAGCTGCAAATGAGGTTTTTGAATCCTCCCGTTTCTAACTCGATTAGAAATAGGCTTTTCCCGATTTCTTGCGTGTGCAAAGCTTCACCCTTAGTTGGGTTTGATAAGTGCTGTTATGCCATAAACGTTTCCATGAAACATTAGAGGGGACACATAAAACTTAATTATCCATTAATGGTCTATGGAGGGAGGCTAAGGGGGCAACAATAAATTGAAAGCAATTATCTTCGGAGCGCCTGGAGCTGGAAAAGGCACTTATTCTTCAAGGCTGCAAGCGAAACTTGGCGTTGAAGTCATAGCGACAGGCGATATTTTCCGTGAATTAATGAAGGAAGATTCTGAGTTAGGCAGGAAAGTTAGGAGTTATGTGGAAAAAGGGCTTCTTGTTCCAGACGAAGTTGTTGAAGAAGTACTAAAGCAACGCTTTAGCAAAATTCCGAAAGGAAAGGGTTTCATTTTGGATGGCTACCCAAGAACGCTTAACCAAGCCAAAATCTTAGATTCTATCACTAAAATCGACGTCATACTACTACTGGATGTTCCAGACTGGATCATTATTGAACGATTATCTACCCGAAGAATATGCCGTAATTGCGGAACCGTTTACAACATTCGGTTCTTAAAACCAAAAGTAGAAGACGTCTGCGACAAATGCGGGGGACCCTTATACCAACGGCCAGATGACAACCCCGAAGTTATAAAGAAGCGACTGCAGGTCTACCAAGAACAGACGAAACCACTCTTAGAGTATTTTAAGGAGAAAAAAGTGCCCTTAGTAACTTCAAGGACCGCAAGTCTTGATCAACCGCCAGAACCAATAGTTGACAAGATAATAGCTGAACTAAAGAAACTGAAGATAACCTTAAGTTGGTTTGGTTAAAACTGCGAAGCAAAAAGATGAAATTTCAAATAAGCTCCACGTTTAATGTTTATATATTTTCAGTTAATTATCTAACGTTATGAGTTCAAAAAAATATAGCTTTGAGAACTCCCTCTTAACTGAAGTTGTTCAAACCGGAAAATGCGCAAGCTGTGGCACTTGCGTCGTCGTTTGCCCCTTCGGCAGCCTTGAATTTGCCAAAGGAAAACCCAATTTGGCGAAAGAATGCAAAGTCTGTGGCATATGCGCCCAAGCCTGCCCGCGATACAACTGGGAAATGGCAAAAGCCGAGAACTTTGTTTTCGGCAGGTCAAGAAAGTCTGAAGAGGAATTCGGAGTTTTCCGCAGAATAGCTATAGCCCAAGCAAAACCCAGCGACATTCAGAAGGTTCGCCAAGACGGAGGAGCCGCCACCGCAATGCTGGTAGCTGCTCTCCAGAACGGATTAATCGATGGAGCAGTAGTTTCCGGAAAAAGCCAAGAAAAACCCTTCCTTCCTACCCCGATTCTTGCGACATCAGCCGACAAAATTATTGAGTCAGCGGGGACAAAATACTCCTGTTCCTCTGCGCTTCTCGGCTTGCCCGAAGTTATTAAGCAAAAAAAGACTCAAATCGCGTTCGTAGGCACACCCTGTCAGATTCAGGCTGTTAGAAAGATGCAGATGAACGGTGTGAAAAGGTACAGTTCCCCAATCAAGTATCTTGTGGGGCTCATGTGCTCAGAGTGCTTCGATTATGAAGGGCTAATGGAAACCCACATTAAAGGCAAACTCGGCATCAACCTAAACGACATTACAAAAATGAACATTAAAGGAAAAATGCTCATAACCACTCCTGCAGGGACTACTGCTATTCCCCTTGCAGACATAAAACAGTACGTCAGAAAAAGCTGCAGTGTGTGCGAGGATTTCAGTTCTGAACTCGCAGACATATCGGTTGGCGGACTTGGACTTGATGGCTGGACCTTCACGATTATCCGAACGGAAAAAGGCGAAGAACTATTCACTAACGCGGAAAAAACAGGATTCTTAGAATCTAAACCGTTGGAAGAAGGAGCCTTCTCCAAGAGCTTGCTACTTAAATTATCGAAGAAAAAACACGATGCAGTCGCGACCGTCCAAGCTCAGCTTAAACAGTAAATACCAAAAAATTCAAGAATCATTTTTCTCCACATTCTTGAAGTGCAGATTTTTTTTCAATACACAAATCCGGCGAACCCCAATTGAGAATGCATCAATCACGTCCTGGTGGAACGGCTACTAACGCTTCGGAAAAATCGCCCGATTTTAATTTGAGCGAAGTTCATGCTTCGACATGGTGATTTTTGTGTTTTTGATTCTTTAAATATCTAAGATGAACTCTAAGATAACACGATCTCTTTCCCTTATAATCACCATTCTATGATAAGTTGCAGCTTTAACAGCAACCCTTTGCGGGTGCTTTTGGGAATCAAATTTTTCCCCAAAAACTTTCGCCTTAATTTTGAAATTTTCATCTGTTTCTTCCCAGTTTGTTATCTGGAATTTTGAAAAAAGCATGTTTTCCGTTTCAAATTTAACAAGCAACTCTTCAAGCCAACTATAGAGCAGCGCGTATTGGTCCTCGGCTTCAACCTCTAATGTTTCCTCTTGCATCGGGGTGATTTTATCAGTATCGGTCATAACTTCAAACATTGCAAGCGCCGCGTTTTCATATGCTTCCTCCATTGTTGTGCCATGCGCTCGAATGTAAACGTCAGCGGTATGTTCTAAAAACTCGAATTTTCCAGCAAATTTCTCCGTCGTGCTCATAACTTAAGCCAACAATAGGATAAGAAGAGTGTTTGTTTAAAAATGCTTTCGCTGATGCATCATACCCAGAGGGAAAGTTTAGAAATATTTTGAAATTCTTTGGATCGCTGCAACAGTAAGCTTAGCCGAGTTCTCTATGTCCTTTAAGCATAGCATACCGACTGGGCTGTGAATATATCTTGTGGGTATAGATATGTTGCCGCTTGGAATGCCCTGTCTGGTTATGGAAATTCTTGCTGCATCAGTTGACCCGAGTAATCCCGTTTCAAGCTGGAAAGGGATTTTTTCTTCTTCCGCCGTGTCCAAAAGCCAACGCAAAACCTTGGGATGAGTAATCAACCCCGAATCTGAAATTGTAAGTGCCGGACCTTTACCCATCTTAACGCTAGTGTCGAATTCTCTTACGCCAGGAACGTCACCCGCTATGGTCACGTCAAGCGCTATTGCTAAGTCAGGGTCAACACCGAAAGCTGCTGTTGCGGCACCACGTAAGCCTACTTCTTCCTGAACAGTGCCAACGGCGCAAACAGTATAATCGGTCTTTTCCATTAATTTTAGAGCTTCAACCATTGTAACGCAGCCAGCTCGGTTATCAAAAGCTTTGCCGATTACGATATCCCTGCCTAACGGAACATATTTTATGTCAAAGCCCACTGGATCACCGACCGCTACGCCCATTGCGGTAGCGTCTTCCTTGCTTTCGGCTCCGATATCGATGAAAAGTTCGTCGAAGGCTATAATTTTTTTCCGCTCCTCCTCTTTCTGAATATGCGGAGGTTTTGAGCCGATTATACCGGGGAAAATGCCTTTTCTTGAGTAAATTGTGACTTTTTGAGCGGGTAAGATGCGGTCGTCTATTCCGCCCATTTTAGTGAATTGCAGAAAACCGTCTTTAGTGATGGTTTTCACCATTAAGCCGACTTCGTCCATGTGAGCGGCAAGCATAATTTTTGGGGCGGCAGATTTGCCTTTTTTGATGGCGATTACGTTTTCAAGTTTGTCAACAACTATCTCATCCGTGTAGGGAGTCATTAGCCGAATCATTAATTCTCTGACTTCGCTTTCTCTGCCTGTTACTCCACAAGCATTTGAGAGTTTCTCTAAATTCCCGTTTATTGACATATTGATACCTTCCCTTCTTGAGTTTCAATGGATAGAACTCTGAAATCTAACTTATTAAACAATTGCGGTGCACAAGTTTCAAGTTAAGAAATTTATTTTATTCTAAACCTAGTAGCAAGAGTTCTTGTTTAACGATCTTGAGCTGTTGGGATACTGCCGAAGCTTGTTGTTGACTTTAATGTTACAGTACTTCTTCAAATCGCTTTGCAATGAAAATTAAACGAACAGTTTTGTGAGGAATACGAATTATGAAAACTTTAAAAGCTAATCGGGCGTAAAATCTTAAGTACCAAGGAGCAGAGAGTTAAATTGGCTGAACAACAACCTAAAAAGATCGGAATTTTTAAGTGTGGAAACATTGGAACATCACCAAATCTTGAACTTCTCCTCGATGAATTAGCTGACCGAAAAGACATCAAAGTTCGAACAGTTACGACGGGTTCGAAAATGGGTCTTGAAGATGTCGAGGACGCCTTGCCGAAAATCTTTGAATTCAACCCAGATGTTTTTGTCGTAATTTCACCTAACACCGCTTTACCGGGACCGGCAAAGGCTAGAGAGCTAATTTCAAAAAGCGGTCGGCCAGGCATTGTGATCTCCGATTTTCCAGCAAAACGGGCAAAAGCAGAAATGGAAAGTCAAGGATTAGGCTATATAATCATCACTGGTGATCCATTGATAGGAGCCAGAAAAGAATTCTTGGATCCTATTGAAATGGCGATATTCAATTCAAACGTCAACAAAATACTTGCGATTACCGGCGTTTACAGGATTGTTCAACAAGAAATTGATAAAGTGATCTATGCGCTTGAAACCAATCAGACTCCAACTCTTCCTAAAGTGGTAATTGACATGAATGCAGTACGAGACAATTCGACTTTCAATAATCCGTATGCAAAAGCGAAATCAATGGCTGCTTACGGGATGGCGGAGAAAATTGCAGAGGTAGATACTCAAGCATGTTTCATGGAGAAAGAAAGCGAGAAGTACATTCCCTTAGTTGCCTGCGCGCATGAGATAGCTCAAGCAGCTGCGAGATTAGCTGAAGAAGCTCGGGAAATTGAGAAATATAATGACACTTTGATTAGGAAACCTCACTCGAAAGATGGCAGGCAAAAAGTCAAGACTGAACTAATGTTGTCGCCGACTTTGCCCCAAGAATTTTATGAAAAAAGCGGTATACAGTAAAGCAAACTGTATATACCGTATATATCTGCATATACAATATTTCGACTAAGTATATATTTTCGCCTCCATACTAGTAAAACCAATAATAAGGAGGCAAAAAACATGAAAGTACTTGAAGTAAAACCTCTTGAAAAAAAGAATTTAACAGTAATGATACAGGAAAAAGAATACAATGAACCTTTTCAGCTTTTAGAAAAATCTTTCTCCGCAAAGCAAGATAGCCTAAAAGCTCTCCAAAAACCATCAATTGGCTTCTACAAATTCGTCGAGAACGTGGTTGCCAAAGTAAATATAGACTTCGTCACGGAAGAGCTAGGCAATCGATCTCAAAAGGAATTCTTCGAAGATAACATCTTAGCCGACGTGTTCAAAAAAAGCAGCATACCCTTCTTCCCCGTTGACATAGACAGCGAAGCTAAAACCTATCTTGAATCTGCTTTTGACAAAAAAACAGCATTAAGAGACAGCATAATCAAGAACATAGAAAACCTAAACAGACAAAAAAGCGACGATTCCACAGAGAGAGACTACCTCGTTGCATACGGCCAGAGTTTACAATCCGAAATAGAGGAACAAGAACGCGAAGTCAATTTCTCAGTAAGAGAAAGCTGGATGGTCATGGATATAATGGAGCGCGCAAGAGAAATCAAGAACAAAGACGAGATAACATGCCTGCACATTTGCAGCCCCGAGCACGTTGCTGGAGTTAAGCAAATGCTGGAATCGGTCAACGCTAATGTCGAAATCGCAAAACTCTCCAAAAGAATAATCTCAACTCAGGTTGAAACCCCATCTTCAATGGAAATGGAAAACTGGCTCCAATCAATGCAGATTCAGGTTAAGCCCGTTGTCGGAAAAGCAGCTGAAAACGCGCCATACCTGCTGTTCTACCTCGACACCGACGTTAAAGCAAGTCCATTTGACATCTGCATGGCCTACGATGCTGGATACAATGCAGTCGTTCCTTACCAGAACATCATTCCTGAAGACGTCAAAAGTATAGTGATGGACGCTTTACTCTCCAGAGGACCCAAGGCAGTTAAGCACACCTGCTTTCTGATCGGAGGGAAAAATGCTGAAAGAGCCGAACAAGTCTTTGAAGTTATGAAAGATGCGATGTTTCCACCATTCAAAGCAAGCATAATCGTTGACCCAGCTGGTGCATATACAACTGCCGCCGCCATGGTAGCAAAAGCCGAAAATGCTCTCGAAGCAAGCAAACTTGGGGAATTGAAAACTAAAACCGTCGCTATCCTAGGCACAGGTGCAGTAGGACAAATAGCTGCTGTTCTCTTGGCTAAAATGGGATGCAAAGTAATGATTGCCAGTCTTAATCCGAAACGCGTTGACGGAAAAGAACACGCTGAGGGCATAGCTAAACTATTAGCCAAGGATCACGGCGTTCAAGTGGAAGGCATATTCGCGCCAACTCCAGCTTCGAAAATTGAGATCATAAAGAAAGCCGATGTAGTGATGTGCGCAGGAGTAATGGGCGTTCGCATCATAGACAAAGAAATGCTGAATGAAGTCAAAACCATGAAGGTCCTACTTGACATAAATGCAGTACCGCCATTCGGAGTCGAAGGAATAGAATTAAAAGATGACATGCGAGAAATGCTGCCTGGAATCTTCACAATCGGAGCACTTACAGTTGGAGATCTAAAACACAAACTTGAAAAAGAGATTCTACGCGACGCACGATCCAACGGAAAAGAAGTATACAACTACAACACCGATCTGCCACTTGCACGAAAACTATTGACTAAAGAGCTGTTCCCGAGCAAGTTGACGCTGACTTTGAGCTATCCGCCATCAAAAAATCCTGTATCTAAGTAGATAAGATAAATTCGCGATTTATTGCGATCCTTGCTACGCTTGCGGCACAGTCCGCAATTCTTTTTATGCTATCTCTAATGGAGCAGATTGCGCAAATCAATTGCTCATTTTGTTGTTTTTCTGCGAATGCTCTGGAGGCTATTTCCGAATCCAACTTCGCTATTTCTTCTCGTTGCCTAAGTATCTCAACTGATTTTGAGATATCCTTCGAAAAGAAAGTGTCTACCGCTTTTACATATAAATTCAAAGCTTCATTTCCTGCGATGAACATCAGCTCCAATACATTCTCAGGAATATCCTGTTTAATCCCATTCAGCATTATTACGTGCCGCGCTATTTCCGCTGAATTGTCTGCCACATCACGCATCATGTAAACCAAGGTCTGATAATCCATACATTCCAACGGGTCGAGCCTAAACTCATTTGCCAAAGCTGAGCCTTGAACAGCATCGCGAAGCACTCTAAGAAGGAAATAGACGAAATGGTACACATCATCGTCGAGGGAGAAAACAGCTTTTGCCAAGGCTATGTCTTTGTTTTTCAGCGATTTAATCGCATCCTCCTCCATTGACTGGGAGATCATATGCAACCTGAGTACAGTTTGCTTTAGATCTGCTTTGGTTTCGTCCATTAAGGTTTGAATGAAAACACCCTTAGAGTTAGACTCCATAATTCTTAGGTATAACATTCCCGCGGCTTTGCGGATTGCCTTCATCTGCGGAACGGAAAAAACCTTTTCTGAGATGAGGGTGATTCCGCTGTACCCGTTTAGGTAGCAGCCCACTATCTTCATCGTAATCAGCAGCTCGTCTTCATTTGTGTCAATGCGGAGCGTTGTCTCTTTTGCCTCTGTCTTTTTCTTCGCGCCAGGATAAATAACCAAAGAGCGGTCGCGTTGGATGGCAAATGAGACAACATCGCCTTTCTTTAATTCGTTTAGCTGCATCCAATTTTTGGGAAGAGAAATAACCAAAGAAGATCTGCCAAGCGACATAACCCTTCGTTCCATACTATCCCTCAACCTGCATATACGCGTCTTAATTTATATAATTAACCACATTTGAGTATATACTGTATTAACTTATTGCTAAACGCAACGGTGCGAAAACGTCAATTTCAGAAAAATGCTTTTTCATAGCAAAAGCGGCCGAAACGCATGGTCTAACTGTAAGTGAGATCACAATTTCCAATAAAGTAGAGAGACGCCTTTAAGAATTAATAAAATATCCTCAAAGAAAAGGAAAAACTGTCAGAGTGCGCTGGCGATTCTATTACAGGCTTCAACTATGCGTTCTTTGGGCTGATTAAACGTTATTCGCGCGTAGCCTTCGCCGTGCATGCCAAATCCGATGCCTGGCGTAACAGCCACACCAGCATTAAGCAGTTTAGTTGCGAATTGCATTGAGTCACCTTTGCAGTTAACCCAAACGTAAAAGGTTGCTTTGGGCTTCTCGCATTTGTAGCCTATTTTGCAGAGTGTTTCAACAAGCAGGTCGCGGCGTTCCTGCAGAATTTGGTTGTTTTTCTTTAGGAACTCAAGCGGTTCGCGGCTTGTGTAGGCGGCTAAGGCTTTAACTGCGACTTTCTGGGTGTAAACGGGCGGTCCAGAATCTATTTGCGATTTAACCTTGGTTAAGCCGCTGACGAGTTGCTTGTTTCCAACTGCGAAGCCGATGCGGTCGCCTGTCATGTTGAAGGTTTTTGAAAGTGAGTGGAATTCAATTGCAACATCCATGGCGCCGTCTACTTCCAGTATGCTTGGGGCTCGGTAGCCGTCGTAGGTTACTTCGGAGTAGGCGTTGTCATAGCAGAGGATAATGCCGTTGTCTTTGGCGAAGTCTACTGCTTCTTTGAGAAAGTCTTTGTCAACTGTAGCTGCCGTCGGGTTGTTGGGATAATTGAGAAACATCATCTTAATGTCCTTTGGCTTAACTGCTTCAAAGTCTGGCTTGAACCCGTTTTCCTCGAATAACGGTAACGGCACCGTTGTGCCATCACAAAGAATCGTGCTTCCGTTGGCATACACGGGGTAAGCAGGGTCAGGAACAAACACGCGATCGCCAGGGTTTATGAATGCGCGTGCGATGTTTGCTATACCTTCTTTGGATCCTAAAAGCGCGACCACTTGGTCATGTTGCAGGTCAACGCTGAATCGTTTCTTGTACCAGTTCGCGACTGCTTCCCGGAAGTCTGGTTCGCCTTGGCTGAAGGAGTAATTATGGTTCTTTGGATTAGCCGCCTCTTCTTTGAGCGCGTCTAAGATGAAGTTTGGAGGCGGAAGGTCGGGGTCGCCGATGCTAAGCGAAATTAAGTCTATGCCTTGAGCCCTTTTTTCTTTAATTTGTTTCTCAATTTCAACAAACAGGTATGGCGGCAAACGCTTTATTCTCTCTGCATATTCAAACGTCATGTTGAGACCTCTCCAAACAGCGTTCCTTCAAAAACTTTTTCGGCTGCACCACTCAAAAACAAGCCGTCAGCCACTTCCACCTGCAAGTCGCCGCCCAAGACATGTACGGTAACTTTGTTTCCCACTTTTCCAAGCTTGTTTGCAACAGCCACAGCAGCACAGGCTCCAGTACCACACGCTAATGTTTCGCCGCAACCCCGCTCCCAAATACGAACTTTCAACTCGTTTTGGTTTAGGACTTGAACGAAGCTGACATTGGTTCTTTTCGGAAATACCTTATAGTTCTCAATTTCTGGACCGACAAGCTCCACTGGGAAACTGTCTGCTTGGTTAACGAATGTTACGCAGTGAGGATTGCCAATTGAGAGGCATGTTGCTTTGTAGATTTCACCTTTGATTTCTAAGTCCTCGTTGATGAATGTGCCTTGTCCGAGCATGGGAAGGGAGCTTCTTTCCCAGTTTGGCGCTCCCATATCCACCTTGACAGCACTAACCTCTCGTTCCTTTATTGTTAACCATACATGCTTTAAGCCTGAAAGTGTTTCAACTGTGAACTCTTGCTTTGGCACGATGCTGTTTTCGTAGCAGTACTTAGCAAGACATCTTATTCCGTTGCCGCACATTTCTGCTTCGCTGCCGTCAGCGTTGAAAATCCTCATTTTAACATCAGCAGCTTTAGAGTAAGAAGCCAACAAAAGACCATCCGCTCCAACCGAGAAGCGCCTTACACAAAGCCTCTTAGCTAATTCTGCAGCTTGTGCACCGCTAATTTTCTCGCCCCTGTTGTCGATCACTATGTAGTCGTTTCCTAAACCATGCATCTTCCAAAAACGAGTCACGGTTACTCTGCCGTCCGTTGATTAGCCGTTAAATTATCAAGCTGCTCGCGTTCCCTAATCACCACGGGTTTACCTTGCCTAATCAGGACTTCTGCAGCGCGTGGTCTTGCGTTGTATTGTGAACTCATGCTGAAACCGTATGCACCAGCATTCAAAACCGCCAGTAAGTCACCTTCTTCAACCTGGGGCAATGTCCGATCTTTGGCTAAAGAATCACCCGACTCGCAAATTGGACCAACCACATCGTAGGTTTCTTTATCTGCTAATGCGAGCTTGTTTGAAACTAGTATTGGATGGTAGGATCCGTACATCGTTGGCCTAACCAATGTGTTGAAGCCAGCGTCTACTTCAACGAATTTTTTTGAAGGTGTAACCTTGACAGTGTTAACGGTTGTTAAGAGGATACTTGCGTCGCAGACCAAGTATCTGCCTGGCTCAATGCACAAAAATGGTTTACCGAGACCATACTCAGCAACTTTGCCTTTGAACGGCGCTACCACTTTTGCGGCAAATTCAGCTAAATCAAATTCTTTGTCTTCTGGCTTGTAAGGTACTCCAAATCCGCCGCCGATATCGATAAATTCGAAATCTATGCCTACTTCGTCGTGAACACGTTTAGCTATGCTCAACAGCTTATCCACCGCCAAAACATAAGGCTCCACGCCAAGGATGCCTGAGCCAATGTGCATGTGAATGCCAAAGCGTTCCACTCTTGCTCTCTTAGCAATCGCATAAGCCTGTATTGTTTCTTCTTCCCAAAGCCCAAATTTTGAGTCTGGCCCAGCCGTGATGCAGTGGCTGTGATGGCCGGCGCCGATTTCGGGGTTAACACGCACTGACAAAATCTGGGGCACACCAATCTTTAGCAGCCTATCTAGCTCTGGTTGAGAATCCACATTTACAGTGATGTTGGCGTCTGCTAACATTTTTAATTCGTCGTTTCGGACGCTGGTTCCTGTAAACATTATGCGGTCTTGCGTATACCCGCTGATTAAGCCCATGAACACTTCGCCAGGGCTGACAGTGTCTAAGTATGCCCCTTGTGACTGGAGAATCCTCAGGACTGTGAGGTTGGAGTTGGCTTTTGCAGCATAATAAACCCGCACGTACTTGTAATTACGGATTAGCGCGTCATAAATCCGATTATAATTATCCCTGATGCGTTTCTCACTTACCACGTACAGGGGCGTATCGTATTTTTCTGCTAATTCCTTAACCGAAACGCCGTCGAAGAACAAGTTTCCTTTTCGGTCTTCTAAAGGTTCACGAAGCTTTCTCTTTACCATGTTGTCTACACCAGTGAATGCGTTATTTTGAGCATTAGTTAAGCTAAACCTTTTGCTACAAAGAGCTCAGCGCTCAGAATGCCTGCGCCTGCACCGCCCCTAATGGTATTGTGTCCAAGACACATGTACTTGAAAGTCATAATGGGGTCCTTGCGAATTCTGCCAACTACAACGCTCATTCCGCAGCCTGTATCTCGGTCAAAACGAGGTTGAGGCCTGTTTTTCTCATGCCGAACCACGATTGGATTTTTCGGAGCAGAGGGCAATTTGAGCTTTTGCGGTTCGCCGCTAAAGTTGGCAAAGGCAGCTTCTATTTCTTTTATTGAGGGGTCCTCTGCGAGCTTGATGAAGACTGATTCTAAATGGCCATCCTTTACATGAACTCTGTTGCAGCTTGCGCTAAGCTTGAAATCAGCGTTTTGGACAACTTTGCCGTTGAAGGAGCCAAGTATTTTTAGGGCTTCCGCCTCCATTTTCTCTTCTTCGCCTGAGATGAAGGGAACAACATTGTCGATTATATCTAAAGATGGAACACCCGGGTATCCTGCTCCACTAAGCGCCTGCATGGTGGAAACAATAATTTGCTTTAAGCCAAACTGCATCAAAGGCTTTAGCGAAATTGCAAGTTGGATAGTGCTACAGTTTGGATCAGTCGTTATGAAGCCTTTCCAACCTCGCGACTTCTGCTGAATCTTAATTAAATCCACATGATCAGGGTTAATCTCTGGAATGAGTAAAGGAACATCTTTTTCCATGCGATGAGCGCTTGCCTTACTGAAAACCGGAAAAAGCGCCGCAAACTCAGACTCAACTGGACCAGCCAAGTCGCCTGGAAGAGACGAAAACACCAAATCCACCTCGCCTGCCTTCTCCACTGACTCCACATCAGCGTTGGCTACGGGCATTTCAGCAATTTCTCTGGGCAAGTTTGACTCCATAACCCAATTGCAAGCATCCCCGTAATTTTTGCCTGCTGACCGCTCTGAAGCAGCAAGCACCTCAATTTGGAACCACGGGTGCCCCTGCAGTAATTGAATGTACCGTTGTCCAACGGCTCCGGTTGCGCCTAATATGGCGACTTTACGCTTCATCGACATTATTGGTTCTTCCTTTTGCTTCTGAGTTGTTTTTCCTTGATAAAAAAGTTAATGGTTGATTTTTCTGTTAAGATAAGCCTAAGACGTCAGCCATACTAAACACTTTAAGCTCATTTTGTTTACTTAACCATTCAGCTGAGTAAACAGCACCTTGAGCAAAAACGTTACGGGAGAACGCTGTGTGCTCTATGCGCAACATCTCATATGGTCCTGCAACGATTAGGTCGTGGATTCCTGGAACTCCTCCTGCTCGCAGAGCTGTGATTTCAAGTTCACCAGGCTGCCTTGGGCTTATGCCTTCTCTTCCCGAAACTACTTTTGTGTAGCCGCGCGTGTTAGCGATGATTTCGCCTAGCTTCTTTGCTGTCCCGCTTGGAGCATCCTTTTTCCCGGTATGATGGATTTCGTTTATGCTGAAATCATATCCTGATGGAAAAGCCTTCAAACCTTCAGCTATCTTGAACAGTATGTTGACGCCTACTGAATAGTTTGGCGAGAACACGGCTGGAACTTTGCCTGACATGGCGTTAACTACTCGACGGTTTTGCTCTGGAGTAAAACCTGTGGTGCCAAGGATTATGCGTTTTCCAAGGTTAACGACTATAGGTATATTAATCACTTCAGCAGCGGGCATCGTGAAACTAACGTAAACGTCAGCATCACGTAATGCTTCACTCAATCGGTCGGAACTTTGAATTTTTGTATCGGAATTGGAAACGCCAAGTTCCCGCAAGGTTTTGCCTATGCAGGGATTATTTGGAGCCTCGACTGCGCCAGCTATTTGATGCCCTTTTGAGGTAGCTTCGTTGATGATAGCGTTGCCCATTCTGCCTGCGGCGCCTGCCACACATAACTTAAGCATAGAAAAGCCCCTCTAAGTACTTCTCATTATACAATCGCTCTTTCAAGTCGACGTTGAAGTAGTCTTCAATGGGCTGAAGGATTTCAGAGGTGTTCTCGTACACTTTTCTGGCGTTTGTGAGCACTACTTCTAAGCCGTTGCGAGTCATTTTACCTAATGGTTGTCTGCAAGGGCCTGATGGCATGCCTAAAACGTTCATTAGCGTCTTGTAGGCGAGAGGGTTGCGAGCTTTGCATGCAACCTCGCCGTATAAGGTTTGTTCTTGTGTTTTAACGGTAACTATGCTAAAGAGCGGTTGCAGTGCTTGGGCGATTACGCTTGCCGCCTCTTCGTTGCCATCCAGAATATAGTGCACCATATCAACAACAGCACTCGGAGCTACATTAGAGATTACAGATATTACGCCGCTTGCTCTTATGTCGGGCGAAATCATCATAGTATAGGTTTTGTCATCGTCTCCTGAGAGAATATCAAAGTCTTCACCGCAGAATTGGCGGGTTAACTCCATGTTTTTCAAGTCGCCAGTGGCTTCCTTTACACAGCTGACATTTGGGTATTGCTTGTGAAGTAAAGCGAGGTCTTGCGGGTAAAGTTGGGTTCCTGTCCTGCCTGGAATAATGTATGGAATTACTTGAACTTCAGGAAACTGCCGTGCGATTGGCTCAATGTATTCTCTACGTATTTCCATCGAGCTTGGCCCATTGTAGTATGGGTCTACAAGCAGAACACATTTTATGCCTGTGCGCTGGGCGTGCTCTGTGCCTTCGATGGCTTCCTGCGTTGAGTTGCTTCCTGTTCCAGCGATAGTTAAAACTTCTGCGCCTGCATATTCGTGGGTTTTTTCAATAACCTTGTTGTGTTCACTCCAGTCTAAGGTGGGGCTTTCTCCGGTAGTGCCGACGGCGAGTATACCTTTTACACCTTCTTTTATTTGGAAAGCTACCAGTTGACGCAAGCCTTCGTAATCGACTTGGCGATCACGAGTCATGGGGGTTATTAGCGCAGTGTAACAGCCACTAAATTTTACCATTTTTAATTCCTCATTATGGATATGAACAAAGCATCAGTAGCATATTTAAGCGTTACGTTTTAGTTATTTTTTCTACTAAAAACGGAATATATTTACAATAATAATTTAGTTTAATCATTTATTTTAGCATAATCGCAAATATAAAATGGACAAAAAAGCTTAACTCTCTAACGGCACAATATAATAAGCGGTAAAATCGCCATCATATCCATCGTAAAGCGCCCGCAGGTAAGCCAGAGCATCATCAATAACCACAGCGGAAGGAATAACCAGCACGTAATTATCAGGCCGCACAACTTCGCCTAGTCTTCCCGTTTCTCTCTTAATAATCCTCATCCGTAGAACCTTTCGCCCTGAAAGATAAACAGCAACCTCACCGCGGTGTGGATTGCCCTTTCTGACATCAATAGTTTTTTTGCTTGACGTTAACCATTCGAACGCTTCTTTTTTTGTACGGAAAAGGGGCAAGTTGGCACCTAAATTTATGATTAAAACCGCCGAAAGATAAGCTTTCAGTAAAAAATCGAATAACAAAATTACTAAAAAATGAAAAAATGGTTGGAACTGAAAAGACTTGTGGTTTAACCTTTGCCTTTCTCTTCTTTACCGAAGTACTTGGTCCACTTTAGTTTACGTGCGTCTCGTTTGAATTGCAATGAACTTTTCTTGCATTTGCCAGAATCGTACCATAAAATCGATCCATCGTTTTTAACGAACATCATGCCTGTACCAGCTGGGAAATCAGCACCGCAGAATGAACATTTTCTTGATTTTGGCATGACAATTTCTCCTCAGTTATCTTGTAATTTTCTTTGCTTCTCTTTCTGTTTCTCGCAGCATAAGAATATCTTGAACGCGGATTGGTCCTTTAACGTTGCGTGTTATGATTCTGCCCTTATCTTTTCCTTCCATGATGCGGACTCGAACCTGCGTAATTTCGCCAGTCACACCTGTACGGCCTATGACTTGGATAACTTCTGATGGAATAAGCTCTTCTGCTGCTTCTTTGCTCATTACTGAGATCCTCGTTTAACCTGGTCAATCCGAGTAACGATTTCTTTGATTAATCCTGCGGCTTCGCCTTCCTTGAGAATGCACGCTGCTGCGCATGGGACGTCTATGCCTATTGCGTTGCCTAGTTTGTCTTTATTTGGAACGAACACGTATGGAATTTTTCTTTCTTCGCAGAGAAGAGGTAAATGCGCTACCACTTCTGGCGGATCAACATCTTCAGCTATTACGACAAGTTTTGCTTGAGATCGCTCAACAGCTTTTGTTGCCTCGTTTGTTCCTTTCCTAACAACTCCTGATTTAGAAGCAATCGTTAGGGCTTCATAGGCTGCATCTACGATTTCTTTCGGTACTTCATATTTTACATAGAATGGTTTGGACATATTAGCCTCACCCTTTTAAGGCACAGTCTTATCCACACTTCTTATTTAAGAAGCTTTCGACTAAAAAATGTCAGTCTAAATCGTTCAGCTTATAAAGCCTTTAGAAAGCTTTAAATAAGCTCCTACGGTCACCTACATGTTTTGCGAGAGGGGAATGGCGCGTTTGCAAAGATTGGGCAGGGTGCGGGCGTTAACTCCGTCAAAAAACATGATTGTTAAGACTGAGAAAGCGCCTAGAATTGGCTCAGAAGTTGTTGATGAAAGCTTAAGTGTTGTGGGTAAAGTTTTTGACATTATCGGTCCAGTGTCTGCTCCTTATGCAGTCGTTAAACCAACTGTCAGGGAACCCGCTAAACTATTGAATAAACCGGTGTACTTGCTCCTCTCGAAAACGAAACGGAGCAAAAATGAATGATTAAAAATACCGAGTTACATGAAGAGACAGACCAATCTGTAAAAACAGAACCTGCCAAAATACAATCATGCCCTGAATGTGGCAGCACCAGGCTTATGCGCGATTATGAATGCGCCGAAATAGTGTGCATGGACTGCGGTTTCGTAGTAGCAGCCAAAATAGCTGACCGAGGACCAGAGTGGAGAGCCTTCGATGATGAGCAAAGGTCAAAGCGAACCAGAGTTGGAGCGCCCTTAACATACACAATCCACGATAAAGGTTTATCAACAACCATCGATTGGCATGATCGAGACATTTATGGTAAAAGTCTCTCTCCCGGGCAGAAAGCGCAAGTTTATCGTCTTAGGAAATGGCAAAGACGCATCAGAGTTTCAGACGCCACAGAACGCAACTTGGCATTTGCACTTTCTGAAATAACAAAGATTTCTAACAACTTGAACCTTCCAAAAAACATTCTTGAAACAGCCTCAGTAATTTACCGAAAAGCAGTAAAAGAACGGCTAATTCGAGGCAGGTCAATTCAGGGTGTTACTTCGGCAGCGATTTACTTGGCGTGCAGACAATGTGCCTTACCTCGAACTTTAGACGAAATCGCTCAGGCATCAAGTGTAAACAAGAAAGAAGTCGGCAGAAGCTACCGTTTCTTAATCAGAGAACTAAACTATTCAATTCCACCACTTAGGCCAAGCCAGTACATAACAAAGTTTTCTAATCAACTGACGATGCAGGGAAAAGTTGAAGAAATCGCCCACAAAATCTTAGCCGCAGCAAAAGAACTTAAACTAACATCAGGAAGAGGACCAACCGGAATTGCGGCGGCAGCAAGTTACGTAGCGTCAGTTTTGACAGGTGAACGGAAGACGCAGAGGGAAATCGCTGAGATTGCGCAGGTGACTGAGGTTACTATTCGGAACAGGTACAAGGAACTCGTTGAACGGTTAATGTTCGAAATAAGCATCTAATAAGCTCTTTCAATTTTTCTTTTCAATGGAAGTGTTTAGACAGATGGCTAAGTCCAACAAAAAAACGTTAGAAACGCCAAAAGTAGAAGAGTTAATTGGAAGACTTAAGGAAATACAGTTAGGGCTTAGACAAAATTTAGCTGATCTACAGCAGAAACTAGAAAAGCTTGATTCAAAACCTGAATTGCTGAGTGGTCTAGAGACCGCTAAGAAAGATGCGGAGTTAAAAGCCAGCGACCTTGAAGCAGAAGTAGAGCAACTCCGAGAAGAGCTGAAAGCCGTTAAAGACCTCTTGGACTTGGAAAAGAAATAACTGTTAATTCTTACATAGACGCAGCTATTTATTTAAGCATCATAATAGCTTAGCTAAATACATGCCCTATAAATTTACTTTCGACTTGTCAAAGGTACCGCGTTTCTTCTTCACCGAAATTGCGACGGTGAGTTACCAGAAGGGCATGCATAAAACATTAATTAAAAAATTACAGGAAATTATTATAAGGTTCAGAATACAAGAGGCTACGGGACTAAATCTTTCTGATTCCTTAGTCTTGCTTCAGGACTTTATTGATTTACAGGCAGTAAACATGATAGAGAGAGGCAAATTCTTGCAGACCAAGAAAAGAGCTCTCTTTCTTTCTCACTGCACAAGAAAGTACTTAGACGGACGCTGCAAAGCAGTTTTTAATTCAGATATCCCGTCATACTCATGCGCCCACTGTTCAAAAGACTGCTTAGTTAGCCAGTCTGACTGCTTGGCTCGGGGAAAAGGATATGACGTTTACGTGGTACCAGGCGGCTCATGCATACCCAAGATTCTGAAGAATACACATTACGAAGGCGTAGTGGGAATTGCGTGTGGAGAAGAAATGAGAGTGCTGGAGCCATTTTTGAACAGCTTAAATGTAGCCGGGCAAGCTATACCGTTGTTAAAGAATGGATGTGCAAATACAGTATTTAATATGGAAACTCTCGTGAAAACTCTATAGTTTCGAGCCTGCTCATTGCGTGGGTTAATGGTTGCCACTTTTCTTTTTAGAAGCGTCATTTTTTGCCAGCTGCGCCTAAATCAGTGAGATAAATGATCTAAAGCACGCTTCCTTGCTAAAGCAAAAATGTGTTTCCTCACCCTCCATAAGAGATATTCTTTTTAAGTTTGGATCTTTATTCATTTTGATTTATGCCCTATAAGTTTACTTTCGACATCTCAAAGGCGCCGCAGCACTTTTTCATAGAACTCGCCATTGTCGGCAACCAAATGGGCATGCAGAAGGTTTTTGAGAAAACCTTACAGGAATTAATCAGAAAATTCAGAATCCAGGAAGTTTCAGGACTTGACATCCAAGATGCCGTGGTGCTAATTCAAGACCTCCTTAAAATGCAAACTTTGAACTTGGTACAAAAAAAGGAATTTCTGCAGACCAAAAAGAGGGCTCTGTTCCTTCCCCACTGTTGTAGGAAATACATGGATAGTCAATGCCAAGCCGTTTTTGAGCCGAGCTTGAACTCTTACGTTTGTGCTCATTGCTCACCTGACTGTTTTGTCAACAAGGCGGAAGGCATTGCCAGAGAGAAAGGTTACGACGTTTACGTTTTATCTGGTGGTTCTTGTGTGCCTAATATTTTGAAGCAAAAGAAGTATGAGGGGGTTGTAGGTGTTGCATGCGGTCCAGAAGTGATGATGTCTGGCGAAAAGCTGAGTAGCATGGGCATGGCTTGGCAATCTGTTCCGTTGCTAAAGAACGGCTGCGCCAACACTTTTTTCAACATGGAAACGCTGATAAAAACGTTGTAAAATAAGAGATTTAGGAAGCTGAGTTACGAAGATAAAAGTAAAATAAAAATAAGCTCTTTCTTTACTTTACTATTTCTCGTTTCTTCCAGCGCAGGTTTTTGCCTTTACATTTTCGGCATTTCACTGCGGTTTCAGCGTTACGTGCGCCGCAGTCTCTGCAGATTTTCATGTATAACCTGTGCTTCTGCGCTATTGCCTTTTTAACTGGGTCTAATATTGGCATATTATTGTTAACCGTCCATTTTGGCTAAGTCTTTGATGGTTAAGTATCAAATATACCTTTTGTCTTAACTTTGCAATTTACAGAAAAAGCCAATCTTAACGCAAAAGTGCCTTAATCAAGAGCTCTGTCACATCACTAGGCGTTTCAGCCACTTTAACTCCAGCGTTTGTTAAAGCTTCAATTTTGCTTTGTGCAGTACCCTGCTTGCCCATTATTATGGCTCCCGCGTGACCCATCCGCTTGCCAGACGGCGCAAATCGTCCAGCCATATAAGCCACAATCGGCTTGGGGTAACGTTCTTGTGCTATGTACTCTGCCGTTAATTCTTCCACGTTACCGCCGATTTCACCAATCAAAACTATCGCCTTAGTCTCTGGGTCTTCTCTGAATAATTCTAAGGCTTCAATAAAATTTAAGCCCACAATAGGGTCACCGCCGACGCCAAGGCAGGTTGATTGTCCTAAACCGTTGGCTGTAAGCCCTGCCGCTATTTCATAGGTTAAAGTGCCACTTCTTGAAATCACGCCAACGCTGCCAGACTTGAAGATGCTGGCTGGCATTATTCCAAGTTTGCACTCTCCAGGAGTTATTATTCCAGGTGTGTTAGGACCAATAATAGTGACTTGCGACTGATTTGCGTAAGCCATTAGGTTTATTGTGTCTTTTATCGGCAAATGCTCGGTAACCACAACTATTGTCTTGATTTTATTAGCGATAGCGTCTAGAACTGCATCTTGAGCGAACGGCGCTGGCACAAAAATTATTGAAGCATTAGGCGAATACGCCTCAACAGTTTCTTTAACGGTATCATAAACGGGGACTCCATTAACTGAGGTTCCGCCTTTGCCCGGAACTACTCCAGCCACTATTTTGGTTCCGTAATCAAGCATGAGTTTGGTTTGGTAGCTGCCCTGTTTCCCAGTGATGCCCTGAACAATCGCCTTCGTGTCAGCGTTAATTATTATGCCCATTTAAGGTTGCGCTCCACGGGTAATTTCAACGGCTTGTTTTGCTGCGTCTTCCATGCTGACTAAGACGCTGATGCCGGCTTCGGCAAGTATTTTTTCGCCTTCTTGCTGGTTTGTACCCACCAGTCTAACAACTAACGGTTTCTTAACTTTAGCCTCGTTTGCTGCCTCAACAATGCCCCGAGCAACATCATCACAATGAGTTATTCCTCCAAGAACATTGACCAGTATGACTTTGATATCTGGTTCAGCAAAAACAATCTGCAAAGCCACCGCTATTGCATCAATAGTTGCTCCACCGCCTAAATCCAAAAAGTTTGCTGGTTTACCTCCAAAAAAATTCAGCAAATCAAGCGTAGCCATAACCAGCCCAGCGCCATTGCCTACCACGCCTATGTCGCCGTCAAGTTTAACGTAAGCCAAATTATTCTTTAATGCCAAAGCCTCTTGAAGCGAGAGCGTTTGGGTTTCTCTTGCCTCATATTCGGGATGCCTAAACAGGGCATTATCATCAATTACCATTCGAGCATCTAGTGCAACGAAGTCTCTTGTTTCTGTCTCGGCTAACGGGTTAATCTCAGCTATTTCAGCATCGTTATCTATGCAAACTTGGTATAGCTTCTGGATAATGGTTGATAATTGTACAAGTTGATTGCCGCTGTAACCTAACTGTTTTGCTATTGCCAGTGAGTGGAAAGAACGCATGCCTAATTGGGAGTCAATAAGGGTTCGGATGATTGCTTTTGGTGTTTTACTGGCTGTTTCCTCGATTTCTACTCCGCCTATTGCAGAAGTTAGGGCAACGTAGCTTTGGTTAGAGCGGTCAACCGCAATTCCCAAGTACAGTTCTTTGCGGATTGGAATTTTTTCTTCTATTAGCACCTGCTTAACAATCAAACCTCTTATTGGTGCCCCAAGAAGTTTAACGGCGGCTTCTTCCGCTTCTTTTTCCGTTGTAACAGATAGGATTCCGCCTGCTTTTCCTCTTCCGCCAACTAAAACTTGTGCTTTCACCATGTAAGGCGGCTTAAGGTCAGCAATCGCCTCAGCTGTTTGGGCCAGTTTAGTTACCAATTTGCCCTTTGGAATAGAAATATTATGCTTTGAAAACTCTTGTTTTGCTTCATACTCAAATAAATTCAAAACTGTCCCTATTTAATTTCCTCAATCGTGACATAAGAACGTGTATCTTCGATTCCGTCTATGTCATAGAGTTTCTTTAGAATTTCGTCAAGGTTATCGCGCTCAACAATTATTAATGCGTCTACTTCGCCAGCTATCCGGAAAGCTCTAGAAACGGCAAGATCACGAATTTGCTCATAAACATGTATTCGCTTAATTGGTGAAACCTTGAGCAGAATAAAGGCTGGAGTAGTGGATACGCCCAGAGCATTCAATCCTTTATCAGTGACGTCTATGAAGCCTCTGCCAGTTCGAATGTAGCCTCGATTTTTTAGTTTGCGCAAGTGCACGTTTAAAGCTTGTCTACTGACTCCCAATTGGCTTGATAATTCGTCTTGCTTTACCTTCAGCGTATAGGTGTTAGTAGATTTCCCTTTCTCATACAATGTTTTTAAGAGTTGAATTGAACGTTTAGTTAATGGCTCCAAATTGATCACTTATGTGATGTTTTGTTAAGTTAAACGTTTACAATAATGAGGTTGCTTAAGAATTTGGTGTTGCCAAAACCGTCAAAAACAAGATAAGGATACACCAAAAAAGAAGGCGCTCTCTAACAATTTAGGGTTTCATCATTTGCGAAGGTGATTAATTTGGCTTCTTAAATAGGGGGCTGATTTTTTACAAGCCCAAGACAGCTTGTGTTTTAGAAATAAACTGTGGTACTGGATAAACAAAAAACAGCAAACAGCTGCAACCAGTTTGCGAACGCCTAGATAGAACATTGAACCTATACCACAATGTATTTATTTTCAAAAAAAGTTTACTGAAGCCACTTAAAAAGTAACTAGGAGTGAAGCGAAGACGTGACTGATGCCGACGCTGTCTTAATCGGAAAAAAACCAATAATGAACTATGTACTCGCATGCATCACTTTCTTTCACGGCGGAGCAAAAGAAGTAAGCATAAAGGCACGGGGAAAATCCATCAGCCGAGCAATAGACGTTGCTGAAGTTGTTAGG
This sequence comes from Candidatus Bathyarchaeota archaeon, assembly GCA_963767735.1. Classification (GTDB taxonomy): domain Archaea; phylum Thermoproteota; class Bathyarchaeia; order Bathyarchaeales; family Bathycorpusculaceae; genus Bathycorpusculum. The sequence continues at coordinate 53,885 of CAVYES010000006.1, read as the reverse complement.
CACAGGTTTCTCCCTGACGTAAAAATCAAAAACATAGGCATCGGAACAGACAAACTATTACCACAGGAAGAAAGCGAAACGACCGTTAACGTAAGCACAATAGAAATAACATTAATAAGGGGAAACAAGCAGTAGCCAAACTCCTATTTGCAGGAAAAACGACACACAATGAAAACGGAACTATGCAGTTTCTGCTTAAAAAGCGGCATTCTATGCCAAAAATGCTCGGCGAAGGTAAAATCTGGCGAGATCAGTCAGATGGACCTGAAAGTAGCCCGTTTACTGCTCTCCCTAGAAGAGAAGTATCCTTCCTTGCAAAGTATGTGTTTCTATAGGGCAATTGAGGTGGAAAAAACTTTAGCCATCATCGTTGGGCATGGAGATGTGCCAAGACTTTTAGGTTATAGTGGAAAGATTATCAAAGCGCTGAGCGACGAAACAGGCAAGAATGTTCGAGTGTTAGAGTATGGTGTTGATGACCGCAAATTCTTAGAGGACCTATTCATGCCCTTTAGCATACTGACGATCAACACGATTTGGCTTCCAGACGGAACCACTGAAACCAGAGTTATCCTGAAGAGGAAACGTGGCGCACAGTTGCCTTTTGACCTTAAAGCTTTAAAGGAAATCGCCAGTAAAGTACGTAAAATGTCCTTGCGCGTAGAAATCGCAGATTAAGGATTGGCGGTCAGGCATGAACTTGAACTCTATCGGTGACTGGACTAGAAGCCACTATACAAGCGCTGTTACACCAGAAATTGACGGGCAAGAAGTGACTCTTTTCGGTTGGGTTCAAGAAATCCGCGATTTAGGCGGCATCCGCTTTATTATCCTTCAAGACCGAGAAGGAACCATCCAAATTACGATTCCTAAAAAACGTATTGCTCCAGAAGTTTTAGCTAAGTCTGATTTGCTGCAGAAAAGATTCAGTTTAGCCGTTAAGGGAACGGTTAAGAAAACTAACATGACGCCCCGGGGCATAGAAGTAGTCCCCTCCGGCATCAAAGTTTTGAGCACTGCAAACGAACAATTGCCCATAGACATAACGGGGAAAACTCCAGCCAACATAGAAGCTCGCTTGGACGCAAGAGCGCTGGATCTTACCCAAGAAAAGAATTTAGCGGCTTTTAAAATTCAGCATACCGCTCTTGCTGCGATACGAAGCTTCCTGTATGAAAAGGGATTCTTGGAGGTTCACACTCCGCGCATCATTGGCTCCGCAACTGAAGGCGGCGCAGAGCTTTTCAGCGTCAAGTATTTTGAGCAGAAAGCATACCTCGCCCAGAGTCCACAGCTCTACAAAGAGGAGTTAACGTTGAGCTTTGAGAAGGTCTTTGAGGTTGGACCTTTCTTTAGGGCGGAAGAATCACACACGCGCAGGCACCTAAGCGAATTCACTTCCGTTGACATCGAGGAGGCTTTTGCGAACGCTCAAGACGTCATGGCGCTTCTGGAACAGGTTATCCATCACACTTGCGTTACGGTAAGGGAGAAGTGTGTCAGCGAGCTTTCAGTGCTCAAATACAAGTTCGAAATCCCAGAGATCCCGTTTAAACGTTTAACCTACACCCAAGTGCTGGAAGACCTCAAAGCGCAGGGCGTGGTGATTCCCTGGGGCGAAGACATACCCACTGAAGCCTTCAGAGAACTAGCCAAACTGTACCCGTTCTTCTATTTTATAACCGATTGGCCGACGCACGCGAAGGCGTTCTACATTAAACCGCGCGAGGATAAGCCGGAGATTTGCGAGGGCTTTGACTTAATGTGGCGCTACATCGAGTTGGTGTCGGGCGGCACGAGAATTAGCCAGAAAGACCAGCTTATCCAAAGGATGACTGAGAAGGGGCTTAACCCTGAATCGTTCAAGTACCATCTTCAAGCCTTCGATTACGGGATGCCGCCTCACGCTGGATGGGGCATTGGGCTTGAGCGGTTAACGATGATTTTAACTGGGAAAAAGAACATCCGTGAAGTAACTCTGTATCCACGTGACAAAGTCAGGTTAACGCCATAAGCCCGTCGTTTTGGGCGGTTTTTTGTGGTTGTTTTTTGATTTAGGGCTTATTTTGGGTTTAGGTTGAATTGTAAAAAAAGTTAAAGAGACAAATTCACGTGAGATGAAGCTTTACCTTAAGCAAATTATTCAGAACCTTTTTCCAGAGAATGAAGCGACCTCCAAAATTATACCGTTTAGTATAATACCGTAAGGTAACATTTTTTCGACAAAGAGGCACGGACCAATTAATACTACGGATTCCTAAAGAAAAACCAAAAGCTCAGCGTTTGGATTCTTGAAAAAGCTCTCCTATGTATTCGTTGACTGTTTTGCCCTGTTTCTTTGCTATCCTTTTGATGGCGTCGTTTATGCCTGTGGAGTACTGCACCGCTTTCTTTGGCTTATCTACTACCGATGCAGGCATGCCAACATTCAACGCTACCTTACGCAGAACAAGCTTTCTCAAAGTATCAGGGTTATGCTCCATTTTGCATTCAATCGGCAGGCTCAACGCAAACTGGGCAAGCTCAAACGAGGCAAAGGGCAAGCGCAACTCGACATCGTGGAAACCAGTGATTTTGAGGTCGCGCTCAAGATTGCTCTCATGAATCCTAACCACGTCGTTGAACATTGTTTTGCGGACTGCTTCGCTTCCGTCTTTGCAGTATTCGGTTACGTAGCGTTGGTAGCCTCCGAACAGTTCATCTGCACCCTGACCAGCCAACATCACACGGTAACCTGCTTCAGAGGCTTCTTCTGCCGCCCAATAAAATGGCAAACCGACGCTGGCTTTAATCGGGTCAGCCTCCTCAATCAGCGCCACCGCTTTAGACAAAGTGTTTTCCACATCAGAATCCTTGAACAAATGCACCTGCAACGGCAAATTCAAACCGTTTGATGCCTCAATAGCCTCTTCCGTTTCAGCTTGGTTTTCCATGCTAACATGAAGCAAATTAACTTTCATTCCAACCTTATCTGCCAAATAAGCCACTAAACTGCTATCTAAGCCTCCTGAAAAAGCGACCACAACCTCCTTCACGTCACGCGTGCGTCTTCGAATTGATTCTTCCAAAAGAACCTGAAGCCCCTTTGCTGCCTCATCCAACGTTATCGACGTGGGCTCTGCAAAAGTCAGCATTTTGATGGGTTTGAACTGGAAGCCTTCACGATTCACAAAAGCAATGTTTCCAGGCGGAAAAGAGAGGGGGTTCTCTATTCCAAGTTTCCATAGGGCTTTTCGGTTTGTGGCAATGGCGGCTATGCTTTGGTTTTCGCCATAGTAGAGCGGTTGAACTCCAACTGGGTCTCTTCCAGCTCCAATCCAACCGTCCTTGAGGATGATGAAGGAATAGTCTCCGTCTGACATCCGCGATTAATTTTTGCATGAGCGCTTCGCAGTGCTGCGGTTCCTTGGCAACCTGTTCCATGACAGCGGCTTTGGGCATAGGCGAATAGACTCTTCCTTCAAAAAACAGTGTTTCATCCTCTAACTGCAAAAACTCGTAGCCGCTCGCCGCTTTAGGTTTTGAGGAAACATAACCAACCATGGCTGATGAAATTAGGCCTTGCCTGCTCATGATGTCGAGGTTTTTGTCAAAAAGACTCTTCGTTGGGGAAGCTAACCCAAAATGCGAAGTCCGCACATCACCCAACGCTTGAAGTAACTCAAGAACCCGCCCAACCACGTTATTTCGCTGCTTATCTAACAATGCAACTGTTACTTTCATGCAACAACACACTCGACACAGAATACATTCTGCAATAGTATTGGTAAAACATTAATCCTTAATGTGTGTATCCTTCACTTTGAGGAACATCAACTTGCCTATCCTACCTATAGATACTGGCCGTTATGGAACGCCAGAGATGCTTAAAATCTTTGAAGAAGAAACACGAGTTCAAAAACTTCTTGATGTTGAAGCTGCCTTGGCTTTGGCGCATGCTGAAGTAGGCAACATTCCAAGGAAGAATGCTGAAAAAATCGCTTCTATGGCTTCCACCAATTATGTTAAGGTTGAGCGTGTGAAAGCTATTGAAAGGGAGATTAAGCATGATATTGCCTCGTTGGTTCGTGCGCTCTCTGAGGTTTGCGGGTCAAGCGGCGCCTACGTGCATTTGGGCGCAACAAGCTACGACATTGTAGATACCGCGAACGCCTTGCAGCTGAAAGACGCCTCAAACCTTATCGAGAAAAAGCTAGCCGATTTAAAGGGAATATTGCAAAAGCAAGCGGCTCAACATAAGGAAACGGTGATGATTGGCAGAACCCACGGGCAACATGCCTTGCCGATTACTTTGGGTTTCAAGTTTGCGGTTTGGGGCTACGAAGTCAACAGGCACATAGAACGGCTAAACGATTGCAAAAAACGCGTCTTAGTCGGGAAAATAAGCGGCGCAGTCGGCACGCAAGCGGGTTTAGGTGAGCATGCCGAGCAGATTCAGGAGCTTGTAATGAAACGGCTTGGTTTAACCGCAGCAGAGATTTCAACCCAGATTGTCCAAAGAGACCGTTACGCTGAACTAGTTTGCATTTATGCTATGGTTGCTTCTTCGCTGGAGAATTTCGCAACCGAGATAAGGGAGCTTCAGAGACCCGAAATCGGCGAACTCTTCGAGGCGTTTGAAGCCAGCAAGCAAGTCGGCAGCTCCACAATGCCGCATAAACAGAACCCTGAAACATGCGAACGCGTCTGCGGTTTAGCCCGAATCGTCCGAAGCCTCAGCATGCCAGCGCTGGAAGACATGATTACGTGGCATGAGCGGGACTTAACTCAGTCGTCAGCGGAGCGGTTCATTCTGCCCGAATCAAACATCCTTGTTGATTACATGCTTAGTTTGATGTGCAATATCGTCGCTAACCTGCGAATCGATAAAGAGCGGATGCTGCAGAACCTGAACCTTACGCAGGGACGCGCCATGTCGGAAGCCGTGATGATGGCGTTGACAAAAAAGGGCGTGAACAGGCAAGAAGCACACGAGATGCTTAGGAAACTGACAATTCAGAGTGCAGTGGAAAGGCTGGATTTCAAGCAAGTTCTCCTCGACGACAAATTGGTAAGTCGCAAACTGAGCGAAAAAGAGATAGACAAAGCTTTAAACCCCAAGAACTATTTGGGCACGGCAGTTAAACAAGCAGAAAAATTCGCAAAAGCCGATACTAACAACCTTTAGTTTTCGTGCTTAACAGTTTTCTTCTCTCTCTCTCTCTCAGCCTAACTCGGTTCATTCCTTTAGCCTGAGAAGTTTTTTGTAATTGACGTTATTCCAACGCCTGCATTAAGGTTGAATGTTCCCATACCGTAGGCACTTGTCGGTACGCCGTTAATATTGACTGTTGACCCGCCCCAAGTGGCAAACACATCATAAGTCTGTTGATTTGGAAGAGACGTGCTATAAAACCCATTTTGAATTGATGCGAAATATCCTGAATTTGTCGCAGTATCCAAAAATTCTATTGATATAGGCTGAGTTTCCAAACTTGCTATATTGATTGTACCTGATACTTGGATTTCATTAATAACAACGGTTGGACTTGGGTATGGCGTTGGAGCTTGAGGACTGGAAGGTGAGTGACCGCTATTTGTAAAGGGATTTATGTTTGCCGTCTTAATCTGTTGACTTTCAAAAAGGTACACTGTAAATACAGTTACGACAAGGAGTGTTATAAACAAAACAATTCCAACATCTCGTTTTAAATACGGTTTCTTCGGAGTTGCCATTTACCCAAATTCCTTGTTTTAGCCATTTCAGCAGGTCTACAGATATAAACGTGCACAACAATCTTATATGAAAAACTTTGGCGTTGTTATAGGCAAACAAAAAAAAGCGCGACCTGAGTTGAGAATTTAAAAGTCAGACATCGCCCTTTGCTTAAATTCTGGCTCTTTGTCAAGCTTTTCCCATGTATCCTTTTTTACGAATCCACCGACTTGTTCCTTGATTTTCTTAGCTAACCTTGGACCAACAAGTGGCAAATTCGTCAATTCTTCGATTGATGCGTGCTTTATGTCTTCTATGGTTTGGTAGCCTGCATTGTACATGATGCGTCCGCGGACTCTGCCTACGCCTTCCAGCTTGACGATGGGCAGTAGCTCTTTCTTTATGCCTTTAGCAACACGTTCAATCAACTCGTTAGTTAGCGGCAGAACTTCTTTTTCTCCGAAAAGTGAAGCTAACTCGTCGGTGGCGTGAAGCAGCCACTTCGCATTCTCAATGGTCCGATACAAGTCTCCGGGCTGCACGTTAAACTGTTCAATGAGTTTTTCTTCGCTGACTTCCTCAATCCAACTCTTCATAACCAACGCCGTTTTGATTTCGCCCAAAAACTGCTCGTACTCGAAGTGGTCGCCCCGCTCGTTTGGAATATCAGTGAATAACTCGTCTTTTCGCTCTTCAAGCGCAACCGCCAATGCATCGCACTCTCGCGCGTAGGGTCTCATAACTGGTCCCATGTCGGGCGTGTGCGAAACCAAGTGAAGCATGCCAAAATCTGTCAGGGAAGCGGGCTTGTTTTTCAGGGCATCGCGGATTACCACTCCTGAGAGCGGGTCAATGTAGAGTTCACTTATCTTTTTCCCAAACTTTGTGGCGCAGAGGTTGTCTCCGACGTAATCAATCATTTTCTCTTCATAGAGGTACTCAAGGATTTTGCCGATAATGCCCTTGATTGCCTTAACGTCGTATTGGTAAGCGTAGAAGGTTTTGCCGAAAAACTCGTAAATCCCCTGTTCGGAGTGCGCAAAATCTGAAGCGACCGTTGCCAACACGTGCCCGCGGATTATTTTTTCAACCCCTAACCTGGACCAAATCCGCTCGGTTTTAGCTAAAACGTAGCCTTCCATCAGGTAGTCTGCTTCATCGGAGGTTTTAGCGATAAGGATTGATTCGCCGACTTTGTCGTATTTTGGTCGCCCCGCCCTTCCCGCCATCTGCTTATAATCAAGCACGCTGATTGGGTAGTTGCCGTAGCCTGGCTCAAAACGCCTGTAATCCTGAATAATAACCGTTCGCGCAGGCAAGTTAACGCCGAACGCCAGCGTGGGCGTGGCGGTTAAAACTTTGATTTTTCCCTCCTTAAACGAATCCTCAATCAACTTACGATGAACCCCCGCTAAGCCAGCATGGTGAAAAGCTGTGCCGCACCTAACAAGCTCAGCGAGAGTTTCGCTGATTTGCGTCCGCTCGCCCGCAGAGAGGATTTTTTCTGCTTCATGCTCCAGCGTCCGCTTCATAGGCTTAGATAACACTTCGCCCGTGTGTTGGGCAATGGTTTTTGCGGCTGAAACCGAGTTTTTCCTTGTCGAAGCAAAAACGAGGGCTTGCCCACCCGTCTTCAGCGTGTTCAGTATCAAATTTACTGTTGGGTACCGCGTTTTCTTCTCGATTTTTCTTGCATCGCCATCCTTGTACTGAATTTCCTCATTCAGCAACACGCCTTCCTTAAGCGACACTGGACGCCACTCAGTCACAATGTAGTTGGCTTTCAGCCACGACGCGATTTCGTCCACGTTGTTTATAGTGGCGCTTAACGCTAAAACCTGAATGTCAGGATTAACCTGCAGTAGCCTAGCCAACACCACTTCAAGGGTTGGACCACGACCTGCATCGTTTAAAAGGTGAACCTCATCCGCCACAACTAGGGAAATTTCATCCATCCATTTGGCACGGTGCCGCAGAAGCGAATCCGCCTTCTCATTTGTGGTAACTATAATGTCATAGCGCTCAAGCCAATTGTCAGCGGTATCAAAATCGCCCGTGCTGATGCCAACGCTGACTTTTCTTCCGCTCACCTTTCTGATAGATGAGTATTTCCTGAATTCCTCAAACTTTTCACTTGCCAACGCTCGAAGTGGCGAGAGATAAATTACTTTGCCATTCTTTTCCAAAATGTGCTTGAGACCGCAGAGTTCAGCAATCAAAGTTTTGCCCGAGGCGGTTGGGCTGGCTAAAAGAATGTTTTTGCCTTCAAGCACTCCTGCTCGTATAGTTTCTTCCTGCGGCGGAAACAATTCGGTAATTCCCGAGTTAAGCAGGATATCTTTAACTGATTCGGGTACGGGCAACTCTGCAATCTTCAACTTTGAACTCGCCATTAATTCGTTGATTTATCAGTTATTGAACTAGCTGATTAATAGAATTAGCCGTTGCGAAAACGGTTTTTTCAGCTACATTTTTCTATTTGAACTAGATACTAGCAATGTAACGAGTTATATTATCCCTCAAAACAGGAGGATACTCTATGGTTGAAAACGTGAAAGAACTCCTTAAACTGCATGAAGGTATAACGCACGAGGTTTACCTTGACAACGAGAACTCCAGCATAGTTCCTAAAGAAGTGGTTGACGAGATGTTGCCTTATTTTGACAAGAAAGCCTATGGCAACCCTACGCTCACGCATAAGCCAGGCTGGGAAGCTTTTGAAGTCATAATGAACTGTTTCCAAAAAATCAGCAAGACAATGGGCGCAAAAATCCTGGAAGAAATAACCTTCACTCCAGGTGAAACAGAAGCCAACAACTTAGCCATCATGGGCACATGTTTTGCGCAAAAAAGCAAAGGCAAAAAAATCATCATATCTGAAATCGAACCAGTAAACGTGATGCAAGTCGCTGAGATGATGCAGAAGTTCGGTTTCACCACCCAAAAAGTCAAAGTCAATCATGAAGGCTTCATCAACCTTGAGAAACTCAAAGAAGCAGTCGACAACGACACGATTCTTGTAAGCGTTTCAGCCGTGAACAATGAAATTGGGACAGTGCAACCGATCAAAGAAGCGGTAGATATTGTTAAAGCCAAAAATCCGGGGGCGCTCTTCCACACCGACGCGTCAGATGCTTATGGCAGGATTCCCTTTAACGTGCAAGACTTAAACGTGGACTTAGCCACTATCAGCAGCTACAAGATTCAGGGACCACGAGGCATGGGTGCAATGTATCTGCGTGACGGCGTAAACATGGAGCGCATTTTGGAAGGACAGATTGGAACACAGAAGCTCTGGCCAGGAGTCGAAAACACCCCGTTAATTGTCGGCTTCACCAAGGCGTCGGAGCTTGCATTCCAAAACTTCGAAGCAAACACCACCAAGATGCGAAAGCTGCGGGACATGCTGGTTGAAGGCATATTTGGCGAGCTTGATGACTTGCGTTTTAACGGTCCAAAAGGCGATAAACGGTCCCCCGACAACGCTAATGTTAGTTTCCTGCGAGCTGAAGGCGAAGCATTAACCATTGAACTTAGCCTCAAAGGCATCTACGTTTCCAGCGGAAGCGCATGCAGCCGCCGACTTTTGCAGCCAAGCCATGTTCTTATCGCTATTGGACGCATATTCGAGGAAGCTCACGGCAGCATTCTGATGAAAGTCACGCGTAGCCACACAGAAGAGGATATAGCCTACGTTTTAGAAGCTTTACCTACAGCTGTCAATCGTATTAGAGGGATAGTTGGCTCAACAGGAGTGCATTAGTATGTCACGTATACCATTACCGTACAACCCAAAAGTTATGGATTTATTTAGACACCCCAAGAACCTGGGAAAAATGGAAGATGCCACCGTAGTAGCAGTCGCTGGAAACCCAGCTTGCGGAGACATGATAACATTCTACCTGAAAATAACCGATAAAGACGTTATTGAGAAGGCAAGCTTTGAAAGCTACGGCTGCGCCGCCAACATCGCCACATCAAGCATTGTAACTGAGATGATTAAGGGTTTAACTCTTGAGAAAGCTTGGGAAGAGATAACTTGGAAGAGAGTCACTGAGGAAATCGGCGGGTTGCCAAGCGTCAAATTCCACTGCGGAGTCCTTGCGGTAGGCGCGCTGAAACGGGCAATACGGCAATATTTCACGCAAAGAAATGTTGCTGCTCCAAGCTGGATGCCGGCGGAGCATACGTTCGAGGAGAAGCAGGCGTTGGAAGAGGAAGAACTTTCAAAGATGCTGTCAAAGAGAATGAAGGCAGAGGACGAGAAGAAGGCTGAGAAGTAATCGTGGACGTAGAAGCGATTCGGCAAGATTTTCCAATATTAAAACGGCAAGTAAACAACAATCCCCTAATTTATTTTGATAACGCCGCCACCACACAAAAGCCCCATCAAGTAATAGACGCGGTAAGCAGCTTCTATGAAAACCACAACGGCAATGTACACAGAGCAGTCCACACTTTATCTTTAGAAGCCACTGATTTTTATGAGAATTCACGGGAAAAAATCGCTAAATTCATCAACGCCAAAGACGCCTCCGAACTTGTTTTTGTTAGAGGCACAACAGAAGCAATCAATTTAGTTGCATATTCTTTGGGACTAAACAGCTTATGCAAAGATGATGAAGTTTTAGTTTCCTTAATGGAGCATCACAGCAACATTGTGCCTTGGGAAATCATCTCTAAACTTAAAGGGTTCACCATAAAATATGCCAACGTAAATCTGGACGGCACATTGGATTACGATGATTTTGAGGGCAAATTTTCAAGCAAAACAAAGATCGCGTGCTTGAGCCAAGTTTCAAATGTCACAGGCATAATTAATGATGTTAAACGAATCGCGAAAGTTGCCCATGAAAATGGCGCGTTAATGCTGGTTGACGGGGCACAGTCTGTGCCGCATTTGAAGGTTGATGTTCAGGATTTGGATGCGGATTTTCTGGCTTTTTCCGGACACAAAATGCTTGGTCCAACAGGCATCGGGGGGCTCTACGGCAAAAAAGATTTGCTGGAAAAGATGGCGCCTTTTCAAGGTGGCGGAGAAATGATTAAGGAAGTAGAGTTCTTGGGCGCGGGGTGTAGCGTAAGTTGGAATGAGCTGCCGTGGAAGTTTGAGGCAGGCACGCCTAACATTGGCGGCGCTGTTGGTTTAGCTGAAGCAGTGAAGTATCTTGAAGCAGTAGGCATGGACAACGTGCTATGCCATGAGAAAGCGTTAACTAAGTATGCAATTGAACGCATGCAAGAATGCACCAAAGTTACAATTTACGGCTCCAATGACCTTACCAAGAAATGTGGAATAATACCTTTCAGCGTTAAAGGATTATCGTCGCATGATGTTGCGCTTATCTGTGACAACTATGGAATAATGATACGAAGCGGTTACCATTGCGCGCAGCCTCTTCATCAGCAAATTCTAAAGCTTCACTCATCTGACCGGGCAAGCTTCTACATTTACAACACCCGCGAGGAAGTTGACCGTTTCGTTGAAGTCTTAAAGGAGATTGATCAGCTCTAATGGCAACCATCGAAGATTACGTGGCGCGAATTGAGGGAACATGCGGTGAAGAAAAAGACGTTATAGTAGTTTTCAAGTACGAAAAAAAGGATGAGGCTATCGCCCAAATTTTAAAAAAAGCCCAATTGAAAAACACCATAGCTGGAATAATCTTTGAGTTAACTTTCCAAGACACATCTTTCCGCCTCTACGCAAGTGGAAAAGCCATTTTTCGCAGCATCAAAAACAGGGAAGAACTAAACCAAATCCTCAAAGCACTCCTGATATAAAATTAGCTTACACTTCTGAGTTTTATAAGAAGCCGACGCTAAACTTTAGGGTCAGATTTTACGTCACGGTTGTTGTCGATGTTTTTATGGGCAGGAAACGTTTCCATTTCTTTTTGAAATCAGACAACGACGCAAGGTAGTTGGGCGAGTTGACGTCCCCAGTTAAGGTTCTGCTTTTATGTTGACAATTTATTTGCGTGGCCAAAACGTCGAAGCCCCTGGTGTATGCGCTCATGCAAAAATCGGCGTCATAGAAGTGAAAGGGAAATCGCTCATCAAACCACAGCCCCTGCCTGAAAACTGATGCGTGGGCAATTAGACATTGCGCATCAAGCGTTTGGACAACGGTGTCATCGCTTAGTGGGGTACCGATAGGTTCATTGTTAGCTTGAATTATCTGCCCCATGAAAGGTTCTGCTGCAAGACGCACACCTATTGGACCGTAGACTGCTTCAGTGTCTTTCTCTTTTAAAAGTAACTTCAGGTCTTCTCGCAAAACAAAGTCTTGGTGGCAGAAAATAAACCATGTTTCCTCTGACAGATACTTTCGAACAGTCTCGTTGTAAAACTTCGGAAGAGGCTCATTCTTCACGTTGTGGTACGCGATCACTTTGTCGGCAGAAACAAAGGGGCTTGAAGAAAAGTATTGCCTAAAAGCCTCTGGAATGTTGTAAACCACAACGAATTTCATCTCAGCGGAATCAAAGCGGGGTTTACTTTTCTTAATCCAAACTTCCATCTCAACCTGAACTTTTCGTATTTTTCTAGACCATCTTTCAAAACGCCGAAAAATTCCCCAAGCCCGAATCTGAGTTTTTTTTGGAAAAATTTTCAGGACCTTTACACTAATTGGATAATCGCTACTATTGGTAAACTGGACGCTTTCAAAACCAAGTGTTGTAGCTGCGTTCTGGAACCATTTTTCATCAAAAAGCTGGATATGATTAGGCGCTCTTGCTCCACTGCCCAACTTGTATGCGTACCGCACTATTGTTTTTCTTTTGGTAACGCGGCACATTTCTTTCAGCATAAGAAAAGGCTCTTTAACCTGCTCGATGGTGAAAGCGGAAAATGCAACGTCAAACGCTTCATCCTTAAAGGGCAGAAACTCGGCGTCGGCGATGACAAAGTTATTGGCTCTTTTTTTCTGAGATGAAGAACCGTGGAAGAGGTCTACATTTACGTCGCCTCTCGGCTGATTTCCCGAACCAACATCAAGCACGTTAAACTCTACGGGATGTTCGTCACGCATGCAGAGTACTTTTCCGTTTTGTAGATTAATTCAGAGACTTAATAATTATAAGTTATGGCTACTGGGCGTCTTTATCTTATTTTGCTTAATGCAGTTTCAACCGCATCTTATTTCTGCTTGCCCAGTTCAAAACTGGAATAAGCGGATCCTTAAGCCACCGCGGCAAGGCATCCTTAAAATCCCGATGTAACCCCAGTCGTGTAGCAACTCTGCCTCTCCATGTCAGGGGCACGTAGTAACGTGTTATCGGGAACTTGACAAATCCGTTGCTTTCTTTAAATTTGTCAAGTGACGGGTGGTTTCCTATTCGCCCATACATAAGCCACCTCTCGCCATTGGAGGCGCAGACTTCAACCGCTTTAGCAAGAAGCGCGTTGTTCACTGCTTTATCCCAATGTTTCTGCATCGAAAGAATCTGGGAAATCACGGATATGCTGTCACCGTGGATAATTTGGATGAATCCGACAAGTTCTTCTTGCAAAAATGCGCCGATAAACGTGGAGTTTTGGGCTGCTGAAATGTTCCGAGCAACTGTATCTAGCGTTTCACCGTAGTGTGGGAAAGCTCGTTCTTGCCTTATGGGGGTTTCATTGTAAATTTTCCAAACGCCTTCAGTAAATTTCTCTGTTGGCTGGACAACATCGACTTTTACGCCATTTTTCTCTGCCCGCCTGACCATGTTGCGAGTTTTATTTCCAACACTGCTCCACCAGCTGTCATAGTCTTTCATTTCAAGCAAGCCAACGTTATCTTCGCTTTTTATCCAGGTGCTTGGCGGATTAGGAATTGGGCAGCACCATTTTCTATCAAGAAAAGTAAAAATATCCACGTTTTTTTCTCTTAGCTTCTCAGTGAATCCCTTGTCGGGAATAATGTTTTTTTCGTACTCTTGAATGTCGAAGGCTATCCTGAAGAAAGCTTTCTTTTTTATCCTTAACTTTTCAAGCATCCTTATCGACATCCAAAATAATTTTTAAGACATCATAAAATGCTGCCCTATGGTTTTTTCCTCGACCTTTTTTTCTAAAGAGCCAGTCAGGATGAACAGCTAACACACGATTTTGATTAATCGCTTCTTCAGCTTCTTTTACAGTTTCATTTAAACTATGAGAATAACGTACACGATCTAAACTAATGGTAGGAAAAACCTTGAGATCATCGAAGGGTTTTAACGGGAAATCGCTAGGAACATTAGCTTCTTTTTGTCCAATTTTTCGTCCCCACAACAACTGGGCAATTAACCGCTGAGTTCCATGAATGGTATAGTACTTTACAGTCCGGTTGGTTTCATTTTCTAAGATTTTCCATTCTTGGTAAGGGTTTGTTGCAATGTGCAGAGCTACCTCATGTTTGTCGGGGTTTAATAAGTCGAGCAGTTTTTTATCAGGTATTGTGCAGGGTGTAAAGAACCAGTAAGCCATAACTTCTTTTGGCGATTCATTAATCATTTTAGCGATGATTTGAGCGTTTTTCAGATAATCTTTGCTTTTTCTTTTTTTGATTCCCAAGGCTATGTATAAATAACTTTTATTCCTAGACGGGTAAGGGTAATCTACGTCGATTCTTAGCTTTATCATTGCTTCTTCATTTGCCAACTAAGGGAAAATGCTATTTTAGTTATAAACCCTCTGCCATTAAGAAGCAGAAAGCATCTAGCACCTATCACGTTATTCATTTTGGGTATCTGAGCAAAAACGGAGACGAGATTGTTGAGAACTGGAGCGATTCGATGGCAGGAGACTTTAAGACTTAAAGCGTTATATATGCAGGCTCCAATAATCAGTAAACTCTATAAAAGTGACCTAAAATGGCGCTGAAAATTCGAACCTCAGTAGTGCTTGTCGGTGGGTCGGGGTTGCGCATGCGCCCTCTTACGGAAGACCTGCCCAAATGCATGATACCCTTGCGGGGAAAACCTCTCCTGTATTGGACGCTTACTTGGCTTCGAGACCAAGGCTTTGACCACGTGGTTCTTGGCGTATCTCACCGAAAAGAAGCAGTAATCAACTACGTTAAAGAAAACCATCTGGGAATCAAAGTGGATTTCAGCGAGCATACACAGGAAGGTGAGACAGGAGAAGGCTTTCGACTTGCCATTAAAAGACATGTAAATGACGAGAACTTCCTCGCGATGAACGGCGACGAACTGACAAACATGAATCTCGAAAAATTCGTCGATTTCCACTTCGCACAAAAAGGCATAGCAACAATAGCCGTCTCGCCCATGCGGTCACCCTTCGCTGTGCTTGAGCTCAACGGGAACGACATCGTAGAATTCAAAGAAAAACCCTTACTTGAAGACAAACTCATAAACACAGGTATCTACGTTTTCAATCACGCCATATGCGACTACCTGCCCACGATAGGCTCCATCGAGAAAACTGCGTTTCCCGCGCTCGCAGAAAAACGACTTCTTAAAGCATACCGACTTGGCAAAGGTGAAAGATGGCTAACCATTAATAGCGTTAAAGACTTATCTATCGCGGAAAAAGAGTTTGAATCAATACGAGGATGTAAAAAATGAAAGCTCTCATCACAGGAATTCTGGGTTTTATAGGAAGCAATCTGGCAGAGAAACTTGTAAGCAACGGAAACGAGGTTTACGGTCTTGTCCGCCGCGTAGCAAGCAGAAATTTTGATGTTCTCGGCGAAACAGTCAAGGACGTAACATTAGTGTCGGGAGACATTACAGACTATGCTTCCACCCGTAACGCCCTAAAAATTGCTAACCCAGACGTTGTTTTTCACTTAGCTGCCCTAAGTCCAGTTCGCGATTCTTTTGAGCGCCCATTTGAATATCAACAGGCGAATTTCACGGGCACAATGAACGTAGCTCACGCGCTATTAGAACTGCCTGATGCGCAAAAACGGAAGTTGATTGCGGCCTCGACCGCCGAGGTGTATGGTATTCAGGGTAATGAACCGTTAAAAGAGACGCTTTCTCTGAAGCCGTCGAGCCCATACGCTGTAACCAAGGCTGCAGGCGACTTGTACGTACAGATGATGTTCAACTCATTCAATCTGCACGGCACCGTGTTGAGGCCAACTAACTCGTATGGCAGGAAATTTGAGAAGAATTTCATGGTTGAATACCTCATTACTCAAATGCTGAAGGGTGAGAGCCTGTATATTGGCGCTCCTGACTCGGTGAGGGATTATATGTATGTGGACGACCACGTGAATGCTTATGTGCTTGTCGCCAAGAACCCAAAGGCAGACGGACAGGTTTACAATGCGGGCACTGGAAAGGGCGTTACAAATAGGCAATTGGCTGAACTGATAGCTAAGAAGGTAGGATACGACATTAAGAAGGTAAAGTTCGGTTCTTATCCTCCAGGCTATCCGCTAAGACCCTTATCGTCTGACCAACCGTACCTTGTACTTGACGCCGCTAAAATTAAGAAAGAACTCAATTGGTCGCCAAAGTACAATCTAAGCGAAGGATTAGACAAAACAATCGCATATTCAAAAAATAAGGAGCTCGTACGTCTATAGAGGATTCTGAGTAAAACCTTATATTAGCGAAAACTAAACTCTTAAAAGTGCCATATGGAAACTAAAGGAAAAACTTACGCTACAGTTGATAGTCAATTTAACAGAAGCAAAATAGTGACGCCTCAAAAAAACGATTTACTTTCTGTGTGCACACCAACATACAATCATGCGGAACCATTAAGAAAAAGCTTGGAAGCCATGATTCCTCAAGCTCGACAATACAGCATTCCGATTTACGTTTCCGACAATGCATCAACTGATCATACAATAGAGGTTTTGGAATCCTTCCAAAAAAATTATCCTCTTTTGTTCTTTAAGTCAAACAAGGAGAATTTGGGCATCGACCAAAATATGATCAATGCCGCACGTATGGCTTCTTCAAAATTCGTTTGGGTAATCGGTGCCAGACGCATTCTCCTACCCGGGATGCTGGACAAGATCTACAAGATTCTTGAAGAAGCTAACTGGGACATGGTAGTTCTAAACGATTTAAATCCGGTTTTCAAGGTTCCTAAGACCCAAATTTACACTTCCGCCCGAAGGGTATTCTTGGAACTAAGTCGCAACTTGTCGGGATTGGGATTTGAAATTCTTCCAGCAGAAGCATGGAAATCGAAGTTTTTGCCAAAATACGCAAATACTGATTGGACGATTCTTGGTCTGAGTCTTGAGTATATCGCTAATAAAAAGAATTTGAATGTTTTTTTCCTAGCGGAGCCTTGTGCAACCGATTCGGGAAAGAGCAAGTGGATACCAAGGTGCTTTCAGATTTGGGTGGATTTGAAGAAAGTTATTCGTTCTCTGCCAGATGTTTATCTTGCCGCGGATAAGGAGCGGGTCATTGCATATCTTGCAAATGCTGTGTTTGTAAATAAATTTAACATAATGAATATGAGACGGTCACTTTCGTTGGTGGCTCTGCGAAGCGAGGGCGTTTACAACGCTGAAGTTTTTGATAATTTGAGAGAAGATTTAACTAAATATTCGGGTTATTCCCCCACCTTAGCCTATACAATCGCCAAGCTACCTACTGCCCCGATAAAACTGTATTTCCGTCTTTATGACGCTATGGGAACAATTGCACGGCAATTTATTCATAGTCACAACAAACCCATTAATCCCTGGTCGATAGGAAATATCCCTTACCCATGCGAAGAACCATGACAACATGATGATTTTAACTGATTAATGTTTGCACATGAAACCAAATGTCATTTTGAAACGCTTCGATATTTAATGCTGAAATTTTACTCCACAATTCTTTGCGCTTCTTCTCCCAATCTGCACTTTCCTGTGTAGGTTCTATGTATTTGACGATTTTTTCTTTCAAGTCAGCATAGTTTTCCCACCTGAATTCTTCGGGGATAAACTCTTTCATTCCTCCACTGTTATGAACCAGAGTGACACATCCACTTGCCAAACCTTCAACCGGAGCTATCCCGAAGTGTTCTCCTTCCATTAAGTGCACATAAACCCTTGAATCATGCATAATTTCAAGCAAGTCTGCCTCTGGCAAATTGGTTTTCAAAGTATAATTTTGAGGAAGGTTTTCAGAGAATTTGTTAAACCAGTTTTTTTCTGCGTCCATTAATCCGCCAACGCTTACAAACTCGTATGATGGCAAATCAGCTGCTAACTTCTTCATTATTTCATGTCTTTTCACTGGGATAAAACGAGCGACATAGAGTACTCTTTTACTTCTTTCCGATAGTGGCTTATCGCACCAAAAATTATCCAAGTTTACAGGTGGGTAAACAACAATTGGATCTTTTACACCGTAAGGTTTCCAGTAACGTTCAATCATTTCTCGGGTATAGTTGCTGTTACAGAAAACCATATCCAGTTTATTTATCCCTTGTTCAACCCATTTCTTGAACAGCCACAAGTAAACTTTCCTCTTCAGCTGAGATTGGTCATAGTTGAAGTGTATTTCTGGGAAGTGTACGTAAGCAATGTTCTTTTTGGCTTTATTCAAGAAAACGGGTTCGAACGGGGAGGAGGATTGTGTGGAAAACAAGTAATCGTATTTCAAGCGGTCTCTATATTTTTTTAGTAACTTTACATAGTTACGATGCCTTTTGTAAATGATGAAGGGCGGTTCAACCTCTATTCTTTTTCCTAACGAATCAACAGTGACCTCTTTGGGAAGATTTTGTCCTACTATATCCATATACCTGTCAGCGTCAAAATCGAAAGTTAACAATTCTACTTCTTGTCCATGTGCAACTAGGGTTTTGATTACGTTGTGGCATACTCTTTCACTTCCGCCGTAAACGTCTAAGTATGGGTGAACTACAAGGAATTTCGCCAAGTTCCTACGCCTTTCTCTTAATTTATCGGATTATTTGCTGACGTTATTTTAGCTAACCCTAAATGAGGTTTTACTTATAAGCTTACATTTACAAATAATCAGCAGCTTACGAATTTGAGAGAACGAGGAAAGACGCTGTCGGAAGAAGATTAATAAACTCACATCTCAGATTTTTCTGTGACAACATTGTGAGGGATAAGGATTGAAAGTTGATTTGGTCATGTGGACTTTAAATGGCGAAAAAACGCTGCCGATCGTCCTCAGCCGCATCAATAAAGTTATCCCAGAAAAGGTTGTTAATCAAAAGTTTATTGTTGATGATGGCAGTAAAGACAGCACCGTCGATATTGCAAAAAAGTATGGGTGGAATGTTATTAAGAATGAGGGCAAAGGGATAAGTGACGGCGCAAACACCGCCCTAAAATATGTCCAAACTAGTTATTTTTGCAGCTTTGAACAAGACGTCATTTTATCACCTGATTGGTGGCGCAGGGTTTCTGCTTTAATCATAAATAAAGAAGGTGTTGGCGCAGCTTGCGGACTTCGGTTTCTGCCCAGAAACGATTTTTGTTTCAGCGTCGAACTATACCAGTCAACTAGAAAAGATGTTGATTTTTACGGTGGTTTTGGAAAAACATTAGACAACACAATTTGGAGTACAGAGGCTTTAAGGACTATTGGAGGATTTCCAAAAGTTAATTTTGCGGGTATCGACACATTTGTTTCTCATTTGCTTGAGTCAAAAGGGTACAAATGGCTTGTAGATTACGATGTTAAAAGTTTACATTTGCATTATGGCGGTCTTTTAAACGAGTTTAAACATTATTATTTTTATGGAAAAAGTTTACCAGAGATTTACAGTCGTCTTAAAAAATTCCGCAGCATCTATACAAAAGAAAATTTGAGCAGTCTTCTTCTAAAATTTCTGAAATCTCCATTTTCAAGTTTAAAAATGTCTTTGAAAATGCGTGATCCTAGACTGATGTTTTGTTATCCAATTATCAGATTGTGTTGGCTTTTAGGATATATACGCGGAGCAAGCTGGCAGAATAGAAGTCAATGAAACGAAAGTTTAAGCTAATTTAGTTAAAAAAAAATGGCTGCAAGCCCAAATCCGTTATCTTTTG
Source organism: Candidatus Bathyarchaeota archaeon (assembly GCA_963767735.1). Taxonomy (GTDB): domain Archaea; phylum Thermoproteota; class Bathyarchaeia; order Bathyarchaeales; family Bathycorpusculaceae; genus Bathycorpusculum. The sequence goes on along the minus strand of CAVYES010000006.1, from coordinate 34,221 downwards.
AAAAATAAAACCGTAGCCTTAGTTCATTCAGCGTCGCCTTTTACTTAAGCAATTTGTTGCGGTGAAAAAACAGAATGCTATTTTTGAAATTCTTTAAATAATATTTGTAACCCCTTTGTTAAATCGACAGTAGCTCTAAAACTCAATGCCTGTTCAGCCTTAGTAGGATCGCCGTAGTTGCTTCGTATGTCGCCTAACCTTGCAGGTCCATGCTTAACGTTTGGTTTTTTTCCAGTAATCGTCTTCAAAGTGGAAGCAAGCTGATTAATGCTTGTGGGCACGCCCGTGCAAACATTAAAAATCTCGCCTTTCAATCCCTCCTGCTCCAAAGCCAAGGCTACAACTTTGACTACGTCGCTTACATGTATGAAGTCTCGAGCCTGCTCGCCGTCGCCATCGATGGTCAAGGCTTCGCCTTTAACGATTTTTTGGAGAAACTTGGTGATGACTCCGCTGTATGGGCTGTTTTCGCTTCTTGGACCGTAAATGTTGAAAAACCTCAATACAGTTGTCTCAAGCCCAAAGCAACTTGCAAATGCACTGCAATATGCCTCGCCTACAACTTTTTTGAAGCTGCATAAGGCGAAATCGGGCGGAGAGCAATATTTTCTTGAAGTGGCAGGGTTTTCGCGTCGCCATAAACGGCTGTCGAAGAAGCAAAAACAAACTTCTCTACATTATGCTTGACAGCTGCATGAAGCATATTAAAGGTTCCATCTACGTTAACTTCGTGATTTTGAATTGGATCCGAAACGGAAGCTGAGATATCTATCAAGGCGGCAAGATGAATAACAGAGTCAACGCCGTCAAAAGCCTCGTTTGGAATGGTCTTGTCTCGTATGTCTCCGCGCTGAAACATAAACTTAGGATGATTCAGTACTCCGTCAAGGTTCTCCAACTTTCCAGTGGATAAATTATCCAACACAGTCACTGAGTGGCCTAATTCAAGAAGTCGTGGAACCAGATGCGAACCGATGAAACCTGCTCCGCCGGTAACGAGAACACTTCTACGAGCTTTGTTCATAATACTCCTTCAACGTTTGGAACTTAAAATGAATATTGCTTTCGCACAGAATGTATTTATAATTATAAGATAAAATCGTTACCATTAAAAGAAACAAGTGCTTAAAGAGATCAAGCATGGTTTGGATGTGCCGATGAAAGTCGTCATGATTAACGATTGTGCCTATGTAGGAGAAACTTTGCTCAAGTATTTCCCAACAGACCTCGAAAAGCAGCACATCAAAAGAACAAGAGGATTCTGGAGCAAAACCTTCGGCATAGCCTACAAAATTCTTCGGACCAAGGGTGACCTCTACCATGTCCATTATCTCCTTCAGGACTGCTATATTGCCTCACTCTTGGGCAAGAAACCTCTCGTCGGCCACGCGCATGGGAGTGACCTGCGCGAAACACTGCGAAGTAGAAAATGGGGCAGAATCGTAAAAAATAATTTAAAAAGCTGCAATAAGATACTTGTAGCCCAGCCAACTGTTTTAAGCGTTGCAAAAGAATACAACGAAACTGCAGAGTACTTCCCCATACCTTTTGACCCCGAAATCTTTTTCCCAAAACCGTTACCCGAAAAAAGACCGGAATACCACATTTTTCTGGCATCAGCCCCCGACTTTAGCATAAAAGGCACAGACAAATTGCTTCGGGCAGCATCACTAGTTCCAGAAAAGATAAAGATCAAGACCTTTAATGCAGGAAAAGACCTGGATAAAACAAAGCAACTGGCAAAAGAGCTTAAGCTGAACATCGATTTTATCAGCAAAGTTCCCCATGGCTCAATCAATGAACTGTTCTGGGAAAGTGACCTAGTTTTGGGCAGTTTCGCCGCTGGACGTGAACATTTAGATACCGTAGCAATAGAAGCTATGGCATGCGGACGCCCAGTCGTGCACTCCGTTCCAAAGAAGTTCTTTGCTTCATGCCCCTTAGAAGAACTAAGCAACCCTGTTGCAACCGCAGAAATAATCTCGAGACTCCTTAGCAACCAAAATGAAAAGGAAAACAGAGTAGAGGAACAACTTAACTACGTTAACATCAATCATTCTGCGCCCGTACTCGTTCAGAAGCTCCTAAAAATTTACTCAACAATAAGTTGAAACAGCAAAACCAATCAGAGGGGCCAGAAAAACATTTTCAACGCTGAAAAATTATAATTCGTGTAGTGCTTTCCAATACTCATAGTGTAAAGCGCTCATGCTAGTTCGATGGTCCTGACTAATTCCCAGTTATAGCTTGCTGGTAAACGTTTTTGGCCTTTTGATACTCAATTTGACGCTGTAATAAAGTAGAGCATAGGTCGTAGGAATCCCGACAATAAAGCTTCTTACCGCTGCGTTTAGACCTTTAGCGAACCCTCTTTTCTTGACTTGTACGACTAAGTAAAGCAAAAAGTAGAGCGGAAAAATTAAACTCAACCACAAATTTTGAACCAAAATACCAACAATCGTTAAGACCATGACTGGAATATAACCAACGTAAAATAGGTAGCGTTTGTTTGTCCAAAAGAATTTTAATACAGCTTTGCTGATTGAGGAGGAACCAGCTATGACGTTTTGCGCTTGAATTAATCCTTTTTTGCGAATCCCCCGCAACGCTTCTTTCAGGGGCATATCAATGGTGTAGATGCTGCTGTAAGATTTATTTGAATTTACGTCGAAACCAATGACACTTTTTGTCCCCAATACTTTGAAGCCCTGCTTGGTTGCACGTGACGTGAAATCTTGATCTTCATAAAAAGTTAAGTCTGGGTCAAAAGCCAGTTGCGTTAGTACTTTTTTTGAGATTAAAAGATTACTTGTTCCAGTTAAGTCAAGGATTCTGGTTTCTTCTCGTCGAGGATATTTTGTTTCCCATTCATGCCATTTTACGCTTATTTCGTCGGCTGAGCTAACGGTTACTTCGGAAACGCATGATTGTATCATGTCGGCGTTTTCTTTTTTGAGAATTTCAAACGAACGAGCTACTGCTGTTGATTCCATTATCACATCGCTATCCCAAAAAAGAAGAAAATCGCCTCTCATGTTTTGAATGCAAATGTTTCTAGCTTCAGGAATGTTTGATTCTTTAACGATGACTTCATAACCGTTAAAATCGGATTCAGCTAAAACTTGCTTGGCAACTTTGACAGTGTTATCCTTGCTTTCCCCGTCTACAACCAGTACGAAGAGTCTATCATGTGGATAAGTTTGGCTTTGCACCGAATCAAGCATCCGCTTGATTATCCATTCTCTATTAAAAACTACAACGCCCACTGTTATTAGCGGTAAGTCTTTTTGGTCGGAGGGAAGCATATCTTTTGGTTATATGAGTTATGAATTATAAAAGTCTTGACAAATAAATTCTAAAAATAGTATTAAGCGGTGACTCAAGCTGCTTAGAGAAATGTTTAACACAGTTCTAGATTTTATTGAAATAGATTATTCGCATTCTTCTTGAGATTTTGAGGTTTCTTTGCTCTTTTGTTCCATAAGTTCTTTCTCTAAAGCTTCAGCTCTTGCTGCAACTTTCTGAACTTCCGCTTTAACAGTTTTGTCCTTAACTTCTTCTTTTCGTTTCTCATTCGACTTCAAAATCAGCCGCAGAAACTCTGAGTCATAAGCCTCCAGCAGCAATTCAGTGTTCGGTATCAAACAGTGCCCGCCAATCACTCCTGGAAACATAACGGGCCTATCAAACCTCAAACGATGAGTGTCCTCAAGAAAATCAACCGTTTCATTGAAATCAGCGCCAAAAGCCTTGGAAATGCGATGCATCTCTTGAAAACAAGCAATCATCCATGCCCGATAAGTAGTCTCGAAAAGCTTAGCCAACTCGGTTTCCCTGGAGCTTTTGAGAACCTTCACTTTTAGCCCCAGTTTCTCAAAGTGGGCACGAGCAGCCTGTGCCGCTTGCGCGTTTGCGCCGCCAACATACTTGGTCCAACGTTTCATTTCCCACTTCATATGCTCAGAGCTTTTATGTACGCCACGGGATGGCGAATGGGCGACGAGGCACCCGCATTTTTCTGCTACCTTCATTGTTGTCCCCGGAGGAACGGTGCTGTCAATGATTGTGAGTTTTGGCTTAAACTTTTCGATGTAGCCAACGGTTATGTCGGCAAAGTTTTGTTGGTTACTGCACGGTAAGCAAATGTGCATAGTGTCTATTCGGTCGGGAATATTTTTTCTGCTCTGACTTAGCTCGTGCATTTTTGTTTGATCCAAATCCAAGCCGTAACCATCAAAACTCTTTTTCTCATCATTTAGCAACGCAAAAAGGGTGTGTCCGATTTCGCCTAAACCTACAATCAGAACTGTCTCTTTAGCCAAGATCCTTGCCTCCATCGTTGGAAAGTCAAGTTAAAGTTAAACTATTTAAATCTGGAGCCCGAAAGAACAGCTATGCTGAATCCAAAGAAGGGCACTGGCATAGTTACAGGCGCCAACGTTGTGATAGGCGAAAACGTCTCTATTTGGAATTACGTTGTAATAGGCGATAACGCAAAAATCGGCGACGGAACCAGCATTGGAAGCTTCTGTGATATAGGCAAAGACGTGGTTTTAGGTAAAAAATGCAACATACAAGCTCACGTAACAATCTCGAACGGCTGCATACTGGGCAATAACGTGTTTATCGCGCCTAACAGTTCACTTCTAAATGACAAGTATCCAAAAAGCACTTTCATGACTCCACCCGTCATCAAAGACAACGTTGCAATCGGCGGAGGCGTCACCGTACTACCAGACGTAACTATAGGAGAGAGCGCCGTGATTGGCGGAGGAAGCGTCGTCACAAAAAATGTGCCTCCGAGAACGGTGTTAAGCGGTGTTCCAGCAAAAGTAATAATGACGTTAGAGGAATATGAAGAAAAACGTGGCAAGTTCATAGCATCAAGAATAGGGTGGATAACGGATAAATGAAAATATGGTATGACGCCTGCACAGGTAAACATGTCAGATATGGCATAGCCATCGGACAGCGGCTTAGAAAATCAGGGCACGAGTTTATTTTTACAACACGCGAGCACCCAGACACCTTGCCCTTAGCACATATTCTTGGGGAAAAACCTATCGTCGTGGGCAAATACAATCCGTCAACGCTTTCCTCGAGGCTGGAAGAGAGCGCCCAACGCGTAATAGAGTTTTCTAAACTCTTCAAAGATGACCCACCCGATGTTGCCATAGCGCATCAATCGGTTGAGCTTTGCCGAACCGCTTTTGGTTTAGGAATCCCAATAATTTTGACCGCCGATACACCTTACGCAGCAGCAGTCAACAGGCTAACGATACCTTTTGCACACACAGTTGTAGTGTCTGAGGCTTTGCCTAAACGTTTTGCGACTGAGCACTGTGCCAAAAATATTGTCCAGTTTAAAGGAGTAGACGAGGTTGCCTGGATCAAGGATTTTAAACCCACAAAAATTGAGGGATTAAAGAAACCCTTGATAGTTATTAGACAAATCGAAACAAAAGCAGCCTACGCAGAGGGAAAGCAAGACGCTGACCAAGTTCTTGCAGATAAGCTTGCCAAGTTGGGTAATGTGCATTTTATCCAAAGATACAACGACCAAGGCAAAACGTTCGGAGGAAAAGAAGGCTTTGTGGATTCAGCAAGGCTGGTCGCGAATGCCGATTTAGTGGTCAGCTATGGAGGAACCATCGCGAGGGAAGCAGCCCTTCAAGGTGTTCCTAGCATAGCTATTTCGGATATGGCTAAAACTTACGTTAACATGTATTTGACCAAGAAAGGCTTTCCACTTTTTGCTACAACAGAGCGAGGAGTGCTTGGGTATGCAAAGAAATATCTTGGCAAAAGATTCGATGTGAAAAGCGAGCTAGCAAAATTAGAAGACCCTGTTGATGTAATCGAAAAAGTTGTAGATAGTTTTAAGCAGCCGTAACTACGATTTTATCTCCAGCTTTCGCATGAAACTTTTCCGCCGCGTTACCTTGGTTTAGGGCAATCTCCAAAAAGCCATGGCCACCAATTAGAGCAATAGGTTCTTTTGGCTTTGTTTCGGCGTAGGTTTTGCCAAAATTGAGTTGTACTGAAATGTCAAGTAAATCCACGTTGACTTTTTCAGCCCGGTTTCGGACCACGTCGTTTTCGTTTATGTTAGTGATTATGTTGCCGAAGCCGTCTATGTGCATGACTTCGCCGATTAGGGTGTTGTTTGTTTTTTTGACTGAGGCGAATTCAGGTTTGGTTAGGTCTTTTATTTCTGGTCCAAATTCTTTAGGCTGGATTCCTTTAGCTAAGTAGGCTGTGGCTGGCGCAAAAATGTCTCTGCCATGAAACGTACTGGAAACTTTAGCCAACATATACGAATGATTCGTGAGCTCACACACGTGCTCTATTCCCTGGTTTTCTGCGGCTAAAACCAAAATGCCGTTGTCAGGTCCGACAAAAAAGCTCTTCTTACTCTGTATTAGTATGGCGCGTCTTTTTGTGCCAACTTCTGGGTCTACAACTGCCAAGTGAACGGTGCCCTCTGGAAAGTAGGGTGCAGCCGAAGCCAACATGAAAGCAGCCATTCGAACGTTAAATTTTTCCACTTCGTGCGTTATGTCGATTAGTGTTGCTTTTGGGTTTATGGTTAAAATTACCCCTTTCATCTCGGCAACGTAAGGGTCTTTGAGGCCAAAGTCACTAGTCAAAGTTATCATTTAGAGCTAACCGCCATGAACAACTGGGATAAAGACGATTTCGTCCCCATCACATAATTTGGTTTCTAAACCGTTCAGAACGCTGATTTCTCTGCCATTAATAAGTACCAGCGCGTTTGATCGTGAATCATTAAGTTGGTCACTGAAGGTTTTATCTAGCTGCGGCATTTCTTGGCTGATTTTTGTAATTAAACTTTTAAGCGACAGCCCGTCTTGGAAGTTAACAGTTAATTGTGTTTTTCCTGAAATTTGCCGAAGTGCACCGATGAACTTTAGCGTTAAGGGCATTTGTTTTCTTCGCTCAAAACTTATAGAATCACTTTACGTTAAAATTGTTTCTGCACTTTGCTACCGAGCTTAAAAGTTTTGGAATCTTTCTGCTGTTAATGTTTCTACTATGTCGGTTGCCATTTCAACGATTGAATCTGCCTGTTTCATCATTGCGTCACTGTTTACTTCTTCTAACTGCGAGATTTGCTGAATGACGCTTTCGAGCTCCATTAGAAAACGCAGAATTGAATCGTTGGTAAGCGGGTTTTTTGTTAACTCTTCGCGGAGAAGTATTTCTATAAAAGCGGGTTCACCGAAACTGTAGTATATGGCGTTTCTTGCTTTTCGGATTGCTTCTAAAACCAAGCCTGGCGCCATGTAAGGTATTTTTCGCGCTGCTTCCAACTCGGCTTTCGCTTCGCGAAGGTATCTTAGAGCCCAACCCTTTCTGTACTCATCCATCATGAGGTTTCTTATCCTAAACTTGACTTTTAATCTGATTCGTCTTCATCATCATCCATGTCAGAATCAGCTGAAGAGTTATGAGCTTGAGCCAACGCTAACGTACGGGTTATGTATCCAGCAATTTGATTTCTAACTCGCGTGGTTGTTCCCTGAGTTAAAGAGTCAACCATCGGCTTATTCTCATCAAATTTGGTAGTAAATTTTGTTGGAAAACGTCTCATGAGTTCTTTGCCGGTTCGTTTAACTTGGTCAGTCTTAACTTTTCCCAAATCTTAATTCCCCTTAGTCATCAATGTTTTAGTGTCCGACGCTTGAAAGCGCAAGAGCAATTCTCAATAGATGATAGGCTTAATATAAGTTTACGCCTACTAACCAAATTTTAACTAACCAAAAAGTTCCAACGAACACTAAAAGTTTGTTCAGCTTATTTTTATGTTAAAGAAAACTTCAAAGTTTTCTGCTATTTGCTCGGCAACAGCCTCAGCTGGCATTTTCTTGATTTCAGCCACTGCTTCAACGACGTTGCGTACGAATGAAGGCTTGGTTAATTGCCCATTGTAGGGGCTTTTCCAATATTTCACTGGACCATCGGTTTCAGTTAAAAGATTTGTCAGCGACACTTTCTCTATGACTTCGCGAATGCCGCTGGAATAAGTTGCTGGCGGACCTTCAGTGATAAAGTAGCCGTTGTCCATGGCTCTAATTAGGGCGTTTATTGGGTAGCTGAACCAGTGCAGTAGAACCCGCTTAAGATGGTATGATGGGAGCATGTCGATGACTTTGTCGGTTGTTCCGCGTGAATGTATAATTACTGGAAGGTCAAGCAATTCGGCGAGATGTAGCATTTTCTCGAAAACCATCATTTGCTTTTCCCATACGGTTTCATACTTTTGGTCTAAACCGATTTCACCTATAGCTGTAACCCTGCTTTTTTGTTTTTGAATTAAATCGATGGTTTCTTCAAGTTCATTTTCCTTAAGAACGTTTACGTTCCATGGATGAATCCCCAAAGCGGGGTAAACTAAGCCAGGATACTTTTCTGTCAATATAAGGTCGCTTTGGCAAGTTTTTAAATCCATCGAATTTGTCACTAACGCGGCTACGCCCGCGTTTTTTGCATCCACTATCAGCTCATCAATATGGCCCGCGTATTCGGCGTCTGAGAGGTGAACATGTGCGTCTATCAGCTTCATTTTTCTCAGCGCTATTATCACTGTTGGATGTTTTATAATTTTCTTTGTTTAAATTCAAGTTCTATGTAAGCGGATATTTAGAGGAAAAAGCGATAACAAAGGTTAAATATTGCTTTAAAATGAAAAAGAGGCTAGGAGTTGTCGTTGTGACTGAATTAGAAATAGCTGTAGCGCCCATGCACAGATTGTGTAAAAAAGCGGGTGCTGACAGAGTTAGTGAAGCAGCAGCAAAGGAACTTGCAAAGGCACTTGAAGAAATCGGCGTAAAGATTGCCAAAGAAGCTCTGGATTATGCCATGCATGCTGGAAGAAAAACCATCAAAGCAGAAGATATAGAAATCGCCGCTAGAAAAGTCATGGGAAAATAGTAACCTAATAACTCAAGTTCTCTCCCTTTCTTCTTTTTTGTTAACACTGTTTATGCTCTACTGGTAAGAAGATGCCTTAATCTCAATAAAGCGTTCAAAGGGGCAGACGATTTAGATTCTGTCAAGTGTGAATTGGCGTTTTTAAGCGGTTGCGGAGGAGTCCCAGAGGAACTGGAAATATTCTCGCGCAAAACCTATCAAGCCTACATGGTTGCTCCAGATGACAAGGCTTGGTTTGTCTTCACCCAGGAAAAGCATGGCTTCTTTGCCGTCAGCAATTATGCCGCCGCCGAACATGTGATCTCTGATTCGAAGCTCACTTAAACCAGGGTATTTTTTTATGAAAAGCCAATCTTCCTTTTTCCCAGCTGCCATAAGCTGAATCCTAACAGTTTTCTTCAAACCACTGCCCAGCAACGGTTCAGCCATTGCGATTACTGGTTTTGCGAATTCTGGTGCCGCAATCACGATTTCTTTAGTTGCGTTCTTCAGAACTTCTTCAAGCTTAGTTAAAACTGCTTGTTGCCCACGAAGTATCAGCATGTCGGGTCGTTCGATGAGTTCTCGTTTTTCGTAGAGAGGCTGTAGTTCTTGGGCAACGGTGTTTTCCCAGTTCAAGTATTTGTCTTCCAGCCGCAGCTTCGTGAACCTTGTTGCTTCAAGTGGCGGCACTGGATAGTACTTGAATGGTCGGCTTTCGCTGCTTTTAATCCAGCCCTTTTCTTTGAGTGAGTTGAGTACTTCGTACATTTTGCTGTAGGGCACTTTGGCTTCTTGGCTTATCTCCATAGCCGTCATTTGCCCACCTTCCAGCAAAACTATGTAAGCATCAATTTCGTAGGCGTTTAAGCCCATTTCCCGCAAAGCAGCCCGAGTGTTCTCGTTAATTGACATCTTTTCCCCTCAATCACCTTAGGAATCGTTTGGAAACCTTATTATCAACACATATGCTCTTAAGCACTTCGAAAAACGCGCAGATGTAAGAAGGCAAAAAAAATTGAAAGACATCAAAACCACAAGAAGCATTTGCCCTGAATGCCTAAAAGCTTTAGACGCAACCATCTATGAAGACGACGGCAAAGTCTTCATCAAAAAAGAGTGCCCTGAGCATGGGGCTTTCCAAGAACTTTACTGGTCAGATTACGACCAATATATGCGGGCAGAAAAATTCCGCTACGACGGCGAAGGCATGGAGAACCCGCGAACCGAGAAAAAGAACGGGTGCCCATACGACTGCGGAATTTGCCCTGAACACAAATCTCACACTGCCCTCGCAATAATCGATGTCACAAACAGATGCAACCTTACCTGCCCAGTTTGCTTTGCGAATGCTGCGGCTGCAGGATACGTTTATGAACCAACTAAAGAGCAAATTACTGGAATGCTTGAGAACCTTCGAGCCAACAAGCCAGTGCCAGCCACGGCGCTTCAGTTCTCTGGTGGAGAACCCACGATACGCAAAGAGCTCTTCGACTTTGTTCGAAAAGCAAAAGAGCTTGGCTTCAGCCACGTGGAGATTAATACGAATGGTCTTCGACTTTCGCAAAGCGTGGATTACTGCAGACAACTCAAAGAGGCGGGAGTAAGCACCATTTACCTGCAGTTCGACGGGTTAACCCCTGACGTTTACAAGTTCATTCGCGGAGTAGACCTTCTTGACATAAAAATGAAGGCAATCGAAAACCTTCGCCAAGCAGGAATAGACAGCATAGTCTTAGTCGTCACATTGGTGAAAGGGGTTAATGATAACCAACTTGGCGACATAATCAATTTTGCCGCCAAAAACTTCGACGTGGTAAGATGCGTAAACGTTCAACCAGTCAGCCTTTGCGGGCGATTGCCGCAGAAAGACCGCGAAAAAATGCGCATCACAATCCCAGACTTCATGAAAGCAGTTGAAGAGCAAACAAACGGAGCAATAAAAGTCTCAGACTTCTACCCCGTGCCCACGGTTGTGCCAGTTTCAAAAGCCGTCGGCGCACTAAAAGACAGGCGATATTTAGAGTTCACTGCACATCCTCACTGCGGTATGGCAACTTATCTTTTAATTGAAAAAGGAAAAATCGTTCCAATCACACGCTATGCAAACATCGAAAAATTCATCGGGGTAATGAACAAAGTCTACGAAACTGCGTCAAAAGGAAGCAAGAACAAAGCTAAATTACGCGTGGTTAGTTCAATGCGTCATGTAAAATTCGGTTTCCTAAGAAAATACGTTCTTAGGCGTAATAACAAGCGGCGACTACGAATCCCTCGGCGATTTGCAGAGGCAGGCGATTCTGCTTTCATCCATGCATTTCATGGACCCATACAACTTTGACCTTGAAAGAGTACAACGCTGCCTAATTCACTATGCCGTGCCAGACGGGCGCATAATTCCATTCTGCACCATGAACTCCATTCACAGAACTGAAGTTGAAAAGAAACTTGGCGTTCCAATCAAAGAGTGGAAAGAAAAACATAACGTTGAAATAAGCCAGCCATTCTAGATGTTGAGAACAAAAAAGCAAAGTGAAAATTATGGGTGGAAAAAAGAAGGTCGGCATAAAGCAGATGGAGAAGCAGCAGGTCAAAGAAGACGAGTCGAAAGAAGCTAAGAAGAAAGAGAAAGCTGGACCGCCAAAAGAAAGAAAATCTATAGGAATAATGGCTCCAGACGCAAAAAACGAAAAAATCGTCGGCGAAATAAAGAAAATGAACGTTCTAACACCATACGCTGTAGCAACAAAGTATAACATTCGAATTAGCACAGCCAAAGACTTCTTAGAACAACTTGAAGCAAACGGTGCAGTTCAGCTCGTCTCCGGAAGCCACAACCTCAAAATCTACAAGCCTGCAGCAAGCTAAACTTGCTAACAGACCAATTATTTATTTCTAATCTTATCTATATTCGGAGTTAGTTTTCATTTGACAGAATTTCCAGAAAGAGTTTACACAGTTGAAGAAGTAAAAACCGCTAAAGAGCTAATTGATAAAGGCTACAAACACAACCTAACAGTTGAAGGCTCACCAGACTTTAAAGAAAAAATCAACCAAACCCTTGAACTAATCAAAACGGCAGGTTACTTCGAGTTTTTAAGAGCTTACATTAGGAAAATAATGGAAATCGACGGCATAACTCAATTGCGCGAAACAGAAGTAGCCATCTGGGCAAACAAGTTCGCCGTAGAAAACCCAGTTGACGCCGCTAGCCTATTCATCCAAAAAGCCTATCTCATGAAAGAGTACTTGGAAGGTGAACTATACTATGGCGGCAACGCGGAAAAACGCTCAGTTGCTAAACGTGTTGAGTTCCTGCAGGTTTTAAAGGATAAAAGCGGCGACAAAAAAGTAAAAGAAGAATGCGAACGGCTGCTTCAACTGTGGAAAGAGAGTTCATTAGCCTTTTAAGCCGTTAACAATTCAACCTTTATCGTTATTCCACTTTTAACTTGCTTAAAAACATCCAAATTACTTGTTATTTTGCCAAGTATGCTCACGGGACTATAGGGCTGTGACTTGCCATAGAATACGCATAAAGCGCTGCCCATAGGCCAAAAAGCGATAGTGCCAGTTTCCACAGTTGGCTTAGCTTTTTCTTCACCCATTTTAATTGGGATTTCAAAATAAACTTCTTCTTTCCATAATGCAGCTCTGCCTTCAACTGGAAGCTTCCGAACGATTGTGTCAATGGTTCTTGGCGCTAAAAACCTGACTAATTCACCTTCAGCTTCACCTAAGCCTTCTATGACAAACTTAACTTTTATACGGGAAACATCTGCTGCTTCATTACTGCTTCATTACTCAACTGTTTCATGCTCCTTTAAGAAAATCCAATAAACCCCAAAGAACAGGCTATTCATAACGCAACGTTCAATTTAACTCTTACAGTTGGCAACGCGGCAAATCGCACAAACCCAGCGCCAATCTGGTTATAAGAGGCTTAGAAGAGTTTTTCCTATGTAATCAACTTGTTCAGCTGTGACTCCTGGGTGAATTGGCAATGAGAAAACTTGTTTTGACGCTTTATCCGTTTCAGGCAATTTAGCGCTTCCAAAGTTTTCGCGGTAAAACGGCATCTGATGCACAGGGTTAACGTAATAAACTTCGGCGCCAATCCCTTTTTTCTTTAGTTCATCCACAATCTTGTTCCGTTCTGCTTCTGTGCCGTCCTTCAGTCTCGCGGTGTATAGGTACCAGCTGTGCTGTCGGTCTTTTGACTCACAGGGTAAAATAAGCCTGCTATTTTTTTCCAGGATTTTTGTTAGTTGCTGCGCGTTTTGGCGGCGTTTAGCCAAAAAAGACGGCAGTTTTTCCAGTTGCACGTTACCTATTGCAGCTTGTATTTCGGACATGCGATAGTTGTTTCCAAGAATAAGTGAGGCGTACTTTGCTTTTTCTCCATGAGTCCTAATCATCCGCAATGTTTCAGCTATTTGGTCGTTGTTTGTTGTGATTACTCCGCCTTCGCCTGTGGTTATGTTTTTGCTTGCGTACAAGCTCCAGCAAGCGGCATCAGCAAAGCTTCCTGCAGGTTTTCCAGCGTATGTTGCTCCATGCGCTTGAGCAGCATCCTCAACCAACGCTAACCCATGCTTCTCGGCGATTTCCCTTATAGGTTTCATGTCAGCTGAAAAACCGTACAGGTCCACGGGCAGTATAGCCTTAGTCTTTTTTGTTATTGACTTTTCAGCCGCACTTGGCGAGAGATTGTAAGTTTCAGCGTCAATATCAGTGAAAACTGGTTTTCCGCCTGCTAACACGACTGCTTCGGCAGTGGCTACGAAAGTGAAGCTGGGCAAAATAACCTCATCACCTTGCTTTACACCAACGGCTGCAATGGCAGAGTGCAAGGCGGCAGTGCCAGTGTTAACCGCTACAGCATGCTTCACGCCAGCGAATTTGGCAAAATTTTTCTCGAACTCAGTTACCATTGGGCCAGCGCCAAGCCCGCTTGTTAACATTCCGCTTCGCAGAACTTTAACTACTGCTTGGACTTCTTCTTCGCCGATTTTTGGCATGTTAATCGGTATCATTTTTTAGCCTCATTTTGTTAGGATACTGGTCACATGCTACTATTTCATTTTTTCCGACTATTAATCGTAATACGATTATTCAACAGCCATTTTTTGTATGCTTTTGTAGTCGATTACAACGTTGATTTCATGTGCTCTAAGATCTTTATCCAGTTCTGGGTCGCCAGTATCAACCCTTAAGCTTTTCAACCTGTCCAATTTGCTTTTAGTTGCAACCACAACAATGTTGTCTAAGCCTACTTGACGGATTACTTTGGAGCTTATTTGCTGGTTTCCTCTGCCAAAAATGAAGCCTTGCCCCCCAATCGGCGTCACAATTATCCTAGCAGCTTGTCCCTTTGTGGCTTCCAATATTTGTTTTTCGTTTACATCGCTTGCAATTATTTTCTTGTCTTGAAAGAGGTCTACGCCTAAGAAGGGTTTTTTTCTGGTCTAAGAGGTCACCAATTGTGCGAGTGGTGGTTCCTGGACCGATAACGTAAGTTAAGTCTGGTTTCATTTCTTCAATGATGTAGATTGCTATTGCCGCTTGGTTGCGGACTTCATTCTCAGTCATTGGACTTTCAAGTTTGTTTCCCTGAATCAAATGAGGCTCATAATGGGCTCAACATGTACCCGTAAAGTTCGGCGGAAAGGCGACCTTCCCTGAAAGCTTGCTCATCCACATCCATAACCTCCGCTTCTCGCAGGGGCAATCCACCCCAAAGATAGCTGATGGCTACTCTTGCGGCTGCTTGAGGAGTTACAGCAAAAATGGCGCTGTGCATTTTGACGCCTGTTGGAACCCCAAGCACAGGAACCTTCATGCCGACGGCTTTTAGTATGTCGCGGGTTGTTCCGTCGCCGCCGCAGAAAACAAGCAAATCAACACCAGCCTCCACCATTTCTTTAGCGATATTTTGCGTATCTTCCGAAGTAGTCTCATTCTTGCTTTCGCCCTTAACCTCAAATTTGAAGCCGCATTGTTTAGCTTCATCCTCACCCATGTTGCCAGCGCCAACAATTAGTCGTAAGCTTTCTTTAGCCGGAACCAGTTCGGCGAGAAAGGTTTCTGCCCTTTGCGATGCTATGGGTTTAGCGCCCAAGCGATATGGCTTTTTCTAAGACAGCTTTGCCGTCTGTTCCTTTTAATCCGACAGCGCCGCCCATTCCAGCAACTGGGTTAACGATGAAACCGATGGTTTTTGTTGGCAGACTTTTCTGGGAACGGTCAAGTGAATAACCTAAGTTGGTATTAGGTTGCTAGAACAAAAAGAAAATTGACAGTGAAGCGACTATTTTTATGATCTAGAGATGTGCATATTTGAATCATCTAGAATAACCGGGTAGGTAGATGGAGAAAGACTAAAGAAAACTGAGGATAAAGAAAAAATAAAGAAAAGAGAGTGGGTTTAGAGTGGTTTCGCAGCTTATGTATTTCTTGTTAACCTCATCCAGCCATGGGTACAGTTTGTGCAGTTTCTTCATTGATTCCTCGACTTTCTCAGCTGGGTACTCGTATGGTTGGAGGTTGCCGCTGAAGTATTCGTCGTATGCTGCCATGTCAAAGTAGCCGTGACCGCAGAGCACGAACAGGATGGTTTTTGCTTCACCTGTCTTTTTACAGCGTAGTGCTTCGTCAATGGCGCCTTTGATTGCGTGTGATGGTTCAGGCGCTGGGATTATGCCTTCTGTTTGAATGAAAAGTTTAGCTGCATCGAAGACTTCTATTTGGTTGAATGCTTCTGTAGTCATTTGCTTTTCTTGAACAAGCACGCTTATGGTTGGGGCGATGCCGTGGTAGCGGAGCCCGCCTGCGTGGATGGGTGCTGGAATGAAGTCGTGACCTATAGTGTGCATGGGAACTAGGGGTGTTAGTTTTGCGGTGTCGCCGTGGTCATACTGGTACCATCCCTTGGTGACTTTGGGGCATGCAGTGGCTTCGGTGGCGACGAATTTGGTTTCTTTAGGTGCTTTCTTGGCGACCTTGTCGTGGTAGAAGGGCCACATGAGTCCTGAGAAGCTGCTGCCTCCGCCTATGCAACCGTAAACCACATCGGGATAATCGTCGACCATTTCGAGTTGTTTTTTGGCTTCTAATCCTTCAACTGTCTGGTGCAAGCATACGTGGTTGAAGACGCTGCCTATGGCATAGTTGGTTTCTTCTTCGTTGACGAGGGCGTCTTCGACGGCTTCGCTGATGGCTATGCCGAGGCTGCCCTTGTTGTCTGGGTCTTCAGCGAGGATTTTTCTTCCTGCCTCTGTTTTGTTACTTGGGCTGGCAATACATTCTGCGCCGAAAGCGTTCATCATCATTTTCGGTATGGTTTCTGGTCATAACTTGCACGAACCATGTAAACTGTGGCTTTGAGCCCGAACATCATGGCTGCAAAAGCTAAGGCTGAACCCCATTGGCCTGCGCCTGTTTCTGTTGATAGGCGTTTTGTGCCTTCTTTCATGTTGTAGTATGCTTGGGGTACGGCGGTGTTTGGTTTGTGGCTTCCAGCTGGGCTTACGCCTTCGTATTTGTAGTAGATTTTTGCTGGTGTTTTTAGTGCTTTTTCTAGACCGATGGCTCTGAAAAGTGGTGATGGTCTCCAGATTCGGTAGACTTCTCGGACTTCTTCAGGTATGTCTATCCATCGTTCTTGGCTTATTTCTTGACCGATAATTGCTTTTGGGAATATTCGTGGGACGATTCCGACTCCTGGCTGTTTTGTTGCTGCATCGATGAATGGTGGGAGCGGCTTAGGCAAGTCGGGAACTATGTTATACCACTGTTTTGGTATATCGTCTTCTTTAAGTAAGATTTTTCTATTTGGCATTTCTTTCGCCTTTTTGTCTTTAAAGCTATGAAACGTACGTTTAAGTTTTATTTAAGGCTTTTGTGTACAGATTTGTTCATCAAACACGATGACCATTAAACAACACATTTATACTTAGACGAACAAAAACATACACAAGCGAAACAAAATGTGGAACCAAATAAAAAATCAACTGCAACAATACCCTGAACGACTCAAAGTAGCACGTGTCCTCATCGAAAACGGACTAAGCGTCCAAGACAACAAAATATACCTAAACCAAATCGAAATCCCACCAGTACGCATAGCAAGAGCCGCCGGAGTAGACCGACGAACAGTAAACGAAACATTAAACACAATAAAAGCCAACCCAGAACTCAAATTGATTTTTGAAGAAATACGTCCAGCAGGACATTCACTAAAAGAAATCGCCAAACACATCAATCTGGGAGTCTTAGAAATAACTCCTGTAAACGCAAAATCGCCAGGAATCTTATCCAACGCAGCCATGATTCTCAACAGGGCAGGATTAAGCATCAGGCAAGCTATCGTAGATGACCCAGAACTCTCACCGGAACCAAAACTCACTTTGATAGTTGAGAAAAAAATCCCAGGAGAACTAATCCCCGAAATACTGAAAATACCGGGAATAGCCAAAGTTTCAGTCTACTGATCCC
The DNA here is from genome assembly GCA_963767735.1 of Candidatus Bathyarchaeota archaeon. Classification (GTDB taxonomy): domain Archaea; phylum Thermoproteota; class Bathyarchaeia; order Bathyarchaeales; family Bathycorpusculaceae; genus Bathycorpusculum. The sequence continues at coordinate 16,791 of CAVYES010000006.1, read as the reverse complement.
GTGGCAAAAATGAAACAAAGAAAACTGTAAAAACAGAATAAATGATGCAAAAAACGCTTGCCTAAGCGGTATTAATTATGCACTGACTAGAAAAACTTATATGGCTAGTAACATTTTGTTGTTGTTCGCATTAAAGGAGATTACTTGATTTGTCATCATTTCCAACACAAGCAGGCGGAATACCTGTTCTCGTTTTAAAAGAAGGTTCAAACAGGTCCCGTGGAAGAGAAGCACAACACGGAAACATAACTGCCGCTAAAGTTATAGCTGAAAGCGTCCGAAGCTCTTTAGGCCCAAAAGGCATGGATAAAATGTTAGTTGACAGCTTCGGAGACGTTACAATAACAAGCGATGGCCGAACCATCTTGGATGAGATGGATATTCAGCATCCAGCAGCCAAAATGATGGTGGAAGTTGCCAAAGACCCAAGACAATGAAGCTGGCGACGGAACAACATCTGCAGTTATAATTGCAGGCGAACTTCTCAGCAGAGCAGAAGAATTAATTGACAAAAATATTCACCCAACAATCATAATTGACGGCTATAGGACGGCAGCTGAAAAAGCGCTAGAAACCCTTGAAAAAATAGCCATCCCCGTAGACCTGAAATCTCAGGATTACCTGAAAAAGGCTGCAACAACATCAATGGGAAGCAAAATCGTTGCTGAATACAAAGATTACTTAGCTGATTTAGCTGTTAAGGCAATGTTGGCAGTCGCCGAAAAACACGACGGAGTCTACAAGGCAGATGTTGACGACGTAAAAGTTGAAAAGAAAACAGGCGAATCCCTCAGCGACACAAGCCTAATAAACGGCATAGTTTTGGACAAAGAAATTGTTCACTCAGGAATGCCCAAACGGGTAGAGAAAGCAAAGATTGCATTAATCGACACCTCTTTGGAGATTGAAAAACCCGAGTTAGACGCTAAAATAAACATTGAAAGCCCCGACCAGATTGAAGCGTTCCTCAAGCAAGAAGAAACAATGCTAAAAGACATGACTAACAAAATTTTAGCTTCAGGCGCAAACGTAGTCGTCTGCCAAAAAGGCATAGATGACATGGCTCAGCATTTCCTTGCCAGAAAAGGAATAATCGCCATTAGAAGAGCCAAAAAATCCGACATGGAAAAACTTGCAAAAGCCACGGGCGGAAAAATAGTATCCAGCTTGGATGATATTTCACCGTCAGACCTTGGATATGCAGCTTTGGTGGAAGAGCGCAGAATCGGCGACGACAAAATGACTTTCATTGAAGGCTGCAAGAACCCGAAAGCAGTTACCATCTTGATTAGAGCTGGAACTCAACGTATGACTGCAGAGGCAGAACGCTCAATCCACGATGCACTCTGCGTTATCAGAGACCTAATCCAAGAGCCAAAAATCGTTGCTGGAGGAAGTGCTCCAGAACTTGAAATGGCAAGTGTACTCAGAAAATATGCTGAAACAATGCCGGGAAGAGAGCAACTTGCAGTTAGAGTATTCGCAGAAGCCCTCGAATCGATAACTGTAACGCTTGCTGAAAACGCTGGCTTAGACCCAATTGACATACTTTCAGAATTACGATCTAGGCATGAAAAAGGAGAAACTTGGGCTGGCATAGAAGTCCTAGAAGGAAAAATCCAAGATATGTCAAAAGTAAACATTTTTGAACCGCTCTCAGTCAAAAAACAAATAATCAAATCAGCAACCGAAGCAGCATCCATGATACTCAAAATCGACGATGTTATTGCCTCTGGCAAAATGAAAGGACCACCACCAGGAGCAATGGGCGGCGGCGGTATGGGTGGAATGGGCGGTATGGGCGGATATCCAGGCGCTGGAGAGTATTAAAATATGTCAGAACAAAAAATAACTGTTGGACCACCAAAAATTACTCGCTTTGAGAAAGCAAGAATAGTTGGAGCTAGAGCGCTTCAAATCTCGATGGGAGCACCGATTTTGGTGGATGCAAGTGAAAATACAAACCCGATTGACATCGCTCTAAAAGAACTTGAGGCCAGAATACTTCCGATAACGATCAGAAGGACATTGCCAGACGGAACTTTCCAAGATATTCCATTAAAATGGCTAACTTAAGCTTCAATTTTTTTCTTTTAATTTTTCCAGTTTTGCTTGCGCTTCTTTAAGTGTATTGCTGATTTGTTTCCAGTGTGCTCCTTGCCAGTAGACTTGCCCGCAATTTGGGCATTTCCAAAACTTATCGTAATAAGTGAACGTGTTTTTCTCTAGTTCGCCTGAAAGTTGCTCTTTTGGCGTAGCCTTAAGTTTTGTGTTGCATACTGGGCAATGGGATTTTTCCATATCTATCTCCAATGTTAAGCTGTATCGCTTGGCAACTTCTGCCAGCCGTTCGGATTCCGATTTGCCTTCAAGGTAGAGGGCATCTATGCCTTTGGCGATGGCGCGTTGGTAAAGCTCTAAATCTTTAGTTAATAAAACGCGGTTTTCCTTCTTTGCCAATTCAAGAAGCCCATTATCGTTCAGCTGAACGTCGTATGTGACATCGTGCCCTAACATGCGTAGCCAACGTGCCAGTTTTCCCAGCATGCTATCCGCTAGGAACTTCACACGTTGCCTCTCCGAACAATTGAGCCGCTACCCGCTTTAGCAACTATTTCCCCCTCATCAAAAACTAACAATCCGTTAACGAAGGTTTTTACTGGCTTACCTTGAACTTCCCACCCGTCATACGGGGAATATTTGGCTTTGGACTTGAATTTTGAAGCCTCAATTTTGAATTTGCGGTTAAAATCTACCACAGTTAAATCTGCATTCTTTCCCTGCTCCAAGCGACCACGGTCATTCAAACCGTAAATCTCTGCCGGTTTCTCCGCTAGAAGCTGAACCGCTTGAGCTAAGGACAACCGATTCTTCTTTACAAGCGTCAAAATAAGGGGCAAAGTGGTTTCTAGACCGGGCACGCCAACTTTAACATCCCAAACGCTGCTTGCGGACTTCTCGCTTAAAGCATGCGGCGCATGGTCTGAACCTAAAGCATCAATCCAGCCTGCTTCCAAACCTTTCCATAACGCTTCAACATGATTTTTGCTGCGAAGCGGGGGCGCCATAATCAGCAATTGCCCGTAATGTTCCAAATCAGCAGTTGATAACAATAGGTGGTTAGGGGTAACTTCACATGTTACTTTTCTTCCAGATTTTTTAGCTTCCACAATGGCGTTTAAGCCCTCTTCAGTTGAAACATGACAAAAATGCAACCGCACATCAGTTTGCGCACTTATTTTTAGTAGGCGTTCGATGGCTTTTAGCTCAACTGTTTCTGAATGCGCCTCTTGAAAAGCGGCAATGCTATTTTTTTTGGCTTGCTTAAGTTTCTCTTCGTTTTTTGTAAGCAATGCTTTGTCTTCAGCATGCACCGCCACTGGCACATTCAACTCAGCAACCTCTTTGAATGCATCCGCTAAGTCTTGGTCGTCATCAATGTTTAATCCGCCGATTTGGCTACCCATAAAAAGCTTAAACCCTACTGCCCCTTCGGAAACGATATCTTTTGCATCAGCTAATTTTTTTGGAAATTCAGAATAGAATCCAACGTTTACCAGAACTTTTCTTTCAGCGATTGCCATGCGGTTCCTTAAAGTTTCCAGGCTCATTGTTACTGGTTCGTTGTTAGGCATATCTAAGACCGTGGTGAAGCCCCCAGCGGCTGCGGCAGCTGTTCCTGTTTGGAAGTCTTCTTTGTACGCTTTTCCCTCGTCTCGCAGGTGAACATGCTCATCTATCAAGCCGGGCAGGACCAAAAGATTTTTTAGATTAGTTTTTTGGTCAGCATTTGGCATTTGAGTTTCTTTGCCAATTTTGAAGATTTTGCCTTCTTCAATAGCTATGCTGCAATCGACAATTTGCCCGTTAAGGTAGGCTTTGGCGTTTGTGAGGACAGAATCAACAATCAAATCAGTTCACAGTCTATTGAATAGCGGGTAGTTTGGTTAATTTAAGTTTATTTATCGCACAATGCGACTGGCTTAAGAATTTCTAAGGATAACTTCGCCTGAAATCACTTTTTTCAGTTTAAACGAGAAAATAAGGTTATTTTTCTTGTTCGAGTTCTATTCGGCATTCGTCGCAGATGTTTTGTCCGTTTCGTTCCTTGAGGCTTTCAGAGTAGATGTTGCAGCGGTCGCAGTATCCTGACACAGGCGCCTCTTCGGTTTCTTCAGTTCGGTCTGCATCTTCGATGCGTGATCTTTCCTGGATTATTTCTATCAGTTCTGGCATTACGCCAAGAATGTCTTTGCTTGAGATTATTCCGACAAGGTTGCCTTTGTAAATAACGCCGAGCCGTCTGATATCTAGCCGGTTCATTCGTCGCGCTGCTTCAGTTATTGTTGCGTCAGGTTCAATTGTTACCAGAGGAGTTGTCATGATTTCTTTGGCTTTAGCCGTATCAGGTTTGAGGTTTTTTGCTAAAACCCTAATCACTAAGTCTCGCTCTGTAATGATGCCGATTGAATTTCCAGCTCTATTTGTAACTATTACGCAGCCTAAATCGTTCTTGTCCATGACCATTGCAGCTTTGTTTGAAGCTTCATTTTCATCCAGAGTTACTACTGGGCTGCTCATTACGTCTTTTACTAGCATTTTTGTTCTTAATCCAATTTCAGACATTGCCAATTTCCTTCTGACAATTTTAGATAAAGTTAGCTTCACTGCAACAATAAAGAGCCGCATAATTTAAGATTTGCTTAAAGGGAGAAGCGTATTTCTGTAAAGTTTTATTAGACTCCTTAAGGATAGGACAAATGCCCGATGAGTAATGCTTATGCTTAGAACAAACGTTGAAAAACTCATAAAAATATCAGTCATGGGTGAAATAGCCAGCCCAACAATCAGATCAGTCTATAATGTTTCGGCAACAGGGAAACCCGTGGTTTTGCCTGGAGTAGGCGGCATAACTTATAATCTAAGAGTCGGCGACCCAGCATGCGGTTGGGAAGCTGATCACGTGGAGCCAGGCGTCAGCGTGGAAAACAAGGAAAACGATGCCCGCTCAGGACAAGCCGCTAATACCGCGTTCAATGTGCTATCATGCGTTGGAAACAAAGCAACAGTAGTTAATGGTGACGCTAAGGGCGCTGAAGGAACTGTCACAGGCAAACACGGCGGAATCGAGCATGTGCTGGTTGATTTTCCCTCCGAGGTTTTGGAGAAGCTTGTGCTGGGAGATCGGATTCTGGTGAAAGCTTTCGGCGTGGGTTTAAAACTGGTTGATTTCCCAGAAATTAAAGTCTTGAATATGGATCCAGCTTTGCTTGATGCTTGGAGCATCGAATCGAACGGTGACAAACTTGAGGTGCCTGTTACGCATATTGTTCCAGCAGCCATCATGGGTTCAGGTTTAGGAGCTAACCAGGTTAACTCGGGCGATTATGATATTCAATTGTTCGATAAAGCAGTTGTTGAGCAATATGGGCTTGAAAGTTTAAGGCTTGGCGATTTAGTAGCTATTATTGATGCTGACCACTCGTTTGGTAGAATTTACCGCCAAGGCGCTATTTCAGTAGGCATAGTAATCCACACGAACTGTGTTACGGCTGGCCATGGTCCAGGAGTTACAACCTTGATGACGTCGCCTGATGGAAAAATTGTCCCTCAAATAAGTAGAGAAGCGAACATTGCTAAGCTTTTAAAGTTAAGAGCATATATATAAGATAGGTTAATGCATATTGGGAAAATAAGAGAGAAAGAGGTTAAAAATAATTGCCATCTAAGCGAAAAAGCCGAGGAAGATCAAAAGGAAGCAAAGGAAGCAGCAGCCTTGTTCAATGCGCCAATTGCGGAGCCATGGTACCGCGCGATAAGGCAAAAAGAAATACTCGCCGAGTATCGTTTGTCGAACCTCAATTAGCTAAAGAACTCAGACAAAAAGGCACATATCTCGCTTCGTGGGTGGACACAAAATATTACTGCATATCCTGCGCGGTTCACCGTGGAATCGTTAATGTCAGAGCCGAAAGTGAACGCCACTCAAGGGCCAAAAGACGATACTAAGTAGCTCATACTGTTTTTTTCTTTAATTCCTTGTAAACGTGAAATGCTCTTTGTATAACGGTGAAGTTTGAAAGCACCGCTAACAAGGCCATACCATAACCCAAGGCGGGCAGCCAGAAAAACGCGATTATGCTAACCGCTGCTAAAATAAGCATGCGTTCAGCTCTTTCAGCGAGGCCGATTGACTCCATTTTTATGCCTGCAGCTTCCGCTCTTGCTCTACTATAACTTACGAGTAAAGAACCTGCCAAAGTTGCTAGGGCCCAAACTGGACCCCAAACTCTACCCCAAGCAGGGTCGCATAATCCAGCGATTATAATGGCCGAGAACACTATTGCATCGGCATACCTATCAAGAACCGAATCAAAAAAGCCGCCGAACACTGTTACTTGCTGAAAAGTTCTGGCAATGATGCCGTCAAGCGTGTCGCAGAATCCTGACGCTAAAAGCAAAGCCGTTGCTAAAAGAAGAAGCCACTTGTAGCTTGGAGCTTCTGCATAGGCGCCCGCTGACGCTAGAGCTAGTATGAATCCGATGAGGCTTACTTTGTTGGGAGTTAAACCTATTTTATGTGCGGCTATTGCTTGTGAAGTTAGCATTTGCTGAACTTTTTTCTTCAGTTTAGTTAGCAAGTTAACGCCCTGAGCCTGTTGAATGTTAAAGCTCATTATGGTGCGGATGTAAAAAAGCCTTTCCAGATAGGTTGCCGTTAAAATGTTGAACAGTTTTTGCTTATCAGTGTTTTTTCAATGAACTTATTAAGAAGAACTCGTATAAGTGGAACAGTAACGTTTCCGTTACTAGTCAAGCGCAGTAACAGCAACGTTACACAAAGCAAACACAAAAGGAGTAAATAAAATGACCCAAAATCCAGACGTTATCTTCGTCGGGAATAAACCTCCAATGAGCTATGTTCTGGCAATCATAACAAGCTTCTCTTCAGGAACCCTAGATGAAGTCACTTTGAAAGCCCGAGGCCAAGCCATAACCACCGCTGTTGATGTCGCAGAGATAACGAGAAACCGGTTCATTAAAGACCTCAAAGTCGCTAAGATCGCTATTGGAACGGCCGAGATGCCACCACGTGAGGGAGAGAGCAAGTCCAGAATGGTTTCAACGATGGAGATAACGCTAAGCAAAAAGTAAAACTGGACAACAAACAAATCCAAGAAACCAAATCCAAACCTTCTTCTATTTTTTGAAACTATTGCTTTTCTGAATCGATATTTCCAACGACACTGTAAATGTCCCAAGTTTAGTTTGTTTGTTGTTTTAACTTGCTGGTTTTTGTTCAGGATGGTTTGGCTGCTTTTTAAGTTCAGGGTTTGAAGTGTTTGTAGGTTGAGTGCAGAAAAGCCACGCTTTTTCGATCTGAGCTACTTCTGCTTCAACCCATTACAAAGGGGATAATGGCTAAATACAAACGCATCGTAAAGTTAAATAGCCGATTTTGTTAGTTAGAGAATTACTTCGTGGTGAGAGCAATGTTAGATATCAAGCTTATCCGTGAAAATCCCGAGATAGTAAAAAATAATTTGGAAAAGCGGGGCAACACTGAAACCACCCAAATGCTATTGGATTTAATTGCCGTTGACAAGGAATGGCGATTTAACCTCACTAAACTAAACGAGCTGCGCCACCAGCGAAAACAAGTAACCATAGAAATCGCTAAACTAAAAAAAGCTGGCAAGGAAGCCGACAGCGAAGTCGAGAGAGCACAGGACATTGATGAAAAAATAACAATCCTTGAAAAGCAAGTAATCCAACAAGAACAGAAAACCCATGACTACCTTATGCAGCTTCCGAACTTGCTGGATGAAAGTGTTCCGCTTGGAAAAGACTCCAATGACAACGTGCAAGTAAAAACTTGGGGAACTGCTCCAAAATTTAATTTTCCAATAAAAAATCATATCGACTTAGCTTTAGATTTAGACCAAATTGACATGGAAAGGGCCGGAAAAATTTCCGGCGCAAGATTCTTCTACTTAAAAAACCAAGTCGCACAATTAGACATGGCGTTAATGAGCTTCGCAATAGAGGAGCTGACAAAAAAGGGCTACACGCCAATTATTCCGCCGTATTTGATGAAGCGGGAAGCGTATGAAGGGGTAACAGCACTTGGAGACTTTGCTGATGTTCTCTATAAAGTGGAAAACGAAGACCTGTACTTAATCGCAACTTCTGAGCATCCTATGGCTGCAATGTACATGAACGAAGTGTTAAAGGAACAAGACATGCCGCTCAAACTTGCTGGAATAAGCACATGCTTTAGAAAAGAGGCTGGGGCACACGGCAAAGATACAAGAGGAATATTCCGCACTCACCAATTCAACAAAATCGAACAATTCATCTTCTGCAAACCCGAAGAATCAGCAAAGCTACTTGAGGAACTGCTGCAGAACGCTGAGGACTTGCTTCAAAAGCTTGAATTGCCATACCGTGTCGTTAACGTTTGCACAGGCGATATTGGAACCGTCGCAGCCAAAAAATACGATATTGAGGCTTGGATGCCAGCACAAGAGGGTTACCGCGAGGTAGTTTCATGCAGCAACTGCACTGATTACCAAGGGAGGCGTTTAGGCATCCGTTACAGGGAAAAAGAGGGTGCACCGCCTAAAGGATTTGTTCACACCTTAAACTCGACAGCCATAGCTACAGGCAGAACTATAGTTGCCATAATAGAAAACAATCAGCAAGAAAACGGCACAATTAACATACCAACAGCTTTAAGGAAATACATGGGCAACAGAGAAAAAATTGACAAAAAACGGTAAACCTTTTAATATTCCCTTGAGAATGTTGATGCGCGTTTGGAGAAATAAATTTGTCTTCAAAAACAAAACATATTCGTGATAAGTGGCGTGGTAAAGGATGGTACATGGTTGTTGCTCCACCCTATTTTGGCAACGTCGAGTTAGGTGCCATACCAGCGCAAGAACCAGAACAGCTCATTGGAAGAGTTGTTGAAGCCACTTTATACGATATAACAGCCGATTTTTCTCATCATTTCTTGAAAATGTTTTTCCAAGTTAACGAGGTTGACGCAAAAACTGCTAAAACGCTCTTTAAGGGTCATGAGTACTCGCGGGATTACCTTCGAAGCTTGGTAAGAAGGAGAACAACAAAAGTTGATTCATTAATCAACCTAACTACAAAAGATGGCTATAAACTTAGAATCGCAGTTTCAGCTCTGACTCTTTCAAGAATAAAAACGTCGCAAGAAAAGATAATCCGCAAAATGATGGATAAAACAATCCACGAGAAAGCTAATGCTTTATCGCTGGACCAGTTCGTCCAAGAAATGGTTCTGGGCAAAATCGCTTCAGACATCTATAACCAAGCTAAAGAAGTTGCGCCGTTAAGGCATGTTGGCATAAGAAAATCCAAACTATTAGCGGAACCACAAGTGAAGCCGCAAACGCAAGAAGCTCAAGCGGCACCAGTAGTTCAAGCTGAAGCATAACATATTTTTTATTTTCAAATTTTTCATGTTTAGGGCAAGATACTTTAGAAACGATAATCTAAAATTTTCCATAATGAAACATTAGGGGAGCATGTGTTTGTCGCCAAGGGCGGGAGTTCATGAAAAGGGAACCTTTACGGTTCAAGACACTATCAACAACATTAAAAAAGACCCTAACTACCACAAAGCGGGGGCGATTGGGCTTTTTATCGGTGTAGTTCGAGGGGAAACTTTCGAGGGTCAAAAAGTGGAAAAGCTCCAGCTTGAAGCTTATGAAGAAAAAGCCAATCAAGTCTTAGGCAAAATATGCGATGACTTATCCGAAAAGCCGGGAATAGTTAACGTTCAAATTCACCATTTACTCGGCGAATTCAACGTTGGAGACGATTTAGTCTACGTTGCGGTGGCTGGTTCTCACCGTACAGATATTTTTCCAGTCCTGCGCGAGGCGGTGGAGAGATACAAAAGCGAAGCACCAGTTTTCAAAAAAGAACACATCGTGGATTCAAAGGGTTCTGCAGCTCAATATTGGGTTTCAGAAAAACATAATCATTAACATTGACGGCATGAAAAGGTATGATTACGGCTTTAGCAGGTGGCGTTGGCGCAGCTAGGTTCCTGACGGGTTTAGTGAAGCTTGTTAAAGAGGAAGACGTTTCGGTAATTGTGAATACTGGCGATGACATTGACATGTTCGGATTACATGTGTCGCCAGACATCGACATTGTGGCGTACACTTTGGCAGGTATTGTTGACGAGGAGAAAGGTTGGGGAATAAAAGGCGACACGTTTCAATGTCTCGAAATGATCAAAAAATTGGGGTTAGAAACATGGTTCAATTTAGGCGATAAAGATTTTGCAACTCATATTTTTCGGACCAATTTGTTAAACAAAGGTTTCACACTCTCGCAGGTAACCGACCAGATTTGCCATACTTTAGGGCTTAAAGTCACCATTTTGCCAATGACGGATGATAAGTTTGAGACTTGGATAAAAATTGAGGAAGGGTTAATCCATTTCGAAGAGTATTTTGTTAAAAGACAAGCCAAGGATAAGGTTTTAGCTGTAGAATTTGTCGGTGCTGCTCAAGCGAAACCTTCACCTAAAGTTGTGAATTCAATTATTGATGCGGAAAGGGTTGTTATTTGTCCCAGCAATCCGATTGTTAGCATCGGCACTATCCTCTCGGTTAACGGAATCAGAGACGCGTTGAAGGAGACAGATGCCAGAGTTGTCGGGGTTAGCCCTATAGTTGCTGGTGCTCCGATTAAGGGGCCTGCAGATAAACTGCTGCGTGGTTTAGGTTTTGGGGTTTCAGCGTTTTCTGTTGCTAAGCTTTATGCGGATTTTCTTGATACATATGTGATTGACATAAGAGATGTTGAGGAAAAGAGCCGGATAGAGCAGCTTGGAATCAAAGTGAAAATGACGGATACTGTGATGAAAAGTTTAGAAGATAAAGTGCGGTTAGCTAAGACCGTTCTGGAAAGCTAACATAAAATCTGTAATATATAGTCTAGGTTACTCTCTATATACTATTTGGAAAGTACAAATAAAGCAAAAAAAAGAGAGTGTTTAATGACAGTGCCATGCAGAAGAAGAAGATGAGAAAACGATCCACAGAACTCGAAGCGCCATGGTACTTCATCCATGTTTGAGGCATGGTTAAACATCTAAGATTATTGAGGGGGATGAATTGTGAAGGAAAAAACAGGTAACACAAGGCGAGCACAAGCGAAAAAGAGCGATCATGTTGATTGGCTTCTGGCGATTGATGCATACTAATCGTAACTCCTAAAAATGTAAGCACTCGTAAGAAAAAGACGAGTGCGTTAAAGTTATCTTTGGATGAGCATTAAGAGAAGGGTTATATCTGAAAACTATTCAATAATGTAAGAATAGTGATAAGATTGGAAAGAAAAAGTTACGATTGGTTTGAACAGCGCCGAAAAAACAGAGGATTAGAACTTGCTCATGATCAAATAACAAAGGCTTTTGATACAGTAACATGGCTGAATAAAGCAACCAAAAGCTTTGCAGAAAAAAACTTTAAAGAAGCCCAAAAATACATTGAAAACTTGTATAAAACTGAGGAGGGCGTAGACCAGCTTCGAACAGACGTTTTCATGGAGTTATCCAAGGGTGCAGCTCTTGTAGCAGATTACCGTGAAGACCTCTTACACCTTGTTAAACGGTTAGACACTCTGGCAGACCACACTAAAGATGCCGCAAGATGCCTTGAAATGCTCTCTGGGGCTGAAATCCCGACGGAGCTAAACGAAAAAACTCTTCTCATGACCGGAAAACTTGTGGAAACAGCACAGACATTAAGAAACAGTATAGAAAAAATCTCATCAAACCCAACAGAAGCCATAAATGAAGCAAAAAAAGTCGGCGAAATAGAGCACGCAATAGATGCTGAATACCTTAACACTAAAAAATTATTCGTGAAATACGGCGCAGACATGAACTGCGGAGCCATGGTAATATTCGACGACCTGATAGAATTCATTGAGCAAGCGGCAGACATGTGCGCCGACACAGCAGACTACATCTTGATACTCTCAAGCAGAGAATAAATAGCCTTAACCATTTCTTTGATTTTTTTAATCAACAAGAAAAAAAATTTTGAGCCGATTTCTTTTAAGGCACAAATTTTTTATGGGTAGATGGCGGGCCCGCTGGGACTCGCTTAATTATTTAAGCGAATCCTTTTTTCTTAAGTTAGGACTTGTGGTGGGGCCGCTGGTTTCTTCTGGTGCGAACGCGAAAAAGTACCGTCTTTTGGTTGTTTTTATGTTGAGACCTCCTTCTTTATTAGCTCTTTTAGTTGCTCGGCTAGGATCGATAGCTGGTGATTGTGTGTCTGTTCTGAGGTCTCAGTTATGTTCCCCCGCAATAATGCATCTCTGGTTAGGAGTTCCTCGGGGTTTTCTCCCCAGGCGCGGATGATTTCTTTGAGTTGGTCGATTCGGTTTGCTTGTGTCTTTGGTCTAATTGCTAATCCGGCTGATGAATACATGTTTCTTAGTGTCTCAATGCCTAAGCTTTGCACGTCCTCATAGGTGTCTACTGTGTGTCCCATCATGTAGTTGATGATTTCGGAATCAAGCTTTACTGCGCTCATCTGTGTTCTAAAGAATTTTCTTAGGCTATGTGTCCTTACACTGTACATCCAGCTATCAGGTAATTTTTTGGCGATTTTTGTACTAACGGCGACTTCGTGGACGATTTTGCTTATGGTTTTTTCGCTAACGCCAAGTACTCTGTCGGCGATACGACCATTTCTGATTAGCGGTGAGTCGTCGGTGAGTTCTTCTGGCGGCATAAATCTGGTGCCGCGTTTTCTGTCCTCTATGTACAGTTTCAGGAGTTGGCTTGCTTCTGCGTTAATGAAGGTGTCGTAGTCGTGGTATTTGCCTTTGGTGATTGCAGCTTCGACGTGGATATGGATGGGTATCCTATTGGCTTCTATGTCTTCGCGTACGTGTCTGTATTTTAGTTTGGCGAATGTTCCTTCTCGGAATCCGCCTGTTGATATGGCTGCAATGATGAAGCTTTCTCGAACGGCTGATTTGTCTAGGATCAGGGTGATTTCTTCTGGTTTAGGTGCTCTGTCCTTGTAGACTGCTTTGCGGACTAGAGGCTCAGAGAGTTTTACTTCAGCGCCGTTTACGCGGTAGAAAGTTTTGACTGCTTTAATGCAATTGTTAACTGAGTTTGGTTTTAAGCCGTTGTCTTGAAGTTCAGCTACGTAATCGTTAAGAAAGCCGCTGTGGTTTTGAACCTTAATTGGATCGGGGATAGCACCGATTGGTTTTATGTCTTGAATTATGGTGTCAGGGCTGTGTCCTAGCCAGATGGCGTATTTTCGGAGCTTTACTGCATACATTAGGCAGCTTGCATGGGAGCCCGAGCGGTGTCTAAAGAAATGGCGGGCTACTTTTACGAGGCTTTTGTTTTCAAAGATGTATGGGATTATGCTTGGTTGATAACTAAGGCAGGATTTTATGATGTATTCGACTAAGCCGATTTCTTGTGCTTCGAGGACTTTTTCCAAGTTTATGCTGATTGGCGTTCGTAGTTTCCAGCCGTTTAGGCTTCTTTCGATAATAATTATGTCTTGTTGGAATATCAGCGGAAGTTTAAGGTCCTTTAATTGTTCGATGGAGAGTTTGCGTGTTCGAGTTATAGCGGGGGCTAAGGTTGTTGTTCTTTCGATCATGGCTTCTTCTCTCCCTTAGAATTTTGGGAGTGAGTTTTTCGCTCCGATGGTCGGAACGCATACTCATCCTTCACTGTAGGCTTTGCTGAATTTAAAACCCATTTTAAATTATTTTGTAATAGCAGAGGATGGGCTTCCACGATGCAGTTTTTCAAAATAATAAGCCCATTAACATTCTTGCCACGGCTTGGAATAGCCCGATCATTCTCAAGAAGTAACAACTCATCGGTTTGCTCTTTTACCCAACCAATAGCCTCCCGCTCTATTGCTTCAGCTTTGGGATTTTGCATATTTTTAAAAAACACATGATCTTTGTACCGAACATAGACGAGTGGGCATAAGGAGCTGGCGCCGTCGGACATGGTAGAATCCGACTTACCGTTATTTGAACCGGCTTTGGTGCCAAATATGCAATCTGGGGTAGATGCATTATCCGTAAGCTCAGCCATTCCCTCCCACCTTTCAATAACTCATCTTTTTCCCGAAGTTAATTTACTGGTTTAGTTTTGCCCTTTTTGAGATCTTCGCGTTTGACCAGTTCCCAAGGAACATGAGCGACTAGTCCGCAGCCCTTATAGCGGTAGAAAAATTCAATCTCGCAGTGTTCTGAAGGAATGGATTTGTGCATTTTTACGTAACATGCGCATGCGTCGCCTAGGCAATCGCTGTTTTCCTGCTGTGGATTGGCAGCGGCAAAAGGGCAAACCTTAGCATGTTCCATTAGCTTACGCCACCAATCGTCGCCTTGCTAAAGTCTTCAAATTCCGTCTTGCGAAGCATAAACACTGGTGCATGATACTTGTGCGGGTCACCTGGGCGTCTTTCAGTTTTAGGAACCTTATGGTCGCGAGGACATTGCAAAAATATGTTGCGCTCTGTCTCGTAGACCTTTTCGGTTTTACCTGAGCAAAGCGTGCATCTAAAATTCTTGCTTTTCAAAGCCGCTACGCCTCGCGACATATTGTTTTTTGGTATTTTTCGGATAGTCTTCTTAAGCCATCTTTTATGGCTTCAGTTCTGCTTGAGTAGCCATGCGCCCCAACTAAGGGATCTAAGATTTCATCGACCAAGGTTTTTGGCAGCTTTACTGTTACATACACTTCTTTCTTGCCCATTTAATCACCTATTAATAATAGCATAATAAAAGGGGTTCCACTTAAGCGTTTATTGCAATCTATTAGTAATATATTGCCACCAGGCGAGTGATTTATTAACAGGAATTGTTAAATAATAATCTTAGTAATGCATTACTAATCAAATCGTGATTGAGTTGCCAAAGAGAATAGAGAAAGACCCCATAGAAGGAAACTACACAACAATCAAGCTGCCAAACGATATAGTTGTTGAAATGGACAAGTTAATCGGCAAACACGGATTCAAGAGCCGATCCGAAATAATAAAGGACGCTCTAAGGGAACTTTTAAGTCAGTACAAAATGGCAGAAATGCCGCGTTTCGAACACTACAACATCGACGCAGACGGCGCAAGAATAACGGATCGCAAACTCCACATGATAGCAGACATCTACTTCAAACCAGAAGGGATATTCTGCGACTTAGACAAAAGCAATGACTGCGAGCACATCGACTTTGCTCTAACAGTCCCAGCAATCCAAGAGATAATCAGGAAAAAAATAAAAGAAGGATGGAAACTGCCCGACGTTTAACAGCCACTTTGAGCCAAAAATCTCAAGAGCAGGCGTTACAAGTCAGGATGTCTCTTAACCAGCCAGCTTTTTTACGCTCGTACCCCGCATAAATGAACCAACAGCTTGATTTAGCGGCTGCCTTTTTTCGCAGCTTTTTCTTCCTCAGTTACTTCCTCTATGCCGTTCTCAGTTATCTTGTAGATTTCTTCACCCTCCGGCAGATAGGGACTTGAAACAAGTCTCGCGATCCGTGTAGATCCACTTTTTGGTTTACGAAGGTAAATCCGCGTTTGACTTGTGTGACCTACAATGTTTCCGCCAATCGGATGTATAGCATCGCCGAAGAACTGGTCCGGTTTAGCCATAACCTGATTCGTAACTATTGCCACGCAGTTAAACGCTCTTGCCAAAGAGATGAGTTTGTGCATGTGCTTGTTTAGTTTCTGCTGTCTTGGGGCTAACATTTCTCTGCCCAGGTACTCGTTTCGAAAGTGCGCGGTCAAAGAGTCCACAATGATTAGTTTTATGTTGTTTTTCTTGATTATTTCATCGGCGTTTTTAAGAGAAACATTTGATGATCAGAGGTGTAAGCTTCAGCGTAGATGATGTTTTTGGCTACTTGCTGAGGATCCAAGCCTAAGTGCTCAGCTCTGCACTATACGTTCAAGCCTGAAGGTTGTCTCAGTGTTCAAGTAGAGTGCGCCGCCGCCTAAGCCACCGCGCTCAGGAGGCAACTGCACATTTACACATAGCTGATGGCACACCTCACTTTTGCCACTGTCACATTCGCCATAGAACTCCGTGATGGTTTGTGTTTCTAACCCGCCAGCCAAAAGGTTATCTAAAGCTTCGATTTCGCTAGTCAAACGCTGAACAGCCGCTCTTGTCTTGAAAAGTTCGTCAGCCCTTACAAAGGAAAGACCCATCGTGGAATGCGCTGCACTCATTCTTTGAAAAGCCTTCTTCTCGCTCACTCCGACCGGCTCAAGTTCACGTATCGTGGCCATCGCTAATGATTCAACCGTGTGATAGCCGAGTTCCTGGAGTTTCTGTGCTGTGGCTGGACCAACACCCGGAAGGTCTTCAATAAACTGGTATTTTGTCTTGAGCGACTCAGTTTCTTCTTCAGGTTCCTCTTCGATCAATTCTGGTTCTGCTGTTTCTGGTTCGGGTTCAGCTGCTTCGGTTATGGCGGGTTTTGCTTTTAACTTCTTTTCTTTCTTGTCTGGTGCAGTTTCTTCTTCATGTTTTTCTTCTGTTAATTCGTCTATTAATTCTGGTTTTTCTGGTTCATCTTGTTTGACTGCTTCAACTGCTTGGACTTGTTCAACGGCTTCATCGGCAGGTTCTTTTGGATCTGGCTCCTTTTTCTTCTACGATTTCAGGTTCAGTCATATTTTTTCACGTGTGACCAACGCAATGATGTTTTTTACTATTTAAAAGACA
>CAVYES010000005.1:0-593102 GCA_963767735.1 Candidatus Bathyarchaeota archaeon | reverse complement strand
GATTAACTGCAGACTTGACAGAGCCCATGAGAACATGCTATTTTAATGAAGTTAATTTTCACTTTCACTGATCCCTCCACTGCTCCAAAAGTTCGTTTCAACATTTACTTTTTAAGCGATTTCACTCAAAAAAGGTAAGCCCCAAGTGAACGCCTATGATAAAGAAATTAGATTGTCTGGAGGCTTAGCAAGCATGGGTAAGACTGTTGAATCTTTCAGGAT
The DNA here is from genome assembly GCA_963767735.1 of Candidatus Bathyarchaeota archaeon. Taxonomy (GTDB): domain Archaea; phylum Thermoproteota; class Bathyarchaeia; order Bathyarchaeales; family Bathycorpusculaceae; genus Bathycorpusculum. The sequence continues at coordinate 592,880 of CAVYES010000005.1, read as the reverse complement.
GGCTCTGGAGGGAGAGATTAACCGGTGGAGCGGCTTCGCTAGAGCCTTGCGCAAGCCTGATCGGGAAGCTTTTGATGAGCTGATGGATATGTGCAGAACGTATGCTTCAGAAAGCAGCTGTGCAACTAACCCAATTGTCTTTGAGCCAATGGTGATGTCTATTTTGCTTTTTCAGCAAAAACGGATTAAGGCAACTAGAGCGAGAACTGCAAACGATCAGCCTAATTAGCGGATCCTGAAGCAGCCAACCCTTCAGAAAGCTATGAAGCAAGCGTGCCACTCGAATCCAAACCTGAGAAGAACGTTCAAGCTGTTCCAAATGGAGGTGAGCAAAGACGGTTGTTTTAATTGTGAGACGGACAGTTAGAAAGCCCGTTTCAGAAGCAAGTAAGAAAGAGTGGTTTAGCCAGCTTGAGGATATAGAGTTTGTTTTTCCCAAGGAATACAACAAAATCCTTAGCCCTGTGTTTAGCGAAGACTTTGACTTTGATCCTAGAACCGACAATGGCGTGCTAACGTTTACCTTGACGCCTGCGCCAAAACCGCCTGAAACAAACAAGTCAGAATGCAAAAAACCTACAAAACAGCGCATGAAACTGTACCAGTCATCAAAGATTCCACAGGTGAAATTAAGTTGCGTCAAATAAAGATCAAGCTCCAATTTAGCACAAGCAAAAGAGACTACTTGCATGGCAAAAACACCTATGTGTCTGATAAGGTGTCTCTTCATTTTCCCAAGGAAACGCATGAGTTTTTCGTACCCTTTAAGGGCAGACATTTAGCTATCGAGGTTTCCCGAAAAGACAAAACAGTTCTTATAATGCTAACAGAGTTAGATGAAGACTAAGCCTCTGGATTTACTCCGTCTTTTTTAGAATGTCAAGCTTTTCCCCCGCATCATTTTTGTTTGCTCAGAAAAGCCTGAAATTGCACCCGTGAAAACTTTCCTGTATACAGGAATCAGCCTTTTGACCCTCGGCAAAATTCATCTTAAAGCCGGCAGCATCTCTGAACTTTTAACATAAAAAATACAATTATGCAAGCCTAAAATCACTTCTGAATTTTGCCCAAGTCATTCCTGTATACAGCACAATTTTACCCCAGACAAAACGCTCCTCAAAACCTGAGCTAACGTGATAACCTAGTTTCAACGCCTTCTTGTCCTCTCCAGAGCTGGAAGAGGAGCAGTAAACTTTGGCGCCGAAAAAATGCAATGGTACGCCGCTTAAGGTGTTTAGTGGCAAGGAGGCAAAACTAAATCGCATCATACTGCTCTTGATTCTGCTGAGAGTACTGACTAAGCACGAAGCATTCCTTGAAGTTAGGCGCATTAAGGGGTGTCAGGCATAAGACGTCTGGGACGGTGGGTAGACGTATGAATGCGTTAAGCGAGGGCGGCTACATTACCTCTATTGGAACGAGGCCTTCAAAGATTCAAGGAGAATGTGAAGTGTATGGAATAACCTTGAAGGGCAAAGCAGCGCTTCGATTTGATAAGAAAAGCAATCAGAAATTCTTAGATACGGCTAACAACCAAGAACTGTCAACATTCCTGGATATTTACTAGTATAGCTACACTGTGACACATTTTTCCTGTCTTTTCGATGATGAAACTAATATGTCCGTTTTTGGACAGGTATCTTTGCGACCCCTCACAAAGATGCGCCATCTTTGCAGCGATAGATCATTTTTATTCTTAGCCTGCAAGACATGGAAGGTGACAACAAAGTGGTAAATTTAATTGAGGACTGGGATGTCCTCGCGGAATATGCTGGGGAGAAACTTGGTTTCTATCAACTCCTTGGCAACGATGGAACCATTGAAATTAGAGTCCAAACAGGTCGGATCGGATATAGGAAGGAATTCAAGACAGGCGATGACCCTGAGCTTTTGAATATTCTTGATTTCTGCAAAAAACATCGCTACATCCAGATAAGCGAGCACCTTCGAGACGAAGAGTTCTTCAGATGAAACCGAGGGCAACAGCGATGTCTGAGGCAAACACCGATTTTCCAATGGGGTCTGCAATTAGCAGAGTAAAACTCAACCTTTACCGCTGTGTTGTCTGCGGCGAGTTAAGGGCAGGAGCTACAGGCTACGTTTTTTACCAAAGTGGAAGAACAAGACTGGGCGCTCCCTTCTGCAAAACACATCTCGACCAAAGCCATCAATATGCTAAGCCTGTTTTCGAAAATCAGCCAGCGCTAGACCTTTTCAAGCAAATGTTCCCGCAAACTTACCGCGAAGACGTAGAAGGCAAACCCATTCTTTTCTTTAACACTTACAGACTCAAAAAAGCTAACGAGTATCTAAGAAAAATTAGAAAACTACGTTGAGAGGTGGGAGGGAATGGCTGAGCTTACAGATAATGCATCTACCCCAGATTGCATATTTGGCACCAAAGCCGGTTCGAACAACTGTAAGTCGGATGCTACCATGTCCGCCGGCGCCAGCCCCCTAAACCCAGTTCTCTACGTGCGTTACAAGGACCATGTCATTTACAAAAACATTCTTCAACCCAACCCTGAGGCTATTGAGCGGGAAACGGTTGGTTGGCTAACACACCAGAACCAAGACATAATCCTCATCGAGCATGACAGAACCATTCAGCGCCACGGCATTTCGAGCGGCAAAGGCAACGGTATTATCATTTTAAAAAGCTGCGTTCTGGAAATTCGACCATTACAAAAAAATTCAAAATGGAAATTAAATTGCCGACAGCCTATTGTTAAAGATGAGTATGCGTTCCGGACATCGGAGCGAAAAACTCACAGAGCAAAAAGCTCCAAAGGAGAGAACTAGATTGCTACAGCGCACAGCACCTTTAGCCTCCGCTATAACCCGCAACCGCAACCTTACCGTTGAAGAACTAAAAAGCCTCAACCTACCGCTGATAATCCAAGGCGAAACCGTCACCATCGAAAGAAGTATAGACGGTTGGAAGCTCAGAAAACCGATCACCATACAACTTAGCAAAATCTTAGCTGCCCAAGAAAAAGGACTCGTAGACTACATCATACGCTCATGCCTAAAGGACCGCTCAAGCATAATCCCATACATCTTTGAATACCAAAGCATGCTAAAGATGGCACGACACTTTCTACGTCACTGTTCAGGCTCGCATGCCAGCTGCCTAATGTATACAACCAAAACCAGAAAATACGCAGAATGGCTAGGTCATAATCCTGATGTAATCATCCAAGACGTTAAACCCGTTGGCGCAATCCCCGACCCCATAAAAGTACAGAGCCACTGTGAATTTCTAAGCGACTACTTAGCCTACCTCCAAGACTCAGACCTTAGCTCAGGTGCAGTCAGCAACTATGTAAAATCAGTAAAAACCTTCTACCATGCCAACGGAATCAAAAAAGTTGAACTCGACGAACCGCTTAGCCGAAAGGTAACATACAAAGACCGAGCGCCAAAACCTGAAGAAATCGCATTGATGCTAGACAAAGCCGCCGTACGAGAAGCTTTCATCGTTGCAGCTATCGCATCAGGCGCCTTTCGCGAAGGAACCTTTACAAAACTCAAATACCGACACGTCAAAGAGGACTATGAAGCAGGCCGCGTACCTATCCACATTCATGTTGAAGCCGCCATAACTAAGGGGAAATACCACGATTACGATACCTTCATCAATGCAGAAGCAAGCCAGCTCCTAAAACTCTACATCGAAGACAGACAACGAGGCGGAAGATCAATGCCGCCAGAACAGTTAACAGACGAATCCCCGCTCATCAGAAATAGCCAAGTCACAGACAGAGCATTAGGCGTCAGCGAGAAAACTATCGGAAAAATCGTCCACGACCTAGCAGTTGGCACTAAAGTCTCAAAGAAACTACCTAACAGTTGGATGTACAGCGTCAGAACACATAGTCTAAGAAAATTCTTCCGAAGCCAGCTCAGCGCAGCAAAAATCGACTCGGAAATCATTGAATACATGATGGGACATACAGTCAGCACCTATGAAGACGTACAGAGCTTAGGAATAGAAACCCTCAGAAACCTCTACGCAACAGCCGGGCTTGCGATCAGACCAAAAACCCAAACAAACCGCATTGATCAACTCAAAGAAATCATACGAGCGTGGGGAGGAAACCCCGAAGAAATCCTATCTAAAGACGCCCTGCTTAGAGGCAACATCACAGAAGCACAGGACCAAACGCAGAACCATCAGCTCTCGATTCTTGCCGAAAATCTCAAGCAGATTATCCGTAAGGAGGCTACGGAATGACCCAACAATCTAGTACCTTTTCGCACATATGCCAGAAAGTACCGTCGGACCCGCTTTTTTAGAACTATACACAAATTTATTCAGCAAAGCAGAATTCCCCGTAACTGAGACGGTGTACGAACAAGCAAACATAAGTTCAGAGAAGCGACAGATTTTAAGAGTTGATGCACAAATAAAATACTTGAAAGTTATGGGAAATGTGGCTTGAATGACTTGTGCTGAAGAACTGGCAAAGTTTGTGGTTTCGTCCTCCTTTGAGAATCTGTCAGGGCGAGCTGTGGATCAGTTAAAAATCAGAGTTCTTGACGCGTTAGGCAGCGCAATCGGCGCCATGTCAGCTCAACCGATACAGTCAGTACGCAAGCTCGAGAGCGAGTTCGGCGGTTTACCCCTCTGCACTTTGATCGGCGGCGGAAAAAACTCGCCGGATAGAGCAGCATTCTACAATGGCGCTCTAGTTAGGTACTTGGATTTTAACGATAGTTTTCTCGCCAAAGGCGAGACTTGTCACCCAAGCGATAACATCGCTTCCGTACTTGCCACTTCAGAATACGCCGATGCATCGGGTAAGGAATTTTTAGTTTCTTTAGGTGTGGCGTATCAAGTTCAATGCCGACTTAGCGAGGTTGCTCCCGTTCGAGATAGGGGTTTTGACCATGTGACTCAAGGAGCATATGCCGTGGCTGCTGGTGTATCAAAGGCTCTTGGACTCGACGTTGTTAAAACTGCGAACGCTCTCGCCGTCAGCGGGACTTCGCTCAACGCCTTACGTGTTACACGCACTGGAGAACTCTCCAATTGGAAAGGGCTTGCGTATCCGTTCATGTCTTTTTGTGCGCTGCACGCGGTTTTCTTAGCCAAAGAGGGCATAACTGGTCCATTGGAAGTTTTCGAAGGCAACAAAGGTTTTATGGATTCCGTGGCTGGACGCTTCGAGATTGACTGGAGCAAAGAAAACCTTGAGGCAGTGAACCGAACTATACTAAAAAAGTACAATTCTGAGATTCATTCACAAACAGCAATAGAATGCATGTTAACTCTTCGAAATGTGAATGGAGTTAGAGCAGAAGATGTAGAGTCGATTAACGTAGACATTTTTGATGTTGCGTTCAAGATAATCGGCGGAGGAGAAGAGGGAGAAAAGAAGCTGGTTCGGACAAAAGAGGAAGCAGACCACAGCCTTCCATACATTCTTTCAGCAGCCCTCATAGACGGCACAGTCGGTCCAGAACAATACCTGCCCCAAAGAATAACGCGAAATGACGTTCAAGCTCTTCTGAGAAAAGTGCGAGTTTATCCTTCAAAAGAGTTCAGCAGCAGATTTCCTGACGCTATGCCTTGCGAAATAACTGTTCATCTGAAAAACGGAAAAACCGTGACCAAAACAGTTGAGGATTATGAGGGCTTTTTAACTCGACCGATGAGCCTGGCGCAGGCAACTGAAAAGTTTAGCAAGCTTACTTCCAAGTTTATAGATCAAGACCAAAAAAAGAGAGTTATAGACGCTGTTACTCAACTCGAACACATAAAAATACGTCAAATGACGGAATTGCTAAATTTCAATCGCAGCTAATCGTGTCAACTTAAGAACCGCATGCTTCAAGGATAATGTAACTTTTTCCCTTTCCAGATTTCGGGGTCTCCCCACAATCTTGTTTTCCATGCGGTGAACTCGACAATTTGTGAGTGATCGATGAATAGGTTTACGTTTCTTCCGAAGTTTTTCAGATACCATTTAAAAACAGGAGGATCAGACGCTTCAAACATCAGATTCTTGAATCCGAATCTGTCAACAAGCTTCTTGATGACATCGATTTTCCATTCATCAACAGGCAAATCTTCAGTTAAGCCTTCGGACTCGATCATTATCATTTTTGCGCCCGCTTTCAAGTGAGAATCTACCTCTTCAGAAAACTGGTCGAAGCTCTTCATTTTCATACCCGCCTCGTATCCTGCAATGTGGGTTCCTGCGCCCGCGCCAATCATCATTGAAACTTCAGGTTTAGGTTTCATACCTAACTTTTGCACTTGCTTAACAATCTTAAGTTGGTCTTCCACAGGGATGGAAGCAAGGCCACTTGATACCTCAACAACATCAAACCCAAGCTGCTTACACTCCTCCAAGTACCGATCCACAGTATCGCCTCCTTGAACAATCACTCGCTCTACAAACCCGCCGGTGGACACGTAGAGCTTGTGGTCATGGCAGACCTCAATTATCTGCTCAACCCTTGCGCTTGGAAGCAGCCTCATTGAGCCACCCGCAAATTTGTAGCCGTCAACATAAAACGCCCAGTCGTCAAGCAAATCCTTCAAATACCCATAACTCACCGCAGCATAGTAAGGTCCTCTAAACTCGATAACTCCGACTTCTCTTGGTTTTTCCGGCGGCATATCTATCTTGACAAATTCAAAAGCTAAATTATCAGAAGTCATACTATAATCAAACCAAACTTTTTATTTATACATTACGCAAGCGGTTCAATTACAAAACTCGTCTTTTTGTAGGAGGGCTTCAGCTGCGGATGCATATTTTTACGGCGTTTTTTGTCACAAAAATTAGGGTGGTCTATCGGTAGACGGTTTTGTTATGGGCTTGTTTTTGGCTGCTTTTTTAGTTTAGGGCTTAAATTAAAGAATTGAACATGCTTGCCCCTGAAAACTCGCTATATAAAGCGCAATAAAAGACCCAAAGGTCAAAAACAGAGAAGTCTTAAATCTGAAAAGCGTAGAAATAGACTGACATGGCAGAAACTGAAGTGCCCGAAGAGAGTGATTATGATAGTTTAATTGAAGACCTTGTTAAAAAGATAGATAACGAAAAATCTCTTTTCAATGTACTTCACGAACTCGATGTTTACAACACAACTTTTTCCGTAGTCACTCTGTTAATTGTTGCTGAACTTGTAATTTTGGCTTTGCCGAATAGTTTTGCTCCATTACTTGAAAGACTCACAATTTTCATAGGCATTATCGCGATTGGTTTCGCATACGCGGGTAATATAGTGGCAGATTTGAAAGAAATTGTTGTTCATGCAAATTTCAAAAAGGCAATTAAGAAATTTAAAATAGACGAGCAAGATGAAGAAAAAAGACTTTTGCTTATGGCTTTAATAAAAATGAAATCAATGAACCACTATTCTAATTTAGGGATAGCACAAAAAATGCATAAAGACATGTTCACTAAAGAAAAGCTTTTGGAAAAACTGTATGAGCAGCCAGAATAACCCCGAATTATATCAGAGCTTAGTTACTGCGAAGTTTATAATCGCCGTTCAAGCCTAGGCTGATCACAAGTGGTTGGTTAATCTGTGCAGTTTGAGTTTAGGGATTTTGGTTCTGTACTTTGATATCAATACTGAGAGTATTGTCGTTTTAAGGTGTTATTTTGGTGTCAAGACTTAAAGTCTGCAAAACTTTTTTAGAAGCCTTCACTTTGACATTAGTGAGAGCTTACTCAGTAGTTCTCAAGCAGTCTTATCGGATGTTTTATGCTTGAAATTCATCTGTGCATTTTGTGAAACTTTCACTTTTGACGAGGAAAAAGGGGACCAAAGAGCAGAACTGCCGCCGAGAATCAAAATAGAACAAATACCTATGCAGTGGCGGTGCCCAGTCTGCGGACATTGGAAGGGCAACCTTAAAGAAATCAACGACGAAGAATACACGGAGAAAAGGGCAAAATACGAAAAAAACTATCCGCCGACAACTGAAAAACCAGCAAAAGACATCTCTTACTACCGTGACATCGCCAGAAAGCAGCTTGCACGGGTCTGCGCGGTAAACAAGGTCTGTGACGGAGACCCTGACAGGCTCTGCCAGGGCATGAAGTACGGCAACCCCATCGGTTTCGGGGGCGCAGGACAGGGCAAAACTTGGAGCGCAAACTTTGAAGCTCTTTCACATTATAAACTGAAAATGAGGGTTATCAAGGAACATAGCGAACCCCGATTTGAAACCGCTTTTCTTGGAAACAAAATCGTGATGCCTGTGTTGGCTTCTAGCGTCAGTGGAACACTGATTAGTATGAATAATGCTTTGAGTGAAGAAGAATTTCAACGGGGCATGATAGAGGGCGCGAAGCAGGCAGGCACTATAGGTTTAAGCGGCAACACTGTTGATGCACCGAACCATCCTGGAATAGACGTTATAGGCAGAAACGAAGGCTGGGGGATTCCTGTTTTTAAGCCGCAATCGCAGGAAAGGCTTCTGGGTCTGTTTAGGCGGTGTGAGGAGGCTAACGTTTTGGCTATCGGCGTTGATTTGGATGGGTACGGCTCGACTAACTGGGCGCTGAGAGGCAAGCCGCTGTATCGGAAAAGTGAGCGTGAACTCAAAGAACTGGTTGACGCCACAGAGAAGCCAGTGATTTACAAGGGCATCATGAACGTTGAGGACGCTGGCAAGGCGGTTGATTCAGGTGCTAAAGCATTGGATGTTACTAATCACGCGGGCAGGGTAATGGATTGCGGGCAAGGCGTGGCTGAAGTTCTCCCCGAAATAGCCGACGCGTACAAGGGAAAAATAACCATTATGGCTGATGGCGCCGTCCGCACTGGCTTTGATGTACTTAAACTGCTGGCTTTAGGCGCGGATGTGGGTTAATTGGCAGACCCTTGGCGTGGATGAGCTTGGCTGGTGGACCTGAAGCCGTCGCAAAGTACCTTGATTACGTGAAGAAGGATTTGCGTATGGCTATGATGATGACAAGCTGCGATAGTCTCCAAGAGATCAGCAGAAAAATCCTTGTTCCAAATAAATGGAGTGAACAAACATGATTTACCAGTATGACGCGGTAATTGTTGGCGCAGGCATCGCAGGGTTAACAGCCGCCCTTAAAGCCTCAGAAACCTGCAACGTAGCCGTAATCAGCAAAGTGTACGCTTCTCGTTCCCACAGTGGTTCAGCGCAAGGCGGCATGGCGGCGGCTCTAGGAAACGAGGAGGAAGACCATTGGGAATGGCACATGTTCGACACCGTGAAAGGCGGCGACTACCTACCGGATCAGGACATGTGCGAAATTCTTGCCCGTGAAGCACCCCAAAGAGTCGTTGAACTGGAGCATCTTGGTGTGCCTTTTAGCCGCAACAGCCAAGGCAAAATTGAGCAGCGCCGCTTCGGCGGGCATACAAGGAACTTTGGAGAAGCACCCGTTCGACGAGCTTGTTATGCTTCAGACAGGACTGGCCGCGTAATTATGGACTCACTATACGACCACTGCTTGGTGAGGGGCGTAAAAATCTTCGACGAAGTCTTCGTCACCTCGGTTCTAACGTCTGAGGGTCGATGCTGCGGCGTAGCAGGGTACGAGTTGGCAAGGGGTGAGCCGGCGGTTTATCATGCAAAAGCGGTTTTGCTTGCCACAGGAGGCTGCGGCAGAATCTTCAAAACAACCTCGATGTCTTTTGCGGCCACAGGCGACGGTTTTGCTTTGGCATTCGACGCGGGCATTCCGCTTGAAGATATGGAGTTTGTTCAGTTTCACCCCACTGGCATCCACAATTTGGGCATATTGGTCAGCGAAGCAGCAAGGGCGGAGGGCGGCATCTTGCGGAACGGAAAAGGCGAGCGGTTTATGGAACGGTACGCGCCAACATTAAAAGACCTCGCCCCCCGAGACATCATTTCCAGAGCTATCTTAACAGAGATTGCTGAGGGCAGAGGCGTTGAAGGATCAGACTACGTTTATCTGGATTTGACGCATCTTGGCAAAGAACAGCTGCAACTGAAACTTGAAGAAGTCACCTCGTTTGTGAAGACATATCTTGGCATCGACGCAAGCATATCTCCGATTCCTGTGGCGCCGACATGCCACTACATGATGGGCGGCATTCCAACCAATGCACAAGGACGCGTGCTTGTAGACCAAAAATCCGCTGTTTTGCCAGGGCTATATGCGGCTGGCGAATGCGCCTGCGTGAGCGTTCACGGAGCAAACAGGCTCGGCACGAATTCACTAGTTGACCTGGTCGTTTTCGGCAAACGCGCAGGAGCAGACATCACAGCATACGCTAGTAAGAACCCGTTGGCGCCGCTGCCTGCAGATGCTGAATTGGCAGTTTCCTCAAAAATCAACAGGCTACTTGGAATCGGTGGGAAAGAACGAGCCGCAGCAATTCGTGCTGAAATGCAGGGGACAATGACTCAATTGTGCAGCGTCTTCCGCGACAAAAAGGGCTTGGAGCAGGCGTTGGAGAGAATTCGCGAGTTGCAGGGCAGAATGGCTAATCTGGAGTTAATGTACAAAGGAAAACATTTCAATTATGAGTTAGAGGAAGCGTTAGAGCTGGAGGTCATGCTGAAGCTTGCGGAGGCCATTGTATACTCTGCTTTGCAGCGTGAAGAAAGCCGCGGAGCACATTACCGCAAGGATTTTCCCGAGCGCAATGACGAAGCTTGGCTTAAGCACACACTAATTTTCCGTAGGCCAAGCGGATTTGAGGTGCAGTACAAGCCGGTGGTTGTTACGCGTTTTGAACCGAAAGCAAGGGTGTATTAGGCATGATGGTAAAGTTGAAAATCTTCCGTTTCGACCCCAAAAACGATAAAGAGCCTCACTACGATAGTTTCACGGTGGATGCTAAACCCACGGATAGGCTGCTGGATTGCCTCAACAAGGTCCGCTGGGAACAAGACGGTAGCTTAGCATATCGAATGAGTTGTGCCCACGGCATATGCGGTTCTGACGGCATGACGATTAATGGAGTTTCAGCGTTAGCTTGCCAGAAACTCGTCAAAGACTACGATGCCGACAAAGAAATCCGAATTGAACCCCTAAGCGTTTTCCAAGTTGTGAAGGATTTAGTGGTTGATTTGGAACCGTTTTTTGAGAGAGAAAAATCCGTTCATCCGCCTAGTGGCATAATCCTAACTGGAGCGGAAGAGGGCAAAGAGCACTTGCAAACCGTTGAGGAGCGTCTCCTGTTTGATGATGACATAAAATGCATAATGTGCGCTTGCTGCATCTCCGCCTGCCCAGTCAACCAGAAAGAAGACCCGCCATATGTAGGTCCAGCGGCGATTGTCAGAGCGCACAGGTACATCTTTGATAGCCGCGTCAAAGATACGTTAGAGCGCCTGCAGATTATGGACAAGCCGCATGGCGCTTGGAGCTGCAAAAGCTACTACAAATGCACTCAAGTTTGCCCCAAAGAAATCCAAATAACAAAGCATATTCTTGAAGTTAAACGTAAAATCCTTGACGAACTGAAATCAGAAAAAGCAGTGCCTGCTCCTTGAGCCTTTTTGCTCTCCCGTATTTGGACGCGGCAATTACTTTGCAGCCGATGTCTCCTTGTTAGCTGTTACCCGCTTTGTAAGGGGAACGTATTTGCAGCCTACGAGCCCGCAGTAGTTGCCCTGGTATGCCGATGTTGGACGGTAAAGTTCAGGTTTAATTGGCGGTTCAGGAAACTTTTCTTCAATTATGTGCGCGGTCCACCCTGAAACTCTGGCTATGGCAAAAATAGGAGTGAACAAGTCATCAGGAATTCCCATCATGTGGTATACGGAGGCGCTGTACAGGTCAACGTTCGCGTAGATTTCTCCGCCTTTACGTTTCCTATACTCGCTTTGCGTAACATCCTCAATCTCTTTTGTGATAAGGTACCATTTTGGGTCGCCCGTGTCCCTTGCAAGTTTCTCAGAGATGTGCCTAAGCAAATCCGCTCTGGGATCCAAGGCTTTGTAAACCGCGTGCCCCATGCCCATAACCCTTTCATGGTTGTCAAACTTTGATTTAACCCAAGCCTCAACGTTAGCTGGGTCTCCGATCTCCACAAGGTTCCGCATGGTTTGCATGTTGGCGCCTCCATGCAACTCGCCGGAGAGGGATCCGACCGCAGCGCTAACGGCAGCGTACATGTGTGCCCGCGTTGAAGCAACAACCCTTGCCGCGAAAGTAGACGCATTAAACGAGTGCTCAGCATGCAAAACCAAAGCCGTATCAAAATCTTTAGCGATTTCCTCCTCGTGTACTTTTCCCATGAGCATGTAGAGGAAGTTTGCAGCTCGGTTTAGTTTCGGGTCAGGCTCGATTGGGGAAAGGTTTTTCCTGATTCTATCCCAAGCCGCCACAACAGTTGGTAATAGAGCTATAAGCCTTGCGGCACGTCTCAGGTTAGCTTCTTTTGAGTCATTTTTAAGTTCAGGGTCAGAACTCGCCAACAAAGACACGGTTGCTTGCAGAATATCCATAGGCGCGGCTGTGTTTGGAAGTTTCTTTAAAACCTCAATAATGCTGGCTGGAAGCGTTCTTTCTGCTACGAGGGTCTTGGAGAATTCTTCAAGCTGGATAGGCGTGGGCAAAATGCCGAATAAAAGGAGGTAAGATACTTCTTCGTCTGTCGCATATGCAGCTAAGTCGTGGATGTCAAAGCCTCGGTATGAAAGCTCACCTTTGATCCCGTCTATGAGGGAGATTGCTGTGTCGGCAACGAGAACCCCACGCAGCCCAATGTCTTTTGTTTTAGATGTGGTTGCCATAAGTTTTAATCAACCCTTTTCCGTTTGAAGGCAAACTTTTGCAAGACGAAAAGCAGGCGGGCATTGCAGCCCCATTTCAGGTAGTTAAAATCAAAAAGTTTCATAAAAAAACACCAATTGGTATTTTGCTCTATTAACTATACTAAAAAGCACCGTGTCAAATATGTTTTATGGGCACGTTTTCCCGCCTGCCAAAATTAGATATTATGCAAGCAAAATCTTTTCCATTTTTTTATTTTAACAAGGCATCTTCAGCTAGAAACAGAAAAAGTTATAGCTTCTGAAAACATAACTAGTTTGTGATTTTATGCAGTTTTTAACTGTAACTGATGAATCCAATATTAAACATAAAATTCTCGTCGTTCCCTTAAGTGAAACTGAAATGAATGAACTTTCAGGTCAATGCAAAGAATGCATGCCATCAATTTCAGTTTCAACTTTAGTTCAAAATGGACACCCATATGTCATTGTTGACTTTGGCGCTGGCGTCTCATGGAAAACTGCTGTGCCGCTTGATAAAGCTTCCGAAGATGGGCATAAAATAGGGGACGAATTGGCTGTTGGAGACGTTTTAACGGTGATTTTAACTTCTAAGCTTAAAGCGGTAAGAATCTCGAAGGATAAAGTTTACATGAACGTTCCTTTAGAAGAGGTTTTAGCGTTCAGTTTTCTGTACACGGCAGACATGGCGGAAAACTATGCGTTATTCAAAATGTTCAAGCAGCCAAAAGCCGAGTAAAAAAGGAGCTAACCGCAGAATTTATCTTATTTTAGGTATTGTAGAAACCAGTCTGCTGATAGTTTAGCGACTTCTTCAAGTTTGCCTGGCTCCTCAAAAAGGTGAGTTGCTCCTGGAATAATCACCAGTTTTTTTTCAGCTGACATTTGCTCCATTGCCTGTCTATTTAGCTCAATTACTTCTGTATCCAAACCGCCCACCAGCAAAAGTGTCGGTGCCTTCACTCGGGGAAGATAATTAGCTGCAAGGTCGGGGCGGCCTCCGCGCGAAACCACAGTTGCAATATCATTTGGAAGTTTTGCAGCCGCAATTAAAGCCGCTGCAGCGCCGGTGCTTGCCCCGAAGTAGCCGAACAAGCATCTTTTTGTTTGGGGGTCTTTTTTGAGCCATTCAGTTGCACCAATGAGTCGTTCAGCAAGTAAGTTAATGTTGAACCTGTACTCTGCAGTTTCCAGATCTGCTTGGTCCTCTTCGTTGGTGAGCAGGTCGAATAGTAATGTTGCGATTTTTTGGGCATTGAAGAATTTTGCGACGTATCGGTTTCTGGGGCTGAATCTGCTGCTTCCGCTTCCATGGGCAAATAACACGATACCTTTTGCGTCTGAAGGAACAGTTAAGTTGCCTTCGACGACTACGCCGCCAACTGGAATTCTAACAACGGTTTCTTGATGAATCATGCCGTTAGCACCCCCGCTGGTTTCTCACGATTTTTCTGTTTGCTTTGTTTGAGCAGTTGGATTACTTCTTCGTCGGTAGTTTGGCTGAAATCCGTGTAGAATTGTCCTATGGCTTGGAAATATTCAGGAGTGTAGAGGCATACGACGCGGTCTGCTTGTTTTTTTAACTCTTTAATTGTTGAGGGCGGGGCAACTGGAACGGCAACGGTAACGGTTTTTGCGCCCCTGTTTTTGACTGAAGCTAAGGCTGCTTTCATGGTTGAACCTGTAGCTATCCCATCATCCACAATAATAACATCATGACCTCGCAAGTTGGGGTAAGGCTCGTTTTGCCTGTAAAATTTTAGCCTGCGCTCGATTTCACGTTTTTGCCGTTCGCTCTCTTCTTTAATATAGTCCACTGGTACCCCCATGTACCTGATTAAGGTTGTCGTCAAGAATTATAGTGCCATCCTCAGTCATAGCTCCAATAGCCAACTCAGGATTGTCAGGCGCACCAATTTTACGCGGAATAATAACGTCCAAAGGAAGATTGAGCGCTTTAGCGATTTCATAGCCTACAACTACGCCGCCCCGTGGAATCGCTAAAACAATCGCGTTTTTGCCAGCAAAATCCGCCAAGGCTGAAGCCAAACGCTTTCCAGCTTCGATTCTATCAGCAAAATAAGCCATTTTTTATTCCTCAGAATTACTAATTGGATAATAAGCGAATTGAAATATAAAAAGAGGTTGACGGAATCGTGAACGTCACAAAAAATAGATTAGAGTTAATCCTGTGATTTTTTGGTTAGCTGCAGGTTTTCTTTGTCGAAGGCGAATTCGCTGAATCTTTGCGTATAGTAGAGTCTTAGGTATTCGGCTGCAAACTTTGCTTGGAATGGAAGGTCTTGCGGTGAAAGACGTTTCTTCTGTTTTAATTGTTCTTCGATGGCTGCTTCCGCCGTTGGATAGTTAAGCAGAAATTCTTTCTGCTCATTATAAACCGCTAATGTCTGCACTGCCTCATCAACGTAAGACAGGTAAATGGGCAAGTTTTCCATTATTTGGTTAATCTTGTAGTTTGACGGGTTTGAGAGGGTTTCGGTTGCTTTCTTTAGGCGTTCACGCAAGGTGCTGTTTTTCTCCCACAGGTAATCTTTTGTTGGCAGCAAACGCTCAATCGAGTCTTCCTCACTAATCAATTCAGCATACAGCATGGAAAGCACGTCTTTGGAGATGCCTAGGAAAGATTGAATGTCATCCTTCAATGCGATAACATCTACAATGTTCAGTTGGTCTTTCTCAATCTTCTTTTCTGCTGTTAATTTCATTGACTCAGCTTTTTTGGCGTAATCCAGCACTTTCGGCAGGTTCTCACCGAAAATCGGCGGCAAAACCTCGCCTTCACTGCTCAAATCTGCAATTGGCGTTAAGGAGGTTTTAAGATACTTCACTGAATCCAAGATGTCAGCGCCATACTGCCTCTTCCAATTATTCAACGAACTATAAAGTGCTTCTATAGCAATCCACGGTGACTCTTTTTGCTCAAGCTTTTGCAATGTGAACTCTATTGCCCTGCTTTTCTCTGGAAGACTCGGGTCATACAACGGTCTAATAATATCATAAATTGGCTCGGCAATTTGAACAACATCACGAGCAAGAACTCTTCCTCCTTCTAAGATTTGTTTGATGGCTTCTATTCTTGCATCTATCGGCATCTCTTTTTGAAAATCAACATTCACCGTTGATTTCACATCTAAGCCGCTGTCTTTAAGTTTTCCAATCCAGTTAGAAAATTCACAGGTAACAAAAATCTGGTATTCAGACAGTATAACGTTTAGCTCTGACTCTAAACCATCAATATTTTTGTTTAACTTGCCCAACTCTTCCAATTTCTGATTTAAATCCGCCACTTCGTAATAAGTGCATCGCAGACTTTTTCAGAGTGTCTTCAAGTGAGTCTTTGATAACTAACATTTTTCCTTCAGGAGAACTTACATCCACAGGAATATTCTCCTTAACGTTATCTAGTTGACCCTCAAAAATCTTCAATCTATCCATAAGCGCTTGAGCTTTCTCCACGATCTCTGGATCTGTCGCCGTTTGCTTAGGAGTGTAATCAATGAAGGCTACGGGAAGAGTAAAGAGAAGCGTCGCCAAAATTCCCAGCATTATTGCTGTAGCGCTAACGTCTGCAGTGAAAGCCAAAGGCAGTGAAAGGGCACTTAAGAGAACAAAGAACAAGGCTGCCACAATGGTGGCGGTGAAACATGGAAAAAGCTTATTGTCACTTCCGATTGCGCCCTCCTTAACAAAAAGTCTTATAAAGAAAATAAGCGCCAAAGAAAGCCCCACCACAATGAAGATGAACATGATTAAGCCAGGAGCAGAATCACGATACTGCGATAACGCGGCGCTAAGGGTTGCGTCCGTTGAAGTTGGGGGTCCACGTGAGCTGACCGGCAATTGCATAAACAACTTGAGATGTGGTATACAATCTAAATTGGCTAATCGATGAGTTTAGATTGGAAAAAATCGAGTTTAAAGAAGTAAAGAGTGGCGGGCTTGAACCAGCCGCATTCCACCAATCAGGTCTAGCAATAACTGCCACGGTATAGTTAAAGTATTGAAGAATCTGAAGGGGCACAGAAATCAAAGTGTAATAAACAACTGTTAAGGCAACGTATTTTTTGAAGTACACCGCTGAAGCCAAAATCAATGGGATAGCCAAAAAATATGTTGGAGCGAAAAAAAGCATCGCAACCGCCAATAAGCCGAAATCAATAGCAAGAGTGCTCTTGTAGCGGTGAAAAATTACGGGTAACCCAACAAACAAGGTCATCCAGACAACAAGTACCGCGACGCGAACTATTGTGGCCCCGAGAAAGGAAATAAAGTACAATTCGGATAAATGATACATCAAACCGATGCCAATAATGGCTCCGCCGATGGGCATTCCATACATTGGGTATTGAAAAGTTAAAAACGCCACCAAAACTGCAAGTATGATGGGCAATGGCTGGGGAAAAAGAGGCAGAAAAGACATCCCCAACGCCATAGCGACAAGCGTTACCACAAAAGTAATTATTTTCAGCGGTTGCGACTCAAGACTGCGTTCCTGCGTCTTCCTTATCCTTTCGCTTCTTGATCTGGGTTTTGAACCAAGATGTTGGGCCAGTTTTTTTTGGGGCAGGCGTAGTCAAGCAATTTACCTAAAGCCTTATTTTAACTAACTCTTCTTAAAGGTTATGTAGGTACCTCTGATGGAAGAAGAAGATAGCGCTTTTAACGTTCTGGAGAGCATTAAGAAACATATAGAAACCTTAAAACCATTGCTACCTAAGCAAGCCTTGGTTTGCATTGGCGAATATCCTATTAAGATATTGTTAAAAGAACCGTATGTTGACAAAACGACCGAAATGTTGGCGATTCTCCTTGGAAAATCAAGCGATGACATCTTCAAATGGGTTCCAAAAGGATTTGACCCCTATCTTGTTTTAGGCTTCGAAGACGCAAACATCAACACTCACTTCTGGTATAATGTATTACCATTTGTTTCACAAGACGAAACGTTAATCGAAGAGTTAAAGAAAAAACCCATAGAAAAACTGCACAGTGCAATAGTGGTTGCATCAGTTTGGGATGGAATAGGCAGCGCGTCATTACCCACCCTGATGTCAAAACTCAAATCCTCAAACATAAATTCATTATCCTTAGCTATATTGCCTTCAAAAATACAGCCTACAGACGCATACTTCAACTCGCTTGCGTCATTAGGAATGTGTGCCTCCAGCGATGATGCGACTGTTGTGCTCTTGGAAAGAGACCTACTTGAAAGGTATGAAGGAGTCGATAGAAATGGCTTCCTCATAAAGGGTAACACGGTTGCCAATTACCTGGTAAACCTGTTTTTAGCTAAGGAAACGCTTGTCCAAGAATTATCAGAATTATCTAGAACGTTCAACGTCAAAATGTATTCTGTTCTAGTAGCGACTGGTGCAAGCGTCAAAATTTACGGGTCCTTAGAAAACATTTTAAACGCAACGCTACTTAAGCCCCTTTTAACCTTTGATTTATCAAGCACTTCGCTACTTTATGTTCTCCTCCGAATGCCAACTAGCCTCAAAGATAAGCTTCCTAGAGGGAAAATCGAGTTAGCAACAGCAGGCTGGTTTAAGGAAAAAGCTAACCTCAAATCCATTTACATAGCTGAACCCATCTACGCTGAAGACTCAAGTGACCGAATAGACATAATCTTATTTGTCGGCGGTTTTGAAACTGCCAAAATGTTCACTGACTTAGATAAGAAAGTTAAAAGCATGAAAAATCGTGCCGTTGAAAAAGGTTTTATAAAAGAGGAAGAATGGCAGGCTATGATGAAAAATTTGGAAGAACAGAAGGAACAGTAAACTCCTTCCTAATGTTTACTCTTTGTTTTGATTGGTAGCGCTGTTGTTGTGGTTTCTTCCGTTGTTTATGTCTTTAATGATTTGTGTTGCGGCGACTCCGTGCTCAAGCAGGTAAGATCTGGATAGGTGTCTTTCGAAATCACTAGATTTGTTGTAGAGTAGCTGCATTTCGTCGTAGGCTTCCATGTCTTCAGGTTTTCCTCTGCCGCCCAGAACCAGTACTCTTGTTTCCCATGGATCACGAGAGTCAATTACACGAACGGTTATCGTTCTTGAAACTTCGCTGGTAACGTACCCTGCTAATGCAACGTAAATTTCCTGAGACATTTCCTCTGTCCATAGATTTGGAGGTGCTTGAACGGTAACCCAAAGATAATCTGTTTTGTAAACTGGCTTGTAGCCCATGACGCTTGGTGTTTTGAAAGCCCTAATTACACTTTTCATGTAATCCTTAAAGTGGTCTTTGTCAAGTATGTCTTTGAATATTACGTCTCTTGTGAGGTTTTCTTCCTGTTCAGTGAGTATCTTGAAGATTATCTTTAGTTGTTCGCTTTCAGTGAGGTCAGCTGACTTCACGAAGTATTGCTTAGGCGAAACGATGTCAGCAATCTTTTCTTTATATTCCCTGTGCAAATCTACGATTTTATTTAGTCTCTTGCGGTATTCAGAAATAAGTTCAAATCTTTTTGCCAATTTTTCGTAAAGTTTAATGGTGCTGTCAACTTTGGTCAGGTTATCAATCGCATAAAATTCTTCTTCCTCTATCCTTTTCAGGTCCCGCTCCAGCCCCAAAAGTTGTTCTCTGGCATAACGTTTTGAGCTGAAAGTTTTTCTTAGCTGCCTCTCCATTTTTTCCTTATCAAATTCTTTCCGTTTCTTTGTCTCTTGCACTCTCATGACTTCGTTGTCGAAATTGCCTCTTTTCTTCATGCGGTTGGCCATTATTTCGGCAATGTATGTTAGGTGTTCATCGATCATTCTTGACTCGTCTTGCGGCGTTCTAAGAATCATCTGAATTACAAGGTAGATTGTTGCAAGTTCTGATTGAATGTCCTTTAAGTCTTCTAGTTCACGTTGAGATTCGGGAAGCACCTCATAGTACCTTATTAAAGCCTCAGTTAGGTATCTGGTTTCGTCATAGAATTTCAGGATGTTGAGGGTTTTTTCGGCAAGCTCTGCGAGATTTACTAAATCCTCCAAAATCTTCTTTTGCCTTAAGGTAAAGACCTGCGAGCTAGGGATCAACTGTTTGAGCCGATCTAAAATAACTGCTTTTCTTTCAGAGAAGTCTAAATGTGTCTTTGTTAGGTTAGTAAGTAGGGATTCGATGTTATCTAGTTTTCTTGAGCCATCTTTATGCAATGTCAAGTTTATTATGGCGTCTTCTATTGGACCTGCTTTTTCCATTAACTTTATGGTGGACAGGAACTTCATGATTTCGCTTAACCAGTTTTTAACCTGTAACTCAACGCCTTTAACGTGTAATTCTCGGTCGTCTTCAAGCCGTGGATTGCTGTTAATGACCGACTTGAGCTTTTCCTCGAACTGCTCTTCGTTAAAAGTGCCTGTTTTTATAAGATAATTTCTGAAAAGGTCCCTTGTTACGTCATAATCGACTTTTATGATGTTGTTGACTTCATCGAGAACGTCTAGTTTTTCTTTTCTTAGCTCTTGTAGAAGTTCAAGTCCTTCGAAATTCAACTTATAAGCTGAGATGTATTCTTCAACAGGATAAACCACTTTAACCATACCTAACGTGTGCGCTGAATTGTTTGTTAGTCCGACTTCTGTGCCGATTCCGCCTAGAAGGTCTGCCAAGTCAAAGTCCATTAAGACATAAAGCATGTCCACAACCATGTCGTCCAGTTCTCTTCGGGCATTTACGATATTGCCTACTTTTGAGAAGGCAGGTAATAGTGGCAGGTAGATTAGAGCGTTCAAAGGATTCCGGTAGTAGTCACCATAGTTTTGGATGACGTAGTCGTTGTAATCTTTATTCAACAACAGCGTAAGTTCATTCATCGAAACAAATGCGGAGCATCCTTTTGCCGGTGGGTCATCCCCGCCACAAGGAGTTACAACGAAGGCTATGATCGGTACACCTGAACCTAAAACCTTTCGTAAGTGCCTAGCGAAATCAAAGAATATACCGCTTCCTGTGCCACCGCCTAATCCGTAAACCAAAACCACTGTTGGCGTAATTATTGATGACAATGCTTGTTCTTTGAATGAGTTTATGCAGCTTCTAACTATTCCAAGTTGATAATAGTTTAAGGCGTAGATTGCTTTTGCTAAGGCTCTTCTTCTGCCTGCGCCGCCAGCCATAGGGGGGATAGCCATTGTTGATTGCAGCCATGGACTAAAGTTTTCAAGTTTTGCTCCTTCGCCTACAATGTATTCGTTGTATTTTTGATTGATGAAGTCAAACATTGCTTCGGCAGTTGGGAATTTTATCGACTGGGCTATTAGGCGCATTCTTTCGCTTGGGATACCTGCCTTTACCATCGACCTCTGTATTTGTTCATATGTTTCTTGTAAATCTCTGATTTCAGGGTCAGCGATGTCGATTGCCAAAAGAGAAAGCCTTGTAAGGTCATTCCCCATCAGCTCCTTGGTTTTTTTGCTTTTTAAAAAAGCTTCTACAATGTTTGTTCCGGCTGAACCGAGTCCTATCAACTGCACACTGTTTTGGTAGATTCTCGTCGTTGTCACATCCCGACTAATCTTTTCAGTCTATCTTTAACCGACTCCAAGTTGGACGACATTGTTCTATCAATCTTTGAAGCTCTCAACGTCAAGCCCTCTAAATCCTTGATTTGATCTTCAACAACTAGTTGGAAGTAGCTGACTTTACCTCTTATCCTCATGAACAAGAACGCGAAAACAGCTGCAATAACCGCCACGACAACAATTAGTGGAATGAACAGTACTTGCGATGCGGAGGTTGGCGGAGCATTAGCGCCATTCAAATCGTTAAGCATTGCGGAAGCGTCGGCAACATCCCCTGCGTTAGCAACATTCTGAGACTCATTAAGAACACTTGTATAAAGTTGAATGTATCCTGAATTAGTTCCAGAGGATATAAGCCGATTTAACTCCGAATTTTTTTGGCTATACAATGTCAGAAAAGCAGCCATTTGTGAACCGACCGCGGTTATTGAGATTTGGGCAAGTAAACTGCCATCTGGACCATACAATGAAACGACATGAACTGGCGCTTGTTGTACATCAGAGGATGGCGTTGGAACTATCCCGATAACCGTCATAGTGAAAGTTCCCTCTGTCCAAGTGAACCGTGTTGGATTTGCACTTGCACTGAAGTCGCTTCCTAAATTGTAGCTGCTTTGTGTTGAGAGCTGCCAGAATTGTCCTTGCAACAATGATTGCAAGCTAGTTGATAGCGAAAGATCGCCGGAACCACCGGTGAAAACGTTGACAGTGAAAGTTACTTTAAGGCTTTCTCCCGGAGATGGCGATGAAAGAGTCTGGGTTGTGTTTGTAGTGGAATCGTAGCTAGCGAGAAGTTTACCTGTATTGTAGTCGCTGATTTGGTAGCTAGTTATCCAGCTACCGATTCCCGTATCTTGCGCTTTAACAGGTAACATCGAAATTGAAGATACGAACATGGTTGTTAATAGTAAAAGGAGACCTAAAGCTAAAATTTTCTTGTTCAAGTTTATGCCTCACGGTTTTTTATTATCATGATTTTGATTGGATGATGCATATAACACTTGCGCTAATTCGCTTAGAATTAAATTTTGTTGGAAACCGACTTTTAAATCCCTAATTTTCGGTGCTGCATGCAGTTAAGAGGGAAAATAGGTACTTTTTTGATAATGCATAAGAGGTATAACGTATAACTTGCGTATTACAAGTGGTTAAAGATGGATATTGTAAACGTTCGCTTACCCGACAAACTGGTTTCAGAAATAGATGAACTTGCCAAAAAGCATAGTCTCAGCCGATCCGAGGTTATGCGTCAAGCGTTAACCCTTTATCTGCATCTTGTAGAGAACGTTGGCACAATGTTGCGTCCCACAGTTTTCCAAGTGAAGCCTGCGCAGATATCTTATACGCGAAGGGGAGATGTTGCTATTCTGAAAGTTCCCACGGGCCACGCTATTGTGGCTGGGTCAACCTCGTCTGGAGCGGTAGGTCCAAAAATAATGGATAAAGTCAAGGTTGATGGTCGGGTGCTGGGAAAGTTTCTGGCAAGGGTTGCTTTAATGGATGTGATAGCGACAGGGGCGTTTCCTCTTCTCTTATCAGTCACGTTAGGCGTAGAGAAGGAGCCAACAGGCAATGAGATATCGGAAGGCATTCGACGAGAAGCCAGAAGCATAGGTCTTGACCCTAACCAAGTACTCATGGAAAACACTGAGGACAACTTTGAAACAGTTCAAACTGGCGCCGGCTTGACGGTGATTGGTTTTGCAAACGAAGATGAGTTAAGGCTTGGAAAAACAAGCCCAGGCGACTTAATAGTTGCCATTGGCAAACCTAAGGTTGGTGACGAAGTAATTTTGGCAGAAGCTAAAGGAGAAATTGCTGACCTCAAAAGCATAACTCAGCTTTCTCAGAGAAAGTATGTTCATGACATCGCAGCAGTCGGCTCTTTCGGCATTGCAGATGAGGCAAGGGTGATGGCGTATGCCGTTGGCAGACAATTGAAACTTGCTGAAGTGAAAGAACTTGATTTAAACAAGTCTGCTGGTCCAGCCACGGTAGTGCTCGTAACTGTAGCCAAAGAGAACCTTGAGGATTTAAAATCATCAATCAGTAAACCAATCAATGTTGTAGGAGAAATATTATAACAAGTAACATTACTTTTTTTGCGTGCTCTTGAGCACGTGACCGTTTCGGTCGATTTCTCCACTTCTAATCCGCGTGGTGGAGATTGGGTTGCAGTTTTCCGCCGGAACCATGCCAATAGTAATAATTTTTAATGTTGGGAGCCCTGCTTCAACTCGGATTTTGTTTATTTTATCAGCTATTGATTCTGTTTCTTTACTAACGACTAAAGCGTCTAATCCCTTACCTGATATAGTGAGACCATAAGGGTCTTTTAGTGCGACGATTTCTGCCCTTTTAAGCAAGCCATTTTTTTCTAAGAAAACTTGTAATTCTTTCAATCTCTCGGCGTAAGTTGCAGTTATATGGGGTTTACCCATTTTTGAGACAAAATCGTCTGAAGATAAGCCAATCACAACTTTTTCGCCAATTTCAAAGGCTTTACTCAGAAGGGCTTTGTGTCCTCTATGCAGCTTGTCAAATGTTCCGCCAACCGCCACTTTCTCATATTTTTTCATGCCCTACCAGCCTAACGCCTTGAAAATCAATTTTGCTCACCAACACTTTTTCAGAGGGTAAAACCTCCTTAAAAGCTTCTGCTACCGCACTAGCGTTTTCGTTAAGCACCAACGCATGTACCGCTTCGCCGATCATGTTTTGGGCTGCACCGACTGCGCCAGCCTTCTTTGCCAATTTGACCAGCTGACGAGTGTTATCTGTTGCTAAGCCTGTCTTTTCAGAAAAATTCCAGCAACAATCGAGAAAATTCTCTAAGCTAGGCTCAGCAAGAATTGCCTCTAAGGTTTCCTTCCCATAGTGGTTAATTACGGGTTTCTTTTCAGGGTCTGTTAGCACTGTTTTTTTGGGGATGCTTGATTCGAAAAAGCCAGCCACAACCATGTAGTCAGGTGTTATAGGTATGCGATCAAGTTGGCAAATGCCAGGCGCGCCTGGTTCCACAACTAGTACGCAACCGCCAGTGAATGTTAAGGAGCTAACTGTGCCTAATCCTGTTTGGCATTCGATTTCAGCCACATGAGCAATTTTACCAATTTGGTTGTAGGTTAAAGGTAAATTCAGTGCTTCTTTAAGCGCTAACCCTACAGTTAATGCTCCACCCGCGCTTGTGCCAAACCCTGTTCCGATAGGAACCTCAATTTGATGTTCAACTGTAACATCGTATTTCGTGGTTTTTTTGCTCAGAAGAATTTCGATTACTTTCCTTGTTGTTTTGGCTTCTAAGGCAGGTTTGGAATTGATGAAAACTTTAACGCTGTCTTTTTTCTGCTTCTCCGACAGTTACTTTGGTTAAGACGCCTTTTTGAAGGCCAAATCCTCCGCCTCTGGCACCTATTTTTTCCAAATCAACAATCGGTTTGTTGCCTTCGGTGTCGTGGATTTCAAAGAAGCTGGAAATCGCCGCCGGAGCAAAGGCTTTAGCGGTCATAACTTCGTGGTCAAGCAACATTTTCGCCCTTTTTCTGGCTTTCCATTTGTCTTTGGCTAAGGCTGGGAAACGCCCTGTAGCTCGCATTGATTAATGGCGGTCCAACAAGCAGTATAAATGGGATTTCAGTTGCGAAAGTCCAGACGAAGAGCGGAAGAACCCAAGTAATAGGAAAAGGCTTTCCGAAGTAAGACAGAAAAAGTGGACTGACCGCCCATACAGTAACCGAAAGCAAGCCAGCCCCTGCGGCTTGCGCTACAACAGCCCCTATTGCGAAACTTCTCCATTGTTTCCAACGCACAGAGACCACAGCGATGGCCGCCAAACTTAGTACCACGGTAAAAGAAAAAACGAGGGCTAATTCCAAGCTTGATAATCCAGTGTATGATTCAACCTGAGGTAGAAAAATCGCTGTCGGGACGATTAATGCTACACCAGCCGCCGTCAAAACTATCACGGTTTTTTTCAGGTCAATATTTCTGTGAGCTAAGTAGCCAATTAGGAAGAAGAGTATGAAGTTTGGTGGAACGCCAGCGGCTAAACTTAAAGCTGGAATCCCAATGGCAAGCATGTCCCTTATGAAAATGCCGATTGCACCACCGAACCCCCCAACCCACGGTCCGAATAATACAGCAAAAACGGCCGGTATAACAACAGCTGGTAAAAAAGCAACACCGAGAAAAGTCACTCCAGCTGTTAGATATCCAACCGCAGCGTAAAGCGCCGCACATATCCCAATGACTGCAACATCAAAAGCTCTAAATTTGGGCATGAATTTTGCTCCATTTTTCAGGTTATAAACCTGTTGAAACAGATGCTTTGTAGATAAAACTTCCCTATGAACTGTTTAAACATGTTTAAACTTAAACCTGAGCAATAAAACATTAAAGAACAAAAAACAATAAAAAATAGTCTCTGCCTAAACTGTTTAGCGTTTAGTTAGCTTAAGATTACTGAAATAATCGGGATGAAACAAGGAGTATGTTTTATTTTTTGTGCCTTTTTATTCTTTCTTGTCTCTGCGTTTTTTTGCGCCAGTCTTTCTTTCGCTGAGTCTGCATCGAGAATCTTTCTTGGCGGGGCATGTCTAGTTTTCGGTAGTGCGAAATATTTACGTAGAATGTTTCGTAGTCGATTTTGTTTGCTTTTAAATCTTCAAGGTTCTGGTTTAGCTCCTTTTTCGCCTGTGCCTCGGACACTGCGTCAAAGGTGTCTGAGTAAACCATGTAGGCGGCGTGAAACTGGAAGTGGGCGGGATCATCGACTAAAAGTTTTTCTATTTGGGGTGCTGATTGGGGATTGTTGTTTTGCTCGTTTGGGGGTTGAGTCATGTTTATCCAGCTTTTGAATAAAGCAATGTTGTTTTTCCCTCTTTTATAGGTGTGCCCGTAAAAACCAGTTTTAAGTTAATGATTGGTTGGCAAGCTTGTGCTTCTGCATTTAGAAATAGAGCCAAAGGCGGTAGGGCTATCAATTTTGCTTGATGATTCTTCCAGCTAAATTGAAGGCAGCAGGGCACTGCTTAGCCCATGGCTATGCGCCTAAAAAAGAGGTAAGTGCTGTTTTATTTTTTCAGCGTCCCTTTCAACAGTTCAGCAGTTCGGAATCCATGTTCATGAAGAATCTGACTGGTGGGGTTCATGGGAATAATATGGACATGCAAGTGGAAAATGACTTGCCCAGCGTCTTTCCCGTTGTTCTGCACTATCCTTATGCCTTCAATGCCTGTTGCATCTTTAACGGCGCGGGCTATTTTTGTAACTATCCTAAACAGGTAAGCTGCTTCTTCCTCTGGAATCTCGTAAATGTTCTCGTAATGCTTTTTCGGAGCCACAAGCGTATGCCCAACATTAACCGGGCGATTACTCAAAAAAGCCACCACTTGCGCATCCTCGTAAACTATGCTTGCAGGAGCTTCTTTGCGGATTATCTGGCAAAATACACATTCAGACATAAAATCAATCCTTTTAGTGGTTTAAAGGTGGGATTAGCTTTAATAGAATTCCTTGAGTCAATAATACTTTATGGAGACTTTGGTTGACGACATAGGCAGTTTCCCGCTGCCGTTCGGAGTTGGAAAAGAAAGCTTTAGCAAGGCGTATCAGCTTGCAAGGGAAGCAATCTTCCAAGGCAAGGACATAACGAAAGATGACTTTTTACGAAGCAATTTCTGCAATATTGTGCTTGATTCATTTAGGAAAAAAGTTGCTTCTGGTTTAGATGTGGTTAATTTTCCTCAACACTACGATGGGTTAATGCAGGTCGGCGATGTAATCCATCTGGCAATGGCGAATGGCTCCTTTATTGTTGACCAAGACAAAGCGGTTTTGCCTGAAGTGCACTTAATCGATCAGCAAGCCAAAGTCCTTAGCGAAGAGTGCGGCAAAAAAATTCAGTTGCGCGTTTCAATTTTTGGTCCCCTCGAGCAGTATTTGCATGAGATTGGAAAAACAGCTTACCCTGACGTGCTTGACGGGTTTGCGGAGACAATTAGGAGGTTTGCAAAAAACGCCCTCTTAAACAACAAATTCATTGAAACCAAAGTGGTTTCTATTGATGAGCCAAGCTTCGGCTTCAACAACATCCAAGCTGCACCTGACCTGATTTGCGGGGTGCTTGAGAAAGCATTTGATTTTCAAGGAGTCACACGGCAGATTCATTTGCATTCAGCTTCAGGAGTGCATGATTTGCTTGGCGTCAAAAACCTAGATGTGCTATCGTTTGAATATGCGGCTTCGCCAAGCAACATTGAAGCAGTTCCCAAAAGTATGCTTGAGAAGGCGAATAAGCAAATCAGGGTTGGCGTTTCCAGAACGGACATCGACAGCATCTTAGCCGAACTCATTGAGAAGGGCATCGCTAAACCTTCAGCCAGGCAATTAGTGGAGCCACAAGAAACAATAAAGAAAAGATACAAAGCTGCCAAAGAAAAATACGGCGACAAAATGACTTTTACAGGTCCAGACTGCGGTTTATGCGGTTGGCCCAGCCAAGAAGCAGCTCAACTTTTACTGGAACAAACAGTGAAAGCAGTAAAAGCAACTCCAAACGGACAAGCATAACTGCTATCATGGCTCCCCGATAAAAAAGCCAAAAACTCTTCTTTTTCAGTTACAATTCAATAAACTTAAGCCTGCTGAAATACGCCAAAGGAAAAAAAAGAAAAAAGTTGCTTAATATTGTTGTTCAGATGGCGGTTGTTGAGGCGGTGGTTGTGGTGCCATTGATTTCTTCTTTGCTGCCTGTGCTTGTTGTGCGTTAGTTAGGTCTTTGAAGCCGTAGGTTCCGACTGGTGGCCAGCCTGCTTCCGGCATGACTGCGGGCACTAGCATGATTGTGTTTGTTTGTGATTGTTGGCCTAACTCGTAGAGTATGTTCATCCATCTGAGTCTTAGTCCGTCTGGGCTTGCCTCGTAGGCTTTTGCTGCTTCAATCATTTTTTGTGACGCTTCAAACTCTGCTGTGGCTAACGTAACTCTTGCTATACGTTCCCGTTCAGCTTGCGCTTGGCGGCTCATGGCGTCTTGCAGATTGCTTGGTATTATAACATCTCGAACTTCGACGGAGGTGACTTTGATTCCCCATGCCTCAGTTTTTTCATCGATGATTTCTCGCAATTTAGCCCCGACTTTTTCTCGTTCAGCCAGTAACTCGTTGAGGCTTTGTTTACCGATGACTTCCCGCAGGGTTGTTTGAGACGCCAATTGCGTAGCTTGATAGTAGTTTTCAACTTGCAACACTGCCTTCTCTAAATCCACGGGCTTCATGTATAAAACTGAATCAACGTTCACTGGAACGTTGTCTTTGGTTAAAGTTGACTCAGTGCGGAATTGTATAGTATCTAATCTTGTGGAGATTGTCAGCGGTGCCCTGTCAATTAAAGGAATAAGATAGATGATGCCGGGACCCTTCAAGCCAATGTAGCGTCCGAGCCTTAAAACTGGCATTCGCTGCCACTCTTTCAAAACACGAATGCCGCTTAACACGAAAAGTACAACTACTAAAACTATGAACCCAATAACACCAGCTACAACTTCTGACATTTAATTCACCCTTCAGTAAGTATTCTGCGCTCTGAAGAGTTAAGCTTTTTGCTCGGCTGGTTTAACCACAAGGTATACGCCGTCCATGCTTACAACTTCCACTGCTTGGCCAGCAGTTATTGTCGCGTCTTTGGCGGTGGCTTCCCAAAACTCGCCCATAACGCGGACTTCACCTTTAGGTTTTAGGTCAGTTGTGGCTATGCCTCTGGCGCCGATTAAGGCTTCTTTGCCTGTTTTTACCCGCCTAAACTGAGCCTTTATCCCCGCATAAAATATCAACGCTATAATTAATGCTACGACAAAGAGAGTCGCTGCAAGAGAGCCTTCAGCAGGAACAGCTACCCCATAAAACGCTATTCCTGAAAACGCTGCAATCAAGAGAAGTACCCCTATAGCTACTAAAACCCCAATGACGAAAGCAAGCGCAGCATTCATGCAAACCACTTTAATATTGGATAGGTAGAATCTGCTTATAAGGTAACTTACGAAGCCGATTTATTTGGTGAGGTCTCTGCCGGTTAAGGTTTTTACCCCTGCGTTTTCAGCCGCTTTAGCAAGTTTCTTGTCGTCGGTGACCAATATTTTCTTTGAACTGAGTGCTTCAGCAACATATGCAGAATCGTAGTAGGTAAGGTTAAATTTGCAAGCTTTATCTAAAACGGCGATGCCTTCATCTTCGTCTTTAAGCGGAATCACATCCATGTCTTGAAGAATCTCAAACATCGCTCTTAACAATTTTTCTGCTTCTTGCCGACTCATCTTTTTCAACAAAAAACATTCTCGCCAAGTTGCGTTACCTAATTCGTAGTAAACCAAGGATATGGTTGAGCCCTCTACAAGCTTATCTGAAGCATAACCTGGCGATTCTCTGACAAGTGTGAAGATGCTACTCGCATCGAAAAGTAGGGAACACTTCATCAACGGCTTTCCCTGCCTGCACGAACGGCTTCAACTAATTCTTCGGCAGGAATTTTTTGGAGAATTTCGCTTGCTTCTTCAACGAGTTTTCTGCGTCTGTCTCGTTCTAGACGGGCTACTTCCTTTTGCAGTGCTTCCCGCGTAAATTCACTTACGTTTACGCCAAGTTTGGAGAGCTTCTTTTTTAGCTCAATAGGAATTTTTGCTGTCACTGTGGCTTGATTACTCATTCAGTATTACCAAAATAATAATACTACAAGCGATTATAAAAATATAGCAGAACTAACAAAAGCTAGTTTCATAAAAACCGATACTAAAAACGCGAAAGATAAGATTTAAAGAAAAAAAAGTTGCCCCTCTTGTTTAATCAAAAACAGATGGGAAAGGGGCTATTGAAGCAACAGCGCTTGCATTGCTGAGTTGCGGTGTTGGGTAGGGTGAACGTCGAAGTGGCGGTGGACGCATTGGTGTTGGCGGTTCAAGCTCAAGTGGGGAACGGTTTATCAGTCTTCTTCGCCTCCGTGAACGATGGGAACAACTGTTACTTCGAGCAGGTTTTCTCTTCGGATGATGGTTAGCTTGGTTTCTTTATCGATTACGTCTTCTGAGAGCAGTGCTGGTAGGTCGTAGAAGTCTGTGACGGGTTTGCCGTTGAATTTTACTAGTACATCGCCCATGGCTAAGCCTGCTTTGCGTGCTGGCGAGCCTGGTTCAACGGAGAAAATCATTACTCCGCTTTCTTGTTCTAAGCCTGCTTGCTCAGAGATTTCTTCTGGGATGGCGACGGTGTTTGCGATTATGCCAAGGTAGCCTTTTTGGTCTACTTTTCCAGTCATTAGTCTGTCTGTGATCGCTTTCACCTTGTTTATTGGGATAGCGATGCCTCTTTGCCAAACGTAAGCCGCGTTTATGCCGATGATTCTGCCTTCCACGTCTACGAGGGGTCCGCCGCTGAAGCCTGGATTAAGCTGTGCGTCGGTGGCAATTATGTTTTCCATATGCGTTCCGCGCCAGCCCCTAATGGAGCCGTTCACGTTAGTTACGATGCCTGTGGTGGCGGTTGGTTGATTTCTATTAAAAGGGTTAGCAAGCGCCAAAACATACTGACCTACGCTTAATTTTTCTGAATTACCAAGTTCTATGGGTGTAAATTCGCCTTTCTCCGCTTTCAGCAAGGCTATATCATTGTACGGGTCGGAACCGACGATTTTCGCATTGAAGATTTTTTCTCCTTGACCTACTTTGACTGTGTTGCATCCCGCGAGAACGTGGTTGCAGGTAACGATGAAGCCGTCTTTGGATAAGACGACGCCTGTGCCATGTGACATTTGCGATTTTACGCTAACTACTGACTGCGAAATGTTCTTGATTAGCATGCTTGTTGCTTCCGAGATCGATTTCAAAACTTCTAATGGATTAGATAGTTGACTCATTTTGTTTTTCACCACAAGGTACTATAGCAAAATAGTATATGTTGACTAAGGAACAGCCATAGTCAGTCACGAACCCTCAGCTCTACAAAGTAAATGGTTCAAATGGAAAAAAATAGTGTTGAACAAGCGAAGCCTTAATTCACCGTTTAAAAATCTATTTAATTATGCGTAGATTGCACATTTTCATCATAATTCTAAGCGTGGCTGTATGTTCACTTCTTGCCCTTGCAGCGGTCAGCGTGTTTCTAGCAACTGCCTCACCGTCTTATTACCAATCAAGCTGGATGGGTCAAATGTGGCAAAGCATGGGCTTAGGCAGATCAACAGGCAGTGGAAACAACGGCGGCATGGGAGGAATGATGGGTGGCAGCGGCAATGGAACCACGCCAACAACAGCAAGTAACCTCTGGGTAATCCCTGTAGCTCTTATCGCGACAGTAGCGATAGGCATCTTAGGCTTTGGCTTCTACGTTGTTTACCCCGAAATCAGAAATACCAAAAGAACCTGCGAACCGACCAAAAATGAAACAGTTTCAGCGGTTTCAACGAAAACTTCAGGCTCGGATGGCGTTGTCTCAAATCCTGTTGCTAACTCTTGTGAAGTGATTTTAAAGACCATGACGCCTGAAGAACAAAAAGTCCTCACCGTGTTGATTGCTCATCAAGGGAAGTACCTGCAAAAGTACGTGGGGAGAGAAGCGGGACTTAATCGACTTAAAACTCACCGAATTGTAGCCCGATTCGCAGAACGAGGAATAGTCACCGTAAAACCGCTTGGAAACACAAACGAGGACACAATCTCAGACTGGGTTAACAGTTCAAAGGCACAAAGCTCCAACTAAACTACTTCATCACTTTCAAAAACTGTTTCAAGACTGTTTCAGCCAACTTCTATACCAAACGCAGCCACAGATGTATTGTAGAGGTAAATTAAAAATGAAAACTTTAAAAATAATTGCCGCATTAACCCTTGTAGCCCTGGCCGCTGCACTGCTAATTGCGTCGGCTTACGCCTACACGGGTGGACGCATCGGCACGTCCGCAACAACAAACTCTCCAAACACAGCAACATCCTACGGAAGCACCAACGGCGGAATGATGGGAAGGGACGGCATGATGGGAGGCTACGGATACTCTGGTGCAGTTGGAACACTCCCACAGCAATCGAGCACACCTTCGACAACTACCAGCAACATCCTCAAACCAACCTACAATTGGATGATCGGGTTTTGCAGAGGCATAATGAGCAGAATTCGATAGGAAGACTAAAAATGTATGGATGTGGTTGTGGCTCAGAATCCGATGATGACAACGAAGAGGTCAACCACGAAGATGTTATGGTACCGTGCAAATACACTGCGGAACGGTTTTTCTCCTCTGGGACTAACTTAAACTGAAAATTTGGGATAAACGCAATCTTTTTAGTTATGTAAGATAAGATAACTCGGTTAAATAGGGCTATTTCACGATGATTGTCCTTGAGTGGTAATGATCTATCGAAAGTGGTTTGGCTTGCTTTTTTCGTTGTTATCTTAGCTGCTGTGGTGGTGGGTGCAATAATTGGCTACAATTTTAAATCTCCAACGATCACAACCGCTAGTGTGCCGAAAACCGCGGATATAACGTTGGTAGTTCAAAGCAACGTAAAGCTCGGTCCTGATGGTTTACTTCACGACGCTTTTACTCCATGCAACTTCACGGTCTACGCAGGCCAAGAAGTCGATCTGACAGTTATAAACTATGATAACGGAGAGCACAGCTTTACTAGCACAAGCTTAGGAGTGAACTTTGTGGTGCCGCCAAGCAACGAAACGGGAGTTCCAACAGTGTCTAATTTCCAGTTTAACGAGACAACAGCTGGCGTTTACCGTTGGTGGTGTGTGTATCCATGCGATACCGATGCTGGAGGTTGGGCAATGACGACCGGCAGCGACGGGCAGCCTGACCAGATCGGATACATGGGTGGATTCGTAACCGTTCTACAAGGATAGACAATTAGAATTTGCAAATGTGGCTGCATTAAGTTATTAGCCAATCATTCTGTTTCGTCAGCTATCATGACCGAGAATTTTATTTGTTTAACGGGCTTGTTTGCCTTTAAACAGTCAATCAGGCTTTTGAGGCGCTCGGAGGGCCCTTTTACCGCCATGACCTCAAGGCAACTTGTTTCATTTAGATGCGAATGCAGATATGCCGCGATCATGTCGCCGAATTCATGCTGTATATGGAACAATTCTTCATTTTGCTCTGCCTTCTCATAAAGAACGGTTATGGTGGCAATCACGTTGCCTTTGATTTTGTCTAGCTCGTTGTATTCTGTAATATAGTTTCTAACAGCTTGCCTAATCACTTCGGATCTCGTCGCAGAGTGCTGTTCACCTAAAACGCCGTCCAACTCTTTGAGTAATTCCTCAGGCAGCGACACGCTAATTATTTCCACGCAATTCGCCTCAACATTTAATGTAACAAAATGATTAACTAATAAATCGTCTTATTCCCCAATGAGTTATTTGCCTTCTATGATTACTTTTTCTAAAGGTGATGTTTTGGTTTTTCAACCAAAAACTTTCGCGAAATTTATTGTCTTTGGCTAAGCAAAAGTTCAACAGGCTTTTCATCGTTTATCGGAATTTTACAGGGTTAAAGATTTGAGTTATTAAAAAATTAGTAAAACTTAATAATATGGCTCACTACAATCCACATACAGAAAAGGGAAGACAATGCGGAAAACAATTTATGTGATTATTGCAACCGTCTTGGTTGTCTTAATTGTCGCGGGAACCTTCACAGGCATTTATCTCTCAAAACATTCAACCAGCACTGCGAGTTCTAATGGGTTGACTGTTCCTGGAGTAACTGGCACTGCGAGTTCTAATGGAGTGATACAGATAGTTGCCGCTGAAAATTTCTGGGGCAGCTTGGTATCTCAGCTTGGCGGAACGAAAGTTAATGTGACGAGTATTGTTACAGATCCCAATGCTGACCCTCACGAATACGAAAGCAGTGCCGCTGACGCCATAAAAATTGCAAATGCCCAATTTGTAATCGTCAACGGAGCTGGCTATGATATTTGGGCGTCTCAGCTGATCGCCGCAAGCGCTTCTTCAAATCAAGTTGTCTTAAACGTGCAAGAATTCATCAACCAGACAGTTGATGCTAATCCTCACTTCTGGTACAGCCCTTACTATGTGAATAGTACGGTGGATGAGATGTACCAAATCCTCTGTTCCATCGAACCATCCGCCAAGTCGTACTTCGCACAGCAGTATACTATATTGAAAGATGGCAACGGTCCTAACGATATATCGCTTAGCACATACAACGCGCGGATTGACGAGATAAAGCAAGATTTCGCCGGCGTAAAGGTAGGTTCTACAGAGAGCATCTTCGCGTATCTGGCAAACGCTACCGGTCTTGACCTCGTGTCTCCTCCGGCATTCATGGAAGCCGTCGCCGAAGGAAACGATCCCCCAGCGCAGAGCATCGTTCAATTCGATAATCTTATTACGAATGGAACCATCACTGTACTGGTCTACAACGAACAAACGGTGACGTCGCTCACATCAAGCATCAAATCACTGGCTGCTCAAAATAACATTCCAGTAGTTCCAGTGACGGAGACCATTCAGCCGTCCGATGTCTCGTTCCAAGTATGGATGAATGCGCAGTTAATCATTCTTCAGAACGCGCTTAACCAACAAGCCCTTGGTAATTAACTAATGAGCACACAGTACGAGATCATAACAGCCAAGAATCTAGTCGCCGGCTACCCCGGCAACATAGTTTGGAGAGAAGCCAGTTTCTCAATTAATCGCGGTGAGTTTGTCGCGGTCATCGGTCCTAACGGAGCGGGTAAGACAACTCTGTTTCGTTTGCTCCTCGGCTTGCAACAACCCATCAGCGGAACAATCAAGATATTCGATGAAGCTCCCAAGCGTGGCAATCCGCAGATTGGATATGTTCCTCAGCGACACATGTTCGATGCTGAAACCAATGTTGAATCTACGGAACTTGTGCGGCTGGGTTTCTCTGGAAAGAAGTGGGGACCAGGTTATTTTTGGCGAAAACGTGACAGCAATGCAGCTCTCGCGGCGATGGAAGCCGTTGGAGCCGCAGATTTGGCTCATCGTTCTCTCGGCGTGTTGTCTGGCGGAGAACTACAGAGAATCTTTCTGGCCGAGGCGCTAGTAAGTAACCCCTCTGTTCTGTTGCTTGATGAACCGCTGTCGAATCTTGACATGAGACGCGAGAGAGAATTGCTGCAGCTTATCCACAGTGTTGTCGAATCCCGAAACGTGACCGCGCTGCTTATAGCCCATAACATCAACCCACTTTTGCCTTACCTTGATAAAGTGGTTTACATCGCTAACGGCAAAGTGGCAACTGGGACACCACATGAGGTTTTGACATCTGAGTGTCTCTCGGCTTTGTTCGGAGTTCACGTCGAAGTCCTCAAAGACTCTAGAGGTAACATCGCAATTGTAGGCATTGAAGATTGTCACGGGTGTCAACCAGAATGACCTTAACATCATATTCTACTTTATCGTCTGCTTTCAGCCCTAACCCGATAGTTGACCTGCAACGGATTTTTAGTTTCCCTTTCATGCAGCATGCGTTTGAGGCAGGAACCCTAGTTGCAATCATAGCGGGCATCGTTGGCTATTTCGTTGTGCTACGCCGTTCATCATTCGCAGCGCATGCGCTCTCCCACATCGGTTTCTCTGGAGCAGCGGCGGCTGTTTTAATCGGAGTTGCCCCGGTCTATGGTCTTCTAGTGTTCACAAGTTTAGGCGGACTTGGGATTGCCGCGCTTGGTAAGCGCGCCGCCTCGCGTGACGTTCAGATAGGAACAGTTCTCGCATTTATGCTTGGCTTAGGCGTGTTATTCCTCAGTCTCTATAAGGCCTATGCAGAGCAGGCTTATTCGATCTTGTTTGGAGAAGTTCTAGGTGTTAGTACCGGCGGTGTTCTTTTGACCCTTGTTGCAACTGTGGTAATTCTGGTTGTTGCAGCTGTGGTTTATCGACCGCTCCTGTTTGCATCGCTTGACGAAGATGTGGCAGAGGCAAAAGGAATGCCCGTGCTTTGGCTCGGCGTAATTTTCATGCTCCTAGTTGCGGTGACAACTTCGTTTGCAGTTCAAGTGGTTGGTGTCCTGCTCATTTTCGCATTGATGATCACGCCTGCTGCAATTGCTCAGATGCTTGCAGGTCGACCACGCCAAGTCATAATTCTTTCCGTAGCCATTGCTCTGTTCGCAACATGGCTGGGGCTCTTTATCGCCTTTTATACGCCCTACCCCGTTAGCTTTTTCATAACCGCCATAGTGTTCGTTTTATACTTGTCTGTGCGGTTCATTTACCCAAGAATAAGAGCATTGGAACATTAACTATTTTTCGAAAAGGAAAAAGGCTATGTAGGCCGATTATAAAATTAGAACAATAAAAAAGAAAGAATTATAATTTAACGAAGTTCTTGGGCTGTTTTTTCTGTCGTGCCACGAAAGCTGCCAGAGCTGTTACCGCAAGCGCCGTAAAAATCAATGTCAATGCCGTGGGAAATTCTGGAATTGTTGGAGTCGGAGACGTACTGGCGGCTGAGACTACTACGTTTCCCCACATGCCAAGGGATATGTGTGCGGGTACTGTGCAGACGTAGTAGAAGTTGCCTGTTTGGGTAGGTGTGAAAGTGACTGACCCTGAACCTCCGGCGGGTATAAAATTGGTTATGTCAATGCCTGAGTTGAACAGGGGTGTGCCTATTGCTTTGGTTGAGACTATTTCAAAGGAATGCTGCATGGTGCTGACATCATTTACGGTAATCGTGTAGGTTGTGCCTTCTACTAGATTTAATGGGGGACCAGGTGAGGTGATTTCGCTTGAGCTGAGCCCGTACCCGTATGTGCCTGAGCCTGATGTCACTGAACCTGCATACAACGTTATTGAAGTTCCCGAAGTCGCCGCTTTAGTTGTGGTTGCTGTCAAGGTTGATATTAAGCCGATAACAAGTATTAGGGTAAGCACTAAAAAGATTCGATTCTTCATAATTATCCTCTTTAACCATTTATCTTAATCGCGTTAAAAAGATTTTCTGTTATTTATAACAACACCGCCACTGAATTGTTGGCTGCGAAGTAGCTAACAGTAAAAGACCTCCTTACGCTGTTCTAGTTTTTTGCTTTTCGACATAAAAAACTATGTTTATTGTCTTCGCTTCAATGGTGGACCAAAGATTCAGATGTGCACGATTTTGTCGATAATAAGTCCCAACATCAAGCACATCAAATAGGGCATTGATGCAATAAAAACTTTAAACCCCTGTACTTCAGAAGAGGAAAAAAGCAATCCCCTGTTTTGGAACAAAAACACGGCACCCGCTGTTAAGGCAATTGTCATGTAAATCGCACCTGTCAAATGAAAAAATGGAAATAGACACGAGAAAGCAACGGTTAAAAGATTCAACCAGAAAACAACCTGTGAAGTCTTAACGATGCCGATCTTAACTGGAAGCATAGGAATTCCAGCAGTTTTGTATTCCTTCATTTTTTTGATGGCAAGTCCCCACAGATGACCAGGTGTCCAAAGAAAATCTGAGCATTGCAACAAGTAAAGGCATTAAACTAAGCGTGTTAACGGCAGCTGTCCAACCAGCAAGGCCTGCAAAACAGCCAGCAAAGCCGCCTATAACCACATTCCAAGAGCTAATGCGTTTCAGCCAAACAGTGTAAATAGCTAGGTAAAAGACCATTCCAAGACCGAGCATCAGGCAAGTCATGGGGTTAAACAAGAAATATGCGAAGGCAAAGCTTGCGGAAATCATTGTTACCCCTAATATCAGCGCGTCATTAGATCTCACTTGACCTGCAGGAATTGCCCTTTTCGAGGTGCGCATCATTAATTTGTCAACGTCTCTGTCATAGAAGCTGTTTAAGACACCGCAGCCGCCTGCAGCTAAATAGCCAATAACAGCGAACAATGCAAGTTTAAACCAAGTGATCGCAGGAAAAGCTGCTAGCACAAAGCAGGTAACTCCTACAAGCAAGTTTAACAGTGTCACCTTGGGCTTCGTAAGTTGAAGATATCTGTCTATTTTTTGTTTCATAATCGAGTTCTCTGTTTAATCTTAAACGTCTTAAACGTATTTTAGAACCGTCAAGGAAAGGCTGGACCAGTTACTGAGCTAACTACAACGTCACCGTACATTCCATTTGCAACATCCCCAGCAACAGGAGAAATATAATAGTAATCAAAGGCGGCATTGTCAGGAGCAAAAACAACTGAGCTTTCTTGCCCCGGTTGAAGCGGATTGGTTGCTGAGCCGATTACGGCACCGAAAAGGACAGGAGATCCTACAGTAGGCATGGTAGTTATAGCGAAAGCGTGAGGGAGCTTTCCGACGTTCATAACCGTAATGTTAACCAGATCCGATGTTGAAAATCCAAGCGTAGGTCCAGGCGAGGTTAAGTTGTTTGGAGCTGTGCCAAAGCCGAATTCTCCGTTTGGCATTTCTCCTTCATAGAGTACAATGTTTACATTTGGTGTTTTGCTTGGAGTGGAGCTTGGAATTGGAGGCTGAAGCTGGAAAATCAACATTGCCGCTGCTCCAACAGCGAAGGCGATTGCAAGAATCCCAATCACGATGAGGGGTAAATATGCTTTGTAAGCATGTGTCATTTAATTTCACATTCCCGGTGACATCGACATTCCAGCCGCAACCGCCAGAATAATAACGCCCACGACAGCAGCTATTGGCAAGAGAGCCAGCCTTTTGTCTTCATAACGCAGATGTTGATAGTACAATGCTATGGTGATAGCTTTCCCTGAAGATATTAAGAGTATGATAAGTGCCAGCAGTGAGAGCGCTCCTGGTAGAGATCGTGTTACTACTTCCGCTACAGTTGCAACTACAAGTCCAAACCAAATTCCTACGTACATTTTCATTCCAGGCATATTTTTCACCTATATTAAATAGAAGAGTGGGAAGAGAAACATCCAGACAATATCAACAAAATGCCAATACAAGCCAATATTCTCCACCGCAGAATGCTTTGTGCTGGTGAATCCTCCATTGTAAGTTCTGAATATTAGGTATCCTACTGCCACTAAACCCGCTGCAACATGCACAGCATGAAGCCCTGTTAAGACAAAGTAAGTGGAGCCAGGCAAACCACTGCTTATGGTGAAACCGTTTCGGTAATACTGCGGCCATTCAATACCAAGCTTGATTACCAGAAAAGAAGCTCCTAAGGCAAATGTACTTATCAATCCCACTTTTAACCCCTTTACGTTGCCTTCCCTAATCGAGTAAAGGGCAAATACCATTGCCAAGCTGCTGGTAAGCAAGATAATAGTGTTAGTCATCCCAAGCATTACGTCGTGGGTTTGAGTGGCAACAGGCCATGAACTGCTGGACAGCCGGACATACACATAAGCAACAATAAGCGATCCAAAAATCAAGATTTCAGACATAAGAAAAACCCAGACACCGAGTTTCTCTTTATTTAAAAACTCAAGCGGCCACTTCTCTTCAACAGATTCTTTGAATTCAGCAAATTTTTCTTCCGCCCCATCTTTAAACAATTTAAACAACGCCACGGCAACAATTACCCCACCTGCTACGGCTAGCGGCAAGAAAATTACGATGCCCAAAAGCACTATTGCAATTCCTGCAGCAAGTATTAGTGGGGTATAAGATGATTTTCGTTCTTCAGGCTGTTCATAATCTTCCGTCAAAGTTTATCGTCCTCAGTTTTCTTCAAATAAACGGTTTCTCCGTTTGGACCACTTGGAGTTTCACGTGGTTTACACGAACCTGTCTTGCACCAGTACCAGCGGCTAGACCAAGTTTCATGGGGCTTATTGTTTGGTGGGTCAATTGTTGTTTCGGCAGAATTAGTTGGCTGAGCCGTTGCAGCTGGATCGCTATAATTCTGTGTCCACTCCATTTCTCTCGCATCCCACGGATTAGACCCTGAGGATGGAGGTTTTCTTAAACTTAAAACCAAGTTTAAAACGGCCAATGCAGCAGCTGGTCCGAATATGTAAGCGCCGATAGTTGCTGTTAAATTCAAAGAGGCTAATCCAGATGCTACAGTATAACGTGGATATTCTTCTAGGCATGTCTAACATGAAAAAGTATGGAAAATAGAGGATGTTGAAGCCAACGAAGGAAACAAAGAAAATAATTATGCCGAATGTCTCGTTGTACTTTCTTTTAGTTATTTTTGGCCACCAATAATAGAGACCTGCAATAAGTGCAAAAAGAGTGGTTCCTGCCATCACATAATGGAAATGGCCAACAATCCAGTAGGTTCCATTAAACGCATAATCTAAAACTGGAAACGCTTGCAAAACGCCTGTAATGCCGCCTAGTGTTACTGTAAATATGGCGGCTAAACAATACAACATCGGAGTGTTCAGTTTTATGTTACCTTTGTAGAGTGTAAGTACCAAAGCTAGAACTACTCCTTCGAAGGGTATGGAAATGGCAAGAGTAGTGAAAGAGAATGTTTGCAACACACTGTAGTTTATGCCTGTTGTAAACATGTGGTGCATCCAAACGCCCATGCTCAGAAAGGTTACGGCTGCAAATTCAACGATGAAAGCTGTTCTTGAGAATATAGGTCTCTTTGCAAATGTCTGAAAAATTTCTGCGATTACACCTAGAGCAGGAAAAACGACAATGTAAACTTCCGGGTGACCAAAAAACCAGAAGAGTTCATCCCATAAGATGCCTCCGCCCTGGGTTGAGCTAAAGAAGACAGTGCCAAGAAATCTATCGCTTGATAACAGTAATAATCCTGCGGCTAAAGGCGGAAACGCAAAAAGCGCCAGTGCCATAGTGAAAACGATTGACCAAGTGAATATGGGTAACCTTCTCCACGTTACGCCTTTAGCTCGATTTCTCACGATGGTTGTTAGAAAGTTAATTGACCCCATTGTTACGGAAAGAGAGAATAGTAGCAACGCTAAAACGGCCAGAGTCATGCCTGCTTGCGGAGTGAACTGAATAGTGTTTAGAGGTGCATAGAGTGTCCAGCCTGTGTTAGGTCCACCGCCAGGCAGAAAAACCGTGCTGACAAGCATTATGCCACTGAATAGATACGTCCAGTAGCTCAAGGCATTCATGCGCGGGAACGCCAAGTCTTTTGCGCCTATTTGAAGCGGGACAATATAGTTTGCTAATCCAACACCCAGAGGCGTCATAACCCAGAGTATCATCAACAAACCGTGCAAGGTAACGGTTTGTTCATAAGTGGCGGGCTGAAGAAAATTGTTCATTGGAACAGCAAGCTGCGTTCTCATCATTTCCCCAAACATGCCTGCCAGCGCCATGAAAAATATGGCTGTTACGATGTAAAGAATGCCTATTTGTTTGTGATTAGTTGTAGTTGCCCATTCTTTGATTGAAAACACCAAAGCTTTAGCCTCCTGACGTTGATGCGCTTATAGCCAATTGGGTGGCAAGCCACTGATTATATGCGGTTTGATTACAACAAGCATTGTTGCATCCATGAAGGTGTGCCCGTCGCCGCAAAGTTCTTTGCACTCGATGTTGTATGTGTACTCCTGGTTTCCAGTTACCACTGGCGTTGTTATCCATAAAATGTTGTATCTGCCAGGGATCGCCTCTATGCTTACCCGAAACTGTACCAAATATAAGTTATGCATTACATCCGCGCTTGTAACGTTAAACATTACAGCGGTGTTTCCAGGCAGAGTCATATTATCTAAGGTTTGTAACACCGTCGGGATACCCAAAACTGAAAGCCCACTGATAAGCAGTTACGTCAATAACCAAACTTTTAGAGGCAGAAGGCGCAAAGCGTGCATTAGGAATGAGGCTGTAGGAAGCCGCTACCAAACTGACCAGTATTATGATGGAGATTGAGGCAAAAATCACGTTTTCTCTAGCGCGGCTTTTACTCAAGCGAAAGTCAGGAATAAATTTTGGTTGACCTTTTCGTTCCCGGTATTTTACGATAAAAAAAATCATTGCGCCTATGACAATCGCCAACGCTATTAACGCTATAGTCGCAGCTAAATCAAAGAAATGATTCCAATCGGAGGCCGAAATGGGTATTGGTTGCGACAAACTTAATCTCCTATATTTTGGCTTTTAAAAATCGCGGCAAAGCGCAATTTTTTCATACTTAAATCAGTTTACACTATTATTCAGAAAAATTTGGTTTTAAAGTTGTGTGGCTAGCTTGATACAGTCACAAGTTATGGGTTGCTAATTTGGTTATCTTACCACTGGGCATTCTTTTGCCAAGCCATCTATGGTGAAAAAGCTTGTTAGGTAAAATATCAACAAAATCACTGCAAGTTTTGAGCGCATCAAAATTGATTTTTTGATCACTCCTAATTCCAGGGCTGTTGTTGGCTAACACTTACAGCACAGCGTTATATAGCTTGCATGTCAATAGGCTTTTGGCTATGCCGTACATTACGTTCCAATTAATAAGAAATTAGAAAAATTGGTGAAGGACTTGGGTTTTGCTACTCTAATTCCCATCTGGATACTCGAAGGATTGATGGCTGTCTTCGCGGCATGGCTTGTCAAGAAGGGCTCGGAAATCAAGGCTCCGAAGGAAGCTTGGATAGTGCTCTTCCTCCTCTCGATGATGGCTGAGATGGCTATCAGTATTGTACCTTACTTCTACTTTCCAACAGCGCTCTTCGAAATAATATTGATAAACATGTTTGCGATGATGGTCATAGGCTTCGCTTTCGCTATTTTGTATATATTTGATGAACCCAAGACCTTGGATGAAACTGTATCCGGCATTGTGCGGGTAAGGTCCTTAATAATTGCGTTGATCGTCGCCTTGGTTCTCCTGTCGGAGGTATTCATGGCCTGGACCTTTGCACTCATCGGGGGAACTGCATCCACGGCTGGCGGTCTCCAAGGAATTTTCACCACGTTAACAAACTCTTCGAGTTCTTTCTGGTTCATCTTCATGAACTCTGCCGAAATGGCAATCACACTTTTTTTCATCAGAGACAAACTGCCGAAAGCATTTAGCTGGCTAATTGCGTCTCAATTAATTATAATGGTCCTTTCTCCAACCGCGATTATCAACTCTGTTTGGGCTGGCGTCTCTCTGGCTGTCGGCAGCGCCATCATGACTTTTCTGTTCATATACATCTTCAAGTTCCTGCATAAGAATCAGACCTTAAGCAAAGGTATCCTGAACTATCTGCTCTTCCTCATGCTGGCCTATGCGTTGATGATGGCGGGCCAGTTCATCTGGCTTCTTAACGGCGACGCCGCAGTTTTTGTCTTATCCATAATAGTCGAGATGGTGGTGTACTTCGGAATAGTATTAGACGAAAAGAAGCTTATTTCTTCCAAATCGGTAAGTTGGCAGTCAATGCCGTACTGGGTCTTTAGCTTCCTCTTTCTCATATTCGTGGTAGAGTTCTTTATGAGCGGGGTCATGGCCATCCAGGTGTTCGGCCAAGGCTTTTTCAATGGAATCATATCTGCGTCAACAACGTGGCCACTTACGCGAATATTGAGCGCAGGCTTTTACGTTGGAACGATGACTGTCTTCACGGCATGGCTCATCAAAAAAGGCTCGGAAATCAAGACCTTAATCGACGCTGGCATAGTGCTCTTCCTCCTCTCAATGATAGCTACGACGTTCATCAGCACAGTCGTCTACCTCTACGTCCAACCATCAGTTACACTCGTTGATCTGGTAGCCATTAACTTGGCGGTGGCGGGCGTCACAGCTGCCGCCACTCTTTTTGCAACACGCGGGGAAACGATAGCCTTCTGAAGGATAAGGTGGGCAACATCAGACTTATTTTGATTGCGTCGATCATCGCCTTGGTCATCCTTTCTGAGGTGTTCATGGGTTGGACCTTTGCGCTGCTTGGCGGTACAGTATCGATTTCTAGCGGTCTACAATGGGTCTATTTAGCCCTTATTCACGCTATGAGCTCCTTCTGGTTCATCTTCATGATGTCCGCCGAGATGGGAATAACGCTTTTCTTCATAAGAGGTAGGCTGCCAAAGCCACTCATCTGGATCATGGCATGTCAAACCATCATAATGATTCTGTCTCCCACAGCGATTGGCAACTCTCTCTGG
Source organism: Candidatus Bathyarchaeota archaeon (assembly GCA_963767735.1). Taxonomy (GTDB): domain Archaea; phylum Thermoproteota; class Bathyarchaeia; order Bathyarchaeales; family Bathycorpusculaceae; genus Bathycorpusculum. The sequence continues at coordinate 548,622 of CAVYES010000005.1, read as the reverse complement.
ACCAACATCTCCCTGGTTGCGGGCAGCGCCGTGATGGTTTTTCTTTTCATCTACGTCTTTGAGTTCCTTTATAAAAATCGGACCACCAGTTCAGGCATCCTGAACTATCTGCTCTTCCTCATGCTGGCCTATGCGTTGATGATGGCGGGCCAGTTCATCTGGCTTCTCAACGGTGACGCCACAGTCTTCGTACTATCCATAATAGCCGAAATGGTGGTGTACTTCGGAATCGTGCTGGACGAAAGAAGACTTGTTTCATCCAAATCCACAAGTTGGCAAGCAAAGCCGTATTGGGTCTTCGGTTTCCTGGGGCTCCTTTTCGTGGCAGAGTTCTTCATGGGCGGAGTCTTGGACATCCAGGTGTATGGCGCAGGCTTTTTCAATATGATGATGTTTGCCTCTACGGCAGGGTCCTTTGTGAATGCCCTAAGTGCGGGCTTTTTCAATTTCATCATGTTCTTCACCAGAATAACCATGTCTCCGTGGTACCTGATAATGATGGGCATAGAGATGGGCGCGCTTGTAGCCTTCAGAATCAAGTATACACGGGAACTCGAAACTAAGGTAAGGCTCCTGCTTTTGATTCTCGCTTACGGCGCATACAGTATACTCCTTCCCATATTCGTAATCCCGTTCAACGTCCTTAGGCAGACCCCGTGGCTAGGCTGGGCATCTGGGATAGGCAGCTCAGGTGCCATAGCTTCAACCGTAGTAGTGGCGTTGCTCGGCACATTTCTGATCAGTGGTATCCTTTCCTTTCTTTTCGGCAGCAGGCAACTCTGCTCTGTAGCATGCATGGCTCCCCTCATGTACCAGGGAACGACCATAGATGCCATGAGCTCATGTAGCGGAACATCCAAGCTTTCTTGCAGGCTACACACAAACAAGATATCATCGGCCTATAAGGTAGTCGTATCGGCGGTGTGGATCTCACTACTGGCTGCAGCTTTACTATCGTACTTGGCATCTGTAGGAATTTTAGGAATCTCCGTCTTCGGCATGGATCCCGCCTACTTCCTGTACATGTTCTACTTCGGTTTTCTGTGGTACGTTATCTGGCTGATGATTCCCTTTGTCGGGACGTATGGCTGCGTCTCAACTGGCATGTGCGGCTGGGGAGCTTTCAACCAGCTCATATCCCGAGCTGGGTTGTTTAGGCTAAAGGTGAAGGACAAGGCGCTTTGCAGCAGCTGCACGACAAAGGACTGCTCGAAGATCTGCCCCCTGGGGCTAACAGGTCAACCGGCGGAATTCGCTGCAAAGGGCGAGTTCAGAAACTACAAATGCATTGGAGACGGGAACTGCGTTTCGGCCTGCCCACACAGAAACATATCCTTCTACGATGTAAGGCATTGGTTGAGGGAGAAGTTTCGCAATTAGGATAACCCGACACTGACGCTAATTATTCTTTTGTAATCGTTGGGGTTGAACACCGACGTTGTGTTGTCATTTAACAGGGGCGCCTTGCGGAAAATTTGTGTTTTGGGTTGATTTTTTCGTTTAGGGCTTAAATTGCTTGCAGGTAGAATCTAGAATAATCGCAAATAATCGAGAATAATCGCGTTTAATCGCAAATAATCGCGTACACAAATGTAGCAGAACGTAGCGAAGTGTAGCAGAATGTATTTCTGTGTCCTTTTGCGCCTTTTTGAAGAGAATATAACGTTTGTAAGTGCTGCTTGACTGTTCTGGTTGTTTTGGGTTGCTTTTTTCGTTTAGGGCTCAATTCGTTTGCAGGTTGTGTGCATTTTTGTGTAAATTTGTGCCAAATTGTGCCGGATTATTGAAGAGTCGCTCCAAGTAGTTTTGCGGCAAATTTCGGACGCTATGCGTTCTTGTTGTTTAGGCTTTAACACGTTTGAAGGTTGAGTAAGGAAAAGTAACAGAAAGTAACGAAAAGTAAGGAAAAGTAAAGGAAAGTGACGAAAAGTTTGCTGATTAGTTTTTTTAAGGCGTGTGGATCTTCGAGTTTTTAGTTTTTTTTAATTATTGTTCTGGTTGTTTTGGGTTGCTTTTTTGGAGAACTAGTTGCAATGAGAACATAAATATGGAATATATTATTCTCTCTTGCCATGTCTAAGGCTCTTTGTTTTTGAGATTCCATGATGCCACATGTCTTAACTCGTGTTCCAAGGCATCAACAAGAGGAACTGTTTGTTTAACAAAGATTATTAAGTGTCCCTTGAACTCAAACGTGCAAGCCTCAATAAACTGGTTTGGAACCTTTAGTCCATACTCGCTAACTCTTGTATCTATAATTCCCTTGTTCTTCTGCAGCAGTTCCAAGTTTGATAAAAACTCTTTTTCTTCCAACGTGAAGGCATAAACATCTGGCAAAGGCTTGTCTGAAATCCTCTTCCAAACACTTCTAAGGCGCTTTGTTGAAACAGCCTTGGCTGAGGGAAGATCAGGTATCTTCAATTTATAATCGCTAAAATAGAATTAAATTATTTATGACTTTTAAGCTTTTGTAGAAGCTAAACGAGGCGCGGATTGCCGTACCTTGACAATTCAGGGCTTTTTGATTTCAAAATCTAACATTCACTTCTGCTTTACCTGTGTGCGCTTGAACCTGTAAATTTTCAGTTCAGTATATTGGAAATTCTTTTGCTATCTTAAATTTGCCCTTGCATTCATCACACGTGTAGGCTTCGATTAGGAAAAACCTGTTCTCAAATGACTTTTGAGGTTTTGAAACTTCTTTATGACAGTAAGGGCATTCGGTCACTTAGAATTATCTCTCACCGTAAAGTACAGTACTTGGATGGTATATAGATTATGACGTTTCAATATGTAGCAACAATGTAACAATCGAAAGTTAAACTGCCCAAATGCCAAATTTACTTTTGCTATATGTGTTGGATTGAACCAATGTACTTGCAAAAGAAGTTACAGTTAAAATGTTCTATGTGTGATGGAAAGCTTCCATATCCTTAAGGCAAAGGATGATTCAAGGATTAAGCAAGCAAGTGCAGTTGAGTCTGAATTGAAAATAGACTATTAGTAGGATGGAAGAACCCGAATTTTCATGTACCATCCTGTACAAACGAAACTCAGATGACATAGAAAAGGTTGTGTCAGCAGTTTCAATAGTGGATTAGTAGTTCATAAAATATAATAGATTACAGCTCCCAATGGCGAATCATGTGTAGCTTACCGAATATGACAAAATCGGATCTTACAGAACCTTCGCAATGCAAAAAAAGGAACCTCAAGAAAACCAATGTCAAGATTGACGAATGGGCTGCACTCGAGTGGACATACATCGTTAGTCCTACAAGCACGGTAGTTGAATAAAAATGGGGTTAGAAATGGTAGCTTTTAAAGTTGTTATCGCTGGAAACACCATTGAAGTTGTTACACTAGGCGATGCTAAGGCAGCATTAAGAAAACAAGAATCTGATTTAAAAAGGCAAAAAGAGAAATAGCGTCTAATATCATAAGAAAAAGAACAAATTAATGAAGAGTTGAAGCTGTAGCTGTTTAAGCACAATCACAATAGTATATTTAGCATTATTTCACCAGAGTTGTTTAGGTGTAAGTTTTGTCAAAAGCTCAACCTCATCCTGGACATGAAAAACACCTCTGCAAGATGGTAGAGGATAAAGTGCCAATTGAAAAGATAAAGCCTCTAGTGAAAAACGCGAAATATATTTGCAAAGGATGCATGCGTACAGCTGCCAAAGCAGAAAATCTCTGCGCTCCAGAACCCCTCTAAAAATCGATTCTTGGCGACGCTTAAATAGTACTATCATCAGGCCTCGAAAATTTCTCTTTTTTTGTAACATTAAAAACGTATACCGACATCAAACATTTTGGATTAGCGCGTGCATGAACGTGTCATGCGCATTTACTTCTGGCGAGTTTTGGTGTTGTTTAGCTGTTTAGCGCTCTTTGAATTGGCTAAATGTAGAATGGTCTTCAATTTGTGACTGGTATCATACAATCACATATGCTTAAATCATTATGCAGGGCTAGTAAGAGGCGACGTTTATGCAGGTGTTGAGTGAGAAAAAGAAAACCGAGACAAATGTATCAAAAGGCATTGAAGCCAGTTCAACATCCAAAGAAATGTCCGACGTTGCAGAAGACAACTATTATAGGGTATGTCGCGTCGAATGTACGGATAATGAAATTCATCTTATTCTGAAAGATTTAGAGATTCACGAGCCTGCCTCGAGTGGAGAGAACTTTGACGAGGTTGCTGCAATCAAGAAAATTATGAAAGAAGAAGCCCTTAAACCACTTTTTCTTATGCGCGATGGATAGTTAAAAAGTTACGTTTAGAAAAATGTCTGGTGAAGCATAATTACTTATCCACTGGCATCTAAATCATAAAGTGACCATTTGCGAACACAGCGAAATTAAGGTAGAGTTTAAGTCAGTTTTAAATCTTATTTGTCTGTTTTTCTTTTCCTGATTATTCCTTTAAAGTTTTGTACTGTTTCTTCGCAAACGCCCGGTTTCCACTTGCATATGCCTTCAATTATCTCTTTAAGATAGTATTCAAGTTCTTTGTTTGTTAAGTTACTTGCGCGGTCAACGCTGTAAACAATTTCATCTTTTTTCCGGCTTACAGTTACTGACAATAAAACATCATTATCCATTAGATTTTCAGCCCCTGCTTCCATTAGGTTTAATTTAGATTTAAGCTTTCTACACATTTGCCTAATGAAGCGAAACATGAGGGTAAAGTTTCTATAAAGAGTTGAAGTCACCTTTAAATTTAGTATTTCAGAGAATAACTATACATTAGGCTGAAGGAATCGCTGTTATCTTGCAAAAATAGCATGTATTCTAAAGTCACTTTAACTAAAAATTAAGAAGAATCAATGCTTTATGACCTACAATAGATAGAAAATTTTAAACTATACACTTTTAAATGTCACATTAAACTCCGAAACGGAACTTAGAATTTATACGATAGAATAAACAGCTAAAAAGAGAGTATTCACTGAGAATGTATAGCAAAACAGCTACCAATATCCAATTTTAAGAAATATAGTTTAAAAAAATATTTTTCTTATGACGATAAAAGAAACAGCCCAATTTCTGCAAACAAATTTGGAAGAAGCTTGATTTTTCTATTTTTTCTGATAAATGCTGAGTCTGAGATGCGTATGTTTCTTTTTTTGCAGTAACCCTTGAAGTCGGCAATACCTAAAAAATGCAAGTTTGGTGTGTCATACCACTCGTAAGGCAGCGCTTTTGTTACTGGGACTCTTCCTTTGAAGAATATTTGGAATCTGGCTGAGGCCTGCACGAAATTGGGAAAGCCAACAATAACCTTTTTTCCAACTCGCAAGGCCTCTTTTAGGGCTAAGTCTGGTTTTTTCACTTGCTGTAGTGTCTGGTTTAGTATGACGTAGTCGAATGAGTTGTCGGCGTATTCAGAGAGACCTGTATCTATGTCTTGTTGAAAAACGCTTAATCCTTGGGCGACGCATCGTTGAATTGCTGTTTCACTTAGTTCTATTCCCTGCGCATGTACCTGCTTTTCGTTTATGAGGCGTGCTAAAAGTTCTCCGTCGCCGCATCCAAGGTCCAGCACTGAAGCGTCTTTGTTAATCCAGTTTAGGATGATTTTGTGCTCTGCTTTGACTGGTGCCTGCTTCATTGTGCACCGCCGTTATGTCCATTTGAAGCCGTGTTCAGGAAATGTTTGATTAATTGAGTTTCTTGCTCTGTTTCTAAAAGGAATGCGTCGTGCCCATAAGTTGAGTTTATGTCACAGTAGGTAGTGTCGACTCCTGCAAGTTTGCAGGCTTTCATAATTTCTTGAGACTGATAGGATGGGTACAGCCAGTCCGATTTGAAGGATATTACGAGCACTTTTGACTTTAGCCCAGCGAAAATGTTACCGAGGTTTTTGTTTCCGTTGAGGATGTTGAAGTAGTCGATGGCTTTGGTGATGTAGAGGTATGAGTTGGCGTCGAATCGTTTGACAAAGTTGTCGCCTCGATAATGCAAGTAGCCTTCAACCTCAAATTCTGCGCCGAACTTGAAGGGTTCTTTGTCTTCTTTGAGGCGCCTGCCGAACTTTTCAGCCATGGAAGCATCACTCATGTAGGTTATGTGCCCAATCATTCGTGCCACAGCTAAGCCTTTCGATGGAACCTTAGAGCCGTAATAATGCCCCTTCTTCCAATCTGGATCAGCCATGATTGCTTGGCGGCCAACCTCGTTGAACGCTATCTGCTGTGGCGTATGCTTCAACGTCGTTGCAATTGGGATTGCAGACCGTATTTTTTCTGGGTAGGTGACCATCCATTGGAGAACTTGCATGCCGCCCATGGAGCCGCCGATTACCGAGAGAAGTTTCTCTATGCCTAAATGGTCAATTAGATGAACTTGAGCGTTCACCATATCGCCAATAGTTACTATGGGAAAATCGGTGGCGTAGGGTTTGCCCGTTTTCGGGTTAGTGGAAGATGGACCTGTTGAGCCTTGGCAGCCGCCGATTATGTTGGAGCAGATTACAAAATACTTGTTTGTATCTAAGCCTTTACCTGGACCAATTAAGCTGTCCCACCAGCCGTTGACTCCAGCGGCATGGGCGTCTCCGCTGAGCGCATGAAGCACCAAAATCGCATTTGATTTTTGATCATTGAGTTCGCCGTAAGTTTCGTAGGCAAGCGTTATTGGACCAAGTTTCTCGCCTGATTCAAGAACCAGTTCCTCCGGTGGGTTAGCGAATGTAAAGTGCTTTGTTTCAGAGTCTTGAAGTGTTTGGTTAATTGTTGCTAAATGTATTGCCTCCAAAATGAAAGTTTAAGGCTTAGCTGCCTTTTTCAATGCTTGCTCTATGTCCTCAATGATATCTTCGGGGTCCTCGATGCCAACTGATAATCTGATGTAGTCTTGCGTTACGCCCGTTTCCTTCTGTTCCTCACAGGTTAATTGTTGGTGCGTTGTTGATGCTGGATGGATAACTAAGCTTTTTGCGTCGCCGATGTTTGCTAGATGCGAGAGTAGCTTGACTGATTCGATGAATTTTTTGCCTGCTTCTAAACCTCCTTTTATACCGAAGCCGATGAGACCGCCATACCCGTTTGTTAGGTATCTTCCGGCTATTTTGTGGTTAGGGTTATCAGTTAAACCTGGATAGTTAACCCAGCTGACTAGCGGATTGGTCCTGAGGTATGTTGCAACTTTTAGTGCGTTTTCAGAGTGTTTGCGTTGTCTAAGCGGGAGTGTTTCTAAGCCTTGCAGGAAAAGCCAAGAGTTGAAGGGGCTTAAAGCTGGACCTAAATCTCTTAGCAATTGGACACGAACTTTGAATATGAAAGCGACGTTTCCTAAGCCTGGGAAATTTCCGAAGGTATCCCAATATTTGAGTCCGTGGTAGCTTGGGTCGGGGTCTGTGAATTCTGGGAACTTTCCATTGTTCCATTTGAATTTGCCGCTGTCTACGATTACGCCGCCTAAGCTGGTTCCGTGTCCGCCTATGTATTTTGTGGCAGAGTCAACAATTATATCAGCGCCAAAATCTATCGGTCTAACTAAACCCACACCCACAGTATTGTCAACAACCAAGACGATTCCTGCATCGTGCGCGATTTTGGCAATAGCTTCGAAGTCGGGCACGTCAAGTTTTGGATTACCGATTGTCTCAGCGTAGATTGCCCTTGTTTTGGGGGTTATGGCTTTTTTGAATTCTGCTGGTTTTGTGGAGTCCACGAATTTTACGGTTCTGCCAAGTTTGGGGAAGGTGTAGTGGAAGAGTTCATAGGTTCCGCCGTAAAGATTATTAGCTGAAACGATTTCGTCGCCCACCTGCGTTATGGAAAGTAAAGCGAGAGAGATGGCGGCTTGTCCTGAGGCTACTGCTAATGCTCCTGTGCCGCCTTCTATGGCTGCTATGCGTCTTTCGAAGACGTCGGTTGTTGGGTTCATTAATCGGGTGTATATGTTTCCTAGTTCTTTTAGGGCGAAGAGATTCGCCGCGTGATCGGTATTTTTAAAGACGTAGGAAGTCGTCTGGTAGATAGGAACAGCCCTTGACCCTGTGGTTGGATCAGCTGTTTCTTGACCCGCATGTACGGCTACTGTGTCTAATCTTTTTTTAGCCATTTTTAATACTCCTTTGGTTTTGTCTGTTGATCAAGACATCCAATAACGCCGTTATATGCCTTTTTGCAAGAAATATTCCAAAAAGAATATTAACTCATCAAGCCAACTACATAAAACATGTTCCCAACCCTAGAAGACATTGCCAAACGCAGAAGACAACTCGGCATAAATCAGTCCGAACTAGCCAAAATGGCAGGCGTAAGCCAATCCCTAATCGCCAAGCTGGAAGCAGGAACAATCGATTCATCCTACACCAAAGTTAAAACAATCTTCGACATCCTTGAACGGCTAGAAGCCAAAACGAAAATCCAAGAACGAAAAATCGTACCAAACGAAATTATCAGCATACAAAAAGATGAGCCAATCTTAAAGGTTGTTAAACTAATGAAAGAGCATGGTTACTCCCAAATTCCCGTGTTTAACGGTAAACAGTCAGTAGGAAGTGTTTCGGAAAAAACCATTCTAAGGCAGATTCTGGCTGGCAAAGATTTAGACCAAATTTCCAACCTGCCCACAGAAGACATCATGGAAGAAGCTTTTCCCCAGGTTTCGGAAGATGCGCCCCTATCATTGATTTCCAGTCTACTACAAACTTACCAAGCGGTTTTAGTGGCGAAAAAGGGACATGTGATAGGCATCATCACTAAAGCCGATTTATTGAGAATGCTATAGTTGATCCCAAAAGCGCTACGACAGAAAAGCGACAGAACATTCCTAACGAAGGCAAAGTTTATGCTGACTGAAAAATTGGAAAGCACGCAAAACTATTCGAAACAATCTCGTCTCAGAAGAAAAACCGTAATTCCTCCATTAACTTTTGCGTGATGCTAACTGAACCTATTTACGTTACTCCTGTTCAATCTGGATTATTTTTCCTAGAAAGGACAGAATCAGAATGGTTTCAAATGGGAAACGGAAGATGAATTTAGGCTTTGACATTGATGGAGTAATCGCGGATTTCTCGCAAGCGCTTCTGGAAACGATAAAGAAGAATTACGGTTTAGCTTTAAAGAAAACAGACATTTACTGTTTTGACTTAAACATTGTTTTAGGAATAACCAAATCTGAAGGAAAGCAACTGATAATTGAAGTTTTAAAGAAAGATTTACCGTTAAACTTCAGGCGCCAAAGAAACCTTAGAGAACGACTAAGCCGGGAAGGCCATAACATCTATCTATTAACAAGCCGATACGACCATTCTCCGAGACATAACGCAGTCTTGGCTAAAAGAAAAAGGCGTACCATACACTCAACTGCACCTTTTAAATATGGGTGAAAAATATCTTGCAAAAGTTGACCCATTAGATCTGATCGTGGAAGATTCGCTTGAAGAAGCATTAGGATGGACGCAAAAAGTCAAAAATGTTCTAGTTTACGATCAACCATGGAACAAAACATTAAACGTTAAAAACCTAACAAAACGAGTTTACAACTGGAACGAAATATACAATGAAATACAACAATTAAAAGCGAGAAATCAATAAAAAAATAAAAAGAAAATTATATATAGAAAAATATTGAACCCACGTTATACAACTTTTCTTAAAATATCCGCAAAACGGTCAATCTCCTCAAGTGTGTTGTATATGTAGAAACTTGCCCGTGCAGTTGACTGCAACTTGAAAATTTGATGCAGCGGCTGTGCACAGTGAAAACCGCTTCTAATGGCTATGCCGTAGTTGTCAAGAAAGAGGGCAACATCGTGAGATGATAAGCCTTCAACGTTGAATGGAATAATTCCACTGCTCAAGGATTCATCACTATGCCCGTAAATAACAACGTTCTTGAGTTCACGCATTCTCTTAATTGCGTAATTAGTTAAAAGTCTCTCATGCTCGAAGACTTCCTTTTGCCCTATTTGCTCAAGATATTTAACGGCAGCGCCTAAACCTACAATACCGGAAATATCGGGCGTACCAGCCTCAAATTTCCCAGGCAAACTATTAAAAGCAATATTACATTGCCCTTGTTCCTTGCTGAAAGAAACATCGCTTATCATGCTTCCACCACCTTGGAAAGGAGCCATCTTTTCAAGAATCTCCGCTTTGCCGTAAAGTACGCCTATTCCTGTTGGTCCAAGCATTTTATGACCAGAGAACGCTAAAAAATCGATATCTAAATCTTTAACATCAACGGGCAAGTGTGGAACAGACTGAGCCCCATCGACAAACATTAATGCGCCATGATCATGTGCCGCCCGAGCTATTTTTTTAATGTAGTTAATTGCGCCGGTTACGTTTGAAACATGAGTTAAAGAAACAATTTTAGTTTTATTGGATAATTTGCTTTCAAAGTCTTCATAATTCAGCGAACCGTCATCGTTAACGTTCACATATTTGACTTTTAAACCGCTTAATCGCGAAATTATATCCCAGGGCACAATGTTGCTATGGTGCTCCATCATTGAAATCAAGATTTCATCACCTTTTTTCAGCGTATGCAGACCCAGCGAGTAAGCAACTAAATTGATTGCTTCGGTGGTGCCCCTAACAAAAACAACTTCGTTATCTGCGGCGTTTATGAAGTGTGCGACTTTTTCGCGGGCTTCTTTTTGCATCTCTGTTGCTTCTTGAGAAAGCGTATGGACGGCTCTGCCGGTATTGGCGTTATGGTTCTCGTAGAAATCCACTATAGCGTTGATTACTTGTATTGGTTTTTGTGAAGTTGCCGCATTGTCAAAATACACTAAAGTATTGTCGTTTATTTTACGCTTTAGAATCGGAAAGTCTTCTCGAATTTTGTTAACATCCAAATACTTTACCCCCTATTTTGCGAGATGAATTGTGACCAGTCAGCCAATAAAACATAGACTTATGAGTTTTTTGCTAACAAAAAAGAAAAAAGGTTAGAGAGATGGCGTGGGAGCTGGTTCTTGGAACAGTATTGTGCTGAGGTAGCGTTCGCCTGTGTCTGGAAGGATGACTACTATGAGTTTGCCTTCGTTTTCCTTTCTTTTAGCTACTTCGATTGCTGCAAAAACTGCTGCGCCTGAGGATATGCCAACAAGTAAACCTTCCTGCTTGGCTAATTGTCGAGCTGTTTGAAGTGCATCTTCATCCTTAACCTGTATGATTTCATCAACTAAATCACGTTTTAAAACGTCAGGCACGAAACCTGCGCCTATTCCTTGGATTTTGTGTGGTCCCTTTTTGCCTCCGCTTAGAACTGGTGAAGCTGCTGGCTCTACGGCTATTGCTTTGAAATTGGGCTTTAAGTGGTTTTATGTACTGTGCTACCCCAGTTATTGTTCCGCCTGTACCGACACCAGATATTAGAATGTCTACTTTCCCGTCTGTATCATTCCAGATTTCTGGCCCTGTGGTTTCTCTGTGAATTTTGGGGTTTGCTATGTTCTTGAACTGTTGAGGTACGAACGAGTTAGGGGTTTTTGCTGCCAATTCTTCAGCTATTCTTATGGCTCCGCTCATGCCTTCTGGACCAGGAGTTAAAACTAACTCTGCACCGTAAGCTTTGAGCAGGTTGCGTCTTTCGATACTCATGGTCTCTGGCATTGTTAAGATGAGTTTGTAGCCTTTTACCGCCGCTACCATGGCTAGGCCGATGCCTGTGTTTCCGCTTGTCGGTTCAATAATTACAGTGTTCGGTTTGATTAAGCCTTGTTTTTCTGCTTCAACTATCATGCTGAAGCAAATGCGGTCTTTTACGCTTCCTCCGGGGTTGCGTGCTTCAAGTTTGCCTACAACTGTGGCTTTTGTGTCTTTTGTTAGTTTGTTTAAGCGTACTAATGGTGTGTTGCCGATTGTTTCTAAAACGTTATTTGCGATTTTTGTCATTTTTTAATTCACCTGTTATATCAATGTTATAATATAACGGTGTTATAAAAGCTTTACTTCACAAAACCGAACAAAATAATAAGAAAAAAAACAATAATTCAGGATAAGTAGGTGGTCCAGCCATTTTAGCTAATTACCAATTTTACGTCGATATGATTCATAATTTGCCATAAGTTGGTCTATTGGAAAAAAAAGGCCAAGTGCACGCTTTGCCATTTAATTTATTAAGGTATAATGCTGTTATATTTGCTGAATCAAAATGAGTGCTCGATGCGAAACCATAGGAAAATACGTGCTTCCAGTCTTCAGGTCCCTTGTCGCCAAAGAACTCATCAACACTTACCATTTAACACAGGTTGAAGCGGCAAAGAAACTCAAAACCACCCAAGCAGCCGTAAGCCAATACATAAACTCCAAACGGGCAATCAAAGGCACCCAACAATTCACCGACATCCTACCCAGAATCCAAGCAGAAGCCAAAGAAACCGCTAAACGCCTCGCAAAACAAGAAACAACCTGGGACGAAGTAACACTTGACTTCTGCAAGCTTTGCTCAACCTTTTATACAACGGAAGAAAGCAAAACAGGCGACAACTACACAATATAACAGGATGAAAGGGTAGGCTATTAGCCGAAAAATTAGACGACAAAAGAAGACAGGATAGGCTTTATTGGAATGGTTTTATCATGCCAATGGTTTTATCATGCCCTTCTTTTTCTTAATGCTCGCTTGCGCCGCTGCCAATCGCGCCGCTAGAACCTGTAGGTGAGCAACTGACGTAATCCAAGTTTATTCTGTGACAAAACTCGATTGATGATGGCTCTCCGCCCTGTTCACCGTAATTCCAATTTTGAGATTCAGGCCTTGTTTTGCATCCCCACTCAACAGTGATAGACATCAACCTGCCAACCCCTTTCACATCCAAAATTTTAAACGGGTTATCCTGCAAAGTCTTGCTCTTTGTAGAAGGGCAATTCAAGCAAGTTACGTTTGCCTGGATGGAGTAATGAGCAAGAGAAGTTTAAGCGATGCGTAAACAAATAATAATATGATTAACGGGTGGAGATAATGGTTAACAAGAAATTGGAACTTGTTTTCATCGATAAAGAAGGAAAATTGTACCCCTTAGACGAAGTTGATCGTGAAGAATTAGCGGTGGGTTTAGAAAAAATTTCCAAAGAAGTCGCCAAACGCCTGCAACAGTTAAAAGAACAAAGATAGATTAGGTAATTACCAGTTTTTCGAGCCAGTCTATTTGGTCTTTAGGAACTTTAAGCCTATCAAATAAACGAAGAAAATTGAAGTAAATTTCTGAGCGTAAAAATTCTCACGTGCATTGAAACTTAAATATTACTTGACACTAAGATGATAGTGGAGATCGTTTTTGAATGGGTAGTTTCTCAGTGTCTTTACCTGCAAATTGGGAAGAGTTTTTGAAACGTTTAGCTGACGACCGTGACATTGATGTTAGCAAGGTCATTAGTGGATTGTGCAAATGGGCTTTTTCTAGCTCGGACAGCAAGACACAGTTTGAAGTTTGGTTGGATAAAGCTTATCCGCCAAAAGGTGAAGCTGAAGACAGAGCAATGGCTGAAGGTGAAGAAGCAAGCGAGGCTGAAGAAGAAAACGAAGACGAAGCTGAAGAGGAAGTACACGAGGATAGAGACTACAGGGAAGACAGAGAACTAAAGCCTTAACGGATCCAATTCTAAAAGTGCATTATCTTCACTAACTATTTTGTTCGAAAAATAGAAAAACCGAAAAGCCGAGGTGAAAGAACATGAGTGAAAAAGAAAGCGTGAAGACTGATGAACAAGAAAAAAAGCCACAAAAATCTCCCGTAAAAGAAGTGAGACGATACACAGGTGCGAACAAGAAAGTTCCCGAGAAGCTAAATGAAACGGAAACGGGATACGCCAATCTCGCGGAAAAAAACAGAGACGACAATTCAAACTTGCCCCTAACAGAGGATAAGACGGATTATGATCTAAATTCGCCACTCAGGGTTAAATTACCCATTTTCGGAAACGCAAATCAGCCTTAAGGATATCGCTTGAAATGCGTATATATAGCAATTTTGTCTTTTAGCTTAGCAGGTTGAAAGTTATGCCGAAATGTCCAAATTGTGCAGCCCATGTGAAAGAACCTGAAAAGGAGTGGGACTTTGGGCGATTCCGAGTTAAGATGTATAAGTGTAGTAAATGTGGAAATCAATTTAGAGAATTTTTCAAGGAAAATACGCTGCAATTCGTGTTGAGCGCACACAACGGCGGTTTAGGAAAAACCAAAGTGAGCAAAGAAACAAGCGACAGACATAAAACCTATCAATAACCGTTTCAACCCTGTGAATGCATAGATCTTCCTCGAAAGAAAGGATTCCTCCCTACTCCAGCTTATTTCTCCGCGAACCCCGTCTTTTTTTGAGGTCAAATGTTTACTCGTAGTGACAAGATGCCTATGACGGGTCTGACGGTAACCTATTATCCAAAAAATATTCCAATCCAATTTTCGTACTCATAACTGGTTGAATTAATGTCCAGTTACTCCTATCTATAATAGCATCAAGCTACATTTTGTTGAATAGGCAGAAAGGATAGTAACAAAAGGGGAGAAGATAAGATGAAAGTTGGTATATTGAGCGGCGGGGGAGACGCACCTGGAATCAACGCCGCCCTAAGAGCCATCGTTAGAAAAGCAATTCAAGACTACGAATATGAAACTGTAGGCATTAAAGACGGCTGGAAAGGATTAATCGAAGGTGAATTCATCCCCTTAGACCTGAATACCATTACAGGCCTGCTTCCCAAGGGCGGATCAATACTAGGCACGTCGAGGACCAACCCTTTCAAGAGCGAAGACGGAGCAAAATATATCCTGAAAAACGTTTCCGAGAACGGCATTGAAGCAGTTATCGCAATAGGCGGAGAAGATACGCTTGGTGTAGCCTACAAACTATACGAAATGGGGCTTCCCGTCGTCGGAGTCCCAAAAACGATCGACAATGACCTTGTTGGCACGGACTATACCTTTGGTTTTCAAACGGCGGTTGCAATTGCTTGTGAAGCACTCGATAGGCTTCATACAACGGCAGAAGCGCATCACAGGGTATTAATCCTTGAAGTTATGGGTAGACACACCGGTTGGATCGCCTTGGAGGCAGGGATTGCCGGAGGGGCAGACGACATTCTGATTCCTGAAAAGCCCTTTGACATTGAAGAAGTCTGCGATTGCATCAAAAAGAGGCAAAAACGCGGTCGAAACTTCAGCATAATAGTTGCCGCTGAAGGCGCTAAACCAAAAGGTGGCGAAGAGATCCTTTATAGTAGTGGGGTAGACGAGTTTGGGCATGTAAGGTTTGGCGGCGTGGGTTTCTACATAGGGAAGGAAGTAGAGAAGAGCTGCGAAAACATTGAAACTAGGGTGGTGGTTCTGGGTCATCTTCAACGCGGTGGTTCTCCGACAGCGTTTGACAGGGTTTTAGCCACCCGATTTGGAATCGCTGCGATTGACCTAGTGCATGAGGGCAGATTCGGCCAGATGGTTGCCATCCAAGGAAACGCCATGGTATCCGTGCCCTTAAAAGACGTTATCGGTAAACTGAAAACAGTTGATTCTAAGCTCTACGACATAGCAGCAACATTCTTCGGCTAGACATTCCATGACTCATAGGCTGATAAAGCATCTCTATAATGTGCAGTTTTAATATTAACCTTCTATGTCGGGCATAGGACAAAAGCGGAGCGAGCTGGCAAATAGAGACTGAGCATATTTCGGCTTTTTGCTTCCGTAGCGTCCAACAAAGTGAAGTGAGTCTGTTGCGGCAACAGCCTGCCATATCCGCCGTACTTTTGCGCGTCACAGTCTAGGATCATCATGTATTTTCCAGGTGGAGCTTCAAATCGGTAATCAGTAAAGGATTGAGAGGGATGAAAATTGAAGGCAAAAACCAGATTAGCTCTTTTGAAAATGATAATTTTTTGTGAGGAATCTTCATGCAGCAGTTGCGGGATGGAACCTTCGAGAAAACGGTGTTTCTGAGCGAGCGATATCATGTCGCGGTCGAATCGGGCTAGCAAATGATACTTCAGGTTAACATCGTCTTCTAGATGCCATTGTCGGCGAGCAAATTTGAATGACCAGTTGTTCCCTTCGCGTGGAAAATCTATCCAGTCTGGGTGACCGAATTCGTTGCCCATAAAGTTTAGATATCCGCGGTCTGCGGTGGCAAGGGTTATCAAACGGATCATCTTGTGCAACGCCATTCCACGGGCAACCCTAAAGTTGTCATCATCGATCCGCATATGATGATACATGTCTTCGCCGATGAGTCGGAAAATAAGTGTCTGATCTCCTACTAACGCCTGGTCGTGTGATTCGACGTAACTGATGGTTTTCTCATCTTTCCTGTGGTTGTTTAGTTCAAACCATAGATGACCGATGGGCCAATCCTCATCTTTGAAATCTTTTACGAGGCGAATCCAATAGTCGGGTACTCCCATTGCAAAGCGATAATCGAAATCTATCCCACCCTCTTTCTGTAGAACCGCCAAACCAGGCATCCCGCTGACATCTTCGGCTATGGTGACGCCGCTGCGTCGAACAGCGTGAACCACCCGGTTCGCCAGAGCCAAATAGGTTAATGCATCTTCATCCACGTTGCTGTCAAAGTAATCGTTGTAAGAAGTGAATTCTCTTTTGAGACCATGGTCTAGGTAGAGCATGCTGGTGACGCCGTCGAATCGAAAGCCGTCAAAGTGGAATTCGTCTAGCCAATATCGACAATTAGAAAGCAAGAAATGCAAAACCTCAGTTTTGCCGTAATCAAAAACACGTGAATCCCATGCCGCATGCTTCCCACGTGGCCCCCCATGAAAATACTGAAATGGTGTCCCGTCGAAGTAGCTTAATCCCTCCACCTCGTTGGACACGGAGTGAGAATGAATCAGATCCATAAAAACGGTGAGCCCTTGGGCGTGAGCCGTGTCAATTAGGAGTTTCAAATCCTCAGGCGTCCCATACCGCGATGAAGGGGCGAAAAAGCTTGACACCTGATATCCAAATGATCCATAGTAAGGATGTTCCTGAATAGCCATTAACTGTAACGTGTTGTAACCAGCGTTGACGATTCGCGGAAGCACGCCTTGGGTAAATTCACGGAAGGAACCGATTTTTTCTTCTTCTTGTGCCATACCGACGTGTGCTTCATAGATTAACGGAGCCTCTTTAGGGTGTTTGAAATCGGTTTTCCAGCAATACGGTTCCGGAGGCGACCAGACTTGGGCGTTGAAAATCAAAGTTTTGGGGTCCTGAACAACTCGTCTGGCATAAGCTGGAATACGATCACCTTCGCCTCCTGCCCAATGAATACGGAGCCGAAAAAGATCACCATGAGACAATTTGCCGGCGGCCAGATGAAATTCCCAGACACCAGAATCGTTGATCTTTGCCAGCTCAAATTCTCTTTGCTCTTGCCATCCGCTCATGTCTCCTATCAGGTAAATCGACGTTGCATTGGGCGCCCATTCACGGAAAACCCATTCGCCTCGTCGGAAATGTAGACCGAAATATTCGTGACCCGACGCAAAGTCTGCAAGGCTCATTTTCCCATCTGTGAGACGCTGCTCCGTCTCTTCGAGACGCTCCAACCTATGTAGAATCTGACTGGAAAACGGCGCAAGATAAGAATCGCTTCTCAGCAGGTGGATTAGTCGGCTTTCAAGATCTCTCATCAAAGTACCTTATTCTGATTTAACACACAAGAAATTTAATTCTTTTCCTATAAGTGAGGACAAATCGAAATTTCTTGATATCACATGCTTCAATTTAAAAAAAATCCTATTTCGATCACGGAAAAGTGTTGATTTCACAATTAGTATCTTAGACCAACGGCTGTTCAGTTTACGAAAGTACGAAGCCGATGATTAGACCTATTATGAATCCGATGGTTAGTGGTAGGATGCCTATAATGAGTGCTCCGTATTGATATACTATTGATCCGTATTGGGTTGCGTAATTTTTCAATGCGCTAAGGCTTAATCCGAATAAGCCGAAGTATGCAACTACGAAGAGGATAATTGCAGCTATAATGGCAATCTTTAGGAATAAATGGACCAGATAACCCACAATCAATCCGACGACAAATATTATTATCATTAAGACAATTGGTGGCAAGCCGGCTATGCTTCCAGAAGTAATAAAATGAAATACTTCACCTAACGCGTCCAAAATCTACAACTCCACAATTAAGTCACTGAAGTTTGCAAGTGGCTATTTAACTTGTGTGGCTGTAGGCACACAGCAACAGAGCGCCTGCTATGTTCAAAGGTACGGCTGGACAATTCAATTCTAACTCAAAGCTTACGCTATCTGATTATTGTCTTTTTTCTTTTAGTGCCTTATGGTTCGAATGTAAGTCTGTTTAGTATTTGTTGTGATTCTATAGATTTGGGGAAGAATGTGTGGGGAACTACTACGCCGAAGAGGGCTCCGAATATTATGCTTATTACAATGAAGATTATCCATGCCAATATGGCTATTGCGATGCCGCCCAGCCAGCCCGTTCTGAAACTTGCTTTGTAAACCCATATCCAAGCTATAAGAGCTAAAATTAATGCGATTATGTATGCCGCTGAACCGATTACCGCTCCGAGAAAGTAACCCACTATAAACAATGTGATAGCGTAAACTATTGGGCCAACCAGCGTCGCAATCATAGCTTCGCCAAAGGTGGCTTTTCCGCCAGTCACTGCTTTGCCAGCTAACCACACTGGTATTGAGACTATTATCCACAGAATAATCAAGCCAACGATGGTTACGAGCAGACTTGTCAAAGTCATATTTGCAATAATTATGTTACTCAAAAAACTTCACCTAAATAATAATTAAAATTTTTTAGTTTATAAACTATTGCCCCGACTCAAGTTCCGAATAACCGATGCAAAGAGTTTAACCGCATTAAGCGCAGACTTTCCAGCTGCATTTTGCCATAAAGCTCGATTTCTTCCTTGCAAATGTAATTTCGCAGTCAAAACCTTGGTCGATATACAAAATCGGCGTGCCAACACAGTCACAAACTTTAATTCGGCAATAAACGACCTCTATATAGAGGTGATATGAATGCCTGGCGAAAAGAAAAAGGTTGAGAAAAAAGTTGAGAATGCTGCTGAAAAAACTGGAGAGGCAGTCGGTAAAGGCCTCAAGAAAGGCGCTAAAGCCGTTGAAGACGTTGGAAAGGGAATAAAGAAAGAACTCAAGAAAAAATAATAAGAGAGCAAAATTCTCTTTTTCTCCAAAACAAAAAAGAAAAGTACTTGTTTTTATCTATTTGAATTCGCAGAGTGCAAACTTCTTGGAGGATGGGGAGAGTTCTCAACTATTCGTTGGAAGAAAAAAATATTCACCATGACATAGAGAATTTTTTGCTGGGTATGAGAAATTATCGTGGGTTTGTCTCAAACTTATTTAACGTTAAGACCCCTTTGTTTTGCGGACATAAATTGACTTACAAATGCAATCTCCGATGCAACACACGGGCGAATACCATAAATTTTAATGGAGATTGAATTTTTGAAAAACGGCGCACACAGCTATCAGGAAACATTAAGGATAGGTCTTAGACTATACCATGGATTAATTTTAAACTCGTTCGGAGGAAAAGCGCCAGTTTTTAGTGGACATAAGTTAACTTATAACTGTAACCTTAAATGTAAAATGTGCCCCTTCTGGAAACGATCCAGCGAAAATTTAAGCACCCAAAAGGAAAAACAGATTCTGAAGCAAATGTTCGATTCGGGTGTTTGCGGTGTTGGGTTTGAAGGGGGAGAGCCGCTTTTGAGAAAAGACTTGCCTGAAATTCTGGCTTATTCTCGTTCTCTGCCTCTGCATACAAGCCTTATCACCAATGGTACGCTCCTCAAATCAAGGATAGATGAAATAGCACCATACATCAACGGCATTGTATTTGTTTCATTAGATGGTTTGGAGAAAACTCATGACCAAATAAGAGGAGTTAACGGTTGTTTCAAAAGAGCGATAGAGGGCATAACAGCATCCAAAGGGAAGGTTTCTGTAACAATCAACATGACCATAATGGGCGATAACGTTCATGACGTGGAAGATACTGTGAAATTGGCAAAGGATTTAGGTGTAAAAATAGTGTTGTCGGTAGCTCACGAGTACTGCAATGCCAACGCATCTGCGCCTCAAGCCGGTGAAATCGAAAAGGTTGCGAAACAGCTCATTGAATTAAAAAGAAAAGGCTATCCTATTATGAATTCTATTGGGTATTTTAGAATTATAGCTAAAGAAAAAAACTGGCAATGCAAACCGTGGGCGATGGTTAACGTTGACCCGAACGGGAAAGTGGTTTTGCCTTGCTACGTCCACAATGATTATGCAAGTAGCGTCTCCATCTTTGAAACTGACATTAAAAGTGCGGTTACAGAGTTTGACTGGGAAAAAATAAAAAACTGCAGGAAATGCAGCCTTCACTGCTATGTTGAGCCTTCTTTGGCGCTTTCATGGGATTTTAAAGCGTACATGCACTGGGCATTTCACGTCAACATCTAATTTTTTGAGAAATCGGAAAAGCTGAGGCTGCAATGGTTAGAGTGAATGTTTGGTGAAAACGCTTAAACATCAGAAACTTGATGTTTATATTAGATATTTTTAGCAAAAAGAGCGTAGGTTATTTTGGGTTATTCAAAAAGGCAAGGTGGTAGTTACGAGGGAAGGCAGGGTCATGGCAAGGGTTTTAAACGGTGCCCTGTTGCAGTGGGCGAAGAATTAGAAGTAGATATTGTGGAATGTAACCCAAAAGGGGAAGCCATGGCTAGAGTTCAGGGTTTAGTCATACATGTTGCCGACGCAAAACCGGGAGAGCATGTGAAAATAAAGATAACTCAGGTTGGCGGCACAACGGCAGAAGCAAAAGTCATAAAGTAGATGCTCTCCTAAAAAAGCAAGCTTAAATTTTAAAAATATCGACGCCAACATCTTTTGGCGAAATTTAAAGTTTCATTGTTGGTTGTGTGCAGTCACATAGTCTTAAGAGTTTTTTTCGCTTTATCTACTGCTCAGAAGCGCATTTGAAAAGCAGCGGCAGTAAAGGCTGGTAGCCTATTTATACCTAAGACTTTAAGCCATTTTTTAGCGGCTAAGCAAAAATTCACTTAAATGCATGAACACAATGGGCTTATGATGGTCAACGGTTCACGGGATAATGTTTATTTTAATGTTTAAGAAATGTTTATATCGGATTAATGCGCTTCTGATAGAATTCAGCTATAATTGCTAGCCCCGCAATTTTCACATGGCGGCGGCTCAACCCCTACCGTAACGGCGTTTGCCTTGCAGGAATGACGGAGTTGGCCTCCAATTGCGGGGACACGAATGTGGACCTGACTAATTGCTCAGTTAGGTCTGAATTGGGCTTTGACGTATTGAGTGGAATGTTTTTCCCTCCAAATCCAGTTAGGCACAAATCGTGCGAATAAGTGTACGAACGTACCACACAAAAAACAACAAGATCCGCAGATTCAATTTGGAGTGCATAACTCCGGTTGATCCTGCCGGACCCCACTGCTATCGGGATAGGACTAAGACATGCTAGTCGTGCGCTTCCTAGCCAATATGGGAGCGCGGCACACAGCTCAGTAACACGTGGCTAACCTGCCCTTGGGACGAAAACACCCCCGGGAAACTGGGGCTAATTTTCGATAGGTGAAGAACTCTGGAATGAGTCTTTGCTTAAAAGATGCTAAAGTTATGCTCTTTGGCCTCGCCCAAGGATGGGGCCGCGACCGATCAGGTTGTTGGTGAGGTAATGGCTCACCAAGCCTTTTACCGGTGCGGGCCGTGGGAGCGGGAGCCCGGAGATGGGCACTGAGACAAGGGCCCAGGCCCTACGGGGCGCAGCAGTCGCGAAAACTTTGCAATAAGCGAAAGCTTGACAGGGCTATCCCGAGTGCCATCCGCTGAGGAAGGCTTTTACCCAGTCTAGAACGCTGGGGGAATAAGGAGAGGGCAAGTCTGGTGTCAGCCGCCGCGGTAATACCAGCTCTCCGAGTGGTGTGGATGTTTATTGGGCCTAAAGCATCCGTAGCTGGCTAGGTTAGTCCCCTGTTAAATCCACCGAATTAATCGTTGGATTGCGGGGGATACTGCTTAGCTAGGGGACGAGAGAGGCAGACGGTATTTCCGGGGTAGGGGTGAAATCCTATAATCCCGGGAAGACCACCAGTGGCGAAGGCTGTCTGCTAGAAACGCGCCCGACGGTGAGGGATGAAAGCTGGGGGAGCGAACCGGATTAGATACCCGGGTAGTCCCAGCTGTAAACGATGCAGACTAGGTGTTTGGACGGCCACGTGCCGTTCTAGTGCCGCAGGGAAGCTGTTAAGTCTGCCGCCTGGGGAGTACGATCGCAAGATTGAAACTTAAAGGAATTGGCGGGGGAGCACCACAAGGGGTGAAGCTTGCGGTTTAATTGGAGTCAACGCCGGAAATCTCACCGGGAGCGACAGCAGAATGAAGGCCAGATTAAAGGTCTTGCCAGACAAGCTGAGAGGAGGTGCATGGCCGTCGCCAGTTCGTGCCGTGAGGTGTCCTGTTAAGTCAGGCAACGATCGAGACCCGCATCCTCTGTTGCAACTAGCTTTGTGCTGGGCACACTGAGGAGACCGCCACTGATAAAGTGGAGGAAGGAGCGGGCCACGGCAGGTCAGTATGCCCCGAATCTCCCGGGCCACACGCGAGCTGCAATGGCAGGTACAATGAGTTCCGACCTCGAAAGGGGAAGGCAATCCCGAAAGCCTGCCGTAGTTGGGATCGAGGGCTGTAACCCGTCCTCGTGAACATGGAATCCCTAGTAATCGCGTGTCATTAGCGCGCGGTGAATACGTCCCTGCTCCTTGCACACACCGCCCGTCGTTCCATCCGAGCGACTCTTGGGTGAGGCGCCGTCCTTAGTGGCGGCATCGAATCTAAGTTTCGTAAGGAGGGAAAAGTCGTAACAAGGTGGCCGTAGGGGAACCTGCGGCCGGATCACCTCCTAAGTAAAAAGCATGAAGAGTGCTTAACTGGAGGAGCAAGGAGAACATACGAACCCACAAAGGTACGTCAAAGCCCAATAAACATTAGCAATCATAGCCAAGGGTTAATCTTTCTTCTTATTTTGCCAAAAATAAAATCCACTAGGCTACGTGTTTTTAGCAATTCTAACGAATGTTCATTTAGGAACGGGTCTTAAGATTCCTTAGCGATTAAAGAATTCAAACCCTCTATTTTTAACCCGCTAGCATTGATTGAGCGATATGTCATTTCTGCGCTTTCTTTACCCCTTTTTGAGCAAACAAATTGAACTGTTTCGAGGAGGACTATAGTTGGGATAATCCCATTGGCGACTTGCTTTAACTCATTCATTTTTTGGATGGTTTTCTGACGCATTTTTGGGTCTTGCGAATAAAGGTGCTCCAAAAAAAAGCGTGTGTCTTAGCACTTCCCTCAAAGATTAGTATTCCTCGCGTAATTTATCTAATTGTTTCTTCAACTCAGCGATTTCTGATCTCCAGGAAAATTCCAGCGAGGTTTCTATTTTGGCACTCTTTTGAAAGTAACCATTTCGTCCATTTTTTCGACTTCTAAAGTATCGCCTTCTTTTATTCCAAGGCTTTTCCTGATTTTGGCGGGAATAGTGGTTTGGCCTTTTCTAGTAACTTTAACAGTTTGCATGGTAATAGTAATATTGCCTTACTATAAAATTAATGTACTACGATCTTAAAACTTCCTACAAAAAGAGAGTTAACGGTTATTCAGTTATTGTTTTGGTGTAGTCCCAGATTTTGTCGCTGACGTAATGCAGCGTTTTAACTACGGGTCCTTTCTTTATCGTTCGGCCAGTTTCCGCGTCCATGAGGCTTTCGCCCAGCGCCAGGGCTTTGCCAAACTTCACGTCCACCACGAGAACGAGGTCGCCTTTGCCGAATTCTCCTTCGATGCGTACGATGCCTGGAGCCATCACGGTTGCGCCCTTGCAGACGTATGGGACGGCGCCCATGTCAACCACGATTTTCGGAGCCTTCGCGGTGAACTCGGTGAAGTGGAGGGTCGGCAGGACCTTGTCTTGGGCTTTGAAGAGCAGCGGTTTTTCGCCGATGAGGTAAACTTCGCCTACGTCGGATTCAACAACTTCAACGACGGCTTTGGAGCCGAATAGCGCGTCAAGGTCAAGTTTGAGTTTTGCTTGGGCTTCAGTTAAAACTTGTTTTGCATCCTTTGTTTTTAAGGCGTATCTTCGCTGCTTTGAGGGCATAGGGAGTCTCGCTCATAGTCACTGCAGACCTAAATTTAACTTTGCGCTACATTGTGCATTATACCCCTGCTTTTTGTGGAGCCGGTTAAACGGTTTTATCCAGGCGCTCACCCGTACTCATCTCAAGCGCCTTCCTCCGACTCCTTTATCAACTTTATTCGACTTTTACCGACTTTTATTAACTCAACCTGCAAACAATCCAAGTCCTGAATCAAAAAAGCAGCCCAAAACAACCAGATCAGTGGCGACGCAACAGTTCTGCATGAAATACTTTTTTTGCCTCGCTTGCCCTTCCTTATCCTTCTGTGTCCTTCTGTGTACGCAACCTGCAAACAATTCAAACCCTAAACCAAAAAAACAACCCAAAGCAAGCTTTATAGAAGTTCGCTAAACGTACTTAGGATCGGAAAAAAATACCTGATAAAAAGCGCAATCACCAATGCACTTGATCTTTAAGCAACCCGTTAGACGCACCTTTAAATCAATAAAGTTCGACAACCGCGTTCAAGCTCAAAGTTAACTTAACCTAAGCAAACTAATAGAACGCCGCTCATGCTAGATAAGGTTTAAATGTGGAGAGTTCGAGTATAGAAGAGATATAGATTCGTGAGGATTCCAAATGAGCGAAATGACAACCGAAATTCTTGAGCAGAACCTCAGCAAAATCGTACTTGTACGACTCAAAGGCGGAAAAAGCCTCAGAGGAAGACTGAAGGGTTTCGACCAGCATCTAAACCTAGTTTTAGAAGAGACAGAAGACACCACAAACATTGAAAACCAAAAGAGACTGGGACTAATAATCGTCCGAGGAGACAACGTAGTCCTTATTTCGCCTTCGCCTAGGTGACCGCCGTGGGAAAAGGCACACCATCAATGGGCAAGCGCCAAGGCAAAACCGTTCACATAAAATGCAGGCGCTGCGGAAGACGCGCATACCACGTACGACATAAACGTTGCGCAGCATGCGGATACGGCGAAACTACAACCATGAGACATTACACTTGGATGCGAAAGACTCTCCAAAGAGTCAGAGTCGTCTAATCCTCAAGCTCCAGTACCTCTATTATTGATTTCATTCTTTAAGAAAGACTGTTAAGCTGTTCTTCCAAACTTTTCTCAGCCCTTTCCTTTCTGATCTTTTTCAGAGAACTTTTCGACTATTTGAGCAATTGTGTTCATATTTCGGGTGGTTGCCTTCAGTTTTAGCTTGGACTCAAGAAAAGGGTTAGGCAGCCCGCCCTCACCGCCGCCATGAGTCACATTGAAAACCTCGTTACCTTTCACTGAAATTATCTGCGCCGTCGATTTCGGAATAATCAGGGGCAACTTGAGTGGAAACTCCGAGGGAGCATCTTCAAGAAATGTTACCAGAAAACTGGCGCCTTCTTTATCATAGCCCTTGAAGGGTTCAAGATTAACTATTGCTTTGATCTGCGGGATTGTGCGTACAAACGCCGCCACATCGTAGCCCAACAAGTTGCGAAGAGTTTTCTCTACATTTCTCTTAATTTCAGTTGGATCCGGCTCGTCGGTTTCAAGGATTACATTGCCGCTTTGTTTGAATGTGGAAACGTTTTGGTATCCTAAGCAGATGAAGGCTTCTTGCAACTTTGCCTTAGCGACAGTGTGGCCGCCAACATTAATTGCCCGAAGGAAAATAACAAAACGAGCCATAAAAAACAGTAAGGCTGACAGCTAATAAATCTGCTTTATAAAAAAACTAAAGTAAGCTGAACGCTTACTCGGTTCCTGAACTGTAGTAGCCTTTGTCGACCTTGACAAAGATTAGCGGACCTTTGCTTTGAGCCATCTCACGAGCTTTCCTCAACGCCTCATTAACTACAGTAAAAACTCTGTCTCTGTCGCTTAGATTTTGAACGCAGCCTTCTCCAAGCTCCATCTTCAGCAGATTCTCGGATAAGATGTCGGTTCCGCAGATTTCTCCGTTTTTAACCAGCGTGGAGACTATGAGCTCTTGAAGTTCTTGCTTTTGCTCAATTTTCTTCCATAGAGGTTCAGCGTTAGCGAGAGTTTTTGAAACTTTATTCCATCGGCTAGCGTTCTGGTCACCTATGAGAAGCTTGACTCGTTCCTTCCATTTTTTGAACCAGATGCCAATCCAAACAGTTAAGAACGCGTCTAGCTCCGATGAATCTTCCTTGAAAATGTTCTCCAACCGCTCAACTAGTTCGCATTGGCATGCTTCTTTCCCCATCAAGTTCCAATGAAATTTAAGAAAATTCGTAAAGTCTTGGCAAGCAACCTGCAAAACTTTGCGGTCTGACCCCATAACGTCCAGGGCTGAATCCGCTTCTTTCAATTTCTCTCCTATCATCAATTCAACAAAGTTCATACTGACTCCCGCTCCGAAGCCCTTCTCCATATTCATGTTAGATTGAGGTTTTTATTAAACCTTATTTTTATTGAGGAATATAACTGGCTATTCAGGTTCTAGCAATATTTCAAATTCTGAAATATGCCATAGGAGTTATTTGATAAACTTTGGAAGAGCATTGACATCGTTTAAAATTAAATCGGGGCGTTCTTTGAGTAGCTCTTCGCATTGAAAAAGCCCAGATAAAACTGCCACAGTTCTCGCGCCCGCGGCTTTCCCAGCGCGAACATCGTTAACCGAGTCCCCTGCAATGATACAGTCACATATTTCAACATCTAAGGCTTTGACACATGCAATTAACGCATCAGGAGATGGCTTTGGCTTAGAAGTATCCAGCGCGGTTACAACATGAGTGAAATATTTTGATATGCCAAAGCACTCTAGCTCTGCTATTATGGCTTGTTTGGGGGCATACCGCATGGTTATTAGGGCAAGTTTGGTTTTTGCCGATAAGCTTTCAAGCGTTTCGGAAACATTAGGTATAAGTCTGGTTTTTTCTCGGGTAATGGAGTAGTAAGTTTCAAAGTATATGCTTAGAAATTTTTTAGAGTTGCCCTTTACGATGTCGCTGATTGTGAGACCCTGCTCGAGCCTTCTAGGAATCTCAAAGGCAGCTTTGTCAGCTAGCGGTTTTTGCCCGACGGCTTCACAAGCTATTCTTGCAGCTTCCTTGTAGGCTTCTCTGGAGTCAACTATTGTGCCGTCTAAATCCAAGAAAATGCCTTTCACTTTCAATCCGATTTGCTTCATCAGCCGTCTCGGGCTCTTTACAGGTTGTTTCTTATTTCTTAAATGTTTCTCAGTGCGCTTTTAGTTTGTCTTGGTCTAAGATTTTGTTCTTTGCGTTTCTGTCTGCTTTTTTGATTCAGGGTTAGGAACATTTGCAGGTTGCGTTTTTCTGCGTTCTTTTCCGTTTAGCAGCGTTTCTTTCTGTTTAACAGCGTTTCTTTCTGTTTAATGGCGTTGAAAAATGTTGCTTTCCGTTTCGGAGTTGACATACTTGGAAGCATTTACTTGCCAAACTAAATTGAATGCGCGGTTTGCAGAAAAATTGCGTCTGAAATCTAAAAACGCTAAATTTGAAGCTTAACAAACCAATTGCTGAGTACGCTCGTTCCTCATATTTTTTAAGAGTTAATCTGTGCATTGTTTTCTATATATATTATGGACAGAATCTCTATAGGTGCCTCAAACCAATTTCTATTTGAAAATAAGTAGAGGTGAAAAATGAATGCTCTCAAGAGATTGCGACGGTTGCACCATGCTTAAGGAATGCAGTGTACGATACAAAAAAACTTTTAAAGGCGACAAAGTTTATTGCCCAGACGGAACAGCTCATCTGATTGACAATTCCAGCATAAATCAAAGCCCCGATGTAATCTGTTTCTTTGAAGCCTTTCAGTAAACCGCGCGTAGCTTAACTCAATATGTCCCAAAATGGGTCCGGGACTCACTAAGCCTATATTAATTTCTTTTCTGTTTTTCGCTCCCTAGCATAAGAGAGATAGCGTTTTTGCTAGGCAATCAAAAAAAGTAGGTTTAAGAAACTAGCTTAGGACTGATTCGACATTTAAGTTTAGCACAATTTCGGAAATGTCACTGGCGTATTCTGCTGTTCTCCTTACACTCTCGATCAGTAGCCTTAGGTTAGCGATTTCTTCAACCTTGACATTTTGGGAGTAAAGAACGGTTTCTTTCTCTAATTTGTGCACTTGGCTTATTTTTTCAATTACGCCTTCAGCTAAGTTAAAGTCATGTCTAAATAACGCGTCCATAGAGGTTTCAAACATTGAATTGGCCAAACTACTCAGCTGACTTATTTTTTCTATAAGCTCCACATTTACAATCTCTTTCAGGAGAAGGGTGTTTTCAGCGATTTTTGTTGCGTGGTCCGCGGTTCTCTCAACGGCTTTCGCTATAAGCCTGTACCCTAAACAGTCTTTTTGGCTGTTTAATCCGATTTCTTTGACGATTCTTGGGTTTGAAACAGCCAGCTTAAGCAACCGCACTATGTAGAGGCCGAAGCGGTTAACTTCACGGTCGGTTTCAATAACCGATTTTGCAGCTGAATAATCCAGCTTTTTTAGTGCTGCTATGGCTTCTTTATGCATAGAGGAGGCTATTATTGACATTCGGCTAAGTGCGTTTTGAACCGTGAGTTCAGGATAATTAAGCAAAACCTGCAGGGTCAACTCGGTTGGGGTATCTATCACGATTTCTGTTCCAACCAAGTAGTGTCGGGCAAAGGTTTTGAGGTGATTTCTAAGTTTTGAGGAGAGAAGTTTTTGTCCCTGCGCTCTAATGTGCAGGATGTTGAAGCCGTCTAAATAGGCGGAAATGGCGGTTCTCATAACGGCGTCAGGATTATCGTTTAAGGATGCTTTGATGAAAGCTTCATCTTGCTTCTCTTTCTTTACAAACTTTGAAGGCGATATAGACAGAGATCCATCGTCTTCCTCGCGTACCACCATTGAGCTTCCCCGTTTAAGCTCATTTCGAATCGCCCAATCTTTGGGTAATGAAAGTATAAAGGTTGATCCGCCTGTCACCTGAAGCTTGCGTTGCTCTTCGTTTTGCTTCTCTACTTCTTTAGTCACGCTTAACGCCAAGTTAGCTCTTTTATGGTGCATCAATATATTAGTTATATCTATATAGACTATAAATTTTATGGATATTTACTAAATTTACTATATAAAAATCAGGCATTTTCAGTTTTAAAAAACCGATGAACGAAAACTATGAGACCTAAATACATGCAAATAATCACAATAATTGCCATCACCGCGATAGGCGCATAACAACAACGTACGCTCACCACTCACAAACAACTCACAGCCCACCGGTAACTTAATGGAACGCAGAGGGCTCCATCCTTTAAGCTTATTCCGCATTACCCCTTGATTTGGAAATGAAAAGAATCCGAACCCTTGTAAATTGGAATTTTCTTTGTTCCTATTTTTCTGTCCCTTTTGCAATTAGTCGCATCTAAGCTTTTTTTTATATGTTTATAGGCTGATTCTTTGCCATTTTAAAATATTATGTATTATACATATGTGAATTGATTTTATATATAGTCTATAGTGTTTATGGAGGTCACACTCTTATAATGAGGCACTAAATAGGCTATTGAAGGTTAAAAAAATGAAAACTACGTATATAATTGTAGCAGCAATCATTGTAATCGTTATCATCGTAGGAGGAGCTTTTGCGTACATAGCGTTATCAACCCCCTCAAAACCCGCAGCAACGCCTGCACCAACAGCTACACCAACAGCTGCACCAACGGCTAAACCCACTGTTGCACCCACAACTGCACCTGCACCTACACCCATAGTTATAATTGAAACTCCAGTTCCAACAGCAACCCCAGTACCAACCGCAGCGCCGTTAGCGTCAGCAACGATAAACGGCGGCGGAGGTACACTTGTCGCTCCGCTAATGTCTGTTTGGCAAGGCGCCTATGGATCAGCCGAACCACAAATAACAGTTAACTACAATGCAGAAGGAAGCGGCGCAGGAATTACGGATTTTAAGAATCAAGTAGTCAATTTCGGTGAATCAGATGCACCTATGACCGCAGCACAGTACGCGGCACTTCCCTCGGGCACAACAGCATTAACAATTCCAATATCCGCCAGCGCAGTCGTACCAGCATATAATCTAAAGCTTCTCAACGGTTCAGTTTGTCAGAATGGTCTCAATTTCACTGGCGCAGTTCTTGCAAATATTTTCTTGGGAACTGTAACAACTTGGAATGACCCTTCAATTCAAGCTTTACAAAGTCCAGCCGTAGCAGCTCAATTGCCTAGTACGCCTATAATCACTGTTCATCGATCTGATGGAAGCGGAACCATGTTCGCCTTCAGCGATTTCTTATCTGACTCAAGCTCAGCATTTAAGACAACCATTGGAGAGAGTACAACCCCCAATTGGGTAACTACTTCAGGCGGTACTATAGCAGCTCCCAAAAATGCAGGTGTAGCAGCAGCCATTTCCGGAAATAATGGAGCAATCGGTCCACTTGAAATAGCTTATATACTTGAAAACACAGGTCAAAGCTCACTTTACTACGGCGCTGTTGAAAACGCCGCAAGCAACTTCATCTTAGCTAACGTAACAAACATTGGAGCAGCCCTTTCAGCCGGAGCCTCTACGGTCTTCCATTGGGAAGTGCCTCATGGACAAGCGTATCGATAGTCGACAACATATTCACCGATACAGCAGCCACAACTGTGTATCCAATTGCAACCATGACCTATGCGCTAGTATATCAAAACCAGACTCCATCGTCCATTACTAACGCTGCCTCAGCCGCAGCCCTCGTCAACTTCCTACAGTGGGTCGTAAGCCCCGCCGGTCAATCATTAGGATCAGGTTTAGGATACGTCCCGTTGCCAGCCAACGTAGTCGCGGTAGACACAGCATCAATCGATACAATAACCTACAACGGTGGAGCACCAATAGTTTAGCTATAATTTAATAGCTATTCTTCCCTATCTTTTTTAAATTAACCAAAAATACTGAGGACCGCAAAATTGCGATTCAGGCTGCTAAGAGGAGATGTAATACTAAAAATCCTTCTTGCAGCAACAGCTTTGTTCGTTATCGGCGTTGTTGTTGGACTTGCTGTTGAACTTTTTCTCGGCTCAGCGCCATCATTATTTAAATTCGGGCCAAGCTTTTTGGTTGGATCGAAATGGCAACCAAGTAATAATGTATTTGGTGCTTGGCCGTTTATTTATGGAACATTGGTTACTTCGGCGATTGCTATTGTAATCGGTTTCCCAATCAGTTTGGGGATAGCTATCTTTATCTCTGAGAAGCTAAAAAGCCATCAAACCTTTGGTTATATGTTAGGAACAATAGTTGATCTCCTCGCTGCTGTGCCCAGTGTTATTTACGGTCTATGGGGAGTTTTTGTCTTAATACCACTTTTGAAGGATTATGTTGAAAAGCCCCTGAATAAGTCTCTTGGTTTCATCTCTTTATTCTCGGGACATCCTTTTGGATACGATTTTTTTACCGCTGGAATCATATTAGCAATAATGATTATTCCAACGATGTCAGCAGTCACTAGAGATGTTTTAAGTGTGGTTCCAAATAGTCAGCGTGAAGCAATGTACTCGCTTGGCGCTACAGATTGGGAGGTTACTCAGAAAAGCGTTTTGCCGTATGCCCGGTCGGGTATATTTGGTGGGTTTATTTTGGGGCTGGGACGGGCTTTCGGCGAAACTATGGCTGTTACCATGGTGATCGGTAACATTCCTTCGGTTTCTTCAAGTTTGTTCTCGCCTGGCGCCACTTTATCTTCAATTATCGCCAATCAATTCGGCGAGTCTTCAGGGGTTTTTCTAGGGGCTTTAATCGAATTAGGTTTAATCTTGTTTTTTGTAGCTGTATTAATTAATGGTCTTGCTCGGATACTGCTTTGGAGGATGACTCGTGGAAAGGAAATTAAAGCTTAGGGGGGTTTGAGGTGGCAACAAAATATAATCTGCCCGCGAGTATTTCACTCTGGCGAAAAATCGTTAACAAATTAATGACTGTATTAGTTATAATCGCTGTTGCCTTGGCAATAATACCGCTAATACTCATACTCGGAGACGTTTTCATGCGAGGGGCACCCGCTCTAAGCATAGGTTTTCTTACCCGTGCGCAGAACCCACTAAATGTTTCAAGCGGAGGAATAGCCAACGCCATAGTTGGAACTTTCACGATGGTGGGTATAGCCGCTCTTATCTCTGTACCCATAGGTATTGGGGCCGGCATCTTTTTTTCAGAATGGTCTAACTCTAAGCTTTCCACGTTTTCAAGTTTTATGAACGATGTGCTTACTGGATTTCCCTCAATTGTGTTGGGACTGTTCGTTTTTGTCATAATTGTCTTACCTTCGAAACAGTTTTCTGCTTTTGCAGGTGGTGTCGCCCTTAGTTTCGTGATGCTTCCTATCATCGCGAGGACAACAGGTGAATCTCTTAAGCTTGTTCCAATGACATTGAGGGAAGCGTCGCTGGCTCTTGGAATCCCAAGATGGAAAACTGTGCTTAGAATCGTTATAGGCACAGGGAAAAACGGGCTGTTAACTGGCATATTGTTGGCCGTGGCGCGTGCGACAGGAGAAACAGCTCCTATCCTATTAACAGCATCTTCAAGCATTTACTTTGCCAAAAGTATATTTCAGCCGACAGCTTCAATGACCGTACTCATCTACAATTACGCTACTTCTCCGTACACATCTTGGCAAACTCAGGCGTGGGGTGCAGCTTTAGTCCTAATACTTATTATGCTCGCATTGAATCTTTTGGTCAAGCTTACGGTAGGAAGAAAAATAAAAGGAGCAAGGATGTATGCGTAGGATAATGACTAAAAATTCAATAGGTCGCATGCAAAATTATGTTAGGAGGGACAATTAAAATAAGCAAAAATAAAAACCTTGATTCAACGACGGTTAAGTTATCAACGAAAGACTTGAAAGCCAATTTTGGGAAAGTACAAGTTCTAAAGGGGATCAACTTAAGCTTCCCTGAAAATAAGGTAACTGCTATTATGGGTCCTTCTGGATGTGGAAAAACCACGTTGATAAGATGTCTCAACCGAATTCATGAATTGACGCCGAATGCAAAAGTCGAAGGAGAGGTCATTTTGGATGGAGTGAACATTTATTCGCCGCAGGTTGATCCAGTTGCTATTCGCAGAAGAATAGGTATGGTTTTCCAGAAGGCCAATCCTTTTCCTACAATGTCCATATTTGAAAATACGATAGCAGGCTTGAAACTCGCTGGTGTAAGAAACAAAGAGACACTTGACCAGGTGGCAGAAAGAAGCCTTCGGATGGCTTTCCTCTGGGACGAAGTCAAAGATGATCTTAAAAAATCGGGAGTTGACTTGTCCGGGGGACAACAGCAGAGACTATGCATAGCACGAGCTCTTGCGGTCGAGCCAGAAATAATTCTTATGGACGAGCCCTGCTCAGCGCTTGACCCTATCGCCACAGCTAAAATTGAAGAGTCAATTGTTGAGCTTAAAAAGGAGTTCACGATTATAATTGTGACTCATAATATGCAACAGGCTGCTCGGGTTTCAGATTTCACCGCTTTCATGTATCTAGGTCAGCTAATAGAGTTCGACACAACCTCAGAAGTATTCGAGAATCCAAAAAGTGAGTTAACAGAAAAATACATAACTGGAAAGTTCGGATAAAGTGAAATTATGCAAAGACTGCTAGATAAAGGCTTAGAAGAAATAACAACAATGGTTGTCAAGATGGGTAAAGATGCCGAAAAAGCGGTAGCAATATCGTTAAGAGGCTTTCTCGAAAGCAAAGATACTTCAAACGATGTCCATGAAATCTCCGAAATTCTCGTAGGAAACACTGTCGAGGTTGAAGAAAAAGCTTTCAGTTTGATCGCAAAGTATCAGCCAGTAGCTTCTGACTTACGAATCATAAACTCTTACATGAAAGTAGCCTACGATTTTGAGCGTTACGGCAGGTATGCTTGGGACATCTCTTTTATCAGCACACGTTTCAATGGACACAGCACTTGTGATGGGTGGGTATTTGAGTACATAGAGAAAATGGCTGAAAAAGTTCTCCAAATGGTCACAACAAGCATTAACTCCCTAAGAAGCTTGGATGTAGAGCTCGTTAAGAAGATGACTAAAACCGAGCAAGGAGTAGATGACATGTACCTCGAATTTCTGGGTAAACTGGTGAAGACTGCAGGCGTCACAAATGACTGCACCGTATCAAGTACGCTCGTAGTAAGATATCTTGAACGTATTGCGGATCATGCCACACACATTATGGAAGCCGTAGTCTACATTGCCACCGGCGAAAAAGTGACCTTAAGGTAACAATCCAAAGAAAGGTAAAGTTCAAGCAAAAGCAAGGCAACTATTCAGTAATCCAAGTATCCTTTGCATTGTTGCTTTTCATGAAAAAAATAAGCAACATTCAAAAGCAACTCCGTAACCTAAAATTAGAATAATGATACCTGTTCTGAATGTTAATTGGCAAAGCCTTCCAGCTGACTACTCCCTTAGCGAACGCGACGCTGACGTGTTGGCACTAATTGAAACAGAAGACTTAGCTATATTCACGTTTGATGGGTTAAAACGAAGAACAGGACTGCATTCGGAAACACTCTCGCGCATACTTGTTCGACTGGAGGAAGAGGGCATCGTGAGAAAAGGACCCGAAGGCTACAGGGTCACTCCAAAGATAACTGAACTGAAACTTAACCAACCGCGCAAAGAGGAATCAACGACGCCGCTGATTCAGACTTTCCTTCCATCAGACCTTATGACGCAACAACTCATTCTGTCGCTTAAAGGTAAATGGTTTGGTTGTCTACGTTGGCTAGGCATATCAGAAAATAATCAAGGCGTCACCTTGAAGTGGATTACGGAAGACGGCGGCATCCAAATAGCAGCAAACATTCAAGGGACAGCGCTAAATATAGAAGCAAAATTCTTAACAAACCACGACTTAAACTTGGCTTTAAAAGCGTCCTATCAGCTTATGTCAAATATCAGTAAGCTTTGCCAAAGCTCGCATGCAGCTCGAACCATGGCTAGAAACGTAGCTTTTTACGGCAGCCCGAGCTATTTTATGCCAGCCTAAATTTTTGCCTGCACTTTTTATTACATAGCAATCCATTTAGACGTTGGCTAATGCTGAAATGCACTCTATACCCGTGAAGTGGCAAATTAAAGTGCAATAGTCGGTTTTACCCAGTATGCGTCTAAAGCATTTTTTGTTTTTTAGGGGTGGAATTGGGAAAAAGCATTTAAAAAGCAACATACAAGCTAAGTGTCTGGTAATGATTGGGTAATGGAAAAAAACCGAGAAGAAGGCGAGAAATCAAAGGGTGCATTGAAAAATATTAATTATCGCTCTACCCGCTTCTTCTCTCTTCTTTTATCAGCATTATACATTGTAGCGGTGGCTATTTTCTGCATTATATACAAAATTATTCCTGGACCTGAATTTCTAGTTTTAGGCATCCTAATTTACTGTACGTATAATGAACGGACCTGGCATGCCCTTAAAGATTGGCTTCCATTCGTCACTGTGTTTGTCTCTTATGAAGTAATGTACAGTTTTATAGGCACTATCTCGCAGTACAGTCTTCAGACGGGACCCTACAATTTGGATATGCAAATGTTCGGGCAAGTGCCAAGCCTAATTCTTCAAGAAACGATAAAGATGCCTGTTTTAAATTACATGGGAGCCTTTTTCTACGGCATATACTTTTTTGTGCCAACCGTCTTTGCTTATATTGTTTGGAAAAAAGCCCCCAAGCACTACTGGAAATACACCATTGCCTTCGCCGTATTAACATACAGTGCTTTGATAACTTTCCTCTTTTACCCCGTCGCGCCTCCATGGATTGCCGTTCCAGACGTTACTCGAATCTTAACTGGTTCAGTTGATGCCAGCCTAGGCCTTCCAGTCTACAAAACCTTGTTTGATTTTCTAAGCCCAAACGCATACGCCGCATTTCCCAGCATGCATTCAGCTATGCCCTGGCTGGTCTTTCTTTTCGCGTTCAAAATCTGGAAATGGAAAGCACTCCCAGCATTATCGATACCTGTCGGAACTTGGTTTAGCGCAGTCTACCTTGGCGAACACTATTTTACTGATGTCTTAGGTGGAATTGCCTACGCCACAATCGCGTTCTTCGCAGCAGACCAACTCTTGCCCCTTCTATGTAAGAGGATCGGCTTTTTGAGGAAACATATGCCGACCTAAAGATGCTTTCGCCTAAAACAAAATAACGGGAAAACCTTGAAACCCAAAATCAGTATCTCGGTTTTTAATGTTTACCGCTTGGCTCCCTAATAAGAGGAATTGATACCCCCAACAAAGATAGCAGAAACGGCGACCCTATTTCTAAATCCGCACTAAGAAAAGGAAAAAGAGATCAAGCTATTGCAAAAGAAATAATGAAAAACTTATGAAACGGTAAATTTACTGAAGTTGGCTGTCAAAATCGGAGTCGTTATCCAAGTGTAATAGTGCAGCTTTAAATGCTAGTATACCTTAACTGGGGGAGCGAAGCGGTGAATATTTTGAGTCAAATAGTACACGGAAGAATAGTTAATTACAGAACAGGTCCAAAAGCACAGTACTCAAGACAATGCTTAATTGAATTAGAAACGATTGATTCCGCATCCTCAGCGGGCAAACTCGTGGGACAAAAAGTAACTTGGAAAAGCGGCAACAACAAGTTTGTTGGAAAAATTATGAGTACCCACGGAAGAAACGGAATGGTCATAGTAAGATTCACGCATGGGGTTCCCGGTCAAGCGATAGGCACAAGGGTTGAACTAGCAAGTTAACGCAGTTTGTGTTTGTATAAAAATTAATTTACTTTATGCAAAGTCAGCGTTATTATGATAATTCGCCTAAGTCTTCGGTTTCATAAACGTATTCTTCTAATCGGGTTTTTCCATCTTTAATTACTACTTTATAGTCAGCTTCACAAATTGGGCAAGCGACTATCTCGCCCTCTTTAACTTCATTTATTTTGAAGGTATTTCCGCATTCTGAGCATTTTAAGATTATTTTGTTAACCTCTTTCCGTAACACTTCTTTTAGAACAATCTGGAAAGAAAGCACACTTGCGAATGCCGAGTATAACTCTTCTCCAAAGAATTCTAATCCTTAAACACAAAGGCGTGTAGAACTATATTAGCTTGGCTTAACGGTAAATCGTTTTTCTATGGTTTACTTTACGTTTGTTTAATTTATCTGGAAAATAGCTTTTTGTTATTCTAAAAAACCGTTTCTTTAGAAGTGCCTTTATAAGCTCGACAGAAGAACTGTTAGTTGAAGAGTTTCTCTTATCCTCTCGGGCTTCCCCTTTCGTATAATTGATTCTTTTCAAAAGAAATATTGAGGTAAATGAAAATGTGTATGTTGAGAGCGGGTTTAGTTAAGAACTGTCGCAGATGCAAATCTTCTGTACGGCTAACTTGTGTATCAAGAAAGAAAGCATCAAAAAAGAGCTTTACAGATAACAAGAAAAAAGGCGAAAAAGCTTAATTCCAAACCAAAATTTCCAAATTTCAATGC
Source organism: Candidatus Bathyarchaeota archaeon (assembly GCA_963767735.1). Lineage (GTDB taxonomy): Archaea > Thermoproteota > Bathyarchaeia > Bathyarchaeales > Bathycorpusculaceae > Bathycorpusculum. Next base: position 510,972 of record CAVYES010000005.1, on the reverse strand, counting down.
TAAATTTTTCTCACTATAAGATAATCGAGGTGAAATAATGTCTCAAAGGACTGTTTATGAGGTAAAATGTACTTCTTGCAATCAAATCGCCACTGTGCCATTCAAGCCTACTCCAGGCAAGCCAGTTTACTGCAAAGCTTGCTTTGCCAAACAATCAACTAATCAACCGCTAAGAACCGGAAGCACACACGCTAATTTTGAGCCTAAACAAGCGTGGGCACGGCGAAGATAGTAGCCAAGCACCTTTTATTTTATTTTAACTACTATTTCTAACGGCAGAGAAAACCAGTAAGTAACTTACAAAAAGGCAAATACCTTGAAGATCATTAAAGGATGGAAGAAAATAAGCAATCAAGGCGGCTATGTTAACGAAAACACTGGGCAAACTTTAATCATTTCCAAAAAAGAATTCAGTGCAAACTACCATGTATTGCTCTTTGCTGGAGAGCAAACGAACGAAGAGGAGAGTAAAAAAATCTCGCCTGACTTCTCCAAAGAAACTAAAGCCGAAGCCTTCGCCTTGGACTGGATGGGAAAGCACCCTAACGGGACAATTGAAACAAAAGACTAAAGTCGGTTTTGGCAAATTTAAAAGGTATATGTTTGAGTAATAAGGAATTTTAATAAAATTTTAATATCAAAATTCTAAAGTTAAACCCGTCTCAGTCCATTAAATAAGCTGCCTAAAAAATAGGATAACTTATCGGTTGCCGTACCTTTTTTTCATGCAAGCTTGGCAAAAATTTTTCTTATACCGTCTTATTCTTTGAGGTTGAAAAAGTTTGCCGCAAGAACTGCACTTGATTTGCGTTGCCTGTGAAGGATCAAGCAGTTTTAACCGTCTTTCGATTTCAGCTTTGATTTCAATGTCATTTTCGGCCTTCAAAGCGCCAGTTAACAATATTTTAGCTTGTTCTAAACTTCTATTCCCATAAACCTTCAAGAAAACGCTATCTGGTTTTCCGACTCCTAATTTTAATGGTAACATGCAAACGAAGTTTGAGGGGTAACTCTGAGACTTACTGAAGTCAACAACAGCGAAGCGAAAGCTTCTTCGAAAAGGATTATCATCCTTACCGTTATGCTCGAAAATTTGCAGCTTAACACTCATTTTTAATCAAGTCTTCCAGAAATAAGTGTAAGCAAGCTTAATATCTATACCTAAAAAAAATTTGTTTTGTCAACATGCTTCTTTGCTTTTCAGGCCTATTACGCCTAGTTTGAAGCGATTAGTAGTCATAGGTGGGAGCATGTCCCTATTGTTTTCTTCGTTTAACAGAAATAACGGTTCCTACAACAGCAACGGAAGCTACAACTCCAACGATTGCAGCATAAAATATCAAATTGCCAGTCGAGATCCCGCCCGCGGCAGAAACTGCGTTGTGCTGCATAGTGATGGTTGGGTCACTCTCAACGGCTGTAGTTACCCCATATATTAGGTTGGGAAAGGTCTGAAAGCAGTTAACTGCCCAAGTTGGCGCAGCTGACTGTGAGAAATATATTATAGGCGTTTTATCTGCAAATTGATTTGAGCCTTGAATATCGGTGTATGTGCCTCCGAAATTCATATTTGCGATTGATAATTGTGTGCCTGCTGTGCCATTAACCGCAAAGAACACGCTTGTCGGAGTTATGTTTGACGGGGGATAGTCAATCGGACCTGGAGTTCCTGAAGGAGCAGGGGTATTCATGTCAATTCCATACATTAGATTAAAAGAGAAGTCGGTGTTTTGAGGAATCTCCGCGCCATCTGGCAGGAAGAGTTTCATGTTTGTGAGGTCAGCGTAAACGCCAATACTAACTATCATGTTAGTCCAGTTAGCTATAACGGTTTGGGATATTACAAGCGTGATTGAGGATGAGCCTTGACCATAGGTTGGAAGGGCAATGTTGTTGAAAGTTACGGTGTTTGTCACAGTGGGTAAACCGTTAACGTAGGTTACGTTGCCGACCTGCATGTTAAAGGAGCTGGCGTTGCAGAAGCTTATGGGGATACTGCCGTACTGCGAATCTATGAACATCGCGGGAAGCTGAAGCCCTTGTGGATAGTTGTCTCCAAGATTAATCTCAAGGGTACTTGAGACATTGCCGACGGTTGTTCCTATTTCGCCTTGGAACCCTTCACCTAGCGCTCCGCCAATAGGCAAAATTGTCTTGTGCGCGCTCCAAGCAGTTCCGCAAACTTGCGGTTGCCCCTGAATAACCGATACAGCAAGGTTAATCAAGTCACCAGAACCCGGCCTTGGGCTATTGCTGAATGATACTGTCGGGGCAGGCACTTGACCGCTTTGGCTCGACGAAGAAGGCGACTGATTACCTGAACTCGCCGCCTGAGCTGCAGCAAAACCTGGCAACATTAAAGAAACCGCTAACAAAAGACACAAACTTAAGATAAGAGATATTCTCATCAACTTAGTCATCTCACAAGCTTATTTACAAACCACTCGTCCAAACAAATGTTAGTTGAAATAGTAATCTTTTATGAATTGCTATTATTGATTACAACTCATCATCTAGTTCTGGTGTGTTTTAGGATGATGGGCATTTTTTTCTAGGCGGAACACATCGGGTGATAAGTCGCTTTATCTTAGGAGGTATTTTTAGGATTTTTATAGGCAAGATGTTAAGCTAACAAATTTGCTACAATTCAACATGTAATTTCACCAATTCTGCATAGAAAAGTGCGCACTCCGCTTCTCCGTTGAAGTATGTTGAAACATATTTGGAGCCTAAATAGGATCATCTAGTAGACCGGGGGGTAGACTGTAGGCACACACAAATACTTCTATCTAAACCGAAATCTTACACCAAGTTAACAGCACCTTCTTAACCAAACGAGGTTTCTGCAGGTTCGTAAATGAAGCTTTGCTGAGAGGAAGGGTTCCTTGCTGGCGCCTGTCTCAAAACTGTTTGTCTCGTTAGCAGAGGCAAGTTTTTAGAGTAGAGCGTATAAGCCTAGGATTCCGCCTGCTACAATCATTATTGATGCTATTACGAAGGCGGCTACCTCGTATTTGTTGTACTGGTAGCCTGACATCACTTTTTTATCTGAAACAAGCTTCCCCAGAAAGTACAGAGACGGTATAATCACTATTGGATAGATAACCATTAGACTTAGCATCAGTTGAATGTAACCTGTTATTGTGGCTACTATGATTATTGCGGGAACACTTTCGAGCAGATACACCGTCATGAAGGAGGTTTGTGAGGTTTTGCCTGTTGCTTCGAGAACACCCCAAGCTGAGCCAAGGGATATAACGATAAGTGCAAGAAAACCTGCAAATAGAAACAACGCGCCCATGATGGGCATTGCATATGGTCCAAAGAATGAGAGCACGTTTGACAGCGCCAGCGCGCTGATCAAGCTGCCTCCGTTGGCAAGACGTATTCCTGGAAAAATCAGTATGACCATAAGAACTTCCGATACTACAGCTCCGAGAATCGTTTCGATGCGCTCGTTCTTTAGGTCCTTTGGCTGTTTCTTTCTGCGGGCATCAGCGCCAGAATGATAGTAGAGCATCCACGGCATAATAACTGCCCCTACACTGGCGGCGAGAAGGAAGTCAAAAGATGGTTTAGTGTATGGTTGCAATGGAGAGAGCCCCAGAGAAATGAATTCTTTTAGATTTACGGGAAATATGAATGCTGAGGCTACTATAGCTGCAACCAACATGAAACTCAAAGGTATAAGCACCATCTCTGCTCTACGGTACTGCTTACCAACCACCACACCTGTGTGAATCAAGAAAATTAGTATAAGTCCAAGGAGGATAGGAAAGCGCAGTAAGTAAAGGCCAATGGCCATGCCCGCGTATTCAGCTACGTACTCAAGAAAATCGCTTATACCCATAGGGATGGCGGCGAATAGTGCCTTGCGGCTTCCGAATTGTTTTCTGGTTGCCTCTCCAAGCCCAAGTCCCGCACACGTTCCCAGTCTGCCAGCTGCATCTTGGATAATAAAAAGCGGAAAAATCAATAATAGAAGAATAAACGCCATTCTGTAGCCGTAGCTTGCGCCGGATTGTAGGGCGGTGATGATTGAGGCTATATCTATGTCTGCTATCATCACTATCCAGGCTGGACCGAAGTTTCTGAGCCAGTCGCCTACTTTGAAATTCATTTTGGTGCCTCTTTAATGTGCAGGTCAAAATCGCATGCACTTAGGTCAACCTAAGTATCTATAGATATATTAACTTTTAGGCAAACCTAAGTCATTTCCTCCGTAAACAATAAACACTCAGCCTTCAAAACTTATATCTAAAATCAAACAATTAACTAATGAGAACATAACTAATGCCAACCTCCGAAAGCGTTGAAGAATATCTTGAAGCACTTTGGGTATCGGAAGAAAGAGGCGAAAAATTGGCTCACCTTACGTGGGTGGCAGATCACCTCGGAGTAGCGGCGCCAAGTGCCTTAGAAATGCTTAAGAAATTAGAAAAAGAAGGCTACGTAATTTACTTGGCAAGACAGGGCATCGAACTTACTGAAAAAGGAAGAAAAATAGCAAAAAGAATCATACGTGCACACAGACTGACCGAAGTATTGATGAAAGAAGCGCTAAAAACTGACATTCAAGAAGAAAGCGTTTGCGGCATGGAACACCACATGGACGAAGAATTCATGGATGCCCTATGCACACAACTTAATCACCCAAGAAAATGCCCCCATGGACACGCTATCCCAAAAGGCAAATGTTGCCCATAACCCAGCAAACAGAAAAATGATAAACCCAAATTAACGATTTTCTCATAAGAAAAGAGAAATCTAAAGCAGCTGGATTAGGTTCAAACTCTCGTAAGTGAGACCCTAAGTTCGGTCATCTGGGCATATTTGCAGCCCGCTCTTCTAGCTGCCCAGCGCTTCTACTAAAGTCTTGACGTCTTTAATCCACATGTTTATTGCTTCGAGGTTCTCTCTCTGTCCATGTGACACCTTCTGCATTCCTTTTAGTTGATCAAGTTGGAGTTGGTAGTATCCCGCCAGCATATTTAGAGGCTTTATAAACTGTGCAGTCGACCCGTGTTGTCCCAGTTTGTCGCCTAAATTGTTAAGCGCGGTGAGCATCTCCTCCACGGTCATATCTGTGTTTTTCTCAAAGTTTTGAAGCAACCATTGTTTGACGACCATATTGCGTTTTTTCCATCCAGTAGATTGTTCAGTGAAGGTTTTGAGCACGGCTTGGTAGAGTTGGACAACATGTTCTGTGTCAGGTTCGGATTTTTGAGACGCTACCGCGTCGCGTGTTACCTGTGCTTGTGAGCTATACCGCGGCACAGCAGGAGAAACGGTTAAGCTTATTGAAAGCCTAAGTGGAGACCCCAACGCATTCCATAGTTTACTTAGCTCCTCTAAAGAAAGTGAATCCATTTTCACCGTGAGCCCGCCCTTGTTTTCATCATCTGAACTAACAAGAAGCTGCGTGGCCAAAAACAAATGAATTATTTCTTCAAGTAATGCATGGTCGTCTTTGTCATTTCCGGTTAATGGCGTAATAATATAGCGCAGAGCAAACGACTCTGTGTTTTTGTTCGAGCAATCTATGGTGGACGACATGTTTCTTTTTGCCGTTTCTTCAGTAATGTTGTATAGAAAAATCGACAGTTTCCTGTTTCCATGAGCACTAGTGGCTTTTGGAGAGGAAAACGAAATTTGTTCTTGGCTTGAGACCATGTTTTTTGCTGCAGGTCCATTTTTTATGCCGTTCCAGATAAAGTTTGCCAGTGCCAAGTCGGCATCCGATATGAAGGCTTTTTGACCCATAATCATCGAGTCAAGTATTTTATTAGGTTCTTAAAAGAGTTTAGCCAAAAATCTTTATAACTGCTCTTATCAGCACTTTTTTCCATTGCAACCATGAGCAATTCGAACTCTCACCAAGGGCTAAAGAACGCCTAACTAATGCCAAATATGAGTTTCGATAGGGAGAAATTATCGCTTGACACATTGCTCAGTAGCACTATCAAAATGATACGTTTTACCGTAATCACAGCCTTTGCAGTCACCTTTTGTGTCTTGACCATAGGGGCAACCTTTCAAATCAGCCATACTTTTCACCTAATCCATTTTGATGTAGTAGCCCGGGAGAGACGGGCGCCCAGGCATGAATACATACGAAATTAAGCCTCGGGTAATTAGCTTTTTTCCCCTTTTTTCTTTGTTCCGATTTCGAATAGGAGACTGAACCAAGGGTGGTTGAATCACACGCGGTTTCTGTTATTCAGCCTAAGAATCTAATTTGTAATTTTCGGGCCCCTAACTTAGAGGAGTTTCAGCGCTGGAAAGAGTATGTTCAATGGGCTAAAGACAATGGCATGGATGTCTGTCACTTGACGCTGAGCTTGACTGATTCTTTTATGAAGGGTATTGAGGGGGCAGCTGAGGTTCGCAATGGAAAACAGGTCGTTAACATTCAGCAGAATAATGTTTTCCAGTATCAGGTTTCTAAGCCTCGCCGAGAACCGTACGACTTGAGTTGTGTAAAGAAGGAGTATCAGAAAACAATCAGTAGTATTCTTTTTGAGTCCTACGTTCTCAACAAAGCGCGAGATTTAACGAGGGAATTTAGCTATAGGGACTTCTTGGAAATCAAACATGACGCTTTTCGCAGAATCATACTGCGCTTAAGGCGCAAAGGCAAAGTCGTGGCAAATCCTCAACGTACGCTTCCAAGATTTTATTTTCTGGCAGAACGAGTCAGCGAATACTCACCGGACAGAGGAACAATACAGTAAAACATTTGTTTACAAAGCTTGCAGAACCCAGCATTCAGATAAAAGTGCGGTCCTCGTCTTTTTTAAACGTGCAGATTGACATTAGGGTCTAACAAACTTTAAATAACTTTCACAATTACTTTAGTTTTGAAAGTAAAATGCAAAGTGTCGAGGGAGTAGTAGTGAATGACGATGTCAATCGTCTTTTGGAAACTTCTGAAACATTAAACAGTCAGGTTCTATCTTTGACAAGATGTGTCATTCTTGCGTTGCTCGCTTATTTTGTTGACGGCGTGCAGTTCCGGGAATTGAAAGCATCATTGAAGATTTCGGATGGAAAACTCATTTCAAATCTCAAGCTCTTGAAAAAACTGGGATATGTTGAGAAGAATGAAGTTGAAGTAGACCGAAAAAAGATAGATGTTTACAGTCTGAACCAAAAAGGGCGAAACGAATTGAACAAGATTACCGAGTGGATGAAGATAATTGAGAAAGTAGCAAAAGAAGGGGATGAAAAATGCCAAATAACCTTGACAAAGTAATTGCAGGACTCAAATTCTTAGGGTTATCTCCAAATGTCCACGAATACCGCGGTCGTTTTTTTACCCAAAAAACCGCTTTCTTGGCAAAGGCGTTGGGCATGGAGATTACATATGATTTCACAGTTTATGTTGCTGGACCATATTCGCGCGAATTAACTTGCGACTATTATGCACAAAGTACAAAACTTCAATCGCTCCAAACAGATTATGAATTGACACAGTCAGATGTTCAAGTGTTGGAAAAAATTAAGGCTTGTTCTGATATCTACGATAACATGGGTCTTATGGAAGCGGTCTCTACAATTGTATATTTGAAGACACAAAATCCTGAACTTACAGATGATGATTTGTTTGTAAGATTGAAATGGCTTAAACCTCACTTAACCGATGGAGAACGGACTATTGGAATAACCCGAGCCAAGGAGCTCTTATTCAAACCCGAGTATTTGACTGAGGAAATAGCGAAAGAAATGGACGAATGGGATAGACTTGACAGTTAGTTGAGAACCGATGCCACGTATGCAACCTGGTGAAATATGGAGAGTCAATTTGCCCGATGCTGAGGGGCACGAACAGACAGGGGAGCGCCCCGCAATCGTAATGGCCATGCATCCTCAAGCCAATGTAACTATGGTTGTACCACTGACCAAAAATCAAGATTGCTTGCGTTTTCCTTACTCATACCAAGTAAAAATGTCAAACACCAACGGACTCTCAATGAATTCTGTTGCATTAATTTATCAAATGCGTTGCCTCACTGCTTCATCCACAAGATTCCTGGACAGGTTTGGCGTAATTGAACAATGCCACTTTGACCAAATCAAACTACTAATAAAGAGTTACCTTAAGATTTCATAGGTCGAAAGCTATTACAATCGTTTTAGTGACCATGCGTAAGCGATTTCTGAGAGTGTTCCTGCGCCCCCGATTGCTGGATTTCTGGTTCTGTTGGGCATCAAAGTTTACTGCTGCTTTACCTGCACTTGCGGAGGTTAAGTTACCTTTGGCAGCAAGCCAAGGCTCTGCCTCATCTCAATCTCTGTTTTAACTGCTTTAGTAAATTGGCCAATGGCGCCGACCCTTACACCCTCGCCTATCCGCGGATTTAGCATATGACTCAAAGCTGCTTCACGGGCAAGCTGCAGTTGAAAAAGTAAAGCTTTGCCGTCTTCGTGAGCTTCTTGGCTTGCCCAGATGAAAGGCTCCCATTTCGCCCGACGCTCCCAATCCGCATATAGCGCTGCCTGGCTACAATGATACTGCTCCGCAAGCACACGCATGGAAGCCGGATTTAAGATACCGCTGTAATAAGCGGCTAAAAGCTGTTTTCGACGATGAAAAAGCTCCAAGTTCATTTTTACCTATGACCTTACTCCTGCACCTGAAAAATTTGCAGCATGTTGTCTTTCAAAGAAAAATTATCGTATCAGTCAGAATCTTCAGCTCCTTTTCCCTAAGGCAGCTAGGGATTATAGCCGTTTTGAATGGAATACGTCACAGAATTTGAAGACGCTAAAATCTTCCGAAAAAGAAAAGTCTAACGTGCGAAAAAAATCTAAGCATCACCAGCTGGACCATAGGCCTTTTTAACTTATGAGGGTGCAGGGGTTAACTTGAAGCCGTCGTTTAAACCGTCGTTGCGTTTTTGCATTTTTATGAATCTTTTTAACAGGCATTAGTCTGTGTCGATTTGAACCCGAAAGGTTTAGATGGCTATGCGGAACAAATAACTTAAAAGCATTTGCAGTGCAAAATAGTAAGCCAATGCCACTACTCAATTCAATCCTAAATAGAATACCTCCAATTGTTAGTCTATATTCAAATTTAGGGTTTGAATTCTCCAAATATCAGACAAAACAAATTAAGTTAAGTGACTTTCTTAGAAATACAGAAGTTATAAGATTATCTTTACCTATAAAAACCAAAGAGCTAATTGATATAGTCAACATAGAAACGGACGAAGTTACACTTGCTAACAGTTGTGCAGATCTAGGCAAGAAGGGTGGATGGTCAAGCCAATGCGATTATTGCAGGAATAGTGCATAATAATGAGGCAGCAATTTCAACGGCTCTTTTAAGTATAGAATCAAACATGTTAGCCTTAATAAGCCGGTTGACTGCACATTATGAATATATTTCCGAGAACAGCCAAAAAGAACATGCAATAACAGATTGCTTAAAAAAAGCCTTTGACTTAATTGCTGACGGCCCGCCACCTGTTTTTGAGGACAATTTTGATGAATATATGACATTGGCTAATGGAGTTAATATCAGCTATAGTCAAGATGAGAGGATAGAACTCAATAAAAAAATTCTTCGTTTTCCTGGAATGACTACGTTTCTAAAAGAATTATCCAATATTCAACAAAGAACAAATACGTTAAATCTGGTTAGGGCCTACAGACCAGAACAAGTAGCTGCATTGGATCCACTCCCTCGAAATATTCATGATCTATTTTTGGGAACAAAGGTTTTCGATAAGAAGGGTTTCTCGTCAATAGAAGAAGCGAGAGAGAATTTTGTTAATTTTTTTAAGAATGGAAATTGGTTTGAATCGTACATTTTTTTAACGCTTGAAAAAGCAGGTTGTTCGAGTCGTCTATTGAACGCGCTCCTGTCTTCAGGCGGAATTACCATCGAAGCGGATGTTCTAGCGGCTTACTCGAATAATTTAGTAATATTTGAAACTAAAGATCGCGCATTCAGTGACAGACTTTCCGCAAGTGACATTACTGATATAAATGGCAAAATTGAGAAAGTGGCTAATTTGAAAAATCCAAGCATAAAAATGAATTTTGTTGTTAACATTGCGGATCAGAATAAACAAGCAGTTGAAGAAAAAATCCAAGAAATATCAAGTGCTAATGGCATTGAGATAAAAACAATTTTTCTCGATAACCAGGGTACAATTGATAATATTATGGCAAAAATAAAGGAGTGTCTTAGATGAGCGAATTTAGTTTCCAGAGTCTTCTATTGTCAATTCTTCAGGAAAAATTACCGGAAATCCCTGAGAACAAAAGAAAGGAAATTGCGGATATAATGTCGGCTTACATTAACGCCCTAAACAAAGGCGAAATTGAGGAAGCTGACAAAATTATTCATAAAAATATGGCATTATTGGAGAGAATTCTATGATTGTGGAAAGTATTCGATTTAAAGGATATAGAAAATTTGAAGAAGCGCAATTCTCTTTCAAGCCAGGAATAAATTTGATCATGGGGTTAAACGGCTCTGGGAAGAGCACTATTCTTGATGCAATCGGTTATGCCATTTATGGCGAGCCCATTTCAGGTACTAATTTACGAGACAATTTACATTATGGTCTTAGAGGTAGATCAAATCTTGCTACCGTTAGCCTAACAATGTCAAACTCTAAAAAACTTGAGATATCGCGAGAAATAAGGCTATCTAACAGCATTGCGAACCAAAAAACGATTTTTAACGGCAAAGAAATCTCAGTAACAGATTTGTCAAAAATCGACAAGAATCTCCCTTCTAAGGATGTATTCTATGAGCTAATGTTTATCGATAACCTAAGACAAGACTTGGCTGACTTAAATCAGCAAAGATTCCGTCAAATATTATCAGCTTATCGTCTTCAGTGGAATCCTCAAATGGTTTTAGATAACATGAAATCATTCTCGATATACCTAAAATCAAAACAATCTCTTCTTAACGACATGGTTAGCAAATCAGAAAAGCAATTGGCTGAAATAAGTATTACAGATAAAAAAATAGCAGAACTTGAAGAAGAACAGAGCAAATTAGATGGCGAGTTAGAAGTAAAACAAGCAACCCTGAGAAGACTGGAGGACATGAAAATTGCTGAAGAAGTTAAGGAAAGAGAAAGAGCTAAATCAATAGCAGACATAGAAAATGAATTAAAACAAATTGACCGCTTTGAACAGAAAATTCGATTTCTTTTTTCTGATGATAAATTCAAAAAACTCTTTGAAGACAAGTATATGAATGACTTTTACGGGGAATACCAAAGTAGAAGCAACCTTTTTTTGAATCAAACTCAAGACTTCAAAAAATTCATAGATCAAATAATCGCTTATCAAAAAGATGCCCAAGATAATCTATCTGAGAAAAGAATGAAATTATCATATCAATTAGATGAAGAGCGCAAAAACATTGTAGTTCATATTTCAAGGCTTGAACGTATCTCACATGATTTAGCTTTGACATCCACATTCTTAAGAGAACAAGAGAAAACAAAGCTGCTACTTGAAAGTTACACTCTCGATTTGGAAAACTACAAAAAAGAAAATCTAATTTCTGAATCTCTAAGAAATTTAGCAGTTACCGCCATGGATTCTACAATCTCAATAACTCTTAAACGAATTGCTGAACGAGTAAACAGGTATTTGGGCAAAATAGACGTAGGCATCGATCTTAAAATTACAGAAGATCAAGTCATGGCTAAGTTCAAAAATAGTGATGTAGAAACAGACTTTGATGTATTGAGCGCAGGCGAAAAAGGTTTCCTGAATATGCTTATAAGAATTGGCACATTGGAAGAATTAGGACAAAATAATCTACTAATTCTGGAGGACCCTATAATTTGCTTCGACGAAAAACGAATCAAGAAGTTTCTAAATCTCTTAAGCGAATTAAGAAACAATTTCACACAAATTGTTATAGCAACCACAAGGAAAGATATCTATTTTTCAAACATTAACGAAGTGATTAACCTCATAGAGTTAGACTAATTCGTCTAATGTCTCTCTGCGGAATCGATTCAAGTATTAAAACGATTAATTCTAGAGGGCGAGTCATAAAAATCGCGATAATTACGCGGTGTCAAAACTTCATTTAGAAAAACCTTCGGTGTGAAGATACGAAGATCCTATTTCATAAAAACGTTTTTAATCAAAAATGCGTTTTTCAAATTAAATCGCGTTTACGACATAGGGAATTCCTTTCTTCGCACTGAGCGCTTCCCCGTAACTGATGAGGTCAACGCATTAAACCAAAACATGCCCTAGCTAATAGCGATTTCAGCATTACTCCACACTTAGATTATTAATCATCCTTTAAAATTCTAATATTTTTTTCGAGCCCGAATGCATTTTCAAATTTATCAGTTGTCTTAAGTTCTAGATATGCCGCCTGCTTGCTACCATAATGGGACCCTATATTTGAAAATAAAGTTAATACTTTTCCGTCATGGTTAATTTTAAAACCTTCTTTGCAATATTCATGTCCGCGAATTAGAACGTTAACACTAAGCATTTTGAGAAACCTCTCAGTAATCTCCTTGCCAAAAAATTTGCCAGACCCGCAAGGGGATGATTTGGTCAATCTTACGCAATCATGAGGATCACTCCAAAGCATTTCTTCCATATTTGTATTTTCAAAATTCTTATGAGCAAAAGCCACATCCTGTATACTATTTGCTTCGCTCGGGAACCCTCCGTGAATTAGTACCGCCTTGTCCTTTATTATCGCGATATTGTAGAGATAATCAAAGAGTTTGCGTAGTTCGACCACAATTTTGTTCCCATTTTCCAATCCATATTTTTGTTGAAATTGCATTGGTAAATCGTAGGGGAACGGAATCATATCTTGTGGTCCTTCATGATTGCCTCGCAACATTATGACCCTGTCGGGGAATGCCTCTTTCAGCCTTAGAACAACAGCAATAACCTCAGGTGAATAAAGGCCCCTGTCCCCATAATCCCCTAAAAATATTAGATAAGAGTTATCGCTTCTAAAAAACAGGCTACCATCTAATATACGAACCAAACTTTTTAGATCTCCGTGAATGTCCCCTATAATTGTCGCATCCCACGGCAACGTTAAATAAATCAATCTGCCAAAAACGGTGATACCTTTTCCAATTTTTTGCTCACTTTTAAGTTGAGCGATTATGTGTCTAATCAATTTTACATAAGCAATGTCTTCGATAATTGTTAAGTGTTTAACATAGTCTTCTGTGTTCGTAATTTTAAGTTTCTTATTAAAACCCATAATTTGCTATGACTCCTTTTAGAGGCAAAGAAAGTCTTAGATTGTGCAAGTGCTGTGTAAGTTTTTGCATAATTCCAAAACGGTCCCCTCCGTATATCAGATTTGCGCATAAGATATAGGTAAGATCCAACAAATTGACTGTCTAAGGGGGATCAAAATGGCTGAATCGCATGTAGATGTTCCAAACAAGGACAAATTAACGGAGATCGACCGTTGGCTTGAAGAGATCAAAAAGTTGTATGGTGAAAAAAGGCAAAAGGAATTTGAGCAAGAAAAAAATTACCTCGTCGAGTACCTAAAAACACTTTATGAACAGATTAACATCAACCATTATTCTATCTGTACGATGACTTCCCCACTTTTTGTGGGTGGGAGTGGCGTTGTTTTCAAGGCTATTCACAGAAATATCTCTTGCCAAGAACTCGTTCTAAAGTTTAATCGACCCTTAGCCCCAGAACTGCTTCCTGTAATAGATGGTCAACCTACATCGATGGTCGAGACTGAGCGTAAGATCCTTCCACTTTTTAATCACGCAAATATAATCCAAGCGTTAGATGTGGGCCACTTTGAAGTTGCCAGTGATAAATTTCGTTCTTTATCCTTCATAGTAATGCCTTTCATACAAGGTAATGTCACGCTGAAAAAATATGCTCTATCTTTAGCACTTTCAGATCAAGCCCAAATATCTCCGGAAGCCATTGATGATTCAATGAGGAAATTGATATTTGCGATACATCAATGGATATCAGCACTTATTTACACCCATCAAAAAGGCTACATCTATCTTGATGTTAAACCAGATAACGCACTTTTGGATAGAGAAGGGCATCTATTCTTAATAGATTATGGATCGGCACAAAAGATTAATCCTGAAAGTAATGAATCATTTGAGGTTTTTGTTACTCGTTATTACGCCGATCCTCGACTAAAGGAAAAGTTCTTAGATAAATCATCTTCAAATAGAGTTAGATGCGGTGTAAAAGGAAAAGAACTTACCAAAGACTTGGATTACTACGCGATCGGAAAATCAATTTTAGAATTACTATCAATAATTTCTGAATCTCATAGAAATGATTTTCCCCAAAGACCACTTTTCCGTTCCATACATTTTCTTGCAACAAGACTTCTAAATGGAGCCAATGAAAGCAAAAGGAGCCAAACGGGATTAGTTGATCAAGACTTATTAACTGAGACATTCCCTGGTCTTCAATCATATGACTACAAAACAATATTCTATAGTGATTTATACGATGTATTAATTGATCTCGAGAAAGAACTTGGATCATGGAATCCTGAAGATAAAATCGCAGAATTAGGAATCTATGCTAAAAATGTGGTAAGAGTTGTTCCCAACTTAAATACGGTCATTACTCCTCGATTGAGAAAGCTTCTTGAACATCCTTTGCTTGCTAGGTTAAAAATGATAAGCCAATTGGGTCTTGTCTCTTTGGTTTATCCAACCGCTGATCATTCCCGATACGATCATGTCCTTGGTGCTTATACGTACACTGCCAATTATGTTAATGCTTTATTCCATGACTCTCAAAACCCCATCTTCCGTAATGTGGTAGACGAACAATATCTTAAGGGTGTTCTAATTGCAGCACTCGTACATGACCTTGGGCAATTTCCTCTTGCTCATGACCTTGGTGAGGTAGTCCCAAAGATTTTTGGGCATTCCAGCATTTCGATTGAGTTGCTATCAAATCCAAAACAAGATGATGATGGCAGAACTCTGGCTGAAATAATTGAGGGAAAAGATTGTTGGAATGTTAACTTAAGTTGCTTAAAGAAGATTCTCAGGGCACACTCAGGTCGTCAGTTAGGTGAATCAGAAACCAGAGACTTCAAAGCGGATATGCTTTCAGCTTTAATCGATGGACCTATAGACGCAGATAAGGCTGACTACATAATAAGAGATTCAGCTCAATGCCGAGTTCCTTACGGGAGCCAACTTGACATTGAACGGTTACTGAGAGTCATAACAGCTGTTCCCATACCTGAGCATTTAAGAGCTAAGCACAAAGTAACGATTGGCGTTTATGAAAAAGGTCGCGCGAGTGCAGATGCATTCAGTCTCGCTCGATATCTTCTTTATTCCTCTGTCTACTGGCATCATACTTCTCGAATCTCGAAAGCAATGCTGCAATATGCTACCACCATGCTCTTGCCCGATGAAGTATTCACAACAGCTGGAGAGAACGAGATAAAGCGAATTAGAGCAAGACTGATTACTTTCCTAATGAACCTCACTCCACCTTTTGAGAACTTAGCCTGGAATACTGAAATTTCTAAGAAATCTTCTATTTCTAAAGAAGTCGTTGAGGGCAAAAAACAATCCAATGATGCGTTCAAAATGTTAGAAGCGGATAAGCCTCACGTTTCTCAAGATAAACATTGGTATCCCGGCATTTCATGGACAGATTGGCTTATGCTCGAATGGATAAAAGGCTTATCTGATGATTCCCGTGGAATAGCTCTCATCAACATGATCCAAAAAAGAGAACTATACAAAAGAGTCTTAACGATACCTCGTAACGATCACAATAAGAAGCTAATTAATACCCTTAATGCATTACCTTGGCCAAAAAGGGTAGAACTGAGTGAAAAAATCCAATCAAGTATTAAAGAACTGATCGAGAAAAAAGCCTCAGAGATACAGACAAAATCCCTTTCATGCCCAGATGATATCGAAAAAGTATTTTCAGATAAGCTTGCAATATTAGTCGACATTCCTAATGTAGAACGAATTAATGCTGAGCGTCCTTTAATTTACATGCCAGAGCTTGAAAGGAAAACCTATTATCACCCAAGCACACTGCCTTCTGAAGCAGAGAGTCTAAATAAAGCACAGGACGCACTTCTTGAATCAGTTTCTCCTGTTAGGATCCTTTGTCATCCTGATCTGCGTCAATGGCTTCACTATTGTGTAAATCAGACTAAGCTCTTGGAAATAATAGATGGTGTTTTGGAAGAGCCATAAAATGACAACAACCTTCAAGAATAATGGTGCAAATCGCTCTTTGATAGAACTAACAGGGTTTGTTGAAAAAGACAAATGGTTACTCCCTCAAATGCTCCTTGCTCTAAGCACAAATAGTACGCTTAATCGAATTGTCTGTTGTCCGACGTTTCCCGCAAAGGTGTTTACCCGAGATCTTCAAGATATGTTGCAACTTTTTCATAAAACCACGCCAAACCCTTTTGAAATATCGAGTACACTGAGTTTTTTGTTTGAACACGCTACCGAATTAAAATATAGAAAAAACCATGGACAATATTTTACTCCTCAAAAAGTTGCGATAGAAACCATCAACCGCTTAGCTTTGAAGAACGGACAAAATATATTGGAACCCGGAACAGGAACAGGTATCTTTCCAACTATGATTTTGAAGTCTTATCCTGAAATTGCTGACTCCATGCATTATATTGGCGTGGAAAATGATCCCCTTCTTGCTCTCTCTGCCGCTTTATCCCTTGACTGGGTTAAGGCTCCATGTTCATGGAAAATTTTTTATAGCAATTTCTTAGAATTATCGAGGACCGATTTTGAACAACTTTGCATAAGCAAATTTGATGTGATTATTTCTAACCCACCGTTTGTTAGGTTTCACAGACTTGGAAAAAGAAACCGAACGAGCAAATTGCTCGGGCTAACGAATCTTGCTGGGCTTCATTCGTATTTCTTAGCCAGATCCGCAACTTTTATCGACAAAGGAAAAATGGCTTTTATTTTACCTTCGGAGATGAGACGAACAGGGTATGGCTCAAAACTATTTTCAAGTCTCGAAAGAAGGTTTTCGATAGACGAAATGGGTATCTATAATGATAGAAATGATTATTTTATCGGACCTTTGAGTAGAAGAGATTTTTCCCAATCACTTGCTGTTAATTCTGCTGCGAGTGTAATATTTTTTGAGTCAGTAGAGGAAAAAGCTGAAACCAAATTACCTGAAGAAGTGGCAACTAAGAAAAGGAATGCGATTACGTTAAAGGATTTAGCCTCAGTCCATCGAGGCATATCAACAGGAGCGAATGCTTTTTTCATACTCACAGAAGATTCTGTTTCCTCACTTGCTATTCCACAAAAGTGGTTAAGAAAAATAATGCCTACAAAGGTTTCTATTGATTTCATCGATGCAATTCTTACCAATGACAGAATGGACAATTTCAGCAAACAAAAAAAGCAATGCTATCTACTTACAATAGATTCAAAAATAAAATTTGATGACTTGCATGGTACTCTGAAGCAATATATTAGAGATGGAGAAGCGCTCGGACTACATACTTTGGCTACGTCAAAAGCAAGGGATCCTTGGTATAGTGTAAAGACACCAAAAAGGGCTCCTGATTTGCTATTTACTTATATGTTTAGAGGAATACCAAAATTCGTCGTGAATGAAGCACGTGTGCATATCCTTACCAATCTGCTTGGAGTCTATCTTAATTTTCCAGAAAAATATTCTGTTAAAGACTTGGTTGAACTGACCAAGGTTCTGAACTTTTCTGTTGCTGATTGGGTTCAAAAAGAATCGGGATATCGGTTATATGCTGGTGGACTCATGAAATTTGAGCCGCATGATTTAGAAAAAATGCCTATCCATGGGAAAATTTTTGAGACTATTATGATTAAGAAAAGCTGTGTTAAAACAATTGGTAGATTTCTTGATTTTTAATGTCAAGGACGACCAAAATAAGAAATATCACAGAAAAGGGATTGAAATTTACAACCATAGGATACTTGAGGGCTTTTGGGGATTACGAGAATATACTTCTGACGGGCGGAAAGTGGCAAACATAAGTTCTTTAAAAGAAAATGATGGGATTGTTTTCTATTTAATTGGAGAATTTGGAAAACGGTTTCTTGGGACAGCTGCACTTGCTTCTGTGTTTGTTACCCTATGCAAAGATGAGATTGACAGATTATCTCACGAACAATATATAGATTTGAATCATGGGGTCTATTTGAAAAACATAACAAGAATGAATAAGACCTTGCCGATCGAACGCTTGAGAGGAAAAGTCTCCTTTGTTCCAGTTGATGAAAATTATGGGCATTATTTCAAGGGAGCGTAAAGATAATATCAAGTTTCGACTTTGACACGATTGTAACTGAACACCAAATCATGATAAATGTTGGAAAAAGGTTTAATTCATTCTCTAAGCGAGGGCTGATTTTTACGCCTTCTGAATGGAAAAAGTCTTGCCTCGCAGATTACAAAGAATGCCAAATAGCACAGTAAATTCGGAACTCAAGAGATAGAAAAATGCCGCTTATTGCGTGAGCATAAACGAAAATACGCTTAAATTATAATCGGTAGTATTCTGTTTCAACAATGTGTAATGACTTAAGGTTGGTATGTTTATGCCTGAGTTTCTTGATGAGTTTGCCGCTTCTTTAGCACCCAAGAAAGATGCAGTAAAAGATAAGGTCTTGAAGGGTACGCCAAATCCGTTGGCAAATCGTTTTAGAGAAAAGTTTCCTTCTTTTTGGGTTGAAATAAGTGATCCAGCGAAGCTTGGTGCAAGTTTGGCTGAATTGAGTGTTATGGCTGTTGATTCTAGTGTTTACTCGAATCTGCTTTCAACTGGAGGCGTTTTCTATGTTGTCCGTTCTTTAGCGGTTTGCAGGGAAATAGAGCATAAGCGGCTTGAGAGTGACGTCTTTTTCTCTAAAGGCGGTTCTGTTGCTGAGCGAGAGTTTATTTCGGTTAAAATGGAGATGCTGGAGTTTCAGGTTGCTATAGATGCTTTGAAGAGCGGTCTGGGGTGTGGCATGATTTTGATTGATGGTTCACTTTTTGGGCGGTTGGTGCATGTTCCGCTTGAGTCCAAGGTGGAAGAGGAGCGTTTGATACTTCTCGATTATTTCAAAGTTTATCGAGAGTTGCTTGATCTGTGCAGAAAGAACAATGTTCTCTTGCTTGGTGTTGCCAAGGAGAGCCGGTCCACTTCTTTCAGGGATTATTTGTTGAGCCTGATTTTTAGGGAGGATCTGAAGAGATTGGAAATTGAGGATGATGATGCTCGGATGTTGAAGCCTCTTTTTATGGAGGTTGTGGACAACTCGACTTTGGGGTTGCATAAGTTTGAGCGTTTTAGGCAGAAGTATGGCGAGAAGTTGGAAACGATTAGATTGGTTTTTGATGAGTTGGCGCGTTCTAGGCCTGATTACCAGCTGGTCATGAATTTTTCTGGGTCAGTGGGCTACACTAAGCCTTTGCTTCTTGGGCCTTCACCGCGGTTGGCTAGGAGGTTGGAGGAATCGCGTTCAGATCCGAAGTCTTATGTGAGGAAGAATTTTCCGAACACCCTTAGAGAGGTGGGTAAGGGTTTTGTGGATGAGGCGGCGCAGGTTATTGCGGGGATTCCAGAGTTTCCCGCTATTGCGTCTTTTTATGTTTTGTTTGACAGGCGTGATTCCCCTATTAGAATTGATATTCCTTTTTGGGATCAAAAGCTAGTTGATGTTGGTTGGCATAAGCCAGCGACTTTGGATTTGGAGGGGGCCTTGAAGGTTTTGGCAACGGGTTACTGTGGGTTGGATTGTCACAACTTTTGGCTGAAGAATGTTGACGAGAGAGTCAGGCTTAAGAAGAAAACGGTTGATAATATCTATGTCCCCTATATGGAAAAGTTGTTCGGGGAGAAAATAATTCGCGGAAGGAGTTATAGACGTGTCAGGTTCCCTTAAAGAAGTTGGAATAATAATCGGCGAGGCAAATTCAGTTTCTTTTGATTTTTCTTCTAAACCCAGTGAGATGCCGTCGCGTTGGGAGTATTTGATGATCTATTCGGAAGAAGAGTTGGATGGGCAGATGAAGCAGGTTCAAGTGATTGCTCAGATTGAGAGAGTTATGTCAGCGAGTCAGGCCTTGACGAAAGAGTTGAATTTTGAAATTATCAAAAAGATTATTGAGTCAGGCCTTGCGGACAGCAAGGTTTGGGGGCGAGCAAGAGTTCTTGGTTTCTTAACTGATTCAGGTGAGCTTCAGTTGCCTAAGAAAGCCATCACTCCAGGAAAGCCCGTTTATATTGCTCCAACGGAGTTGCTTGAGAAGTTTTATTCGTATCCAATCGACGAATCAATAGCAGTGGGCAGTTTGATTACTCGCAGCGAGGTTCCTGTGGCGCTTTCGATTAAAGGGTTTAGAAGGCATTTGGCGCTTTTAGCACAGACGGGTTCGGGGAAGACGTATCTTGCCGGCATTCTCGCTGATGAATTACTTGCCAAGGGAGGAACTATTGTAATGTTGGATCCACATGCGGACTATGTGTTTTTGGGAAGAAACGCAGATGGCAAGAGACATGAACTTTCTGACCGAATTACTATATTCAGAAACCCTGCGAGCACTGGGAGATACTCTGAGGGGGAAGTTGGCAAGGTTGAGCCTTATGAAATATGCTTCTCAGACTTGGACGTTGATGAGATTTGCCTTATTGCAAATATTGGCAAGAACATGACTAATATCCAGGAAGGATTAGAGCAGGCAATTGAATACTTGAGGGCAAAGAAAGATGTTTTTCAGCCTGAGGATTTGCTTGAAGAGCTGAAGGCTGATGGCTGGAAAGAAAAAGGTGTAGAAAAAAACAAGATTGCAGGTGCTAAATCTGCTCAGAAATATGTTAAACAAATTGTGAAGATGCATGTATTCACTTCCGTTTCTACGGGTATTGACGCTTTGCTTAGGCCCAGGCATTTGTCTGATGTTGATCTTTCAGGTTTAAGTGACGAAGTTGCGGATTACATTGCGTTTAGGCTGCTATCGGATATTTATGATCAAGTTTCTAACGGCGAGTTTCCATTTCCGGTTTTTGTTTTTGTGGAAGAGGCGCACCGGTTTATTCCTTTTCAAGGCAACACAAAATCTAGTCGAATTATTAAGAAGATTGCGGCGGAAGGCAGAAAGTTTGGCGTATTCTTGGTTGTGATTACTCAGCGGCCTTCAAAGATTCATCCTGATGCTTTGAGTCAGTGCAACAGTCAGATTGTTATGCGGATGACCAATCCTGACGACCAACTAGCGATTGCAAGAAGTTCGGAACGCTTAGGGCAGAGTTTACTTGAAGATCTGCCTGGACTTAACACAGGGGAAGCTGTGCTTGTCGGAGAGATGACTAGAGCGCCTGTTATGGTAAAGGTTAAGCGTCGGCGGACTCGTGAAGGCGGCAGCGACATTGACATAGTTAGCAAGATGAAGTCGGCCATTGAGAAAGCGAATGAGGAGACCTCTGAGAACCAGAGTAAACGCTTGAGAGATGAACTCGAAGGCTTCACAGCGGAGGATAAGCAATAGTATGGTTAGAATTGCGCATCTGGCAGACACCCATCTTGGTTACAAACAGTACAATTTGGATGAGCGGGAAAAGGACATTTATGACGCTTTAGATGAGATCGGCAATAAAATTCTTGAGGAGCATGTGGATATTGTTGTTCACTGTGGGGATCTTTTTGATTCGCCAAGACCTCCGCCACAGGCGTACCGGGCTTTCAAGAGGTTTCTCTCTAAGCTGGATGGAAAGGCTAAGGTTTTTGCTGTGTTGGGCGATCATGATAGACCTAAAAGTCGTGGTGTGGCGCCTCATGTGCTTTTTGAGGATCAAATGCAGATTCTTGGTGTTGGGGGAACTGCTCAACATCAACAGGTGAAAATTGGTGGAAAAGATGTTTTGGTTGCGGGGTTGTCTAATCTAAGCAGGACCTATCGCCCGTTACTTCTGGAGGAACTTAAGAAACTTGGAGGCCTTCAGTTGGATGGCAAAAGCGGAATTCTTCTGCTTCATGAAGCTATTGACAAGTTTTTGCCTTTTGAGGGCGCCTTTGAGGTCTGTTTAGATGAGATTCCACGAAATTTTGATTACGTTGCTATGGGGCATCTTCACCAGCGGATTAAAGCTTCCTTTGGCGGGGGTGAGCTGGCTTATCCGGGTTCTTCGGAGATTATTAGCAGAACTGAGATCAGCGGTTGGAAGAAAATTGGAAAGGGCTTTTTCCTCGTGGATCTTGAGGGCGATGATGTCGAGGTTAGAGATGTTAATCTTGAGTGTATTAGGCCACAGGTTGATGTAAAGCTAAATTATGTTCATTTTGAGGATAGCCTGAGGGAACTGGTTAAGACTTTTGAAGGCATGTTGAAGTTGCCTCTTGTCCATGTGGTTGTTGAGGGCAAAGACATTGATAGACAGAGTGTCCATCAGATTTTGACTCGGGCTTTGGCTGACGTTGTTTTGGGCTTTAGGCCTGAGATTTTGGAGGATTCGGAAATGAGATTACCCGAATTGAAAGCTGGGTCGTTTAATGTCAATCAGGTTATTCAGAGCTTCTTCAAGGACGAGAAGGTGGCTGGGCTTGCTTTGGAGATGTGGAAGTATCTGAGGGTTGGGGATTCTGATGAAGCTCAGAAAATTGCGGATGAATATTTCCAGAAAGTGAAGACGGCATGATTCTTAACAAGATTAGGCTTGAAAATTTCATTTCGCATAAAAAAACCGAGCTGGAGTTAGGCTATGGCATCAACGTTATTGTCGGACCCAACGGGTCTGGCAAGACTTCGATTTTGGACGGTATAAGCTTCGCTTTGTTCAGTGATAGCAGTAGTCGTGGAAAGAAAGAGAATCTCATCAATTCCAAGGCCGATAAGTGCAAAGTTTGTTTGGCCTTCACGGAAGGCGGAATCGGTTATGAAAGTGACTGGATAATGGAGCGAAAGGGCGCTGCCAAGGGTAGTCTATATCGATTAGATGGAGACAAGAAGAATCTGCTGGTTAGAGGTGGCGAGCGATCTGTTGTTCCTGAAGTCCAGAAAATTCTTGGCATTGATAAAAACATGTTTATGCAGTCAGTTTACGTTAGGCAAGGTGAAATCGAAAAACTTGTCACTGCGAGACCAGGAGACAGAAAAGAGCTCATCTCCAGATTACTCGGAGTTGAGGATCTAGATAGAGCCTGGAACGGCATGAAAACCGTAATTCAGGAATATGTCAATAATCAGATAAAACTTGAAACTGAACTTGCACGCAAACCTATTGTTGAAAAACAAAAAGATCAAGCTGAAGGTAGAATGAAAGAACTCAGCGGTCAGCTAGAATCTAAGAAGAAAAAGTTAGGGGTGCTTGATTGCGAGCTGAAGAATCTTGAAGCCGACTTAGAGAAACTAGCAGCTATGAAGAAAGACTTTGACAAGATTGACAAAGAAAGAGGAATCACTGGACAGAGAATTGAACATTTGGAGGGCAAACTGAAAAAAGAGGAAGAGGAACTCAGAAAAGCTGTTTCAGCCACAGAAATAATAATCACTCTTGAAGGAAACGTCAATAGGCTTCCTTTTCTGGACGCATATGTAAATTGTCTTGCCGAAAAGAATAGCTTAGAACTCAAACAAAGTGCACTTCAAACCAAGCTAGACGAATTAATGGCACTCAAAAAGACTTTAGAAGAAAACGCGAAAGACCACGCGCTTTTCCTTGAAAAAGAAAAACTGCTAATCGAGAAAAAAGGCGACCGCAAAGAGTTCGAAGGTTCGGATACGGCGTTAGTCAAGGCGAAGAAGGAGCTGGCAAAATGCGAAAAGGAGGAGAAGCGAAGGAATGAGCGCCTGAGTGGAGAAATCGCAAAATATTGTGCTGCCCTTGAAGAAACAGTTTCCATTTATAACATTGGATTAGTCCTCGAAAAGGTTAAGAAGAGATTGGAGGATAAGGCAAAGGAATTTGACGTAAAAGTCAAGGCTAATGCTTCAGCTATTGGTGTTTTGAATCAGAGTCTTAAGGAATTGGATGAAAACCTGTTGAAATTTTCAAGCGAGAGTGAGGTTAAGGCCTGTCCAACGTGTGACACCGAGTTGTCTCCTGAACGAGTTGCACAGTTGATAAACAAGTATACTTTGGACCGAAGAGTGGCGAATGACGACGTTGCTGCATTAAAGATAAAGTCTCAGGAGACAGAAAGAGAAAGAGACAAAATTTATGAAAAAAAGAAGCAGATTGATGCTCTTGACTCTGGAAGGCTAGAGAGCCTGGCATTAGAGCTATCGGAAGCATCAAACGAGGTTGCTAGCGCGAAGTTGGAGATTTCAAAGTTTGAGAATCAGGTTGAAATGCTAGCGACTATTGATGAAGAGTTGAAGTGTGTGGAAGGCGAAAAAGGTGCCTTTGATTATTCTTACAGGGAGTATGAATTGGCAAAACGACAACTGGACAAAATGCCCGCTGAGGAAGCAATCGAACAAGAAAAGAAACCTTTGAGTATAGCGCTTCAAGAAGTCGCTAAAACACTTGCGCTATCGGTTGAGAAACTCGGTCATGAACCTAATGAACCTCAAAAAGAGCTAGTTAGACTAAGAAAAATAAAAGAACAGTACGATCAAAATCTCCCAATTGCGAAAAGAAAGGCTGAATACGAATCAAGCGTAACATCAACCTCAAAAGAGTTAGGGAACTGCAAAGATGAATATTCTAAAACAACTCGAGCGTTAGAAGACCTTGGCTATGATGAAAAAGAACATTCAACGAAGCAAGATGGTTATAAGTACAAGAACCAAGAAGTGAAGAATTTTACAGCAGATATTGCAGCAACTGAGCAGGCCAAAATCAGCGCAGAAGATGAGGCACAGAGACATAGAGAAGAGCTTAAAGTTCTTGAAGCAAAAGCCGCAGAAAAGAAAATGGTGGACAATTACATCATCGTTTTGAACAAAATTAGAGATGCTTATGGCAAGGATGGCATTCAAAAGATGATTCGCGCTAGAGCTAGACCTCTTCTTGAGAAAACTACACGAGACTTGTTTGAAAGGTTTAATCTTGCTTATTCCGACATTAAAATTGATGATGACTACAACATTAGTGTATTAGGGCCTTCGGGAGAACAAGATATCGATCAGATCAGTGGGGGTGAACGTGTTGCTCTGGCAATAGCTCTAAGGTTGGCCATTGCTCAGGTACTGTCCGGCAGGATTGAGACTGTTATTATGGATGAGCCCACGACGCACCTGGATGAGGAAAGACGCAAGGAACTGGTGAACATTTTGAACTCGTTTTTTAGGGAAGGCGGCAGAATAATTCCACAAATGCTTATAATTACTCATCATAGCGAAATAGAAGAAGTGGCTGACGTTGTGTATTCCGTTAAGAAGAAAGAAGGCTATTCAAGCGTAGAATCAGGGAAGTTACCTCAACCTTTCCCTAGCAACAACGAAATCTAAACTAGTCGTTAATCTCCAAACCCATTGCTTGGGGGGAGTTCTGTATCTGATCCCTCAGCAAGCATTAACGTAGAAGAGATGATGAATCTGTTCATAGAGCACATAGCTGCTACTTATTATTGGATTCAAGGAGCGTCATTTTTGATAAAGGACGGCGGGAAAAGAAGTTGAGGGACAAGTTTCTAAAATCTTTATAATCAGATTGCGTCAATAAATCTAAAGGATGAAAAACAATGTTTGAAGAAGAAGAGCCTGAACCGTACGATGCCTTTGATGGTGACGATGGCGAAGAAGATAACCCAGAAAACGAACCATAGACTTGGTGAATTAAGAAAATAAGCACTGAAATAGACAGCATACTGAAAAATGAGGGTTAATCGGTCCGACTTTTGGTTCTTACAATCGGTTGACAGTATTGAGTTTAAAGAAATAACCGCAAAGGTAAATAGAGAATACTGTTGAATTTGATCTGGTTAGAAATTTGTATGTCCAATTCATATGAAGACCGAAAGTATCTAAAAGATGCTCGAACAGGTGAGCGCCTTTTCACAACTGTTATGTATGATGGTGACGAAAGAATCGAGGGAACAGCAAAAGTTATTGAAAGACTTCGGGTTGCGATTCCAAAAATAGCGAAGCAATTAGGCGGAAAGGATTTGGGAACACGTGATTTCATTGATGCTTTTCAAATACGCGGACCTGGATACGGTGACGTTGTTAGAACCGCGATAGATATGTTTGTCGCTGGAAAGAAAATGCTGAAGAAAAATGTGAGCAAAGGTAAAGTGCCTAGATACAGGTACGATTGGGTTTCTGTGAAAGAGTAACGTTCTGAATTAAAGTTTCATTATGTCTGTTGACTAAACTTTAGAAAGGCTATAATGCTTGCCATATGGATCGGAGTGTAGAAAATCTCTTTCTTTACTCCAGCAATGTTTACTTCGGTAATATAGAAATCTCCGTTTCTTTTCGAAACCGGATCGGGTGCTTCTTCGTGATTAGCGACGTTTTGAGCTTTCTCTATTATTTTTGTCAAATCTCTCCCGCCATACTTCATTAGTGCATGACAGTTTGGGCATAGACATATTGCGTTATGTTCTTGGTTGCTCCATTCGCCGTGCAGGTTCTTTTTTTCGTCCAGACGATAGATTTCAAAGTATGGATCTTTAGAGACACCTAAGTCGAGCCTCTCGTTGCAGACTTGGCAGTTGCCGTGGTATTGGTTAAGCAAGAAAGCTCTTAGATTGGGCTCAAGGTTATCTTTGCTTTTCACACGTTTAATCAGTTTTTCTTCTTTCAACATGACTTGGTGATCTTCAGACATTTTTGATAATGCTTCAAGTTTGCGTTTTTGAATCTCGATTTCTTGCTCTGGTGTGGGGCCAGTCCAGGTTTTATCTCCTGGAATAGGCACTTGATTTTGGTCAGCTTTCATTGCCGATGTAAAATCGCTCAAAAGTTCTGAACGCGTTGGTGTAATGTACGAAACATTTTTGCCATCATCTTCAAACAAAATTTCTTTTTTCTCCATTAGGATTTGGCGCGCACTTTCAATTATTTTGTTTCTTTGTTCTGGCCCTGCTGAACTGAATATGTCCAAAAGTGGCTGAGCATGCTTGAGTAGATGCTTAATATCTTCTGGAGCATTTGCGCACAATCGCTCAATTTCCTGATTTGTTTCCGATTTGAAACCTATTTTCTCAGCGGCATTTTTTGCTTCGTTGCTCTCTTTATCAAAATCATCCGGAATTTCAGATAGCTTTATTGTCGATGGTTCGTGGAAAATTGATTTTGAATCTGGAACCCATTTTTTCTCGTGGAGCAGCTTTCCCATTTTTGAATATTGAAACTGCCTGGAGGAATCTTGATAGTCTTGTTTTGTACTTTTCTCCACTTCACCGAATATACTTTGATTAAGATCCATCGCGAATTGCCAAACAATTTTCGCGCGAAAAACATTTATGTTTTTTAAAGCGAAGTCTAAACCTTCTATCTCACAATCGGGATCAAATCCATTCAATCCTCTCGAATGCCATCCAAAGCTGTTATTTATTACTACATGATTCATGTAATCAGGTTTGGTACAAGAATACCAGATTCCGCTAAAGCAACCCAATTCTCTCAGTTTTTGAAGCAAGCTGGTTTTTTCCATAATTGAAACATAGCTTTCATCTAAGAGCCAAATTGCATTGTTCCCAGAAAAATATTCTTCGACCCCTTCTATTCCTGTATAAACTTTCCCAAGATGAATCTCACCGGGTTTTTTGTATCCTTTTTCTTTTTTTGCGGCATTAACTGCTTTAAGAAATGAGATTTTCTGAAGTTGAGCGACCAAGGTTTCTTTCTTATTTTCGGAACAGGTTCCAAGAGATTGAAGGATCATTTTGACATGCAAAAGATTATTGTTATCCGTAACTTTGTTTTCCTTTCCGTAAAGAGGAAGTACCAAATCAATTACTGTGGCACTTATATCGGGTTCCTCAATGCCCAATGCTTTTAGAAACCCTCTTGCTCTCTTGTCGGATGATATCGTACTTTTTACTATGTTTCGGAACTGACTGTTTATGGCCGGATCCTTGCTTGGAAGATAGACGTTGGATTTTCCAATAACGTCAAATGGAGGCTTGTGTGAATCGTCTTCTAATCTTATTATTGGCTTTGAACGAAGAATACCGTTGTTCCCCCAGTCGTTCTCTCTCCACAGAGCTTTTTGATCCCCAAGAAAGTCGTAGAAACGAATAATCCACTCATCAGCCTGTTTTTTAAAGAAAGTTTCAGTTAGAGACTTAGCGAAAGTCTCTGAGTCGATAACATCAATCAGCAGAGTACCAGTCAAATATTTCCAAAGTTCAGGCGTCCTGTTTTCTGTTATGGCTGGATCAAGCCATCGGCTATTTTTTCTGCCAAATAAGAAATCAAGTTGATCACTTGACATTAGCTTTCGAAGGTCTTCACTTCTTGAAATCAACGCTTGCCTCGAAGTTGTAAAGCTTTTGTCGTAAGTTGGCAGGAGAGCCTCGGTTGAACAAAGTCTATCTTTAACCTTTTCATAAATTGGTCTAAAAATAGACTCGCGCACTGCAAAATGGTCTGTGTCAATTGGAAGTGCATTAAGAAAATCGACATCAAACAAATTTAGTTGTTTGATTTTTGTCATATTTTCTGCAACAAAGTCACCTATTTCTTGAATAATTCTCAGATTTTTTTGATCGTTCTTATTGATGTTATCTCTTGCAGGCGTAGTATTGAATGGACCGTGAATTATGAATTTTAGATGTGTTTCCATGTCTGTTGGGAAATAAACAAAGAGCAATGCGTCATCTGCAGGCATTATTTTATCTTTTCCAGTACGTATTTCAGTGACAATCATGTATGCGGTATTCAGCGAGTGCTTTCCGGAATCATCTAACGGTTTTTCAAATACAAGCCAATTCTCCCTGCTCTTTTGTACACCATTTTCAATTTTACGAAGGGTGATAAAGAAATGATCATCTTCTTTTTTTGAAGATCTATTGTATTTGCTTTCAATTGATCCCATTTTGAATGAAATTTCTTCTATGTTATTTAAGAAGAGCATTGATCTTAGGCTTAGATTGTTTAGTTTTTTCTTAATCTCTTCAAATGCCGTCTCGGGTTTGACGTCAGGTCTGTTAAACGGGATAATGAAAACCGTTTCTTCTTGATGGATTTGTTCTTTTCTTTTTTCATAAAACGGGTGGACAAGATCTTTTATTGAAAAAGAATGTTGGCCGCTGAAGACTTCGGGAGAAACTGTATAAGCGTAAACGGATTTGAAGCCAATTCCAAACTTGCCAATCTGAGTGACAGTTTGATCTTTAGTGGAATCAACTATTCCACAAATTCCCCGAACATCTCTATCGTCAAATTGAATACCATTGTTAGTCGCTTCCAACCGATCAGGGTACAATCTGAAATTTACCGCAAATTTTCTGATCTCGCCAGCTTTTCTGGCCCTTGCACAAGCATCTTCTGCATTCTGAAGGATCTCAAAAATAAAATGTGTTCTTTCACTATACAAATTGCCCAGTAAGATTGGCCCATAAACACTAACCTTGGTTCCATAGTTTATTTTATTTTCTTCTCTAATTTGATCGTATATATTTTCAAACATCAAAAATCATCCTCGAACCATAATGTAAGCTATCGCTTGTAGATTGTAATCAAGTGTTAGAATCTGTTTTTTCTGCAGGGTTTCTACAGCAAAAAGTAGTTTTGCGTTTTCTTTTTCAATCCTTGATTTTGTTAGTCGAATATAGTTCTCATCTGGCGCTCTTCCTTCATCTATTCTATTAGTTACATGATTTTTAATTTGTTGTTCAAGTCGTTCATTTCTTATTTCGGTTCCTTTTTTCAGGGCGGCGATTCGGCTTTCAGCTCTGTATCTATTTTCGTCTGATACTTTCTTCCTCTTGTCTTCGAGTAGTTCATCAAGATATGCCATTGCTAAATCCAAGTAGGATTTAGGGTCAACATTTTCCGTTAGCTCAATTATGGATCCTTTTGTATTAGCAATCAGTCTGGGCAAGGTATTGAAATCTGTCTCTGCGACTTTGGTTTCAAGAAGGTCAATTGGAATACCTAAAAGCTCAATTTCTGTCTTAATTCCTTCCATTCTAATCTCAAAAAAGAAAATCATATAGTTCCCATTTGGAAGGCCAATATTGGAGGAAGCAAAACCGAAAGTTTTGAAAATAGCTTTTTCAAGTTCGAGTTTTTCAACCAAAAACCGAGACCAATAACCCGTAGGTGATAAGAAAACTCTATCTGGGTTCGCTTCAGCCTCTTGACCATTAAAAATTATTTTGATAGATCCTTTGGATGAAATCAATTGATGAAGTTCGTTATAACCTCCTTCGCGTCCAGGCGCTCGAAGGAAGTGCTCTAGGTCTGCTGAGATTTCTGGTGATATTTGTATTTGTGCTAATCCTTTGCTGTCTGTAGTGAATTTGCATCCTTTCCATTTTGAGAGACAAATCTCGGTTAGTTCTTGAGCATCTTTTGGACTAATGAAGTCGCCTTTGGATAAGTTGTTTATTGGAGCGGAAAGATAATCATCGCTCAATAGTTCTTTACGGTTTTTTTCGAATTCTTCTGCCTCTGATTTTGCTGATGCCACACGTTCTTCTACACGTCTTTGCAGTTCTTCCTTTTGTTCTATATTCAACGTCCCTGTTATGATGGCGGTTTGAAGGTCAGCCAACTCTTTTCCTATTATTGTCTCCAAAGAACCTATACCATCTTCAATAAGTCGAATGCGCTTGTATAATCGATTGTATATTTCTTCATCAATAGTACCTTCGATAAAGAGATTAGTAACAATTATTTTGTCAGCTTTCTGACCGAATCGGTCTATTCTTCCAATTCGTTGTTCAACTCTCATTGGGTTATAAGGCAGATCGTAGTTGATAATTGCATGACAAAATTGAAAGTCAAGTCCTTCACCGCCAACTTCGCTTGAAAGCAATATCTGATATTTGCCATCTTTGAAAGCTGTCATTATTTGGTCTCTTCCAAGAACTCCGTTTTGGCTCTGCATCGGAACTTCGCCATGAATTACTTCTACTGTGAAGCCGTCCTCGATGAGTCGTTTCTTCAAGTATTCGAGAGTTCTAACGAAGAAAGAAAAAACCATCGTTTGAGGAGTTTCAGGATTTGCGAGAACTTTTTGAATCATTAACCTGAATTGTGAATACTTGCTGTCGACGCTTTCTATTTCCTTTGCTCCATCTAATAAATTTGAAAGTTTTTGGCTAAAATCTATGTTAATATCTGTTGTTTCGATTTCTGTGTCGTCTTCAAAATCCTCAAGGTTTTTCCGCTCTATATCGAGAATTTTCGTGGCCCTAACCATCCATTTCAGATATTGTATCAATGCTGGAATGCAACTGCTAACCATTCTTTGGTAAATGTTCATGATAAAACCCATTGGAAGATCTTCATTTTCCAAAGAAGCGTAATACTGTTCAATTAACTTCAATGCATTTTCTGAGAACTGTTGTTCCAGTGGAGTCAATGTAATTGGCAATTCGTGAACTTCTCTAATAATTTGGTGATCGAGTGCTTCTCTTTTTCTGGTTCGAGTAAAAGAGTAAAATAACGGGCTCAAGGAGGTGAAAGTACGCTGGAAGTAAGTTATTTCTTCTGTTGAAAAAGGAGCTGGATTTTCCAGTCGGCACGTAAAGTCTTTAACGTTTGGGTGTGAAAGAATTGTTTTCCCCAGAGGGTCTAACCTCAACTGTTCAAGCGCTTCAAGTATTTTTTCAGCTTTATTTGTCTCATTTTCTGTTATTAATTGACTAATTCGGTTCAGTGACACGACTGGAACAAGCATGGTTTCAAAGGTAGTTGGGTCAGGAAATTGCGCTTCGTTTAAAATGTGCATCTGGTTGAAGAGGTCTTCGTTCTTTAGATTCAGTGGAGTCGCTGAAAGCATTAGCATCATTTCTGTCATCCGACTCAAAATGTTGCCGAGTTCATTACTATCTGTCTCCGAGTTACGAAGGTGATGGGCTTCGTCAATTATTACTAGAGAAAAAACGGGGGTATTTCTTCTTGAATCAAGTTCGTTTAACAAAGTTATGTATTCTTCTCGCCGTAAGAGCTGCAAACCAGCTATTGAGAAAGTGTATCCTTGAGGGACAATTCCCTCTCTTATTGTTGTTTTTAACATGTTTTTTAAAGAGTTTCCGTCGTGAAGGTGAAATTGGTAGGAAAACCTTTCCTTCATTTCTTTAACCCATTTTGGTCCCAAAGAAACAGGACAAACTATTAGGATGGGCGACCTATAATCTATTCTGTTACGAGCCATCATTTCCTTTATAATTATGCCGGCTTCGATGGTTTTCCCGACTCCAACTTCATCTGCGATGAAAAGCCTCTCTTCAGAGTTAGGTGAAAGGAATCTTAGGAGAGGTTTGAATTGGTGTGGATTGAAAATTGTTTTGCTTCCGAGGTAACTGTATAGGTTGCTTTCGATTGGTCTTGAAAGGCGTAGCCATGTTTGAAATAGTCTATACTCCTCATGATTGCCGAGTTTTCCAGCAGTGAAATCTTCAATTATGTTTTCTTCAGTGTCCACTGCAGGTTCTAGGAACCGTTCGCCGACGACTTGTACCTTTCCATCTATTGTTATTTTGTATTGATAGCTTCGTGAGCCTTTGATTACTTTGTTTACAGTTCCAACTTTGTTTGTTCCTAAGTACAAAACGTTTTGTCCTTCAACAAAGCGAGGAATTTCTGACATCTTAATCGGACTGTTGTTGTCTCTTCTAGTATTTAGAATTTCAATAAATCAGAGTTGAATTTTAGCAGATTACGAATTCAAAATTTTTAGTTTTAATCTTTTAGGTTCATATGCAAAATCAATTATATCACTTGTTCAGAAATCAGTAGTTTGCACCACTGGTGATTTAATCGTGAAATCTGGTTCAACAGCAGAAAAAGGCAAAATTCTCAAGCATATCTCGATTCGTATTCCTTGGCATGACTTAGGTTGGGCCGGGAACGTTTGTAACAAACCAAAAGAAAACGTTGCTTGCTTAGCTCTAGATAGAATTCGCGATAAAAAAGATGAAACAAAAGAGCAAATTAATGCAGCAAAATCACTGCAAGAATTAGATGAAAATAATTGGCCTGCTTGCGTGAGCGAACGAGGATGTTTTATGGCACCTTTTGAATATACCCGCACAGTTAGCCACCCATATACTAAAACCAGCACTCAACATAAACATATACTTCCCACACAGTTTCGACATCCCCCTTTTTCTGCGCCAGCAATACCGTTCAGATGGGTAAACACTAAAACAGCATGGAAGTTATCTGAAGAATTTAAACTTGAATGCAACCAAGATTTGGAACCTGATTTGGGGTTTGACACAACATGGGTTCAGGATTACAGAAACCAAAAGCCTTTGCTTGACTACTTCTTTAGCTACGTCAAACCAGAAAAATCTCTCTGTTTTTTTTATGCTAAACAAACGCCTCTTTCTGACGATAATAGACGAGTTTTGATAGGCGTTGGTCGAGTCTTGCATGTGGGAAATTCGGAAGAATACAAAAACGATGGCACCAAAGGCCTTCGATGCCTGATTTGGGACCACTCTATTCAACATTCAATCAGGCCAGATTTTAAAGACGGCTTTATTTTGCCATATCAAGCCATTCTTGCGGCAGCTGAAAAAGACGAATCCATAAACCCTGCTGGCTATGTTGCATACGCTCCGAACGATCGCCATGAGGAGTTTTCTTATGCAACTGAACACGTTACACATGATGCCGCTATTAGTGCTCTTTTATCTTGTGCTAATTCCTTGAGAAAAATATCCGAAAAAGTTGAGGGCCATTTTGATGGCCAATTTAAATGGATTAATGATCGGCTTATTGAGCTGTGGACAAGGCGAGGTCCCTGTCCAGGCTTAGGTGCAGCCTTAAGCGCCTTTGGCGTCCAGCAATCGTATTTTGTTGCTGAAGAAATATTTTCGAAAATTGATGAAAATGAAGATCCTTGGCCGCTTGTTAATCAAGTATTTTGTCATCCACAATTACTGTCAGATGAAGTTTCGCCACAGATCTCTTTATCGCTTCAATTAAAGTGGAAGAATCTTCCAGACCAAAGAAAATCTTTGCTGAAGCTACTTAGTCGTTTTGAGCTTAATTCAGAACAAGCGACTAGATTTTACGTGAAAGAAGATAGAAATAAATCAGGAATTGATTGTTCAGATTCTGACTTATTACGTAACCCTTATCTTCTATTCGAACTTGACAGATATTCACAATCTCCTATCAGTTTAGCAACAATTGATCACGGTTTATTCCCTGATAAGATAGTTCGCTCAAAACATCCAATTCCTGAACCATCTTTGATAAATGATGCAACAGATTGGCGCAGAGTCAGGGCTTTAATCGTCAATACGTTAGAGAACTCTGCTCTTGAAGGCCATACTTTGCTTCCACAATCCCAAGTAATAAATTATATTCGCGACAGCGATCTCGATCCTATTTGTCCAATCGACGAGGATTTGCTCGCTGTGCTTGATGATAAGTTCGATCCTATTGTTTCTTTGGCCAAAATGAAAGATGGCAAACGTGCTTACCAATTGAATAGATTATCTCAAATGGATAGTATAATACGAAAAACTGTTAAAAAGAGAATTGGCGGTAGCAGGAATAGTCTGGCAAAGGGATCGCTTAAGGTTTGGTCTCAGATGCTAAACGGAGAGTTGAAAGAAAAAGGTGTTCAAGCAGCAGATAATCAAGACGAAAAACATGCAAGAGAGGAGAAAGTTGCGGCTTTAAAAGAGTTAGGTGAAAGCCGACTTTCAGTTTTAATAGGTCCTGCAGGCACAGGGAAAACAAAATTGGTGGTTTCTACGTTATGTCATCACCCTGAAATCAATGCAGGCGGAATTTTATTGTTAGCTCCAACTGGGAAAGCTAGAGTAAAGATGCAACAAGCAACTGGTCTTCCGGCACAAACTATTGCACAGTTCCTTCGCCCCTCAAGACGTTTCGATGAAAACACGGGGATTTATAAGTTATCGGAAGCGGAGCCAGTTGAAGACTATAAGACAGTGGTTGTTGATGAAGCTTCAATGCTTACGGAAGAGATGCTTGCTGCACTTTTTGATTCCCTCACTGGTGTTGATCGTTATGTTTTAGTCGGAGATCCAAGACAGCTTCCGCCAATTGGAGCCGGACGACCTTTTGTTGATATAATAGCTCTTTGTACCCCCCAAAACATAGAAACTACTTTTCCAAAAGTTGGTTCGGCTTATGCTGAATTAACTGTGCGCCGCCGCCAAGTAGGAAAAAGGCGCGAAGATTTAGAGCTCGCTGATTGGTATAGCGGTCGAGACTTAGGCCCGGGAGGAGACGAAATATTCAATGATATCAATGGAACCAATTTGCTTCAACATCTCTCAATGTCTCAATGGGATACTGAAAATGAGATTTTCGAAAAAATTCTTGAGGTTTTAGTCAAAGAACTAAATTTGGTTAATTCTTCGGATAGTATCCATTTTGAGGTGTCACTTGGAGGCAAGCAAAGCGGGCAGTATGTTTATTTTAATAATGGTTGCTCGAACTGGGCTGAAAAGTGGCAAATTCTTTCGCCTGTTAAAGGTAATACTTACGGAGTTAGGGATATTAATAGACTTGTGCAGAAACAATTCCGTTCTCGCACCATCGATCTCGCATATGATTTTCGAAAAAAGTCCATACCGAAACCGTTGGGGCCCGATAGGATAGTTTACGGCGACAAAGTAATTAACACTTTTAATCATAGGCGATTTTCTGTCTGGCCTAAAGAAGATGCTTTGCAGTATGTTGCCAACGGGGAAATAGGAACTGTTGTGGGAAAGTTTAGAGGAAAGTATGATAAATGGTCTGGACCTTTACCAGTAAATGTTGAGTTTTCATCGCAACCCAACTTCAGTTATTCTTTTAAGGGTTCAGATTTCGGCGACGAAGAAAACCCACCCCTCGAATTAGCGTATGCAATCACTGTTCATAAATCTCAAGGAAGCGAATTCAATATTTGTTTTCTTATTCTGCCGAATCATTGCAAATTGCTTTCCAGAGAATTACTCTATACTGCCTTAACTCGCCAACGAGATCGTTTGGTTATACTTCACCAAGGAAACTGGAGTGAATTTAAGAAATACTCTTCAGAAACCTTTTCAGAAACAGCAAGACGATATACAAATCTATTCCAAGATCCAGATTTGGTTTTGGTTGAAGATCGTTTCTTCGAAGATAGCTTAATCCATCGCACAAGACGTGGAGAGACTGTTAGGTCAAAGTCCGAAGTAATAATTGCCGACAACTTAGACTCGGAACACATTAGGTATTCATATGAAAAGCAGTTCATTGGTGACGATGGTCTAGTCCGATATCCAGATTTCACCATTGAAGATGAATCTGGTCAATTATATCTTTGGGAACATCTAGGAATGTACTATGAAGAGAATTATCGGAAGAAGTGGAAAAAGAAACTTGAATGGTATACGTCTCAAGGTATTCTTCCGATAGAAGAAGGCAAAGGAAAACGAGGAATTTTGATAGTTACCAAGGACACGGAAAAAGGTGGAATAAATTCTAACGAAATAAAGGATCTTGTAAATAAGACGTTTAATTGTTAACTGTATTTAGCGTTAGAAAATATCTAAACAATCTTTGAAAGTTTCTTTTCTTCAAAGCCAAAATCACAAGCAAAAGTGCTATTTACCCTTTGCACCCGATATTAATTGAAACACTGTCTCCAGAACCGAGAACTATGAAATTTAAAGATCGGCGCAATCTATCCACATTAATCTCCGTCTTCATTCCGCCTCAGTTGCTTTTCATTGTCCAAATATTTACATATCATTTTAAGGATTTAGGGAAATGTCTTTTTGAATTTTTTTGTGCAACGTAGTATCTTGCCGATGTAATCGCTTGCTGAATTGCGTTGAAGTGATTTTTCCTGCCAAGAGTTGTCTTTTATCATTAATTTAATTCTTTCTCGGCACAAAATTATTCTGCGCTCTTTCTTCCCAGCTTTCCCGAGATAAACCTGAATCTGATAGAGATCCAAAACACTCACCCATTCTACATTGACTCTTTACTTAAGAAAAAATTTACAATTTATGAAAAAAGGGAAGCCTTTCTGAATAAAAGTTTTAATGGAATAAGGTGAAATATTCGCAAAGCCATTTTAAATACTTAGTTTTCACTTCTTGAATAAACCGTTTATTATTAATTATCATCTTTTGCGATTACTACAGCTAATTCTCTGCCTTTATCGGTAAGACCAAAGACCTTACCTTTCAAGTCTTTAGGATTTGAGCAAAAAACTAATTCGCGCAAAGATAGTTCCTTAATCGTTCTACTTACATGGGTGATGCCTATTTGAGTCTCTAAGGAAAGCTGTTTGGGTGTTTTCGGATGCAACAAAAGGGCCTTAATTACTTTTACTCGATAGTTGCTCGCAATGATGTAACCGTAGTCACTCCAATCCATTTGTCTCGCAATCAGTTTGGTGAGCATTAGGTATATGACTTGTGACCAGTTGGTTACCAACTTTCCACTATCTGGTAACTATCAATTTGTATCGATTCCGTTACAGCACTGAAGGGGCAGGAAGTAGTTGGAACGAATGAAACGGTCTCTTCAAGAATTGACAGAGAAAAAGAGGTTCAGCGGAAAAGAGATGTTTGAGCAGGTACACAGTTTTTTGGAAAAATACCAATCCAGCTCAGAAATACTTTCTTCAACAAAAGAGAAACTCGGTCAATCCACCTATAGATATGTAATCACAAGTCTTGTAAGAAATATCTTCTTGATTGAACTTGTTAACGACGATATATCCTCAACAAAGATGGAAGTCAGATGGGCAATAAAAATTTCAAAAGGAAAAAAACAGGAAAGATTCGATGACTCAGATCCCCGATTTTCCACATTTGAAAATTGTTTAAAAATCTGGTTGAAGTCGATAAACGACCTTAAGTCTGCTATTGGTGACCCGGGAGTGGTAAGATTGTTAAAATTGTTCGAAAAATACAATGTGTTGCCCTATGAAATACCTTTTGATTATGTAGATTCTCCAGCCAGAAATAAATCGCTTCAAAATATCCATTGTCCCGAGAATATCTCATGGATATGGGCTGAGAAGTATCAGAAAACGTTACGTCTGAGAGAAATTCTACTTAACGCAAAAAAGAACCCAAAGGCTAAATTATTTTCTTTTATATTGAAAGACAAAATCAAGGTTAAAGCATATCTTACCGATAGGGTTCAGACCGGAAAGCATAAGACAAATAGAGAGAAACGATGGGAAGTTCATCCGGAGTCTGTACATTTTGCCTTTAGACAGACCTGCCTTGAAATAGAACGAGAACTAATATCGCAATTATGTTGTTTTGAAGGATTTCCTTCGGAGTTACGTAATCTGTTGAAAAAAGAAGAATTAATTTCTGATTATAGAGAAACAGCAAGGTGTCCAGTTACTTTGAGCGCGCTTCAATTCGCGGAATTTGAGAAAGAAGTTTTAAGTCCATTTCATGGGAGATCCAACTTTCACGTAGGACATTTAAATCCACTTAAGATGATTACTGATGACCCAAAGGTGGGTCATACGGCACAAAACATTAGTTGGCTCTCGGCAAATGGCAACCGTATTCAAGGAAGCCTTTCTTTGAATGAAACAAGAGAATTAATTTCAAAGATATGGAAGAATTATGAAAAATACCTAAACAAATAATCAATGATTTGAGGCAGACATTAATCTAATTGCCCCATCACTTGTGTTGAGAGCTGCCGCGCCTTCTCTCTAAGTTTTGCCCTTTCTTCAACAACTCTTTGAGCTTCACTTGTCAAAAAAGCTCTTAGGTTGCTATCTTTAGGGATTGGAATTATCAGTTCCATTACTCTGTTCCCCAGAGAATCAATGATGTTTTGGGTAAACTGTTTCGCCCTTATTTGTTTTTTGACTATTGGGGAATTCAATGCAACAAGCAATAAGAAAGGAGAAAGAACACCAGGTTTGGTTATGCGTAATCGACAGATATGGCTTTGAAATAGAATCTTGGTATCAAATTTTGTTATCATGCAGACTGTTCCAATCAGATAACTTCCATCTCTCACCATCAATATGTCATGCTCTTTAACATCTGCTTTTGAGACATTTTCTTCATAAATTTCTTTACTGACACCATGTTTTGGATCAATTTTCAGTTCCCAATTACTAATGTCAGAAGTTCGAACAAACGGTATAGTACCCGTTCCATAAGAAAGCCTACCAATTTCTACCCCTGTTGAAACTGTTATAACCTTTTCCTTGACGAGTTGTCCTATTTCTAATAAATCGTGAGTTCGTCCAAGATTCTCTAATTCCTGATCTATTTCAGGATCATAATACTTTGGAACAAAAATTTCTCCTTTTATTTTGGATAGATTGTGGACAAAGCCTAGTTTACCATTAATGAAGTCGTCGGGATTTGATTGAAATTCTTTGAATTTTTCAGTTATCTTGGAGGTGTCATCATAAGGAACTGGGTTACCTCTTGAATCATGACCACACCAATCTGCAACTGCCATGAATATAGGGTAGTCATAGTTAGCGGTTGTTTTTTCGATAATAGCCACACATGTCTTATTATGAGTGTATGGTTGAAATAGTTCTTCTGGCATGGAAACCAAGGCTATGAACTTTGCCCTTTCTCTAAGCCAAGCCATTATGTATCCGTGAAGTGAACTTCCAAACAAACTCTCTGGGAGAATTATTCCCATTCGTCCTCCAGGCTTGAGGAGCTGAAGACAACGTTCAATGAAAAGGACTTGAGGAGACTGAACGTCTTTCGTCAGACCAGAAATTGACCATTTTTTTGAGTCTTTATCTTTTTTCCAGATTTTTGCTAGATCGTATTGTTCCAAAACTCTTTTGCCTTTGACTTGAATTTTTGAACCATGTGGCGGATTGGTTGCAACAATATCGAATCCACCCAACTTCACTCTTTCTTGAGTTTCCTGATGCCAACAAGAAGGAATTTCCAAGCTATTTTCGCAAAAAACGCCTCTCCGCCCATCACCAACTATAGCCATATAGGCTCTTGTTACTCTCGCAAGAAATCTATCTTTATCTATACCTACGAGATAACCTGCTGCCTTCTTCTTTTCAATCGTCATCGCTTCAGTTGGCAAATCACGCAATAGATTGCTTACGTCAAAAGCTGACCACACCTTATCCAATGCTGAAACTAAAATAGCTCCGCTGCCACAGGCGGGATCAATTAATGATTCTCCAACTGCCGGATTAAGCATTTCCACCATCATTTTTATTACATTAAGAGGTGTAAAAAACTGCCCTTCCCCGCCTCTGAGAGCTGGCCCAATAAATACTTCAAATGCTTCGGTAATAACGTCCCTTTCAGCATCATTAATACAAAGATTTTGTAGTTTTTTGACAACATAAGTAAGGGACTCTTCGTCAAGATTTATGTGGTCATCTGTGTGAAAGACGTCGGAATATTCAGTTTTAACCTTCGTTTCGAATAAACTTATTACCCTTTCCTTAACATGAGTTGAGGAATCGTCTGCAAAGAACTGAAAAGTGACTTTTTCAGTTGGTAAAGTTTTCATTTCATCATATATTTTACAGAAAAGAAGATAGATTATTTCTTGAGCTAATGCTTCATCCCTAGTAATACCAGTTGCCATTCCTGCCAAATGATTTCTAATGTCTTGAAAAATGGTCTTTAGATTTGTTGGAGCTTTCAAGTTAGCTCTAACAATTGCTGCGTTCATTGTGGAACCTCTTTGAAAAGTAGTCTGTCTTGCTTTTCGCACCGATTCCACTTTCAAATAGCCTTCAATCCCGGGTAGATGTATCGAATGTCTTAATTTATATCTTTATTAAATTGCGGGAAGTTTTCTATATATATTTTAGGTCAGAAGTCGATTTCTTTTGAGTAACCAACCTGACTAAAATGAGCTAAAAAATAGTAAATATCGTTCCGAACTTTGTGCTAGAGAAAAAAGCCCGGGAAAAACGCCAAGACTATACGGAATTTGCCATGATTGCTGAACCAACTATTTAAGGCTCCACTAGTGTATTTGGTGACCTAAAATAATGATGTCCCAAGTTTATTTTCCGAGAAGATCAATATCGTTAGATTAACCATGTAGAAGTTAAATATCGAGACCTTAGTGGAAAGGATAAGCAGCCTACTTTGAAATGCTGATGTTGAGGAGTTCTCTTTTTTCTCCGTTTTTCAAGGCGTAAAACTGCATTTTGATAAGCCCTCTCGAAAGTTGAGTGCAGCCGTCAGGGGGAGCCATTAC
This sequence comes from Candidatus Bathyarchaeota archaeon, assembly GCA_963767735.1. Classification (GTDB taxonomy): domain Archaea; phylum Thermoproteota; class Bathyarchaeia; order Bathyarchaeales; family Bathycorpusculaceae; genus Bathycorpusculum. The sequence goes on along the minus strand of CAVYES010000005.1, from coordinate 469,701 downwards.
ACGTGGAAAACCGTCAGTTGTCAGGTGGTCGAGATCAAAAGTGTAATCTAATTGCCGAAAGGTTTGCTGTTTCAACTCTCTTCGCCTTGTGCTTCCTTGCAATGCTCGTGCCATCTTAGACGCTTCCTTAATATCTTGTTTTAGAAGCTTAAGCTCTTCATTGGCAGTTAATCCTTCGTACCGCCGCTCAAACTCTGCTTGCCGCTCATCTACAACTTGTCTAATCTCTTTGCGGGTTTGACCTTTAACGTATGAATGTATTTTATTCCAGTCTCGTTTAATGGTCCGAGTAGAAACACCCAGCTCACTCGCGATTTGCTTTTGCGTATGCCCCGCTTCAGCGAGAAGCCGCACCTGCCGTCTTCGCTCTCTCTCCTTCAAGTATCGCTTCATACTCTTAGTATAGACCGAAACCTTGCGATAAGATGCCTTGTTTGCATTAAAATGGCCTGCTTTGTTGCTGAAACACTGCTTACGGGGGAGCTGAAAGTCCATTAATTCGCTTATTCCAGGAAAATGTTCGTTTTCCAAGCTTTTCCATCCCTACAAATCAACGTTTTCAGCGGAAAAACCGCATAAAGAAGACAAATTTACACATGCTTTAACCATTGATTAGAACACAATATCGGTCACTAAATAAACTTTTTGTCACCTGCTCAATACCCGAAATCCCAGAAGGCACCACGTTAATAACCGCCTATTTTAACACGTAGTTCGTCCACAATTTTAGAAGACTCTATTTAATCAGGTGCACACTGAAAAATCAACAGAACAACTCAACAGTTTTTCTCAGTAACCCGAACCCTTAACCTAAAATTTGTTTTGGAACTAGCGGAAGAACATTTTTCTAAAGAAGCGTCACAGAACTTTTGCACCTTTTTGCACTATTATAGGGGCTGCATCCCCCAAGTGAAAAAATCGTTACATCACTTTGGCAGCATTTGTCATGAAACGGGGGGTAGTCATATTAACTGAAAGAATAGTTACAAGCACTTTGAGATTTCTTCAAGAGAAAAACCGCTAAAACCAGCTGAATATGCCTCTCAAAAAAACCGTTACATATTTCCTTCTACGCAGCGGGTAAATGGGGATATGACAGAGTGGCTAATGTAACAATTTTGCTATTTGCTTGTCAATAAGATTCTAATCTGCTTAGCATCATTGTATTTTTAAGGCTTAGATATGGTTCAACGCGAGAGACTATGCATATACTGCTTCAAGCCCTTTTCAGCTAAAAGTCTGAAAGCACGCTACTGCTGCCCAGCACACAGGATTGAGTACTTCCGGCGAAGAAAACGACAAGTGAAGAGCAGAATAAAGATGACTCGAAAAGCATTGCTTTTACGCGGGATTTCAAATGAGACTGTTGATGATTTAGCGGAATTCAACTTGTTCAGCGAGATTGTACAATCGATGCATTGAACATTTTCAGAAAAGACATTTACCCACAGAATACACAGAATACTTTATATCATAAGACTGTGCAGTATGCATTCAGATAACGGAGGAATCAAAAATCCCCAAAAATGTAACAATTTATCTCTCCGATGAAATAGCCGCAAACATGGAAAAATATCCTGAAGTAAACTGGTCCGAAATCTGCCGAAAAGCAGTCATAGATTACATAGATACGCGCAGCCATATAGACATAGCATCACTGCTTGAAAAGCTTAAAGCAGAAAGCAATGAAGCCTACAAACAAGGCCAGATACTTTTCTACCAGATAGCGCCAAAAATGTCTCTGAAAGAATTTGACACATGGTATCCACATGTGAGCGGAACCATTTCGGAGATCGGAGAAGGCATCGTATCTGCCGATTCACCTTCGCCTTCTCCCGTCACAATATATCGAGCAATAAGAGGAATGCAACACATGATGGGTGGTTTTTGCCGAGACAACAGCATAGCTTACCCATCAGATGCTCCTGATGCTTTCTGGGAAGGCGCCATATACGCATTCATGAATGTCTACAGAAAAATAAGACCCAAAAAGATTGACTACGTCAATGCAGATCAAAAGAAGAGCTCCCTTTAAAACCCAAACTTAATCTGGAACGCGAGGTTACATAGTGACTTCTCTTGCTTTTTCCTTGGGTTCACCCGTTTATATCCGCTATAAAGATCACGTTCTCTTCAAAAACATTCAGCAACCCATGGAAGAAGCAATGCAGAGGGAAACCATCGGCTGGTTATCGAAAGAAAACAGCGAAATAATTCTCGTCGAGCACGACAGAACAATGCCCAACGCTGAACTATGCAGCGGTCAAAGCAACGGACTAATTATTTTAAAGAGCTGCATCATCGAAATCCGCAAGCTACCACTACAAGAAAGTTTAAAGTGGCACTTAAATTCTCAAGAAACTACAGGTAAAGCAGAGTATGCGCTTCAGCCAAAGAAGCGAAAAACTCCAAACAAAAACAGGAACGGGAGCAAACAAATGAAAACCGTAATTATAACGGAGAGCTCCCGAGGTCACAAACTGCAAAAACCACTAACTCTCACCTTGCCTGAAGCAGAGACAGCCGCAGACAAAAAACTCCAACAATACATAATCGACGCATTACTAACCAGAATGCCAAGCCTCGTAACCTTAACCTTCCAAAACACCACGACTATAGAACTAGCAAAACACCTCTTACGTCACAGAACAGGAAGCCCAGCAACCCTCTACCAATACATCTACGGCGTCCACCGATTCAGCCTATGGACAAACACCCAACCCGACCAACTTGTCAAAGCCTGCCAAGACCAAGACGGCGACCCAAAACCAAAAGCTCTTTCGCAGACCAGCCGAATGCTAGATGACTTCGTCGCCAACCTGCAAGCCGAAAACTTGGCACCAGGAACCATAAGCAATCACGTTAAAGGCGTCAAAGCATTATTCCGCTGCAACGGACTAAAACTTGAACTTCCATACAATCTGAGTAAAAGAAGCATCTACGAAGACAGAGCACCAGCACCTGACGAGCTGCAAAAAATGCTCGACTTAGCCGATCTACGCGAACGGGTAATAATATCGCTACTGGCGTTAGGCGGATTTCGCATCGGCACTCTATCCAAGCTGCAGTATCGCCATGTCAAACGCGACCTAGAAAAAGGCATAATCCCAATCCACGTACATGTCGAATCAGAGATAACCAAGGGCAAATATCACGACTACGACACATTCCTAAACCAGGAAGCAGCCGAATATCTCAAAGCCTACTTGGACTTACGAAGACAAGGCAGCCCAACAGGACGAAAACACCCAGAAATTATCCACGACAACTCACCATTAATACGCGATGGACAAAGCAACCTTGCCAAATCAATAACAACAGGCAGAATTCACTCAGTTGTCCACAACCTCTACGTCAAAGCAGGACTAGTCACCAGCAACCCTCGAGGAAGACGCTATGACCTAAGAGCTCACAGCATTCGCAAATACTTCCGCACGCAACTAGCATCACTTAGCATTCAAACCGATTACATCGAATACATGATGGGGCACACAATCAGCACTTATCACGACATACGCATGAAAGGCATAGAATACCTCCGCGGCGTATACATCTCCTCAGGACTAAGCATAAAACCGAAAACTCGCCTAAACAAACTTGAAGCCCTCAAAGAAATGATTCGCGCATGGGGACTTAACCCCGACCAAGTCATGTCAAGAGAAGCACTATCCCAATCCAACATAACAGTCATAGACCGAGCTCAACTAGAACAAACTCAACTGACACAACTAACGGCTGTTTTAAAGCAACAGATGATCAAAGAAATTTGCGAGAGTCAAGGTCAAAAAAGTATGAATTCACGCCTGGGACAAAGTAGCCCGGGAGAGATTCGGACTCTCGTCAGAGGCTCCAGAGGCCCCTATGCTTGACCACTACACCACCGGGCTTCAACCAACACCAAAACATGCTTCACTATTATAACTTTAACGTTGCGTTGTTTCGTTGCCGTTTTTCTTTAATGCTTCTCGGACACAGTAACAGTCTTGGCTAATCTTATTCCAGTCACTGCAGTACCACAGGGTGTCAACTATGGGGTTTTTGTTTTGAGCGTGGCGGGTTGAGCAGAAAACTTTGGTGGGGTAATCGTATGAGTTGTGGCCGTCGCAGTTGCCGCAGTATTTTCCAGCTTCGTTACCGCTCATGATTTTTGCTTCCTTGGCTTGCTGGTTTTTCTAAGCAGCGAAACAGGGTTGCGCTTGAAGCCCATTCCTAATCGTTCGGTTACGGAAGCAACCAGAAACGGGAAAACCATCAATGCTTCACCAATAACCGTAACATGGTCTGCTCCGCCCTTCATTTTCCCCCAACTCACCGTCTCCTCCAATGTAGAGCCAGATAAGCCGCCTGTTTCAGGACGGTCCAGAGTGATTACCACAGCGTAATCTAAGCCTTTCTTTGACGCTAACACCGATGATTGAATAGTGTTGCGTGGGACTCCGCCGCCGATAACTATCATCCCGTTTTTGGGTGATTTCGCGCTGATGCCGCATATAGTTGGCACATCTTTGAAAGCGTCAACCTGAAGCACAGGCTTACCGTTTTTCTGGGCTGCGTGAAGCCAATGGATGAAGCCAAATTCTGAGTCACGAACGGACGGCAAGAAAATGGGCACGTTCTCTTCGTAGGCGGCTCGCAGTATGGAGTTTGGGTCGATTAGGCGTTTGCCGATTTCCCAGCTGAACTCGTTTGAAGCTAAGCTTTCTCCTTTGTGTTCTAATGCAATGTCATCGTACATTTCTGACAGTTTGAAGTCTAACTTAACGTAGTCTTCTTCGGGAACAAAAATATCGTAAATGCGAAATACGTGGTACTTGTAGAGTTCGTTGTCGTTGACTGCCCATGTTCCCTTGTAATGATGTCCACCGACAGCTTCTATGGCGTCATGAACCATGCATGCGCCCGTGCTGACAATCACATCGACAAACCTTTTTCTTATTAAGTCAGTGATTAACGTACGCATGCCCGCAGGCACAACTGCACCTGAAAGCGCCAAGAATACCGTGCAATCTTTATCCTTGAGCATCTTCTCATAAATGTCACATGCCGTGGAAAGTCTTCCAGCGCCTAAGGCACCTGAGTTTTTGAACTGCTGCATCAACTGGTCAACTGTTAGCGTACCGTTTATTTTTATGTGCTTAACCGGAGTTTCTAAGTAATCTTTTCTTTCCATCCAAGTTGCGCCTAGATTGTTAGTTATTTGCTGGAATATGAAAATAGCTTTCTATATTTAAATAGTGACAAACTTTCAGGAAAGCTTGATGTTTAGAATTTTCAGGAGGATATGTATTCAGCGTTCGTTTTTTGTCTTGAGGTATTTGTGTGTGCACAACCTACCTACCCGGTCTACTAGATGCTTCTAATATGCTTCAAATATGATTCAACATAAATGTGCATAGAACGAAGACCGGCACTTTGAATGTAGAATGATGCTTTTCAACATAGAAAAGCCTGTTTTTTTAATGCAGAAAAAACACAAGAATAAATGATTTTGTGGTAGTTGCACTGCACCTGGTTTCAGCTTCACTGTCATTGAGAATACATTAATTAGGGAAACGAAGAATGTGTTAATTTGAGGTAAAATGAAATGCCAATAGTTCAGGTTTCTGTTTGGGAAGGCATGACCCTTGAGAATAAGAAGAAAACAGTCGAAGGGATAACTAAGGTTTTTGAAGATTTAGGGGTTCGCAGGGAGGCAGTCGAGATCGTTATTTATGAGGCGCCAAAGAGCAATTGGGCAACGGGAGGACAATTACATTCGGAAAGACTCACGCACATTAAACCCATGTAAACTGAAGAGGATCGACAATTTTTGTCCGAGAGAAAATTCAAGCTGTCTGCACAAGTGAGCAGCGCTAATCCCTCAGCTATAAAACCAGTGTTAGAACGAGTAGTTGGCAACAACAGCTCCATCAAACCAACCGCCGACGGGTTCGAGGTCAACGCTGAATTCAAAGGCGAAAACGCTAGAGACTTAAACCGCATGCTACTCTCCGAGCTGCGCAGGGCTGAAAAGAAAACGCGAATGCGCTCGGAATGGACCTCTGAAGATACTATTGAAAAATTCTTTGATTATGTACCTAAACAAACCAAAAAAAAATGAACCAAAATTAAGCGTTCCCGGAGAAATACAAAGCTCAACGTACTGTTAGTTTCCATTGTTTCCTGATGGTCAGAACACTTTTATAGTCAATTTTCCAAAGTTATATTGGTGATTATTTTTGTCGAATTTTATTATTCTTGGAAACTGGACCGAACAGGGTATAAAAAACGTGACAGAATCTCCGGAAAGAGTCAAAGCAGCCAGAGAAATGATTGAAAAAGCTGGCGGAAAAATGAAGTTCTTCACAACCATGGGAAAATATGATTTTGTGCTTTTTGTTGAAATTCCCAAAGATGAAGATATGGCGGCAATTCTTTTGTGCACAGGCAGCATGGGAAACATCCGCACGATGACGATGAAGGCTTGGACAGAGGCAGAAGCCACCAAAATGCTCACGGCACCCCACTCTTAGCTTAAGTCGTAGCCGTCTTAATCGTTTTCAACCTCTCACATCTTTTCTTTGTTAAGATTTGTGTTAAGGATGAGAAGAAGACTTTATGAAGAATGTGAAAACGGTGTATGTGCATAATCACAGCCAAAAATTGAAAAATATATATTCGCGCGCTCGCAACATATGGCTTGGTGTTCGAAGTAAAATTGCTGAAATGCATGTGGGATTAAATTTTAATAAAAAAAAATAACGTTAGGTAAAGACTTTTGATAGGTCACTAAGGTATATTGTAGTTAGGTATTGGTATGAGGAGTAAGAAGTTCAGTAAAAGTTACCCCTCGTAAATTAATTAAAATAATGGCATTAGGGGTAAAAAATATAAGAAAAGTTACCCCGCGCTGCCTTGTCCCGATATTACGTGTTGAAGTATGTTGGTGAGACTGCTTTATCGTATCTTCCGAAGTTTTCTGCCGCCTCTCGGTTCAGAACTAAGCATAGAATGCTAAAGAGCGCATATGAAGCTACGTTGCCTAAGCCTCTTACTTTATTGACGGTTAGGCTGTACTGTGTCTTTAGGAAGCTGTAGACTGCCTCTACATGAGGTCTTTTGTGGTACTCCTTCTTCTGTTCTTCCGGTCCATAGGCTCGAAACTTCTTGTCCACTCTCAGCAAGCCCTTAACGTCCCGTTTCTGGTTTGAACGATACGGTATCACCGCAGCGTCGACAGCGTCTCTGAGTTTGCCGTCGCTGTACTGGCTGTCAGCTATCACACTTCTCAATTTAGCCTCAGACTGCTTGAGAATCAGCTTGGTCTTCTCCAGCAGGTTCAATGAGTGTTTCTGCTCGTTCTGATTAGCCGAAGCAAAAATGCAGGCTAAAGGAAGCATAGTCGCAGAATCGATAGCTAAGTGCAGCTTGTAGCCGAGTCCGAATGATCTGCCTGCGCGTCCGACTCTGGCTTCCTTGTCTGAATAGCCGGTCTGGTTGTCCAGTGGATCACGTGTACTCCACGCATCTATAAAGGAAGCATCAAAAATGGAATCAACGTCTCTTGCACTGCTGTGTTTCGAGAGCTTAACAACTTTCTCGTCTATTATGTTAATGAGGCGGATTTCTCCAACTTTGCGGATGAACCTGCTGAGAACGCTTCGTGGGTAACCTTTTTCGGCTGGTTTGATGAGGCACAATCGTCTAAGTCTTGGGTCTGCGTCGAGTAGTCTGGTCATTTCTCTTAGGCTGCGAACGCCCTTCATGCGCATAACGATGAAGGTTCTGAAAAGTCCCATTGGGTTTCTGGGGGGTCTTCCTGGACCATCGGAATGGAAGCAGTCGAGTAAGGCTGCTTTAGCAAAACTTAAGTCTACGTTTCTGAAGAGGGTTTCTAGGGTCTCGTGTTCATCTTGTCCCGCTTGGGGTCACCTCCTAAGCTTGGACGTAACTCATTTGAAACGAGGCCCCAACTCAAAAATAAACGTTTACTTAATTAAGGGACAAGCCAGCGCGCTTGATTTGAATATAGCAGCCGCTCTGTTGCTGGACGTTTACAGCTACACAAGTTTAATAGTTTGTACGCAGGTAGCGAACTTGGGGAAGCACGTGAAGAGAGAGGAAGCAGTCGCTATCTATAAAGAAATCCTGAATTTAGGTGAACACATGGGGTCAAACTCCTTTAACCTAAAGTTATCGAAAATAGGTGACCCAACCTCAGAAGGCTATCAAATATGTATTACAATGTTATCAGATGGCTCAGTCAAAGAACAGATTGTCCATATCGCTAAATCACATAACTTAGCTGTGCGAGAAGAGAAAGGCGAAGTAATAGTCTACAAACCCAAAAAAACAGAATAGAGTTATTTTGTTACAGTGAATCTTCTTCCGCATCTATCACATGTGAAGGTTTCGATTGTGAAGAAGCTGTTCTGTAATTTAGCCTGAGTTTTAGAAACTTCATTATGGCAGTAAGGGCATTCAGCCACTCGGATGACGCCTCACCTTAAGTCTTGCTTCATGACGATATTAGTATTTGGTGTAACATCTTGTCGCAACAATAGAACGCATCCAATTTGGATATATGTTTTCAGCGCGCCGCGCTTAATAACCACAAGAGACAAAAAGACGAAATGGGACAAGGTACACTGTGGATTTGCAAGGAGAATTCAATAAGACACCTATTAGAATTACTGTGGAAATAAATTCAAAGGATGCGATTCCGTAATTAATCTCAACTTCATAAAGCTTAAATTGAAAACACTGTGAAACGTGACCTCACGGATGATTAGAATGTTGAAGGAAAAATCTCCTTTGGTTACCGCATCTGCAAAGAATATAATTACTTTTCTAGATGATATTCGGATAGCATTAGGCTTGAGCCAGCAACAAATGAATACAGTAATTTTATTATTAGAGAAAGCTAAAGGAGCTCACTTACACTTTCGTATAGGAAACATGGACATACTCTTTGTTAGTAATCCTTCGGAAGATTCAGATGATAAAGAAATTAGCGTTGAGGTGTGTACCAGTCAAAAAAATTACGCAAACACCATCAGCTATAAAATTCCACAGGTATACCTACACTCAGTTAAGGAAAAAAGCTCGTTTGTCAAATCGACATAATAAATGGTAAATTTTCAACTGCGCGACGCGCAGATTTAAGACTTACTTTATTTTTGATGTAAAAATTCGTCTATTTGTGATTCTGAACGTTTGTTGCCTCTTTTTGTGCCCACAAACCTTCATAATAGCTTTTCATGTTTAACAATTGAAGCTGGAAGTAAACATTGTTGGTTAAAGAAAAAGAATGTACCCTATCACGTATTTGTTTCCTCTTGATTTACAAATTTGAGGAATCCCAAAAATGAAATCTAAACTCCAGAAGCAACTTGATTACAAGGACAAGGACAAACGTCAATACAAACATGTAATAGTCATTCCAGAAGAGGCAGTCAACGAATTAGGCTGGAATGATGGACAACACCTAGAGCTTACGATAACAGATTGGCGATTAATCATTGAGGCAAAAGAATGAGCAATTTAATAGTTGCGCGCGCTTGAGTGTGATACAAGATAGAAAATTGCAATTCCACGCTGAGAAGTAATTTTTTTTAACCGCATTCCAAAAATCTTTAAATTAGTTCCGCATATATTGCGGATTATGAATAGAGAAGAGGCTCTTTCAATACTTGATGAGTTGTTGGTTATCTTTGAAACGGTGAAAGGCACACCTATAGTGTATACAGTACAGGCTGAAAAATCGCAAGATTGGGAACTACACGTTAAATGGCTTGTCGGAAACAGCGAAAAAACCCTCTTAACTAATTTTGCCCTCAAACACGGGTTAACGATGAGAGAAGCAAATGACTGCACGGTTTTCCGCTGAAAGGTTTTAAATCACTAAAAAACCGCACAGAAGCCTTAGACGGCAAAACTCCGAGTGAGCATGTGAAATAACAATCGAAGGCGAAAACAAATGGAAAACACTAATACAAAACGCTGCAAAAACAGCTTAAGGGGCAATTATGGTTTTTTGATTTTTTTTCAGTTTTTCTGTTTAGTCGCTAATCTTTAAGTTTTTTCGATTAATTGACTCGCTTCAAAGACACAGATTATATCGGTGCTTTGCTTTATGCTGTCACAGTCAATCAGGTGTGCTGTTCCGTCTGGGCAGTAGACTTTGTCACCTTTTAAAGTTTTTTTGTATCGTACACTGCATGCCTTAAGCATTGAGCAGCCATCGCAATCTCTTGAAAGCATTCTTTTTTCACCTCTACTTATGTTCGGAAGCAGAGAGTATCCATTGGGGAGCTAATATAGCTTCTCTTAATAATCTATATATATATATATAAATTAACACATAAACAAGTGTCCCATGAAACTTAACACCGAGAAAAATATCCCAAGACAGTTTACACCGAAAAACTATCCAACGAAGTTACCAGAACCCTTATCTCTTTTTCCTTTATTTTTTCTTATTTTTTCCATAGTTTTGAGTGTTTACTCGATTCCGATACTACACATACTATACCTTAACCTTATGTGATATGCCTATGCCGAACTGAGTAACACCTGCAACCTTTTCAAAAAGGTCTAACTTTTCCTTACTTTTTCGTTGGTTGGTTGGATTAAAATTTAATCAAAAAAAAAATAATTGCTTTGTTGATTCCTCATGGAACGATACGAGCATGACCCCAAGAGCCCTCAGGGTTCTGCGCTTCGGAATGACGAACCATTGCCACTTCGCGCATGTGTTTTTTTTGATTCAGGGCATGCCAGAAAGAACACTGAGCACGTCAAGAAAGGTAGTATATCCTCAGTTCATTAGTAATTACTCTCACTTATCATACACTACCTTTGTTTAATTATCATACACTACCTTTGTTCATAACGCCTAACTAAAGAAATTAGGGATATGTGAGGCTGTTCAGGCATTCAGCAACCTGAAGAATGTGTACCACCTAAAGAAAGAAGAAGACCTTCAGGTATTCTATCAATTAAGAAAGAAAGGGCATTACTTTACGTAGAATAATCTTGCTTTGTTGCAGGCGTTTTGGGCATATGCATTCCAACAAATTTTTGCAGTTTCCAAATAGTCAATATGATGTTTTTCATGACAATATTGATTGAAGTAAAGAGTTTCCCTTTAGTCAGTTCATCATAGTAGATTCTCCGAGAGGAAACAAAAATGGTTTGTATATCGTCAGGTGGATTGGGTTTTAGCGCAAAATCGCCTAATTCATTGTTCGCTGCGAGGCTCATTTGTAAATCCCAAATGAAATCTTCCCTTTTATCTCGACTCCTTGATTTCAGAAGCGCTTGTTGTTCTGGAGCAACGGCGATGTTTCCACCAATGAAGATACTATCATTGAAAGGTGGGTTTTGGATAATGTTCACATTTATTCTGCCTTTTGTTGCTTGAATATTAAAGTAAGCATTTGGGTCTTGTTTTTCTTCTGCCGAGAATCCCTCTTCCTTTAACCATTCTATAATTTTCTGTTTTGTTTTGTTGATTTCTTCATTGGGCATCCTTAATCCCTCGAAAGACGGTATTAGAAGAAGTTGGCTTAAGGTTTGTTATGGGTAACTTTACGGTATCGGGTAGTGCATAAACTTATATGCAAAGGCAATTCAAAGTAGAATAAGGAGCTAATCCAATGTTGTTTATTAATTTCCACGCAGGAATCGATGGTAAGACTTCTCAAACTCTAATGAGTGTCTTGGCAGAACAAGTAAACATAGGTGAAAAAGAGGTTTGTCTAATGCTGTCTTCACCTGGAGGAGCGACAAACAGTGGAATTACATTATTCAACTACATCAAGTCGCTTCCAATAAAAACTATAACGTTCAATATCGGGATAGTTGACTCAATCGCCAATATTGTATTATTAGCTGGTACCGAAAGATATGCTGTTCCAAACTCATCATTTCTATTTCATGGCGTAGCTTTGAACATATTACAGCAAGCGAGATTTGATGAAAAACAAATCAAAGAGGGCTTACTGAGCATTGAACGAGACCAAAAACTAATAACTGACATTATTGTCGCAAACTCGAAACTTGATTCGGATAAAGTCAAAGAGATGTTTCTCGAAGCAAAGACTTTAACTCCTATAGAGGCTAAGACAGCTAACATCATCAATGACGTAAAACCACTTGTAATACCACAAGGCGCAAAAATACTACCTCTGGTTTTTCAGTAAACGCTAAAAGCGTTGTTCAGGAAGGCGTACCCTTTAGCGCGTGTAGTGCAGTAAGGGCGGGAGAAGGGTAGACCCGAAAAGAGGTTCTGCGTAAGCAGAACAAAAATGGTATGGTGAAGCCTTAGTGAAGAGGCTCTGTTGTTTGCGAAGTATTCGATAAACGAACGGAAAGACAGGAATCCAAGAATCCCAACAATCTGACTTTTTATGACTCCCGTTATGTGGCGTTGCTCGCTGACCTTATTTGCTCTTCTATGAAATCTTGCTTAATCCTATCACTTTGAGCAAGTTGGCTGCTTCTTTGGACAATCTTGGCGATGTGATTACTTAGAATATTTTTTATGATGTTTTTTAATTCTGTTCCTTCAGTAGTCTGTATGAATTGTTAAATGTCATGACCATGAAAAATCGGCGACAGTCGGGCTCTTTCAAATTCTTGATTACATAGGATGCAGAGATTATCAGCTATGCCTAAACCTAATACAATCCCATATTCTATAAGAACACCAGAATTAACAACATACTCAGTTGCAATGATTCTTGGAGTAATGTTCATAATAACTAAAGCCGAATCTCTTATTTGGGCTATCTTATCTTCAACAGTCATCCCAGTTGTGGCTTGTCTTGGTGGATAGATTGGATGGATTTCTATGCCTATAGCGTTGCGAATTTCTTCACTTTTCTCTTGAATCGCTCCAAGTACATTGTTAACTCCAAGTACATTGTTAACAAAGAACGTGTCGTTGCAGTCAGAAGAAATATAAACTTTGAAACTCAAAAAAGACCATCTAAACGATAGGATTTCCAGATTGTGTTTGTGGAATGATACTTTTTGGTTCTTCAGGTATTTTTCCATAAACTTTTTCAAGTTGCTCTACATGCGCGGTCATCCATTTTGCAATACTTTTCCAAGTTGCTGGTGACAGGTGAATTTCAACTTCCCTTTCCCTAACAATTTTGTCAAGTTCTTCCTTTCCAGGTTCTCCTCTAACTGGTTTTGTTTTCAGCAAATCTATATACAAAACCATTCTTCCGTCATTTGGCGCAAGACCGCCAAATACACCTGTAGAGTAAATGATTTTGAAGTTTTCGCTATCCTTTATTTCAAATTCTGGTATTCTACTCATAACATTCACCATTTAGTCATAGTATTATTTCAGATTTAAGACTTCTTAGTGTTATATGTAGTGAGGGACACAGATTTCTCAGTAAGGGGCATTTCAGGAAGGCTTGAAAGACGAGGTGAGAAAACCTTGAGCCGCATCTTTCAACGAGGATGTGGAAAAACCTAAGCGAAACCTCGGCTCCTCACGCTCCAAGCGCGACTGCGCAGTACCGAATAGCTGGCAGCAATGGCTACTCTGAGTACGCGCTTAGGTGAGGAGCGCCTTCATTCTGAGCCTTGGGGTTTTACCCTACAGGGTATTCCCAAAAGTTCTTTGGGTATTCCCGAATGGAAAACCCTAAGCCTTTGAGGAGCTTTCGCTTGGTTCACTTACATGTTTCTTTTCGGGTTTCTTTTTGGTGCTTTTGCCATCCTTATCACCTCCTCATTCATTAAGGAAAGCAGTTAACGAAAAATTCCCTACAGCAATTGCATTTAATAACCCGTTTGCAACCTCGTGACTTTTTAAAATCGCTGTCAGGTTCCTTTCTGGGTTTATTCTTTGGGGTTGTTTCTTTAGGCTTCGTTTCTACTTCTGCTTCGGGCTCTTCGCAATCTGGCTTTCCCATAGCCTTATCCAGACAAGACAGCATTTTTGCGCAGCGAGAACAATCCCACCGCTCATTACATCCAAGTTTTTCTTTTATCCAGTATTTCTGTGGCATTGTTAATCCCCGAATATTAAATGCAAGAGCGAGCTAACAGCGCGAACGAACCTGCCCAAAATTCCTATCTTCACCATAACGTAGATTATGAAAGCAACAAGAATGCCTGCCCCGAGTAATGTACCGAATATGCTGGATATGTCCATAAGGACTCACAACCATTTCGCCAAGAAAATTACCACGATAAAAACCGCGACGGGTACGACGACTACAATCAGGCTTTCTATTTCATTTCGTTTTCCCCATTCGGCTATACTCTTCCGAGTATGTTCCAACCTTTTAAGCAAAATCTCGCATCTGCCTTTACGGGGATGTTCCAAAAAGAATAACCCATATTGCACTAAAGGCTTCCCAGAGCGAGCGAAGGGCTTGCCCTACTCTATCAAAGCCGATATACCCAAGCGCCATGATGAAAAATACAAGGATAAGCGCTATCGCTATAGCACTTCCGAATAAGTCCAAAACTTGACACCAACCTAAAGCGTACTCTATCGAGTGTGTTCAATAACCTTACGGGGATGACCGCGCTTTTCTGGGCGAGTAACGTGATAAGGGAATTTACTACGGGTATTCCTGATGCGTCTTTGGGAATACCCTTTAGGGTATAAGGGTTCCGCGTTGCGTTCTGCTTGGAACAACGGTGCTCTTATGGCTTCGACTGCAGCCTTCTCTAATTTCTTCATGTTCTCGACGAGATGCTTGTTTGCCAAGTAAGTTCCGACAGTCGTTCCTATTCCAGCGAATAATCCCGTTACCATAGAAATTAAGAGCGTGCTTACGTCAACCATTTCTTTCAACCTCTGTCGAACCTTGCTTTCCGCATCCTTTCCATCCTTTCCGCTCTTCGCGTCTTTTCCAATCTCCTAAGGCGTTGCATGCGGTCAATTCTCATGCCGAAGGCTTTATCACGCCCGTAATGCAGCGTCAGGTTTACCATTCCGTCAGGATGCCTTCGCGCTTCCGAGATGGCGCGGCTTCCGATGTCAGCCTTTCTTAATTTCGCCAGACGGGCTATCCTTTGTCGGACAGTTTGAGGGTCGAGGTCTCCTCGACGACCGAGGTATAGCGCAGCTTTTTCTGCAGCTTCGACCCTTCTATTAATTTCCTCACGAGTGTATGCGCCTTTCATGTCTATGTAATACTTGTTCGCATGAATATCCCCATAAATTCGCGCCCAGGAATTGTGTCCAATCTCACTCACCTCCGAATATTCTGTCATCCATCTCCCTAAAATTGAAGTTCATGTACTTGTAGAGGTGCATTAGTTCTTTCAAGTCTTCCTTCTCCACCGTTCTGTTTCCGTTGTACAACGCTATGCTCTTTAACAGCGTCATAAGGTTCTCTTTCGCCCTAACTCCAAACAGGCTGTCTTTCCCGTCTACAGATTTTGTAGAAGCGAATTTCTGTATTCTATGTGCGAGATAAATTGCATAGGTTGTCAATTCGCCCGCCAAACTCTCTGGCAATTCGACTCTTGCCACCTTTCCGATTATTTGGTCTTTTCTTTCGGTCAATTCATCCTCTTTTTCAACGAAATTAAGTATGTCTATCTTCATTTGGTCTGAGTAATCGTAAGTAAAGGGAATAAATCTGGACAGGAATGTTACGTTCCTGAGTATGCTTCTCCTGTCGCCTATGTCTTCTGGAGTGGTGCAGGCTATAACGCCCATAACAACGGGAGGGTCAAAGTTTACGTTTATCTTTCCCGTATGCATTCTTCCCAAGCCCTCCTCGGTCAAGTCCCTAAAGCAAGACATAAGTTCTTCCCTGACGCTCTTTCCTCTTGTTCGGAGTTTCTCCAAATCAGGTATTACGAGATGATGCAACGCTTCTCTTTTGTCGGCTGGCATGTCTTTTAGCTCTTCCATAAGACCATAGTGGGTCAAATCGGTCATGTAAAGTATCCCAAGACCTTCGAACTTGAGAGTCTCCGTGCTCTTAGCCCTCTCTGGATGCGCCATAATCAAAGCCGATACGGGTCTTTTCTTGTTCTTGACAAACCCTGAGTACAGGGAATATCTCAGGAATTTCTTCAATTGGTTCAAGCCCTATTGTCTTTGACATATCCCTAATCTCCTAAATTCGGGCTATCTATAACCTCTACGTTCGGTTCGTTCTATTTTAGGCTTTTATACGTTAATACTTAAATTCGTAGTATATACCCGCGTTTTTAAATAAACAAGTTAAAAAATCTTTTTTCAAAATCCATGAAGTCTACAAATCGGGCTTAATTTATCCTAATAAGCCTATTTTAAACATGAATATAGCTAATAGGGGAAGAATTTTAAGTCATTTTACGTTTAGAGCTTAAAAATAGTTTAAAAAGTCCAACCCTCCTTATATACTATATAAAGCCTTTTCGTAGCTTAAGGCTACGAGCTCCTAAATAGCCACAATATTGCGCCTAAAACGGCTAATATGGCTAAAAATAAGCCCTTTTGACGTTTAAAGCTAAAATAGCTCCCCTTTACTATATACCCTATTAAGGAGGAGGATAGAGCGTGAAAGGAACGAAAACTGAGAAATTAAATTTAGATAGCTCGGGCTATTTTTTGGGCAGAGAAGAAGGTTGCCTGTTCGTTCGGGATTTCAAAGGCAACAAAAGAAAATACCCGCTAAACATGAACACGATAGGTGAAATAGAAATCCGTTCAGGTAACGCGGTCAGCAGCGGAGCGCTGGTTACTTGCTGTTATTTTGGAATAGACCTTATTGTAGAAACCGCGAGAGGTCACGCGGTAGGCGTTCTGGTAGGCTTGGACAATTCTTCTCATGTCCTTAATCGGCTGTCTCAGTATCAAGCCTTTACCAGTGGTAAGTCGTTTGACATAGCGAAAGCGTTTCTTATTGGCAAGCTAAGAGGACAGGATAGCCTGCTCAGCAAATACGGTTTGCACAGGCTCGACCCTTTTTGTTACGAGCAGGTAAAGAACGCAGAAGCTAAATCATTGAGTACCCTCAGGCATACCTTAACAAACATCGAAGGGCATTGCGCTTCTCAATACTTCCAGCAAATATTCGAGCTTTTCCCTGAGTACATGAGACCTAAGAACAGAACGACGTTTAAAGCGTATGACAAAACGAACAATCTGCTTGACCTCGCCTACACGGTTTTATCTTGGCGCGTTCATACCGCGCTAATCAAAGCTAAGCTTGAACCATACTTGGGCTTTCTGCACAGCTTGCAGTTTGGTAAGCCCTCCTTAGTGTGTGACTTTGAGGAGCTGTACAGATTTTTGGTAGACGACTTCGTTATTCAGTACGCATCAATCCTTAAAGAAAAGGACTTCGTGCTTAGAGAGGAAGCCTTCTCAAATAATAGAAAAGGCAAGAGACAATATTTGAACGGAGCGAAAAATGACGAGTTCCTGAAAAGTTTAAGCCTTTTCTTCAGGAGCAAAGTAGAAATCCCGAGGATTAAAGTAGGGAAAAGACAAGAGGTAGAGACGCTGATAGCTGAAGAAGCCTTGCTGTTTGCTAAATACTTGCGAGAGGAAATACCTGATTGGAATCCGAGGATAGCTACGTTAGTCCCTTCCTGAATAGCGCGCTATTACGACTTCTTCAGCGCTCGTCTAACGGTTCTTCTGTCGTAATTACGGTTGACTCTCTTGCCATATTTCTTGAGGGGTTTGTCTATAGTTTTTAAAACATCTTCAGGAAGTTTACCTACCAAAGTAGTAGGCAAGAATCGCGCATGGCATGACACACATCTAACAGTTGATAAGTCAATGTCTCCATCTTCATATTCTTTCATCCAAACAATCTCTGATAATTTTAAATGATTCTTTCCGCAACTAACGCAAGTATATAACTCGGGTTTCGTTTTAAGCTCAGTCCTTCTTCGCTATCTTCAAAGTACAATTTGAAAGTCACATGGAATTATGGTTTATGAATTTGAAAACAATACGCACACGCCAAATATTTGCGAGAAGAAATAAAGGAATGGAATCCTCGAATCGCAAGCCTTTCTTAGCGCGCTAACCCTTGAATGTACTCGGTAATAGCCCTAACCGTTTAATGCACTCTGGAATCTCTCAAGGATAATTCTTTACGTCAACAAAGATATTTACCGAAAAATATTCTGTTTGTGGTATGAAGTTTGTCGCTTGAGGGATAAAATTTGCTTTAAGAAGCAGATATCCGATAGGAAAAATAGAGTCAGTATTGACAGGTAGTTTTTCAGGGTTTGGATAAAATGAAGCTTCTATTGGAAGGCTAAAATTGTATCCAGTTAAACCCTCACCTACATTATATACATCATTGATACCTTGGGGATAATAAGAAGGAACTGGCTCAACAATCGTTAAATTTGTTTTTTCTGGTAAGAGGTATGAATAATCGTCGCTTATTGAGAAATTACTTATGCTAATGGATACTGTTCCAACTTGAGGAGTCATGATATTAATTGAACCATTTACCCACCCATAGCATTCAGTGGGTGAAGTCCAATTATCAAATAAGCTATTTTCTTGTTGAAGAACAACAATTTGGGGATTACTCACAGAAATTTTTGGGGTATAGCCATTTTGCATTATTTGTAGCAAAAGGCTGTTATTTTCTATATTATCAGCCTTTTCTATTACTTGATAACTGGTATATGCTATAACGGCTGTCAAACTCGTTGAAACGATTAAGCTTATTATGCTAATAATAATAGCTGTTTTTTCCCAGTTGCCTTTTTCTGATTGCTTTTTTTCTGATTCCGTTTTTATTTCCTCTATCCTACTTTCTTTGCTATTCAGATTTAAGACTTGCCCAGAACTCAACGACAAGTCAGCCTTCCTTAATAGCCTCACATATCCCTAATTTCTTTAGTTAGGCGTTATGAACAAAGGTAGTGTATGATAATTAAACAAAGGTAGTGTATGATAAGTGAGAGTAATTACTAATGAACTGAGGATATACTACCTTTCTTGACGTGCTCAGTGTTCTTTCTGGCATGCCCTGAATCAAAAAAAACACATGCGCGAAGTGGCAATGGTTCGTCATTCCGAAGCGCAGAACCCTGAGGGCTCTTGGGGTCATGCTCGTATCGTTCCATGAGGAATCAACAAAGCAATTATTTTTTTTTTGATTAAAATTTAATGTGAACAAAGGTGTGGCTCCATTATGACAACCACATATACTTAAGAATAATTCACAGTATTATTTTTGTGAAAGACTATGTGTTGCTTACCAAATATGGTACCATCGGACCTTGCGAAACTTGCAGAGCCCAAAGAAGAGAAAGCCAAGAAAACCAAAGCCAAATCTCGTCTCGAATTGGCTATGTTGGCTGCGTGACGAAGCGAAATTACTAACGTCACATTCGAGCTTTTTCTTCCTTGACGATCTGATTACTGCAGGATTTCAGAATTCTATTTGGGTTTGAAAATGCAGTAGGGCTCTTCTTCTAAGTAGTCTTTGTGTATGGATAATGCCCTTGCACGGCAACCGCCGCACAACGCCTTATACTCGCACATGCCGCATTTTCCTTTAAGCGACTCGTGATTCCGCAGCTGAACAAACAAAGGTGATTGCTGATAGATTTGCTTAAATTTTTGTTGCCTGATGTCGCCGGCTGAGATTGGGAGGAAGCCGCAGCCGAAGACTTCTCCGACGTGTGAGATAAAACAAAACCCGTTGCCAGCCATGCATCCTCTGCCGCCTGCGTGGGGTTGGCGGTTTTCTTTTTGCTGCTGGGCGATAACTCTCATGTACTGGGGTGCGCAGGTCATTTTGATTGGAATTGGCGAGGTGAGGCTCGCTTTATAGATAGACTGGATGGTCGCTTCGTATTGATCTGGCGTTATTTCCATCTTCACTTTTCCGCGACCCGTCGGCACCAGCATGAAGACGTCCCATTCACGCGCTCCCATTTCGGAGGCTACCTTTTGAATGTTGAAGAGGTCATCGAGGTTATGTTGGGTGACAGTTGTGTTGATGCGAAAAGCAAATCCGCTTTGACGAGCCAACGACATATTCTTCATAGCCAAATTGAAAGCGCCAGCAACCTGCCTGAAATTATCATGCACTTCCGCGTTAGAACCGTCAAGGCTAAGTGAAATCATCTTTACGCCAGCAGCCTTCATTTTTTCAAATGTGTCTGCGGTCAAGTTGCTGCCGCTTGGAGACATAACTACTCTCAAACCTAAACCGGAAGCGTATGAGGCAATTTCAAAGATATCTTTCCTCTGAAGAGGATCACCGCCACTTATAATGAACACGGGCTTACATAACTCGGCGATTTGATCCACCAAATTGAGGGCTTCTTGGGTTGTGAGTTGTTTAGGATCAGGCTCTTTTTGCGCTTCAGCCCTGCAGTGGACACACGCAAAATTGCAGGCGCGCGTAGACTCCCAAGCCACAACTCTCGGCGCAACCTCATGCATTTCAGAAGAGTGCGATTTGTCGGTTGCGCTCACGCTGTATACCTTCTAATTGGGTCTTATTTCTTGCGGAGTTAAGTAGCAGGCGGGGTCAGATGCCCATACATCTCCATAAACTGCTTCCGCTCTAACTCTGAGGTTGCCGTTACAGATGTCGAGAAATTGGCATTCTGTACACTTGCCGTGAAGGTGACTTTTTCTGTTTCTGAGAGCTCGAAGCAGCGGTTCAGAGTCGTCACTCCATATTTGGCTGAATTTACGGTCGCGTATATTGCCAAGTGAATAATGTTGCCAGAATTGATCTGGATGAACATACCCATTAAAATCAACGCAGGCTATCCCTGTGCCCGAGCTGTTACCGCCATTTAATTTTAGAAGCGGGAGCGCTTCTGCAGCTTTTTTCGGGTCCTTCTCTTTCAGTTTAAGGTACAGATAGGCGGCATCCGCGTGGTTATCAACGGTTAAGATTTCAGTGTTTAAGGCTTTTTTGTGGAAAGTCTCGGCTTTCTTTAAAACGTAATCCATGAACTCTCGTGTCTGTTCATGTGTTAGGTCGTCTTTTGTAATTTCGGTTCCCCGTCCAACGTATGCCAAGTGATAAAGGCATACTCGAGGGATTCCTTCCGCTTCGATGAGTTCAAAAATTTCTGGAAGATCCTTGAAATTATATGCTGTGACGGTAAAGCGTAAACCCGTCTTAACCTCGGCTTTAAGGCAGTTCCGAATTCCTTTAACTGCCATCTCGAAGGCTTCTTTTTTGCCTCTAAACTTGTTGTTAGTTTCACCTATGCCGTCTAAACTAATTCCTACGTAAGAGAACCCGGCATTTTTCAATTGCTGCGCCACAGCCTCTGTAATTAGTGTGCCGTTTGTAGATAGCACTGCTCTTAAACCTTGATCAGAAGCGTAACGCGCAACTTCAAAAAGGTCGCCCCTAAGCAGGGGTTCTCCACCGGAAAACAGCAGTACCTTAACACCGAAATCCGCTAGGTCTTTCACAAAAACTTTGGCTTCACCGGTTGTTAATTCGTTGCTGTAAATCTTATTCTCGGATTTAGAATAGCAGTGCACACAATTGAGGTTACAACGCCGTGTAGTATTCCAAACAACAACTGGTTTTTGGTGAGTTTCAGCGCCATATCGTAAGTGATCCATCGAACCTGGAATGCCACACCAAAGCTTTGTAATATTATTCATGGATCATTCATCTCCTGAAATTTTTCTGAAAACATCGAAGAAGCTTCTGCTGGAGCCTCAACGAAGTTGCCAGTGCTGACATTTCTTTTTAGGTCTCTTGTACTGTACAGTATTTTGTATTCGTTTATTTCGATTTCACCTGAGATTTCCTTAACCATACGTTGAACAACTTCTCGTTCTTTTCCGTGTATAACCGTGTAAAGATTGTAATCCCATCTTCCATTGACAACTTTACGCTCGTAGCAATGGGAGATTTCTCGGTATTTTGACAAAGATGCTCCGATTTCTTGAACGCGGTTTTCAGGCACCTTCCAAGCCACAAGGGCATTTGCCAAGAAACCGATGTTGCTAGGTTTTAATGAAGCCCCAAACCGCCTGATCATGCCTTTCTCTTTAAGATTACTTAAGCGAGTAACCACTTCATCCGATGTGATTCCTAATTGGAGTGCTATTTCTTTGAAGGGCTCTGCTGTCAAAGGGATGCCTTTTTCCATGCCAGCTAAAAGTTTACGGTCAATTTCATCCAAGTTTCTTTCACCTTAAAAATTTGTTTAGGTTAGCTGGAAATGTACGTTTATTTTAAAGCGGCGAATGGTGGGCAAGTCAAGAACGTCAAAGTCGGTCATGCCCGTTTTTTGCTTTATGTCGCTCAGTATCATGGCTAATTCGCTGTTGCTTGACGCTGCAAGAGTAAACCACACATTATATTCATTCTCACGTTCGTAATTGTGGGAAACGTTATCATACTCGTTTATGACGCGTGCAACATCATTTACTTTGTTTTTCGGTACCTTCATTGCGATTAAAGTAGCTGCCTTTAAACCGATTCTTGAACCATCAAAGACTGGACCTATCTTTACGATGGCACCTGCTTCAATGAGACGCTTTAAACGCGATATAACTTCGCCTTCGCTGACGTTGAGTCTATTGCTTATTTCAAGCCAAGGTTCTTGTACAATGGGAAAGTCATCTTGAAGTATCTGCAGTATTGTTCTGTCAGTTTCGTCGAGGCTTAAAGGCGATGACATTTTAAAATAATGCGAATCCGGCTTTGGTTCCGAATTTTCGAATTTTTCGTCTTTATTCTGGTTTGTATTCTCTTTCACCATTTCACCAAGTTTGATTTTTGAAGCGGTTGCTTATCCTTTAGGACTTAGCTCTTTTCCCACATTAGGTTACAATGCTCTATCTATTAACCTTACGGAAAACTTAGCATTAAGCGAAAATTCTTGCGGATTCAGCAAGAAAACCGAAGCCCTGGTGTAGCTGGATTAGATTATAGCAAGATGATACTGGGGTCAAATTTCAAAAATCTTGTTGTAACTGATACTCGTGCATCTTTTACCCCTGGAATGATCTTGGTTTTCTTTATCAAGCTATTAAGATGTTCCATGTCTCGGGCCACAATCACCGAAACCACATCGTATTCACCAGTGCTTTGAAACAGGTATTGCGTTTCGCTAAATGAAACTAGTTGCTTGCAGGCTTCTTCCAAGAAGGCTGGATCAATTTTGAGCAAGATTGCGCCGCTAACTTTCATACCAACTTTAGCTGGATTAAGCAAAGCTGCAAATCTAGTTATGACACCGTTACTTACAAGCCGGCTAACCCGAAATCTAACCGTAGCTTCAGCGACATCTAGTTCACGGCTAAGATCTGCAAATGAAAGCCGACCGTTAAATTGCAACAACTTAAGTATGCGCTTATCCAAATCATCCAAGCTTGTCTGAAGCATCCCAATAACCCTTATTCCTTATTGCAAAGATGCTTTAAGAAACTTTTCTTCAAAATGCCTTGACACGCTTATTTATTTTGCCGCTGAATTCTTTGGCGCACAAAACGAAAGGCTAAACCAAACGCGAGAATCACCAAACCAATTGCAACATATTCTGGTGGGAGTAAAAAAGCTAATCCCAAGCAGCCAATAAGCCCCGCTACCGCGAGAGGACGGGGAAAACGGCGCTGAGCACCAGGCAGCTTGAGTGCAGAAACGTTAGTTATGGAGTAGTAAAGTAAGGTTCCAAAACTGGACACAGCAACAGCAGTTTCTAACGGGGCAAAAGCAGCAACCACCAAAGTTATAGCACCCACAAAGATTACACTTCTCCAAGGGTTCTTATCCTCGCCCATTTTTGCTAATCCTTGAGGTAAATCGCTTTCTCTGCCCATTGCAAAGGCAACCCGGGAGACACCTAAAAGGTCAGAAAGTCCTTCGTTGAATGTGGTAAGCAAAGCGCCTCCAGCAACCAAAGCCACGCCAAAGCCGCTTCCAACAGCAATCATCATGGCTTCTAAAGGCGAAGATGAGCTGGCAACTCTGGATGCGCCTAAGACTGCAATTGCTGTTCCAGCAACAAACAGATAAAGTAAAGCAACCGTGCCCAGAGCTATCATCGAGGCTTTTGGAATGGTTCTTTTTGGATTTCTCACTTCTTCCACTAGTGTCGCGATTCGGCTGTATCCTGTGTAGGCAAAGAAAAGCAATCCAGTTGCACGCAGAACGCCGATAACTCCTCCTGGAGCAAACGGCAGAAAATTAGATAAATGAGCTGAAGGCAGCCCAATTATAGCAACAGCTAACAATGAAGCAATAGATAAAATAACTATTACACTGGTTATGCGTACTGACCTGCGAATACCCAAGGCATCAAGCACAATTATAACCGTGGCAATGCCGATTGCCGCGATGCGCATGGGAATAGCTGGCCATACAGCGCTAAGGTAACTACCAAATGCCAAAGCGCTCACACCTGGCCCGACAGTGTTCGCGACCAGAAACATCCAACCAGCAATGAAGCCCCATCTTTCGCCTAGCATGCGGCGTCCAAACTCGTAAGTGCCTCCTGAGCGAGGAAATGCAGCTGCTAACTGAACGGACGAGAGTGCGTTGCAAAGCGCCACGAACGCTGCAATGCAAAAAGAAACAAGTATTGCAGGTCCAGCTAGACCGGCAGCAGGAGCTATAACTGCGAATATGCCTGCGCCAAGGATTGCAGCTAGACCAGTGGCTATAGCCTCAAACAGGGAAAGTTGCGGTTTCAGCGTAACATCTTGTTTTTTACCCAAAAAAACAGAACCATTAACTAGTAGGAATAACCACGAAATTAAGGGTTCCTAAATAAAATATATATCAGTAAACTGGGACGCATAAATTTCGCCTTGATCAACTAAAAAACTTTTACGATCTGACTTAATGTTCCAGTTTAGGTTCAAAAAAGTTATTACATCCAGCAACGTAGTTGCAATTAAGGAAACACAATGATTTCGACGGACATTACATACCCAAAGGCTGTGGCCACAGAAGAAAAAAGAAAAATCGTCATTATTGGTCTTATTCAGACGATTGTTTCAGATGACGTTGCCATAAACTTGAATAAGACTATTAAAAGAATTGAAGAGGCTTCACGCAAGGGAGCTCAAATTGTTTGTCTTCAAGAACTGTATAGAACCAAGTATTTTCCGCAAGAAGAAAAAAAGGATGTCAGTGAATTAGCTGAAACGATTCCAGGAGAATCAACAAGAGCTTTCTCGGAGCTGGCGAAAAAAAAGAAGATCGTTATAATTGCGCCTATCTTCGAAAAAAGCTCAAACGGAAAATACTACAACTCAGCTGTGATAATTGATGCGAACGGCGAAATCTCGGGTTCCTACCGCAAGGTGCACCTACCTCATGACCCTCTGTTCTACGAAAAAAACTATTTTGATCAAGGCAACACGGGGTACTCGGTGTACAAAACTCAGTATGCATGTGTAGGCGTACTTATCTGCTACGACCAATGGTTCCCTGAACCAGCCAGAATCAACGCACTCAAGGGCGCAGAAATCATTTTCTACCCCACAGCGATTGGCTGGATTAAAGGCTATACTTCATCGGACGGGAACTGGCATGATGCTTGGAAAACAGTGCAACGTGCCAACGCCATAATGAACGGGGTTCATGTTGCGGCTGTGAATAGGGTAGGCGAGGAAGGGCAACTAAAGTTTTGGGGCGGTTCATTCGTCTGTGACTCTTTTGGAAAAGTGCTAAAAGAAGCCAGCGATACCGAGGAGGAAGTGCTGGTTGTCAAGGTGGATCTTAGTAAAAATAAAGAAATTCAAGAAGGCTGGGGGTTCCTAAAAAATCGGCGACCAGACACCTACGATAAACTATCCGAAAAAAATTCTGAGGCACAGTAATGAATATTGAAAACACTACAAAGGGGACTCCCGCCGAACTTGGATACAGCATGCCCGCAGAATGGGTTAAGCATGAGGCAGTATGGTTAGCGTGGCCGCATGATCCTACAACGTTTACGTCGGGCGTCGAGAAAGTCGAGGAAACTTACGTTCAAATCGTGAAGCTACTTCATGAGGATGAATTCGTTAATCTTCTTGTGAAAGATGAAGTCATGAAGAAAAAGATAACAAGTTTGTTTGAGAAAAGAGAGATTGATTTAAGTAGAATACGTTTTTTTGAATTTGATTATGCGGATGTTTGGTTTAGAGATTACGGTCCGATATTTGTCAGGAACAGGAATCAAGAGTTAGCAATGGTGCACTGGATTTTTAATTCTTGGGGAGAAAAATACGAAGAACTCTTAAAAGATAGGCAAATCACTCACCTAATTAACCACCAGATGGGCTTGAAATGTTTTGAGCCGGGCATAGTTTTGGAAGGCGGATCCATAGATGTCAATGGAAAAGGGACTCTGCTTACGACTGAACAGTGTCTATTAAATAAGAACAGAAATCCTGACCTTAGCAAAGAAAAAATCGAGAAATTCTTGCAAGAGTATCTTGGGGCAACTCATGTCATTTGGTTAAGATGCGGCATTGCTGGAGATGATACGGATGGTCATGTGGACGATCTTGCACGGTTTGTTAACCCGACGACGGTTGTGTGCGCTTATGAAGAGGGCAACGATGAAAATGCAGACGTTTTAAGAAAAAATTATGAAATACTGTGCCAGTCCAACGATCAAGACGGCAAGAAACTAAACATCGTCAAGCTGCCAATGCCTGGAAAAGTCGAGTGTAACAAAAAAAGGCTTCCCGCAAGCTACACAAACTTCTACATAGGAAACAAGAGAGTTTTAGTACCAATCTTTGAATCAGAAAACGACAAGCTCGCGTTATCTATTCTGCAAGAACTATTCCCGAAAAGAAAAGTCGTAGGCGTAAACTGTGTTGACTTGATATGTGGGTTTGGGGCAATTCACTGCATCTCACAGCAACAACCAAAATGAAAAAAGTAACCTCAGTAGCAATGAAAAAGCGCGTTGGGAAAAAATGGACAAGCAGTTAAACAGGAAACATTGCGCATGACTAAGGCGAACTTTTCAACGAGATTAAATCAAGTGGAGTAGTAGGATTTTTTCATGTGACGAGATAAAAAATTGTTTTGTGCTACACGGCTACAACCACTTTGACATTTTATTGTTAAAGTTCAGCAGTTTATTATCTGCAATTGCGTCTTTTTGTCAATCTAATTTGCTCAATTGTACTACAGTTGTTCTGAGTACCGTTTGAAAAGGTTATGTTGAGGTTTGGCGTATGGCTATTTGGCGATAAATATTGACAGTTAATATATGCGATAGCAGCACGTTGCGCGGAGATAAAGCAGCCAAGGCGTTAGACGAATATGTCCAAAGCCTTGAGAATCAAAAAGTTGAACATCTAACAGAAAAACAAGTCAACGTGTTGATCAAAACAGCGAAATTACTACGAAACGCAATTGCTCAGGCTTAAAGCTACTAAGAAAAAACGCGAACACGACCAAACTTCATGATTGTAATACGTTTTTCCTTCGCTTCGAGCACAATAAAGAAACCCTTCCTGAAGGGGGCTTAATTTTTGGAAGATGGTTAATCAGAATTGGCCGACAGCCTTATACAGCTAAGAAATTAAATATGCAATCTAATTCTGTGCTTCAGGATGATCCTCGAAATGAAAAAACCTGAGCGAATGCTTTTCAGTCTCATTACCCTATTTCTAATCTTATTCTCTTGTTTTATGCAGCCAGACTTGAGCTTCGCCAGTTCTTCCCCAGATGAATGGCCAATGTTTCATCATGATTTATCTCACACCGGCTACTCAACCAGCACACTTACAGCAATTTCCTTAGTTCAATTATGGAACTACACAACCCGAGAACCCATAGGCTCTTCTCCCGCAGTTGCCAATGGCTGCATCTACATGCCATCTGATGATGGGACTATCTACTGCCTTAACGCGTTGACCGGCACAAAAATATGGAATTACGCAACCCGAGGACCGATAGGCTCTTCTCCCGCAGTTGCTGGTGGCTTCGTTTATGTAGGTTCTTATG
This sequence comes from Candidatus Bathyarchaeota archaeon, assembly GCA_963767735.1. Lineage (GTDB taxonomy): Archaea > Thermoproteota > Bathyarchaeia > Bathyarchaeales > Bathycorpusculaceae > Bathycorpusculum. The sequence goes on along the minus strand of CAVYES010000005.1, from coordinate 441,811 downwards.
ACCACAATATTTATTGCCTTAACGCTTCTACTGGCGCTAAAGTGTGGAATTTCACAACCGGAAATACTGTTGAGTCTTCTCCTGCAGTTGTCGGCGGCTACATCTATGTAGGGTCTTGGGACGGCAATATTTATTGCATTAACGCTTCAACTGGCACAAAAGTATGGAGCTACAAGACTGGGGGTCTTGTGGAGTCTTCCTGCACTCGTCGGTAGATTCGTCTACATAGGGTCTACAAACAATAACGTCTATTGTCTTGACGCTTTAACTGGAGACAAAATATGGAGCTATACAACTGGAGGTGTGGTGGAGTCTTCTCCCGCAGTTGCTAACGGTTACATCTACATAGGATCCGAAGACGGTAACGTTTATTGTCTTAATGCATCAACCGGCACAAAAGTGTGGAACCGCGTAACTGGAGGAATAGGAGGCTCTTCTCCCGCAGTTGCTAACGGTTACGTCTATATTGGATCCGAAGGCAATAATAGTGTTTATTGTCTTGACGCTTTAACTGGAGACAAAATTTGGAACTACACAACCGGTGGCGAGGTGGACTCCTCTCCTGCAGTCGCAGGCGGTTATATCTACATAGGATCATGGGACCACAACGTCTACTGTTTTGACTCAGTTACGGGTGCAAAAATATGGAATTATGCAACGGGTGGCGGGGTGAGTTCTTCACCTGCAATAGTTGATGGCCGCGTTTACGTAGGCTCTTGGGATCATAATGCATATGCTTTCTCAGCACACACTCTGCCAGCTACGTCATTTCCAGCAGAAATTATCTATCTAGCAGCGGCCGTAATCATTGTTTTAGTTATAATCGTTACGGCAATTGCATTTAGAAAAAAAGGCATTAAACAATCTGCGCTCACGGCATCCATTTCAACAGGTCTCTAAAGAGAGAGTGAATTGATATAATTCAACCCGATTATGTGTGTTCTTCCAATTTTTCGGGGCGATAAAGGGTGAATGGTTATCTTGAGGTTTTCAGTTTTCTGTTATGCCTCTTTCTTTAAGCCAAGTTTTTATCTTTTCGTTTATTTGGTCTCTGACTTCTCGAAATTTGGCTAATTCTTGCTCTTCTGTTCCTTGAAATGCCGCTGGGTCTTCGACGGGCCAAAATAGCCTTGTGGATACACCTGGAAAGGTGGGGCAGTCCTCTTCTGCTTTCTGACATAACGTTATAACTATCCCAAAATTTTCCTTCCCAAGATATTGAGCCAAGTCCTTGGAATGTTGCCCACTTAAGTCATATCCCAGCTCTCTCATCACCTGAAAAGTGTAGGGGTGAATAGGTTCAGGATTGAAACCTGCACTGTAAACTTCAAAATGATCACCAGCATATTTCCTCAGAAATGCTTCAGCCATTTGGCTTCGCGCCTTATTTCCCGTGCATAAGAAAATGACTTTGGTCTTTTGCATTGCATGCTCACTCCGTTAAACTAAACTTCTCGATTATCCACTTTTTCATTTCATCTCTTGTTCGACGGAAGGCGGCTAGTTTTTCTTCTTCCGTTCCCTCGACTTCGGCTGGGTCTGCAAAGGGGTTATCCAAATAATCTTTTGCTCGGGGCAATCTTGACCTAATCAATTCAGGCCTGCCCATAACTATCGGAGAGGCGCAAATGGCACAATTTATTTTTGAGTCGCCGCGGCAGACTGATACAACCAGGTCGATATCGTCATCTTTGAAAACATCGAGGTTTTTAGAGTATTGCCCAGAAATATCTATCCCTATCTCAGCCATAACTTTGATGGCTAAGGGATTCACCTTGGTAGGATTTGTTCCAGCGCTAAAAACCTCATACTTATCACCATAAAGGTGTCTGAGCAATCCTTCAGCTATCTGTGATCGAGCTGAATTATGAGTGCACAAAAACAAGACTTTAGTTTTAGCCATACAACTCACTCCAAACGATTCCTTTGGAATATAAAAAGACCATCAATATATTCTTTATAGACATATGTTGTTTCGCCTTTTTAAGTGGTCCAGAAAGAAAAAACGTCTATCTTCTCTTTCTCAAACTGCTTCTTCAAAATAACCTTGACTTCGTCTTCATCCAAATTAAGAATTCCCTTGTTATCCTTGTGTAAAGGAATTCCTGTTTCTCTCAACTTGTCCCCTTTTGGAAAGTCAAGGAAAATGTAGTAACGCATATCGTGGAGCATTATGATTCTTAGGCTGGTTAGTTCCTTGTTTGGTGAGAGGGCATTTTGTTCAAGGACGTACACTAATGAGGCGGGCTTCTTTTCACTGACTAAACGTTTGAATTCGTCCCAGCTTCTAATTCTAATTGGGCCTTCACTCATCGGGTCTCACCAAGTCTGAAAAATTTTAGCTGTCCCCGCAGGCGAGTTCACCCATTGTTGTGACGTATTTTTCCGCATCTTCTTTTGATTTGAAAGGACCGTAAATGATATCATATTGAGGGTAAGTCTTCCTGTTTGGTTCTGTTTCCGATTCAAATATTGCAGGCTTAGTTTTTTCTTTCAGACCTACATATATTTTCAAATTTGTGTCTCCAGGATTTAATTACTGTTGCTTTCTTCAGCTATCAGTTTCTGGACTCTGTTCTCAATATCATCTCTGATTTCTCTTACTTTCTCGATAGATTTTCCCTTTGGGTCATCAAGTTTCCAATCAGCTGTTGGTTTGAGGAATTGTCCAGGGCATATCCCTTGTTCATTACAACCCATTGTTATAATAAAGTCTGAGTCTTTGGCCATCTGGAAAGTAAGTTTCTTGGGCTTATTTTGCGAGATGTCAATGCCTTTTTCTTTTAATGCCTCAACGACCACTGGATTAACTTTATCAGCGGGTTTGCTCCCAGCACTTGAAATGGTAAATTTGTTTTTTCCGTACTTGTTGGCGAAGGCCTCTGCTATTTGGCTTCTGCCTGCATTTTCTACACAGACAAATAATATTTTTTTCATCCTTCATTCTCCTTATCCGCATAATATTTCTTTCTTATCCAGAGAGCGACGTTCACTAAACTTATCATAACTGGCACCTCAATTAGTGGTCCTATAACTGCTGCAAAGGCTTCTTGAGAAGCTAAACCAAAAACAGCGACGGCTACGGCTATGGCTAATTCAAAGTTGTTGCTGGCAGCGGTGAAAGAGAGCGAGGTTGTTCTTTTGTAACCCAGTTTAGAGTAGTGCCCTATAGCGAATGCTAATGAGAACATTATTACAAAGTAGACTAAGAGCGGAATGGCGACTCTTACAACATCCAACGGCAGACTTACTATGTATTGCCCCTTGAGTGAGAACATGACCACAATTGTGAAGAGCAACGCGATCAGTGAGAGGTGGCTTAGATTGTGCATTAGTTTGTGATCGTACCATTCTTTTCCTTTGGCTTTTAAGAAGTAGTATCGGGTTAGGATTCCTGCGAAGAAGGGGATTCCTAAGTAGATGACCACTGACTCTGCTACTTGTATTAGGGAAATGTTGACGACTTGCCCTGAGCCTGAAATCCAAGAGCTCGCTATAGTTATGTAGAAGTACGCTAGAACAGAGTACATTATTATTTGGAAAATGGAGTTTATTGCGACCAGTATGGCGGTCCATTCATTGTCGCCTTCTGCAAGGTTATTCCATACAATAACCATGGCGATGCATCGTGCTATACCGATGAGGATTATGCCGTTTCGCAGGTCAGGATAGGCACCGAGGAACACCCAGGCTAAAACAAACATCAACAAGGGTCCTATTACCCAGTTTAGAGTAAGCGACTCGGTGAGCATGGTTTTTGAGCCTTTAGCTGTCACCACTTTTTTTAGGTCTTCATAGCGTACTCTTGCAAGCGGAGGGTACATCATCAAAATCAGGCCTATCGCTATGGGTATTGAGGTGGTTCCGATGCTTAGAGAGCCTATGGCGCTGGATACCTTCGGATAAATGTAGCCAATTGCGACCCCGAGTGCCATGGCTAAAAATATCCAGACGGTAAGGAATTTGCTCAACAATGAAAGGTGAGGTTTAGGTTGTGAAGTAGGTACGCACATGCCCTTTTACCTGGAAGGTTTTTCTCGCAACTTTCTGATTATTTGTCGGGTCTCTGTTTTCGAGGGGTGTTTGATCGCGCCAGTGGGGCATATAGCGTCGCAACCGTTACAGAGTACTACGCAGTTGTTTGGGTTTTTGACTGTCGGTCTCTTGTTTCCGTTTTTCTCCTCTATTTCATATGTTCCAAGTTTACAGTAATCTACGCATTTTCCGCAGCTTACGCATTTTTCATAGTCGATTGTTGGGTACCAAGGTATTTTGCTTCGGGGGATTCCGTGCCAGGTTTCTTGGGCCATGTTTGTCGCCTTATTGCCTGTTTTCTTATTCATAGCAACTTTTAAATATTGTTATTGACTCTAACGTAATTCATGTCTGCAAAAGTGGAAAATCAGAATCGTTTCAAATCAATAGTTTTCCATGCGCTCTCCGATCCAATCAGACTTGAAATACTTTCATTTTTGCGGGATGGCGAAAAGTGTGTATGCGAAATTGTTCCACATTTAAACCTCATTCAACCTCTAGTTTCACGTCACCTAAAAATCCTCAAAGACGCGGGAATAGTTAGATGCCGAAAGGATGGAACCAAACGAATGTACTCGATTGTTGACCAAAGAATTTATGATGTTGCAGATGACTTGACGCCAGAACTTGTGGATGCTCTCACGAAAGAGGTTTTTGAGCACATGACCTGCAGCTAGTATGAGATGATGAATGGAGACAGAGGAAATGATTTTTCCTAAACTTCTATGTTTGCTTATCAATAAGACTTTTCTCATTTTCTTCATTTTATTAAGTGGAGGAAACTTTCAAGATTTTTCTGAAAAATAAGAAATATTTAAATAATATAACATTATTTATTCTTGTCAAGGTGATTAGGATGAGTGCTTGTGATTGCGATGCCTGTAGAATTGATGCAGTTGTAACAATTGATATCAAAGGGCAAATTGTTTTGCCTAAGGATCTTAGAGAGAAGGCGAACTTCAAGCCTAACGATAAGATAGCTGTTGTGGCTTGGGAGAAAGAAGGCGTAGTGTGTTGCATTATGATGATTAAGGCTGAAAGGTTAGCTGGTGCGGTAAGCAAAACGATTGGTCCCATGATTAAAGGTGCAATTGAACAAGAGGCTTGATTGATTTTATGAAGGAAGAAAAAATTAAAAAACTTGTTAGAAACCGCTACGCAAAAGTTGCCAAAACCAATGGCTCTTGTTGCGCGTCGCCAATTAGCTGTTGCTCAGCCACCAGCAAGGAAGTAAGCAACATGATAGGCTACAGTGAAGATGAAATGACCGCTGTTCCCGAGGGAGCAAATCTGGGTCTTGGCTGTGGCAATCCAACTGCGTTGGCGTCGCTAAAAGAGGGAGAGACAGTTCTTGACCTGGGTGCAGGAGCAGGCTTTGACTGTTTCTTGGCAGCCAATAAAGTGGGCAAGAATGGCAAAGTAATAGGCGTAGATATGACTCCTGAAATGATCGACAAGGCAAGAGCGAACGCGAGAAAAGGAAAATATACAAACGTTGAGTTCAGACTTGGAGAAATCGAGAATCTTCCAGCTGCAGATAATTCGGTTGATGTTATAATCTCAAATTGCGTAATCAATCTCTCGCCAAATAAGAAGCGAGTTTTTGAAGAAGCCTTCAGAGTGCTTTCCCCTAAGGGGCGATTGATGGTTTCGGACATAGTTCTCTTAAGAGGGCTGCCGAAATCCATACGCGAAAACGTTGAAGCCTATGCAGGATGCATTTCAGGCGCGGAAATCAAAGAGAAATACCTTGAACTGATCCGAAGCGCTGGTTTCCGGGAAGTAAGAGTAATTGAAGAAAAGACGTATCCGCTCGAATATATTATAAGCGAATCTGCAACTCAAGAAATCGTTAAGAGTTTGGATATGTCGCTAGCGGAAGTAAGAGAAGCGGCAAACTCTGTGGTAAGTGTAAAGGTATCTGCATTGAAAACAAACTAGCCACTGGCATATGCGACCGGCTCTTGATGGACCGCTTAGGTTAGAAGTCATGGTGTTTAGTGCGTCGAGCTCAGGTTTGAAGGTATTCGGCGAATATGCGGCGCTGAGCAGCCCTCATCACCTCGGAAAGAGTTGAGACGGACACGCCCAACTGGTTCGCCAGTTTCTGGCCGCCTATCTTCCGTGGAAAGTCGAAGTATCCTGACGCGAAGGCTACTTGAATGGTTTCTTCCTGCCTGTTGGTGAGAACGCCTTTGTCGCTTAGGAGGGTTATTCTTTCGAGTTTGACGTCGCAGTCAACCTGTTTGAGCACTTCAGAGAGTTTTCCCACTGTTTTGTTCGTGTCTGTAATGAGGAGCCACTTCATTCTTCCCTTTCTGATATCTACTGGATACACCATGAAGGCTTTAGAAGTGATGAGCACCCTACACGCTCGACATCGAACCACATCCACCAGAAGCGAAACCATACCTGGCTGGCGGTCCTTGACTTCAACTCTGCCGACAGACGAATGATTCCTTATTTCCTCCACCATTTTGTCTATGATGTTGTCGTCTCCTTTGATGGTAACGATGCCCCAACCAGTCTTCGTAGAGTGCCCGCCTATTTGGCAGGAAACTTCCGCGTCGTACTTCTCAGTTACTGGTGTGACCCAAAGTTCGGGGATTCGTATGTTAAGAACTGCCTCTATCAACTTGCTGGTTTCCTGGACACGTAGATGCCGTATCCTAAGTATGCCTCTGTTTCCTTGAAAAGGTTTGTTATCGCCCGAGTCTTATTACGCGCTTCTTGTTTGAAAATGCACTTTGAAGCTATCCGCATAGTCGAGAAAAGGCCTTCATTAGTTAGCATAAAACGAAAGCCAAAATCCAAATCATGCATTTCGCTGCTTTTAACATCAAGGCCTGAGCGCTCAAACAACGCATTCCAGTCATCATGAGACTCAGCGTTGACGACTGCTTCGCAAAGAATACCTTTCACTTTCGCTAAAATCTCGCCTGGAGGCTTTACCTTCCAAGCCAACTCGACGGCACCCAAGAAACCGCCAGAACGAATCTTATGGCTAACTTCATGCAACACACGGGCTTTTTCGCAGAAAATCAATGAAGCCTGGAAGATCGCTCCGTCGAACATGTTGTCTTGAAGTGACAATGAATTCAAGTCCGCAAGCCTGAAGGCAACCCTGTCGAGCAGATTCTTGCTGCATGCTTTTTCGTGTGCCTTCATTAGAGCGGTTGGGTCAACATCTATTCCGACGACTCGGCAACCGTACCGCCTAGCCAGAAAAATGCTGCTGCTTCCGCTGCCGCAACCCGCATCCAGGATGGTCATGTCACGGGAGATTTTACATTTCTCAGCCATTAGTTTCGTGGCTTGAAGCCCGCCAGGGTGCAATACTTCCATCCCGAGTTTTTTGCTCATGAACAGGAAGGTATCGCATTTTTCTGGTTCACATACACAAAAGGTTTGTTCTTGTATCAACTCTCGTCACCTTAGCATGTTATATGGCATAAACTCGGATGGGCATTTTCCCGAAGGTAATCGGGAGCGTCAACATACGAAAATCCTGATTGGCGCCTCCACTTTAGAATTTCTGAGCATCTTACACTTTGACGCTAGAAGAAGTAAAAGAAGCAGCAAACTCGGGGGTAAGCGTAAAAGTATCAGCAGAGAAAACAAACTAGCCCTCGCAACATGCTGAATTATAGTTTCTCATTTCTTGGCGCACGCCCATATGAATGAATAAATGGCAATTTTGCGATTCAGTGCAAGTTTCTGCTTTGCTGCTAAGTGACCAAGCTTTAAAGCGGTTACTAGTGGCGCTACATGAAAGTAACCTAAGAAAGTTGCCAGGGTGGATTTGAAACTTTTATATATTGCAGATGCTAATTCACTGTTGAGTGTCATGGCTGAAGTTTGTTCAACATGCGGGCTTCCAAAGGACTTATGCGTTTGTGGAGAAATCGAAAAAGAGCAGCAGAGAATACGCGTTAGGCTTGAAACACGTAAATTTGGTAGACCAACCACCGTTATCGACGGCATGGAAGATAAAAACATAAACTTGGCAAATGTTGCACAAAAACTAAAAACGTACTGTGCATGCGGGGGGACCAGCAAAAACGGCCAAATTATGCTTCAAGGCGACCACAGAGACAGAATACGCGAATTCTTAATCAAAATGGGTTACCCCACAGAAAATATCGAAGTCCAATAAACGCGAGTCAATAACAATGGTGCAATTTAATGAAAAAGCTAGATGACGTTCGCGAAGTATTCAAATCGATTAAGCATCGTAAAAGAACGCAGATTTATTGTCCGAGATGTTGTAGTCCAAAGTTAAAGTTGACGAGCAATCTGAGTGTTTGGTTAACGGGCGAACAGTATTACTGTGAAAATTGTGGGTACACTGGAACCGTTGTTATGACGCTTGAAAAAGAAAAAGAAGAAACTGATTCTTCATCTAAAGAAAATGTTTAATCTGGCAATTCAAGGTTCAATTGTTTCTTAAGCGTTTTGTAACGGTTGCGAACTGTTACTTCAGTTACGCCGGCGGCTTCAGCGATGTCTTTTTGGGTCTTTTTCTCGTTGTTCTGCAAGCAAGCAATGTATAAGGCGGCAGCAGCTAAGCCCATCGGGTCTTTTCCGGCAGCAGCACGTTTGCGTCTAGCCTCCCTGAGAATTTGGATGGCAGCACCCTGTGTCTTGCCTGAAATTCCAGTTTTTTCAGCGATTTTAGACACGTAAGTAAGTGGGTCAGCAATAGGCATGTGAACATCAAGCTCACGCAGTAATAGCCTGTAGCATCTTGCGACGTCCTTCTTATCGACAAGACTAGCTTCAGCAATTTCCCGCAAAGTACGCGGTGTTCCGCTTCCGCGGCAAGCAGCATAAAGTGCAGCAGCGGCTATAGCGGCAATTGATCTGCCCCGAACAAGGCCTTTGTCTAAGGCTTTTCGGTAAATTACAGCGGCTTTTTCTTTGATTGGTGGTGGAATGTAAACTTTGTCGGAGAGACGATCGAGTTCTGCCATTGCTTGAGCTAGGTTTCGGTCGACAGATGAGTGTACTCGACTGCGTATTTGCCATTTTCTAAGGCGCCACATTTGCAGCCTTGTGGATAGCGGTAGTTTTCTTCCGAATGCGTCTCGGTCCACTTGGCTGATGGCCGTGGATAAGCCTTTGTCATGAACAGAGTATGATGTGGGAACTCCAACTCGGCTTCTTGACGCTTTCTCCTCTTGAGTAAAAGCGCGCCATTCGGGTCCTTTGTCCATCATTTGCTCGTACAAAACTAAGCCGCAGTCTCCGCAAACGGTTTCTCCGGTGTCGTAATCGTGAACTAGGTTTTCGCTACCGCACTCTGCGCACTTGTCAGACAAGCGCGTTTGTGTTTTAGTTTCTTTTTTGCTCATTTTTTCTACTCCTTTGGAACATGCGTAGAACCGTCACTATAGGCCAATCTGGCTAGAAAAACAGTACATCCGGCCCGCGCAGACTAAGGTATGGAATACCACTTTTATTTAAGCTTTGTGGTCTTAATAAAGTTATTGCACAGTTTATCTAACAAATTTATACACCATCCACACATGGCATATGGAGATTAGCATAAAGAAAATGTTAATGAAATACAAAATGCCAACCCTCATTTCTTATGAAGAACGCTTATTAGGATAAAAAATGTCCTAAAACTCAGCATCAACAATAAAAAAGACTGCAGCCCGGTGGTGTAGTGGTCAAGCATAGCGGGCTTTGGACCCGCCGACGAGAGTCCGAATCTCTCCCGGGCTACTAAAATCTCTTGTAGTAAAGTTAATGAAAAAATCATTAGCGCTTAGTGGAATCTAATAAACCTGAAACTATCAGCTAAAAGTTATGATAAGAAAATAAGATTCTTTGAACAAAGCACTGACTTGGAAAAACCGCTTTGGACTGAAAACTGCATTTTGCCTCTCGAAAAAGCAAACATGTATAAATCGATTTTTTCTTCAGCCTAGTAAAAGCTCATACGGATACATAGTGATGAATTAGATGAAAACGAATGCGAATCGCGACAAAAGATTACATTTGACTCATCAGAATTGGAGAATAGTTAGCTCATTTGGCTATGTTTTCGGCGGGCTTTTTCTTTTATTGGGTCTTTATGGATATTTGTACTATAAAACTACCTTGATTGGTCAGATTGGTTTAGCTTTTACTCCCTATCAAAATTACGCCATTCCTGTATTAATTGCTGGAATTGTTCTGCTGATTACAGGTTACATCGCAGAACGGCAAATCAGAGAGAAAATAAAAGACGCAGAGAAACAACTGCCCACAGCAAATCCGGGTGCTTGTCTAAACTGTGGAGCAAAAAGAAATATTGATGCCCAATACTGCCAAAAATGTGGCAAGAAATTTGAATAACACAAGCTATGTTTTTTCCTGTGCGAGCTTGCGCTTTAAATTGTGAAAACCATTTTTAATCGCAGTAAGTTTATGTTATCCGAGTGTCAAACCATTTTTTTTATGCATTAGCAATTTTAAAACTAGTCTGAATTCGAGTTTTCAAAGGTCTTCGTTTTTGAGTACCGTTTGCAAAGCAGTAATATTTAGCTTCGAAGAGAAATGTAAATTAAATGGCTGCCTTAACAAATTTAAGGTTGATGCGAAGGCTTCCCCTGAAAGGCGCTGTCGAAACCTAAAACGCATTGGCAAATGTTTTTCTCTACAATTTTTTTAAGAAATGTGTGTAGAAGTGTGCGAGAAGCTTTTCTTTTATGAGAGAACATGTGAGTTGTGGTGGGGCAGAACAAGGATGATTCGCAAAAGGAAGTTCTTTTCTCAAACGTTTTTGTTCACAAATATGCTCTCTGAAAAAAGACCAAAGTTCAACTAAGATTGGCCCAAAGACCAAAACACAAAAAATATAAATAACGTAACGCTTCTATTACGCGTTTTATTTAAAGTGTAATGATGTCAAAAAGTTTGTTGGGTTTGTATGTATTTTAAGTTTCGTAAACCCATAATCGTGCTGATTTGCATTTTTCTACTGGTCTTCATAACGCCTACCTCTTTAGTAGCGAACTGCGAAAAAACCAGTACTTTTCAAGCTCAATACGGGATCCTCAGCCATAGGCTGTATGTTTCAGTAACGCCTTCGCTCTACGATTATTATGGTAATATGAGCCATGCAGTAAATAGCGATAGTGATTACGCAAATTTTGTTACGCCTCAAGCTGTCGAACCCATTGCGGAGAGCATTCAAAACATCACCAGTAATCTCTCCTACAGCGACGAACGGTTCGCTGATGCGGTGTTAACGTTGGTTCACCAAATCCCGTATGCTGTTAACGAACCGGAATATCCGGTTGAAACTCTTGTAAACAATTCTGGAGATTGCGTTGCGTTGTCGCTCCTTGCGGCTTCTATAATGATGGCTGGAGGCTTAGATGTGGTTTTGATTCATTATATAGACATAACCCCCGGTCACATGAATGTTGGAGTTTATCTCCCCTACACGCCGGTCTTTCATACTGCTGGAATGGCACCTACCGATTTCGTCTATGACAATAAAACTTATTGGACGGCTGAATGCACCCCTGCTGAAGACTGGAAAGTTGGAGACCAATCAGCATCCCTATCTGGGTCAGTGCCCGTCATTATTCCTCTTAATGGCACTGAGCAATCATCTCCAGGACAAGTTTCAGCAAGTTTGAACACTCCGATGCTTCCTTCATCTATAACTATTGGTCTGTCCCAGGAACCGGCAAGTGCTAATATGTCTCAAATACAATCAAGCATCGGAGAAAATCCGCGTGCTCTTGCTATTTCAGGTTCAATTTCACCTACATACGCGATGGAAAACGTCTCTGTATATGTGAATAACGGATCGGCCTATAATTATTTCACCACAGCAACAAATGACAGCGGCGGGTACATGTTGACATGGAACTTCACTTCATCAGGCACGTACTATATCAGAACAAGTTGGAGTGGCGTTTCAAATTATGCCGGTGCAGACAGCGAAACGCTTGTAGTTTTTGCCGGTCCTGAATCATTTGTTCAGTTTAACGCCATCGGCTATAACTACATCTATGGGCAAGCAGCGTTTGCATCTTACGTGGCCCAACCACTGCTAGGCGTTAACGATTTTCTTAACATCCCATTAGGGACAGTTGTTTCTTTCAGCTACGATTTTACTATACTTCAAGCTGGGCAAACGGGATCCAATGTTCAAACAGAAACAATAACAATTCCGGCAAGCACACAAACGATGGGATTTGGAAGAATCAACCAAATGAGAACGATACAGATACCTAAGGAAACAATGACAATACCTGTAAACATTCCACAAGGCTTGGCGCCTCTAATGTTGCCAAGCGATTTTAATCAAACAATAAACAATCAGTTTTGTTTCATCCTTCAAAATAACAGCGGAAATTACAGCTTAAACGTTAGTGCACTAAACGATTATGAAATGTCTAACATAACACAAAGTGTTGGATACAACACGGGTTTCATGAACGCTTCTGAGGACATAAAAGAAAACGCATGGTACAACATCACAGCAACCATATCAGACAACGGAATAGCTGCTAACTTATACAATACAAATGGCACCCTTATCGAAAGCACGGTATCTCCTTACAACGCAACTAACAGCAATGAAATGGTAATGTTAATAACAAACAACGTAGATAACGCCGTAATTTTCAAAAACTTGACAGTCAACACTTTTAGTAATCTGGTTCAACCTCAAACGAGCAAGGGAAAAACAATTAATAAAAACGGATCGCTATTTCCATACGTTGGCTTGACAATTCTTTTAGTTGCAACCTTTTTAGTAGTGCTTGTCTACGCCAAGAAAAAAAGACAGATGAACCAAAAAACCAGTGAAAACGTGAAACCCAACGAACCAAATAAAACTGAGAATCAGGTTAACTCTCAAGATTCAATCGTTTAGAAAAACGTTCTTGATAAAAGATGTTGAATGTAGGTGGTTATAGGGTTGCGCGGAATCCGCTGAGTACTTCTTTGATGGATTGGATAAGAGGGTGTTTGACTTGTACGGGTTCAGTGAGTTTTTCTAAGCGGTCTACTCGCCAGTATATGGGGGGGTGGCTGTCTAATCCTACCCATTCTTGGAGGCGGAAACTGGGTGTGCGTTCGAATAAGAGGCGCTGGAAACCGATTTTTTCCAGTGAGTGCGCTAAGACTTGGGGCTGCCCCATCATTATGGCAGACGTTAGGTCAGCGCGGGCTTCGAAGAATTTGGCTATGAAGAATATGAGCGTCATGACTGCAAAAAAGTAAACGAAGAACAGTATAGACAAAAATATTTCTGGGAACAGCGCGAGCAAAACGTAGAAGCGAAATATGAACTCTGCGCTTAATAATCCAAATAGGATAAGCGGATCTCTGCCCTTGAGGTGACCAAACTCGTGCCCCAAGACGCTTACGACTTCAGGTTCATCAAGCTGCACAAGCAAACCAGTTGTTATGAGGACTATGCCTCGTTTGGGGCTGGGTCCTGAAGCGGCTGCGTTGGGAACCATGGTGTTTGAAATGACGATTTTAGGTACTTTGTAGCCAAAGCGGTCCGCCACCTTCTTCACTAGCTCGTAGACATTGATTTTTTTGGCTGACAAACTGCCCTGTCTGCAGGATACGTTGTATTTGGAGAAGACGCTTTCCGCTTCGTTGCAGTCGATTGCTCCGTGCTTAGCTATAATTTCTTCGTAGACTTCCTTTTTGATAGCTACCAGTTGCTCGGGCGGGACTTGTTTGTAGTCGTCAAGCGTACCCAATGAACCGATAGGCGGCTGGTACTCCAAGAAATGTATGAATGGATTGTCTTTGGTGATGGTCCAGTCGCCTGATCTGGCAATGATTCTGTCAGAGTAGAAAATAAACACGGATTGTGACGCGATCAGGATTAGCGGGGCGATCCAGAAATACTGGTGATAATACGTGTAAACGACAATGAATAATCCCAGTCCTAAGGTTATGAATACGAAGGAGAGGAGAACTTGGGTTTCCAAAAAGATGCGTTGGAAGCTTTTTTCGTGAAGCTTAACCTTTTCGGGAACGATTTTTTCGCCTTCCTGCCACGCGAAGTACCATGTGGCTTTGCGGGCTTTTGCCTCAAACATCTGCGTAGCAATAACCGCGTCCTGTCGGGCTTCCGCAATTACTTCTTCGGAAACCTGCGATTCCAAGGGCGTTATGGTCATGTTCACAGAGTCAGTGCCTACAATCTCCACACGCAATATTTGTTTTCCCTGCGCGCCTAAGACAACGTAGGAGATGCGGCTGCTGCTTGGAGTTATTTCTTTGGAGAGATTGGAGAAACGCTGCTTCTGAGGCGTCAAATATTGCGCGTATATGAAGTCGAATAGTTTTTGATAGTAGCTGGGAGGAACTTCAGTGTCAATCTTGTAAGAAACAGACAATGTAGCTATTACTCTCCAAAACCTAAAGTGCTCCAACTTAAATATGCTTTTCTTTAGTTATTAACTCTGCGGGTAAATGTGGGCTATAAAGCAAAAGTATTTCGACAAGTCTCCAAAGGCTCAGGCAAAATGAAAAGTTAGCGCGCTGGTTCGTCCCTAAAATTTGTTATTTCTGATGAGTTTAAGCTCAACTTTTTCGTCTGCTTGGAATCAGAGATAGTTCGGATCGATTTTTTATATGCCAATGCAACCGCACTAAAGGACACTGCTACCATTACTGACAGTTCTAAAATGAGGGTCTCGGTGTTGAACTCTGGTGCAGTTGGCGTTGGCGACACGGATGTTGCTGGAGTTGGAGACGCAGATGTGCCAGAGGAATCTGATAGTACCGAAACCGTGTTGGAAATAAAATTGGTGGTAGGGTTGAGAAGAGAAGGCTCGAAAAGAGTATTGGTTACAAATATTTCGCCCTTGCCTGAATCGTAAGCAACGCCAAAGGGAGCTTCTACGGGTATGGTCGCAACTACAGTGTTGTTGCCGTCCGATATGACCGAGGTCGTGTTGTCGTAATTATTGGTTACGAATATTTCGCCCTTGCCAGAACTGTAAGCAACGCCATAGGGACCTTCTCCAACGGGTATTGTTGCAACCACCGCGTTGTCGCTGTCCGATATGACCGAAATCATGCTGGTACCAGATATGACTCCCTCATTGGCTACGAATATTTCTCCCTTGGCGGAATCATAAGCCACTGCCCCAGGGAGGTTTCCAACCGTCACCGTGGCAGTTACTCCAAGAGCGTGGGCTGCATTGGCTGCTGACATGGCAAGAACTATAATGAGCAGAATTAGGATAGCTGAGGTTTTCTTCAGATTCCCCATAAAAGACTTGGTTAGCTTCAATTATCTTATACGGCTTTCGCAACTGTTAGGTGAAAAATGGTCTTATGCGATATTTTCTAATACAGGTGTGATAAAGGGACAAGGTAATGCGATCCGCTTATATTATGAAGACGATGGGCCTTTATCAGAGCTGATTTGAGTTGATGAATCGTTTGGTGCTTGTACTTTTTGTTCTTGAACTTTTTCAACCATGACTACTAAGCCTTTTAAAGCTTTAACTTTGACTTGCTCGCCCTGTGCGATGTCTCCAGATAAAGATTCAGCGCGCCAGTTTTCTCCAACTACCCTGACTTCTCCTTTAGGCTTCAGCTCAGTAGTGGTTACTCCTATTTTGCCGACAATGTATTCTGGACCTGTAAGTTTGGAGCGGCGCCTAATTGGTCCAATTACCCACCTGACGTACAAGCCAGCGAGAACCCCGAAAACTACAAGCAGACTAAGCTCTATTACCGCGATATCGCCAAAAGGCGACGGCGAATAGGGCAAGTTAAAAGATAATAAGTATATTCCGACTGCACCGAGGACTACGCCGGCTATAAGAGCAAATCCATGCCCGAGTTTCAACTCCGCAATTATCAATGCAGCTGCGACGATTAGTATAATTATACCTAAGAGTGAGGCGCCCACAACTTCTGCCCCAACTAAACCAGCAACTATAGCGATAACGCCTAGTATAGTTAGCAGTATTGTGGGGTGGAAAAAGTCTATCACAACTGCAATGATTCCTATGAGGAAGAGGATGCCGTCCAGAGTGGTGTTGCTTAAAGCGCTGAGCAGCTGCTCGTAGAGATTTTCACTCAGAGTCACTTGAGGATTTCCAGACAAACCCCATAGGCTAAGCGCATCTGAGAGTGAGTTTGCTGTGCCGTCGACTACGTGAAATGCCACTGCTTGGTTTGTTGAAAATGCCTGATCAGCATAAACCATGTTGAAAACTGCGGTGACGTTGCGACCCCAATCAGTTGCAAGGCTCTCCATTGTTTCTATCATTGCGTCTTCAGTGTGGTTCTGCTCCAACGCTGTACCGCCGACTACAATAGGTGTGCTTGGACCTATCTCAGAGCCGGGTCCCATCAGAATACTGTTTGTTGCCATGGCTATGTAACTGCCAGCTGAAGCGCCAAGACCGTTAGGCACGATAAATGTGTAAGTCGGGATGCCTGTAGCGTTCGCATCCGTGATGGAGGTTATTATATCGAGCATGTCGCTGAGGTATCCGCCAGGCGTATTCATCTCGATGACTATGGCGGCTGCATGCTGGTCCTTAGCGGTGGAGACAACGCGCGCCATAAAAGTGGATGAGCCAGGATCTACTGGAACGTTAAAGTTTGCTATGATTACGGGTCCGTTTCCAGATGCTTCAATTTGGGCGGATGCGGCTGCAGAGGAAACAAAGAAACTGCTTGCCACAAGCAAAAGCAGCACTGCAAGTAAGCCCAACGTTATCGAGAGGCAGAAATATTTCTGTTTTGTGTTTGTCAATTTGCTTCTATTCTTGGCTATTTAGAAAGCTACCTATAAGCTTTGGCATAACTAGGTGTTAACTAATAATTCTATATGCCTATGAATGTGAACAGCTATTTTATCAAAACAGCATCATTAATATTCTTGAAGCCTAACGGGGGTCAAAACCTTCGCTTTCAGTTTTCTGGCAGTTGCATGGACGTAAGCGTCGGGAAGTCTTATGCTGATGAGTGTGGGATTTGTGTTCGATTTCCTTTCCTTATGGCTGTTTTGAAGTTTACTGAACGTGTTAGTGGCATAAACCTTTTCCTACCAAATACAACCGTTTTAAACCAGAACTAACCACTATTAACCGTTTTTAACCGTAGCCTAACCTTGATTTAAGGCCTGTTCCAAAAAAGCAACCCAAAACACAAAGAACAGAATTTGCCCCCCAGAAACAACAGCTACATACTATCAACAATTTAGTAAAGTTATTCTTCTCTCAAAATCGTGCTTTCATGACCATTCCGCTGGTGAAGTTGTTTTTAATTAAGGATTTAACACCTACTCACTCTACAAGCGGGTAACCGATAAGCACTTGGCACTATATGATTGAGAAAAAAAGTCTCTGCTAATGCTTTTGAACGCAATACCAAAAAATATAATTCAGTCACTAAACATAGTTTAACTGAGGTTTTTGTTTTGTCCAGTTGTGATACAGCTATTCTTAAGAATCTCATGCTTTACCTGAAAACTAAATCGCTTACTTCTGAAAATGTGTTTAGACGGGAGACCAGAGAAATAGATGAAATGTTTATGGATCTTTTAAGTGTCTTCCAACGATACTACGACCATGCACCAGAATCGGATAAGCAAACTCTTCGGAGTATGTTAGACTTGATAATTCTTGTTTCTGAGCAGGTGCATGCTTCGCATAGGCAGGCTGAAAGCGCGATCGGCGATTTTAAAATTTACGTAACTGCTCTTGAAGGCTCGTACAAAAATGTCGATGGAGATTTTGATAAATCCGTTGCTCAACCCGCCGAAAAGGAGGCCGAAGCCAAAGACAAAGAGGAAGAAGAAAGAGCCAAAGCTATGGAAGAGTACAGTAAGAAAGTTAGGCCAAGATTCTACGAGTAACTTTAAAAAATGTTTTTGTGAGGTGATATGTTATGGGATTTGTCAAGTTAGCGTCAATAAACGATGTAAAACCAAATAGCCTGATGGGCTTAACAGTTAACGACCAAAAAATATTGCTCGCCAACGTAAATGGAAATTACTACGCCCTCGGCGATAAGTGCATGCATAGAGGTTGCCAATTATCGAAAGGAAAACTTGTAGGAGAAACAGTTATCTGCCCCTGCCACGGCTCCACCTATGAACTTAAAACAGGCAATTTTACTAAAGGACCAACGAAAAAGCCACAACCAATGTACGAGTTAAAAGTTGAAAACAACGAAGTTATGATTAACCTGTAGTTTTCCTCTCGATTAACTCAATGAGCGTTCCATCTGGATCTTCAACAAAGGCAATTACTGGCCCATTTGCTCCAAGCTTAAAGGGCTCATCAGTAATCGTCACGTTCTCCATCCGAAAAGCGGCAATAGCCTTATCCATGTCTGCAACTTCAAAGCCTAAATGGTCAAACAATCTTTTTTCATAATCAGGTTGATTGAAATTGGTTTGGTTACGGTAGAAGGTTAATTCAAGCGTGCAGCCTTTGCCTTCTGCATCTTGAAGAAAAGCAATTTCAGCGTCAGTCTGCTTAATCTCTCTGCGACTCATCACCTTAAGACCAAGAAGTCTGGTGTAAAAATCGATTGATTTCTCCATGTTACTAGTACGAATACTGGCATGAACGAACACTTTCTCACCCCTTGTCCCTTATGCTTACGAATGCAGGGCTTGATATAATACTTTAGCTACAAGGGCTTTTTTGGTTTGGGTTCTTCATCTAAAGTTTTATTCACAAGAGCATCAGCCCTTTGAATGTAGAGATTAGTTCTTGGAACGTTAACAAAACAGATTTTCTTAAAGCCAGCCGTCAATTCCACGGTTTTATGCCATAGTTTGCGCAGCTCCGGATTTTTCACGCTGTATTCGCCATTGAGCTGTTTTCCAACTAGTTCGCTGTCAAGGTGGCAGGTGACTTCTTGGGCTTTGAACACCACGGCGAACTCTAACGCCGCTATCAACGCTTTGTACTCTGCCTGGTTGTTGGTTGCTTCACCGATGAAGCGTGAATCTGTCTTAAGGATCTGCCCTGCTTCATTTACTGCAAGATACGCGATGGCGGCTGGTCCCGGGTTTCCTCTTGCGCCTCCATCAGAGTAAAGCATCAAACGTTCAAGCATAACACGTACGCCTCTATCCAAGCTAACAATAATTCATTATTTAAATCATAAACCCCATTTCCCAGCCAAGATCAAAATTTATGATCAATTTAGTGACACAGACATAATTATTGCGGATGCCACCTTTTTCGTTGGCGTGATCGTTTTTTTCCACTGCTTTGGCGAAGTGTATGATTGGTAGTATACTCGAAAGAAACAACCAATTATTTCTGCTTCTACATAATTTCTACTTATTTCAGCGACTCTTTCAGAGCTGAAAAGTAAGAGAGAACCTGCCCAATTTGCTCTTCAGACATAGACAATATGGTTTTAACCGCCGCTTTCTGCTTTGGAGAGGAAGAAACCGCAATCGTTGCTAAAGCATAATCCAGACTTGTGAAGAGGGGTTCCCATGGAATGCTAACTCGTTTACCTTTCAGGTTGTATAGGGCAAGAACAAATGCGCTTGCTCGACTTAAGCTGTCTTTGAAAGCTTGAATTGCCATGCCAATCGCCATTGCATCATAGTCTTTTCCTGAAAGAAAACTCTCAATCACCACGTAATTTTGCTCTAAATTTTGGATTTCAACAAAAAGATCCTGCTTAATTCTTGATTCTGTAGTATCTTGCATGCTTCATCACTTCCCTATTGTGGAAACCAAGTACATAAGACTTTTTCGACTTTTTCAAGTTTGTCATGTTTCTGCTTCGGAGAAATGCGTTCTTTTTAGCTAAGAAACCCATGTGTAAAAAGTACCCTCCTCTTCCCTCATCTTTGCAGCTCAAAAACTAAAACAAAATTGTACAAACCCACTTGAAATGAGCATTCTCATGCGGAAATTAGGAAGCGTTCAACACATAAAGAGTTCTGTCTCTAAATATTTTTTGATGGTGCGTTAAGGCTAAGTACCCAGTTGATCATGAACTTTCGATCTTTCCAACTTGTAAAACGTTGGCTTAACCTTTCTGAAGCTTCAACTTTTATTGACTTTCCTTGACTTTTTTTGACATCTATTAACTTTCTTTGACTTTTGTTGACTTTTGTTGACTTTTGTTGACTCAACCTGCAAACGTTTCAGGCTCTGAAACAGAAAAGCAACTTAGAACGGCTTGTTCAAAATTTGCCGCTAAACCACGCAGAGCGACTCTTCAATAATCCGGCACAATTCCGCACAAATCCGCACAATTCGACACAAATCTGCACAAAAATGCACACAACCTGCAAACTAATTGAGCCCTAAACGAAAAAAGCAACCCAAAACAGCCTGAACACAAAATTACTGCACGCACACTATTCTGCGCAAACCATCACCACACCAAAATTAGAGACAGAGCGCACATAAGCAAAACTCTTAATAGCCAATAGCTTAATCAGAAGTTTCATGAGCCAAACCAAGCAAATCGAGCAGAAATGGCAAGCCAAATGGGAAAACGCGCATATTTTTGAGGCTGACCCAGACCCGAAAAGAAAGAAGATAATGGTGACTTTTCCATTCCCATACATGAACGGACCACTGCATGTGGGGCACACATTCACGGCTTCACGTGTTGACGCTTATGCTAGATTCAAGAGGATGCAAGGTTACAATGTGCTTTGGCCTTGGGCTTGGCATTGGACGGGGCAACCGCTTCTGGGAGCCAGCCAACGTGTAGCAAGAGGCGACGAAGCCTTCATTCGGGTCCTTCGTGAAGTTGACGGCGTTCCAGAGTCAGAGCTCAAAAAGTTTGTTGATCCCTTGTATATGGCTCAGTATTATACTAATGAAGGACGTTTAGCGGTTAAAAGCATAGGTTTCTCCGTTGATTGGCGCCGTGAATTCACCACTGTAATGCCGACTTTCCAGAAATTTATTGAGTGGCAATACAAAAACCTCAAAGAAAAAGGCTACGTCACAAGGGGAACGCATCCTGTAGTGTGGTGCCCAAAAGACCAAAGCCCAACAGGAGACCATGACCGCCAAGTCGGCGAAGGCGTAACTCCAGAAGAATACACGTTAATAAAATACAAACTTGACGAGAAAACGTTTTTGCCAGCGGCAACGTTTCGTCCCGAAACAATCTACGGCATAACAAACATGTGGATAAATCCTGACGTAACATACGTCGAAGCATCCGTCAACGGCGAAAACTGGATAATCAGCCAAGAAGCAGCTGAGAAACTCAAAGAACAAGAAAAGAAAATCCAAGTAAAACGCTCATTTAAAGGTAAAGAGCTTATTGGCAAAATTTTCGAAAACCCAATAACGAAGGGCAAGTTTCCTATTTTGCCAGGCTGGTTTGTTGACCCGAAGACTGCCACAGGAGTCGTCTACAGCGTACCCGCCCATGCACCCTATGATTGGCTGGCACTCAAGGATTTGCAGGAAAAGCCCGAGGTTCTCAAGGATTTTGGTGTTGACCCTGAAGTCGTTAAGCGGATTAAGCCTATCTCAATAATTAATGTCGAGGGTTTCGGCGAGTACCCAGCCGTTGAAATAGTTCAGCAAATGAGCATTAAAGACCAGAACGATGCGAAAGCAGATGAGGCTACAAAACAATTATACAAAAAAGAATTTCACAGCGGAGTGCTAAAGCAGAATTGTGGACCTTACGCCGGAAAATCCGTCAGAGACATAAAAGACACGCTTATAGCTGATTTCCGTAAGCTCGGCGTCGCCGATAGCATGTACGATTTGCCCGAGCAAGTGATTTGCCGATGCATGACCCAGTGCATAGTAAAGATACTTTCTGACCAGTGGTTCCTCAACTACTCCGACCAACAATGGAAGGCGAAAGCTAAGGAAGCCGTGGCGCAAATGACGATTTATCCTGACTCGGCCAAACAATCGTTCTATACTGTTATAGACTGGCTAAGAGAGTGGGCTTGCGCCAGAACCACAGGTTTCGGAACGCCGTTGCCGTGGGGAATAGGCTGGATAATCGAGACATTAAGCGATTCGACAATTTACATGGCGTTCTACACCATAAACAAACACATTAAACAGAACAATATAGAGCCCGAAGCTTTGACGCCCGAAGTTTTCGACTATATCTTCTATGGCAAAGGCAACTCCAGCGAACTCCAAAAGGCAGCCAGAATAAACGTTTCTTTGCTTGAAGCGATGCGGAATGAATTCTTGTACTGGTACCCCTTTGACCTAAGAAACTCAGCTAAAGAACTTGTACCAAACCATTTGACCTTCTGCATATTCCACCATGCAGCCCTGTTTCCGCCTGAACACTGGCCCAAAGCCATAGGAGTAAACGGTATGCTCATGGTTGAAGGCAAACAAATGCACAAGAGCAAAGGCAACTTCATAACAATGAAGGGAGCAGTTGAAAAGTATGGCGCCGACGCCACCCGCAGCGCACTTCTGCTGGGTGCAGAGGGCATGGATGACCCGGATTGGCGAGGGGAAAACGTAGGTGACTTGCAAGGCAAGTTTGAAGCATTATGCAGTTTAGCAAGCGCAGTAATCTCTTCAGCCAAAAAAGAAGAAGACACCACACTTGAACGATGGTTACAAAGTAAACTTCAACAAAGAATTAAGGATGTTACAGCCAGCTTAGATGAGCTTAAAACCCGAACCGCCCTGCAGATTGCCTTGTTTGAAACTTGGAATGACCTGCGCTGGTATATCCAACGAAAAGGCAACACTGACGCTAAAGCGCTGCTCGAAGCAGTGAAAATTTGGCTTAAAATGCTTGCACCTTTCGCTCCTTTCATTTGCGAGGAGCTTTGGAGCCAAACAGGCGAGGCAGACTTCATCAGCGTTGCAAAATGGCCACTGTTTGATGCCTCAAAAGTTGATGTAGCTGCTGAAGAGCATGAGAACCTAATAGTTGACGTCATGGCGGACACTGCCAATATCCTAAAAGCCATGAAGATTACACCCAAACGCATATGCTACTACACAGCTTCACCATGGAAATGGCAGGTTTACCTAAAAATTTTAGACAAAAGCGTGGCTGGCGAGGCCAAGATTAACGAGTTAATGAAAGAATTTGCCGCTGACAAGGACCTAAAGCCGCACATGAAGGACACCGCAAGCTTGGTTCCAAGAATAATGAAGGCGTTAACAAAGCTGCCAAGCGAACGCAAAGCAAACATGCTAAAAATTAAGGCTGTAAACGAGAAAGAAATCATAGACAGTGCCCTTGATTTTCTGAAGATGCGCTTCAACGCTGAAGTATCGGTGTACAGTGAATGTGACCAAGCACTCTATGACCCCAAGCACCGATCAATAATGGCAATGCCCAGCCAGCCAGCGATATACCTCGAGTAAAATTCTTTTCATGCTTTATTCCCGCCACAACAGCAATTCTTAAAACCTCAGGAAGCTAAAAGTGGAACAATGGTTAGTTTAACGCAAGAAAAAAGGAGATCTGTACGGTCAACCTTAATCATTCGTTAACTTACGAGATAAAACCCGTTTCTCCATACAATTTTAATCTTTCAGTTCGGAAACCTGCCGGCTGGCCACTGTTCACTCCTCTCGAAATCTACGACGGAAAAACGCTTTGGACTGCTATGCACCTTGATGATACGCTCATCGGGTTTAAGCTCAGCTCGAAAGGCACAACAAACAATCCACGTATAATCGCAAGGATATTCTTAGAAAGCAAACCCACCGAAGAAAAGCAAGACGAAATAAAAAAGCTGCTAATCCACTGCATCGGAGCGGACGATGATCTACGTGAGTTCTATGTACTCGCAAGAGAAGACTCGATTCTTAGGTACGTAGTCGATGACTTATACGGCATGCACAGTACATCGTCAGGAGACAACGTGTTTCCCGACGCAATTTTGGCGATACTTCTTCAGATGGCTCCGCTCAAAAGAAGCAACGAGATGATGGACTGCACGATAAAAAGTTACGGCGACGCCGCAGAGTTTGACCAAAAAACAGTTTACGTCTGGCCTTTACCGCAAAAGCTGGCGAGCCTTAACCCCACAGCGCTTGCAAAGGAATGCAAAGTCGGCTACAGAGCCAAACGAATAATCGAGCTCGCGTTGAAACTTGTGGAAGAAGGCTTCCCCACGCTGCAGGAACTGGAAAAGCTCAGTCCTGAGGATGCAAAAAAGAAGCTTCTGGAACTGCCAGGCATAGGTGACTATTCAGCCGACATAATAAATCCCCACGGTGGTTTCCCGATTGATGTGTGGTCAGCTGAGGTTTTCGGCAAACTGTTCTTCGGTAAGGAGCCAGATAACAATAGGCAGGCTGTTAAGGAGGTTAAGAGCGAAGGCATCCGCAGGTGGGACAAGTGGTCTTGGATGGCATTTTTCTACATAGTGCAAGACCTTGAAAGCCTGTCAGAAGGCTGAATGTGAAGCTAAGGATAGCCTGACAACATTTTGAAAAAATACCTTTATAGCAAGAGCATTTAGTCTAAAGTCTTTGAAAACACCGAGCCCGTTAAAATAACGGGTAATGCAATATTTTTATTTCTGAGGTTGTTCGGTTGCTATCGACCAAATTTCTCAGGTGGTTGCTTCGGGGGGAGGTTCCCGGTTTTTCAGTTTCTCGTCTAGAAGCATCAATAGTTCCTGAGGTTTCACAGGTTTAACCAAGTAAGCATCTGCACCTTCATCAAGCGCTTTAACGCCTGTTTCTAAAGATGGAAAACCAGTGATCATTATTTTCACGGTATGCTGTAATTGCTTTTTGAGTTTGGCAAGTAAATCTGTGCCATCCATATCTGGAAGCCTGATATCAACCAATGCTAAATCGAAATGGTGATTTTCTGCTTTTTCCATGGCTTCTTTTCCAGTTTCCGCAACATCAATTTCATAGCCGCTTTTTTGAAGAATACGCGTGAATGTTCGAAGTATCGATTTGTCATCATCAACAACAAGTATTGTCTTTTTATTTCCCGCCACTTGAACAATCCTCCATCAATTTGACCCGGACACTTTATTCAACCCTCGTTTAAGGTGAACTATAAGCATCAAAGCCATTGCAACATCCAAACAAGCACATGCTTGATTTGATGCAACAAAGACTTCCACCCTAACCGTCGGGTATGCTAAAGATGTTTTTCGAGACTAATAAACGCTATCCCCTTTAGCAACTTTACGGAGAAGCAAAAAACGAAATCCCACATCAAAATGTCTCCCAACAATGGATATTCTCATAATGAAGGCTACTCTAAATCCAGCGACCAACACTTATCCTGAAAGACAAAGACAACAACCAAAAGTTACGCAGCAATCTTCTTAACCCTTTTTTCCGTAACGCTTCTCATTGGCACCGCACAAGCCGCACGGCCAGTCAACATGAACCAAATGCTCTTGAGCAGCCGCTCCATTTAGCTTTGCCAAAGTCACTCCAACATAACATTGTAAATGCTACTGTTGGGATTTTCCGCATTGTTTACAAAAGACATCGGAATCGTCTATTGTCTGCCCGCAGTATGAGCATTTTTTTGATGTATCAAAACTGCTTGCGGACGGTGATGTTGGAGGCTCCTTTTCGTATCTTTTGGCGATAAACAGAGCAACTTCCCAAAGCACTGCCATGGGAATAAAGAGAGCAATATCTGCCAAAGGTCCACCATCGGGCGTAATAATCGCCGTAATTATGTAAAGAATGAAATAGAACCAAACTCTGTGTTTTGCGATTAAGCTTGTTTTTACCATGCCAAACTTCACTAATAGAACAAAAATTTCGGGAACAGTAAAGCCGAATCCTGTTAAAGCTATCGTCGTGAGAATCATAGAGTAAAAATCCGAGACTGAGAGAACAGGCAACGCACCTACAATTTGTGAAAACAAAATCACCGTATAAACTATGAAAGGTGACAAAATAAATAATCCAAACAGCGCGCCAGCAACGAATAATCCGGTGAATCCCGCGACAAACGGATAAACCGACTTACGCTCATGAGGATATAATGCTGGATCAACAAATTTGTACAGTTCATACGCTATCACAGGTGAACTGACCAAAAACCCAAAAATTATTGAAGCTAGAAAATAGATTTCGAACGGAGCTCCGATTTCCAAACTGATAATCTGCAATCCACGAGGTGCCATAAAACTCTTTATCCAATTCAAAAAAATAGACACAATAGGCGAGTACATCCCCGTTAACCAAAACTTAGATGTAAACATGTGGCCAGGATTGGAGGGAAAAAGCGCAAAAAAAGCAGTTGAAGCAATTAAAGCAAAGAAAATAATTTTAAGTCTATGCTTTAACTCGTTGATGTGCTCCCAGAAACCTGCTAACACTACTTAAAAGTCTCCTAAATAATTACTAAAACGCTTCTTCAACTAGAAGAAGCCAGTCCTAACTAGTTGTTTCACTTGCTGCAATTATAAGCTTTTCCTTCAAAGATATTGAAGCACAAAAAAACATCCTAACACTATGAAGCGTTTCCCGATGATTCAATTTAAAAATAAGATTTTTCCTAAAACAATCGCTGCAGTATCAGAGAATAAGGTATCATCTGTCAAAGCGGGCAGGATAAAATATGATGAATGGATTCCAACGGGCGAGGGCGAGCATCTAAGGCAAACCAAAGAAGCGGGTATTCAGTTTCGGATAATTGTTTTTATAGTTCCAATTTTAATACTGTTAACACCAATTAAGCAGCTAGGGACATTTGTTTGACGACAGACCTCAAAAAAGCAGCATCTATTATGATACGTTCACTTGCTCCAGGGAAGCCTCATCATGCTCAATGGTTGGTCACTAGAAAATGTAACTACCGCTGTGCAGGTTGCAATGTCTGGAAAGAACAAGATCAGAGAGAGCTTGCGACAGATGACATAAAAAAAGGGTTAGATATTCTAAAAAATCTCGGCATAGTTGAGCTTGTAATATCAGGCGGAGACCCGCTGCTTAGGGACGACATAGATGAGATAATTGATTACGCCTCAAAACTTTTCATCACAACCGTTTATGATAACGGAAGTATGGCTACTAAAAAAATCGATGCCCTTCGAAATGCAGATTTTGTAGCGATTTCGATAGACAGTTTGAACGAAACAAAAAACGATGAAATAAAAAATGTTCCAGGCGCATGGAAAAGAGCAATGGAAACCGTAGAAAAACTTCACAAAAGTGGAATAAATGTCAGTGTTACGCCGACAATTTCACAAAAAAACCTGTATGAAATAATTGATTTAACTAACTATTTCACAACAAAAGGAATCCCAGTCTGGTATTGCCTTTACTCATATGATGCTTCAGCGGACGAAAACCAACTATTCAGGATTGGCAAAGAAAACGATGATTTCGTGATAGAAGATAAGCAAGCTATGGTTAAGCTTTGCAATTCCCTAATTGAAATGAAAAAGAAAAATAAGAAAATTCTAATGACAAACAAGCTTCTAAAAGCCTTACGAGGTTTCTATGAGGAAGACCACAGAACATGGAAATGCCAAGCACTACGCAACTTCATAGTCATTGACCCTTTAGGCAGAATTGCTGGTTGCCACAGCCATAATTTCGCGGGTTCAATATTTGATTTGCCCAAAACGTGGAAAAGCCAAGAATTCAACGAACTGCGCGAAGCTTACCTTGAATGCACACAGTGTAACTACTTATGTTATATTTTCTATTCCCTTCAGGGAAGCCCATCTGGCTATTTATCGTTGGCTATGGACCAGTGGAAAAACGCAGGGTTAGTATTCAAAAAGATTGAAAACTAACCTTCCAAGTCCGGAAGAATATAAAGAGTGTCCACAGTTTTGGTCGTTGATTGATAAGTAAATTTCTGCTCTTCTTCGACGTCTGTTATTGGAGATTTGAGGGTGCCGATTCTTATTTTTGGGATGTTATCGTTTATTAGTCTTGGTCCTGCATCTTTTGGTTTTTTTAGTTCTATTAGAGCGGGCATAAAAAACAGAATAATTATTATGGCAATTGTGATTATCAGAGTGGCGATCAATGAATCTGGATTCTGATTTTGAATCATTAATGTCTTACATTAATTATTAATTTGCAATATAACTGTTTCCACTACCCGAGTGTGATGTTTTGACCCACACATTCGCGTCTCGGCTCATAATTTTTGAAGCCATCACGTTGAAAAAAGCTTTCAAACAGATCGGCATATTGTAAAAGAAAGTAAATATCAATAGTGGGATAAGCCACTGAGCTCTTTTTCGACCGTCTAAGTATATCCCGATTCCCACTTCAAAAAAAGGAGCAAAGTTGCCTATAGAGCAGTAGATAGATATTGGAATGAAAAGCCATAAGGTGCTTATAAGCTGTGAACCTGAAAGGATCAGGTAAAAACCAATAAGCATCGAAAGCAACGCTAGTATAGGTATAAAATAAACGTTTAGCAGCAACAAACCATCGATTTTCTCTTTAACATTCAAGTTTTTACTTTTCAAAACGTTCCACGAGTGTTTAAAGAAGCATTGCATGTGCCCTTTCGCCCACCGATACCTTTGTTGGCGGTAAGCTTTCCAGTTATCAACTGCCTCTTCATAGCATTCTGCATCAATATTATAGGGAATTTTGTAGCCTGCGAGGTAAATGCGGAAAGTTAAATCGGTGTCTTCTGCCAATACGGTTTCATCCCAACCATGTAAGTCTTTCAACAAACTGCTCCTAAATCCGCCGACTGTTCCACCGTACTGTACGATTAAACCTAAATTGTTTCTCGCTTCTTGGTCAACACGGTATCCTCCTATTCGCTCCAACGCCACTAGCCGTGTGATCATGTTCTGAGGTTCATTTAAGACAACAACTCTTCCCTGCACGGCACCAACTTTGGGATCGATAAATTCTCCGGCAAGCTTCTCAACAATATCTTTCTGAGGATAATAGTCAGCATCGAAACAAAGCACTATTTCGCCAGTTGATTTACTAAAGCCATCATTCATCGCTGAAGCTTTTCCTTTGCCACCGTTTCTTTTGTCTCGATTCAGCACTTCTATGAACGGATACTTGTTTTTGTAATCGTCTGCTATTGCTCCAGTCTGATCGGATGAAGCATCGTTGATAACTATTACTTGCAGTTTATCTTTTGGATAGGTTAGCTCAGTAATTCTTTGAAGCAATCGCCCAATAACTTTTTCCTCGTTATGTGCTGGAATAAGGAGAGTTACCGTAGGTTCAAACGCTGACGTCTCAATGGCTACGGATATTTTGTTTTTGTTAGCTCCCCTTAATACAGTAATGGTAAAGACGTAATGTCTGACTAGGTAAGCCATCATTATTGCAGTTAAAAACAGAAAAAGGGTTTCCAAAACTTCAGAAATCAAAGTCGAAACTCCTGGTTTGTGCCCTCGCGATGGAGAACTGTCAGACTAAGAGACCAAAACGCCACGATCCAAATTGAACATAAAAAGGGAAAGAAAACTGTATATATGATATTGAAGATTTTACCGAAAAAAATGGTTCCCGTAATGTCGAGAGAGTAAAAGATATAGTTCCAGCAGAGACCTATTATGTTGCCTGATGCTAAAAGGAATAGTTTTCGGGTAAATGTACCGTTCAATTGAAACGCTAGGGAAATAAAAAGTACATTGAAAATTAATAATGTGATTGTGGATTGGAAGTTAATTAGGCGAATTGACGCTATGAAGCACAAAATAATTATTGCCACAAATGGAAACATAACTAGATGATTTAATGTTTTCACGTATTTCCCACCTCTCTCTTAAACGGCGCTTTATACTGGGGCTAGTTTGTTTTTTGATAGCTTTAAGCGAATCTGTAACTATGTTATAGAGGAAAGTTCTATTTAGAGCAATTAACTGTTATTTATTTAGTTAGACTCAAGGAACAGAAAGAACCACGTTGCTTATTACCTTACAGAGAACTTCAAAAACCTCTTCGGCATTCAAATTATCAGTATCTAAAACCAAGTCAAAAGGTGCAAAATCTTCACCTAAAACGAAACCGTAAAGCTTTTTGTAAATTGCTTTTGTTCTAGCTTCTTTTTCTTCAAGTACTTTGAATGCTTCATCAACGGTTATTTTATCCCGTTCCGCAACTCTTGCCGCTCTCTTCTCGATTGAAGCCATCAACCAAATCTTAAAACCATTATTAAGCAGCCAGGGCATGGTCCAACTATCTAAGATAACATTTCCTTGCTGGGCGTATTTGAGCAGTTCAGCATCTACAGCTTTGTCAAATTTGGGGTCATTGACTCTTTCGTTAAGAAAAATTAAGCCTTCAGGGCTCTCCCACCAGCCTTGACGCGACACGTCGTAGCCTTCTGCCTTCGCCAGTTCTTTAAGCGCGTCGCCGCCTGAATAGCAGAGAAGATGGTATTTTTCAGCAAGCTTTTTTGACAGGGTGCTTTTTCCCGTTCCGGCCATTCCTGAGATGCAGATTACTATTTTTTTGTCGGCAAAGCATAATTTTGCGTTTTTCGCCATTTTTGCACCCCGCGTTTTCTGCGTCAAGTTTCAATCGGCATTATGCCTATTAAGCGTGATGCCAGCAGACCCAAGAAGAACGAGCCGATGGGATACCAGTAGAGAACGGGAATCGCTCCGATGCCCGGCACGTAAACCATAGAGGTAGTTCCAAAAGTGGGCGTTAAAACAAAAAACCAAATAATAATGTAAACAAAAGAGAACCCAAACTGAACCATCTGGGGCTTGAGCATTTGTGCCTGCATGTTTTTTATTTGTGACTCTCTCTTTTTGAGTTTTTCAACTTGTTTTTTGTCGTTAGCTCGCATGGCAGCCATGGTTTCTGACCGGTATTCGTTCATTTCCTTCTGCATGACCCGGTATTGTTCCCAGCCTATGAAATAGTTGATTAGAACCCGGTTTAATCCTGTGTTTATGAAAGCAATAACGGTCGCGATGAAAAAGATTAAAGTTGCAGCCCAAAGTGAACTAATTGCAATTGAGTAAGGAATATCTAACGTAAATTCTGGAGTACTAAGTCCGGTTGTACCGGAGTTTTCATTAGCGCCTATTACCCATTTGTAATTTCCTGAGGGGTTAGGATTTGTCGCATCAAAAGTGAATGTGATGCTCTGCCCCGTGCTTAGGCCTTCAGCAGACCCATAGAGAAGGATATAACTATTTTTGTTTATTGTCGCTGTGGTTATTGTCCAATTTTGTGAGGCTGGTTCTTGACTTATGGCTAAATTTTTGACATTACTGTATGCTGAAGGTATGGTAATGTTTGCGCTTCCGAGGTTGGCTTCACCCGTGCAACTTATGGTGAAGGTATATGATGTTGTTTGATGAACACCAGAAGTCTTGGGTAAAATGGATGCCGTAAAGGTGAGGTTTCCAGCGGCGTTTACTGATCCAGAAAATGCGCTTAGAGCGGAAAATGCTACCAAAGTTAACAGAAGGATAACAACTATCTTAGTGGGTACTTTCATATGTCATTCTCCTTCCATTATTCCTTAACAATCACCGCAGTTTCCTCTTGGAACAGTATGCGTATCTTGTTTCCTTGTTAATAACCGTTTTTGCTTTTCAGAGGAAATTTTTTCAGAAAACAAACTTTTTTCCAATACCCGCTCCTTTTCACTAAACCTTACTAACTAAAATTGAGTAAAACAGGTTAAAAATGACTTTTCGTAATATCTTGTTATTTTCTTTCCCAAAACAAGTAAACCTTCGTTTGCGAAAGTACGCTGACAAGTTTTATGAGTTTTCCAATTTTCGGTATTTCTGCATTCTGAATGCTTTGCATGTAATCCGATGTTTTTCCATAAGGCTTATTTCGGCTATCCGCAAACTCCTTCTTGAGCATGGGATGCTGATTCTTAATTAACGATTCTTTAACCTTGTCTAAGTGTGCAGGATTTAGAGTTTGAAGTTTTTCTTTGACATAACGTTCGCTGCCTAAAAGTTGGTAAGTCGAAACCCAACCCAGTAAGCATCATAGAGACGTCTGAAACACTTTCTACTGATTCCTGTTCAACGATTTTTCGCATGCCTGCCTTTTCAGCAGAAGGCGAATACTTTGCCATAACAGCAATCAACTCCACATATATCGTGGCTACTATCGGAAGGGCTTCATGGATTATTTTGGTGCCTAAGCCTATCGTTCGGTATTTTGGATGGATAACCACTCAGCTGATGATGCTTTGTTGTTTGTTCATTTCCTGGATGATCATGCGTGGAAGCACAAGGCGTCTTCCGTAGCAGCTTGGAGGAGGATAACTATAAACAATCACACCGCACAACTCCTCGCCACGCGTTAATCTGAAAATCTTGCGCGGAACGGCGAGGGTGTGCCCGCGATAATGAAAAAAGCTGAGTTTACGCCAATCAGCTATACTTCCTTGTTCAACCTTCATTTCTCGAATCAAACTGCACTCTATAGTAGTGGAGGGTTGAGTAAAAATGAAATGTTTCCGCCGAAAGGTAAACCCAGAATCTCTTTTAGACTAAAATAAATTAAACCATAAAAAGGAGATTTTTAAGGCTAACCTGTTTTGGCTTATTCTCCAAGGATTCTTCTGAAGGCTGGATACATTTCGGCTGCTCTTTCTTGCATTAACAACTCATAATACTGGTAAATGATACCTACTGACAGCAAGATGCCTGTGCCTGTTCCGAAGGCGCCAAAGAAATCTGCAGTTGCAGCTACTAGCCCAACGATGATTCCGCCCAGAACCGTGACTACGGGGATGTAACGTTTGAGAACAGCTTCTATGGGTCTTCCTGACCTTCGGTAACCAGGAATCTGCATGCCCGAATCCATAAGCTGCTTCGCAACTTTTGAGGGGCCTAAACCGCCAACCTCAAGCCAAATTAGCGAGAAAACGGCGCAGAAAGCCACAAGAATACCGAGGTAAGCTGCAGCCCTTAACGGGTTAAGCAGAACTTGTTCAATATTTGCTGGTGCAGTGGTAAAGAAAGCAAGTCCGCCTACAGGCACGATACTGGTTGAAGCACTACTTCCTGTACCTGAAGTTGTTGTGTTGAATTGACCTATTATTGAGAATAAGAGACTGTGACCTGGAGCAGGACGGCCCTGAGAGCTCCATAATAATTCTGAGAAGAAGTAAACGTTTGCAAACAATGCTGATGCAAATATTACTGGAAGGTTAGAAACGTACAGTAGTTTAATTGGATACCTGCTTCTGAAGCCTTTGTATCCAGCATAACTCATTGGAAGCTCAATTCTGACTCCATTCAAATAAATAACGACCAAAAAGACTCCGATAGTAGCAAAGAATCCGAGTAAAGACGGATAAACTCCAGATGCACTTCCAAATGCCCAAGCCAAAAACGTCTGCCCTTTGCTTAGCCAAGCTGAAAGAGAACCTACAAACAGACCGGTGGTCGGCGAAAATGTGTCCCACAGAACACTTTGGGCAACGCCAGCCATGATAAACAAGCTGATTCCGCTGCCTAGTCCCCAGCCTTTCTGAACGAGTTCATCCATTAACATGACAATTACTCCGGCGCTGATGAGTTCCACGAAAATAACTATTGTTGCAGCTCCGGTAATTGTGCCGAACATGCCGCTGATAAGGTACGCAGAAGCCTGAATAGCAGTGAGAACAACGGTGAACACTTTACTTGCAGAAGTGAATAATCCTCTATCCTCAGCATTTGACATGTCACATTCAATGATGGAGGAGCCAGCAAGCAACTGCAGAATC
The DNA here is from genome assembly GCA_963767735.1 of Candidatus Bathyarchaeota archaeon. Taxonomy (GTDB): domain Archaea; phylum Thermoproteota; class Bathyarchaeia; order Bathyarchaeales; family Bathycorpusculaceae; genus Bathycorpusculum. Next base: position 408,187 of record CAVYES010000005.1, on the reverse strand, counting down.
AAACCAGCCGTAACGATAGGTCCGATGCCTAACTGCATCAAAGTTCCATTATTTGAGGCAAAAATAACTCTCAAGGCACTAAATGAGCTTTGGGCTGATGCTGAAACACCGTAAAGCGGGATTTGAGCCATTACAAGATAAATAATTAAGACAAGCCCGGTCCAGAAGATTTTCTCGTTAAAACTTACCTTTCGCTCAGGTTTTTTAATTTCGGGCAAAACTCTTCCTATTGGTTTGAAGAGGCTGAGGAATCTTCCGGGCATTTAGTAACTTTACTCTCCGTTGACTGGGGAGCCTAAGATTTCTCCGCCTGCTTTTTTGATTTTTTCAGCTGCCGATTTTGAGTATGATGACACTTGTATGGTTAGAGGTTTTGTGACTTTACCTGTGCCTAAAAGTTTTGTGTAGCCTAAGGCTGTTAGGTCGATTTGAGGTTTTTCCTGTTGGCTTGTTAGTGCTATTTCTTCGAGTTTTTTGAGGTTAATCGTGTTTTCGTGGCGGTGAAGACTTTGGGGTGAGGTGAAGCCGTTTTTACCGAAGTAACCGGGTTCTTTAGTCACGACAAGACTCCATAGGTGTTTGTGTCGTCCAACTTTTCGGTGCCCTTTGGAGCCTGAATCTCGGTGTTGGCCTATCCTTCCGTAGCCTTGTGTTCTTGAACCTCTAAATTTCCGTATTTTTCTTAGTTTATGCGGCATTTTGATCAGCTTCTTTATTTATTGCTGTTTCAGCTTTTTTAAGTTTGATTTCTAGCACACCATTCTTGAATTTGGTGTACATGATGTCTGGAATCACTACCTTCGGAAGATTTAAACTTTTATAGTATCTGCGGTCTTTCGATTTCGCCGAGAGAATAATTTTTTGATTCTTTACATGAATTTTGAGGGTGTCTTTATTAAAGCCTGCGATTTCCGCTACAACCGTTATATAATTATTTTCTTGGAATATATCGATTAACGGTTTTGGCTCTTGAAAATTGCGTTCAGCAAAGCTTTTAGATGGCCGAAAGTTTGGGTGAACAGATATTGATTTTAGACGGTAAGCATGCTCGGGTTGAATTAATCGTTGTTTTTTGCTTTTTGGTGCGCGGTGGTTAAAATCTAGCCAATTACGGTTTTTTGTGCTTCTACGCCATTTTGCACTCGTGTGTCTTTCCCCCTCCAATTAACTAACGAATTTCTCCACTCCCACTATAAAACGTATCGCACATAAACAGTGAGAAAACACGCATCAGCCATGAAGCAGTTTACCCATGAAAATGATGAATGAGTGGAAAGTGGCGGTTTCGTTTATGGGCGAGTTTTCGTTTTTTGAGGTTGCTTGGTGCTGAAATCGTGTGTGGCACCGGTTTTTTTAGCAGTTGCTGTTTGAGCGGGAGTTTTTTGTTGTCCAATGAAGTTTATTGTTGTATTCAAAATGTTTACATTGGCGGTTTTGCATGGAAGAGGTCATAACTTCGCGGTTCTCCGCGGAACTCCTCAAGAAAGTTGACCAGGCAGTTTCCAGAGGATACTTCAAAAGCAGAAGCTACCCACGCAAAGTGACCAACCATTTCCCAGCCGCCACCAACTACGCCAACAACTAAACCCAACAACAATACACCTACGCCGAAAACGGACACCTACAATTCAGCCACCCGCAAAACAGCCACGACGACAGGAGATAAGTCCTCAGCTTCAGCAGTTTTACTCAATGCAAATGTCCTTTTTAGATCAAAACCTGAAAGTATTTAAGTAATCGAAGTTAAAATAAAATGAGGAAGAAATGGGTTTTAGCAGCGGTTAGATCATGCGTTTTACTAGTTCGTTTATTTCTTCTCCGCGGTAGCCTGCTTCGCCGCCTGCGTTGAAGCCTCTTTTGGTTTTGCCTTTGTAGCCTTTGCTTGGCGGATGCAACTTGAATAATGGCTGAACATCGGGCAGTTTTTGGAATTGCACTTTGCAGTTTACTATGGCTTCTGCTAGGTCATCGACTGATTTGTAGCCTGCTTTCTGGATGTATTCGTCTGTTAGTTTTTTGTCGCCTGCTAACCTTGCGCGTTTCTGAAGCATCATGGCAACGGTTTCTTTTGTGGGTTCGCCGTAGGTGATGTAGCTGTTTACGCGTTGCAGCATTCCTTTGTATGCCGGGCGGCTGTCTATGAGCACTGCGTGGTTAGTGTGCAGTAGATGCAGGAATTGCAGGGTTTCTCGTGTTTCTTTCTGGGCGCTTACGAGACCGCGAATTCTAACGACGACGAGGCATTTGCATTCTTCAGTTTTCTGCGCCATCTTACTTCACCCAGTCCACTTGAGTAATCAAATTATAGGTCTTCCGTAAACCATCAAAGATCGCGCATGCGTAAGACGGCACTGTTCGTGTTGAACCGTAGCTTCTCATCCACAGGTCTTTCACGCCTGCTAAGCCGAAGATGACTTTGGCTACTTCGCTTGAAACTAAGCCTAAGCCTCTTGGTCCTGGAACAATAACCACTCGTACGCCGCCGCATTTCCCTTCAACTTGGAACGGAACTGAATGAGGTTTACCGCAACCGCACTCCCAACTTCCGCATCCGCGTTTTACTGGAATAATGTTTAAGCGAGCATTCACAGCAGCCTTCTCGATGGCGTTTCGCACTTGGCTGGCTTTTCCTGAGCCTAAGCCGATGTAGCCGTCTCTGTTTCCAACGGCAACTATGGCTTTGAAACGGGATTTTTCGCCAGCGTCAGTTTGCTTCTGCACTAGGTTAACGTTTATGACTTCTTCTTGAAGATCAGGAATCAACGAGTCAACGATTTGGGCTTCAGAAATTTTTATGCCGCTAAGGAAGACGTCTTCGATGGTTGTTATTTTGCCTTCCTGAATCATCTTGCCTAAACGGGTTTTTGGAACCCATGTTTCTAAGTTAGTTTGTCTTTCTCTTTGCATTTGACCTGAACGACTCATGCTTTCTTTTCACCTTTCTTACTTGCCTTTTCTTCTTTTGGCGCTTTCTCTTTGTTGCTTTCAGAGCCTTAGGTGCTTTTAGTTTAGATAGAATCGCCGCAGGCTTTGGCTTTGTTACTTTTTTAGCAGACGGCTTTTTTTCTTCCACAGGAGCAACCTCTTCTTCGTGCACTGGAGCTTTTTCCTGGACAGGAGCCTTTTTCTCTGGAACTACCTGTTTTCCAGTCTTAAATGAATCTGTAATTTGAGCCTTAACTTTGGTGAATTGTTCAGAGATTTTTTCAGGTGCAACTCCTTGCGCTGTGTACTTTGAGAATTTGGCAGTATACTCTTCAGAGCCAGAGCCTAACGTTTTAGCGTACTTTGCTATGTGTTCGCCTTTCATGCGTTCCTTAACAATCTTCTCTTCACTGTGAGGAACATCGACGCCAGCATCCAAAACTCCGCTTAGAACAGCGAAGATTTTTGAGCCTTTAGTGGGAGAGATTAAGCCAATATCCAAGATTGCTTGTTCAATGCCTTTAGCTTTCGCCTTTAAACCGCAAAGTAAACCTGTAAGATAGGCTGCGGGAATATTGCCTGTTGGAGCCTTCCAACCGTAGTTTTTGATGAGTTCACGGCTGTTGGCTGAAGCTAAAACCTCGTCACCATGCGGTTTAGCCATCGTTATTTGAACTGTAACATTCTTTAATGATGCTCGAGTGACAAGCCGAGGCTTTCTAGAAGTAACCAGAGCCTTACGCGCTTGGTAATCAGTTTTTCCTTCCCGTCTGCGTCTTAATTGCACACGGTAATTGCCGCTTTTTGCCATCTTAACGTTTCCTCCATAAATCATTAGCTTTTAAATTGCGCTCCAGTTCAGCTATAGACTGGAACCTGCCGCTGCCAGCCATCCTGTAATATTGGCTGTATGTTTTTTCAGTTATGATTCTGCTTGCCTTCAACTCGCGAAGCTTGCGCCTCAGAGACCTGATCTTTTTCATCCATGCCTCTTTCTTAGTTACCTTAGCGTAGCCAGCGCCAGTGATGCTGCCGGGACCGCTGCGCCTGCCCTTAAGCTTTTTCTCGCGGATAATTTTTGCTCTGGATCTGCTTACGCCTTTCTCAGGCAGAGAATCGATGATTTTCTCATGAATTAGCTTTCTTACTTCTTCGCGTGTAATTGCGCCTTCAACATCATCCATTCGTTCAGGATCAATCCACACGCGGTTTTGCCCAATCTTTAAGATTTGAGCCGCTAACCGTCTCTGGCTCGTTAGGTCTGTCATTGTTCCTCTTCTTCCTCCTCAGGTTCAGGCTTGGTTTTCTTTGAGGCTTTTTCTTTCTTCGGTGCCTCTTCTTGTTCTTCTTCCTCTGCCTCTTCATCTTCAGCTTCGACTGGTGTGCCTTCTTTGAAGGTTTCTTCTATTTCTTTCTCTTCTTTCTCCGTCTTTTGCTCTTCTGTCAGTTCTTCGCCTTCAGCTGCTTCTTCTTCTTTCTTTTCGGCTTCTGGTGAAGCTTTGAAATTTAAGATTTTAATGTTAAGTTTTTTGGCTTCGGCAATAATTAGGGCGCGTTTTCTTTTGCCGACTGTGTGCGCTATGCGTGCGGCTTGAGTATTAGGGTCAACAGTGGATAGGTCTTTTACGTTGTAAACTAAAACTTCCCTGTATCCTGATGGATGCAAGCCTCTGGCGATTTTTGGTCCCTTATAACCAACGCTTGCGCCTGGCTGGCCAACCCTTGATTTTTCGTCTAATCTTATTATCTAATCCTCTGGGTCTTCGCCAACTTATAGCTGAACCTGTCATACTTCCAGCTTTCAGCTCTTACGAATGCTGGTTTCTTGTTTTTAGCGCGTGCTCTAACTTTAAGTGCTTTTTGTGATATGTGATGGTTTCTTTTCAATCTTTTCGGTCATTAGGCAACTCCCTCATTTCTTTCATACACGTATATGCCGTCAAGGAAAACACGTGGATCTTTGCTTCTTACTCTTGTAGCTTGTTCAATGTTAGCGGCGGTTTGGCTTACATCTTCCAAGTTTACGCCTTCAACAATGATGTCTTCAGGTTCAATTTTCACTTTGACATCGCCGATTATTTTTATTCTGCGTGCCCTGCGTTCACCAGTAAAGTTTTCAATCAAAATAAATTTGTCTTGAATCTTTACTGAAATTGGGAAGTGCGAGAAGACGATTTTTAGTTTGTATGAGTAGCCTTTTGTTACTCCAGTAATCATGTTTTGAATGTGCGAGGTTATTGTTCCTACAAGAGCGGCTTCCTTTTTGCGTGGCCACTTTGCCCAAACGCGAATATTTTTGCCTTCGCCTTCTATTGCGATTGGAACAAAGGAAAAGTCGCGTGTTAAGGACCCTTTGGCACCTTTAACGTTGACTTTTTTGCCTTCTAGGCTGACGTCTACGTTATCAGGAACCTGAATAGTTTTAGATATTTCTGGAAGCCGCATAAATTACACCCCTAATACACGAAGGCTAACAGCCTTCCTCCAATGTTCTTTTCTTCCGCATCCTTGTGTGCTATTACGCCTTTTGAAGTGGAAACAACCATTATTCCTAAGTCTCTGGAGGGCAAGTACTTCTTTTCCCAATCTTCAAATTCGCCTACTTTAGCTGGGTAGCGTGGTTTAATTGGTCCACACTTGTTTATTCTGCCCAATAATTGAACTTTGAATTTTCCAGAGCGTCCATCGTCGATAAACTCGAATTCGCCTATGTAACCGTTAAGCTGCATTATACGTAGGACTCGCCCCAAAAGTTTAGAGGCAGGACTAATTATGCATTCACGCTTGTTTCGCATTTCATTGTTTACGATGGTGATCAAACCATTTGTTAAAGTGTCCATGTTTTTTTAGCTCCTACTCATATTTTTTGAACCCAAGTTTTGGGGCTGCTTCCCTGAAACAGTGCCTACATAAATATAAATTGTACCGTCGAATAACTGGCCCATAAGAGCCGCATCTGACGCATGGTCGTGAACCTTTGCCGTATTTTCGTGTTTTCTTCAATTGTTGTTTTCCCATACATTCAGCCTCTGTTTAAACGATTTCGACTCCTAACGTTTGTTTGACGAAGATAATTGATTCTTCAGGTGTTAACATGTGCTTGTGACCAATGCTCTGCTTCTCTTTGCGTCGAATTTTCACTCGTTGCCCTGGACGATTAACAGAAACACAAATATCCATTCCAAAGATGCCTATTTCAGGGTCATATTTTACACCTGGAATTTCAATGTGCTCTTTAAGACCGAAAGCAAAGTTACCGTGCACATCAAAAGAAGACTTTGAAATCTTGTTATCCACGACAGGCAACACTTTCTTTAGGAAATCAATTGCCTTTTGCTTTCGCAGTGTTACGACAACAGCGATTGATTCTCCTTCACGTATGCCAAAGTCACGGATAGTTTTTTTGGCTTTTTTCTTTACCGGCGTCTGACCCGTTATTTCTTTGAGCACTTTATTGGCTTTTTCAAGTGGCTCACCTGATTTTCCAACGTTAAGGTTCACCACGACTTTTTCAATTCGGGGCTTAAGCATTGGATGCTCTTCCCAGCTCTTAACTAAAGCTTCTTCCTCAGACAACTGCAGATGCCTCCGTGTACACCTATTAGTGGTTCAGCTTCACCTATGGAAAAGATGAAGTCTAAGATTGTTTGGTAACGAACACCGCTCGCGTCTTCTATAACTACTAGGGCTTGCCTTCGTTTTTTAGCCTCAGTCTTTTCTATTTCAACTATTTTGCCTTGTTTGCCAATGTTTTTTCCGCCAGTAATCACTGCTAAGTTTCCTTCCTTGGTTTTCAAGCTAAGAACCACTTGTTTTTCTGGATAAGAGATTTTTAGAATGTCAAAAGTGTCGTATGTGACTTCTGCTGGTTTTTTCGGGTCTGCAACTTTTATGAGCATGTTTGAGCCGTCATGAAGTGCGATTTGCATGCCGTTTTTAACAGTTGTTTTGTCTTCAACGCGGAGTAGTTTGAAGTTTGCTTCTTCCTTGCTTATTGGATTTAAAACCAGTCCCTTATTTGACGGCATTACACGGTAATACTTGTTTGCATCAGGCATGGAGATAACATCCATCAAGCCGACTGGAAAATCATCTTTTTTCCTGACTTTCCCGTCAACCTGTACTTTGCCTTGAGCAAGTATCAATTTGCCTTCTTTCCTTGTTTGCGCAATGCCAAGAATGTCTCGAAGAACAAGCGTTAATGGTAGACAACTCTGGAGCGAGTGAGAACCAGATGAGGGCTTCACTATCCAGGGCAGTTCTTTTCTGTGAATTGGCCAGAACCTTGGAGCTGGCTTACGTTTCAGCCTTGCTGTTTTTCCTTTTTTACCCAAAATTATTGTCCTCCCTCAGTTTCTTTAGAGGTTTTACGTTTAGCACGCGGCTTAGGCGCCGTTTTCTTGGCCGCCGCCTCTTTTGCTGGTGCTTCTTTCGATGCAGCTGTTTTCTTTGCTGCTGCCCTTGGCTTTGCTGCTTTTTTAGCAGGCGCCTTTTCTTCTACTGGAGCCTCTTCCTCGGCAGGCTTCTTTTTCGCTGGAGCTGCTTTTTTAGCGGCAGGCTTCTTGGCTGGTGCTTTCTTTGCTGCTGGAGCTTTTTCCACTGCCTTCTCTGCTACTTTCTCAGGAACTTGTTCTGCTGGTGCTTCTTCTTTTGCAATTTCAGGCGCTACTGCTTTTTCTTCAACAGCGGTGCTTCAACAGGTTTTTCTTCTTCTACCTCTTCAACCTTTGCTTGCGGCTGCTCTGGAGCCTTTTCAACTTTCTTTGCTGGTTTTGCTTTTGCTTTTTCTTTTTTCTCAGGCTTTTCTATTTCCTTCTTTCTGTCAAGAATGTCTTTTCGCCATTTATCGTCAAGGTTGAGGTTTCTTATTTCAACTTTGGATGGGTGCACTGGAAGGAAAATGTTTGTACCATCAACCTTTTCACGTGTGAACCCTTCAATGTAGATTCGGTATAACTTTCGTGTCAACGCGTGAAACTTTGCCTTCAAAGCCCTTGTTGTCTCCGCGTTGAATGCGAACTGTGTCGCCCTTTCTTACTGGAAGAGTTTTTGCGCCTCTTGAAGCAGCAAGCTCGTTTGATAGGGGAGCCGCCATAAGCTTGTGACGCAGGTGAGCAGGAGCGTTAAAAAGCTTTTTTCGTTGTTTACCAGGATTTTTTACTCGTTTAGTATCTTGCATCATCTTTGCACCTACACTATTATGCTTGAGGCACTTGCAATTCTTGGCCATCTTTCGGCTGCCTCTCTAGCTACTGGACCTCTTATTTCTGAACCTTTCATTTCACCGTCAGGAGTAATGATTACTGCCGCGTTATCTTCAAACTGAACCCAAACACCATCCACACGTCTGAAAGTTTTTCTTTGACGAACAATTACTGCTTGGAAAATCTTTTTCCTCATGTCAGGCGATCCTTGCCTAACAGAAACCGTTACTTTATCGCCTACGGTGGCAGATGGGTAACGTCGCAGTCGACCTTTATAACCCATGGCTTGAATCAAGCGCAGTACTCGTGCACCCGTGTTATCGGCGCATTTTAATTCTGAACCTGATAAAAGACCACGGCTAATTTTTTGTCCGTGTGAAAGCATTCCTTTTGCTACAAGTGCTCTCTGTTTTGCCTTTGCCGCCATTCTACTTTTCCTCTCCTAATTTTTCAACCACAACAAAAGAAACGGTTTTGCTGACTGGTCTGCACTCGGCGATTCTTACTCTGTCGCCTTCTTTAACATCGATACAAGGTGGGTTGTGGGATGCAATGTGACCGTGCCTTCGTTCGTACCGTTGGAATTTCGATGAGAACTGTAAGAATTCTCTGTCAACTATAACGGTTTTATCCATTTTAGCCGTGTGGACTATGCCGTCGAGCACACGCCCTCTTATTGCAAGAGTCCCATGGAATGGACAGTTTCGGTCATCGCATGTTTTTTTAGGTTGCTTAAAAGATAATGACATTACCATAACCTCTTAATGCTTTTTTTAAGGCGATCCTCAGATCTGCCGACTAAAAGTTTACCGTCAATCTCTACAACTGTGCCGTCATCAAACTTAAAGTTGAAGACGGCTGATTCTTTAATTATACTCTTCGCTTGCCCTTCCTGTAGGAAAGTGAAAGTGTTTTTTGTTTCGCCAACGACTTTGCCGCCTAAGCCAACGTAGCATTCATGAGGGCTTCTGGCGACTTTGCCTTCAGTGCCAATAAACTCATAACGAATAATATCTGGGGTTACTTTCATTGGGAAGTCTCCTCAGTTTCTTTTTCAGCCTTAGGCTTCTTTGCTGGCTTCTCTGCTTTTTTCTTTTGTTTCTTCTCAGGTTCCTTAGCGGCTTTCCTAATGCCCAATTTATTCTCGTTTTCCACTGTTAATATTTGAGCGATTGTTTTTCGCAGTTCTCTTACTCTTGTTGGGTTTTCAACTGCTCCGCCTGCGTTAATCATGGTTCTGATGCGGGCTAGTTCTGCGCGTAAATCAACAAGTTTGCTTTGTTCTATCTTCAGGGGACATGTCGACGATTTCTTTGATTCGCATTCTCGCCATTTACTTTTTTGCCTCCTCTTTTGGTTCATCTGCGATTTCTGTTGCTTGCACTTCTGCTTCTGGTTCGGGCTCTGCCTGAGATTCTTCTTTAGTTTGAGGTGGTGTTGGTGCTGGCGTTGGAACAGCTATTTTTTCTTCCTCGGGCGCTGCCTCGAGAATTTTGATTCTGTCAGGGAAATATGCGTCCGGCGGCATGATTTTTACTCTTACGCCGATAATGCCTGGTTTTAATTGTACATGAGCTTCAGCTTTTCTCATAGCCACTAAAGCTGGTTCTCCGCATCGTGGGAAGTAGCCAGCTCTGAACTTTTCAAAACGTGCTCGTTCTGTGGTAAGTTTTCCGCTTATAACTATTTCAGCGCCAAGTGCGCCTGCTTCCATAACTTGGTTTAATGCCCAAAAACCTGCGCGCCTAAAGTGAACGCCTCGCTGAAGCGCTGAGGCAACTCGTGACGCGATTACAAAGGCGTTGAATTCTGGAACTTCGATTTCTGAAACTGAAATTTGAGGATTGGAAACTTTGAAGTTTTGCTCTAGGGCTGAGGCGAGTTCTTTTATTGTTTCTCCGCCTCTGCCGATGACTAAACCTGGACGCATAGCGTAAATTACAACATGCGTTCCAAGCGGAGTTTTGGAAATGTTTACTCCGCCGTATCCGGCTCGGTCAAGCTTTTTTTGTAAAAATTCATCTATTTCTGTTCTTTTGATTGATTCTGTTATAAAACGTTTGACTATACTCATTTATTGTTCTCCTTGAGTGGTGGGTTTCTCGTCTAGAACTATTTCGACATGTGTTGTAGTGTCATATTTTGGTGAAGCTCTACCGTGCGCTCTTCGCATGTAACGCTTCAATTTGATGCCTTGATAGGCTGCTGCGTGAATTATGCGCAACCTGTCTACGTCTAAACCTTTATTTTCAGCGTTAGACTGCGCTGATCCTAAAACATCGAGGATTTGCTGTGAAGCTTTAATTGGGTATCTTCCGCAAAAGCTGTTTACGAGTCCATGGCGATGGGGCAGTTTTTTGTTGTACCTTGTGTAGGGAACAGCCTTCTTTTTGGCTGCAACATCCCGTAAATACTGTTTTGCGTCGGTTAGCATCATGCCTTTGATTGCTTTGCAGACTTCTCTTGCTGCTTTATGGGATACTTTGAGTTCTCTGCCGCTTGCTTTCGCTGTTTTTTCTGGATCAAGCATTTCGTTGATTATTGAGTATCCCCATTTTGGCATTTTTACATCTCCGATGCGCAAACAAACACGTAAAAGCAATTTATATGGCTTTCCGTATCACAACTAAGATTTTAGTCTAAACAGACTAGTTGCTGTTCCAGCGAAGGAACAATTCGAACGCGTGAGGTGTACAGTTTTGGGATGGCGTTTAAGCTTTTATAGTTTTTCCAAAAAAAGGAATTAGACTATATAGTGTCGTTTTTGGTGTTGTCGGTTCAGGCGGTTACGGTTGAAATCAGTGAAAAAGGCACCAACATTCTAAGTTGGGGTTGGAGGTTCCAATCCTCCCTGCCCGCCTCACTGATAACGCGCGGTTACGTGAATTCAGGCATGGAAAAGAAGCGGCAATGTTTTTTGTTTTCCGACCAAAACACACATAGGCAAAACTGTAATTTGGGTTGTGCAGTAGGAAGAAAGCAATTTGTCGGACTTAGCGAATAGTTGTGAATATTCAACAATTGAGAAATTATGTTCAGCTGTCTCTGACAGTGAAAAAGGGAGGGCAAGCAGGCAGGTTCGATGCCAAAACTACGAGAAGATGACCTGTTGTTACCTCTGCTGGTCTAGACGAGAATGTGCGATAAAATGCAGGTTTTTGGGAAATATTGAAAGTGAGTCCGCACCTCTTGAGGCTGAAAAAATTGAAGCTGAAAGTGAATTTAAAGATGACAAAAAGACCGAAGAATGCCTAGCGAAAAACGCCCCAGTTACTTGTTGCTCTTTATGTAACGTTGAGATGACCCGGACTAGAACTGAGTTTAGAATTGATGGATGGGGTGGACAGCAGCCAAAGCTTACTGGCGATGACTCGGGCAAGCTTGGAGAAGAAGTACTGCCTGTAATAGTTTACTTATGCCCAAAATGTGGCAAAATAGAATTTAGGGCTGATGAAGAAATAAACAAGAATTAAATCACACAGCTTTGTGTGACCGCATTAAAATAAGGAATAAGCTGCGTAAGACTTAAGCCCTCGTCCCCATTTACCACACAAAATAAGCGAGGTTTTTGCGTGGTTCACAGAAGAGTACGAGGCGGACAATACAAAATCAACTATACTAAGAAGCAACCCCCCGTCGAGTTGGGCGAGGAATTAGAAGTGAACATCACCGACTTATGCCCAAGCGGAGACGGAATGTCAAAAATTCGGGGCTACATCATAATTGTGCCAAAAACCAAGCCAAGAGACCGCGTGAAAATAAAGGTAACACAAGTCGGCGAAAAAACGGCAATCGGCGAAATAATCAAATAACTCTCTCAGTTACCTTCTGATTTGCTATTGTAGCTCACCTAATTCATGTCTTATTTGTCCCCAAATATTTATTCATAAAATATGCGAAGGAAGACGCGCCGCGCTATACCAACAGAAACTAGTTGGTGATGAGACAGAGCGTCTCGAACCTCACATACAATTAGGATTTGCAGGTGAAATCTCCACTTACGTACAGGTTCGAATCTTTCTCTGCCTAGCAAAGTTGACCGTTTTTCCATTCGGATGTTGCTTATAGCTAAAACGTATATGTTTGCCTGTATTGTATTTGCTATTGCACTCGTTAAAAAGGCGGTTTTGGAATGTCTGGTAAAAACGAGAAAATCACGATGCTGCATGGCGCGGGCGGCACAGTCATGCATAACTTGGTCAAAAACTACATTGTAAAATATTTCGGCGGTATAGGCAACGCTGCTGAGGTGCCGCTAGAGGCGATGGATGACGCTGCAGTAATCGGCGACATAGTGTTTAAGAGCGATTCCCACGCAGTTAAGCCAATTTTTTTCCCAGGCGGCGACATTGGACGCTTGGCAGTTTCAGGCACGGTTAACGATATTTCGGCTATGGGCGCGATGCCTTATGCTTTGGCTTGCGGGTTTATTTTGGAGGAAGGTTTGCTGCTTTCGGATTTGGAGCGGATTTTGGTGAGTATGCGGGAAACCTGCATTGAAGCAGGCGTCGGCATCGTTACGGGCGATACGAAGGTGGTGGAGAAGGGCAGCTTAGGCGGTTTGGTCATGAATGTTTCAGGAATCGGCAAAAGAACTCCGGACTTAGACAGCAACATCAAAGTCGCGAGGCAATACCGAAGCGTCACCTCGCGCTGGACACTTGACTCAAATTTGGTGGCAGGCGACAAAATCATCTTAACAGGCACAATCGGCGACCACGGATTAGCTGTGCTTTCGGCTCAGCAGGGCCTGACTTTTGGAAGCGAAATAAAATCCGATGTAAGACCATTAAATCGCATGCTTCAGCAATTATTCGCGCAAATAGGGGGGGTTATTGCTGTAAAAGATCCCACTCGTGGCGGTTTGGCTGATGCCCTTAATGAGTGGGCTGAAAAATCCAAAGTTGGCATTTTAACATATGAAGACAAAGTTCCCATTCGAAAGGACGTTCAAACAGCATGCGATATGCTTGGGTTAGACCCGTTGGAAGTTGGAAATGAGGGCAAATACATAATCGGCGTCGTCGCGGAAAAGGCGCAAGAAGCACTGGAGTTTTTGAAGCAGACGGATGAGGGCAAAAACGCTCAGATAATCGGCGAAACTACAACTCAGTTTAAAGGCGTGGCAATGCAAACCTTGGTCGGCGGCAAAAGGATAATCGCACGGCCCATAGGCGATCCAGTGCCGAGAATCTGCTAACATGTTTGCAGTTTATTTTTTCTACGCAGGGTGCGTAGGTTGAGGTCTAAAGTCTATTTGGATTGTCTAGATGTCCCAAATTTGCTTCGTCAGTCAAAAGCCTCATTATTTGTAGAGGCGCCAATCAAGCCGCCAAGAATTTAAACGCTGAACCAAAAAATCAACTCAAAACAAACCCTGAACCAGCAACGCCCACCTATAGCCCTACCTATTTTTTGTGCCAATTTTCAACCACAAAAAATGCGACCTACGCCTCGACGGCTACGTTTTTTGCCCAGACCCTGCAGGTGCCTTCGCTGCTGACCATGCATGCGCCGACGGGTTTTTCGGGTGTGCAGGCTTTGAGGAACATGGGGCACTGGGCGGGCTTGATTTTTCCGATGATGACGAGGTGGCATTCGCAGCCAAGCAGGATATCTTTGCCCTGCTCTACATGAACGTTAAACTTTAATCGTGCATCGTAATCTGCAAGTGATTCACGTAGCTGCAATGCGGAGTCTGGAAGCCTACCGATTCCACGCCAGTTGCCGCCAGTAACAGTGAATGCTTGATTCATTATTTCCAGCGCCTTTGGGTTGCCTTCAGGCTTAACCACACGCGGATACTCATTCTCCAGCTTAGCTGACCCTTCGCTGTACTGCTTCACAATCATGTAAACAGACATCAAAACATCAATAGGCTCAAAACCAGCCACAACTGTGGGCATCCGATAAACCCTAGGAAACAGCTCATAGGGCTTAAGTCCGATAATGGCGCTCACATGTCCTGGCGCAATGAAACCGTCAATCTCCAAGTCGCCCACGCCGAGCAGCAGCTCCATAGCTGGGGGAATCAAACGGTGAGAAACGAGAAAACTGAGGTTTTTTGGTGGGTTGCCGAGTGCTTCAACAGCTGTTGATGGAGCCGTGGTTTCGAAACCTACAGCGAAAAACGCAAACTGCTTCTGAGGCTCATGTTTTGCCATTTCCACCGCGTCGGAAGTTGCATATACAATTCTGACGTCAGCGCCAGCCGCTTTAGCTTCTAGAAGCGACATTTTGCTTCCTGGCACTCGCAGCACGTCACCGAAACATGTAACCACGATGCCCATCTGGGCTAGCTGTACGGCTTCATCAATTTCAGCCGCTGGCACAATGCAAACGGGACAGCCGGGACCAGCAATAACCTCAACGTTCTGGGGTAAAAGACTGCGCAAACCAAAATGCGTAATTGTCCACTCGTGGGTCCCGCAGACATGGCAGATTTTTATTTTTCCAGCCTTCGGCGCCAAACTTTGGATTTTGGACGCTATATTGTGTGCAAGTTCGGGGTTTCTGAATTTTAGGTTTTCAGCCATGCCACTCGCTTCACCTGCTGTCTATTCTGGGGTAGCTTCTAGGATGCTGTTCCAGAGGCTGAGGGTTTCTAAGGCTTCCTTTTCTTCGATAACTTGAATAGCGTAGCCTGCGTGGACCAGAACGTAATCGCCCACTTTAGCGTCAACAAGCGTCACGTTAACTTCTCGCAGTACACCTTGACCAAAATCCACGTTGGCTTTGCTGCCGTCAAGGTTCATTATTTTGGCAGGAATTGCTAAACACATACTTATCAATCATTAAACACGCATTAAAGGGCGATAAAAAGAAATTGGTCTAAAACCGAGAAAACCCACCTACAACTGCCTGACCAAACGAAACGCCCCCATCCCCAGCGGGAACAGCCTCATGAACTAGAAACCGCAGCCCCGCCGCCTCAACGGCTTCGCGCATGACTGTTGCAAGTATCTGGTTGCAGGCAGCACCCCCCGAAAACCCAACGTCGCTAACGCCAAGCGCTGAAGCTTTTGCTACCGCTATGGAGCCTAGACCTTTTGCCAAGTAAGCATGCGCAGAATAAGCTAAATCGCCAACGGATAATTTTTGTTTGTTTTCAAAAATTAACCTCAGCAAGACCGCCGTGTCCAGCGTGTCGCCATCCAGGATGGGCGCTATGTTCAAAACATCTTTGCCCGCTATTGCGGCTGATTCCAGTTTCATGGCTGGTTCCCCCTCATAGGTGCGCTCATAACATACGCCTAAAACAGCTGAGACTGCGTCCAATACTCTGCCGCAACTTGTAGTTTGAACCGTTCCGATGCCTTTTGCAAGTTGGCTTAGAATGAGGTTGGCTTCTGTTTCTCCGAAAGGCAAATGCGCACTGTTCTGCTTCAGCCAAGGCTCAACCGCCACGCCTGCTTTAGCGAGCATTCCAGCAGCTAGACGCAAAGGGTAACGGCTAGCCACATCTCCTCCGAGCAACGGTTGAGGTTCCAGATGCCCAAGCCGCTTAAACTCAGCCGACTCACGAGTGCAAAACAGGACCTCGCCGCCCCAAGCCCCGCCGTCAGTTCCATAGCCATAGCCGTCGCAAACAACAGTGACAGCCTCTTCCGCATCGTGTTCAGCCATTAAACCAGCCGCGTGCGCATGGTGATGCTGCACCTGAATCAGCGCTGAACCATCCGCTTCCGCCAATTCCTGGGCTAAAGCAGTTGTGGTGAATTTAGGGTGCAAATCGCAAACTACGGTTTCAGCGTGGCAGTTGGTTAGCTGGTAGAGGTGATTTGTGGCTTCCAAAAGAAACGCGCGGGTTTCCACGTTTTCCACATCGCCGATGTGTTGGCTGATGAAGGCTTTATCGTCAAGCAACACGCAAGCGGTGTTGTTTAGTTCGCCCCCTAAACCGACAACGCACCGTTTCGCTTTAGCTTTAAGCCTGACCGGCGCTGGAGCGTAACCTCGGCTTCGCCTAAGAAACACTTGACGACCCCCATGAGCACGCATCACTGAGTCGTCGCATCGATGGGCTATGTTGCGGTTATGAAACAAAAAATAATCCACGGTGCCACCCAGCGTGTTGAGTGCTTCATTGTTGTCTTTCACGATAGGTTGGTTCGGCGGGTTAGCGCTGGTCATCACAAACGATAAGTCATCAACTTGGTCGAAAAGCATGTAGTGCAAGCCAGTGTAGGGCAGCATGACGCCGACGTTGTGCAAGTTCGGCGCAACCAGAGGGGAAAGATTGTAGCGGCGGTTTTTGCTTAGCAGCACTATTGGGCTTTGTGGGGAAGAGAGCAGTTCTTGCTCCTTCGAACTTACTTCGGCGAAGCTTTTAGCCGCCTCCAGGCTTTTTGCCATGATGGCGAAGGGTTTTTCGCGCCTATGCTTCGTTGCTCGAAGCACCTCCAAAGGCTTCTCTTGCATGGTTGAGGCTGCAATGTGGAAGCCGCCATACCCCTTTATTGCAAGCACGTTGCCTTCGGACAGTAGTTTTCCCGCCTCATGTACCGGGTCTTTGGCTTTGATTGGTTCGCCCGTTTTTGTTGTTAAGTAAGCTTTTGGACCGCAGGTTGGGCAAGCAACGGTTTGCGCGTGAAAACGCCTGTTTGCTGGATCCTCATATTCTTTTAGGCAAAAACCGCATAGTGGAAACTCGCGCATGGTGGTGTTTTCTCGGTCGTAGGGCAACCGCTCGATGATTGTGAAGCGGGGGCCGCAATTGGTGCAGGTGATAAAGAAGTATTCGTAGCGTGGGTTTTTTGGGTCACGCAACTCCGCTAGGCACTCGTCGCATATGGCAATGTCTGGAGGTATAATTGAGCCTGAAAGCTCCATTTCTTGGGAACTTTTGTAAATCGTAAATTCGTCATACTCGTTTTTGCCAGAAAGCTCAGTTGATTTTACTGCGTCAATTTGCGCTAGGGGCGGCTTCTTCTCCGTCAAATCATGCATAAAATTTTGGATGCCTTGGACGTCTCCTTCCAAGAGAATTTCTACTCCAGCGTCGCCCCGGTTGCGAACGTACCCTGCCAAACCGTTTTGCACTGCCGTGCGGTAGATGAATGGGCGGAAACCGACGCCTTGAACAATACCTGTAACGTTAATTTTTACGCGCAAAGACAGGAACCGTAGCTATTTCAAAACATAAATTTTCTCTTATACATTTCGACTCCCAAAGCTAAAAGAAGAGTAGATTGGAGCCTTTGGCAGGATTTGGAACCGCGACCATTACTAGTTACTGAAGCAAAACTTTGCTGCTACCATTTAACCACGTTTATTCCTTGTACGCGAGCGAAATGGTCATCTCGCGTCATTATTGGTTCAGCATTTGCTCGTGCGATTGCAGCTATAAGCACGTCGAATTCGCCAATCAAGTAACCTGATTTCCTCAGGTCGCGGTGAATTTTTGAGGCTTCTTCGCATGCCTGCACCGTCAAATCTAAGACCTCAATGTTGGATAACAGTTCGTGGACCTCAGCCAAATTTTTTTCTAGTTCATTAGAGATGTATGCTCCCCTCAAAAGTTCATACACCGTAATCATTGTGGTGGCCGCTCGCTCGCCGTTTTTATCTATGTTTTGCATTGCTTTGTCTGCGTCGGCTTCTCCTTTTAGAAGAGCAACCAGTACATTCGTGTCAAGAATCAAAGTCTACCTTCCGAGAAGTTGCTTGCTCTCTATCTTTCAATACTTGGGCAAAAACCTCATCAATATCATCGCCAGCCCATTTGCCCGAGAACTCTAACAGCGACTTCTTTTTCTTCTTTTTTGCGATTCTTAGGACAACGTCGGAAAAAGACTCGCCGGGTTTTTTTGATTCTTTTAGAACCTGGTATGCTTCTTTGGAGAGGGATATAACCTTGGTCATATACAATTCTATGTGCATATGCATATATATGCATTTTTGCAGCAGGGAAAGCTTTTGTTACAGAGGAAGATGGAGCCTTCGGCGGATTTGGACCTCCAATAACCTTACTATGGGCACCGCACCACCGAGCTATGGCTACCGAAAAGAGAAAGTAACTAAACAAAATCCTGTTACGCTCTGCTTATTTTGCTCTTTCTTTTTCTTCTTCTTGCAGCAGACGCCTTAAAACCTTACCTGCTGAACTAATAGGCAACTCAGCTCTGAACTCTATCTCGCGGACTGCCTTGTAGGGTGCCACTTTGTTGTTGACGAAAGCCATGATTTCTTCTGCTGATGCAGCCGTGCCTTCTTTTAGCACTATAAAAGCTTTCGGAACTTCGCCCGCTGCTGGATCTGGTTTGCCGACGACTGCGCAGAGTTTTATGGCTGGGTGCTCGTAGAAGATGTCTTCGAGCTCGCGTGGGTAAACGCTGTAGTCCTTGTATTTTATGAGGTCTTTTTTGCGGTCAGTAATGTAAAAGTAGCCGTCTTTGTCCATGTATGCAATGTCGCCTGTGAGAAGCCACCCATCACGCAGCACAGCGGCGGTTTCTTTGGGTCTTTGCCAGTAGCCCTTCATGACTTGTGGCCCTTTCACGGCAAGCTCGCCAGTTCCGCCTTGCGCCAACGTTTTTTCGCCCGTCGCTAAATCAACAATGCGTGCTTCGGTGTCTGGCAGGGGCAACCCGATTGAACCAACTTTCACTGTTTTCATTGTCTTGTCGACGGGGTTGCAGTGGGTAACGGGTGATGCCTCGGTTAACCCATAGCCTTCAGCCAAAAGTCCGCCGGTGACTTGCATGAATTGTTTTTGGATTTGTGGCGGCAGCGGTGAAGCGCCCGATATGCATACGCGAATCGAGGTTAAATCGTATTTCCCGAGATCAGAGTTGGAGAGCAGCGCCGAGTACATGGTTGGGACGCCACAGAAAACCGTTACCTTATGCGTCTGGATTGCTTCCAAGGCTTTAGCTGGCTCAAACTTCGCCGTAAGAACCATTTTTGCCGCTAAGCTAATGGGCACAGTCATGCTTGTTGTCATGCCGTAGATATGGAAGAGAGGCAGCGCTGTCAGGAAGGTTTCTTGGGCAGTTGTGCCCCGTATCCAAGCGGCGAAGGCTAACGTGTTAGAAACTAGGTTGGTGTGGGTCAGCATGGCGCCTTTAGCTATCCCAGTGGTGCCGCCCGTGTACTGCAATACTGCCAAGTCTTCGCGCGGATTCAACTGCACGTTTAGTGAGTCACATGAGTTTTTTTCTAATAAATCCTGAAAAGCAAAAGTGTTCGGAATTGCTGGAGGACGGGTTTTCTTATAGCAAAACTCATCTAAGCCTGTCAATATAACGTTTTTGAGCATAGTTTTTCCCTTAACTTTAGATATAATTGGATAAAGCAAATCCAGTGCCACAATAGTTTGCGAGCCTGAATCGTTCAGTTGATACTCAACTTCACGCTCTCGATGCAGAGGGCTTATGGCCGTTACAACCGCTCCTGTTCCAAGCGTTCCAAAATAGGCAATAATGAACTGAGGAATATTGGGGAGAAAAATTGCAACTCGATCGCCTTTTTTCACGCCTAACTTAACAAGGGAATTAGCGAATTGGCTTGAAAGAAGCTCCAACTGGGCATAAGTGATTTCGCGCCCGCCATAAGCTATTGAAGTTTTTTGGGGAAATTCATTGGCGCTTTTGTGAAGGATTTCTTGGAGAGGAACCTGTGGGAACTCAATGTGTTTTGGCACTTGGGTGGGCCACGAGTTAAACCAAGGTGCGTTTTTTTGGGGCAAGGCACGTCGAGTTACCATGTGGAGGAGCACGTAAAAACCTTGCCTATTGGTCAAGGCGAGTGAAGGGGCTTCGTATCTTGTGCGAGCTTTGCCTGGTGTATATTCGCAGACAGACGCGCTAGGGCAAGTTAGTTTCTTCGTAATATTGTGCCTGTGGTGTGTAAACTGTTATGCCCACGGTCGCATTTGGTGTGTAGTTAGCAATTGGAGCTATTAGATTGACTTGGAGAGTATCACCGCTCTTAAGACCGAAGCTCATTTGGCGTGGATCAATAATTTCTGTGCCATTGATGAAGGTCACAACGCTTGTTCCATGCATTTGGATCTTCGTCAATCTTACCGAACTGGGGCTCGTATTAAGTATCGATAAAGCGACGTTACAGTAACTACTATTTTGTGAGACCCCTTGAACTTGAAGATTCAGGCTTTCTTGTATTACAGGCCCTGGCGCAGGGGTCGCACCCGAAAAAGCCATAGATATTAAAATTAATACGGCAAATGCTATAAAAAATGAAATAACAACGACATTTGCCTTTGACTTATTGTTCACACTTCTCGCCTTTAACAGTCAGAGGTAAAGCCACGATTTTATGGCTAGGGTGTATTTTCGCCTATAGACGTATTTTAAGAGTAACCAGTTAACAAGGACTTAACCAATACCTACCGATTAAGAGGCTCTTAATTTTTTTTAGCATGTTTTTTAAAGAATGTCTCTCCATTACTGACCTACATTAGCTCCGACATGCCCCTCAAAAGCCAAATTGCTGTTTTTCCACTTGAAAGCTTTTACTTGTTTTTTGCCCGTGCCATTTCTTTTTTAATTTGTTTTCTTTTTTTCATCCATTTTTAGACAGCCTTGTTTTAATCCAGAATTAGATTTTAGCGGAACCTTTAGAGTAATCTGTTAGTCCTAGTCTGTTGCCATAGGGGTCTTCGAATTCAACCGCCATGCCCGTGTGAATCTCGAACGGCTTGGACATGAACTTCAAGCCTTTGGCGCTTAGCCGCTTGTACTCTTCCTGCACGCTGTCCACGACAAACCAAATTGTCGGCTTTGTCTCTGGGAACTTGCTTGTGTCTTTCAGGATAATGGCGGGTTCGTTGTCGCCGACTTTGAAGGCAATCATGCCCATGTCTGAGAAATCAAACTTAACCTGCAAGCCTAACAGGTCTTGGTAGAACTCTTTGCCCTTCTTGAGGTCACCGCTTGGAAGGAAGAAGTTGTCGTAATCTTTCATGATGTCCCCATTGGAGTTTCTGTGGCAGGTACCTAATAAGCTTGACAGGCGACAGATTTTTTGCGAAACTAACCTGCAGAGTTTATGTTATTTGAGTCTTTTTTTCGTTAACTGGACTTTGGCGTCGTGTCTTAGTTTTTTGCCATACTGCAAATGTAATCAAAACCAGTACCAGAACAATGGCGATTCCTGGCGCCAAGATGGAGGAGCCACGGAAAAGGTAAGCGACACCTAAGATGATTAACACGCCTAAAGCCAGCACTGGAGAATCGCCGACTAAAAAGTCCTTCCAGAAGGCAA
This sequence comes from Candidatus Bathyarchaeota archaeon, assembly GCA_963767735.1. Lineage (GTDB taxonomy): Archaea > Thermoproteota > Bathyarchaeia > Bathyarchaeales > Bathycorpusculaceae > Bathycorpusculum. The sequence continues at coordinate 386,831 of CAVYES010000005.1, read as the reverse complement.
AAAAGGCTCTGATAGCTTTCCAAGGTTGCTTCAACCTTTTATCAGAGGGCATTATGGCTTAGTCTCCATTTGGCTTTCATGAACTCTTTTGAAGTAAGCAACCAATCCCAATGTTGCCAAAAATATTATGGCAAGAAGTACCAGTATGAATATGTCTCCCATGGGCCATTGGACGCCGACGCCTTCGCCCATCCAGAAGAGGCCAAAAACAGTTAGCAGGTTACCTACACCCAGCTTCATATAGTTCTCAGGTACTTTAGTCAGAGGTTTCGCGACCACAACGCCTATCGCCGTCATAACCGCAACCGCGAAAAGGGCGGCGAGGGCGGCAGTTCCCAGTTGATTTTGGCTTCCGTTGGCTAAGCCAAAGCTGATAACAATCATAACGACTTCCATGCCTTCTAAAAGCACGCCTTTGAAGCTGACGGCAAAAGCTAAAGAGTCTCGTTGCCCGTGAAGAATCCCTTTTTTCCCCGTGGAAAGAGAAGCTACCTCTTTGTTGTATATGTCTCGTTCATCATGCGCAGCCTTGAAACCTGTTTGGCGCAGTATGGCTTTTGTGAGCCACTGCAACCCAAAGATAAGAAGAAGAGTTCCCACTACGACTCGCAGAGCATAAAGGGGAACATAATAAATCAGTGCAGTACCAGCAACCGCCACAATCACAGCCAAACAAGCTATGGCAAGTAATGAGCCTTCAAATGTCGAACGCCAACCCCGAGTAATACCTGAAGCCAGAATAATGGTCAAAGCCTCAGTCGCTTCAACCGCACTAGCCAACGCCACTGTAATAAATAAAAGAACGGCGCTTTGGTCAATCATAAAAAATCACGACCCTTTCCAGCGAAGGGTAGCTTTTATGCAGTTACCGGCAGCCGTTTAAATCACCATTTCTAAACGAACAAGCTTGCATATTAAAAATATATGTTATGGTGTGAATTCAAAAAGCCCATGTTTCCTATTCAATTGGACAGGGTTTCTCTTTATTTGACACGGGCGTGTGTTTCCGCTCATAATAAAAAAATTGAAGTTGGTGTAGCCTTTAGGTGACATAAGGCTAGCTCTCTATCTATAATTGTAAGCACATTATCAGACCGTTGCCGCCTATATTTACGGCCTATAAATGACAAGATATTTTCGTTCTTTATCTACCATTATAGTCAACTGTTTTTTTTCGTACTCTTCTATCTCTTCCTTGTTATAATCGCATTTAATTTGAATCTGGTAATGACTGTTGTCATCTCTTAGTACTATGTTCACATAATCGGGGTTTACCAAGTTACCAGCCACTAATTCTTTCAGCATAGCCATAGCTTCAAGGCGATTCAAATGTAAAAATAAAAAATACCATTCATTTTTTTACCACAAAAATTTTTTACCCAAACCGCAAAAAGGCGCTTAAACGGCTCATTCAGACTATTTTTATAGTCTATATATTTTGTTAAGATTCAATATAAAAGGGCAAGCATACACATAGGAAGTTGAGGGAAAAAAATGTTATCGCGAAATCGTAAAAGCAGGTTTCCCGTAAAGTTGGTGTTGCCTTTTGTAATTTTGCTTTGGTTTGCGGGGTGGATTCTATGCTGCTTACCTCAAGAAAAAACCTCTGCTCGCGCAAAATTAGCCACAATTGTCAGCAATCAGCCTAAAACAATAGCCTAAAAAGACCACTTTATTTTTTTACCCTAATTATCAAAGAGGCGGAGCTTTGGCGTTTGGCTGGTCGATAATGTGAACCAGCAGAGGAGTTGTTTTGCAAATTGCGCGCCAATTTTGCGCGCTTTGCATTAATTAATCATTTAGCTAAGTCGTTCAAATCGATGAATCTGGAGATTGATAACACCATGTTAAATCAATGATTTAGGCGCGAACAGCCATGATTAAGTATTATGATTCCATGACACGCGTTATAAGCGAGAAACGCACTATTTTTTAAGTGATAAAATGGGCTTTAGTTGGCTGGGCTATTGCCCAGCCTTAAGATGTTAATACTTATAGAAATTAATCAACTGTTCAGCATATTGTGAATTCTTTTGCTATCTTAAATTTGCCCTTGCATTCATTACACGTATAGGCTTCGATTAGGAAAACCCTATTCTCTAATGTTTTTTGAGGTTTTAAAACTTCTTTATGACAATAAGGGCATTCAGCCACTTTAGATTATCTCGTACCGTAAAGTACAGCTCATGGATGGTATATAGATTATGTCGTTTCAATATGTAGCAACAATGTTACAATCGAAAGCTAAACATAAAAATAGGTTAAAAAAAGAAAAGATTAGGAAAGAAGTTTCAAGTCTGTTGTGGCTCGGTCATATTCTTCATGAATGCGTGAAACGTCCATGTAATATTTAGCTATGATTGATTGCGGAGTGTGACCAGTAATAACGTTAACGTCTTCCTCAATCATGCCATGCCTTCTAAACCAGTTAGTAGTGAATTTACGCATCATTTTAGGCACGATTTTAACACCGCTTTTGTTAGATGCCTTTTCGATTCTTTGCAAATATAGCGTTTGCCAATCGGGAAAAGCACTTGATTATCAGGTATATGGCTTATGAATTCCTCAATCAATGTTTTAGTCTCTGCCGTGTAGAATGAGAAGAAAAAGTTTTTTTGCCGAAAGTTTTCATCCATGTATTAATCATGTTGTTGTTTTTGTCAAACAGCTTTACCCTTAATCTCAATAAGTGCTCTGGACGGATTGCGCTAACTACTCCAAGAATATAATAGACGTGAATCTGTTCATTCTCAATTGCCTTGCCGAATTTTACCATATCTTCCAAGCTGGGTGTTTTTATGCTGAAAGTTGGCATGATTACCTTTTATTTGAAATTCTGCATAAGCTGGGGCTGTCCGACAAATTCAAAAAGTTTCTTTATCGCTGCTAAGTTGTTTCTGTAGCTATTGGGGTTTTCAATGTTTAGAAAATCGTTTATTTTGTCTTCGATGTTTATACCATCAATGCCAGTCAAATCTTTAGCTTTAGCCATGAATTGCCGACTCAAGCGCACATATTCGTAAGCGACTTTAGAGCCTATCTTTTTTTCATTGATTAGCCAATCGTTAAAGGATTTATAGAATTCGTCTTCATTCTGTGTCATGGCTGTCTACCTTCATTTAAGATTGCGAAAAATAAATTTTTCCTGTCTTCGACTGTTAGCTTTTGCGGTCGAGCAATTTTTGCGGTTTTGTTATCAATGGTGTTATCAATTTGCTTGGTTTGCCGATTTTGTGGGTAGTTAGGCTCGAATTGGTGCCGTTCGCCGAAACAGACGTTAATTCTGTTTCTGGAGCGGGATTCGAGCCCGCGACCTCTGGCTTTGGACGTTTAGCCCCTAAGTCTCCAGATTTCTCATCTGGATTGTGTGTTTTTACCAGATTATGAGTCTGGCGCCCTAGCCAGGCTAGGCTACCCCGGCAAATTGCGACTTTTTTGCTAGCTGCTGTCATTTAGTTTATTTTCAGTGATTTAAACTTTTAAAGGCACGATTAAGTTTTGCTTGCGGCTCATTCACTAAAAAATAATGGAAAAGCTCCTGTCAGCAGCATGAAATAAGCGTTTTCATTGCATAAAATTTATTGGAGCGGAAAACGCAAGGTATTGTGGTGAGTGTATATGTCTTCTGATAATGAGGATTCCCCTGAATGGTCAAAGAAGAGAAAGGCGAAAGAACCGTTTTTCGGTGACATAGATGACATGTTTCGTGAAATGGAAAAGATGATGGATGAAGAGCTGAAAGATTTCACTGAGAAAGTGCCTAAAGAATACGTGAAAGAGCGGAAACTTCCCGATGGCAGCACAGTTAAGGAGCTTGGTCCCTTCGTTTATGGTTACAGCATGAAGATTGGTCCAGACGGCAAACCTGAGATTCAGGAGTTTGGAAACATAAAAAAGGGCCTCAAAGGTGCGCCCCAGGTTAAAGACGAACGCGAGCCACTGGTTGACATTGTTGAAACAAACGGTGAAATCCACGTGGTTGCGGAGCTTCCGGGTGTAGAAAAAGGCGACATAAAACTTCACGGCACGGAAGATTCGCTGACGATTTCGGTTGATACTGCTCAGAACAAGTACTTCAAGGAAGTTGAGTTACCAGTTAAAGTAAAGGTTAAAGAAGCAAAATCAAGCTACAAAAACGGCGTCTTAGAAGTGGTGCTTCCCAAGGCTGAAGCGGAAACTAAGCCTAAGGGAGAACCAATCGACATAGTCTGAAGCCAAAATCCAATTTTCCCTAATCTTTCCAGTTGCGAGTGTATAATGAGCGATAATTCAGAGATAGATACGTTAAACGCTATTTGTAGAGAAGCAAAATCAGCAGGCAAACTGTCAGGCAACAACCTAACCGAGCTCTACGAGCTTTTCGGGTCAAGATTCACAAAAGCCCTTGACGCCCTAAAAGAGAACCGAGTGAAAAAATACAATTTCAAGCCGAGCGGAAAAACCGTCTGGATAGTTGTCGGCAGAGAACGCGACTACCTAATTATGCCTGAAGCTGAATTTTGCACCTGCGACGATTTCTATTTTCGAGTGTTAGACAAGAAGGTTCACATGTGTTATCATCTGTTAACGCAGAAGGTCGCGCAGAATCTAGGCTGGTTTGAAATCATAGAGGAAACTGACGAGTGCTATGATATGTTGATGAATGAGTGGAAAAAAGCTACTCCTTAAATATTAAGACGCACAAGAATAAGTAAAAATCAGGGAGAATCTCTATGGACATTGGAGCATACTTCACAACTTTAGAATACCTATTAATGGGCTCAATATTTGTCGCTTTAATTCTTATCTTTCTCTACGGGTATTACGGTAAAGATGAAGAGATAGTAAACGAGTAAAACCCCTCCTTCTTAATTTTTTAAAGCCAATCGAACCTTCTATTCATAACCCAAAAAACCAATACACTTACAACAGCAATAATTATGCCTAAGAGGATAAGCCAAGTTGCATTTGGCCCGGATCCAAAAACAATTGGAAATGGACCTATAAAAACAACAACCCCAACACTTCCTGAACCGCCTAAGAACACCGAAACAACCACCAAAACCACTATGCCAACGAAAACTAAGGCAATTCCCAAAATCAAAAAACCAAAAAGTCTACTGGATATTGTTATGCCTTCCTCCTCATCTTCCTGCTCGATTAACACGAAAGTTTACCTCAGCAACCAGTAATATATCACCGTAGCTACCACAAGCACTATAGTTAGCGCCAAAGCAAGCGCCAAAACGGACTTAACTGATTTCTTATCTGTCCCAAAAATTATCGGAATAGGACCAATCATAATCACACCCGCAGCCTTGACCTTACCCTTACCCTTTCCAGCCCCACGTGCGGAAACCAAAATAATCGCTGCAACAATAATGATGATTCCCACTGCCACCAGCGCTATTCCGGAGGCATAGAAAACTGCAAGATCCACTTTGTCTTCAGCGCTCCAAGCTAAGATGGAACTGCGTTTTTAATAAACATAGCAACGTTGTTGAGAGAATGCAAAAAATTAAAAGCCCAGAATATCTTAATCGTGTCGGCGCAAAATGACCATCCAAGACATAATCGACAAAATTCTTGCAAAAAACCCAGAAATCAACAAAGAGCAAATTCTCGAGAAATTACATGTGGAAAAATCCAGAACGGGGGGTCTGCTTGGTGACGAAACGCTTCTGAGATTAATCGCCGCCAGATACGGCGTTGAGGTACAGCAAAATACAATTCGCAACAGTGGAACGTTATCGACAAGCCGCTTGTTTGCTGGCTTAAACGATGTTACGGTGGCTGGTCGGTTAATCGCGGTTTTTCCAGCGCGAACTTTTGAAGGAGAAAAACCTGGCAAATTTGCGACGTTAATGGTTGCTGACAGCGACGGTATTGTGCGTGTGGTGTTGTGGAATGATAAGGCTGATTTGGTTGAGAAGGGCGAGTTGAAAGTTGGACAGGCAGTTCGGCTTCTTCACGGATATACGCGACAAGATCGTTACGCCAAAGTGGAGTTGCATCTTGGTGGCAAAAGCCAAATTGAAGTGGAGCCTCAAGAAAAAGCCAGCGAATACCCAGCCATCGACAAGTTCGCCACCAAAATAAATTCCCTAAATAAAACAGTGGGGAATGTGCATCTTTCAGGCACTGTAAAATCGGTTTTAGGCTCAACCAAGTTCACCCGAAACGATCAAAGTGATGGAACAGTTATGCGGTTCACTTTAGCGGATGATTCTGGAGAAGTTACGGTGGTTGCTTGGAATGAAAAAGCCCAAGAATTAGAAAAAACCCTCAAAGCGAACGCGTGTTTGCAATTGGGTAACGCTAAAGTGAAAGAAACCCAAAACGGCACCATAGAAGTTCACGTTGACTTCACCAGTTTTATTAGCGTTCAAGCTGTTGCACCGCAGTTAACGAAAATAGCCAACCTGACTGAGAACCAAATCGCCGACGTTGAAGGGGTAGTTTCAACGGTTCCTGAAAACAAAGAAGTAAACACGTCCAAAGGTGAAACCGTGAAGCTAACGGTTTTTGAGCTAAAAGACGAGACTGGCACTGTTCGGATTTCAGCTTGGCGCCAACACGCAGAAGCCCTTAGTGGATTAAAGATTGGTGACAAATTGTTCTTGGAAAACGCGTATGTGAAAAAGGGTTTTGGAGATAAAATGGAGTTATCTACTCGAAGTGCAACGGCCGTCTCAATCATGCCGCCTAAAGTTCCGTGATTATTTTGTAAGTTTTACTCATTCTTGGGTTGCCTTCGCGTACTGGGTTTTCTAAACTGATGCTTTTGCTCATCGGCATTCCTGTTGATAGCAGATTTTTCTAAAAATAGGTTAATGTTTTCTGTCTTCGGGGGGCATTTTTCGCAGTAGGCGTCAACTGTTGGGAAAATTGCTTTCACGCGGTCAAAACGTTTCTTTCCGTTAATTTTTTCTCCAAGCTTGATAACGTCTTGCGGTTTGCTGAAGAGTTCAACTTTGCCGTCTTCCCGTGTTCGTTCGATTTTTATGCAGTCATCAACCATGCAGTTAAGGACGCAAGCGCCGCAGTAAACGCACAAGTCCTCGGTGATTCCTACTCCGCCACTTCCCCAGTACAAAGCGTTTGTTGGGCAAGCTTTAACGCATAACTTGCATTGCACGCCAGCGCACGTAAACTTGTTCACGCTTATGTTTCCTTCCTTGAATAGTTCTTTTACGCCTGTTGGCTCCAAAAGCTCTTGCCTGCGCTTCTTTTTTGCCTGCTCAGGGCTCTCTTCCGATAACAAGCCGAATATGTCAACGTAAGAAGCGTCTTTCTCGGGCATATAGAGAACCACGACTGGAAGCGGTTTAATCTAAAAATACGGTTTACGAATTATAATTACTTATCCCCATAGTCTGGGACTTATCCTCTATATTTTTGAAGATTCCGAAACGTTTGGGCTTTCGGTAGAAATGCATTGTCAAACCGTTAAAAGTCGCTTCAGCGTATTTTTGCCAGCAAGCCTTTCCTAAAGCTAGAATCTCATCAGGTGTGGTAGCAGTAACTCATAGTCTCGGCCATTTTGCGTTTTGAAGAGGAGGTTCGCAACAAGTCGCACAAGGAGTCAATGTGATTTCAACTTTTAATTCAAGCTGTTCCCCTACAGCTATCACTTACATCTCGTTAGTAGTATCGCATCTAAACGCTTTAATTAGTGATTAACTTACAGATTCTTTAAGTGATTTTTTATGGCTTCATTTTTTGACGCAAAGGCTTCTTTGGGGGACACAAAGCGGATATTGGCAGTTTTGTTTGTGGTGGGATTCGTTGTGGGCTTCCTGTTAACTCCATTGGGATTTGAGACCCGCGAGAACGAGATACGGACCCTTTGGTTCGCAGTATTTTTTGTGACAGTGGGGTTGTTGCTTCCGATTGCAGGGCTGGTCTCTCTGTGGCGAAGACCAAGAGTCGCTGGCGTCTTGGCGGTAATCGACGCTGCACTAATTTTCTTAACCGCGCCCGCCGATCAAGCAAAGTTTTTCTTCACAGTTGCCCCTCCACCTGCCGTTACAGCCGGCGAGTTCATTCTCATCTTACTGGGAATCGGATATATGCTGAACGGACAACGAATATATATCGAAAACCGACGAAATAGGTCATCAAACTAAGCCTCAAAGGAAAAAAAGACGGCATAGAACCTGCGCAAGAAAATGGGATTACGGGTGACATCTCCACTTCGGTAAAGGTTCAAATCCACCCTCTACACTACAATGAATGAAAACTGTAGACCGAGCGATTTCTGAGAAACTAGAGTATCGCTCTCATTGCTTTCGTAAACAAAAATTGACAACGAGTACTCGAAAGCTGAATTTGAGACTAGGCATTTCTTTTCAATAGTTTTTTAAGGCGATATACCAATAACCTTCCATTCACAGTAGGTATTTACCTATGGTCGGGAAGTTAAACATTATCCACATCAAAGGAATGCAAAATCATGAATAAAAAATTCCTAGTAGCCACTATTATAGCGTGTTTCTTTTTTTTAGTTGTAGTCCTTCCGCAAATATCCTATTGCCAAACATTAACACCAAGCTCAACGACACAGCCAACCCCAACCAAAGCAGGAATACTTGGAAGTACCTCTGCCTTATTACTTATTGGCGGAATCATAGCGGTTGTAGCAGTAGTTGTTGTTGTCACTTTTGTATTTGTTTTTAAGAAAAGGAGGAATGAAAAGAGTCTAAATGGCGGAGTTTCCTCCAGTGACTTCGAAGACCGGGTAATAAAAAAATTCAATGGCAAACCAAGCGACCCAGCTACAGGCGTAAGCGGGTTTACCGAGGGAGGTCAACCTCTTTTGATTAAACAATCCGATCCTGTCCGCTTGGCTGATGTTGAAGCCTTTGTCAAAGTGCTAGTAAACGGAAGAGCACAAAAGGGCATAATTGTAGCACCCGATTTTGATGACACCGCTCTAGAGGGAAAAATAACAGCATTGGAAAATGGAATTGAACTTCAGCTGCTACGCATAAATGAACTAATGAATAAGCGCTATGCTGCCAGGATTAAAAACCTTGCAAGCTTACCAGTCACCTTTGAGGCGCCACCTGCATATGTAATTGACGACCAAGTGACTAAAACAGCACCTTTTGTTGAAAGAGCGCCAAATGAGCCCCAAAAAGAAGGTCTGAAACCTCGTGTCTTCATATCTAATAGCAGCACCCAAGTTTCTGACCAGGTGAAGAAAATGTTGGATTTTCTGCATTATGACTACGTCATGGGCGATAAAGAAGAAACAACTGTGCCAATTTCTGAAAATAAATTCGGGTTGATGCAAGACTGTGATTGTGCAATAATAAACATCGCTGCCGCTGAACAGGAGCGAAGGTACAGCGGAATCTACATCCTTAATTCAAATGTAACCTCTGAAATCGATGCGGCCTATCTGAAATACAATACGCAGGTTGTTCTGTTGGTTGAGAGAAAAGTAGATCTGCCTCCAAACCTTAAGGGCTTAAAAAGAATTGAATACGACACTGACGATCTATCTTTCAACGCGGCAATGGATCTCAAGAAGGCATTGGAAGACTTTAAAAAACTATAGCACTCTTATCTCTCAAATCAAGCTTGCTCCTAAGGCAATTAACGATTTTCGATTCCAATACTTATCACCTTTTGACTATTTCGCTAAGTATACTTAAAGAAAAAGGGGTTTGCGGGAGACATCGCCACTTCCTATAGGATAATTACTTATCCTCTGGTTTTGCAGTTTATTGTCTCCAATCAATACACTTTTTAACTTAAGAAACTCTATGTTTTTAGTTGTCTACCTCAGTAAATTAGTTAATATTTTTAAAGGAACCAAGTAAATTTTAATTAACAATACGATTCCAAAAGAAAGGTAGCTAACGGTGAATTGAATGCAAGAAGCACCCGGCAAACCGATTTCTAGCCCTGGAAGACACAGCAATATAGTGTTAGCCATCGTGATGCTTGGAACTCTCATGGGTGCGCTTGACAGTACAATCGTTCTGCTGGCTTTTCCAACCATAAATGACAAGCTCCACTCAGACCTGTCAACGTCTCTGTGGATTATTCTTGCTTATCTTCTTGTTCTCGCCGTTGCAACCGCGCAGATGGGAAGAATAGGAGACATCTTCGGCAGAAGCAAAATATTCAACTTAGGCTTCGTAATCTTCACAGTCGGCTCAGCCCTCTGCGGTTTCTCACCGTCAAATCTATCTTCTCATAGGCTTCCGAACAATTCAGGCGGCAGGCGGAGCCCTTCTGCAAGCAACCAGCGGAGCCATAATAGCTGACTATTTTCCCAGAGAAAGACGCGGCAGAGCATACGGTTACAATTCGCTTGGCTTTACGGCTGGAGCAATGCTTGGCATCGTTTTAGGAGGAATAATCACCACCTACGTTAGCTGGCAGTACATCTTTTTCATAAACATCCCAATCGGCATAATCGCGGTGATAGCGGGCTTAAAATACATAAAGGACACCGAAAAAACACCTGCCAAATTGGACCTGGCTGGAATGGGCCTGCTTGCCGCAGCATTGGTACTGCTCTCTTTGGGATTAGTAAATTTTGCTTCAAACGGAATCAACTCCTTAAACGTCACTTTATCAGTAATTGGCGCGGTGCTGATACCTGTTTTCATATTGTATGATCGCAGGATTAAAAATGCCATGATTGATTTTGAAGCCTTCAAAAACAGGGTTCTGCGGAACGCAATCTTTTCAGCGTTATTTGTAAGTATCGGCTACTTCTCCGTAGTGTTCCTCGTGATAATGTATCTGCAGGGAATAAGAGCGTTGACGCCGCTGAATGCTTCTTTACTGCTGGTTCCTGGATATGTGGCAGGCAGTTTTCTTGGTCCAATAATGGGCAGATTATCCGACAAGTACGGTTCAAGAGAAATCGCTACACTGGGAATATTCTTCTTAGCCGTCGCCATACTGATTTACTTAACAATGGGTGCAACCTCGCCGCTCTACATCGTGCTTTTCGCTTCAGCAGTCTCCGGCTTAGGAACCTCCATGTTCTTCCCAGCCAACAACAGCGCCGTCATGGCAAATGCAAGAACAGGATCGTTTGGCAGCATCTCAGGCTTGCTGCGAATGGTGCAAAACATCGGATTAGTCGGAAGCTACGTTTTAGCAATCTCAGTTGCAGCAGCCTCAATACCCAGGTATGTAGCATTCGAAGTGTTTATCGGAACCAAAAGCCTCACAGGCGGCGTCAGCCAAACATTCATATCAGGCATAGACCACGCATTTTACGCATCAATAATAATCCTGGCAATTGCAGGCGTATTATCCATCATAAGAGGAAAAGACGTAAGGAAACAAGTACCCACTAAATGATGACTTGCTATGATAAAGCCGCCCAAATGAAGATTTGCATAATTTTTTATAGTTGCAAAATTATAAGCTGTTTTAGTGCTTTGACGAGGTAGCCACAAAAATGCGAGTTTGTGTGTTGTTGAGTTTTCTTCTTCTATTCATCTTGTTGGTGTCTTTCTGCTCGGTGCTTCCAGCTCATGCTGCCTTGACATGGAATATCCAAACAGTAGACAAAGACAGCAGTGGCGGAGGCATAATTGCCCTCGACTCTAATAATAACCCATATATCGCCTATTCTGACTATGAAAACGGGTACTATCAAAACACAGTTTATCTGATGTATGCAAGCTTGAACCGCTCAACATGGAACACACAAATTGTAACCCCAAATGCTTGGGCTATTGACCTCAAAATAGATGCCCATAACAACCCTCACGTATTGCTTCTGGGTAACATAAATGAAATTCCAGCCCTGATGTATGCCAGCTGGACAGGCGTAAACTGGACTATCCAAACCCTACCTTTCCAGGGAAGTTGTGGTTCTCTTGCACTCGATTCAGCAGGCAATCCGCACGTAGCGTACCTCGGAGGTAATGGAGACCTCAAATATGCAAGTTGGACAGGGTCAAGTTGGAGCATCCAAACAGTAGACTCAGGAAATAATAGTGGTGCCTATCTGGCATTAGATTCAAACAACAATCCATACATCCTCTACGGCGGCAACTATACCATTATTAAAAACGGGTACGCCTCGTCTACATCCGTCAAATATGCCGTGTGGAATGGATCAGCTTGGAGTATACAAACCGTAGTCTCTAATATAATTGACGGATACTATGGAAACCTGGTCTTAGACTCCAACGGTTACCCGCACTTTACCTATTACAAGGGTGAAACATTAACGTATGACAGCTGGACTGGTTCCGCTTGGAAAACTCAAACAGTGGCTTCAAACTTCAATTCTGAAGATGCAGGCTATCTTGCGTTAGACTCGCACAATAACCCACATGTGGCCTACTATAAGGAAACTTACGGAGATTATGAAGGCACTTTATTGTATGCTACATGGACGGGCAAGGCTTGGGCCACGCAAACTGTTGACCCAAATAACGCTTCAGAAGTAGGCCCCCTACCAGACTATAATATGGTATTAGATTCCAATGGCAACCCACACATAAGCTTCTCTGGAAACCCGCCGGAACCAACCACTGATATTGCCTATTGCATGTATGCTACAACTACCGAATCCACGACAACTCCTACCTCGACGGCTCCTACCTCGACGCCGCTTGTCTCGTTATCTTTATTGATAGCCATACCCGTTCTCTTCGTTGCGGTTCTGATAGCCTTTGCGTATGTTTGGAAGAAGAAAACTCAGAAAAGCGCTAAACTGGATATGCCTGCTAAAATAGCTTCGAGATTTTTAGATTAATGTCGTTGAAAAAATTTAGTTTTAGAAACAACAATAGGTAACAATTTTATTAACCTTTAAATTATGGGTCAGCAGGCTGGAGCTTAGCTTGGGCAAACTAAAATTCGGAGTCTTCCTTCCATTCTACGCGTTCCAAACAAAAGATAAGGGAAGCTTCAGCCACATTCGGGACATTGTTTTAGAGTGTGAACGCTTAGGTTACCATTCAGTTTGGCTTGACGACCATTTAATGTATGATTATTGGTCGATTCTTGAATCCTGGACAACCCTGTCTGCACTCTTAGCGTTAACCAGCAGAATACGACTTGGAACCATGGTTTCCTGCAGCGCACATAGAAACCCAGCTTTGTTAGCGAAGATGGCTGCTACGTTTGATGTGCTTTCAAACGGCAGATTAGAGTTTGGGATTGGAGCAGGAATCCAAGAGGCGGAGCACACGGCTTACGGGTTTGATTATCCCAAACCAAGCGTTAGAATTAACCGTTTAGTCGAGTCTTTGGAGGTTATAGAGCAATTATGGACACAGGACAAGGCAAACTTCGAAGGGAAGTATTATTCGCTGAAGGATGCAGTTTGTCAGCCCAAACCCTTGCAGAAACCTCACCCGCCTATAACCGTAGGGGGCAGCGGCAAACTGCTGCTGAGGAAAGTGACTGCTCCGTATGCTAACAGGTTTGACTTTGGCTTCCAGCCTTCTGTTGAGCGGTATAAGTGCAAGCTTGAGGTTTTAGAGAAGGAATGTCGGGCGATTGGCAGAAATTTTGGCGAAATTGAGAAATCCTGCTGGCCAGGTGGGCAGGTGCTGATTGGTCAGGATGAAAGTGAGGTAAACGAAAAAATTTCACAAAAAAATGTTTTGGGTTTGACTTTGGAAGAGTTTAAGAAGACTTCTTTGGTGGGTACGGCTCAGCAGTGCAGAGAGCAATTGCAGGTTTATGTTGACCTTGGCGTGACTTGCTTTATGCTTTATTTTGGGGATTTGCCCAGCGTTGAGGGCTTGAGGCTGTTTGCTGAAGGAATCATGAATAAGACGGGTGGTTAAAGGTCTCCTCGGGCGATATGAGATAATTCATGAAGAATAATTTCATCTAAGCCGTGGTGTGGGTTTTGCCTCACAAGTATAACGTAGTCGGCGTCTCGGGTTTCTTCAGCGTTAAACACACATGCATCCGTGCCGCTGGTTGAAAGAACCCTGCCCCATTCCTCAATCTCGCACAATTCATCTTCAAAACAGTGCCTGCGCTGAATAACATGGTTAAAATCTTCATCGCTTAATTTGAGTGCTTTAACTTTAGGCAGCGGCTTACTCGATAAAGTTTTCCAGGCTTTAACAAGCCGTTTTTTGTGTATAGGCTTAGCTTTCATCTTGATTTCGATTCCTTCAACTAACACCATAAAAAACACTTCCAACCAACATTCATACTTTGCGCGCCAAACAACAATATGCAGATTAAAACTGGATAGTAAGAAAAATTAACGGTTTTCGCCGTAAAAGCATTTGCAGTAGTTGCGCCACTACCACAATCAACGGAAATACCGCTTAAACAAGCAAAATAAGTTAAAGCGCACGTGATTTTTTGGCATCGGTAAAGTGAAGCAATGCTTGATTTGGAGTGTTAAATAAGTCTTATTTAGGGTGGAGTTCCACTTGCTTCTTCAGCGCTTTATTCATTTCATTGAAGCCGCGAAGTGTGTCTCTATCGAGGCTTTTCAGCTAGAAGCCTGACAAAAAGCCCATTAAAAATTTCTTTTTGTTCAAAGCGCGCATTGTTGTTTCCGATTGGTTCAATTGTTAAGATGTGTTCTCCGTCGAAAAATCCGCTTATCCATAGATGACCAATCCACCTGAGCTCTCTGGGCGGATTAACGACGAGTACTGTCGGTTTGAAAGTTGACCCTCGTGCTCCTGTGGGCTGAATGCGCACTTCAAGTTTCGCCCCCGCTCTGAGTTCACCTTTTGCCCAGCGCATAAATGGGTTCCAATCGGGGAACTTTGCGAAATCCGTAAGCACCGACCAAACTTCTTCAGGTGAGGCGTTAATCTCGATACTGCTCGCTAATTCTTTCCTCAAGAATTATTACCCATATTCTTTCAGATAAGGGAGCGAATTAAGCTTATCTTATTCTGTCTGCTTTTGCGAAGTTTCTCTGTGGTTATTCTGATGGGGTAGGTGAGTATCTGCTTAGGTAGCCTTTGGAAATTTTAGGTTTCCGTGGCTTCCACGCAGATAACCTTTCTTTTAGCTCTTTGTCTGACAGCTCAACTTTCAGAAGTCTGTTGGGGATGTCGATGGTTATTTTGTCGCCGTTTTTAAGTGCTGCGATTGGTCCGCCTTCGAAGGCTTCAGGGGCAACGTGCCCGATGCATGGTCCACGAGTCGCGCCGGAGAATCTGCCGTCAGTTATTAAGGCTACGCTTTCGCTCAAACCCATGCCCGCGATGGTGGCTGTGGGAATCAGCATTTCAGGCATTCCGGGCCCGCCTCTTGGCCCTTCATAACGAATCACCACGATGTCGCCAGCTACCACTTCGTGGCGTTTCATAGATTCTTCCGCCTGGTGTTCTGAATCGTAAACTTTTGCTGGACCTTGATGCTTCATCATTTTAGGCGAGACCGCCGCCATTTTAACCACCGAACCTTGAGGCGCCAAGTTGCCTCTGAGTATGGCGATGCCGCCTTCTTTGTGAACTGGATTACTCAGAGGGCGGATAACTTCGGCGTTTATCACCTTGGCGTCTGCAACGTTTTCGCCAACCGTTTTACCCGTAACTGTTAAAGCGTCAAAATGCTCGAACGGCTTAAGCTCTTTAATCAAGGCTGGCAAACCGCCTGCATTTCCTAAGTCTGCCATGTCAAAAGAGCCTGTTGGAACCATGTTGCATAAGTGCGGGACTTTCCGTCCGATCTCGTCGTAGGTTGAGAGGTCAAGTTTTGCTCCTGCTTCTTTGGCTATGGCTGAGAGGTGCAGAACCGTGTTTGTTGAGCCTCCAAGAGCCATGTCAACTGCTGCAGCGTTTTCGAAAGCGTTCTGAGTCATTATCTGGGAGGGCTTGGTGTCTTTTTTGATGAGTTCAACGATTTTTTGTCCTGTTTCTTTTGCGATTCTCTGCTTCAATGCGCCATTCGCCAGTGCCGTAGCGCAGTAAGGAAGAGACATGCCTAACGCTTCAGTCATGCATGCCATGGTGTTGGCTGTGAACATGCCGTTGCAGGAGCCGCAGCCTGGACAAGCCACGTTCTCCAGCATCGCCGATTCCTCCACTGTCATTTTGCCTGCGAAAACTTTGCCGACTGCTTCAAAAACGTTGTTGACACCGACTTTTTGCCCGTTCAGTATGCCTGACTCCATGGGTCCCCCCGTAACCAATATTGCGGGCACGTTTAGTCGTGCTGCTGCCATAAGCATGCCTGGGGTGACTTTGTCGCAGTTTGAAATCAGCACCATACCGTCTAAACGGTGGGCTTGCATCATGATTTCTACTGAATCTGCGATTAATTCGCGGCTTGGAAGCGAATATCGCATGCCTTCGTGACCCATCGCTATGCCGTCGCATACGGCTATGGTGTTGAATTCGAAGGGTGTTCCGCCGGCTTCCAAAATGCCTTCTTTCACGGCTTCGCCTAAGGCTCTTAGGTGAATGTGCCCTGGAACGATTGACGTGTAACTGTTTGCTATTCCTATGAATGGTTTAGCTATATCTTGGTCTGTTAAACCTAAACTTTTAAGCAGGGCGCGGTGTGGTGCCCGTTCAGGTCCAAGTTTAATCTCGTCACTTCGCATATCCATTAACCTCTTTGCTCAGTTAAGACACCAATAATTTTATATTTAAGCGTGACGCCTTGAAAAGAGATGTGATTTAAGTGGGGTATTGCTTTATTCAACCGCTTCCCTAAACTCGTAAAATTTTTGGACACCACCCTCCGCGATGGTGAACAAACACCCGGAGTATCACTTGTACCTGAAAGCAAATTAAGAATTGCTCAACGCTTAGACGAGCTCGGCGTCGACTTTATCGAGGCGGGGTTCGCCGCTGTTTCCGAAGGCGAAATGGAAGCCGTCAGCCTCATCGCTAAGCAGGGTTTGAGGGCTCAAATCTCAAGTGCCGCAAGAGGAACAAAAAGTGACATCGACGCCGTAGTAAAAAGCGGCGCTTCAACTATAAGCATGATTATCCCAACATCTGACCTGCACATAGAGTGCAAACTCCGCAAAACACGCCAACAAATGCTCAAAGTCACAGATGAATGCGTCAGGTACGCTAAAGATCACGGCTTAATCGTGGAGTTTTTAGCTGAGGACGCAACTCGGTCTGATTTTGATTTCCTAGCTGAGACGTTCCATATAGCGGTTGAGGCTGGAGTAGACAGAGTTGTCCCCTGTGATACTGTGGGCATCTTGACTCCTGAGCGGTCAGCCGAGTTCTTCTCTAAACTAAAAGAAATCATAAAAGTTCCAATAGGTGTGCACTGCCACAACGATTTCGGCATGGCTGTCGCCAACACCGTTGCCGCTTTAGGTGCGGGTGCTGAAGAGGTGCATGCAACGATTAATGGGCTGGGTGAACGGGCAGGAAACGCTTCACTGGAAGAAATAGTTCTTACACTCAGATCACTCTACAAACTTGATTTAAACATAAAAACTGAACTGATCTATGGCACATCCCAGCTGGTTTCAAGGTTAACCGGAGTTCACGTACAACCCAACAAGGCAATCGTCGGCGAAAACGCTTTCACCCACGAATCAGGAATACACACTCAAGGAATGCTGGTTAACCCATTGACCTATGAGCCGATTGCCCCCGAGTTGGTTGGTGCAACTCGCCGCATATCTGCAGGAAAACATTCAGGGTCACATGCCATCAGAGCAGACTTAGAAAACATGGGGCTTAAGCCATCTGAGGAACAATTTAAAGAAATTTTCCAGCGCATCAAAAAATTAGGTGACAAAGGCAAAACAGTCTTGGATGCAGACGTCCTGGCAATCGCCGAAGCCGTTATGGGCTTAAGCAAGGCTAAATCGATAAGGCTTGAGGAAATGACTTTTGTCGGTGGTGACAAAGTTACCGCAACCGCGTCCGTGCGTCTATCGCTGAACGGCAAGGTTGTTTGGGGCGCTGCGGTCGGCGTTGGACCAGTTGACGCAGCAATAAATGCAGTCAAAAACGCCATAGCCGAAGTCGAACCCATCACGCTGGAGCAGTACATGGTTAAAGCCATCACCGGCGGCACAGACGCTATGGTTGAAGTCGTCGTGCGCATGCGCAAAGGAAACCGAACCGTAACAGCAACAGGAGTACGCGAAGACATAGTAAAAGCCAGCATGGAAGCAGTGCTAAGCGCCATGAACGTGCTAACAACAGACTACAACAACAAAAACAAATAATAACTTTTTTTCAAAAGAGCCTTTTTATGCGGTTATTTTTGGCGGTGGACGCACTCGTCTGCCAAGTTTTATACGCAGTGCTATGCGGTACAGTTTCCGCAGGGATTTTACCAGTTGCTCGACATTGGGTGCCGTTGAGTAGATGAGGGGGATTTGCTCGTATTCTGCTATGCGTATGGCTTCGGCGTCAGGCTGGGTTTTGTGAAAAACAACAATTCGCGGTTTTAGGCTGCTGACGCGCACAATCATCATGGGCAAGCATCCGTCTTCCACATTTGTGAAAATCAACGCTCGATCAGTGCTTGCTCCAAATAGCTGCGCGTACTCCGAACCAGAATACGCCTCAACAGCTTTTGTGCTATCAATGACCGTGTACCCGTTGACTTCTTTAACGTACTTTTCTTTGCAAGCTACTACTTCGCCGCCGATTGCTCGGCACAGGTATTCAATTCTGACCGGAATGGGAAACTCACGTAAATCCACAACAGCCATGCTTGGCGAACTGGTGAGCTTCGCAAATTCTCGGATGAAGCGGCTGCCTTTTCCCTCGTCAATCTGCAAAAGCGAAAGCACGAACCTGCGGATGAATTTGGCGCCCGGACTCTTTCTTCGCCCACTTTCATAATCACTTATAACCGAGGACGAAAGCCCCATCGTTTCGGAGAGGGTCAGTTGAGAAACTGCAAAAAGCTCACGCCACTTCCGCATGGTAGCGCCCGGTTTGCCTGAAAGAATTATTTCTCCAGCAATTCTTCTTCCTAAAACTTCTCTGAGGCTAGGCGACACTGACATGAAATAAGGCTCCGGCTTGTATTCTTCCTTCAAGGTTGAGGTATAAAACTATACCGCTTTTGCGTGATTCCATGTTTGCTGATGGATTTGCTGGATATGCATTGGTAGGCTTTGTTTACAAAGTGTATGGGGTTGTTTTTTGGTTTAGCGTTACCGCATATATCGGGTTGCTTAATTGCGTTTATAAGGAAGTTTAGCGTTGTTATGCAGTACTACCGCAATTAACAATAAAAAGGAGTGATATATATGGCAGAAAAACCAAATGATGTAATCTTCGTTGGAAACAAACCACCAATGAGCTATGTGCTAGCTATCATAACGGCATTCTCTTCAGGGATAGAAAAAGAAATAACCCTAAAAGCAAGAGGACAAGCAATAACTACCGCAGTTGACGTTGCAGAAATAACAAGAAGCCGGTTCCTAAAAGACCTCAAAGTGACAAAAATCGCAATCGGAACAGTAGAGATGCCACCAAGAGAGGGCGAAAATAGGTCAAGAATGGTTTCAACGATAGAAATCACTTTGACAAAAATGTAGCTTGACCCACAGCAATTAACCTGGGAGTTTTAAGCTCTCCAAACTTTTTACATATCAAAATGTCGCAGTTATTTTTTCAGGTATGCCTCAACTTTCTTGACAATTTCCATGAAGGCTTTCGCCGCAGCAGAATCCTTATCCGCGGCTACAAAAGGATGCCCCTTGTCGGAGTCCACGCCTATTTTGGGATCAATTGGAATGCTTCCGAGAAAGGGAACGCCAGCTTCTTGAGCCATCTTTTCGCCTCCACCGGATTGGAATATTTCAGTTTTTTCTCCGCAGTGTGGACAGATAAAGCCGCTCATGTTCTCCACGACGCCGATTATTGGCATGTTTAATCTTTCAGCGAAAGTTATTGCTTTTTTAACAATTGAACTTGACAACTGTGAAGGCATCGTGACGATTACCACGCCGTCGAGGTCAGGCAGCAGTTGAGCAATACTGAGGGGTTCATCGCCTGTTCCAGGGGGCAAATCAATGAAGAGAAAATCCAGTTCTCCCCAAACGATATCAGCCAAAAACTGGCGGATCGCTCTCATTTTTAATGGTCCACGCCAAATTGTGGGCGCCTGTTCAGGCAAAAAGAAATCAATCGACATAACCTTCAAACCGAATGGTCCATCAACGGGGAAAGCGCCCGGGGGACCATACTTAACCTGTTTGCCTTCTAAACCCAAAAGCCTCGGAACGCTTGGCCCATGAATATCCGCATCCAAAACGCCAACTTTGAAACCTTTCTGTGCGAAAGCGGCGGCGAGGTTAACGGTTACGGTGCTTTTTCCAACTCCGCCTTTCCCGCTTATGACGGCGATTTTATGTTTAATTTTGCCCATTCTATCTTTTAGGTTCTGCTGCTGCTTGGATTGTTGTTTCCTGTAATCTTCAATTTGAGCTATATTTCTCTCTAAACTCATAAAAACACCAGTAACGTAACGCTGTTAAGGTTTGATTCTTAAGTAAGCTAAAATAGTTTATGGTTCTTAACTTAACAGGTAAGTTAACGGTTTCTTAGGCGATGAAATCATGGTTACACTTCGAGATATCGAGCAAGCGCAAAAAACTATTGCACCATACGCTGTTTCAACCGTTTTGGCTCGTTCAAAGTTTCTAAGCGAGCAGTGCCATTGCAACGTTTTTTTGAAGCTGGAAAACCAGCAGGTAACGCACTCCTTCAAAATTCGCGGAGTAATAAACAAGCTGCTGAGCCTCTCACCTGAAGAAAAAGCCAGAGGGGTGGTGACGGCTTCAGCGGGGAATCATGGTCAAGCAGTAGCATATGGTGCCCAAAAACTTGGCTTTTCAGCGCAAATCGTAGTGCCCACCAATACGCCCAAAATTAAAGTGGATGGCATAAAACAGTACGGCGCCGACCTTTTGTTGTTCGGTGGAACGTACCCTGAGGCTGAAAGGAAAGCTAAAGAAATTGCGACACAAACTGGTCGCCTCTACATTTCCCCCTACAATGACGAGTTAATCGTGGCTGGACACGGAACCATCGGATTAGAAATTCTCAAGGAACTCCCAAATGTTGACGTTGTTGTTGTGCCGGTTGGTGGAGGAGGCTTGATTGGAGGCATAAGCGTAGCTGTTAAAAGCCTAAGACCTAACGTGCAGGTTATCGGGGTACAATCCGCAGCTGTGCCTATCATGTACGAGTCTTTGAAGGCTGGCAAAATTGTTCCTCCACACAGACATGAACGATACACCATTGCTGAAGGCTTATCGGGAGGCATCGAGAAAGGCTCCATCACATTCGACTTAGCGCAACAGTACGTTGACGAAGTAATGCTGGTGAGAGAAGAAACGATTAGGCAAGCGGTTTATCTGCTTTGGAAAAACGAAAAGCAAACAGTGGAAGGTTCGGGCGTGGCAGGCGTCGCAATGCTTTTGGAAAACAATGATTCATTCATTGGGCAAACCGTTGCTATAGTTGTATCTGGCGGAAACATCGACGACTACCTGTTGAAGGGCATAATAGCTTCAGAAAAATAATTGTTGTTAGCCTAGTTTGTAGCCGATTTTCCGCAGGAACTGCCGACGCTCCTTGATGTCAGCGTCCGTTTCTATGCCTTTACTTTTTGAGCCGTCAACAACGCCGATGATGCCTCTTCCCTGAGCGGTTTCAGCAATTATTACTTCGAGCGGGTTAGCGGAGGCGGCGTAAATGGTGCATACTTCGGGTGCCTTCTTGATTTTGTCGAGAACGTTTAACGGATAAGCATTTTTTAGGTAAATGAGAAAGCTGTGCCCGCATGCAATTTCAAAGGCTTTCTCAGCTGCCAGTTGTCGCAGTTCTACATCGTTTCCTTCATGCCTAACCAAGCATGGTCCTGAACTCTCGCAGAAACCTATGCCAAATTTAATGTCTGGAACAGAGTTAACCATGGCTTCATAGAGGTCTTCAGCGGTTTTTATGAAGTGAGCCATGCCTAAAATGATGTTGCAGTCTTTCGGGGGGTCAATTTTAACAGTTTTTAACTCCAAATTTAAGCCTCCAATCTGATGACTTATGCAGCGCTTTAGCATATAACTTTTTTAAAAAAATTGTAAGCTGCTTTTTGAAAAGCCAATCAGGAGCAAGCTTTTAGCAAAGCGGTTAGGGCTCTTTGTTTGACGATAAATTTTATATGCGTCAATGCGTTGCATAAATCGTGGTGCAAGAAGCAGTTTTGCACAATAAACAGATAGAAGGAGTTGAAAAGTAGTGTCCGAGAAGGAAATGCATAAGGCAACTTGTGCTGAATGTGGAAAGGAATGTGAAGTTCCATTCAAACCTGACCCAAGCAGGCCAGTTTATTGCCGAGAATGCTTTGCTAAGAAACGACCAGCAAGATCGCCAAGACGATATTAAGCTAACCGCGTAACCCATAAATCTCCAGTTTATTAATTATTTTTTTTATGTTTTTTATTATTTTTCTGCGTTAGCCCTGCTTTTGCACGAACAAAAGCTAAATATCATTGAACGGTTAATCAATTGGAAAGCTAGGGCTGGTAGTTCAGCTGGTATGAACGCTTGACTTGCACTCAAGAGGTCGGGGGTTCAAATCCCCCCCAGTCCACTTTGAAAATATTAAGCCTCCTTTCCTAAAAAAAGAGAATTGAGAGATTAGCGGACATTCCAAAGCATTTGGGGTTTGCAGAAGCTCTCGAACTTTTAAAGGAGAAAAGAAGGCAAATGCAATGCCTATCACGATACTGAGCGATTACGTAAATCGTGATTAACCAGAGCTTTCTCAGCCACTTCTTTTCTCGCTGCTTTCTAAAGACTAAAAAAAGGGAAGGAGGGATTGTGGTTGTTTTATTGTTATGTTTTTACGGCTTTTTTCTTAGCAGGAGTAAGCCTACTATGGCGATTGCAATTATCATAACGATTATTACAACAGCGATTCCCATAGTTAGGCCTGACATTGTTGCTAGACCCGATACTGGTGCAGCTGTAGGTGCCGAAGTAGCCGAAGGTGCTTGTACGGTCATGCCGGTTTCTGCGCTTGAACCCCAGTAACCGTTGGTGCCAGCGAATGTCGCGGTGACGGTGTATTTCCCTGGGACGCTTGGAGCCTGCCATGAGTAGATGAAGTTGCCTTTTGCATCGGTTGTAGCGCTGCCGAGGGTGATGAAGTTGCCGTTGGGATCCATAGCTGTCAATGTTACTGTTACACCTGTGAAGTTAGTTGGTTCTGCTTGCTGCTGGTAAACGTAGCCCATCCAGTCAGTCATGCTTGAATCAGATGCGCATGGAACGCCACTTGGAAAATCAGCTTTCACCGTTGATTGTTGTGTGCCAGCGGAAGTATCCATCACTGTGCCCTGTATTACTACGTTGCTGCCTGCTGTGATAGCGGTCTGTGGCGCTTGCACTGTGGTTGCGCTGGGTCCTCTGCCTACAGTGTAGATTTGCATGTCGTAACCGTTGAGGAATGTTGTATAGCCGTCTGAGAGTGCGGGGGTAGCCATACTGCCGTAGCATGAAAGAGTCCATATTTCTCGTCCTGTAGTGGCGTTAAGAGCGGCTAAAAATGCGCCCTTGTAAATCGGGTCTGTGACTGTGTGTTCATTGGACATCAGGTATACTATTCCGTTACCAGAAATGGGTCCAACGTATTGTGGATATTCACCGTAAGGAGAACTCAAGCTCATAGTGCTGTTGTCTGAGCCGGATGGACCGTTGCCGAAGGTCCACTCTAGAGTTCCAGTCAAGTCGTTGTAGCAGTAGCATACGCCTCCCATGTTATCGCAGTAGTAGTTGCCGTAAGCCGCTGCACCGAGAATGCCGTAACCAATATCATAGTATTGCAGGGGAACCATAGGTGCAGTTGGACCCCATATCTGTGCGCCTGTAGTCAGACTGAATCCAGTAAATTCCTCTAGTTCGTCATAATATTCGAGGAAGGTACGTGTCTGCCAGTCGACTGCGGGAATGCTGACAGTAAGGTTTCCTGCTGGCGGGTTATAGTTCTTCATCCATAGTATTGAACCGATTGGACCCACAGTTGCGTTGAGGTTGACAAGGAAGAGGGTGTAGGGAAGTTGTGGGTATCCAGCCATAGTTGTCGTGAAACCGCTTGGTAGAGAACCGTTTCTGCAAAGCATAGCATCGCCATAGTTAGCTGCAACTATCGTTACAGGACATGTTCCGCCTGCTGCGAAATCACCGATAGCGGTTCCTTGCATAAATGTTGGTATTGGTGACCCTGTCCCCCCGAGGCTGGGGTAGGTAGGCTGCATTGGCATGTTGTTAATCCATGGTACGGAAACGTTCCAGTCAAAAGTGGTTCGTGCACCAAGGTTCTCCGGGTATATAGTTGTGGCGTTAAGAGGGATGAATGCATTATCTGTTATTGTGGAACCATAGGGGATGAAAACGCTTCCTCCCGTTGGCGTGGTACCTGTGGTGCCCAAAGTTGTTTGAGGAATGCCTGCAGATGAAACAAGGACCCCGTTGGATGCATTAACAATTGATGGTGACAGACTTCCACCGAAAGTGTATGGATTTACATCGTATTGCCATAGATCGGACGAGTTCCACTGAGCCAAATACCATTGAGGATTCGCGGCGGTGCCGTCGTTCATAAAGACATATTTTAATATTTCACTGCTTGGGCCCGCTACTGTCGAGGTTGTGAGAGCCGTGGCTGGCTGGCCTCCTACGGTTTGGCCTGTTTGTGCTGCAAATCCTGGAACATTAGTAACGTTGAACAATTGCTCTCCTGTGAATCCATCCCAAAGCGTCCACATCGAAGGCATACCGGTGAGACCGCCTCCTGCAGTTGAAACCAGAATTGGCGGAAAAACTCCGTGCTGTTCACCATTCCAAAGGTTATAGATGTAAGCGAATGATACCGAATGTATAGCGTTAGAAGACCAAACAATTTGTCCTGTTTGCAGATTAACGCACTCGAATGGTCCAACAGCGCCTCCCGTGAATGATGATGGTGCGTTGAAGTATAGGTATCCGTCTACAATTATCGGATTGGAGAATCTTCCTATGTAGCAAGAGCCCTCGAAGTAGCCAACTCCCGTAGCAGTAGTGTACTCGTTTCCTCCGACAATTCCACCCGCTTGAATCGGCAGTGTCCACATGATATGAGCCGTCAGAGATCCTACTGCATCACCGTGGTATACTGAGGAGCTAGTATAGCCTGCTATTTGTGGCATACCTGAGCCTAGCCAGTTTGACGAAATCGTGTACCAGTTGGTGTTCTCACCGTATATTGGGCGTGCCCAGTAATTTGTTGGTAATGGTTCGCTAGTTACGGGCGCGGCGATTGGTGTTGATTGTACAGTAAGTGTTGTTGATGCGCTACTTGCCAGGTAAGTATCGTTAACCAATGGTGAACCAGAGTAGCCGTTGCCATTTGCTCCATAGACTTGTCCTGGATAGTTAAAGGTTAGATTGTATGTGCCGACTTGTGTGGGAGTGAAGGATGTGAACACGGATGATGTTGGGTCTGAGCAAACAGCCCAAGTTTGGGTTGAGACTGCACCGTTTGGCGCTGTGATGGTAAGCTTGTAGTTATCGAATCTGTAGTTGTTTGCTGTCAATGCTGTGCTGGCTGTGTAGCCATTCGTTAAAATAACGGCACTTGTTCCGCCAGCTGCTCCGTAAACAGGGTCAAGCCACATGTAAACAGTTATTGTCTGACCGACACCTATAGTGCTAGGTATCCCAGTAATGTAGGCATACGTTGGAATCTGCCATGCAGGTGTATGTGCACTAGCGTTTGGTATAAGCATCATTGAAGCTGACATTGAAAGTGTTAAGCATAAAGCAATAAGAATAGCCATAGTTTTACTTTTTATTTTTTGCATTTTTCTTTTCCTTCAATTTTATTTTTTTTAGCAAGAAGCATAAATCCATAAAAAAAACTCTTTTTTGGGCGAGAGCATTTATAGCATTCATGTTTCTTACCCGAAAGCCCCATATGTTGCCAACTTCCTTATAAAACTTAGGTGAATAGTGGCATTTACGCTTATTTTATTACAAAAATTAGTTCATTTTTATGAATATAGCTAATTTATGTAAATTTAGCTCAAAGAGATAAAAACTTCGGAGAAAATTGGGAACATGAAAAAGAAAAAGAGGGATTGCGCGGGAGACATCACCACTTAGGGTATGTTCCACCGAACAGTAGATCAAATGATTTTTTAGTAACTAAAATTTAGAAAAAAGAGGGTTTTGCGGGTGACATCTCCACTTTGGCGGGGGTTCAAATCCCCCCCAGTCCATTTGAAGATCAAACTTTTTTTTTAAAAAAACAATTAGTGATTGATGGCATCAGATAAATTGGGGGTTTTTGAGGCTCTGGAACTTTTAAAGGAGAAAAGAAGGCAAATGCAAATGCGCCACCACGATACTGAGCAAGAGCGTAAATCGTGATTAACCAGAGCCTTCTCAGCCCTCATGTTTCAACGTGCTTTTAAGACAAAAAAAGGGGAAAGAGAGATTGTGGTTGTTAATCCTTTTTATGGTCGTTTCCTGAGCATCATTAAGATCACTAAGGCAAGGACTATGATGATTAAAACGAATAAGCCAGCGATTGCAGGAACAAAGTACACATTAGCGACAGAAGCCGGAGTAGCTGTAGGCACCGCAGTAGCAGAAGTTGCTCCTTGTACTGTCATGGCAGTTTCAGCCCTTGATCCCCAATAGCCGTTGGTGCCAGCGAATGTTGCTGTGACGAGGTAGTTTCCTGGAATACTCGGAGGGGTCCAAGTGTAGTGGTATAAGCCGCTTGAATCAGTTGTAGCTGTGCCGAGAGTTACGAAGTTGCCGTTTGGATCAATAGCGGTCAATGTTACTGTTACGCCTGTGAAGTTGGTTGGCTCTGGTTGCTGCTGGTAAACGTAGCCCATCCAAGCCTGCATGCTTGCATCTGATGCACATGGAACCCCGTTTGGAAAGTCAGCTAACTGTTGGCTCTGCTGCGTGCCAGCGGACTTATCCATCACTGTACCTTGGATTACCACGTTGGTCCCTGCTGTGACAGTAGTCTGTGGTGCTTGTATTGTGGTTGCGCTGGGTCCTCTGCCGACACTGTAGATTTGGTTGTTGTAACCGTTCATGAATGTTGCATAGCCATCTGCGACAACCCAAGAACTGCCTGGGGCGGTCCACTCGCTGCAGTAATCGGAAAGACCCCAGATTAGTTGTCCGTTGGTAGCGTTAATAGCGGCTGCTGTACAGCCCTTGTAAATCGGGTCGCTGATAGTGTGCATTTCCGTAGATATGTATACTACTCCATCAGCAACGGATTCTATGTTGGTTGGATAATCACCGTAAGGCGTGTTAAAGCCGGCGTTAGTACTGTTGTCGGACCCCATTGGACCGTTACCGTAGGTCCACTGTATTTTTCCAGTCAAATCGCTAAAGCAGTAAAGTACTCCTGCATACCCCATGAAGTAGATGTTGCCGTAAGCCAGGTTACTTGCATAAGTATATGATGTACTATAATAATTGAAGTCGTTAGGTAAGGAAGTAGTTGGACCCCATAGCAGTGCACCCGTTGTCAGACTGTATCCTACCCATTGCATAGTTTCCTCATAACTCAAAACAAACACACGAGTTTGGAAGTCGGCTCCGTCACACAGAACAGTAAGGTTGCCTAATGGCGGATTATAGGTCTGCATCCACAGTACCGAACCGATTGCGCCCATAGATGCGTTGAGGTTGACAGTAAACATTGTCCATGGAAGCTCTGGATAGCCAGAATAGGTCCTGTCGAAACCAGTAGGTAGGGAACCATTTATGCAAAGCATGACATCGCCATAATTAACAAACTCTACCGTTACTGGATTTGCTCCCGGAGCTGGAGGTATTAATTGTCCTGTGACGCCAACAGTGGAATATGGCGGAGGCATAGTATTTACCCAAGGTACCGAGACGTTCCAGTCATAAGTAGTTAAAGAATCACCATTGATTTGTCCGATAGGCGTTGTCGTTCCAGGGGCAAGGGCAGTGTCGTCAATAGGAATGTTAGCGTTGACTGTTATTGTCGAACCGTAGGGAACAAGAACACTTGCTCCATTTGGAGCGGTACCATACTCGCCTTGAATTGGAATAGGCAGCGTTGGAATGAGAACTCCGTTTGTTGCATTTATAGGGTCTGGTGATGTGCTTCCAGCGCCGGTATATGGGATTATATCGTACTGCCATAGTTTGGACATGTTCCACTCAGCCAAATACCAATGTGGATTTGCGACTGTGCCTGCGTTGTTAAAGACATATCTCAACACTTCACCGCTTGGACCCATTGTCGCCGAGCCTGACGGAACACCAGTTACGTTGAACAATGCGTCTCCTGTGTATGCATCATAAAGTTGCCAGTTGCCTGTAATTGAATTGGCTGCGACTAAGATTGGTGGAAAAGATCCGTGCTGGTCGGGGTCCCATAGGTCATATTCGTAACCGAATGATAGTGCAGGTATGGTAGTGCTGCTCCAAATTTGTTGCCCTGTTTGCAGGTTAACGCAGACTGTTGGTCCACTTGTGGAACCTGTGAATGCTGCTGGTTCTGTGTAGTATAGGTATCCGTCAATTAGTATCGGATTGCCGAATCTTGGCTGGTATGAAGAACCCTCGAAGAAGCCGACGCCCTGATCATTAGCAAAATAGTTTCCTCCAACAACTCCTCCGTCTTGAAGTTGGCCTGTCCACATGATATGAGAAGTCAGAGGTCCTAGGTTGTCACCATGGTACAGTGTGTCGCTAGTATACCCTGCTGGAACCGGTGAACCTGTACCTAGCCAGTTTGACGTAATCGAATACCAGTTAGTGTTCTCACCGTAAACAGGGCTTTGCCAATAAACAGTTGGAAGCGGAGAACTACCTACAGCCGCAGGAATCGGCGATGACTGAACAGTAAGCGTTGTTGATGCACTGCTTGGCAGATATGTATCGTTAATCAGAGGTGAACCTGCAAAACCGTCACCATTTACTCCGTAGGTCTGTCCCGGAAAGCTAAAGGTGAAATTGTACGTGCCGGCGGCGCTGGGGGTAAATGACGTTTCCTGTGCTGAGGTTGGATCTGTTACTACAGCCCAAGTCTCTGTTGAGACTGCACCGCTGGGCGCTGTGATGGTAAGCTTGTAGTTATCGAATCTATAGTCGTTTGCTAGCAATGCTGTACTGGCGGTGTAACCATTAGTGCCAACAGTTGCAACTGTTCCGCCAGCCGCTCCATAAACAGGGTCAAGCCACATGTAAACTTGTATTGTCTGACCGACGCCAATAGGGTTAGGTTCCGCAAAAATGTAGGCGAAAGTTGGAATTTGCCATGCAGGTGTATGTGCACTAGCGCTCGGCATTAATGCTGTTGAAGCTCCTATGGAAATTGTTAAAATTGCTGCAATCAAAATAGCCAAAGTTTTACCTTTTATATTTTGCATTTTTCTTTTCCTTCAATTTTATTTTTTTTAGCAAGAAGCATAAATACATAAAAAAACTCTTTTTTGGGCGAGAGCATTTATAGCATTCATGTTTCTTACCCGAAAGCCCCATATCTTGCCAACTTCCTTATAAAACTTGGGTAAATAGTGGCATTTTCGCTTATTTTATTACAAAAATTAGTCTATCTTATAATAAATAACTAATTTATATAAATTTAGCTCAAAGAGCAGTAGATGGAAAAGTAGTTTATGATTCTGATGCTTCATTCACATCGTAATCATAACAATTCCTCGATCGGAGCGTTCTAAGCAAGCTTTTTCATTGAACAGTTTTATATCCTGAAGGCTTGAATAGTTGAGAAAGTGGCGGAGTTTAGGGTCTGATCTACGCGATCGAGTCCCTCGAACTGCATCTGAGAATGCTTACCGTCGAGGTGGCCCTAACCCGCCAATAACAAAGCCTTCAAAATGCACAGCCAACCGCGTCAACGTCAAAACTGGCCTATCAAACGCCTTCTTCAAAGCCCTGCAGAGCAGAAAGTTAGCGTAATGCCAAACATTGTAGAGCAGCACAGAAGCCATCTGGTAGAGCAGCCTAAGCTTGTAGTTGGTGCTTGTAGTTTTAGCCTGAGCATTATCCTGCACACGATAACCAGTCTCAATACCCCACCTCCGCCTGTACTCAGAAGGAATAGACGACGGCAACGCAAGAGCCAAAGACCTTGGAAGATTCGTTGCAAAACCAAAATAGAGATCACAAACAGTAAGCTTCTTCTTTTTCGGCAACTGCCCTGCTGGTCGTTTATAGATGTAGAGAGTGAAGCTGACGCTTTTTCTTTTATTGCCCAAAGTGAAACGTTTGGCTCGCTGCTTCTGGTCATAGTTCATCATTGCTTCTTTGACTGTGCCATTCTTAACCGCTGGAATGATGAAATAGACGCCTAAACTCTTGAGCATAGTAATGACGTCTACTGTGAAGAATGCGCGGTCAAGCAGCACTATACTGATGTGTACCCCTCTTGCCTTTGCTTCAAAGAGTAGTTTCTCTACAACCTGTGCTTTCTCGCTGAACTGGTTTACGGTAATAGAGTAGATTGCTAATCGTCTTCCGGCTTCAACAATATCCATGCTGGCATACGTGTAGCCCCAATTTGTTCCTCTCTCCTGTTTGCCGCCTATCACATTCTTAGCGTCTGGGTTTCCGTAGAACGGTTGCCTGGTATAATCAATTGCAACCACTGCTTTGCGTCTGAAGATGCTATAGCATCGTAGGATGAGTAGAACCTGATCGTTTGCTTCTATAAGTGAGTCTCGAATCTGCTTCTCAGCTAAACGCTCTATTCTTCCTCTGAAGGTTCTTCCCGTGGGAACCTTGTTTGGCATAGCGCATTTTTCTGAGAGGTCTAATAAGCCGCCTTCAGCGTAGCTTTGGGAGAGCGAGAGTTGGATTAGACATTGGTTGATATGACTGCTGGTGTAGAGGCTGTTTTTGGCTGCTGGAAACTGCAGGTAGTTGTTGAGCAGGTTGGCTGTGAACTTGAAGACTTTGCTTGAAACTTTTCGTTCTTTTGATTTACGCTTTATCGTCTGAGCGCAAGATCTCAATTGTTTGCACTAAAATACTAATATCAAACCCTTAAGCTACTTTTCCATCTACTGAAGAGACAAAAACTTCGGAGAAAATTGGGAACATAAAAAAGAAAAAGAGGGGATTATGCGGGAGACACCACCACTTAGGGTATGTTCCCTCAAACGTAGTTCAAACGGTTTTCAGTAACAAAAATTTAGAAAAAAAAGGAAATCGCGGGTGACATCTCCACTTTGCTGAGAGTTCAAATCCCCCCGTCCAGTAGAGTAAATTTCGGACATTTTTGCGATGTTTTGGCGGTTTCTTTCATTTTCTAAAGAGCTTTTTGCTAGTGAAGTTGCTGGCAGATTCAAAGCTTGCCTAGATGAGTTGTCAAGATTCTTCTTCAAGGGAGCTACTCTCGCTGAAATCATCCTCTTTGCAGATAACGGATCCGCACTTTTCATTGCTACTGCAATGGTAGCTGTATGTGGGTTAATGAACACCCCAACGTTTCCGCTGGAGATTTTCAGAGCAAAAATGCTACTATAATAGTATTACCACAATAGTAACATTATTATTCCACTTCTTTCAAACTGATCCAAGGCAAATAATATGCGAAAGTACATCCTGACCGAAAGCGAAAGGCACATAGCCAAAAGGTACCTAAAGAAAGGCGAAAAGCTCGACGGTTACAGGACGCTTTTGACCCGATGCCGACAAATGGAAACCGTCCAAGCAGACTTAGACTTGATCAGGCGGTTTCTCGAAAAGGCAAACGAGCGTGCAGAAAATCCGTCGAGCAGGTAACCGCTATATCAAAGGCGCATAGACGCTATTGCTTGGCCATTCAAAAAAATTTAAAAAAAAATTCTCACGGATCTATTTTGTAGTATGCTGCTTTACATCATGGGTATTATTTCGAGGATTTCGATGGTTGCTTTTGGCATCATGAAATGCGGGTGGTCGGCGATTATTGCTTTTACAGCATCCATGTCTTTTGCTTGAACAATAGAGTAGCCTGTCACTTCTGTTTGCCCTTTAGAACTGCCCGTCTTAGTAAAATGCATCCCGTTTCCCAACATGTTGCCGTTATCAACTATCGATTTCTCGCATCTCTTAAACCAAGCAAGCCAAGGCTCCATCCCTTTCTTCATATCTTCAGGACTCATTTTCATTTGAGCTTCCATCACGGAAGCTGGTGCCATATACAAAATCATAAATTTCTTCAAAAACAAATCACCGCTTAACAAGAAGTAAACTTATGTTTTTATGTTTATCGGAGAGCAATGGAAGCCAAATTCACCGTGACCGCATACCGTAAACCCGAAAATTAAGAAGCATAATGTATCAAGCTATCAAGGAATTGCTTTCCACGTAAACTTTTAAGAGACAACAATACAAAAACGATTTGAACAGACAATTGAGTACAAACAAAAGAATGGTGGTTGATGGGGAGCTATGGCATGACTACTGCGCCGATTAAGGTCACGGGTGTTATTGGTTCAGAAACCTCGCCGTTGTAAGCTGGATTTGCTTCCACATGCACTTGTGAAATTGCCATTACAACGTTTTGACCATATATTACTTGACCAAAGACGGTGTATGAAGCATCAAAGCTTGGGCTGCTGTTATCTGCTACGTTGATGAAGAATTGGGTGCTTGCTGAGTTTGGCGCTCCCGTTTTTGCCATGGCGATGGTCATGTCTTTGTTGACGTTGTCGTTGCCTATTTCGTCTTTAATAGTGGGTTCAGAGGTTTTGCCTTCTCCGCCTTGAATCATGAAGCCAGCGATAACCCTATGGAAGATGGTGTTGTTGTAGTATCCTTCCTTAACAAGATTTACAAAGTTGGCTGTGGTTATTGGTTTGTCATTTCTCATCTGGATAACTATGTCACCCATGGAAGTTATGAAGAGAACCTTGATGCTGCTTGCACTGTATTCGCCTGCTGGGGAAGTCAGCGGAGTCACAGATGGGTACGAACTAGTCGAAGTGGGAGTTGGAGATGGACTGCTTGCAGTGGAAGTTGGAGATGGCGAAGGGGTGTTTGCCACTTGATTAGAACTTGGCTTATGCGAGCCGTTTTGATCAATCACAACGTAAGCGGCAATTGCGATGGCGAGGACGGCTATAATTGCTACTGCGATCAGTTTTCGGTTTTTGCCACGCGTTTTAGGATTGTAAGTTTTAACTTTGCTGTTTCTTTTAGAGCTCATGCCCAAAATTATAAAGCATTTTTTATTTAAACATTTCAGATTTTCACCCGCAAAAGCAACGGTTCATAAATCTGCTGAAACGCGTTCCAAGAACAAGCAAAGTGACCCATCTGAGGGAGGTGTTGTGTTGCATCTTAGAACGCTAATTCGAAACGGGAAGAGCTTTGGCTAAAAAGGGAATCCCCTGCGATGTCCGGGTTGCCGCTGCTGGTCTGGATGTCTTTCTGCGGGGAAACGGGATAGGTGCTCATGGACTAGTTTCCAAGATGAGTCTTGTTTTTTCAGTACGGCGGTTACGCGTGAAGTTACGTCGAACTGTTGGTTTCTCATGGTTGCTTTGTAGTTTATGGTGAAGGTGGCTTAAGGCTGCCTCGCCCAGTACGGTGGCTTTGAAATCTTTGATTTCGTATGTATAGTTGGAGAGCACCTTGAACGCGGTGAACTCGTTCTGCAGGGCTTGTGCACGCTGCTGTATTTGGTAAGGAGGCCAATCGTCAAATTTACTGTAGCTCTCATCCAAAAGCGCCGTAACTGCTTTTTCATCTTTATTCTTTATGGCATCAAACCTCTTAATAATAACGGCCCTAACTTCGTCTTCAACGCCAGACGAAGACTGGTTTACAGGCGTGTTTTGAGAAACAACCTGATTTTGAGGGCTTTGCGCAGCAGACTGGCTTTGGGTTGAGCCCGTCATTTTGTTTCCGCACCAGTTGCAGTAAATGTTTTCCTCAGCATTTTCCTTTCCACATGTGGGACATTGCATCTTTTATTTCTCCGTCCTAACGGGTTTTTTCTTGCTTTTAATCCAAAGAAGGCTTAAGTCTATTTTCCCAATTAGATAAACAAAACTATGCTGTTCAACTCGGGGTTTACAAGGCAAAAATGGGCGGCTTTGTCCGTTTCGCATATTAAAGGGAAATGTTTATTGAAATTACAATGAAGAAGCCATTAGTAATAGCAATCTTGCTCGTGGTTATCGTAATTGTTTTGAGCGCTTCCCTAATTGTCATCTTCGACAGCAGTAACGGTTCAGCCAACTCCGCTGTGACACAGTACACTTGCAGTATAGTTAACACGTATCCGCATGATACAAATGCCTTCACGGAGGGGCTTGTGTACTCGAATGGTTTTCTCTACGAGAGTTCAGGCAGCTTTAATGGTGCTTCAACTCTGCGGCGTGAGAACTTAACTACAGGCGAGGTGCTGCAGGAGGTTACGTTGCCGACTCAGTATTTCGGGGAAGGCATAGCCATCGTCAACGACACCATCATACAGTTAACGTGGCAGTCAAACATAGGCTTCATCTACAACAAAACCACGTTTGCGTTGCTGGGAAATTTTTCTTATCCCACGCAGGGCTGGGGCTTAACATTTGACGGCAAAAACCTGATTATGAGCGACGGCACCGACCACCTCTACTTCTTGAATCCAGCAACGCTTCAGCAGACAGGAGAAATCCAAGTTCACAACGGAAACACATCTGTATTGAACATCAACTCGCTGGATTACATCAATGGTGAAGTTTACGCCAACATCTGGATGACAAATACAATCGCCATAATCAACCCGCAAAATGGACAAGTTAAAGCGTGGATAAACCTCGCAGACCTACCAGACTCAAATAATCCAAACCAAAACGCCGTACTAAACGGCATAGCATACGACCAACAAAACAACAGACTCTACGTAACAGGCAAGGACTGGCCAAACCTCTACCAGATAAAACTAATACCACAAACCAAAACAACATAAAGTGAACTGGCTGCCCTGAAAAATAGAAGGCAGTCACCATAATTATTTTCTAAAGATCCAGTTATAACGTTGGAAGCCCCCTGCACCAACGATGATTATAGCAGTTGAAGCAGGTTTAGCCTTACTTCGTTTTCTGCATTGAACCAGAATTAGTTCGGGTTGATTTTTTGGTTGCCAATGCGACCGCAGCGAAGGCTAGAGTCACCACAGCTATCACCACTAAAATCAGTCCAGCACTACTGAACTCCGGTACAGTTGGGCTAGGAGAAACAGACGTAGCTGGACTTGGGGAAGCAGACGTGGTTGGGCTTGGTGACGGAGGAGGCGTTGGGCTGGGAGACGTGAACGTTATAGAAGAAAGCGGTATAACTGATACGGTGGTATTGTTAGCATTTGATACAAAAATCTCGTTTGTGCCAGAATCATAAGCTATCTCGCCAGCAAACCCTTGCAAATCCACAGTTGCAACCACGGTATTGCTATTATCCGATATAACTGAAATAAGCCCAGAAACATCCGGAGAGCCGCGGTTTAAAACGAAAAGATCGGTTGTCCCAGAACCATATATGATGTCCTGTGGTATGGTAACTGAAATATTTTTTATGACGGCGTCAGTGCTATCTGAAATGACTGAGACCGTCTGTGAATCGGTTATCGCTACGTAGATTTCCCCTTTTTCGGGGTCATAGGCGGCTGAACATGCTTGGGTGAGCGAGCTGTCTAAATTAGGTTGAGGTACCATGTCAACGGTTGCCACTACCGCGTTACTGCTATCGGATATGACTGAAACAGTGTTGTCACCCACATTAGTTACGAACATTTCACCCTTACCAAAATCATAAACCATACCCTGTGGGTCATTTCCCACTGCCACCGTTGCAACCACAGTGTTATTTGAATCCGATATTATCGAGACCAAGTTACCAGAGCAAGCTACAAAGATCTCGCCCTTGCCAGAGTCATAAGCTATGGTTGAAGGGTAGTTTCCCACCGCCACCGTTGCAACCACAGTATTATTTGAATCTACTATGACTGAAACCGAGCTGCCCAAGCCATTTGTTACGAAGATTTCTCCTTTACCGGAGTCATAAGCCACTTCGTTGGGATCGGACCCCACATTAATAGTTGCAACGACAGCGTTAGTGGAATCCGATATGACCGAAACCGCGTTGACCGCTGGATTGGCTACAAAAATTTCTCCTTTGGCGGAGTCATAAGCCAACCCTTGAGGAAGTGTTCCCAGAGGTATCGTGGAGGTTACTTCAGCATGAACCAGGTTGCCAGCTGACAAAACAAGAATTAATGCAAGAATTGAGACCGATGAGATTTTCTTTAAATTCTTCACAAGAATTGGTTTAGCCTCCAGCATATAACTTTTCTCCAATTTAGAGCTCTGTCTCTAAATATTTTTTTATGGTGCGTTAAGGCTATGTACCTTGTTGACCATGAACTTTAGATCTTTCCAACTTGTAAAACGTTGGCTTAACCTTTCTGAAGCTTTAACTTTTATTGACTTTCCTTGACTTTTTTTGACGTCTATTGACTTTCTTTGACGTTTGTTGACTTTTGTTGACTCAACCTGCAAACAATTTAAGCTCTGCTTAAAAAAAACAACCCAAAACAGCCTGAACAAAAAGTTGCTGTACTCCCACTGTATTCTGCGCAAACCATGGTCACACCAAAACTAGAGACAGAGCACCAATTTAGGAAGAAGGTTTAACGTAACTAAAAGACTAACGTAAATTGTCAGAGCTTGGTTTTTTACTTGAAATCTGAGCGAGCTTGGGTTGATTTTCTTTTTACCAATGCCACCACGCACAAGGTCATAGCCACAACTGCTGCCCCCATTAAAATGAACCCTGCACCACTAAACTCTGGCACAGTTGGACTTGGCGACGCAGACGCACCTGAAGAATCCGATAGGACTAAGACCGAGCCGCCGCCCTCATTGGTTATGAACAGATCATTCTTGGCAGCGTCATAGGCTACGCAGTGAGTGTTTCCTACGTTGAGGGTTGAGTTAGATAAGTTTACAGTCTCCACAAAAGCGTTTGGGCTGTCGGATAAGACGTAGACCGCGCCGTACTGGTTAACTACGAATATCTCGCTTTTGGCAGAATCATATGCTATGCCCCAAGAGCCGTAGGCTCCCTTAGGCAAGGTTACATTAGCAACAACGGCGTTTGTGCTGTCTGAGATAACTGAGACAAAATCGTCCCCATCGTTAGTTACGAATACTTCGCCTTTGCCAAAATCATAAGCTGCATAATAGGGATCGCCTCCCACGAGTACGCTTGCGAGGACGGTGTTGTTGCTGTCCGATATGACTGAGACTGTGCCGCCCAAACTACTATGCGGATAAGAATTTACTACATAGATTTCGCCTTTAGCCAAATCGTAAGCTACACCTATAGGTTCAGGCGAGCCTGTGGGAGAGAAAGAAAGTGGGCCTATAAAATTGGTTCCCGTGGGCACGGTTGCCACCACGGTGTTACTGCTGTCAGATATAACCGAGACAGTGTCGGAACCCCAATTCGCCACAAAGATTTCGCCCCTACCAGAATCATAAGCCACCCCAAGTGGATTGGCTCCAACAGTCACATTTGCAATAACGATGTTTTTGTGGTCTGAGATGACGGAAACGGTACCCGACCCATCGTTTGTAACGAAGATTTCTCCTTTGCCAGAGTCATAAGCAACGCCTGTAGGTTCAGTTCCCACGGGCACGGTTGCTACAACGGTGTTGTTGCTATCTGATATGACGGAAACCGTGTTAGAGCCATAATTAGCTACAAATATCTCATTTAAGCCAGAATCACAAGCTATCCCTTCGGGATTTGCTCCTACAGGCACGACGGCGGTTACTTCCACAGCGTGAACCATGTTGGCAGCTGATAACGCAAAAATAATAACGAGTAGAAGACCTACAAACTTCCAAACTTTGACTTTCATAAACACTCCTCAACTTTTCCGTCTAAACCGCGTAGCTCGAACCTACCTTTTGTTCTATAATTGTTACTCATTTCAAACTACCCTTAAGCCATTAATGCGTTAATTAAACATTTTGAAGATTGTCAATCTTAAGTTTATTCACATTTTCGCCCAAGTTTAAATGGCAGGTTTTTTAACGTTAAGCCTCCAGAAACGTTGCGCCAGGTAATAAGATAGAATTGCTAAGGGAACTACAAGGGCGTAGGAAGCGAAGGTTCCAAGCCATATTCCTAAGCTCGGATACAAATATCTCACGGCTACGCAGAAGGGGTAAATCGTGAGGATACCCGACAAAACTAAGGGTTTAGTCACTGCTCGGGAGAATTCTTTTCCTCTGCTCCTGTTCAATATTACAAGTGTAGAGGTGAAAACGGCTGGAAACGCCGCTGCAATGCCGCCTAGCACGGGTCCGCCAATTTGGCTTAAAAGCACTGAAACCAAAACAAGCAATCCCGCGCCGACTCCACGCAAAACAACGTCACGGATTCTGTAGATTCTGGTTTCTCCTTTTAGGTTTTGGAGTTTTAGCAATTTAGTGAAAGAATAATAGGTTAAAACTGAAATCGCCGCTCCCCCGACTAAGCAGAATGCAAAATCCTTCAGACCAGACGCCACAATTAAGCCTGAAAACGCGAACCAGAGGAGAAGAGAAGCGAAGATTCCGCGGCTGAAGCTTTTCTGGGCGAAAAAAGCGAAGAAGAAGAGATAAGCGCTTGTGACGCCGAAGGCTAACGGGAACACTGTTGTTGCTTGAACTGCGGCGGCTGAAGATTGGTTAATGCCGATGAAGAAAAACGAGAAAGCCGACGTTGAGGGGAGACCGCCGAGGATTCCGCCTATGATGCTTCCTTTCTTTTCCGCAACGATCGTGATTAAGGTTACCCAAAGGCTTCCAACAGCAAACGCCAAAAAAAGATGCAGAAGAAAAGAGTCTGAAACCACCATGTTTTGAACCTTTGCATCATATGGCAAATCAGAGACATATTAATTCTTCCAATGAATTTGAAAAATAGCGGGGCTTACCTTCTGAAAATCTTGTATTTAAAGTTAGGCGAGTTTCTGAGCTGAGCGAAAAATAGAAATCTTGGTAAGATAGTTTAAGGGTTTGTTCTGGAGACCTTGGTTTGTCGGACGACGGCGTGGGGTTTGAGGGGACTACCCTTAGCGTGTATTTGTTTGTGGCTAAAGAAGGCAAGCCCGTTGGTCCAAGAGATGTGATGCGTGGTGTGCATCTTAGCAGTCCAAGCGTTGCTTATCGTCATCTCCAGAAACTCGAAGACGCAGAACTACTGATGAAAAACAAGTATGGCGAATATCTGCTTAAGAAGAAAATGAGGGTCAATGGATATCACTGGCTTGGCCGCCGCCTCTTGCCCAATGCAATGTTCTACTTCTATTCTTTCCTCGGACTCTTCATCATCGAGATTGTGGTTTTAGCAATTCATTACGCGGTTGAAACCTACGAGTTCAAAGTCTTCTTTGCGTTAGGTCTTTCAATAACAGCGATTGCCACGATTCTTTTCCTTAGAGAGGGATTATCGTTAACTAAGAAAATAGGCAAAACGCCAGCATACAGCCAAGACAAATAAATTTTCTGCATCAAAAAGTTCATAGCGGGAAACTAGAAAAAAATGATCAATCGCTTTTGGTAGCCGCTATTTCTTGCAAAAGAAAAAAATGAAACCATGGGAAACATCCTAAAGGCTGTTCTTCTTGCGGAACATTCTGTTCTCTGGGGAGAGCTATATACCGCGTGCATAGCAATATCATTTGTTTGAGAAGGAAAGCTCATGAAATCCGCCAAAAAACGGTTCGTCTCTGTTCTTCTTCTTGCAGCTCTAATTATGATGATGGTGCTCCCAGAATGCGTAGTAGTGTCTTCTTGCTTTTCTCTTGGCTCTTCTGTTCCAAACGCGGGGGTCTCAATTAACCCTCTGGCAGTCACGAAAACATTAATCGTTCCCCTCGACTACCCGTCAATAACTGACGCCATCGGAAACGCGTCGGCAGGCGATACAATTCTGGTTCAAAGCGGAACCTATTTTGAAAACCCGATAATTAACAAGCCATTAACGCTGCAGGGCGAAAACAGCGCAAACACCATTGTCGTTGGAAAAGGCGGCTCTGTTGGGGCCAGTGTTTTCACGGTTGCAGCGGACGACGTGAAGATTACAGGTTTCACCATCACAAGCGTCAACTATTCGGTTTCTGCCAACTACGCTTACGGCGTATTGATTGAAGCCGACAACTGCGCGATAACTGGCAATAATATTGTGAATACTTTGGCAGGAATCTTTTGTTCGGTTCAGTCCTCCGCCTTCATCAGCCAAAACAGTATATCTGGGAATCATAATGACGGAAGCGATTCTGACGGAATTGAATTCTACGGTGGCTCAAACAACATCATCACAAACAACACCATAACCAACAACGCAGGCTCCGCCATCACCATCATAGGCTACTCAGACAACATAACCGGAAACAATCTGTCCCAAAACATGATAGGCATCGGATTAAGCGCGACTTATTCATTAGTCTTCAAAAATAACATATCTGAAAACAGCGAAGAAGGCATTTACCTCACAGGCGACAACAACGTCATCTCGGCAAACTATATTGCCCAAAACAAATACGGCGTCTATTCAATTCCAAGCTTTGGCTTATCCAGCAACAACACGATATTTCACAACAACTTCGTAAACAACCAGCACAACGCATATTCTATCACGCCCTATGACATCCAAATTTGGGATGAAGGTTACCCTCTGGGAGGAAACTATTGGAGCGACTACTCAACAGTTTACCCGAACGCATCGGAGATAGGTGATTCTGGAATAATGAATCTGCCTTACTCAATTTGCCCCAACAACACTGACAAGTACCCGCTCATGACGCCTTTTGACATCTCAAACACCATCTGCCCAGCGGCTGAAACTCCGCCGACTACCGGCTCCAGCCATGTTGCTGCGTCGTGGAGTTTTGGCAGCGTGGAACCCAACGGTGTTACGTCCGACGCGACGGGAAATAACCCGGCAGTTTTAAGTTTCGTGGGTAACTTGCTGCCACCGGCAGAATTGGAGGCTTTTGGATTACCTTCTGGCTCCGCTAACTATACGTATACGCCCCAGTTAGTTAAAGGCAAAGAGGGCGAAGCATTAAACTTTACAGGAGCTTCATACGCCTATGTTCCAGCCTCGCCCAGCTTAACCATTCCCGGCGACATCACCATCGACGCGTGGATCAAAGTGAACCAATTCAAAAACGTATCCTACAACAATATCGTTATTGAATTCGTAACTACAACCGCAGCCTACCCCTTCACTGCAACAAGGATTCTAGGACTCGCAGTAAACGGTGTCGCGCCAAGCAACAGCAACTCTCCGATTTTGGGCGGTCTGCGCGGCTACGTAACAACCAACACGGGAGGCTTCAACGAAATAGACACCACGCAGCCAATTTCTCTAAATGAGTGGTACCACGTTGTGTTTACTCGCAGCACCCAAACAGGCATGCACATCTACGTCAACGGAGTAGAACAGAACGTTACCGTCTTCGCCGGAACACAAAACCCAGCCGGCTCAATAGAACCAACCACAGGCATCTATTTTGGACATGACTCAATAACCACCCTAGAAAACATCCGAATCCTCAACGTAGCCGAACAACCAACAAGCACAGCCATCTGGCTGCAATGGTGGTTCTGGACCCCAATAGCTGCCGCAGCCGCAATGCTAGCGGGAACAGTTTACTATTTGGAGAAAAAGGCAATGACATCAAACAAAAAAACCGTAAATCTCCCAGCAAGCTAAGGTTGGTAGGAAAAATGCGGCTGATTTTGTTTGAATTTAGCTTGCTGGAAGCTGATTTTTGAAGAAATTGTGATGGAAAAGTTCGTTTAAATTTTGTTGAAAAGTATTAAATAGTGATAGCGCTGACTAAGAGAAGCGGGGATTCATTTGAGTGGGGAAGGAAAGACAGTATCTAATACGCAAAATAAGTATCCTTGGAGCAACTATGGATTGAAAATGGGAAGAGGAGAACCCGTCTCTACAACGCAATATGTACTGTACGCAGTGCAGATCGCGGCAATCATTGTTTTATCATACTTAAGCTACGTGGCGCTTGGTCCAATAAATTTCTCTGGAATCTCATTTTTCTACTTTGTGTACCCATTCTTCTTGGTGTTTACCATGTGGTGGGGAATATGGGGCATTGGTGCTGCATATATTGGCTGTGTGCTCGGAGCAGGACTGTTCGTCGGTGTACCTCTAGTTCCATCGATTGTGTATGCTATAAGTGACTTTGTTCCGCCATTAGTAGCATTCATAGTCTACCGTGGGCTGCTTTCAAAGCGAGGCTTTGACCCATTGTGGAGGGACTTAACGGAAAAAGAAATTGCGGGGGTCAAAACAAAAAGACCGATGGCATGGGTTTGGTTTGTGCTCATTAACGGAGTCATACTGAACTTAATCAGTGCAGAGCTTGGCATTGGAATACAATATCAAATGGGACTCATTCCAAGTAACCTCTTCTGGCTATACTGGTGGGGATGGTTCGTAGGCGACTTGGTGGCAATGGTAGTAATAACTCCGGTGCTTGTCAAAGGACTCACAAATCTCGTCGAAAGGCAGGGCCTCATAAACCACGGCTGGGTAACTTGAGAACCAAACTTCTCCAAAAAATTTAAGAGGAAATCTAGTTGGCAAGTCAAGACGTGGAAGCACGTCGTACTTCCAAGAAGTACGTATCCACCTTTATTTTTTCTATGCGTACGGGAACACCAATTGAGAAACTTCATGTAATAACAAAATTAACGATGATTGTGGTGATGTCTGTTCTTGCTCTATACATGTTTGATATCCCCGTAACCAAAGGCGGACCAGACATATTTGGGTTAATTCTTTTGCTAGTTTTAGTATTCACACTGTTGGTAATGTCCGGAACCACAAAGCACCTTGCAAATTCTTATCTTTTACTGGCGGTGCCAGTGATTTTAGGCGAGTTCTTCTATTGGCTGTTCTTTAACAATTCTTTACCAGGAGCAAAAATGACTTTGTATTTTTGGCCGGGGTTCTTGCCTATTGGAGTTTCAACATTAGTTTTCGCGGGAGTTTTTGCCCTCGTTTATTATAAGAGCAGAAATATCGTGTTGTCTCTTATACCCTCACTATTATTGGGGTGGTTTGCGGTGATGCCGAGTGTCCTAACTCTTTCTCCATTGGCTACATGGCTAAAGGTTCCCTTAGGAACAAGTTTTACTTTTCAAATTCCTCAATGGTCCCCTACTGTTGCTTTATCAAAGGCTCTCGGGTATAGTGTAATGATCTATACCGCTTTCCTTTTTGTTTTAACGACCAGAGATGTTGAGATTGCTGGAGTTTTCAGACAGTTCAAAGTTTCGATTAGGAAAGCGTTTTTCGTGACACTAATGTTCAGAAACCTAAACACGTTATTGCTGGATTATCAGGATATTAGAATGGCTCAAACGGCAAGAGCGGCAAACGTTGTTCGAAAAAACATATTTTCCAGAATTATAGACCTTGGATATACGTCTATTCCATTAGTGGCAAGCATGATTAGGCGATCCACAGAGATGGGTGTGGCGCTCTACGCTAGAGGTTTTGAATCATCAAACAAAATGACGGATTATAAGGAGACAAAGCGATTAAGCGTAGTGGACTTTACGATAATTGCGATATTAGCCGCACTATTAATATACGTGGTCTTCCTTGGGCACTCCATCACCGCCTTACTGTGAGGTAGATGGGCATGTCGGTATTGGAAGTCAACGATTTCTGGTGGAAATACCGAACTTACGTAGGAACCGAGAACCCTTTCACTTTGAAGGGTCTGTCATTTAAAGTTGACAAAGGCGATTTCTTCGGTATTATCGGACCCAGCGGCGCAGGTAAAACTACACTCTGTTACGCCTTGACTGGAATAATACCGCATGTTTTCACGGTTCCGTTGGGCAAAGCAAGAGAGCACATAAAAGGCGAAATAAAACTTTTCGGGCAAACACTGACTAAAGTTGAATCGGTAACTGATGAGAAAACTGGCAAATTAGTTGACAAAGTTGTCGGTTTGAAACAGGCAACTCCAAGAGTTGGACTTCTTCTCCAAGACCCAGAAAACCAGTTTTTAAGAATGGATCTTCTCCATGAAATTAGCTTCGGCATGGAGCTTCTTGGGTTGCCTGTAGACGAAATTGAGCGAAGGGCCAAAGAAGCATTGGAAATTGTCGGTTTGGGTAACTTGTGGCAGATCGCAGACCTTATTCACCCGAGCGAGCTGTCAGGAGGACAAAAGCAAAGGGCGGCAATTGCTTCTTTCATTGCCCTGCGGCCAGACCTGCTGGTGCTGGATGAACCCATGTCTAATCTTGATCCTGAAGGGAAGCTAAGTATCATTCAGGCTATTGATAACATAAGAAGTCAGTATGACTTGACAATAGTTATAGTTGAACATAACCCTGAAGTCATCCAAAAATACGCTGACAAGGTGCTTGCCATAAACAACGGGGAAATGATTGCATACGGCACCACAGAACAAGTTTACTGCCAATCGAAGCTGTTTGATGAAAATGGGCTTTATGCATCTGACATAACAAGGATTGGATGGCAGTCAAAATTAA
This sequence comes from Candidatus Bathyarchaeota archaeon, assembly GCA_963767735.1. Classification (GTDB taxonomy): domain Archaea; phylum Thermoproteota; class Bathyarchaeia; order Bathyarchaeales; family Bathycorpusculaceae; genus Bathycorpusculum. The sequence continues at coordinate 342,346 of CAVYES010000005.1, read as the reverse complement.
GTTACAATGGCAGAGTTCCCTTCACTGTCGAAGAAATTATGGCGGCGTTTAACGACAAGAAACAAAACGCTTTGGCAAACATTGAGGATGACCCGCCTGACGAGAAAGCTGAAGAAATCATAAGCGTCAAGGACCTTGGCTTCTCCTACGAAGATGGAACACAAGCTCTTAAAGGAGTAACCTTCGCCATAAAACAAGGAGAATATGTGGGACTTATAGGGCAAAACGGGGCAGGTAAATCGACAATATCCAAGATAATCAGCGGCTTGTACAAGAAGTTCCAGGGTGAAGCGAAAGTAATGGGAATGGACCTGCGAAACAAGAAAGTGATTGAGAAAATACCCTGCTACGTCGGATACGTATTCCAAAACCCTGACAACCAGATTTTCATGAGAAAAGTCTATGACGAAGTGGCTTATGGACTGCGAAACCTAAAGACGCCGCAGCAAGAATTGGATCAAAGAGTCAAAGAAGCGTTGAAGAGCGTTGGTTTGCTCTCAAAAATCGATGAGGACCCGATGTTTTTGGGAAAAGGCGAAAAGAGAAGATTAACCGTAGCTTCTATTCTTGCCATGAACCCGAAAATAATGATAGTGGATGAGCCAACGACTGGTCAAGACTTCAGAATGTCAGAAGACATCATGAACCTGCTTGAAGAACTAAACAAGGCTGGCACCACAATCTTAGCTATTACTCACGATATGACACTGGTTTCGGAACACACAAAAAGAGTCATAGTTATGCATAACGGAGCCGTAACATACGACGGATCAACAAGGGGTTTCTTCTCAAATGCAGAATTACTTGAAAAAGCCGGCATAATCCCACCGATGGCAGTGAGACTAAGCCATGAATACAAGAAAAAGTACCCGTCTGCGCCATGCTTAATGAACACAAAAGAATGGGTTACGGCGCTGAACCAAGTTAAACCAACAGAAAGCAAATAAAAAATAAAAGCTGTACGGTTTAGCTTACATTTTTGCTCGACATTTACCAGTACCTTGTCATGTGGGTTCAAACGATACCTTAAAAATGTGACCTGCAAGAGCTGGCTTTTCTTCTCGTGAGATTAGCGCCAATGTCAAAAGGGGAATAAGTATGCGGCCGTCTTGTTCATTTTTGTGTGGAAGGTTTCGTCGATTCCGCGGCCAAACAATCGGACGTGTACTGTTAGGAGTTGGGTGGATTCTAGTTTGAATTCCCATCTGATGAGTGTGGGGATTTGTATTCGGTTTCCTTACCTATGGCTGCTTTGAAGCTAACTGAGTGTGTTAGGGGGTTAAACCTTTTCCTGCCAAATACAACCGTTAAACCAGACTTAACCATTATTAACCGTTTTTAACCGTAGCCTAACTTTAATTTAAAGTCTAAACCAAAAAAGCAACCCAAAATAAACTGATCAAAAATGGCAGCAAAACCGCTGGTAACAACAAAACAACAAAATTAAAACAACACCGTCAGTTAAGCACAAAAACTTAACCGCAACTAACATTAACTAAAAACCGCCGGCTAAATCCAAACTAAAAGTTATTTGCTAAATTTCTGTTTCGCATTAGGCACGGTTTTACCTTCAGCTTTCGCAAGAGCGAATTCAGAATAAGGTGGCTGACGTACCATAGGGCAACAAAAATTATAATGGAATATATCACCGACCCGCCTTCAAAGTAGGTGGTCAAAAGCAGAGCCAATGGCCAAAGAACAGCATTTGCAACAATAACCAATGGGATTTTGGTTCTCAAAAAATTCAGCGTTGAATTTGATTCTGTGTAAACCGTTGTTTTATTGATTAAGGCATAAGCGTCTTGCCCAAGCTAAGACAAAACATACTTTCCGCTTTTTTGGGTAATAAGAGGTTGGAGAGTGTTTAGGTGGTATGATAACGAGGCGCTGTCTTCAACTTTGACGCTGTTTTTTATTTGGGTAAATGACGCTTGTTTCTGTTCGCCGATGACCCTGAGAATATCTCGGCGGGTCTGGTGACTTAAAGTCTTAAAGATTGATTCTTCCAAGCTTTCATTTGGCGACTCTTTATCCAAAGCTAATTCACCATTTACAACTAATCAACGGATTCTTTTAAGATGGTTAGTCAAAAAAATTTTACTAAAAAAATTATGTGCTTAGCGAAGAAAAGGGAGAAGTTTAAAATTCTATTTCCCTGCGCCCTGAGAGCCAAGAAAACTCAACTGAGTTTTATAGCATATAATCCGTTCCGATATATTTGAACAAATTATAAATATTCCGATTATATATGTTGATTTGGAATTGCAACTCAAATGTAACAGCATAGTAACAGATGCTTTAAGTGAGATGAGTAGATGAGAATTACAGTTTTTGGACCAAGCGGCGGAACCGGCAAACAAATTGTTGAGCAGGCACTGGCAGCGGGATATGACGTTGTCGCCTATGCTCGCAACCCCTCCAAGCTCAACATCAGTAGTGAGCATCTAACGGTTATTCAGGGTGAACTGTCTAACCCTGCGTTAGTTGAAACCGCCGTTAAAGGGGCCGATGCGGTTCTTAGTGCGTTGGGTCCGCGGGGAGGCTCAAAAGACAAGCCGCTAACACAGGGAATGCAGAACATTATTGCAGCCATGAAGAACCAAGGTGTGCGCAGACTAATCATGACATCGACGTTGAGCGCCAAAGACGCAGGCGACAAACCGGACTTCAGAACCAGAGCCATGGTGAACCTTGTAAAAACCACTATGCATGCCGCTTATGAAGACATCGTCAGCGTCGCCGAAACCGTGCGTGCCTCAGATCTTGACTGGACGATTGTGCGGTTGGCAATTCTAAATAATAAGCCGAAATCTGGAAAAGTCAAAGTAGGCTACGTTGGCTCAGAAGAAGTTGGAACACAGATAAGGCGTGCAGACATCGCGGACTTTATGCTCAAGCAAATAGAAGACACCAAATATCTGCGACAAGCACCCGCAATAAGCAACTAATGAACGAATTATGTGAAAGATGAGGTGGAAAAATGGTTTTTGAAAAAGTCGCTGAAACCACAGAGATATCGGCTGGGCAAATGAAAGCCGTTAAATTTGGGGCTGAAGAAATTTTGCTTGCAAACGTAAATGGCGTGTACTACGCTATTGGAAACGTCTGCTCTCATGAACGCGGAAACCTTTCAAAGGGGACACTGCAGGGAAACATTGTAACTTGCTCCAAGCATAAAGCACAATTTGACGTAACAAACGGCAAAGTGGTTTCTCCTCCAAAAGTGCTCTTCATGCATCCTAAAATCAACAACGAAACTGCCTACACCGTCAAAGTTGAGGGAACATCCATCTTGCTTGAACACAAATAGTAAGATGCTTGAGGCACCAGGCGAATTTAGGCGGTTAAAGATAAAGCAGATTCTCGAAAAATTTTCAAAGAAGCCTTGTTTGTGTTTAAGTTTAAAATTATATATAATGGTTGTTACAGTTTCATGAAAGTACATTGACGTTAATTTGGGGGAGAACCGTTTGGATGAAGTATTAGATATGTTAGATAAAACCGCTAAGCGTATACAGAAACTTGCTGATGACACAAAACAGGCGACTTGGAAGCAATCGGCTGTTTATGACCAAATAATGCAGTCACCTCAGGCTTCTGACGAGCAAAAAATCAAGGCGTTTATTCGCAAAACCCGTTATTTAGACCAGTTAGAAGCCTTAAACTCACAGCTTAGTTTGCTCTATACACTTCAGATATTCGCGTTTAAAGTAAAAGTGCTTGAAGTAACAGTTGGCACCATCAACGACCAACTCATAAAATCAGGTGTTCTTCTAAAAAACGCGGAGCTAGAAGACATAAAAAAGAACATTGACGCCCTCAAAATCCTAATCGAAGCACAATACGAATCCATGAAAGAAATCCGAGAAACAGAAAACAAAACCCTAGACTACATACATTAAAGTAATTTGTAAATTAATGCTCTAACTCACCCGGCTTTATCTTAGCCACTTCAACTTTTTCAGGCTCTATTCATTTTTTTGTATTATGATTTTCCAAGTGGAAATGTTGATTTTTGTTGTTTCTCGGACATCGCTTTGGGATTTTTTGGCGGTTGACGAGATTCCATCGCATGATGCCGGATTATCTGACGTCACTTCCAAGAGTTGACCCGCCGACATCTGCGCCAATGCTCTAGCCATGTAAATCTCGGGAAAAGGACACGTGTAACCACGCACATCTATTGCGTAATTTCGCTCGCTCACTTTTACCAAGTTAACTGGCACTGTTTTTAATCTCTCCATTAAAATTTAGGATAGCTTGCAGTTCTTCAACAGTTTTTCCGTTACAGAATTCATTGAAGCTTGCGTTTGCGCCATCCTTTAGGTAGGCATCTATAAGGTTGGCGATGGCAAACTTGGCTTTTTCTGCGTTGATCCCGCGTTGGATTAGTCTTCCGAGTGCAACATTTGATCCGCAGTTTGCTCTGACGTAAATGTTGTAGCCAAGTAAAGTTTTTCCTTTAGAAGTTAACTGTGTACCCTGCAATCCGATGTCTGCGGTTAGGTGTCGAGCGCAACCGTTTGGGCAACCGCTAAAGCTGATGCGCAACTTTTCGTTCTTTAGGGCTTCTCCGAAGCGGCTTTCCAGGTAATTTGTTGCTTCTGTCGCGCGTTTTTTTGGGTGATCAAGAGTTTTGCCGCAAAAGTTGCCGGCGCACGCGAGAGTTGTCCACTTCAGGTTCGCACTGGACGTGGAATATCCCTCTTCTTTGAGGGTTTTTAGAACTTGATCAACGGATTCGTTTTGGATCTTGGAGAATATTATGTTTTGGAACGGAGTTAGCCGCAACTCTCCGCCGCCGTGTTCCTCAGCGATTTGGGCGATCTTTAGCATTTTGTCACTTGACAATACACCGCACAAGACGGGGATGCTGATGTACGAGTAGCCTTCTTGCTTCTGCGGCTGAACGCCCACGTGTTCGCCCTTGCAGGTTGGTAAATGCTCCAGATGGTATGTTTCAAGTCTTCGGCCCATCTTTTCTTCAATGGTTTTTCTCAGTTTCTCGGTTCCCCACGCGTCAACCAGCCATCTGAAACGGGCTTTTGCTTTGCTTTCTCGGCTTCCAAAATCTCTAAAGATTTCAACAGTACACCTTGTTATGTCCAGTATTTCGTCAGGTTTTACCAGTACGTTGAGTGGGCGGGCAAGTTGAGGCGCAGCAGCAATAGTTCCCCCAACTAATACCGCGAACCCTACTTTTCCTGCGGGCTGTTTTACTGCCACAAAGGAGAGGTCGTGAATTTCTGGGCTTACACAGTTCAGTTGGCAGCCTGATACTGAAATTTTAAATTTTCTAGGCAGATCCAAAAAGTCCCTATTGCCATTGAAGAAGCTGTCTAGTTTCGTAACTATAGGCGAAGCATCGGTTAGTTCAAATTTGTCGACTCCAGCCGCTGGGCAACCCACAATAGCTCGCACATCGCCGTGTTGCGCAGTGGAGTATCCCTGCCCGCCGTGATCTGTGGAGAAACCGATTGCCTCCAACTTTGAAAATATGCTCAAGGCATCTTCAGATTCAATCCAATGCAGCTGCAAGTTCTGTCTATCTGTGATTTCAGCATATCCCCTGCCGTATCTTTCAGACAAAGCAGCTATTGCCCTAAACTGTTCAGCTGTAAGTCTCCCGTTTGGAATTTTTATCCTCAAGAAATGGGAAGACCCCTCGCATTTGTCCCGACCTAAAGCGTAACAGTTAACGAATCTTTCAACGTCAGCTGTTGGAAATTTCTCATCCTCGTTCGGATTCAAAACTCAGCCTTCAATTATTTTGATTTGTTTTATGATTTTTCATAGATGAAGATTCGTATATAGTGTTTGCTTAGAATTTGATTTTATTAATGTTAAACCACGTTTTTGCCCGAAATTCAAAGTTTAAAGCGATTACGATAATTTATCGAGTGAACAGTTTTAACTGAAATAAATAAAAAGAGCAGCCTAGTGGTTTTCACCACTCATGCCTGCAATGTCGGATTGTCGGGCTTATTCTACGATCTTTTCCCAGCTGGTAACTAAGTCAAGAACTTCTTGGCCTTGTTTGCCGCCGTAGCTCTTCAAGCGTTCACGTGTATCTTTTAGTGCTATCATTGCTTTCTGGAATTCTACCATCTGGTAGGCTTTGTCTGTTAAGTATAGTATGCCGTCTACGCCTGCTCTTGCCATGCGTACTGAAACTGTTAAGATTTCGCTCGGGGTTGGTGTTTCTCTTGGGTCGTCGCCGGGTCCGATAACGTACAGTGCGATGTTTAGTTTTACGTCTTTGAAGAGTTTCTTGAAGTTGCGGGTAAGCATTTCCCAATACCAAGGTGTAGCGTAGTTTTTGCTGAACATGACGACGAGAAATTCGTCTGTCAGAGGGGCTAAGTCATCAAAATTAACGCCAAAGCGTTCATAATTGGTAACTGGGTCTGGAAGGACACCGATGACAAATTTGCTCTTAGCTCTATCGCGTACTCGTTCGCTTACTAATGCCATGTAATCAGTGATTTCTTTTCGTCGCCATTCATACCGGCTTAAGCCGCTTTTTGCGTGGAGTTCGTTGCAGCGTGGGCATGTGCAGTGTCCGTGGTCTGCGAAGTGGATGCTGTTTAGCCAGATGCCTGGGCTTTTGCGTGCTACATCTTCGATGTAATCTAGTTGTTCTGCGCGGTGTTCAGGTTGGGTTGCACAGAGAATGTCCCATCTGACGTTGAAGTTATCATTGGTTCTCCATGCTGGACCTAGATCTGATTGAGAGATCCAATCTGGGTGGTTTCGTGCGGTTACGTTGTCTCCGAAAATCGCAATGTTGCTATGCATGTCAGGTTTTGGAGGTAATCGTCTTCCTACTTCTGGTTTAACGCGGAAAAGGTCATAGTCGAAGCCTGGAACTTTTTTTGCTTCAAACATGTATGTGCCGAATTTCAATTTGCTTCTACCTTTTTAGAATCCAAACGTTCGGCGCGGTTATAAAGTTTTTCATAATTACCGCAAACTGGCTGCTTTACAAAACTCCTGTTTCTGCCCCTTTGTTTTCACTAATCTTATTAGTGGCGCCCAACGAAGAAAAGGCATGGGGGAAGCAAAAAGAAAAATTGCAGTCCAAGCTAACTGAAGTTAACTTCTCGGCAGATTTAATCCGAGCGTTAGCTATGCTGCTGGTTATTTTTGTCCACGCAAACACAGTCTCCTATAACATAAGCGGTGCCTTGACGCCTACATCAGTAGCGAACTGGTGGACAATTGACGCCTACCGAGCCGCGGGAAACTTTGGCGTACCGCTGTTTATCATGCTTACAGGCATTTTGCTGCTTGACCCAGCCAAATGCGACGAGCCGCTGAGCGTTTTCTTTAAGAAGCGTTGGGCGCGCATCGGCATTCCAATGATTTTTTGGACAGCTGCCTACTTTGCATGGGGCTACTATTTCAACGGGTACCCTTTCACGGTAGCAAGCGTCTTTAACGGGCTAATGGAAGGCTCATACTACCATCTTGGGTTCCTCTACTTGCTGATCGGGCTCTACCTTGCAACGCCTATTTTGCGGATAGTGGTGAAGTACATTGACATGCAACGATTTGGCTACTTTTTGATTCTTTGGGTTGTCGGCAGCTTCGTCGTACCATACCTTCAGCTGTTCATCCGCTACAACTATAACCCGTTGCTCTTCGTTTTCTCAGGGTGGATAGGCTACTTCCTACTTGGCGTCTACCTGCTAAAAACTAAAGTCAAGCCATGGGTACCATACGCCACCTTAACTTTGGGGGTACTTTGCGCAGTAGCCGGCGATTGGGCAGTCAGCATATACAACCCCCAGCTAAACGGCTTCTTCCATGAATACCTAATCTTCCCAACCATAATAGCCTCCGCCGCTCTATTCCTGCTGCTGCTCGCGGTTCCAGCAAACCGGTTTGAGGGACACACCAAGTTTAATGGTGCACTGCATTGGGTCAGCCAGAATACGTTGCCAATCTTTCTCTTTCATGTTATGATTCTCGAGTTAATCGGAACCTATCTAGGCTGGAGACTTGAAATTTTCGCGTTGCCTTCAATATTGGAGGTTCCTGTGATGACTATAATCGTGTTTGCAGTAACCTGCCTAATTCTTTACCCGCTGCTGAAGATGCCCTATGTGAAAAAAATAATCGGCTAAAACACTTAACTTTTTAACCTAAACGTACTATAGAGTGCCAAGGAAGAGAGGACCACGCCGATTAAGTACTTTGAAGCCCCAGAAATCAAAAAGCAAGTAGACCAGTTGGCAGAGGAATGCGAGTTCTACCATGTTGTTCCACAATTCGTTTTCTGCGTAAGAAGCAAAGGCTCCAAAGCCAGACGCACAATCGCACGCATCCACGGTTTAGGCAGAATTTGGCAAGGAGTCCTAAACCTCCCGCCCTCATACACCATCGAGGTTATTTCGGAGATTTACGACAGAATGTCAGCTGAAGATAAAGAGAGAACTCTGATTCATGAACTGATGCATATTCCAGGCGGCTTCTCGGGCGGTTTCCGCCCCCACAAAGGGTACGTGGAAAGGAAAAATGTTGAGGCGGTTTACAGGAAGCTTCAAAGCGATCGGGCTGCGAGAAAGCAGAAGACGCTAATGTAGCTGCTTTTATCTAGAAAACTTTGACGTTTTTCGCATTAAGTTTTTAAGCTTCGGTGAGCGGTTATGGGAAAGTGCAGCTTTAACACCGTCTGAAAACCGAAAAGCAAAAAAACGATGTTTAAGCATGTATTGCAAAGACTAAAACCAAAAGTCATTTGCCAGGAATATTGAGGTTTAGCTTAATGAAACACGTTATGAAAACCTTAAAGCATAACGGGATATTTGTTCCAATTTACGATTACAAAGGATTCAGCGTCAAAATCGACGGTCAAACAGTAAAGCTGACGCCTAAAAGCGAGCAGATGGCGGTCGCATGGGTAAGAAAATCCTTGTCAACTGTTTCGCCGCCGGACAAAGTTTTCAAACACAATTTCATGAAAGAATTTCTCAACCAGCTTAAAGCTGAAAACCCGTCATCCGGCTTCCTTGATGCATTTATCCCAAGATACTTACAGAACATTGAGCATCCACCCCAGATTCAGAACAGCGGTGGTCAAATTAACGAAATTGACTTCAGCCAAGTTTGCAGTTTCATAGAGATAGAAAAAGCAAAAAAAGAAGCCTTAGCTAAAGAAGTCAAAAAACAGCAAGCTGAAGAACGTAAAATCAAGCGGTTAGAGTTTAAAGAAAAATTTGGCTTCGCAGAAGTTGATGGGCAAAAACTGGAGATTGCTAACTGGACTTCTGAGCCATCATGCCTTTTTGCTGGTCGCGGCGACCACCCGCAGCGTGGCAAATGGAAGGATGGTCCAGGCAAAGGCGACATAACTCTTAATGCATCAACTACAACAGATGAAGAAGCGAAAAAAGAGGGATGGGCTGGCGCGGTTTGGGAACCAAACAAAATGTACGTTGCCAGCTGGAAAGATAAGCTCACAGGCAAGATCAAGTACGTCTGGTTCAGCGACACCGCGTTTCTCAAGCAGAACCGCGAAAAAGAAAAGTTTCAAAAAGCCGAAACCTTAGGCAAACAAATCAAAACCATTGAGCAACACATTGAGAGGAATCTGGATTCGAAGGATGGAGAGAGACGTAAAGTCGCCACCGTTGCTTGGCTAATCTTTGCGGTTAACATGAGGGTAGGCGACGAAAAAGACCCTGACGAAGCAGACACCGTAGGCGCCATCACTCTTAGAGCGGAACACGTAAAAATTGATGGAAACCAACTGAACTTTCATTTTCTAGGCAAAGACAGCGTGGAATGGGATAAAACGCTTCCAGCACCCCAAGAAGTTATTCGCAACATTCAAAACTACATGAAGACAAGCAAAGAATACCTTTTTGAAGGCGTTGACTCCAAAAAAGTTGCTCGATTTCTCTCCGAGAAAATACCGAAACTCTCAGCCAAAGTATTTCGTACTTGGAAATGTACCACCACCCTTGAAACCTCGCTCAAAGCAGCGGTGGATGAGAAAAAAGTGACAAAGGAGTCGCCAGACTACAAAAAAACCTATTATGCAAAACTAGCCAATTATGAAGTTGCAGTTGTGGCAAACCACAAGAAAAAGGTACCTCCGACATTTGACCAGCGACTGGAGAAAAAAGAGGCCAACGCCAAATCGCTTGAACAGCAGCTTGCCATCAAAAAAGCTGAAGGCAAAAAGACCGAGTCCCTACAGACCCGAATAGAGCGGGCCAAGTTGGATTTGGAACTAACAAAGCTAACCAAAGAATACAACTTGGGCACTTCGCTGAAATCCTACATTGACCCGACAGCTTACGTGAAATGGGCAAAAAAAGTAAAGTTCGACATCGAAAAATTCTACCCCAAAACATTGCGCAACAAGTTTAGCTGGGCACTGCAAAGCGGCAAGGCGCAGCCTCAGGCAGCCGAGTGCATAACTGCATGACCATAACCGAAATCAAAGACGGCGTCATCATCACAATTTTCGTCAAACCGAACTCCCCAAAATTTAGAATAGAATTTGAGGGTATCGAAATTGTCGTCCACTGCACTGAGGAACCAGTTAAGGGCAAAGTAAACAAAGAAATTTTGAAGGAATTTTCCAAGCTTTTGCACGCCAAAGTTGAGCTTGCCTCCGGCGCCACCTCAAAACAGAAACAACTATTCGTGAAGGCGATGAATAAAAGCCAAGTAGAGCAGCTTTTGCAGATAAAATGATTAACTGATTGTAAATAAGTATTGATATATCAGAAACCGAAATATCCCTTATAAACAAAAAAAGCGCTTAAGACAAGTGGAAAGAATTGTAGTTCAAGGGAGAGGGGCAAACCCCCAACACCTTACCCCAAAACCGCAGTTATTTTGTCATCAGCAATTCTTTGAGTCTTTGCCGATACATTGTTTGATGACCATGAGATGGAAATGGAATCGGTTTTTGAACCTTCTTGCTATATCCTGATTTTTACAACCAAATTGCACAAGAAAAAAACAGCTGCTGCTCAAGGTTTAGCTTTGCTGTTGTTTGAATCTGAGCATTGCTGCGATGCCGCCAAACGCGTTCTTCAGCATCTGCCCCTCTTCAGTTTCTCCCGAAATTATCTCTACATCCGTGTTTGACATTTCCGCCAGCTCTGCCAAATCATCTATGACATCTTTTTTCTCCAGCACAGTCAGGGATGGCGCACTGCATTTTGGGCATGGTTTCCCCGCTAAACTTTGCTCGAAACTGGTTACTTCTTGGCTTTTGAGGGTTTGTTGTTCTTCGTAGCCGCAAGCACTGCATTTCACGGTGACGCGGACCAAATCTAAGCTCTCAGACATGATGAGCAAGCGCACAGCTCCTGCTTGCAAGAGGCGCCTCACTTCGGCTTCACCATAAGTCATCATGCCTGTGTCATGGCCGACTTCGTAGAGGAACTTCTGCATGATTTCTTTCTCTTCAATATAGCGTACTTTACGCATGATCTCCGGCGCCTTATCTATCACTTCTTTAACGCCCTGCTCCTCCACGTAAGCCGTGTCAACAACATCCAAAATCTTGTCCTTCAACTGATAATTCAAGTAGCCGCCTTTCTCAAAATCATATTTTGTCGGTCCAGGACCACCCAAAATAATGCCTTTTAATGTGTCAATCGGCAGGAAAGTTTCGTTAGCATGCGCGCCTACACGGGTAAAATACTCGTTTAACTGCATGTCCCGCAGCCGTTCATATCGCCGCGCTGACTGTCCACCTGCCTTAGTTTTCCCTGTAACACCCGAATGCATTTGCCTGACAATTTCCACATGTTTGCCCTGCAACGTTGCGATGGTAGCGTTGTTGGCGTCGACCAGCAAGATGCCGTAGGTTTCTTTCTCCCGCAGCATCTCTTGCAGATACTCAGTGTGGAACCGTGAATCGCAGCGGTAAAGAAAAATTCTGATAGGTTCAGGCGGAACAATCACGTAGGATTCCATGCGTTCAGTGCCTGGCGCACCTCCAGTCTGCAGTAGAGCCCCTGTAAAAATCACTATGCCCTTTTCGCCTGGGTCTTTGAAGAGCTTGAGTTTCTGCTGAGCTTTAGTGATGGCGTCTAGAACGTTTTTGCGTGTAACATTGGATTTGATGTTGCTGGCTGTTCCATATTCGTTACGCAGAAGATTCAATGCATCGCTGATTTGTTTGCCCGGCGGAACATAAACGGTAATTAGTTCCGTGTGGCTGCCCTCTTTGCTGGCTAGGGAGTTGAGTGTTTTTCTTAGCCTGAATAGTTCAAGAGACGATTTTTTCTCTGTACTCAAATAACTTCACTAAATCTATCTTTAACTGGATAACTAACGTTAAAAGGAATCAAATAAAAGTTCCGACATAAAAAGCGGTAGATTTAGGCTTTTGGCTTAGCTGGCGGCGTCGTCGCTGGCTCAGGCATGGGTGCGCCTATGGCTTCTCTGAGATAAGCTTTGAACGGACCAAGCTTTCCACCGTAATTACCCGAAGATATCTTAACGACACCAGGCACACCGACTGCAGCGGTTACGCCTTCTTTCATGCCTTTTTTGACAGCGTCCAATGACAAGCCGTTCATGACAATTTCATAAACGCAAGTTACGCCTTCTGGAACAACAGTGTCAGGCACAAGATCACGCAGGGTTGGGCAGTACGGATGGTTAGTTGAAGCCTTCAGCTTGTATTTGAGCGAGCCAGCTTTGCTGCCTGCACGACAAACGCCACCTGGAAACTGCATTATTACGTCAGGAGCATTTGCTCGGATTGCATCTGCCGCTGCTTCAGCCGCTTTCAATCCAGATGGCTGATCTTTCGCAAAAATCATAAAGTTGCCGCCTGCAACCGCTTCCATAGCGCCAAAACCGTTTTCAACGATGAAGCTGCCTTCCATAACTGGGATTTTCCAGCATTTTCTTCCGCCAACCATGGCTTTTTTCTGGAAACCATCGCCGAAATAGCGTAAACTGTTGCCAACGTCTAACGTTCGTTTTGATTTATCCATGCCGTTGAAGGCCGCGGTTGTGGGACAAGTCAAGGTGCATTGGCCAATACGTTGCATGAGCTGGTGTTTGAGTTCAAAACGGTCACGGTTATAAATTTGGATAAGTACTCCGGGTCGTTTGTCAGGGGTCTGGTCTGCTGGAACAGTTCTTTCGATTGCAGCTTCCGCAGTTGCCTCAATAACGCTCGTGGCAAAACCCGTAGTTAAACTTGCAGCGATAAGTGCCCATTTCTCGTTTTGAGCAGTAATTAAAACTCTTCCTACCCAAAGCGGGAACATTTCTGCAAAGGTATCCTGAACCTTCACGATGTTTCCCATAGGTGATTTCACAAGGAACATTTTTTCTTTATCGTCATAGCTTTGGATTTCCAGCTTGTTAGTGTTTGATGACATGAAAGGACCTTGCAGTTCAGTTGGGAATTGTATAATTTAAGAGTTTTCATGAATGACAAAGGGTTTTCCCTTTTTTAAGCACGCTCGTTCATCAGAAATTGAAAAGCTATTTTGAAAGAGCCGTCTCGCATCAAATGAGCTTAGTCCAAGCTCAGAGATAATTGTGTCTGTTAACAATGAGCAGATTACCATAAGACTAATCGACGAGCCTGCCCCTTGGAAACCTCGTCAGACTCCCAATGAGGATAAAAGTTAGGTGAATGTTCTTTAAGGCGGATTGATGCAAAGTAGTTCTTAATACGTGATCGCTGATGTTGGAGGTTAGATTATTAAGAAAAAGAAAGCGTTGTTCGCTACTCTCTGGTTATACACTTTTCTTCTTTGGCTCTACATTGCAGCAAGAATAATAATCGACCAAGTTCCCCTAAACGCCCTATTTATTAACCATGTACCGTTTTTCACATTTATTGGACTTGGATTTATTGCCTTTGTGTTAAGCATGATATTCATGTTCATGTTTCTCATTGAGAATAAGAATTAACAAGCGCAAGACAAATCCAAAGAAACACAGACAAAGCTACAGGCAAGCCAGAAATAGAGGAACTCCACTCTGGTTGAGGAAACTCTGAGCTCTTCTGAAAAAGTCTTCGAAGACAACGAAAACATAGACCTACAAGTTTCCTATTCAAAGGAAACCTGAACTCGGGAGGCAATTTCGAGTGGCCAGTTATTTTTTCCCTAACCTTATAGTTTCGGTCAGTTTAATGAATCGGCTAGATGGCTTAGCTGTACCAGCTGTGCTTTTATCTATGGCATCGGCGATTCCCTTTATTTTCTCTACTGGAACGGAGGCGAATAGTGTATTCTTGTCCCATCCAACCATTCGCCTTGCGCTTATATCACCGGCAGTCACGTTAAAGTTACCTGACACAACAGGGTAGGTTATGCTGCTCCAGCAAAGCGACCCCTTCATCTCAAATGGCGGGGTCTTGCCATCCCAAAACTGAGCCAACGTAATTAGTCTTGATACCTGTTCTGCATTCACGAGGAAGATGATTAAATCAGGAACGAAAATGTCTTTGCTAACTGGATACAGATAGACCTTGCTGGCAATACCAAGAGGTGGTTTAGCAATCTTCTCAGATTCAATGAACGACCTCATCGCCGTCTTAACATCGCACCAAAGCTTCTCCCCTTCAACAAGCAGCCTAAGCGGCACTTCTCGCCTTTCAGTAAGCCCAATAATGCTTCTTCCTCCGGGACAAGAGCAGGTCTCCTTCGAGAGCATTATCACTTTGCCACCAGCAGCCTCTAGAATGCCATCACACACGGAATATTGGCCCTCAGCCACCTTGGCTATAGGGGACTCATCGGAGTATTTCACTCCCACTGCTTCCCTTTCTATACCCAGCGCCTCTCTTATTTTCTCAACAGAATCCACCTTTAAACCTCCTTCAGAGATGACAAGAAACCTCACTTAATTTAGTAAACTCGGCACGCTTATTAAAATTTGGCTATTGTTATTCCTCAGTGCAGGTGTTTTTTGGTAAGCTGCTTTTTGCTTATTTTTATGGTTCAACTTTGATTATTTGAGGGATTTTGCCTGCGGTGCCCACTTGGCCTTTGTAGATTATGAGCACTCCTTCCACACCTTCAATCGATAGTCCTTTGTCGATTGCCGATTTGATCGCCGCTTCTGCGTTTTCGCCTTTAACAACGTTGCCCACGGCTGTGGCTGCCGCATCGGCTAACGAGGCGTTTTTGCAAAAAACCGTCGCTGCCTCCGCATCACCAAAACTTAAAGCATGGCTAAATCGTCCTGAACTGGTAGCGATGCCGATTGGGAATTCTGTGAGCCGAAAGCCGAACCGTTTTGACAGGGGCTCTTCTCCAGCGGCAACTGCCACATCAACAGGCGTGTTTGATATTGCTGAGACTTCGCCGCCGTCTTCCACAACAGCGACTTTGCAGCCTTCACAGGTCATGTCGTTTACTGCTAAGTCTGCTATGACTCCAGCAACAGCCGCCATGGGTCCAACGTCTGCTTTTTCTGCAGCTAAAGCCATCAATTTGGCCACAAGAGGTTTTTCTGGCGGCGGGATTGGCTTTAGCGTATACAAGAACTTGGGATGGGCTCTTACATAAATTTCGAGTTCTTCCCTGTTGCGTTTAATGGATGCTGTGGCTGCTCGGATGGCTTGCCGTTTATCTGAAATTATGGTGCATTGTGTTTCTTTTAGAATAAAGTTTTCTTTGAATAGGCTTCCTGTCAACGTTATTTTTTCCTATTATTTGCTGGTTGCTCAGAGCTGGTTTGTTTGATT
The DNA here is from genome assembly GCA_963767735.1 of Candidatus Bathyarchaeota archaeon. Lineage (GTDB taxonomy): Archaea > Thermoproteota > Bathyarchaeia > Bathyarchaeales > Bathycorpusculaceae > Bathycorpusculum. Next base: position 326,652 of record CAVYES010000005.1, on the reverse strand, counting down.
GATTTTATCGCTCTAGCTGGACATGCGTCAACGCAGATGCTGCAGGTGCTGCCGACACATTTTTCCTTGTTGAATTGTACGGTGGAATCTTTGTCTATGCTTATGGCTTCCACAGGGCAAAGGGCCACACAGGAGCCGCAGCTGAAACATTTCTCAGTATCTACCTCGATTAATTTGGGAACGATTACTGAGATGCCTCTTTCCCTGAAAGCTTTTACTATTTTTTCCTGCTGCTCGTCTGGGATTTCAATGAGTATTTCGCCGCCCTTAGAGTTTATGAACGCAGACAAAATTACCATTGGCACTTTGTACTCAATAATTATTTGAGAAGCTATAGGCTGCGGCACTTGTTCTTCAGTGAATCTTAAAAGAAGTCTAACCACGCTTTATCGCCCCAAGAGTTTAGACACGTCTTCTGACGTGATTATGCCCATCACTTTATTTTCTATATCAATCACTGGTAGCGCTGAAATGTTATGTTGAGCCATCCGTTTCGAAGCAATCTCTAGCGGATCATCGGGTTTAGCAGTCACCACGTTATGTGTCTCTATGTCGGCTAACGCTTTTTTGCCCTCCGCCATCGCCCTAGTGACATCCCAGGAAGTAACGATGCCCTTCAATTTGCCAGCGTCGTCAACAACCACGATGTGGTTAACCGATTTAGTTACAATCCGCTCGGCAATAGCACGTATCTCCTCGTTCTCAGTGCATGTGACCGCGGGATGCATAACGCTCACGACGAACGGTATTTCCTCCGTCTGCCTCATAGGCTTAAACACACTGTCAGTAGGCAACCGCTCAACGGGTGAAGTTAAGAAAAACGTGCCATCCTCAATCCAAGACTTCAGTGTCTGAGAAACCTTCTTAGCCATCTTTAAGCTAGACAGGCTGCTAACCCTGACTTTCTTATCATTAATCATTATAGAGCCAGACTTTAGCTCTTTATAACTCACTTGCCGAAGTTTCGGTCGGTCTCTACGCGGCACGCTGTAATCGACCACATCCGTCATGATTTCGCTGTCACGAATCGCTGTCTTCTTTGCTAAGCCCTCATTCAAAATTGGAATAGGAATACCTAGCCCAACGTACATTGAAGTCCCGTAGCGCGTGAAGGCTGCGCCCTGCAAGAATTCAGGAGACATCTTCTTCGCATCGCCCTTAACCATCAAGGTCCCGTTTAGGTTTTTGGGGCTATGCTGCGTTCCTTCACCAATCACGTAGCCTTGTGCTCCGCCAAGAAAAATCCTTGTCCCCATACCGATTGTTTCGTAATCTGGGTCGTTCATGAGCGGGTTTAATTCGCCTGCTCCAGAAAACGTCGCGTTTCGCAGTCGTGGCAAGAGTTTGCTCATGTAAGTGTAGATGGCTTCGTCACTTGTGTTCACTGCGCAGTTGTACCGTTGGTAGCAGTTGCGGAAATTCAAAAGATAAAACTGGTTTAAATCGTCTTTTGTTAATGTTGTTTTAAGCTGAGTTCTCGGGTAACAGTCAGTACCGTAAGCTGTGGCGCGTAGTTCAACCTCTTTGCCTGCAACAAGGTCTTGGATTACGTGTCCGCCGCCATACTCGAAAGGCTGCTTCTCAGACATGTTAGTTGCTCCAATAAACAGGTCCACCGCTGCGCCAGGATGGCAAACTTCCACGTCGTTCATCCATGCGTGCTCAATTTTAATTGGCGGGTCTGAGTGCCCAAGGTTAATAACTGCGCCTGACGAACACATGGCACCAAAAGTTCCTGTTGTAACAACATCAACTTCTTTAAAGGCAACTTCAACGCCGCTGCTTTCAACTAGTTTTTTCATTTCTTCAGCGGTTAAAACCTGAACATCGCCGTTGCGAATTTTCTCGTTAATCTCTTCTACGCCGCGAGCTTTAGTCGGTTTGGACAATTAGCCTTACCTTAATGCCAATCGAAAAGGCATCGCATGTTAATATTTTTTGCGCAATAACCAATTAAGAAGTAAAACAAGATAAGCGTGATGAGGCTTTATACTTGATTGAGGAGTTTGGACTGGGGGAAAGTGAAAGTGGTTTGTTGTGAATATGCTAAAGTTGAGACTGGTTTTGGGGAATTTGAATTAGTCATTCGTCATTGCGGAGGTCAAACTTGTCCTCAATCCATTTTTTCCGATTCTTCAATTTACGAAAAATGTCCACTGCGTTTGAAGTACCAAAAAGAAGGCGTGTCTGCGAATCAAAGTGAAGAACCAAAAAAGGTATTTGTCCGGGTTCAAACAAAAAAAGAGTCTGTACCTAAATTCACAGGCATTGGCTGTAATGGCTGTCAATACAAGGCTGGTTCTTACTGTTGGGGTCAATGTACATTTAACATTTGGAAGAGAAAACCTGATTGGTAAAAACAAATGCTTGAAGACTAGCTTAATCTTTGAGCGTACCCAGTTGAATTTATTTACCTCTGCACTAACCGTATTGATCGAGGTTGGACGACACGAGCATTGGCGATGAAGGCAAATTATCAGTAGACGATGCTATCGTAAATTATCTGTCTAAGAAAAGTATAGCTGATTTAACGGAAAGACTGGCGCTTGCTCGAATCAGCAGCAAAATGGAAATCAGCAGCGAAGAAGCAGAGATGAGCATCAAAAGACTGAGCGCAAAAAATTTGATCCGCAAAGTTTACTTGCAAGGCAAAGTTGGTTTTGAGCTGACTCCAAAAGGAAAAACAGCGATGGAAGCTTTAGCAAAAGCCGAAACCGCCCGAATTACCAGGCAACTGCAAGAAGCAATACAACAAGAAAGAAAAACAAAGCTAAGATCGGGCACTGTTAATAAAATGAAATCAATTGGAGATAAATGGCAAAACTATCAAGTTCCTGATAGAAACCTGATTGACAAAATTGAGCAAGAAGCCACAAAATTTCTTGAGGCGACAAAAGAAATTGAAAACCAACAACCTTTATGCCACATAGACCCTCAAAATTACGACCAAAAATTCTCACAGTACAAGCCTCAAATAGAAAAACTGACTGAACAAAACAAAAGCCTGACCAAAGCAGTAAACAACTATGCAACAATCAAAAATAACTTAGCCTTAATATCGGCTGACATTGAAAACATCAACAAAACCATTAACAAGTACGAACCCATAACGGAAGCAACAGCCCAGATAAATCAACTGAAAACCTCTCTTGGCAAACTAAAATCAATTAAATCGCAACTAGAAAACTTCGACAAGGGTCAATTAGCCAAATCCGAAGAGCTCAAAACCCAGCTTGAAGATAATTTCAGAGTTTTAGAAGTTCTAAAGAGAACCACACACGAATTTACACCAATAAAACGAGGAACCATAGCAGAAAAAACAACTCTCTACCCTGACCCTGAAGGCCCAATCAAATACCAACGCAAAACATCCGGGTACCTATCAATAGAAAAATGTAGCAAGTGCGGAACAGAACGAACGATGACACCTGTTGACATCGGATAGAAAGGAAGCAGGGTATTATGTCAATTGGGTGAGCGATAAGATGGAATCACAGTTGGTTGAATTGGATAAGCAGCAGCTGTCTAAATTTAGAAGGCTACTGGTGATTGGAGATCTTCATGGTGATTATGACTCTTTTCGTTCTTTGCTCCATGTGGCTGATCCAGCGAAAGATTGCCTGATATTTCTGGGCGATTACGGCGATAGAGGTGTTTTCGGGATGGAGATCATAGATGCCTTAAGCCGCCTAAGAGATAGTAAACCTCTGAACATCGTTTTGCTCAGAGGAAACCACGAAGATTATTCGGAGAGTGGAGAACCGAATTTTTATCCAAGCACCCTACCCGGCGAAGTATTGAGAAAAAACGGCATTTGGTCGGAATATTTTGAAAAAACACTGAAAAGCTTCCTGCGGGATCTTAATTTGGCTGCTATTGTTCCCGAAAATTTACTTTTTGTTCACGGGGGGATTTCAAGCAGAATAAGAAGCCAAGATGACCTGAAACATCCAACTGACGAAGTGAAAACTGATGTATTATGGTCAGACCCATTTGAAGGGCAAGGCGAGAAGCCGAACGCAAACCGAGGTGCTGGTGTTGAATTCGGATTCGACGTGACATCGAAGGTTTGCGAAAATCTGGGCATCAAGAAAATAGTGCGAAGCCATGAACCACAAAAAGCATCAAAAGGTCCTTACTTTATGCATCATCGACAGGTGATTACAGTTAGCTCAACGCGAGTGTACGGAGGCTGCCCCTTTGTACTGGTTATTAACCCATCTAACTTGATGAGATTTTACAGCATCAGATTACCATAATGAAATTTAATCATAAAGAAGTGATTCGTTTTCATTCCAGTCGCCCTAATGTTTTTACAGTTTAGCAAATCGTTATAGGCAGAAAATATGTAATTAAGACACAGCGGATTTCATGGTTTATCCGTGTTAGGTTTTAAGTCATGATTGCCCAGATCATTGAGGAACCCTCTTTAAGGGAACGACTGAACGTGTTTCGAGACAGATTTCAGGCAGGCAACTTTTTGGCACAGAAACTTCGAGAATATCGCGGTAAAAAGAATGTTATCGTCCTAGCTGTTCCCGCAGGTGGAGTTCCCGTCGGCTACGTGGTTGCAAAAGAACTTGGCGTTCCGATGGATGTGGTGATAGTTAGGAAAATCCAAATTCCATGGAACACTGAAGCTGGATTCGGGGCAGTAACCTGGGATGGAGAAACAGTTCTAAACGAACCTCTTGTTGAGCAGCTGGACCTGACCAAAGAAGAGATAGCGGAGTCAATCTTGAAGACTAAAAGAAATATTCAAGATAGACTTAGATTGTTCAGACAAGATAAACCGATGCCCCATTTAAGGGACAAGATTGTCATATTCGTCGACGACGGGCTTGCCTCGGGCTTCACTATGCTGGCTGCAGCAAGATCCGCAAGGAAGAGTATGCCTAAAAATATAGTTGTTGCTGTACCGACAGCTTCGTTAGGTGCCATCGAACTTCTCCTTCCCGAAGCAGACAAGATCATATGTCTCAACATAAGAAGTGGACCGTCATTCGCCGTCGCAGACGCTTACGAGAACTGGTACGACCTAACGGAGGAAGAGGTCCTAAAGATATTGTCAGAAAAGCAAAGTAAAGACTAAATCGTTAAGTTTAGGTCAAAAACTATATCTTTTATGAAGATTACTTGGTGAATGCTGAGGAGTTCTTAGCAAACTTCCTATGACTTAAACTCACCAAACTCTCTATTTAGGGAACTATGAGCACGCCGTCAGTTTCACATCCATGATCCGTTACAATCTCTTGAATTTCTGACTAATTATATCTTTTCCAATCTCAGCGGCAAGATCATGCTTCTTGATCTCATCGATGTCGGTTATGCCATTGATGTTTGTAATGTAAACTTGGGCAAGCTTTCCACCGTAGACGCCGTGGATGTCAAAAACCATACCGACGACATAGAGCTTCTGTTTTTGGATTTTTGCTTTCACGCTGTACTCTGCCATAATCTTGTTTACCTGTTGGTCTACATTGGCTTGGCCGTATATCGCGAGTTTCTGGTTTTCGTCAGCAATCTTGGTCATGTCCCTGGTCTGGTTGGCTACCCTTATAGAATTGACAAGGCCGATGACCTCTTTTTGTATGGCGTCGTCGTCTTCTCTATAGTCAGACAAAACTGCCTTTATGGCTCCGCAGCCCGTATGACCCAACACGATTAAGAGCGGGGTATGCAAATGAATTATTGGATACTTAACTGAGCCTTCTGAATTGCGGAATTGATTGCCGATGTTTCTTACGGTGAATATCTCATTTGGGCTATCAATGTCAAATAGGTTCTGTGGAACCCTGGAATCGCAGCATGCCAATAAGGTAACTTTCGGAGTCTGCTTCAATTTAAGCTGGTCGAATTCTGAAGAATACTTTTTGACATACTTGATGTTGCCCTCAAGTAACTGCTTTAAGACCCTCTTAGGGTCAGAACGAGTTTTTTCGGACATTTCATTTCGCCTGATACCGCGTAACGTTTGTGTTTTTAATTGACATTTTTCTTATAAGGGTGCTGGCGTCAACTGTTTTTTGCGGTTTTGAAAAAAAAGTTCTTTAGGATTTCTTCAAGATTGGGTGTTCCGATTTCTTGAAGCTCATAGGTGGCTTTGGCGCTTGGCTTGTTTAAGTTGAGGAATCTGCGCAGGTCTATCGGCGTTCCTATGAGAATTGTGTCGCATGGTGTAGCGTTTATTGTTTGCTCCAGCTCATGTATCTGTTCTGAACTGTAGCCCATTGCTGGAAGAACAGATTTTAAATGTGGATATTTCTCAAACGTTTTAGCAATCGAGCCCACTGCGTAGGGGCGGGGATCCACCAGTTCTTTGGCTCCCAGCATCTTTGCCGCTAACGCTCCTGCTCCATAGGCCATTTGTCCATGGGTCACTGTTGGACCGTCTTCAACAACAAGTACCCTTTTTCCAGCTACAAGTTCTGGCTTGTCAACGGTGATGGGGGAAGCTGCTTCAATTATTTCAGCTTCAGCGTTTACGCTTATGACATTTTTTCTGACGGTCTTCACATTTTCAGGGTCAGCTGTATCCACTTTGTTAATGACAACTACATTTGCCATTCTCAGGTTTGTTTCGCCAGGATGATATCTAAGTTCGTCTCCAGGCCTGTGAGGGTCAGCAACTACAATGTGCAAGTCTGGCTTGTAGAAGGGAAGGTCGTTGTTGCCTCCATCCCAAACTATGATGTCGGCTTCGTTTTCGGCTTCGGCCAAGATTCTATCGTAGTCGACCCCCGCATAAACCGTGTTCTCGCGCAGGATGTGGGGCTCGTACTCCTCTCTTTCCTCTATGGTGCAAGCATACTTGTCCAGATCCGCAAAAGAAGCAAAGCGTTGAACTGCCTCTGTAGAAAGATTACAGTAGGGCATGGGATGCCTAACAACCACGATTCTGTAGCCGAAGTTCTTGAGAATCTCAGCTACTTTTCTGGATGTCTGGCTCTTTCCCGCTCCAGTTCTTGTAGCGCAGACAGATATAACAGGAACTTTGGCTTTCAGCATAGTTGTCAAAGGTCCCATCAGCCTAAAATCAGGCCCATTAGAAAGCACCGCTGATGCTTCATGCATCACATACTCATGGGAAACGTCGCTATAGGCGAAGACCACTTCCTCAACCTCGTATTTCCTAATTAGGTCTATTAGTTTTTCTTCTGGATAGATGGGGATTCCATCAGGATAGTTTGGTCCCGCCAGAACTGGAGGGTAGTTTCTTCTTTCAATGCCTGGAATCTGAGCAGCAGTGAAGGCGACAACCTCGTATTGCTTGTTTCTCCGATAGCAGACATTAAAATTGTGAAAGTCTCGCCCAGCTGCACCCATAATAATTACTCTTGTTTTCTTCACAGCACAAAACTCCACAGAAACCCATTGAAAAATAAAGCCTCTCCCAGCGATAAATACCAATCGTTCTTTACTAAAAGTCAATAAGAAACAGAAGGGAAATTGAAAATCAACGGGTGGTTAACCATGTTGATTTTATGATTTAAAAAAGTCACAAAAATCGTTGGGCTAATCTATAAATTGTAAAAGGGATTGTCGAAAGAAAAAGAAAATTTTTAACTGTTTGGAAGGGAGAAGTTTTGTTCAGGCATTGTGCTGTTACCTGCTGGTGCATAGACGAACAAAGTGCCATCCTGAAAAGTGTCAGTGAAAGTAGCCCACAAGAAGGTGAAATAGGCGCTTACGGTCACGTTGTAGGTATGCTCGTTCGCAAGAATGATAGTGTAGGAATTACCCGAATTGTAGAGCGTGACTTCGCCGGCATTTGAGGATTCACTTAAAGGGAAATGGAAAGTTGACGTTAAATTGGTTTGCTGGTCTGTAAATTCGATTAGAGCTGGGTAGGGAACCGATACGATTCCTAACACCGTGACGTTAGCATTAAGTACTGAAATAATGTTGGAAGCGTTTTCTATTTCTCCACCGCCTGAGGCAGTAACAAGCACAGAGTAATTACCAGACGGAGTAGAATCGGGCACATTCATCGTAAGGACACTCGTAAAGTTAGAAATGCCAGTTGCAGGCTCAAAACTGCATCTTATGCCACTTGAACCCGCATTACTGCCCAAAGAAACATTTTCAGCACCACCAATTAAAGTAACGTTAACTTCTGTTTGCAAGTTGCTTCCCTGAACTACGTTTGTTTGATTTAAAGAAACACTCAAGTCAAGTGTTGTAGATTCATGTTTAGAAAAAATAAGGAAGGCAGACACTGTAGAAATAACAAGCACCACTATCAACATGGAAGCAATAATGACTTTTCTTCGCTTGGTTGAAGTTTTCTCCAAACAATACACCGCTTGCTTTTCAACCGCTGACTTGTGCTCATGCGATTATAGTGTTAAGTCGTTTTTAGCCCTACTGATGGAACGGCGTCTCGATATTATGTATCTATTACCAAACGGACATATTACCTTTAAACAGCAATACGATTTTGGTTGTTAACTCTGTTGGGCTTCAGGCTGGTTCAACCATTACCTCTAACGCGTAGCCTACTAGGCTCGTGTTTTCATCTTCAAATAGGTTTAGCACCAGAATTGGAATGGATATGCGTCCATCCTTACGCATCTTTGCATAAAAAAACTGCCAGCCCTTATGGATGCCCAAAAAATTTACGCCCACCTTCAACGCTTGGTCACTCTCCATTTTGAAGCGCCATCGAATCAGCTTTGGAATTTGCACTTTATTGAAACTCTGAAGCATCACAGTAAAGGAGACTTTTTCAGTTAAGGGCATACCAGATTCTTGCTTTAGCACCTATACTTAAGCGTTTATGGTCATGAAGAGCCGCAGGCAGTCGAAAAGAGCCGCAAGCAGTCAAAAAAGGTCAATGGCGGTCGAATAAAGTCGCAACCTACAAAGGCCACAAGCCCTAAACCAAAAAAGCAACCCAAAACAACCAGAACAAAAATTAGAAAAGAACTAAACACTTGAAAATCCGCACTCCTTAAAAAAATCTAACCGGCAAACTTTCGTCACTTTTCCTCACTTTTCCTCACTTTCTGTTACTTTTCCTTACTCAACCAGCAAACGAATCGAGTTCTAAACTAAAAAATCAGCCCAAAACACAAAGATCAGTGGCGACGCAACTGTTCTGCATGAAATACCTTTTTTTGCCTCGCTTATCCTTCCTTATCCTTTCGTGTCCTTTCTTATCCTTCTGTGTCCTTCTGTGTACGCAACCTGCAAACAGTTCAAACCCTGAAAAAGATAAGCAAACCAAAACACAAAGAACAAAAATTTAAGATAAAGAAAATTAACTCGGAAGCACCCCTTTGGGATTTACCAGCGTTTCCAGGGTAAGTCATCCATATACTCGTTTAATGAACGAATTGTGGTGCCGTTTTGGCCCTTCTGCTTTAAAACATCCACCAAAGCTGCTGCTAACTGCAAATTCGTAATCACCGGCACATTAAACTCCACTGCTTGGCGTCGGATTACGTAGCCGTCGGTTAAGATGTCTGTGAAACTGTTCTGTCTGTTAGCTATGGGCACGTTTATGACTAAGTCGATTTTACGCTCCTGCAGGTAATCCAGAATGTTTGGGTTAGCTTCAGCCTCCTTAACCTTGTATAGCACAGTAGCGTTCACGCCGTTAGCGTTAAGTACAGCGGCGGTATGGGCAGTTGCGTAGATTTTGAAGCCCATCTCAGCAAAAGCCATTGCTATCGGCACAACACGTTTTTTACGTTCCTGATCGCCCCCAACACTAATCAGCAACGCACCGTCTTTTGAGGGAATATTAACTTCTGCAGACTGCAACGCTTTAGAAAAGGCATCAGAGAAGTTTTCGCCTAAACACGCCACCTCACCAGTGCTAAGCATCTCCACGCCCAGAACCGGGTCAGCCCCGCTTAAACGCATAAAGCTGAACTGCGGAACCTTAACACCGACATGGGGCGCAACAGTCATCGGCGACAACTGAACTCCATCAATTTTCTTGCCCAGCATAGCTAAAGTGGCGAGGTCAATGAGGTTTATTCCGCGTGTTTTGCTGACAAACGGCATCGAACGTGAAGCGCGCAGGTTGCATTCAATGACGTTTACTACGTCGTCTTTAACAAGGTACTGGATGTTGTAGGGTCCGTGAATGTTGAGAGCTTTAACTATTCTCTGGGTGCAATCCTCAATTTTCTTCTGAACCTCAACCTTTAGGGCTTGAGGCGGGATGGTCATGGTTGCGTCGCCGCTGTGGACGCCGGCGTTTTCAACATGCTCCATTATAGCGCCGATAAAAACGGTTTCGCCGTCAGAAACGCCGTCAACCTCAACCTCTTTGGCGCGATTAATGAATTTGCTTATAACTACTGGGTGATCAAGCGAAACCTTAGCAGCTAAGTTGAGGAAATTCTCAAGCGACGTCTCGTTGTAAGCTACGCGCATCGCTGAACCAGACAGAACGTAGCTGGGGCGCACAATAACTGGGTAACCAATTTTCTGTGCAAACCGTTTTGCATCTGCAATCGAGAGCAGTTTGCTCCAGCTTGGCTGACAAATTCCCAGCTGATCTAAAAGAGCACTAAACTTTGAGCGGTCCTCAGCCAAATCAACGTTTTCAGCGGAAGTCCCAAGCAGTTTAACGCCTGCGTTAGAGAGTTTCATGGCTAAGTTGTTTGGAATTTGACCGCCGACGCTGGTGATGACGCCTAAAGGATTTTCCTTCTCGTAAATATCCAATATTCGCTCAGTTGTAAGTTCTTCAAAGTAGAGTTTGTCCGAAACATCGTAATCCGTGGAGACCGTTTCTGGGTTGTAGTTAACCATTATTGCTTCTTGAACACCGTATTTCTTGAGTGCCCAAATCGTGTTGACGCCGCACCAGTCAAACTCCACACTTGAACCTATCCTGAAGACGCCGGCGCCCAACACGATAACTTTGCTTGTGTTATTAGTTAATTCGATGTCATCTTCATCTCCACCGTATGTGAGGTAGAGATAGTTTGTTTTCGCTGGCCATTCAGCCGCCAACGTGTCTATCTGCTTAACTACGGGCAGAATGTTTGCGTTTTTTCTAAACGCTCTAATTGTATATTCATCGGTGCATTGGCACTTAGCGATTTGCTCATCCGAGAATCCTAAACGCTTCGCTTCCCGAATCACTTCTGTCGCCGAGGCCTCTGCAAGGTTTAACTGGCGCAGATTTGCTTCCATGTTAATTATATTTTGTATCTTATGCAGGAAGAAGGGGTCGACGCCGCTTAAGCGGTAGATTTCCGCGATGGGTATCCCCATTTTTAGTGCTTTAACAATCGTGTAGAGCCTCTCGTCAGTGGGGTTCGAGAGCACATCGCGTATTCTCTCTTCAGGCTCAGGCTCCGAGTCTTCGGGGTTGCAAACTAAACCTATCTTGCCAGTATCCAACATGCGTACAGCTTTTTGCAATGCCTCTTCAAAGCAGCGGCCAATAGCCATCACTTCCCCAACGGAGCGCATCTGGGGACCGATGTGGCGGTCAGCGTTTTTGAATTTCTGCAGATCCCACCGTGGAATCTTCACAGTTATGTAGTCTAAGGCTGGTTCAAAACAGGCTGTGGTGACTTCTGTTACTTTGTTTATGAGTTCTGGAAGCAAATAGCCCAGGGTTAGTTTTGTCGCTATGTAAGCCAAGGGGTACCCGGTTACTTTACTTGCTAAAGCTGAGCTTCTGGACATACGTGAGTTAACTTCGATTACTCGATGCTCTTCTGATCGCGCGTTCAACGCCCATTGAATGTTGCATTCGCCCACAATTCCTAAGCTGCGTATTGCGTTTATTGAAGTTGACCGAATAAGGTGGTATTCACGGTTTGACATGGTTTGCGAAGGAGCCACAACGATGGAGTCGCCGGTGTGGACACCCATGGGATCGAAGTTTTCCATGTTGCAAATCGTTAAGCAGTTGTCTGCGTAGTCGCGCATTACTTCATATTCGACTTCTTTCCAGTGTCCAACATACTCTTCAACGAGTATTTGGCTTATGCGGCTCTGCGCTAAACCAAGGGTCGCTATCTCCTTTAATTCATTAGGGTTATGTGCTACCCCTGCGCCTTTGCCTCCAAGAGTATATGCAACTCTAATTATAACGGGGTAACCAATTTCATCAGCGATTTCCAAAGCGTGCGTTACGGTTGTGGCTGATTTGCTGTTTAACGGCGGAACATTTGCTTTAAGCATCGCTTGCCGGAAACGTTCACGATCACCCGTATCCTCTATAGCATGAACAGGCGTACCCAAAACTTTAACATTGTATTTCTGCAGGATACCTTTCTTTTCCAGTTCTAAACCGCAGTTTAACGCGGTTTGTCCTCCGAACCCCAAAAGAATACTGTCAGGACGTTCTTTTTCAATAACTTTCTCAACATATTCAGCCGTCACTGGAAGAAGATACACTTTTCCGGATAACCGCGGGTCAGTCTGAATAGTGGCAATGTTAGGATTAACCAGAACGGTTTCAATGCCCTCTTCCCGCAGAGCCTTAAGACATTGGCTGCCCGAATAGTCAAACTCGGCTGCTTCACCGATTTTTATGGCGCCGCTGCCAAGAACCATCACTTTCTTTATCCAGTCAAACTTTGGCACCTAAGTCGCCTCCAACGTTTTTGCGAACTTGTCAAACAGCAACTCGGTGTCGTATGGTCCTGGCGAGGCTTCCGGATGCCATTGTACGGCAAAAACAGGTTTGCTTTTGTGCTTGATGCCTTCCGTGGTTTTGTCGTTAGGGTTTATGAACCAACATTCCAGCGGGGTTTTCTTTAGGGCTTCTATGTCTACTGCGTAACCGTGATTTTGAGTTGTAATGTAGCAACGACGGTTGATTAGGTCAAGGGCGGGTTGGTTTTGGGCGCGGTGACCGAACTTTAACTTATAAGTGTCTCCGCCCATCGCCAGCGCCAATATTTGAGCGCCGAGGCATATGCCCATAAAAGGAACCTTATCAACTACTTCGCGCACGCACTCGATCGTTTTCACGCATTTCTTAGGGTCGCCCGGTCCGTTACTTAAGAAGACGCCGTCGGGATTGTATGCCATGACTTCGCTGGCTGAAGTCTCATAAGGTACTCGTATAACGTTTATGCCTCGTTTAAGCAGGTTGCGGATGATGCTGTATTTGGCTCCGCAGTCGATTAGGACAACAGTTTTTTTGCCCTCCACGCTGTATTTGATGGGTTGTTTCACTGAAACTTCCTTAACCAAATCAGTTAAGTTAGGGTCAGCAATGTCTTGGCCGTTCTTTAAAAGAGCATCCAAATTAGGCTCTTCGCCTACATCAAAAACCTGCAAGTTTCCGAGCATGACCCCATGAGTTCTCAGTTTCTTTGTTAAACGCCTAGTGTCTACTCCATATATTCCTGGGACTCCTTCGTCTAGTAGCCACTTGTCCAAGGTTCTTGTTGATGCCCAATGGTAGGGTTCGTGGCATAACTCGTGAATTACTAATCCTTGCACTTGTATGTGGTCTGACTCGAAATAGAGCGGAAGACCCAGGTTTAATTCGTTTGATGGAACACCATAGTTGCCAACCAGCGGATAAGTAAAGGTTAAAACTTGACCTTTATAGGATGGGTCAGTAAGCGCTTCTGGATAACCAACCATTTGAGTTGAGAATACCACTTCTCCTGAGATTTTTCCTGTTGCTCCAAAACCGTTGCCGATAAATGACGTTCCGTCTTCAAGAAGCAGAATCGCTTTTTTATTTTTGTTGGACGTGCTATGTTGTGGGACCAAAGCCCTATTCTACCTATAAGGTTGGATTTTTAAGTCTTACGTTTGATGGAGAGTTTGAAAGAGAGTAAGATTCTACGATGGAGTTGAGACGGCTTTCTGAATTGGCAAGGTTATGTTTGAGTTCAGATATGTACCTTTTGGAACTTATAATGTTCTTTTTTAGTGTTTTTATGGCTCTTTCAACCTCGACGGGTGAAGGACCACCTTGCACTTTATATGTTTCGATTATTTTGCGTGGATTTGTGCATTCAACCATATCCTGTTTCTTAACAATTAATTTGATTCCAATCGCTTGCTGAGCCACCTTTTGCAGCAGTTCAGGCGTTGCATCCATCAGAGTTTGTTTTGACTCAATCAGCGTTTTGACAAGAGCGCCAACTATCTTGTGCGAGGTTCGGAAAGCAACGTTGTATTTGCGCACGAGCATGTTAGCCAATTCTGTTGCGCCTACAAAGCCTGCTGCGGCTTTACTTTCAACGTTTGTTGACACTTTCAAGTTAGACATAAGTTGGGAGAATATGCACAGTGAGCTGGCTAAGTTGTCGGTTGAAGCCCAAAGTTTCGGCGTTACCTCTTGAAAATCAAGATTATACGTTGTGGGCAGACTCTTCAGAGCAGTAGCCGAAGCAACGAAATCGCCGAGCGCATAGCTGGCTCTCGCACGAATAACTTCAAGCACTTCCGGGTTCTTTTTTTGCGGCATGATGCTGCTGGTTGATGTGAACTCGTCAGGCAAATCGATTGTACCGAACTCTTGTGAGCTCCAAATTATCAGATCCTCAGCTAAGCGGCTTAAATTCACAGCAAGCAACGTTAATGAGGCTTGGGTTTCTAGTATGAAGTCTCGGCTGCCAACTGCATCAATTGAATTCTCCAACACCGCTTTGAAGCCCAAGAGCTCAGCAGTTCTTTTGCGGTTTATTGGGAAACTTGTTGTTGCTAATGCTCCAGAGCCAAGAGGGCACAAGTTGACCCGTTCATAAGCGCCCCGAAGTCTCTCTAAGTCACGCTCCAACCCTTGAACATAAGAGAGCAAATAATGGGCAAATGTGACGGGCTGCGCAGCTTGCAGGTGAGTATATTCCAAAATAACCGTGTCGACGTGTTTGCTGGCTGTGTCTATGAGGCTTTCCTCCATCTCCAAAACCTTAAGCATCAATTCAACAAGTTCATTTCGAAGTTGCATGCGGATGGCAGTTGTGACTTGGTCGTTTCTGCTTTTTGCGATATGCAGATTCCCGCCGACTTCAGGTCCAGTTTCCTTAAGTATTGCTTCTTCAACTGCCATATGAACGTCTTCAGCGGCAGAATCAAGCTTAATGTCGGAAAGCTTAGAAAGAGCTTTTAAGATTTTTACTCCGTCTTGCCGCTGTATTATTTTCTGCTCCATCAGCATTACAATGTGGGCTTTGTTGATGTCAACAACGGCCAATGCTAAGCGCTCATCGTCTTTTCGTGAAGAAGTAAATTTAGCAACATCTTCACGCAAAGACGTTAGCCGCCCCCCATGCAACATCTTTGACACTTACTCACCCTCCAGCTTACTCACCATTCACGAGGTTCTCTTGCTTTTCTTGGCTGTTTTTTTGCCTGACTTTTTAAGGGCATTGTACATTCTTGTTTGAAGCCCCCACAGTTCAATGAAGCCTTTAGAGTAGGATTGATTGAACGTTGTTTTGATGTTATAGTTGGCAAGGTTTTTGTCGTAGAGCGACATCGGCGAGGAGCGTCCGATAACTTGCATGCCACCTTTGTAGAGTTTAAGTTTGACTTCCCCCGTGACGTTTTCCTGTGACTTGTTTATGAAAGCGTCAAGGTCATCTTTTAGAGGGTCAACCCATAAACCAGCGTATGCTAAGAACACCCATTCGGCTTCAACCTGCTGCTTGAACAGGACTTGATGCCGTGTCATAACCATCTTTTCCAGGTCTTTGTGAGCTTCCAAAATCACGGTTGCTGCAGGACACTCGTAAACTTCCCTTGATTTTATTCCGACTAAGCGGTCTTCTATGTGGTCTATTCTGCCAACGCCGTTTCTGCCCGCAATCTTATTCATTTCTTCAATAAGCTCCAGGGGCAGCATGGCTTTGCCGTTTACCGCAACGGGTACACCAGCCTCAAATTGTATGGTAACAATTTCGGGGGTATTTGGTGCTTTTTCAGGTGAAGTTGTCCATTCGTAAGCGTCTTCAGGAGGCGCTTGGCTTGCGTCTTCAAGCAGTCCGCATTCGATGGCTCTGCCCCACACGCTTGCGTCTATGCTATATTTTCTGGCGGCGTTGGAGACGGGGACGCCTTTAGTTTTGGCGTAAGCAATTTCTTCTTCGCGCGTCATACCCCACTCGCGGACTGGAGCAATAATTTTTTTGTCAGGCGCTAAAGACCCAAGTGTTACGTCAAAGCGTACTTGGTCATTGCCTCTTCCTGTGCAGCCATGAGCCAGGGCAGTGGCGCCTTCTTTTTCGGCGACTTCAACCATTTTTGACGCAATGAGTGGCCGCGAGAGGCTCGTACTTATGGGATATTTTCCTTCGTATAGTGCGTTGGCTTTTATGGCTGGGAAAATATAGTCTTTTGCAAACTCGTCTTTGGCGTTGATTGAGAAATGTTTGAGAACGCCGAGCTTTTTGGCTTTTTCCTCAGAGGCTTTGAGGTCTTCGCCTTGGCCAACATCTACAGTTACCGTTATTACTTGTGCGTCGTATTTTTCTTGGAGGTACTTGATTAATACGGATGTGTCTAATCCGCCTGAGTACGCTAACACGATTTTTTCGGTTATGTTTTGCTCCCCCATTTTTTGCTGTGAATTATTCCCCTAACCTTCAATGCTGTATTTTTAAACATTGTGACTTTTTTGTTACTTAATAAAATTTAAATGTGCCATTTGATACAATCAATAGCCAATATGACAATAGCCCAAAACGTAAGAGACCACCTGCGAAACAAACCGTATCTGCTGGAAGCACTAGAAAAAGGCATAGTGAACCTAAGCGAGCTATCCAGACAGATACAACAAGAACTAAAAACCAGTGACACAAGCGCCATAAAAGCCGCTTTGCGCCGTTACTCGGAGGAACTGCAAAAGCATAAGCAAAAAAGAGAAGAAAAAGTCCTCCAACTTCTAAAACGCAGCAGCATAGCCGTTTATGACCGAAAAGCGGTTATGATAACGAGCAAAGAACTCAGCTCAAAAACAGGAATGGAAGTTGACTTACTAGGAAAATTTGTTTACCTGCTCGATAGAAGCGATTTGCCTGAACGCATTACCACTTTGGTCAAGCATGACAACTGCACCATGATTGTGGTTCATTCACCTGAAGAACTTGAAGTAACGCCGGGAGTTGTCGCTTTCCTAGCAACGTTACTGGCAGAACAGAACGTGAACATTATTGAGTTTATTTCTTGTTGGACGGAAACAATCATGGTGGTTGAGAAAAAAGACAGCCTAAAAACATATGAGGTTTTGTCTAATATGGTGGGTTAAGAAGCCGTTAGCGAAACAACAAAATTAATAATGTCACAGTTGATACTTCACTACAGCTTAAGTTTCCAAGCCGTGAAAAGGCGCTTACGGAGATTAAACCATGACACATCAAGAATGCATAAACTGCAAAGCAAAATACGATATAGATGAGATTATCTATTTCTGCAAGAAATGTGGAGACATCCTTGAAATAAAATTCGACTTTAAAGAGTTAGCCGAAACCCTCAAAGACAGCGACTGGAAAACAAAGCCCTTATCCGTTTGGCGATACCGCGACTTCATGCCCATCCACGAAGCCGCACACATAGTCTCGCTAAACGAAGGCGGCACGGGGTTACACCGTTCCCAACGCTTAGGCGACGAATTAGGACTAAAACAACTGTACGTTAAGAATGAGGGCGAAAACCCAACAGGCAGCTTCAAAGACAGAGGCATGACCATAGGCGTCACAAAAGCCGTGGAACTCGGCGCAAGACACGTAATCTGCGCTTCAACAGGCAACACCAGCGCTAGCTTAGCGGCTTATGCTGCGCGGGCAGGAATAAAATGCACGGTCCTTATTCCTTCTGGTAAGATTGCTTATGGCAAGTTGGCGCAAGCGATGATTCACGGCGCTAAAGTTTTGCAGGTACGCGGTAATTTTGACCAAGCCTTAGAATTCGTGCTTAAACTAGCTGAGAAGCACAAAAGCATTTACCTTCTTAACTCAATTAACCCCTTCCGTATCGAGGGACAGAAGTCTTTGGGTTATGAAATCTGCGAACAACTAAACAATGAAGCACCAGACAGAATCATCATACCAGTAGGTAATGCTGGAAACATAAGCGCAGTCTGGAAAGGCTTAACTGAATTCCACAAACTCGGGTACATAAAAACACTGCCCAAAATGACGGGTATACAAGCATCTGGCTCAGCGCCCATAGCACAGGCAATCAAAACTGGCAGCGACAAAATAATTCCAGTAGAGAAACCAGAAACTATCGCCACAGCTATCCGAATCGGCGCTCCGGTAAGCTGGAAGAAAGCCATTAAGGCCATTCATGAATCGCATGGAACCGCTGAAACCGTAACCGACGAGGAAATCTTGGACGCGCAGAAAACGCTTGCTCGGATTGAGGGCATTTTTGTGGAGCCTGCAAGTGCCTCATCTATTGCAGGTTTAAAGAAGCTAGTTAACAATGGAGTTATCGATAAGGATGAACGGGTAGTCTGCATCACGACAGGACACGGTTTAAAGGATCCTGATACTGCAATCAAACAAAGCGAAAAACCCATTGAGGTTGACGCTGAAATATCCGCTATCGAACAGGCTTTAGGATTAAAAACCCCAAGAGTTATTTTGGCAAGGTGAACATGAAAATGAGGATTATCTTAGTTGGCTATGGCGTAGTCGGGAAGGGCGTAACAACAATTCTTGCTCGCGGATATGCAGAAAAGGTTAAGGATTACGGGTTTAACCCAAAAATCGTTGCCATCGCCGATATTGACGGCGCTGTTATAAACCCAAAAGGTCTGAGCCCTGAAAAGTTAGAAGAGATTAAGAAACGGGGTTATCCAATATCCGCCGACCCGGAGTTTGGGCACCCAGGAATACCTGCGTTAGATGTTATTGAGTCAGTTGAAGCAGAAGTGGTTGTAGAAGTTACGCCTGTCAATATCAAAAACGGTGAGCCAGCCCTCTCACACATTACTAAAGCGTTTAAAACAGGGAAACATGTGGTCACAACCAATAAAGGTCCATTGGCCCTAGCGATGCCAGCCCTTACGGAGTTGGCTGAATATAACAATGTTTACCTGAGATTCAGCGGAACTGTCGGCGGTGGAACACCAATGCTAGAGTTTGCGAAACGATGCCTTGCAGGAGACAAAATCCTAGCCATACGTGGTATACTGAACGGCACAACTAACTATATACTAACTGAAATGTCTCAAAACCGCGTGACCTTCCAGAAAGCGCTAGCAAATGCGCAAAAGCTTGGTTACGCTGAGAAAGAGCCGTCAATGGATATTGACGGGTTTGATACTGCCTGCAAAGTCGTCATTCTGTCGAACTGGATATTAAACAAGAAAATAACCTTAAAAGACGTTGATAGAACAGGCATCCGCGACGTATCGCTGCAAGCGCTTGATGAGGCTTCAAAGAGGGGTAACACGATCAAGCTCATTGGTTCAATAGACGGCAATACAACATCTGTTAAACCCACGGAAATAGCTAAAAACAACCCCCTGTGCGTCAGCGGTGTATTAAACGCAATAACCTTCTCTACGGAGTATGCTGCAGAACAAACACTCATCGGTAGAGGTGCAGGCGGAATTGAAACTGCCAGTGCAGTTTTAAGAGACCTATTAGATATAAGACATAAATTAGCAGATCGAATTTTAAATAACAATTTGGAGTCCTAAAAATGAAAATCGTGATGAAGTTCGGCGGCACCAGTGTTGGTACGAGCGAAAACATACGTCATGTAGCCGACCTGGTCATCAAAAACGCTCAAAAAGACAACGTTACCGTGGTTGTTTCAGCTCTAGCAGGTGTAACCAATAGCCTAATTGAAGTTGCTGAACTGGCCAAAAAAAGCGACGAAAAACACATCCAAACCTTTACCAAAGAATTACTGAACAAACATTTAGAGACAATCTCAACCGCAATTAACAGCAAACAGTTGCAAAAAGAAGTTACTGAGACCATTGAGAAAACAATTGCTGAACTGGAGAAAGTTTTAACAGGCATCTGCTATGTTGGCGAACTCACTCCAAAATCTAAAGATTATGTGGTTTCTTTTGGCGAGCGATTATCTGCGCCTATTGTTTGGGGTGCCATAAAAGACAAAGGGTTTGAGGCTCAATGGTTCACAGGCAAAGAAGCAGGGATTGTCACCGACTCCAACTTCGGTGAAGCCGATCCACTGATGAATTATCACCACTCATCTCATCCGAGAACGTCTTGTACCACTGCTGGAAAAAAACGTTATCCCCGTTGTAACTGGATTTATTGCAGCAAATCAAGATGGCATTGTCACCACCGTTGGGCGGGGTGGCTCAGATTATACCGCCACTATTTTAGGGGTTGGTTTAGGTGCTGATGAAGTCTGGATATGGACCGACGTCGATGGCATAATGACTACTGACCCAAAAATTGTTCCGTTAGCCAAAATGCTTCCCCAGCTCAGCTATCAGGAAGCGGCTGAAATGGCGATTTTCGGCGCCAAAGCCATGCACCCTCGCGCTCTTGAACCAGTAATAAAAGAAGGCATTCCTGTGAGAATACGCAGCATTTTCCACCCCGAAAACCAAGGGACACTGATAACAAAAGAACCAGATGGAAATTCAAAGGAAGTCGTTAAAGCCGTGGCAATTATAAAAGACGTAGCCATGCTGAACGTTAACGGCGCAGGAATGGTAGGAGCCCCCGGCAGCTACGCTAGAGTCTTTGATGTACTGGGCAAAAACAACATTAACGTCATGATGATTTCCACCGCGGTTTCGGAAGCGAACATCTCAATGATTATTCGCCGAGGACTTTTAGGCCGAGCTATTAGTAACCTTGAAATTGCTTTGCTGGACAGAGGCGGTTTAGTCAGCGAAGTTACAGCAGAAGACGACGTTGCCGTAATAGCTGTAATGGGAGCCAACATGAAAGGAACCTTAGGAGTAGCCTCCAAAATCTTCACTACGGTCGCAAAAAAAGGGATAAACATACGTATGATCGCACAAGGCAGCTCAGAACTAAACATTTCATTCGTTGTCAAAGAAAAAGACGGCACAGCTGTAGTTCGAGCAATCCACGAAGAATTCAACTTAGACAAGATTTAGATTTAAGCTGACTAAAGTTAAATTAAAAGAAAGCTTGCTGGCTAGCTTTCTGCAGCGTTCCGATGTTTTTTTACATGCGGCGGCTGGCTATATGATTAGAACGATAAGTACAACTAAGATAACTACTGCGACGATGAGTATCTTATTTGTCGTTTCTAATCTTTTAACCGTATTTTCTAAGGAATTTTCCATTTTTGATTTCTCCATCTAATCAGTAGTTTTCAATTCTTTATAACCCGGTCAATAACAAAACGAACAGAACTATTATTAAAGCAACAATCGCGTAGCTCAATAACTCGTTTCTTCTCATGGCTTTTTGAAGCCGAGTTGACAATTCCGAATCATAATTTCCGCCTGACCACGAAGTGGAACTAGAACCTGAAGATTGATCAGATGAATTGCTTTGTGACTGAAATGTTGTAGACGTTTGAGGCTGCGAGGAAACTAACGAAGCGCCGCATTTACCACAAGCAATTGCGCCCTCAGGAACGGTCGCGCCACAATAGGGACATGTTTGCATTTTAATCATCTTCCATTTCCAAATACAACTATGTTTCAACAACCAAGCGGTAATATATAAACAATTCCTGTTTTTGATTTAATTTTTTTCCTTTAGGTTTGTACGCAAAAATTTAACGTTTTTCTCCTTTCACTCCGAGTTGTTCTAGAACTTGCATTAGACTGTTGGTGGGTGGGAGACATGTTTGGTCTTGGCATACGTAGGCGGTTGCTTTTCCTTCGATTTGCTGGTAGCCTAAGCCTGTTTCGCTTGGATATTTAAGCGATATAACTGTGGTTGGCAGGTAGTTCTTCCTCAGTACATTTAGGATTTCTTGTGTATCTTTTTCCTTTAAATCGCCGACTAAGATCACGCTGTAGGAGGCTATCAGAAAGTTCGTTGCAGAAAGAAAGAACGTGTACGCTTCAGGAGCACCCTCGACTTCTTGCGCGAATGTTTTACTTATTTGAATTGCCACGGTGTTATATGTGGGTTCATCTGTTAAGCGGCTCAGCCATAGCAGGTCATGTAACGCAACTGAGTTACCTGATGGAGTTGCGCCGTCGTATAGTTGCTTTATTTTTGGCATGGCAGCTTCACTGTTTTGCGTTTGGAAGAATCCGCCGTTTTTTTCATCCCAAAATTTAGCCAGCATGGTCTTGGTTAAAGCGGATGCAGCTGTGACGTATTTGTCTTCGAAGGTTGCCTCGTAGAGCTCGATTAGCCCATATACAAAGAAGGCGTAGTCGTCTAGGAAGCCTTCCACGGCTGTTTCACCTTTTGTGTAGCGGTGATAGAGCATGCCATCTTTTAGCATTTGGTTCAGGATGAAGTCAGCAGTTTTCTCTGCGGCTTCAATGTACTTTGCTTCGTTTGGAACCCTGCCCGCTTTTGCCAGAGCAGCAATCATTAAGCCGTTCCAGTCAGTTAACACTTTATCATCTATTGCTGGAGGCACCCGTTTTTTTCTTGCCTCGAAAAGCGCTTCTCTTATGGTGTGCAGGCGGTCGATGAGTTCTTGCAGTGTTAAACCCATGTATGGTGCAAGCTCCTCTAAGGGTTCGGCGATTTTGAGGATATTTTTGCCGTTGGACCGTCCGGAAGGATCAATAAAGTTGCCTTCTGGTTTTAGCCCGTAAATGTGGACGGCCAATTCAGCGTCGGCAGGAGGCAACGTGTCGAGCACTTCGTCCATGGTCCAAAGGTAGAATTTGCCTTCTTCGCCTTCTGTATCGGCATCCTGCGCCGAGTAAAATCCTCCTTGGGGAGCCGCTAAATCTCGGAGGGTGTAATCCAGGGTTTCTTTACAGGCGAGTGCATAGCGTTTGGCGCCTGTTGCCTGAAAAGCTTCCATGTAAGCTATTGCGATTAGTGCTTGATCGTAGAGCATTTTTTCAAAGTGAGGAACTAACCATTTTTCGTCGGTGCTGTAGCGGTGGAAGCCGAAGCCTAACTGGTCGAATATGCCTCCTAGGCGCATTTGCGTTAGCGTTTTTTCAACCATAAAAAGGGCGTTTTTTTGGTCTGTTTTCGCATAATAATGTAATAGGAAAAGGAGCGTGTGGGGTCTTGGAAATTTGGGTGCCGTGCCAAAACCTCCGTTTTCCCTGTCAAAGTCAAGTGTTAAGCGGTCGTAGGCGTCTTGCAGAGTTTCTTTACCAAGTTCTTTCTGAGGGGTTCTTTTTTCCATTGCTTCTATGCGGCTTTTGATGTCTACTCCAACAATTTCTAGTTGTGGACGTTGCAGTTTCCATATTTGCATGACTTGAGGAACAAGATCCAACATACCCGTTAAGCCTCGTCCGCTGTATTTTGGTATGTAGCTTGCGGCGAAAAACGGGTTAAGCTTGGGTGTTATGAGTATGTTGAGTGGCCAGCCGCAGTTTCTGCCCATAGCTTGACAAACAGCCATGTAGGCGGCGTCTAAGTCGGGACGTTCTTCGCGGTCAACTTTAATGCAGACAAACGATTGGTTGAGCAGGTCTGCTACTTGCTGGTCGCTGAAGCATTCCTCTTCCATGACGTGACACCAGTGGCAGCTGGCGTAGCCGATGCTGAGGAAAATTGGTTTGTCTTCAGCTTTCGCTTTATCGAGGGCCTCTTGACCCCAAGGAAACCAGTCAACGGGGTTGTAAGCGTGCTGAAGAAGATAAGGGCTTTTTTCGTTAACCAGCCTGTTTGGTTTATTTTTTTGTTGTGAATGCAAAAATTGAATCTCCTGTTACAATTATTTACTGTGCGCGTTTTTATTAAACCGTTCGAGTGAGAAAAGCAAAATCGGATAATTTTTGTTCTTGTTGTTTTGGGTTGGTTTTTTGAACCAAAGCCTGAAATTTTTGCAGGTTGAGTCAATAAAAGTCGATAAAAGTCGAAATAAGTCAAAAAAAAGTTGGTAAACGTCAAGAAAAGTCAAGAAAATCAAAAGCATCGCTGTAGAGCCCACTTTGTTCTTTCCTGAAAGAATAATAGCAGATGCGTTGCCATTTTTTGACACGCTGTCTTGGTAACTTTCTTGGCTTAGAGTTTGATTTGTTGCGGTTGAGTAAAGAAGGTAAAGAAAATGAGACGCGGCAAGGTATTCCACAAGCCAATTACTGGAAAAGTAATTTTTCAATGAAACCTGAGAAAAACAACAATACTTAGGTTCCAAAGTTGATCCGATGGCAGTTCAAAATGGAAAGGAAAACTCAAAGAGGCACTATAGTTACAAAAAAAAGTTTCGGTTATTGATGATTTTGATCTGAGGGCTGATATCACGGCCTTTGCTTGCGAGCGAGGTAGGCTTAGGTTTTTGGGTTTAGTTGAGTTTTAAGCTGTATAAGTACTCTTAATTGCTGCTTCATAACTGATAAATCAATTTTATCCCTGCTATGTATTCATGGTTGCGATAGGTAGCAATTCAGAAATTCCCTGTTCTGCCTGCAAGAAGTGGGATGCAAAGGCAAAAAGTTTCTCCTGTAATCCCAGCGGATGCCAAAAGCTCTCACAATGGCTTTTTGACCACGCCCAAAAGGAACTTGTGGAAAACACGCAGTTTTTCGTCGCGCCCATCCAATACGTTGTTTAAAAATTTCCGTAAATCTGTTTCTCTTTTTTCACTGTTTTATTTTTTTGTTAATGTTTCTGGGTCGATTGGGTTTGGTTTTCCGTTTTTGCCAATTACACATAATTGAAAGTCGTATTCTTTGCAGTAGTTTTTAAAATCGCTGTATTGTGTTTTGTTGCCTTCAAAATCATTCTCGCGCCTCTGAACCCCAATCGCTTTGAAACTCGAGATGGAAAAGCATGTTTCAAGAAAATCCTTCGAGACTCTGCCTTTCATTTTTCAGTCAGTTTAGTAAAATAGATATCCGAATTTAGGATTTAAATAAAAAAGAACATTATTAATTCATATTCTGATTTCTGAAAGCTCATTTATTGGGCAAAATCTTAAGTTGTGACGAGCTTTATGGCAAAACTCTCGATGAGGGAACCCGTATCATAATATTAACGCTTAATTCGCGATAGGAGAAGAGAAAACGGAATGAGCAAACTCAAAGACATATTCAAAAAATGGACTTGGCGTTACATAAAATACAACGTCATAGGCTTAACCGTTTTCTTACTAAACATCGTTCTTTATTATGTATTTCTCTTCCCTTTTTTAGGAGAAGTATCCTATATTGTCGTTAGCGTGAATGGTGGAATTATCGAGTTTGCATTAATCAGTTACTTTAACAAGACTAAGAAAGGCGTAATATTTGACAGCTGCACTCCACACGATAGTAAATCAACAGGAGTGTCCAAATAACAAATAATTATCTCTCTTGTAACGAACACTTACCAGACACCCAGATTTAACTAAATCAGCATTAATATCGTTTTTATAGCGCGAGTATGCCTCTCACCTATGGTTTATCTAATCGGTCCTTTCCAATCGTCAATCAGTTTATCAAGAATAAATATCAGAATTTAGTCTACTCTTCTCTGCTCGCAGCTGTCGAATATTTTTCCTCTCTTTGTTGTGTTTAAGTAGCTGATTAAGGAAAACTGCAATATGCCTCCGGTTCCGCTGGCTACTAACCAAGTCCACTCGCCAAAAGTGCTGAAAGCAAACGCGAAGACGGCGGTTCCGATTAGAAAAACGATGAATCCAAACAATATTGAATTTGATGAAGCGTATAATCCACTTGTTTGCTCTTTCTTCAAAACTCTTCTCAGATGGCTTACCCATGTTTATCACACTCAAAAACTTGTTCCAGTGTATGTTGATAATGTTCATATTAAACGGGGATGCAGTTTTAAGAATGAGGAGATGATGTCGCTGTTCCAGCCTTAGGGGCTTAGTAATTTCTTATTACTTAATTCTTTACTCATTTTTGGTCACTATGTTATTATTGTTCTAATCTAGCTATAAACTTTTAGGTGGTTTTCTCTTCTATATATCTTAAGTCAAGGTAGAGTTAGTTAGAAAAAATCACGAAAAAGCACAAAATTTTTGGGAATTTTTTCATGGCTAAATTAATAAACATCATGTCAACTTAACTTAGTATGTTGGAGGCTGGTGGATTGTCTTCGAATCATTGGATAAGAATATCTGAAATTGGATACTTTGTTTTTGTAGTTATTGTTGCTGTTGTTTTGGTAAGTACATACCATAACAATTTAGGAGTAGCCGCTCTTTTGGGAGCAGGATCATTCGTAGGCTTAAGCCTTCTCGGATGGTTTATATTCGAGAAAATACTGCCTCAACATTGATAAATAAAAAGCCTCACCGACATATTGCGAGCTCAAAGTTTGCCCATGAGAATATCCGAAAACTTTTATTGCTAGAATAAGTTTCTTTCTAGTACGGAGGTTTAATTTTTTGACAAATTTGAAAGATTTATACGGGAAAAGCGTTGTGACCACTGATGCTTACGCACTTGGTGAAATCGACGGAATCGAATTTGATGTTGACAAGGGAGCAATAACACATCTACGTGTTGACTTGACGAAGGAAGCGGCAAAAGAACTGAGATTCAAAAAGCCTATGATGGGGAACGTGTACATTTGCATTCCATTGAACCTTGTACAAGCATATGGTCACGTAATCAACTTGAATGTCCCTCTCGAACAAATAAAGACTTTACGAGAGTGTCAGTAAAAAAAGCGCGGTTTAACCCATTTTTTTATTTTTTTTGACTAAACTTTTTTTAATGAATAGTATAAGTGCTGGGTTCTGTAGCTGCGTTTTAAATTCCTAGTTTTAGTTCATACATAGAGTAGTTTTTTCGCTTTCAAGTGCTGTGGATTGGCATTGTCGGAAGCTCAGCTTTGTTAATGTTTAAACATAATACTGGACAAAACCGTAAGCGCGTGGTTGTCCCTAAATTAAGCGCACATGCAATGTTTTGTAACTGCAATGTCACAGAAACACATAGTTATTAACTACAATTAGTGCTAAGAAAAATAAAGCGCGGCGCGCGGTTAGAAACGCCGCTATATCTACTACATATTATATTCACACGTATTCTCTTTTGATGCTTCAAACATATTGCCCTTACTTGTCTTATTAAAGAAAGTAATCAACGCAAACTCCATTACACCAGTAAATAAAGTAATAAACCACGTTAATTCACCGAAGAACCTGAACAAAGCAAAGTATAGAACAGTATTTACAACCCATACCGCTGTCCCAATCACGCTGAAACGGGTATATCGAAACGTCCATTTTTTAACTAAATCGAAGCTCAAGCGCGGCATCCTCAAGACGTGTAATTTCGTTTAAATTTACTAGAATATGTGACTGATAGCTAACAACAACAGTTAATTTCGCTCAAGGAGAGTGCGAGACTAAACTAATTACGGATGCGAAACAGAAATAGATGTGGCATTTTAGGCAATGGGCACCGCCGCCTACTGGTTGCCTTCCGCAAGCATTTGGTTCAATCTTTAGTTATCATCCTGGGCATTCTGTAATTTGTGGGTTTTTGCTTAATTCATCAAGACACTTATTTAACAATATATTGTCTCCAACTTTAGAAACCAATGCGATAGGCACGCATACAGTTGAGCTTCCAAATCTTTTTTGGAATCCAAGGTCCCCAGATGCTGATTTTGACAACTTTACATGTAAATGGGTAACTTGCCAAGTGTTAGTGTCAATATCTACCCCATTAACCTCTCCTAGGTCAAAACCGCCTGCACAAATAACAAACTTCCCAGAAAGCTTGTCAAAGCTCACCAAAACAAATCACCAGTTTAGCATCACCAAAATCAGGAATATAATTCTTTCCGTAATTGCCGACTAACTAATTTACCAAGTATGTGTTTCCTAAAGTGATGATTTTTCTAGATTTTTGGGAAAAACGGCGCAGGATACGCTATTCCGAACAGAGCATCAATTATTATGCTTAAAACGATAAAGAAGACTCATGCTAGAATTGCTATCAGAATCGCTCTAAGCCAGCCTGTTTGGAAACTTGCCTTGAAAACCCAAATCCAAGCAATAAGCGCCAAAATGTAACCGAAAACCAAAGCCGCAGTTCCAAGGAAAAAGCCCACCAAAAAAACAACGACAAAGTAGACAATTGGTCCAGCAAGCGTTGCCAGTAAAGCATCTCCAAAAGTTGCTTTTCCTCCAGTTACAGCCTTTTCCAGCAAGCCAAACAGGAATTGAAACAATTATCCAAAGTATAATCAGCCCTACTATGGTATAAAGTATGCCTGGAAAAGACACATCAAAACCAGCAATAATCAACTAAAAGCCTCAGATTATCGTAAGGCAGATACTTCAATTAAAGCTTGCTGTTTTAGGTTCTGTTAAGTTCTTAAAAGATGGGTTTTTTTGTTCATTTTGTGTGTGTGCTGCTGTGTGATATACATGATGCACGCGTTGATACAGTTCTGTGATGGTAAGAGAGAAAGAATAAGAAAACAAGTTAATAAAAAAATAAAATCAATTAATTAAAAGTAGTTTGAGTTTGGGTTTGGGCTTAAAATTTAATCTGTACGAGTGTTCGACTATTGCCTTTTAGTTACTGACAATTCATAAAGCTTTTATATTAATAATTAAGCCACAAGATCATAACGGCAACCCATGACAAAACCAACCAACAGAAAAAAACGCAACAAACTCAGAGTCGCTTTCCCTGCACCAATATTCATCATCGTATTCATTGTCGGATGGAGCACTAATTTTGTGGGATATGCAAAGCAACAACAATATAGCTACAAAACCCAATTAACAAAACGCCTGCAAACGTCAATCAAGCCAAGTCAAGCGTGATTGCACCACAAGAGAAACCGAAGACGGGTAAACTGAACGGTTTAATAAGTTGTTTCTAGCATTATGCGCTTAAAAATTTCTGCGCCATTTCTGACGCCTAATTTCTTTTCACCTAATCTTTCTCGATATTTAATGGGAACTTCCAAGATGCCAAAACCTTCTCCCTCCACGCGATGATTCAGTTCAACCTCAATGTCGAAACCTTTGGATTTAACTTTCCATTTTCTAAGAATTTCCGCACGTACTACACGCAATCCGGTCAGCGGGTCAGCTAATGGGACTCCGTTTAAGAAATTGTGGGTTAACGCTATTAGCCGGTTCCCAAAGTAGAACACGTCATGAAGGGCTCGGTTATCTAAATCCGCAGTAAATCTATTTCCACAAACCATGCCAACCGTTGGGTTCTTTTCTAATGTTTGAATCATTTTTGGAATATACTCTGCCGGGTAAGTATAGTCAGCGTCGGTGATTACCACATAATCTACGTCCGGGTCAATATTTTCGATAGCTTTGGCAACCGCGTCGCCTTTAACTATGCCATCCTGAAAAACAATTTCCGCCCCACAATTCTTGGCAGTTTCCACAGTTCGATCAGCGCTTTTGCCGTCAACCACCAAAATTTTGATCTCTCTCAGGTACTTTCTAAGCTCAGCTATCGTTAACCCGATTCCTTCTTCCTCATTCAACGCAGCTATAATAACCTGCATCGAATGGAAAATCTGAGCTTCTCCTTTCTCCATCGTTTAACACTCTTTTTTGGCGCTAACCAATGAGGTTAACCCTTTATATATTGTGTTATTTCATAAACAGAAATATATCGAACTTCTCTAATTATGTCTCGTGCTTTAAATTTTATGCTAAGTCACCTAACGGAACTCGTCAGAACAGTTATTGGTGTGGTGATTGGTGAATTGGCAGTTTACAATTTTCTAAGAACAAGGGAAAAGCCCACATTAACGATATTGCTCTTTGTTTACACTTGAGCTTACTTTTTTAGTGAGTGTTTCCGTTAGCCTATGATAGTTTATTTTTTGGATTCTTTCGCCATGGCTTATTTGTCGGGGTTCAAACGGTTTTTCAGGTTCTTTTTGGTGTCTTAATTAGGTTTGCGTAAAATAGTGTTAATTTCAAATATTGATTCGAGGTTCATAGGTCTTAAGTTGCTAATTAAAACAGTATATTTGATATAGAATGAAGAAAAAACTGACATACGAGAAAGATATCGTTGAATGTGTTGTCGAAGAAGCCTTTGTTAAGGACAAGTACAAACATGATAGGTGAATAGAAATGGAATTGGAAATGGTAGCATTTAAAGTCGTTATCGCTGGAAACACCGTTGAAGTTGTTACATTAAGCGACGCCAAGGCAGCCCCACGAGAAAAAGAATCTGAGTTAAAAAGACAAAAGAGAAAATTACGATAAATCAAACTAGCTAAGTCTCTCTGTCTAAATATTTTGTATGCTTTCAATGAATGTATTTAGTTAAAGTTCGTAGATTAACCAGAACCCTTGAAAGTTTACTTGGAGAAGTCGTATCTTACCAAGTTAACAGAACCCTAAAAATAGCCATCTCACGACAGCAACCGATTTTTGACAAGAAAAGTCAGTAACCGAGAACTTTGCAGAATCATCCGAAACAATAACATCCCAAGTTTAAACCAAAATTTTGCGATAAAGCTATTTTTTTGTTTTTAACTCATGTTCCGAATTGTACTCTTGACAAAAAATCCAAAGAACCAAAAAACTAGTTGCACCTGCTTTTACCATTTTGGAAACAGCCAGACGGGCCTTTTATGCGCAACATGTTATTGCGTGGAGACAGTCACATAGTTTTTTATCAGTTAAGAGTCTACATCAATCTTAGGAATTAAAGATGTTATTTTAAGTCGAACAAACTAGGGATTTTTATGAAAAAAACCTCAAGAATATCAATTTTAGCATTAGCACATCATATGTCAGGTAACCAAAACAAAGCCAAAGCAGCAGCCAATTTATTGATGACCATACTTTTAGTAGGCTTAATCGCCGCAGCGATATTAGGCGTTGCTTCAGTTCCGCGACGAGCCTCAGCTCAACCTCCCTTCCCAGTTCCAAACGTTACGGTCTCAGCATCTGGCAACGGTGAAGGCTCAGCTGTCACAAACGCTCAAGGACAATATAGCATCACAAGCTACCTGGGCACTGGCACTTATTCATTAACAACTCTCGCCACCGGCTACGTTGACGCAGAACTCGACAACGTTGCAGTCACAGCGGGCCAAACAACTTCTGGCGAAACCATATTTGTAACTGAGTCAGGAATCATAACTGGTCATGTAACCGATGCCTCAACAGGTCTCCCAGTAGCAGACGTAATTGTGACAGCGGAAAACTCGACAGGTGCAGACTCTCCAAGCGGTTTCTCTACATTCACTGACAGCAACGGAAACTATGAAATAAACACAAACCTACCAACAGGAACCTACAACGTAAGCGCTTATGCCTTCGAAGGACCATACTTGTATCAATCTGTTAGCCCAATCACAGTGAACGCAGGCGCCACAACCGCAAACGTTAACTTTGCTCTCCCAATATCAGCCACTATTTCAGGAACAGTCACCGATGCAAACTCTCACGCGGCCCTTTCAGGTATTAGCGTTATTGCGGAATCATCAAACGGCCAATATTCTGGAAGTGCAACGACAAATAGCAATGGACAATACACAATGGACAACAACTTAGGCACAGGAACATACAACGTAACAGCATTTTTCCCAACCAACTACCTGCCCGAAACAACTGCATCTTTCGCAGTGACCCAAGGACAAACATCTTCAGGAGAAAACCTGGCTCTACCGCTTTCCGGCATAATCTCAGGAACAGTCACTAATACAGTAGGTGGTACACCCATTGCAGGCGCAGACGTTATTGCCTCCTCCGCCGATGGCACTTACTTCGGCTCTGCAACCACTAATTCAGCAGGAGTATACCAAATTACAACTGATCTGGGAACAGGCACCTACACAGTTGAAGCCTTCTACGGCGAAAGTTTTAACTCCATTTCAGGCGTAGCCGTGACTCAGGGGCTAAAAACTTCAGGAGAAAACATACAACTCACCATTGCAGCTTCAGGAACAATAACAGGAAAAGTCACCGACACACTGGGTAACCCAATAGATGGAGCCTCTGTAACCGCGGAAGATCCCATAACATTTGCCGAAGGCTCAGCCACAACAGACAGCTCAGGAGACTATACAATATCAACGGGTCTGACAACAACGGGAACATACACCGTAACAGCATCAGCAGACGAGTACACAACGGTAATGCAATCCGGAGTATCAGTAACGGTTAGCGCAGTTACATCAGGCGTTAACTTACAGTTAACCGCGATACCCTCAGGAATAATTTCTGGTACAGTAGAAACCGAACAGCTGGCACCAACCCCATCACCCACTCCAAGCCCAACCGCAACACCTGCACCAACAGCTGCACCAACAGCTGCACCAACAGCTGCACCAACAGCTGCACCAACAGCTGCACCAACAGCTGCACCAACAGCTGCACCAACAGCTGCACCAACAGCTGCACCAACAGCACCGCCAATTCAAACAACCACTGCACCCACCGCTCCACCAGCTACAACTGCTTCCCCAACTCATGCCCCAACTGCCGCCCCAACCGCTAAACCAACTGCCGCCCCAACACCGACGATTCCAGAATTTCCTGGTCAATTGCTAGGAATTACTTTACTTGCCTTTATGATCATAGTCTTGTCCGCGGTTATTATTGCAAAGAAGAGACGAAAATAAAAACTCCAACACCAAAAACCGACCGCTACTCACGCGCACGCACACGTTCCACATTATCCTTTTTTCTTTTTTTAGTTTTCTTTTTTTAGGATTTCTTAGATTGACAATAACCTCACAAATAACTTTTAGCATTCGAAAACTTTTTTATGCTTAGAGTTAAGAACACATTTCATTAAAACCATACCGCATTTCAAACTTGGTTACCCAGCACGCATGCGAGCAAAGCTAGAAGCATCAACACTTCGCAAACTAATCTATGAACAACTACGCACGCTGATCAGCATGGCACGTTTCCCGAAACAATCCAACGTTACATTGAGGAACAAACAACTAGACTACGCAATTCAGCCTCTGGTCAAGACCAGAGGTCTTCTTGCTGACTTTTTGATAAATATGAGGTCAGTTAGATACGCGAGCGAGCTATTTTATTATAATGCCCGTGTAGGCGCTATTGTTTGCGTAGTTCGGACAGAAGTAGGCTATGCCTTTGATAATTGAGAAAGTTAGAGAAGATGTGTGTTCCATTGATGAACTGTAGTAGACAGTTGATTGATCGCCTAAGTTGTCCACAAGTCCTAGTTTTGTAGCCGGTACCCATTTTCCATTAATATATTTTTCTGCTGTCGCTAATCCTTTTAGGTTTGGTGTTTCAAAAATCATTTCGTTTCCAACATAGCCTTTATCATCCTTGATTAATTGATTGCTAAAACTGTATGTTGAGTCGATGCTCGTGAAATTCCACTTCAAAATTAACGCAGTTGCGTCGTTATATTTGAGTGCTGTGTACAGTTGACTGTTGTTGCCGATGTAGGTTTGGAGGGTTAAATTTGAGGGAAAAGCAACCTGTATGTAATTTGGCATATTACTTGCAACCCATTTTCCATTTACATTCAGAAAAAGGCTTAGCATAGTTGTTGGAGTATAAAGGAAGAATGCTTGAATCCAGTAGGTTGGTTCGCCAATAGTGCTGACTAAGTAGAGATTTTGTTGAAAGAAAAATTGGGGAGTCGCTGATATTTGAGAGATACTCAGAATGGATTCAACTCCTGTGACTTGAGGCTGTGGATTAGCCGTACCTAGTAATCCACTCATAAGCATAATTACGCCTATAGCGGTTGCTACAAAAATCTGCCTTTTAAAAAACATTCTTTATTCACCCAAAATAACGCTTGAAGAGCGCGCTTTTGTTTTTTCAACCCTCCTTTGGATTATTAAGTAAGTTCATTCGTTGACCCTTTAAATATTATGACTTAATAAACAAGATTATGTATGTCGAAGAAAGATACATTTCCGTAAAAACAGAAAAAAAATCGAACTTCAACCCTCGAAAAAGAATGACGTAGCGAGCGCTAATACTCAATCAGCAAAAACTCAGATGGTCTCGTTTTACCCGCGTGCACTTTTCTACATACTGCGGAAATTGAATTCAAGATAAAGCATTGTCGATCTCAAGACTCGAAGTATTTAGTAAGCTACTTTCACCCTAGCGTTCTGATTGGCTGCTTCTTACTTTGCATTTAACTTCTCCTGATAAAGTTGGCGTAAGTTTAATTGATTAGAAGCGGGAGTAATCGTCATGCTGCGTTTGTGGTTTGACAAGGGCACCCTTCTTTTGAAAGGGGAGATTGGAACTCCATATGGTAAATGGGATTCCCGATGCGGCTGTTACAGACTGAAGGCCAGTCACTACAAGGACGCTTTGGAATATTTTAAGGAGAGCGGAATCAGATACGATGATGACGTTCCCAATCCGCCTCCAATCGAACAATTAAAGAGTAACGTGGAGTTGAGGACTTACCAGAACAAAGCCTTAGACAACTGGTGTCACGCGGGCAACAGAGGAGTATTGATTTTGCCCACAGCAGCCGGAAAAACTTTCATCGCACTCAAGGCAATTGATCTGCTCAGAACACAGACTTTGATAATTGTTCCAACATTGGATCTAATTGACCAATGGAGAAAAAGAGTGAGAGAATGCCTCGGCGTGGAAGCCGGCGTCGTAGGCGGAGGCGAAAACATCATACGCATGGTGACAGTTGCAACTTATGATTCAGCTTACTCGCAGGCAGCGCAGTTAGGAAACAGGTTTATGTTCTTGGTTTTTGATGAGGTGCATCACTTAGCTTCTCCTGGTTATATGCAAATAGGCGAGATGTACATTGCGCCTTATC
The DNA here is from genome assembly GCA_963767735.1 of Candidatus Bathyarchaeota archaeon. GTDB lineage: Archaea > Thermoproteota > Bathyarchaeia > Bathyarchaeales > Bathycorpusculaceae > Bathycorpusculum. The sequence goes on along the minus strand of CAVYES010000005.1, from coordinate 291,935 downwards.
GCATGGGCTTAACCGCCACCTACGAGAGAAGCGACCAGAGACACGCACTTCTTCCGTTAATTGTAGGCGACCCAGTTTACTCTGTCGACATTGAAGAACTCGCAGGAAAACACCTCTCACCCTACACGTACGAGAAAGTATCAGTCGAACTGACCCCTGAAGAGCAACAAACCTACGAAGCCGAAATGAGCGTCTTTAAGAACTATCTTCGCCAGAAAAAAATCGTCCTGAAAAACGCAGCTGATTTTCAGAGGTTCATAATGACGACTGGCAGAGACCCACATGCTAGAGAAGCACTTCTCGCTCGAAACCGCGCCTTAAGAGTCGCAGTTAACTCCGAGGAAAAACTTAACCTGTTAGCCGAAAGACTAGAAACGTACAGAGACGAGAAGATTCTGATTTTCACACTGTACAATGACTTGGTCTATACTATTAGTAGGCGTTTTCTGATTCCAGCCGTTACCTATCAGACCACGAGGGAGGAGCGCCGCGAGATATTAACAAACTTTGGAAACGGCAAATACAAAGTCATAGTTACATCCCAGGTTCTCGACGAGGGCGTAGATGTTCCAGACGCGTCAGTCGGCTTAATCCTTGGCGGAACTGGAAGCGCACGCGAACACGTGCAAAGGCTAGGACGGCTTCTTAGAAAGAAAGAAGGCAAAACCGCCAAACTAATAGAAATCATTTCCAAGGAAACCGTGGAAGTTGGCATCAGCCGCAGGCGACGCCTAACCACTGAAGAGGCATCATAGTGCTTCCAAGTAACCTGCTCGTGGTCTGGAAGAGGAAAGGTGAGATCCTGCCCCGCTACTCCAAGCTTTCCAACGACAACCTCGAGGTTGCAGGCTGCCTCATCGAGGCGTACAAGGAACATGTTGGAGAAAAGAAAAAAGTTCTAAAAGCCATAGTCACCGACCTTGAGAATAGAGGATACGAATATCGCTTCGTTAGGGCATTAGCTTTGCTGTTGGACCGAACAGGCACATTTGTCTGCAACAGCAAAATCAACCCAGTAGATTTAAGGAGAAAAATCTTTCAAGCAACAGAAAAGGTTGGTGTGCCCACCACTCCAGAAAAGCGACGAAGAATAATCGACGATGTCGCTTCAGAAATGGCGGTGACAACAGAAAACCTTGAGGCGCATCTGTACGCTGACTTAGATGACGAGTTGATTCTTGAAAAGTTTACCCCACCCTTAGCATATGAACTGCTGGAACAGTACAATCTTAGTCTGTCACAGACGCTTCTATTTGACGCCACAGAACTGACTTTCACGGCTTCCGGCAACTGGCAGAGCCTGTTTTATTTCGTGAAAAAACTGGGTTTAATCTACGAGGTTTATCGCGACAATGGTTTGTGGGTGAAAATCGACGGCCCAGCCAGCCTCTTCAAACTCACGAAAAGATATGGAGTCAGCATGGCCAAACTACTGCCAATAATTGTCGCTAACCCCGAATGGACCATCACCGCGAAGATACTGTGGAAATACACAAACGAAATCTGCAACTTCAAAATCGAAAGCCAAAAACAAGGCGCACTTTTTAAGAAACCCAATTTGCCGCCTCAAACCTACGATAGCGCCGCCGAAGAGAGCTTTGCTCTGCAGTTTCAAGCTGTGAAATCCGGTTGGACTTTGAAAAGAGAACCCGAACCCGTCCCTGCGGGAACTCAAGTGATAATACCCGATTTTTCTCTTGAAAGAGCCGGCGTCAAAATCTATTTGGAGATTGTGGGGTTCTGGACTGAAGAATACTTACTGAGAAAAGCAGAAAAGCTAAAGCACGTAGAGGCAAAGATGCTTCTGCTGGTCGATGAAGCTTTGGCATGTGAGAAACTCACCGCACTGGAGAAGCGCACACAATTGAACTTCATTTACTATCATGACAAAATTCCTCTCGCTTCAATTCTGCGTTACTTAGAAACCGCTTTTGAAGGAGTTAAAGACAGAGAGATCAAATTCTTAGAGAACCTCCACGTTAAATTTACGGAGCCAGTTGTCTCCTACGACGAGTTTGCAGCAAGAATTGGCATTTCCACAGAAGCCGCCAAAGCAGTTCTAACAGTTAATTCTCCCACAGGCTACGTGGCGATGCCCAATATTTTAGTAAGCAAAGAGAAGTTAATTCAAATAAACAATCAAATCGAAGATTGCCTAAAACAATCAGCAAAACTACCTCTTACCCAAGCAATAAGGCTAATTGAAGCTCAAGGAGTAAGCGACGCATCCTGCGCCTTAACTCAACTCGGCTATAAAATTATTTGGCACGGAATAAACAGCGAACAAGCCGAAGTCAAGATTTCCAAAAAAAGGAATGACGCGAAAATCACGTATAAATTCACTTAACAACTGATCGATTGTTGTTTCAATTTGTGCCAACATTATTTTATTTTCTTTACAATCGTAGCTGACTACAGAAAGAAAAAGGAATTAATCAAGAGCCACCTTGTTAAGCGAGTTTGGCTGCTAAATAAGATAAGGCGTACATCACCATTTTTGCGCCGTATCGATGTTAGCACTCGGCTAAATTCGCTTAATCACCCTTTTTGCCCTATCAAATTTACAGGTTTAATATCAACCACTTCTTTTTCCCAGATTTAAAACAAGGCAAGCCTAAACTAAAAACACTTCTAAGATTTGGGAGATACGTTAAGAACATAAAATTAAGAATAAATCGTGGGTAAGAATTATTTGATAATTGGCGCGTTTTTTTAAGTTCTGGGGCGGTAAATCACCAATGATGTACCTAATTCTTTCATGGCTAACTTGTGTCTCTCAAGAACAGCGTTGATGCACGTTCTCAAAGAGTCATCAAGCCTGCAGTTTATTCGCAACTCGAAAGAAGAACTCTGCGCTTTATTTGGTGTAATAGGCGAAAGTGAAACTGAGCTCATGGAGATTGACCCATCACATTCACATAGTATCTCTTGCAGCACCTTAACTGCTTCTTGTCTATTCATAGCCATCGCTGGCTTGATTTCTTGATGTAGCATATAAAAACGTTATGACGTAAAGTACCATTTCTTCATCAATCATAACTTTTCCTGTTTTTCAGCCTTAAAGGATTAAGAATTTCTAAGAATATCGGGGGATTTGACTTTCAGTAAATCATCTTTCAACTAGAACAAGCTGTAAGTCTACATCAGTATCTGACCCGCCACTGCGAACTGAAAAATTCCACACTAAGAAAAATCGGCAGAAGCAGGAGGTTTCTTAGAAATTATGCTTGTACTGAAGATCTATAATGTTTTTGTGCATGCAAATGTAGTTCTTTGCCGTCTTCAAAATTTGAGCCACACCACGGGCACTCAAAATCGTCTTTCATAATACATCAAACTAACTGTGACTGGTTTTGTTTTTAAATTTGTATGGTTGGCAAGTTGATACAACAACAATTTTTCGATCTAGCTAAACAGAAAAATCAAGAAACCAAAGCATTTCAGTAAAGCCTCATCCACTATTTGAACTTCCACAATTGTGAAAAGCGTTCTTAGATTTGTTATGTAGAGAATAGGAAAAGATTAACAAAGATGCTCGACAATTTCCTCCGCTGAGAAAAAAAGCGATTAGCCACTCTCATATTTTTCTTATGACCATGTAAACTATCCCAGAAGCGAACAGCAGAGCGTTCCATAGCCACTGTTGCAGCGGCAAAAAAGCCAGTAAACCCTAGTACACGTTGCAGGTCCTTACTCATAACTACCCAAATAAGAATCGGTAGATTAAAAATTCATCTTTCACTGAAAGAAAAACGTGATTTTATAGGTCTAAGTTTCGTCTAAGAATCGAATGATTCCAAAACTAACTCTATCATCATTCATGATTCATTTACACGTAACAAGCAACTCAATAGAACCTGCATAAATATGAAAACCTTAATAAACTAAAAAATACCTTATCAAACAAACCAGTCCAACGTCGAAGCGAAGAGAATTTGAAAAAAATAACAACTATTGTAATTATCGCAATTTTAGTTTTAGCTGCGTTTAGCCTATTGTCTACGCGAAGTGTGAAAGCGTCCACATCTGAAGCCACCGTTCTCTCATACAGCCGGTATGTTGCCCCTTCAAACACTGTTTTAGCATCGGAACCTGGCGACTTGATTGTGGTAGGTGAAGTAGAGAATGTGGGTTCAAACATCATAGGAAACGTAACTATCCAAGGCACCGCTTTCAGCTCAACCGAAACGGAGCTGGCACAAACCGCCACCCAAGCATTCGTTTACGATACGCTTCCTGGGCAAAAGGCTCCGTTCTACCTAGACTTTAATGCGGCGAGCAGTTCCACACCCGACCTAAGCTGGGTCTCTTCAGTCAGCACCGTCCAAGTTACAGTTACTTCAGTTACTGATACAAAGGACAGACAATATGCCGGTGTGATAATTCCGAATCCAGGAGGCAGCGCTCCCTACATTCCCGGCAACGGCACATATTATATTGACGGAACCATTCTGAACAATGGAACTCAAGTGGATCAACATCCATGGGTAGTTGCAACATTTTATAACAGTAACGGAACAGTGATAGGGTTGAACTTCACAGATGAGCTAACTCCCTCGTTTGCCCCTACTGACGCTTTACATTTTTTTGCATCACCCACAGATGACACACCACAATTAACAGATGAAATAGCAAGCTACTCATTATTGGTTGATTCCTTGACCTTGGCGAATGGCACATCGCCTCAGCCGACCCCTTCGCCCACCGGCTCGACAGCAACCGCACAATTGCCAATATTGACTATAGCCGTCGTGGTAGCCGTTATTGTTGTTGTCATCGCCGTTCTGATGTTACTTAGAAGACGCCAAAAGACACCTCTGCCGCCTCCACCGCCTCCACCACCGGCTCCCTGATAGGTTCCAAGCTCAATCTTTTTCTTTGAAGTTATATTTTCCTAAAATACAGAATCAATGGTAGCACACATAATACAGAGAACAGAGAAACTTCAAAACTTGCCTTTTTTTTATCATAGTCAGGAATGTATGTTTTACATGCCTCTTAGAAGAGTTTTTAGAGCTTGAATTGGTGAGTGCTGGAAAGTTCGCCAGAGATTTCTGTATGAGAAGTCTGTTCTAAATAATTGAATAACGGTTTCGGGGTCGTTTAATCCGATTTTTCCCAGGTATCTCACGCTTGAATCCCATTGAGCGTCATCATACTTTGATATCCGTTTTTGGATGGCAAGCCCAATTCTGAAGTTCCTTCCCTCTTTTTGTCTCCAAGCTCTTTTCGTACTTTTGCAGGGTTTTTGTCGAAAAATTTTTTTTCTGAAAAGCGTCGCATATGGTTGTACCAGCCATAATGCCAAAGTAGATTGCATATCTGATTCCTTCCCCGTGTAACGGAGAACCTTGACCCGCTGAATCTCCAACTGCCACAAAACCGTTTGCGATGGTTTTTTCAAGAGGACCTGATGACGGAAAGACCCCTGCTTCTTTGCCTAAGATCTTGAAATCATTTTTTAGTCCAACTAGCTGATCGTTATTCAACAAGTCTTGCGCATACCTAAGCGGGTTGGCGAAAGAATCGGGCCTTATTATACCGACGCCTATTCTGGCTCTGTTGTTCTTCCAAGGAAAGACCCATCCGTAACCTGCTGGGGCAATTTTGTTTCCAACGTATAACACAACTTTTTCCGGGTTAATTTTAGGTGACGCTACGTCAAATTGTACTCCAAGTGCTACTCTTGGCCAATATTTAAGTAAGCCAACTTTTTTGGCCAGTGTAGCACTCAAACCTGAGGCGTCAACAACTATTCTGGAACGGATTTTTTGAACTCTGCCGTCAATATTTGCCTCTACTCCAGTTACGAATCCTTCTTCGATTAATACATCATTAACTTGACTTTCAAGCAAAAGTTCTGTTCCGAAGTGTTTTGCGCGGCAAGCAAGAAATCTATTAAGTTCAGTCACGTCAAGAATACATGCGACAGGCTTGTCAAAACTAAGCGTTGCCTTTTCAGTTGGTGCCACGAATGAAACTTCTGAGACGGGATTGTAACAGGTTTCTGGAATTTTGAGGTCAAGCATATCCTGTATCCATGAACCTCCACTGGTTCGCACGGGAAAACCAATTTCCCTACTCTTATCTAAAACAAGACAACGCAAACCCTTTTCAGATACAGCTTTAGCAGTAGATAATCCAGCGGGTCCAGCTCCTACAATGATTATATCGTAATCGTTTTTCAATAAGCCCCACTCGTAATCAATTAGGACCGAGAGTTCCTATTTCTGTTTTTTTGTATTTTGCACAAGAACCACCTTATAGAATCAAAACATAGATTGAGACTTGGCATATAGAATACGTCGTTTTTGATTGTTTTAAGTAGGCTTGAGCACCACAAAAGCCTGTGATTAATAAGAGAGGCAAGAAATAATTTGTTGAAAAATTATCTTTAGGCAACACCGCCATTATCTTAACAGCGTCAACGCCGCTCCCGTAATAATTGGCACCAGCACATTGTCATTCACTGGCAAAGGAAGAACCTCCACGGTCATAGCAATCGCGGCACCAATAAAAGCAAATAATGGATGAACAAAAAACGAGCCAGCTAAAAACGCAAAAAAGAAACCAGATAGGGAGCCTTCCCAGGTTTTCCCCTTGTTAAATGGTAACGACGTTGAAATAAGACCGCCAAAAAGCGAGGCCACGCTGTCGCCTAAGCAAAACATAGCGATAGCAGCGTAACTTGCCGGGGCAGGAAACACAAGTAAAGTAAACACAATGCCAAAAGCAAAGTAAAGGGGTGCTGCAGCGAAGCCGCGTAATTCTGATTGATTGGCAGCGTGGCGTGTAATCGCCGAAATGAATGATAATTCTCTTCCTTCTAAACGCCAAATTTCCGATACTGTGTATATCAAGGCTGTCCCGAAAATTAAAATGCCAACTGTGGGCACGCCGATTAAAGAGGCGATAACTGGCACAAAAAATCCGGAAGCATGAATATCTTCTCTGAGAAAGTCGTTTGTTGACGGAAAAGAACGTTTATGCGGTTTCCCATCAATAATGGGCAAGATAGCAGAAAGTTTGCCATTCACTACCCTGTCAGCTTTAACTCTTATAACAAAATCGGGGTTAAAACCGATTTTTAACATTCCAGGCAAAAAAATGCACCGGTTATTTCTGTCATCAGCAACAACGATGCAATCGCTTAACCGTAAGTTTTCGGCTGTTAAAATTTGCGATAAAATTTTCAGTTTCCCCTCTGGCTCAATGGCGTCACCCCAGATTTTACCGGTCAACTTGCCATCTCTGGTTTCAACTTCAATGCCATAAGCGTAATCTGCACATAATTCGTCAGCTAATTTTTTAACAATAACCGTTGGCAACCCTGAGCTAATCAAGGCAATTTTGCAGTTTCTCATTTTTATTTGAGAAAAAATATTTTTTAAAAGGGGCGTCGAAGGAATTTTTTCAAAAATGCAAGTTAAAGTTTCAAGCTCAACCCCTTTTGATTCTTCAAAAACGTGCCTCAGCACTGACTGTAACTTTAAAATGCCTGCTTCATAGAGTAAACCGAAAAAAAGGATCCTGACCAGCTTAACGAAGCCTAAGGTTTTTCCCACTTCGAAAAAGAAGCGGTTTTTCGGAATCAGCACTCCTTCAACGTCGAAAACAACAAGCCTGGGGTTCTCTTCAGTAACCATTTCGCTCTAAACTCACAAATGCAGGGTTTTGCCTACAGAGAAAGTGGTAACTTGCTAAAGATAAATTATCCTGTTGGAGCAGATTGCCTGCCATTAAATTGTTTGGGCTGATAATAATCGGTGGAATCGTCGGAATAATTAGCAATGGCATTCTCATCTTGAGGGTCTTGAAAAACTATTAATTCGTCGCTACTCCAACTTAATGTTGAGGTTTAGTTTGGAACCTGATCAAGTAGTGTCTGAGAAAATATTGCATTTTCAAGGAAAAAACAAAGACCTGACTCAGTTATCACAGCAGATCGTTCAACAACTATCAGCCGAAGGCTACAAAACACAGTCGAAAACAGTGCCTTTGGGAATAATTATTCAAGCGCAGAAGGCAGGGGTTCTGCGGGATATCATTACTGCGGACAGAGCATTCACTATCCTCATAGCGGGGCAGCCCAATGATTTTACAATCCATGTAGGCATAGGCAAATGGGTCCAGAACTTGGCAGTGGCAGCAATCGAAGCACTCTTAACGTAGATGCTGTTTCTCGTCGTTGACGTGCCTGAGATGCTGTGGACTCGCGAGATAGAAAAAGGCATCATCAAAAAAATAACGCAGATCGTAGGCTAAACCGAAAAACAGCACCCTTTCTCTCCGCATTTATGAATTTTCAGGGTCCAGTTCTATATCAATTACAATGGTTCTCAGTTGTTTTGTCTGGCTGCCATTCGTTTTCATGCTATGATGTCTTGAAAAAGCGCGAGTGAAAAAGTAAAACAGCATGCTGCGGTTTTCAATATTTAAAGTTGGAAAACCGTGTGGACTGCTTGTATTAATTTATATATACATGGTGCGCAATCAAGATATCGAGGACAGCTTGGCATGGCTTGGTATGATGACCCGGTAATAGTCACTGCGGTAGCGGTAGTGATAATCGTCGCCTGCGGAACAGTGATTTTTTCCATGAGAAAACTGGGCAATAAACCCAAGCAGAAAAAACCTCAAAAAACAGATAATGATCCGCTCCTTGAATATGGAGCTTCGCCATTCAGAGTCTCCAAAAGCGTCCAAACAACAACGGCTTCTAACGCAAAAGATGAACTGCGGATGCTCGATTTAGAACGAGAGATTTTAAGTGATGCACTACGGCGCTTATATGAAGCGCAAGCGGAAGGAAAAATCTCGGAGGCAGAGAGAGAAAAGCTTGCGGCAAGCTACAAGGCTAGGATGATGTCTATCAAAGAATCCATTTCGAAAGATGAAACAATAGTTGCTTTGCATGATCTTGAGGGCATGCAGGAAGATTTAATGAAGCTGTTCAGTGAACGTTTCGGTGAATTAACCTCAAAGGTTGAAGAGCTAAGAACGAAGATTGATGTTAAACCGATAAGAGAGATACCTGTAAAATTACCGACTCAAGCACCCGTTTCGCAGATAGAAAAAAGTGATGAGGAGGAAGAAGAAGAGGCAGGGGAGGAAAAGCAGAAAAAGAAGCGCAAGCCTCCGGAGGAAAAGCCTGACGCTAAAACTGAGGCTGAGAAAAGGATTGAGTCGATTAGAAGTGAAGTTGAGAAGGTTTTAGATAAACTGGGGCAGATGGAAATTGAAAGTTAACCTTGACCCAGTTCAAGAGGCAAAACAGAGGGCGGCCTTAGAGGCGGTTAAACACGTCAAGGATGGCTTTATCGTTGGTTTAGGAAGCGGAAGTACCGCCGCGTTTGCCATAGAAGCATTAGGCGCAAGAATAAAACGCGAAAAATTGCGTGTCATGGGTATTCCCACTTCGTACCAAGCTTTCCTGTTAGGTGTCGAATGTGGAATTCCCATCACAACTTTAGATGAACATCCACAAATAGACGTGACCATCGACGGTGCAGACCAAGTGACTCCTGAATTATTTTTGATCAAGGGTATGGGTGCAGCCTTGGCGAGGGAAAAGATTGTTGCTGCCGCCTCTAAACTTAACATTATTATTGCTGATGAGAAGAAAAAAGTGAAAGTGCTAGGTGAAAATAACCAGTCTGTGCCGATTGAGGTTTTGCCTTTTGCCCTATCACTGGTAAAACGAAAAATTATTGATGCAGATGGACAGCCTGTTTTGCGTGAAGGCAAAGGAAAGCTTGGTCCGGTGATAACTGACAATGGTAACGCCATTTTTGATTCTTATTTTGGTGAGGTAGCTAAACCAGCAGAGTTGGAAGTAAAGTTGAAGATGATTCCGGGCGTTGTGGAAACTGGTTTTTTTGTCGGGTTAACCGATATCGCCTACGTTGGAGCCGTTAGCGGTGTAGAGAGAATTAAGAAAATAAAGTTTTAAGCAAAATCTTATAAGATAATTTCGATTAATCGGTAACTTCTTGCTTCATAAGGAGAAGGAAGTTTGAATGCATTAGCGATTGCATTTGTCTCCATTTTGTTTTTAGCAATGTTCTCCTTATGCAGTTATTGCTTTGGTATTTGCCGTTTTCGGTTTGACAGCTCAGAAGGCTTTGCCCGCCGTGACAGGTCCATTAATAGAAGTGCCGCGATGATAAACTAAGGAAATGCTGCTTTTGGATAAGAAAAAGGGATTTTAAACGTTTTCTTTGACTTGTGTGTCTGTGAAAGCGTGAAGTGTGGATTCGTGGATCCATTCGTCGGGGTTTTTATATTTGAATGTTGGCGCCATGGTTCGGAGTCGTTCTGCTTCTTTTGCTTCAAAGCAATATATTATTTCGATGAGGATTTCTCGGTGTTTTTGTTTTTGCTCTATTATGGTTTCAAAGATTTTCTTGAAATTGCTCAAATTTAAGGCCAGTTTTGAAAATTCATCGGCTATATTTCTAATTGCGGGGGATTGCAGGTAATTGGTGTAGACTTCGCTGAGTTGATCTTCTAGAGTAGTTAATTCTTTCAGTATTTCGCAGGAAAGCTCGTAATTTAGGTTATTTGTTTTGGATAGTTTTCTGTTAAATTTGGAAATGTTGTTCGCGATTTCTGCAAGGTTTTTTTTGCAGTTCAGGTTTTCTGTTTCAGGTAGGTCAATGTAGTCAAGTATTCCCTGTGTTATCTTTGCGCATTTTAGGCTGTCATATGCTAAACATAAAACAAAGCTGCTCTCCGGAGGATTCATTTTCTTGGATAACACTTCATAGAGTCCAAAAGCTTCGATTTCTATAGTGTTTAAGCATTTTAAAGTCTGCGCGCTTTCTTGTAATTTTTCAACCATTTTTCTTGCCCAAATGAAAACTGTATCGTAAGTATTAATAAATCTTATTGCTTTAATTCGGCACCGGTCGCTCTGTTCAACACCTCTACGATTCAACAACTTTCAAGACTCTAATACGAACAAACAAATAGAGAGCTTAAAGCGAGGTATTTTAACAAAAAGCTCGAATTAATCCCTTTGTTTTTTATGGGTTAGACTGTTGTTCTCTCAAAATTTTGGGGCTGATCTGGCAGAGACGGCTAGGAGCTGCGTAGGACGATCATTGTGTTGGTTTTCACTATGCCTTCTACCATGCGGATTTTTTCTATGCACTCGTTAACTTCTGTCATGTTCATTCCGCTGATAACTGCCACGATGTCGTATTCGCCGCTGACTTCATAGGTTGTTTCAACGTTTGGGATTGTTTGGATTTTTTTTGATACTTCCTGTGTTGGGTGGGCTGGGTTGGTTGCAAGCAAAGTTATGGCTTGAGCGCCTTCTGCAACGGCTGATTTTTACTGTGAATTTTCGTATGACCCCTTGGTCGCTTAATGTTTTGATTCTTTTTCGCACTGCACCTTCGGATAAGCCTACTTTTGTGCCTATTTCGCCGTAGCCTGCTCTTGAGTCATCTTTTAGAAGTTTGATTATTTCTTTATCTTTTTCATCCATTCTTGTCGCCGAATGTTATTGTTGATAGAAAAATTTAACGATTTCCCCATTAAAGCTTTGTAGTAGCATTGCGGATTTCGTTGTCTTTACTTGTTTATTGCGCTTTTTTCGTTTTTTAAGTCCTTTTTATACTGGTTACTGCACCAAATGGAACATTAAAAATTCAAGTTGTAACAAATAAGTCACAATGTTTAAATTAAAGTCGAATTAATCAAAAAGACATTTCCGAAATAAATAAAGTGACGAATAAAAATGATTAAACCAGTAAATTCAAACCCTCAGAAATGAAGGCTATGACCAAGGCAAAATGCCCCGACTGTGACGCAGATCTTGATGTTCCATCAGACACAGAAAAAGGAGAAATTCTAAGTTGCCCCGGATGCGGACTTGAACTTGAAGTTAAACAAGTAAAAGGCGGATGCGTAGACCTTCAAGAATTAACTATTGAAGGAGAAGACTGGGGCGAATAAACAGTATCCCTAACCAGCCTTCATTATTTTAATCAGTTTTTTGAATAATTTTTTTAGTGGAAGCAGAAAGCGATGAGCATTGCACTTTTGTATGAGCGGTCTGAAAACGATGAAAACGGCATAAAACTAACCGCACAGCAATTAGGCATTGACCTTACTTTTCTGCCATTTCGAAAAATCGCTTTGTCAATCTCCAAAGATGGCTTTAACGCTAAAACCAAAGGCAAAGACTACACAAGCATAATCAATGACACCGCTGTTGTGCTTAACCGTGCACAAAGCAAAAATCGCCGTCTCCAAGCCTCATACATCATGGAAATGCTTGGCAAAAAAACATTAAACTCTTCGCAAAGCGAATTTATCTGCTACAGCAAACTACGCACATTACTTCACCTTTGGAAAGAAGGCATACCGATTCCCAAAACAGTTTACGTTCCATGCGACTCAACTGACACTTTGAAGAATGGGCAAGTAATTCACAACGAAAAAGACATTGCGGAACTGTTTCAACAAGAAATTCCTCTATCAGAAGGTATAGTGATTAAAGCTGATGCTGGAACACATGGCAAAATGATCATGCTTGCAAAAAACAATGAAGAACTCATCGCTAACATCCAAGAAACAAAACCCTCAATAATCAACCCAGTCGGCGTAGTCGCCCAGGAACTGATTCAAAAGTGGTTTTACGATTTAAGAATAATCGTTCACAAAGAAAAAGGTAAACAACCCGTTTGCTATCCACATTGCAATGGCGAGAGCCGGCTTTAAGGATTTTAGAACAAACACTTTCTTGGGCAACTTGGTTTTCGGCGCCAAACTACCCAAAAGCATTCAGGAGTTGGCGGTGAAATGTGGCAAAACCCTTGGCAAAGGCAGTGAAGCATGGATTTTCGCTTTAGACGCCATGGTGAACGTTAAAGAAAACAAGCAGGTTGATGACGCTTACCTTAAAGGTGAACTTGATAAAGCTGCAAAAGCGTTTGTGCCTGTTCAAAAGGTTAAGCAGGATGAAACTCGCCTAACTGACTTCCAAGGATGGAACAGTAAACTTGAAAAAGCCTTCAAAGGCTACGCAAACAGTGAACATTACGAAAATATTAAAAAGATAATTGAAGAAAGCGTAGAAAAAAATAAGAGCGCATTGGTGTTTCATGAGTCGAATTCTTGCCCAGAGTTCTGGGAGAACACTCGGCTTGCAACAGGCTACAATGTAGCGATTCCACTCTTGAAGGGTGCGCAGAGCCTAATTGACCATTAATCAAGTAACGAGGAAAAAACATGTTGAGAATTGGAATAATTGGCGGTTCAGGATACGTTGGCAGCGAACTTCTGCGGCTGCTTCTTCTTCACCCGCAAGCAGAGGTAACTATGGTTACTTCACGCCAAAGCGTAGGAGAATACGTCTTCAATGTACACCCGAACCTGCGAGGATTGACCCAACTAAAATTTGTGCCCCAAGATATGGCTGAATTGCAGAAAAACTGCGACTTGATCTTCACAGCAACCCCACATGGTGGCTCAGTTAACTTAGTTCCTAAACTTTTAGAGGCAGGCTTAAAAGTAATCGACATGAGCGCTGATTTTCGCCTCAAAAACCCAGCCGACTACGAAACCTACTATGGCTGGAAACATGCCCACCCAGAAATGCTCAAAGAAGCAGCGTACGGCTTGCCCGAGCTTCATCGGGAAGAAATAAAAAACGCAAAACTTGTTGCTTGCCCAGGCTGCATGGCAACATCCGCCATTTTGGGCTTAGCGCCTATAGTGAAAGCTGGACTGGTTGACAAAGACAAGATTGTGGTTGACCTAAAAGTTGGTTCTTCCGGCGGCGGCAGCAAACCAACCGCGTCTTCGCATCATCCTGAACGCTTTAGCGGAGTGCGACCCTACAAGTTGTTGGGCACCGCCACATAGCCGAAGTTGAGCAAGAACTTAACGCGTTAACGAATGAACCAGTAAAAATATCGTTCACTCCTCACGCCGTGAACATGGTACGCGGAATCCTTGCAACTATTCACACTTTTCCAAAACAAAAGTTAGAGAACAAGGATATTTGGAAAGCTCTCCGCGGAATGTATGGCAATGAACCGTTTTTGCGTTTGGTGAAGTATCAGAAAGGACCGTACCAGTTGCCTGATCCGAAAGTGACGATGGGCACAAACTTCTGTGACGTCGGCTTTGAGATTGATGATCATGCGAATCGGCTTTTGCTTTTCTCAGCCCTCGATAACATGACCAAGGGCGCTTCAGGTCAAGGCGTACAATGCATGAATATTCTCATGGGCATTGATGAGACCACCGGCTTGAAGAGTACTGGTTTCCATCCGATGTGATAGCTATGCTGCTTGTAATTAAGATGGGCGGAAGCATACTCAAAGAAGGCGCATCCCAAGATTTAGTTGCCGACCTAAAAGAAGTATCCAAAACCAACAAAGTTATCCTTGTGCACGGCGGCGGCGTTGAAGTCACCGAAATCGCGTCTAAGCTTGGCAAAGAACAAAAATTCATAATTTCACCTGAAGGGTTCAGAAGCCGCTACACCGACAAAGAAACAATTGAAATTTACACGATGGTTATGGCGGGCAAAATTAACAAGCAAATTGTATTAGCATTGCAAAGCCAAGGCATCCAAGCTGTAGGCATAACCGGCTTAGATGCGGCAACTTTGAAAGCTGAAAGAAAAACCAAACTCATCCACATTGATGAACGGGGCAGAAAAAAAGTTATCGACGGCGGCTACACAGGAAAAATAACCCACGTTAACTCTGAACTGCTAAACCTTCTGCTTGAAAAAGGCTATGTGCCAATTGTGACACCTATAGCTCTTAGCCAAGATTCTGAACCACTCAATGTGGACGGCGACCGAACAGCCGCTATAATTGCAGGCGCCCTCAAAGCAGACCGCTTAATACTGCTCACCGACGTGGCAGGCTTAATGCTCAAAGGTGAGTGTGTTCCAAAGATTAGTGCAACTGAGGTTAAAGAGGTCATGTCAAGCATTGGGCAAGGGATGAGCACCAAAGTCCACGCGGCGCTGGACGCTTTGAACCAGGGCGTTAAGGAAGTTTTAGTTACGGCGGGCACGGGAAATCAGCCTATTAGTTGCGCGTTGAATCATAAAGTTGGGACAGTGATAACTGGTGAATGACAAAGAAATCATGGATATTGAAAATCGGTTCATGGCGAATGTTTTCTCCAAAAAACCAATCGTACTTACAAGAGGCAAAGGCGCGCTTGTCTGGGATATAAACGGCAAAGAATACTTGGATTGCTCAACCAGCTACGGAGTAGCTTTGCTGGGGCATTGCCACCCAAAAGTTGTAGCAGCCATCCAAGCTCAAGCAGAGCAGCTTATTACATGTCACAGCGGCTACTACAACGACAAACGAGCCGAATTCATAACAAAACTTGTAAAGATAACGCCGAACGGCTTGGATAAAGCGTTCCTTTCAAACAGCGGCGCCGAATCAGTCGAGTGTGCCATAAAACTCGCCCGCAAATACACGGGCAAACCAGAAATAATTGCTCTGATGGGTGCTTTTCATGGCAAAACCATGGGTGCGCTATCGGCAACATGGGACAAGAAATACCGCGAGCCTTTCATGCCTCTGGTTCCCGAGTTCAAGCATGTAGCCCCTGATAACCCCGAGAAAATTCGTGAAGCGATAACTGAGAAAACAGCCGCGGTTTTGATGGAGCCTATTCGCGGGGAGGGCGGCATTCGTGTTCCACCTGACGGTTACCTGCAGACTGCGCGGCAAATCTGTGATGAGAAGAATGTTTTGTTAATTTTTGATGAAGTGCAAACCAGTTTTGGGCGCACGGGCAAACTGTTCGGGTGCCAGAACTGGGGTGTCACCCCCGACATCATGTGTTTAGCGAAGCCGTTTGCAGGCGGCTTGCCCATCGGAATAACCGTTGCAAAAGAAAACATTATGTCAGCGCTCAAAATCGGTGAGCACTCAACCACTTTCAGCGGAAGCCCACTAGTTTGTGCCGCAGGATGCGCCGCCATAGATGCGCTTGTAGAAGAAAAACTCACAGACCGAGCAGCTACTCTGGGCAAGTATTTCAAAGCTCAACTGGAAGATTTGCAGGCAAAACACAAAATAATCAAGGAAATTCGCGGCTTAGGCTTAATGCTTGGCATGGAACTACGCTTTGACGTCCATAACGTAATTCTCAAAGCGGTGGAAAAAGGTGTTTTGGTCCTTGATGCTGGAAGAACAGTTGTTCGGCTTTTGCCACCTTTGGTTATTGAGAAAGAACAGATTGATCGGGCAGTCTTGGTTTTAGATGAGGTTTTTGGGGAAGAGGAAAATGAGCGAGCAAGCAGTACGGTTTCTAACTAACCTTCTGGGCATTTATAGCCCTTCAGGAAAAGAAGAGGACGCAGCTAACTTCTTAGCCTATGAAATGAAGCGGATGGGTTTCGAGGTTGGCAAAGACGCTATTGGAAATGTAATCGGCGTCGTAGGTGAAGGCGAGCCCGTTATCCTGCTGTGCGGGCATATGGATACTGTAGCAGGGCATTTGCCGCTTCGGATTGAAGAAGGCAAAATCTACGCTCGAGGTGCTGTAGACGCGAAGGGCCCGCTTGCCGCAATGATCATAGCTACGGTTGCAGCTGCTAAGGAGCCTGGGTTTAAGGGTGAAATTTTGGTTGCTTGCGTTGTTGAAGAAGAAGCCACCAGCAGAGGCGTCAAGCACTTGATAACCCAGGGAATTAAAGCTGACTACGCCATTTTCGGCGAACCCAGCGGCGTTGAGAACATAACCATCGGCTACAAAGGGCAAATCCAACTCAAAATCGTTTGCAAAACTGAAACGGGGCATTCGTCTACGCCTTGGCTTTACGATAATGCCTTGGAGAAAGCGTATGAGCTTTGGGAACAAATCAAAAACGCTTCTTCATATCCGTCGCTTGATCCTTCAGCTAGTCCATACAATGCTGTGACTGCCTGTTTAGTCAAAGTTGTTGGGGGAAGAGCAACCTCCGTTGTTCCTTTTGAGGTGGAAATGAACCTTGACGTCCGAGTGCCGATACAGTTTTCCACTGCTCAGGTTTTTGAGCAGATAGAGAAGATCATTACCAAGTACCAAGCTGCCAATCCAAAGGTTTCTGTAAAAGCAACCGTTCAAGATACCGTCGAGCCATTCGAAGTTAACAAGGCTTCACCATTGGTGCATCTACTTTCTTCTTCTGTTAGAAAGGTACTAAACAAACCGGCAATGCTTCTTCATAAAACGGGAACAGGGGATATGAACATCCTCGGCAAATCCATGAATTTGCCAATTGTAACTTATGGTCCAGGTGACTCACATCTTGATCACACGTTGGATGAGCATATTGAGATAAGCGAGTATTTGGATGCGATTGCTGTTTACAAGGAGACGCTTCTCAGATTATCGGAACTGCACAATTACAAAAATGGAAAACAACAGACTAGCTAGATTATTGTGATTTGGACAATTGAGTTGCACTCTTTTGAATGCAGAATGCGTGTTCTGATTGATAAAAAACATAAAAAAAATTTGCACTAAACTGTTTTTTGTTTATTTTTGCTTTGTGAGCTTACTAAGGCAAGTTTTTGTTGATGGCTCAGCTTTTTTATTTCCCTTTCGCGCTTCATGGCTTCGCTTCGTAAATCAAACAGTTGAACGTAAGCAATCCTTTGGGGTTTGTGTAATTTTGTGTACCTTGCGCCGTTTCCGTTTTGATGCAGTTTTGTTCTTACATCTAAGTTCTTGGTGTAGCCTGTGTAGAAACTTCCATCGCAACAAAGTAAAATGTAAACGTAAAATGGCATTTTATGGTTCCCTATTTTCAGATGGAAGATAATCGTATACTATGCCTTTTTGCATTGCTCTTTTGAGGTAAGCTTCAGGGTCGATTTCTTGGACTTTGGCCCGGTCAACATCAATTATGTAGATTTCATGAATGCGTGCATTGCGTATTTCTTCAAGAGTTACAGGCGGTTTCTGGTAGTAGGCATCACAGAGCTTTTTTATTTGCGTTATTTCTTGTTCTGTTCGGTTTCTTGGAGGTTTAGAAAGCGCACGGGGAAAAGGCAGAATATAGTGTGGTGGTACGCCTAACGCGAATTTTCCTGCAAAACTACTGTACCGTATTATTTTGCTTGCCAACCTTGCAGAAGTGTAAGTTAATGGAGCCAAAGCGTTTTCAGGAGGAATATAACCAGTTTCTACCTCAACGACTAGGTTTCCATAACCTTTTATGGCGTATAAATCGCAGGTTAAAATTTCGTTTAACGGATATTCAAGCTGAACTTCGTAGCCTTTTTGAATAAGATATTTGGCGCAAACAAGCTCCATTACGGAATGATTGATTTTTAAAATGTTTTCTTTTTGCAGCTTTACCAGCCAGTCTTTTAGCATGTTTAGTTTGTTTTCAGCTTTTTTATCGGAATCTTTTGTTAACCTTGATAATAGGACGGTTAAATCCTGCTCGAACTTTTGCCTGTTACTCATCTGTTGTTTCCTTGCCAATTGGTCTTGCAACCATTAACCTATTGATTTTAGAATATATAAATCCAGAAAAAGTTAAGCCTCCAATTGGTCGCAAAAACGTTCTCAGCATTAACTAATTGGCTTAGCGAGCCTCTCACGATGTATCAACAGTGGTAATCTTTTCGGCTTAATTAACTGCTCGCGGTATTTTGCTGGCTTCTTTATGCTTAGACGCAACTTGCTATCTTTTTACTTGTAGAAGCGGCTAGTATAGTATTCTCCTCTATACGTTTTGCATTGTTTGTGTCTGTTTCTTTTAAGATCGAGGCTTTACAACATGATTAAGGGGCAAGTCAGAGCGCGAGAGCCACGGTTTAACGGTCTTGATGAGACATTAATGGATGTGAAAAGGCTGTTTCTGGAACATTATTAGCTTCCTTTGTTGTTGCTATAATACAGTCACAAAGTTAAATATAGTGAAATTTGATTCAGTTTCCCTTGAACAACGCATATAGTTTTTGCGAGCATGAATAAAAATGTTAAAATCTTCAAAAAAATTAAAAACTCTGGTTTTAACTTCGATAACCGCACTTCTATTACTAGCCATATGTTTAAGCGTTTCAACCGTGAGTGCACAAGGAAACGCCACTGTAACTGTTTTAGGGGCAATAGGCGGAACAACTAGTCCAGCCGCAGGAACCTACACCGACACTGCCGGATCATCGTACACCTTTACCGCAACCCCAGCATCTAGCTACTACGTATTCAGCTACTGGATTATCTCCAGCAGTCTTTCGGGAGCAACATCATCCATATCAAACCCACTGACAACCACATTCACCGCAACAACCTACACTATAGAACCAGTTTATACAGAACTAAACTTTACAATACCCATCACCGTAGCATCCCCACCAACAACCACTGACGCAATTGTCGTAGTTTTATCCGCAGTGGGAGGAACCACAGCACCAGGCCCAGGAACCTACGACCTATCCAACGCCTCAGCCTTCAGTCTAACAGCCACTGCTGCAAGCGGCTGGAAATTCGACAACTGGGTAATCGGCGGATATCCTCTAACACACGGAGCATACGCATTCACAGACACACCCACAAACAACCCCTACGACGTAGACCACGGATACGGATACACATACAGCTACCAGCCAGTATTCTCTCTAATCAGCACCACCACATCACCGACTCCAACAGTACCCGAATTTTCAAACGCAGCCGAAATGATCGTGACAGTAGCCCTAATCGCAGTCTTGGTAGTATCTGGAGTATATGCATATAATAGAAGAAAACAGTAATCTTCTTCCTTTTTTTATGTTCTCTTTTGCTATAGTGAGTTGTGAGTTGTATTGGAAAAAATGTGAAAATGTAGGCGCGCATTCGAGTCTGACTGTTTTAAGGTTTCAATGAAGCAAGAACTAGCCTGGTAGAGTTAACGTCAACCTCAATAATCTTGCAATTTTTAAATTCTTTAGCTTCACCCAAAATATTCTTAACTGTCACGTTATCTCCTTCAACCTTAACGTAAATAACGTCTTTGAATTGCACTTGTCCGTTGAGGATTATGTTAAATTCACACATACTTCTTCACAGATAAGGAAAAAGAGAATGCAGGTTATAAGTGCTTTTATCAACTACCCAATGATAGTCAGAGAAAAACAATGTTCGTAGTCGTCATTATTTCTCCTTCTTGGAAATCAAGTTGTAGGTTGGCTTTGGCGAGGTAATTTTTAACAAAAAGTTGTAAACAAATGAGAGTAACCAGTAGATGGAAAAGTAGCTTAAGGGTTTGATATTAGTATTTTAGTGCAAACAATTGAGATCTTGCGCTCAGACGATAAAGCGTAAATCAAAAGAACGAAAAGTTTCAAGCAAAGTCTTCAAGTTCACAGCCAACCTGCTCAACAACTACCTGCAGTTTCCAGCAGCCAAAAACAGCCTCTACACCAGCAGTCATATCAACCAATGTCTAATCCAACTCTCGCTCTCCCAAAGCTACGCTGAAGGCGGCTTATTAGACCTCTCAGAAAAATGCGCTATGCCAAACAAGGTTCCCACGGGAAGAACCTTCAGAGGAAGAATAGAGCGTTTAGCTGAGAAGCAGATTCGAGACTCACTTATAGAAGCAAACGATCAGGTTCTACTCATCCTACGATGCTATAGCATCTTCAGACGCAAAGCAGTGGTTGCAATTGATTATACCAGGCAACCGTTCTACGGAAACCCAGACGCTAAGAATGTGATAGGCGGCAAACAGGAGAGAGGAACAAATTGGGGCTACACGTATGCCAGCATGGATATTGTTGAAGCCGGAAGACGATTAGCAATCTACTCTATTACCGTAAACCAGTTCAGCGAGAAAGCACAGGTTGTAGAGAAACTACTCTTTGAAGCAAAGGCAAGAGGGGTACACATCAGTATAGTGCTGCTTGACCGCGCATTCTTCACAGTAGACGTCATTACTATGCTCAAGAGTTTAGGCGTCTATTTCATCATTCCAGCGGTTAAGAATGGCACAGTCAAAGAAGCAATGATGAACTATGACCAGAAGCAGCGAGCCAAACGTTTCACTTTGGGCAATAAAAGAAAAAGCGTCAGCTTCACTCTCTACATCTATAAACGACCAGCAGGGCAGTTGCCGAAAAAGAAGAAGCTTACTGTTTGTGATCTCTATTTTGGTTTTGCAACGAATCTTCCAAGGTCTTTGGCTCTTGCGTTGCCGTCGTCTATTCCTTCTGAGTACAGGCGGAGGTGGGGTATTGAGACTGGTTATCGTGTGCAGGATAATGCTCAGGCTAAAACTACAAGCACCAACTACAAGCTTAGGCTGCTCTACCAGATGGCTTCTGTGCTGCTCTACAATGTTTGGCATTACGCTAACTTTCTGCTCTGCAGGGCTTTGAAGAAGGCGTTTGATAGGCCAGTTTTGACGTTGACGCGGTTGGCTGTGCATTTTGAAGGCTTTGTTATTGGCGGGTTAGGGCCACCTCGACGGTAAGCATTCTCAGATGCAGTTCGAGGGACTCGATCGCGTAGATCAGACCCTAAACTCCGCCACTTTCTCAACTATTCAAGCCTTCAGGATATAAAACTGTTCAATGAAAAAGCTTGCTTAGAACGCTCCGATCGAGGAATTGTTATGATTACGATGTGAATGAAGCATCAGAATCATAAACTACTTTTCCATCTACTGGTAACACCGTAAACTTTTTATTTGTTCAATGAGATAATTTAAGGAACGTAGAGTTTCAAGAGGAATTAAGATGAGGGATCGTCACCTCAATAGCTGGAATCTTCGGGTACTTGTTCTTTGATTTTTATAGGGAACCCTTTGAAACAGCCATCGAAAAGTTTTCAAACAATTTCTTTTTAGACGAGAGTCTATTAATTGTATTGGAGAAGCAATGAAATGACCAAAATGTCTGGTGCAAAAGCACTCTTAGAATCCCTTGAACAACAAAACGTGGATGTTATATTCGGCATCTTAG
The DNA here is from genome assembly GCA_963767735.1 of Candidatus Bathyarchaeota archaeon. GTDB lineage: Archaea > Thermoproteota > Bathyarchaeia > Bathyarchaeales > Bathycorpusculaceae > Bathycorpusculum. The sequence continues at coordinate 269,997 of CAVYES010000005.1, read as the reverse complement.
GTGGAGCAATATTGCCTGTGTACGATGCATTATGCGGCAATAAGAAAATCAGGCACATCCTCGCTAGGCATGAGCAATGCGCAGCGCATGAAGCCGAAGGCTATGCCAGAGCCAGCGGTCGGGTAGGAGTCTGTATGGCAACCTCAGGACCTGGAGCTACAAACTTGGTAACAGGCATAGCGAACGCGTACATGGATTCTTCACCTATAATAGCATTGACGGGGCAGGTTCCGTCCTCAGGTATTAACACGTCATACTTTATCGGCAAGGACGCTTTCCAAGAAGCCGACATAATTGGCATTACAACCCCAATCACCAAATACAATTTTCAGCCCAGGACAGTTGCTGAAATTCCAACAATCGTCAATACAGCGTTCTACATAGCGTCCACTGGCAGGCCAGGGCCAGTTCTGATTGACTTACCCAAAAATGTACAGTCAGATATTGGCGAAGTGGAGGTAACTGATAAGATCGAAGCTAGAGGCTACAAATCTATGATCGAGATAGACTTAACTAAGATAAGTGAAGCCGCCAGTTTGCTTGCGAAAGCGGAGAGCCCGCTGATTCTTTCAGGCGGAGGAGTCATAATCTCGAGTGCTTCAGACGAAATCATGCAGATGTCTGACCTGTTGATGGCGCCAGTCGCCACAACATTCATGGGCAAAGGCTCGTTCCCCGAAGGGCATCCCCTGTCGGTAGGAAGCATAGGAATGCATGGAAACCCGGCGGCGAACAAATTGCTAGGCGAAGCCGATGTGCTACTGGCCGTGGGAACAAGATTCTCTGACCGCGCAACAGCAAATTTGGACACTTTTGCGAGGGAAGCTAAAAAAATCCACATAGACATTGATGAAGCAGAAATCGGCAAGAACATTGAGGTTGATGTGCCCATAGTCGGCGACGCCAAAGCAGCCTTGAAGCTTTTGCTTGCCGCCTTAAGCGATAAACTGCATAAGAGTGAAGGCAATGCTTGGGCAAAGCGGGTTAAAGAAGCAAAAGAACAGCTGAGTCCCCTGCTGAAGGATAGACCCAGAGACATAGTTCCGAAAGCGTTGCTGATGGAGTTAAGGAAGCTGCTGCCTGAAAACGCGATAGTAACTACGGAAGTTGGGCAAAACCAGATGTGGTCAGCGCTTTATTTCCAAGCTCTGAAGCCTCGATCCTTCATCAGTTCAGGAGGCTTAGGAACCATGGGTTTTGGCTTTCCAGCTGCAATCGGAGCAAAAGTCGCATGCCCAGATAGACCAGTCGTTGACATAGCAGGCGACGGCAGTTTCATAATGAGCGAGCAGGAACTTGCATGCTCCGTTACGGAAAAGATTCCCGTCACCGTTATAGTGCTGAACAATTCGGTGCTGGGCATGGTTGCTCAGTGGCAAAGAATGCTCTACAAACGACGTTACATGGCAGTTCACTTGGGTAAAACACCAGATTTCGTCAAGCTGGCAGAAGCTTACGGGGCGCAGGGATTGCGAGCGACATCAATGGAGGAATTCCAAAAAGCAGTTAAGACAGCACTGAACAGTAAGGTTACAACGGTGATCGATGTGCCTATAGGCTCGGAGCATGATGTTGTCCCCTTTGTGCCGCCAGGTTGCGGTTTACCACAGCAGAGAGGTGACTACTAATGGAAGCTGGAAGAACCAAAATAATTTCGGTACTTGTCGAAAACAAGCCAGGTGTGCTCTTCGGCGTTTCAAACCTGTTCCGACGTAGAAACTTTAACATTGAAAGCATCACTGTCGGCCCGAGCGAAAGGAAAGACATCGCGCGCATGACAATAACAGTCAACGAGGATGAAAAAACAATCATCCAAGTCGTCAAGCAAGTCGCAAAACTTATCGATGTGCTTAAAGTCGAGGAACTGGAGCCGGGAAATTATGTAATGCGTGAGCTGGCTTTGATAAAAGTTAACTCTCCAACAGCGAAAGATCGCTCTGACATTATCAACTGCGTAGAAGTCTTCCGAGGACGAATCATTGACGTTTCCACTGACAGTTTAACCGTGGAAATCACAGGAACACCTGATAAGCTTGATGCGTTCCTAAACTTGATGAAAGCAACGGGCGTCATTGAACTTGCAAGAACAGGCATAACAGCATTGGCAAGAGGAGCAAAATCGGTAAGAATAGACGAATAAATCGTCTTTCCGAACGGAAACCCTTAACTTTCCGTTTCTCAAAAATGAGAAACCGCCTCGGCAGATTAATCAAAAATAACAGTTAATTGTAAAAGAAGAGAAAAAAACATGAACATTACAGAAAAAATCTTGGCTAAAGCTTCAGGAAAAAAAGTTGTGCACCCAGGAGAAATCGTGGATGCAAACGTAGACATGATAATGGTGCATGATTTAACTGGACCTTTAGCCGTTGAAGCCTTCAAAAAAATAGGCGTACAAAAAGTTTGGGATAACCAAAAAGCAGTGGTGATTCTGGACCATCAGGTGCCGGCTGAGTCCGTTAAAGCGGCAGAACTGCACAAGACCATGCGTCAATTCGCCAAAGACCAAAAAATACGCATATATGACATAGGCAGAGGCGGAATCTGCCACCAAGTTATGCCGGAGAAAGGGCATGTAGTTCCTGGAACAGTAATCGTAGGCGCTGATTCACATACTTGCACGTACGGAGCCTTCGGCGCTTTCGCAACAGGAATAGGCTCAACCGAAGCAGCAGCAGTCTTTGCTACTGGAAAAATTTGGCTAAAAGTGCCGGAAGCGATTAAAATAAACGTGACTGGGCAATTTCAAAAGTACGTTACACCAAAAGACCTAATCTTATCAATAATCGGACGAATGGGCGTTGACGGCGCAACATACAAAAGCACTGAATTCACGGGTCCAACAATAAAAAGCATGAGCATAGCGGGAAGAATGACGCTGTGCAATATGGCTGTGGAAATGGGCGCCAAAAACGGCATCATCGAACCTGACGAAACAACCCGCAAGTTCCTAGAAGGCAGAGTCAAAGCATTACCCAACTTTGAATCGTTGAAAAGCGACAAAGACGCAGTTTACGAGCGGACAGTGGAATTTGACGTCTCAAAGATGGAGCCGCAAATAGCATGCCCATCATCGGTTGACAATGTTAAGCCAATTTCAGAAGCAGGCAACGTTCCAATCGAGCAGGCGTTTATTGGTTCATGCACCAACGGCAGAATCGAAGATTTACGCTTAGCCGCTCAAATCCTAAAGGGCAAACGCGTAAAAGACAATGTTAGGGCACTTGTGATTCCAGCTTCCCAAGAAGTTTACAAGCAAGCGTTAAACGAAGGCTTATTGGAAATCTTCACTGATGCAGGCGCAATAGTTTGCGGTTCGGCATGCGGTCCATGCTTAGGCGGTCACATAGGATTATTAGCAGCAGACGAAGTTTGCGTAAGCACTTCAAACAGGAACTTTATTGGAAGAATGGGCAGCACCCAAGCCAGCGTATACTTAGCTTCTCCAGCAACGGTAGCTGCTTCAGCAGTCACAGGCAAAATCACTGACCCCAGAAAACTGGAGGCAAAAGCATGAATATGAAAATTAAAGGTCCAGCGATAAAATTCGGAAACAACATTGACACAGACGTTATTCTGCCTGGAAAATACCTGGTATTAGTTGACCCTTACGAGTTAGCAAAACATGCCCTGGAAAGCTTAGACCCAGCTTTTCCTGAAAAAGCAAAAAAAGGCGTAATCGTAGTAGGCGGCAAAAACTTCGGATGCGGCTCAAGCCGAGAACAAGCGCCACTAGCCCTAAAGTACGCAGGCGTAAAATGCGTGTTAGCAGAATCTTTCGCTCGGATTTTCTTCCGAAACGCGATTAACATCGGTTTACCAGTAATCGAATGCGAAGGCATATCGGCTGCTGTTGAAACAGGTGACGAAATAGCCGTGGATGTTGAAGCTGGCAAGATAGAAAACATTTCAAAAGGCAAAAAGCTTTCAAGTAGACAAGCTACCACCATTCATAATTGAAATATTAGCAGATGGCGGATTAATCGAAAACCTGAGAAGGAGACTAAACAAAAAATGACAGAATACAAAATATCCCTAATCCCAGGCGACGGCATCGGACCAGAATTAACCGAAGCTACCCTAAAAGTTCTAGACTCAGCACAGAAAAAATTCGGATTAAACCTCAAAATTATTGAGGCTGAAGCGGGCGACGCAACCTTAGCTAAAAGAGGCGCCGCATTACCCGAAGACACAGTGCAAAAAATCAAAGAATCCCACGCTTGCCTAAAGGGACCCGTAGGCGAAACCGCAGCCGACGTCATAGTTAAACTCAGACTGATGTTCGATTTGTACGCCAATTTGCGTCCGTTGAAAGCTTATCCTAACGTTCCTGTGGCTCGACCTGACATAGATATGATGTTTGTTAGAGAGAACACTGAGGATGTTTACAAGGGCTTAGAATTCACCGTAGGCAACGACACAACCATATGCATGAGAATCATCACAAGAGCAAATTGTGAGCGCATAGCCAAGAAAGCCTTCGAAATCGCACGTCTGCGAAATGGCAAAAAGAAAGTAACCGCCATACACAAAGCCAACGTTATGCGCGTAACCGACGGTTTATTCGCCAGCATATGCCGCGAAACGGCAAAACAGTACCCAGACATCGCCTTCAACGAGTTATACGTTGACGCAGCATCTATGCGTTTGATAAAAGAGCCCCAAGAATTCGATGTCTTCTGCACCTGCAACATGTTCGGCGACATCCTCTCAGACGAAGCAGCCCAACTTATCGGCGGGTTGGGTATGGCGCCAGGCGCAAACATAGGCGACAACTTTGCACTCTTCGAACCTATCCACGGTTCAGCACCAAACAGAGCAGGAAAACACACCGCAAACCCAATCTCCATGATACTTTCCGCGAAGATGATGCTGGAGTGGCTCGGCGAAAAATACAGCGACAAAAAATGCATCAAAGCAGGCGCTGCAATAGAGAATGGGGTAGTATACGCGTTACGTAACGGTCAAACTGTTCCAGACTGCGGCGGCAACGCCACGACCGTGGGGATGGCAGAAGCCATTGCTGCAGCCTTAACAGTGAAAACTGGTTGAAAAAATGAACGATAAAACTTCAAAACGTATCCGTATTTTTGACACTACACTAAGAGATGGCGAGCAAACACCCGGCGTTACTTTAACTGCAGACGATAAGATTGAGATTGCAAGTCAATTAAGCAAGCTAGGCGTCGACGTTATCGAAGCCGGTTTTCCAAGCTCTTCTGAGGGCGAAAAAAAAGTTGTCAAGGAGATTGCTAAAGCTGGGTTAGAACCAGAAATCTGCGCTTTGACGCGTGCAACAAAAGGCGATATTGACGCTGCAATTGACTGCGACGTTGACTTAATTCACGTTTTTATTCCAACTTCGCTTGTGCAGATGAGGTACGCCGTGAACTTAACGCCTGAACAGGTGTTGTCTTCAACCGTGGAATCTGTTGAGTATGTTAAGAAGCATGGTTTCAAATGCGAGTTTTCACCAATGGACGCCACGCGCTCAGAAATGCCCTTTTTAAAGCAAGTTTGCCAAGCAGCAGAGAAAGCAGGAATGGACATACTAAACGTTCCTGACACCGTAGGCATAATGATTCCGAAAACAACAATCAAACTCATTGAAGAACTAAAAACTGTAGTTAACGTTCCCATTAGCACGCATTGCCATGACGATTTCGGTTTAGCCGTTGCAAACTCCTTAGCCGCAGTCGAAGCTGGCGCCGATCAGGTGCACGTTGCTGTCAACGGGTTAGGTGAGCGCGCTGGGAACGCTTCACTTGAAGAAGTAGTTATGGCTTTACATCTGATTTACAAGTACAAGACAGGTGTAAACTCACGGTTATTATACGGCACTTCCAGATTGGTTTCATCGTTGACCGGTATAAATGTGCAAGCTAACAAGGCCATTGTAGGAGAAAACGCTTTTGCCCATGAATCAGGCATTCACACGAGGGGAGTAACGGAGAAACCATTAACCTTCGAGCCGATAAATCCGGAGTTAGTGGGACGCACAAGAAAATTAGTTGCAGGAAAACTAGCTGGTACGCGCGGCGTAAAAGCTGAACTGGAAGAGATAGGCATCCACCCAACTGAACAGCAGCTGCAGGAAATTGTTCAACGTGTCAAAGAGTTAGGTGATAAGGGTAAGATGGTGACTGACGCTGATTTATTTGCGTTAACTTCAGCAGTTATGGGTGAAGTGATAGGGGAAGAAAAAATCGTTGACTTAAGTGACTTAGCCGTTATAACGGGCATAAAAGTTATTCCAACCGCTTCAGTAAGGCTCGTTTTAGATGGAAAAGAATACGTTGCAGCAGAAACAGGCGTAGGCCCAGTTGACGCCGTACTGAAAGCCATCCAAAAAATAACCAATAATCTAGAAAACATACGGCTCAGAGAGTACCGGCTTGAAGCAATAACGGGCGGCTCAAACGCCGTGGCAGAAGTTGTCATTAAAGTTGAGGATGAAAAAGGCAACATCGTTTCCGCACGCGCAGCAAGAGAAGATATCGTTATGGCTAGTGTTGAAGCAATGATAAATGGTATAAACAAACTCTTGATTAAGAATCGAGGGAACAAAAAGTGAAAGTAGCCTTCCAAGGCGAACGGGGCGCTTACAGCGAAAGCGCAGTCTTTCAATTCTTTGGAGCCAAAACAGAAGTTAACCCCTGCAAGGACTTCAAAGACGTTTTCGACAGGGTCTGCACACAGGAGTCCAGGTTCGGCGTCGTCCCCGTTGAAAACAGCTTAGAAGGCAGCGTAACCCAAAACTACGACCTCTTCCTGAAGTACGATTTGAAAGTGTGCGGGGAAGTCATCGTGAAAATCGAGCATTGCCTCATCGCAAACCCAGGCACCGCCTTAGCAGACATCAAGGTTGTTTACTCCCATCCGCAGGCGCTGGCGCAGTGCCGAAGTTTCTTGGAGGAGTTTGGACGCGAACTCATACCCACCTATGACACGGCTGGCAGCGTCAAGATGCTCAAAGAAAAAAGCTTAAAGAATGCTGCGGCGATTGCAAGCGAAAGAGCAGCCGACCTCTACGGCATGAGCATTCTCGCAGAAGACATCGCGGACAACCCTGAGAACTATACCCGCTTCTTTGTGTTATCAACTGAAGATTCTCCTCCTACAGGAAAAGACAAAACATCTATAATTTTCTCAGCAAAACACGAGCCAGGCTCACTCTACCATGCACTCGGAGAATTTGCTAAGCGAAACATTAACTTGACCAAAATTGAATCAAGACCCACAAAGAAGACGGCGTGGGAATACAATTTTTACCTTGATTTTGAGGGACATCGAACCGAACCTCAATGTGCAGAAGCGTTGAAAGCATTAGAGAAATATGCGATATTCGTTAGGATATTGGGTTCTTACCCGAAAGCGGCTTAAGCTATGATTTTTCCGTTGATTCCAGCATTTTATACATTGCTTCATAAGACTTAGCGAAGTCTGGGTCTACTTCAGTCAGTTTCGCTTTCAATTGCGCCATTCTTTTAACGATTGCTTCTGTATCATTGTTTTTTATTAGGTTGAGCCATTCTTTTGCTTTAGCCATAAACAAGTCTTCGATTTCGCCCAGTTCAGGCAGATTTGTTTGTAGGCTTGCATAAAGGTCAGGTGTTTCAAGCGCGGTTGCTTCAGCCAAAGTGAATAGCATCCGATATGTAGTGCCCGCAACCTCTTTTGTTTCGGGAAAATCTTTTTGTTCCAGAAGCGTTTCGCAGGCAACTAAGCCCAGAAAATGCGGTAAACCCAAAACAACTGACATAAGTTCATCATGCTTTTTCGGAGACATGACAAAGACACGCGCTTCTTCTTGTTCTAGCCACGTCTTGAATTCGGCAGCAAATTTTTCCTCTTCAGCGTTGGTTGGAGTTAGAACGTACGCTTTGTGTTTGACACCATTGCTTCCCGGACCGAAAACTGGATGAGTTCCCAGAACCAAGGCGCCTTTTATGTTCTCATGCATAACTTGGACAGGAGCTTCTTTAATTGAGCATATATCCATGACGACTTGCCCTCGGTGAAGTGCAGGACTAATAGTTTTTGCTACTTCTTCTAAAGCGTTTATGGATACGCAGAGTAAAACTTGGTCGGCATCAGCAACGGCTTCCTTAAAATCAGTAGTCAGCCTAACAGGCAATTCCTTTTTTAAATTAGCTATTTTCTCTTTCTTGCGGTCTGCCAATGTCACAGAGTAATCTTTTGAATTGAAAAATTTTGCGAACCAAACACCCATTTTTCCCGCGCCAATTATGGCGATTCTCATCCAAGCGCCTCGCTTATGATGTCTAACGCTGTCTTTATTTCAGCTCTGGGCGCAGTTAACGAGATGCGGAAGTGCTCTGGGTAATCGCCGAACGCTGTTCCTGGAGCTACTGCTACGCCTTTGTCAAGAAGGTCTAAGGTGAATTTTTCAGAGTTTATGCCTTTGCGTTTGGGAAAAACGTAGAATGGCGCTTCGGGTTTTGTGAATGAGAATCCTGCCTTCTCTAAGGTTTTGCTTGCCATAATCGCTCGCTCTTTGTATTCTTCCTTTATTTTTGTGGCAAGTTGCTTTTGCATTTCCAGCCCTTTTAATGCGGCTTCTTGAATGAATACTGGGACGTTGTTGATGGTTATTTGATTGAGTTTTGTAATGTTGTCAACAAGCTTTTTGTTTGCTATAATATAGCCGATTCTCCATCCTGTCATACTAAATGTTTTGGAGAAGCCAGTGGTAAGAATGTGAGTGTGATCGTTGTCATATTCCAGGATGCTTTTTGTTTTAACAAAGCTGATTGTTCCATATACTTCGTCTGAGAGAATGGTAACGTTTTTCCTGTTTGCAATTTCTACTATGCCGTCAAGTGTTTTTGCATCCATGACTTTGCTTGTGGGATTGTTTGGATTGTTGAGTATTATCATGCGTGTGTTCTTGTCAATCATGGCTTCCAGTTTATCCAAATCTATTTTCCAGCCGTCTTCCATCTCTGTCCGCAACAGTTTAGTTTGAACACCAAGACTTTTAGCAATTAAATCGTAAGCTGTCCAGTAAGGCGTCGGGATAACAACGTTCCCCCCAGCTTTCAACATAAGATACATGGTGGCGAATATGCCCCATTTCGAACCGGGCGTAATAACTACGTTTTCAGCTTTAACACCGTGGAACTTAGCGAGCTTTTCACGAAGTTTAGTCTCGCCGTAAGAGGAAGAATACTTTGTTTTGCCCGCCTTCATCGCTGCGTATGCTGCTTCAATTATCTCGTTAGGCGTAGCTAAGTCTGGGTCCCCTAGGTTTAGGCGTATTATCTTTTTTCCTTGATTTTCGAGCCTTATGGCTTTCTCGTTTATCTCGTAGAGCACAGGTTTAACTCTCCTTCGAGAGGTATTTTCTACTCTTGAACAGCACTGCACATATTAACTATTTCGCGGTAAACTGCCTCAACTTTAATGGGGTCCAAGCGAAATTCAACAGCTTTTTCCTTGACGCGCAGATAAACCTCATTTTCTCTGGAAGTATCTCTTATTTGCACGCCATTTTTTTTCTTAACCAAACCAATAGCACTGCATATTTTGGCTCTTTCGCTGAGGGCATTTAGGATTTGCTCGTCAATTTGGTCTATTTTTTCTCTTAGCTGTTTGATTTCGTTCATCATTTCTTTCTCTCCAAAACTTTCGGTATAAAGCCCGCGCGAATCATATGGTCAGCTAAGGTTATAGCAACTGCAGATTCTACGGCGGGAACGGCTTTTGGGACAACACAGGGGTCATGCCTACCCTTTATGCGAAGACTCATGTCTTCCATCGTAGAGAGGTTAACGGTTTTCTGTTCTTTGCCGACAGAAGGTGTTGGTTTTATCGCTACCTGCATCATGATTGGCATACCGTTGGATATTCCGCCTAAGATTCCGCCTGCGTTATTTGTTGCTGTTGCAACTTTTCCGCTTTGCATAAGGTAGGGGTCGTTGCTTTCTGAACCCTTTAACTCTGCAACTCTAAACCCCAAGCCGAACTCTACGCCTTTTACGGCGGGAATATCAAACAATGCTTTTGCTAAATCGGCATCAAGTGAATCAAACAGTGGCTCGCCAACTCCCACTGGAACGTTTAGGGCAATGCATTCAACTACCCCGCCGACACTATCACCGTCTTTTTTCGCAGTAACTATAGCTTCCTCCATTCTCTCTGCACAGGCGAAGTCTGGACAACGAGTAACCGCTACGTACCTATTCTTTCGGATCTCCTCGGCACTAAACTTTTTATCACTTTTTACTTTGCCAACTGCTCGGGTGTAAGCTAAAACGTCAACGTCGAATTTGCTTAGCAATTTTTTGGCTATTGCCCCAGCCATGATGAGTGCGACTGTGACTCTGCCTGAGAAGCGTCCGCCGCCTCGGTAATCGTTGAAGCCGCCATACTTTACTTGGGCGGGGTAATCGGCGTGTCCTGGTCTTGGCAGATCCTTGATTGCTTCATAATCGCTTGAGTCAACCTCTTTATTCTCAACCATCAAAGCGATTGGAGCACCAGTTGTAAAACCGTTAAAAACGCCCGAAAGAATGTTGACGATGTCTTTTTCGATTCTTCCCGAAACAATTTTCGGCTCTGCAGGAATACGCCTATCCAATTCCACTTGAATGTCCGCTTCAGAAAGAGGCAATCCCGCGGGACAACCGTCCAATACTACGCCAACGATTTTGCCGTGGCTTTCGCCGAAAGTGGTTACTATGAACTCTTTACCAATCGAATTTCCCGCCAACAATTTCAGCTCCTATTTGCTTTAAATGAGTGAAGAACTGCGGATAAGACTTTCTAACGCACTCGGCATTTTGAATAGTAGTTTGCCCTTCTGCGCCTAAAGCTGCAACCGCACAAGCCATCGCGATTCGGTGATCGTTGTGTGGATTAATCACGGCGCCATGCAGGGCGCAGGGGCCATCTATGGTTAAGCTGGTTGCATCTACCTTTATTTTTGCACCCATCTTTCTCAGCTCAAGATAAAGCGAGTTCAACCTATCTGACTCTTTAAGTTTGAGCCTTTGGGCACCAGTGATTTTGGATGTGCCCTTAGCGTAACATGCTAAGGCGGCACAGGCGGGAACTAGGTCTGGAATATTTCTTGCATCAACATTGAGAGGTTCAAGCGGACATCCGGTTCCGTTTATTTCAACGCTGCTTTGGCATACTTTTCCCTCAATTCCCATTTGCTTGAGGATTCCCAGAATTGCCTTGTCACCTTGAACAGTTTTGTATTCAAGATTGTTTATCTGAACCTTAGAGCTGGTTATTGCCGCGGCAGAGAGGAGAAAGGCAGCTGAAGAAAAATCTCCGGGCACCCGTAAGTCTTGGGGCTTATACGTTTGATTAGCTGGAATCTTTATGCGTTTAAAGTTATCATGAACTTCAAGTTGAATTTCATGCTTTGCAAGTACATCCCAAGTCATTTTAACGTAATCCGAGGACTCAAGCGGAGTTGTTATAGTGACTTCTGTATCCACTTTTGCCATTGGGCACGCGAACATTAATCCAGAAATGAACTGAGAACTAACATCTCCAGCAATAGAGGTCTCCCCGCCCAAGATGCCTCCGCCTTCAACTAAAACGGCATCTTTCGTTTTTTCTTTTCCGTTTTCTTGGACGCGAATTTTTTTGGTGCAAGCTTTGGCTCCGAGTTCATCAAGGCTTTTAAGCAAAGGCTCGATGGGTCTGCGATCAAGAGAACCATTAAAAATCAGGGTTGATGGGTCAGGTGCTAGAGCTGCCACAGGCATCATGAAACGTAACGTGGCGCCGGATTCACCGCAGTCAACAGGCGCTTTAGCATTTATAAGCGGGTTTGCTCCCGTGATGGTCCAGCAGCCTTCACTTCTTGCCATGTTTGCACCTAAAGCGGTGATAGCGCGCACGGTTGCTTGGGTGTCTTCCGATAAAAGCGGATTTGACACTTTGGAAACCCCTTCAGATAAAGCAGCCGTTATGACTATTCTCTGTGTGTAAGATTTTGATGGAGGAGCACAAACCTCGCCGTTTAACCGTTCAGTTTTCTTAATTATTATGTCCGTCATTTGCTATAGCACCTTAGCTTTTTCACGATTGATGTTAGCCTGTAAGATTTCGCCGCTGTACTTTTGTAAGACAGTTTTTACTTCTTCAATTTTATTCTTCGGTGTAACTGCTGTTACTGCTGGTCCCTTGCCGCAAAGCCCAGCTGCCATTGCTCCAGCAGCTAACGCATCAATCGCGATTGAAGGGTTGTATCCTGAGGCTGAAGAGTAAATCAAGCCGTTAAGCGTCAATGCTTCCCAAACCTTGCCTTCTAAGGCTTCCTTATATGCGACTTCAACGAGCGTTTTCACCGTTTGTAGCCTCTGCACGTTTGAATCGGCTGAGTACGCCTTTTCAGGCGGTATATGGAAAAGCACTACTGAATCTTCAATTAACGGAAACTGCTTAACTATTTCTTGTTTAAAATTGTTTGTGATAACTGCGCCGCCGAAGTATGAAGCGCAAGCGTCATCGAAAGCGCCTGTTACAGTCACTTTTGCGTCGAAGGCAGCGTCTACGCCTAACTTTATGATTTCTAAGTCGTCAAGCGTTTTATCCAACGCAGCTACCGTTGCTATGGCGACTGCGTTTGCTGCTGCGCTGCTGCTTTTTAATCCTTTAGCGATTGGAATGTTTGACCAAGTTTTTACTTTAGCTCCAAAACTATTATCCAGACTGAACCTCTGGAGAACCCGCGCTGCTGTTTTCTCCATTAAGGCGGTATTTTCTTTTGGGTCAGAGGTTATTTCTGCTTGGATAACGTGAGGCTCATCCGTTAATTTGACTTCTGCCTTAGTCCACAGGTCAACTCCGAATGCTGCGCCTTTGCCGAGCGCCATTGCGTTAACGATTGTTGCCGCGCCATGAGCGATAGCCGTAGCTTTTCCAGTCAATCTTCTACACCGTCCGCAAGTGATTAAGCGCTGCCTTCCTCATAACCGCAACTGGCGCCTTGCAGGCAGTCCAAATTTCAAACGAGGCAGCGCCCTGATAAATTAACATTTCAACCCCACTTACCACCTTGGCTCCCACGGCTTTAGCGTCCTTTGCGAGTTTTGTTTCAATTGGATTGTAAACTATGTCCATTACTGTCAAGTCAGGTTTGAGCCACTCGAGTGCCACTGGGGTTTGGTTGGCGTTTGGGTTCATTCCGACTGAAGTGGCGTTAATAAGCACATCAGATTCAGCAAGGTTTTCTTTGATTGTGCTTGGCGAGAGTTGGTCTGCGATGATTTTTTTGTTGAACTTTTGTTTTAAGAGGTCAGCTATCTCTGCTGCTGGTTTAGGTATACGATTCAAAATCACTAGTTCGTCCGCTGCTTGCGAGAGAGTGTATGCTATGGCTTTTGCAGCGCCGCCTGCTCCAAGCACCAGCACTTTTTTGCCTCTCAGTTCCACGCCGTTCTGTTCGAGCGCATTTAGTGCTCCGACGCCGTCAGTGTTAAAGCCGAGCAATCTTCCATCCTTGTTTAAGATGGTGTTGACGGAACCTGTGGCTTTGCCAGTTGGGTCTATCTCATCTAAATATTTGGTGACCGCGTGTTTGTGGGGCATGGTTACGTTTAAGCCAAGAATGCTCAGCGCCCGAATACCTCTTATTGCGTCTTCTACTTCTGCGGACTTTACTTTAAAGGCTAAATAAAAGTAGTCTATTTCCAAAGCCTCAAACGCTGCATTATGCATAATTGGGCTAAGAGTGTACTCTATTGGGTCGCCGATTACTCCGCAAACGCGCGTTTTTCCCGAAATTTCCATCTTACTTGTTCTCCAAAAACTTGAAAGTTGCCCTCAGTTCTTGAATAGAGATTTGCCCAGAAGCAGTTTCGCTGCCTTGCTCAAGCGAAGCGAAAGTGAAGAAGGCACCAAACAACGGCGAAAGAAGCCTGGAAACCTTGCCTTGTTCACCCATGCAGAAACAGACAATCTTGGACTTTCCTGAATTGGCAGAAACGAAATTTAGCACTGCAAGGTTGTCTTCGATTTTCTCTGCTGTTGTCACAATCTTACAGACGGTAGCACCACAAGCCATTTCTTGCTTCAGAATCTGCTCCATTTCAGAAACACTTAAGACGCCGTCGAATTTGTGGAAAGAAACGATTAGTTTAGCGCCTAATGGCTTGAGTTTGCCGATTGTTTCATTAAGTTTTAGGCTTAATAAGTCAACATCGACATATTCGAAACCGTTCTTGGCAGCTGATAGTAATGTTTGCTGCCGCTCCGTTTCAGTTCCGGCAAAAAATCCTTTTTCAATTGTTAGCTTGTTCGTGGCGATTAGGGGAATTTTGGTGCCTTTAACAAGATCTGACAGGTTTCTATGTGACTCAAGGCAGTCTAGCCTAACTTCTATGAGGTTTGCCTTTGCTTTCTCTGCCGTCTCGATGAGACTTAACGCTTCAAGATTGTTTTTTGGGAGAATCGAAACGCAGATTCTCGCTGTCACTTCTCTATCACCGTTTCTTCAGGCACGGATACGCCGAAGTGCCGGCCCCCCTTCGCAGCTAAGTGCACTATGACATCGTCGTTGGGTTTGAGTTCGGTTATTGGCTTTGAGTCTTTTGGGGTGACTAGGCGGATGGTTTCGGCGTTTTGCAGAATGGTTTTTATGATTTTGCCTTCAACCTGCGCCTCTACGAGAATGAGCGGTCTGATTTCGATTTTTATGCGTCCCACGTTGGTTTTACGTGTTTTGCCTTCGCGGTTTACAATTATAACTTCATCTCCTGCTTTGAATTCTTGGAGATAACGGGTGGTTTGCAGGGTACCTAATGTGTACATGGATACTGACCCCGCATTAACCCTAAATGGTCGGGACGCGACATAAGGGTTCTCGTTGACTTCTGCTTCCACCAAGAATAAGCCTGCGCTTTGGCTGCCGACGAGCATGCCTTCGCCCTGTGTCATCAACTCACAAGTGTCCACACAAACCCGAGCACCAGTGCTGATAGGCTTTGTGGAAACTATTTTTCCGACCGCCATTTCAAGATTCAAAGCCTCTGGCTTAACGATGGCAACCGTTTTGCGAACTTCTTCAAGGTTAGAAGTTTTCAGCAAAACGCCGTCGGTTCCTAATTCAAGGGTTTCAAGTGCCACCTTTGCCTCTTCGGCATTGGTTACTTCGGCGATTAATTTGCTTTTGCCCTTTATGCGCGCGATTAGGTTTTCTAGCGGAATAACACGCCAGTTTGCGCAACTTATAATTAAGTAGGTTGCTCCAAGCTCAGATGCTTCAACAATTTGGTTTTCGGTTTCCTTATCACTGATACAAATCCGTACAATTTTCTTGTAGACATTAATTTTTTCGAGCTTCTCTGCTTTTTTGGGAGAAAAGATATCGAGGGTTATGTTTTTTTTGTTTACCAGAAAGGTGGCTTTATCTTCTTCAACCACCCAATCGCTAAACTGACTGACAAGCGGCTCTAAAGCTTGTTTTTTTTCCAGCGATGTTTCTATCCAAAGTTCCTTCAAGCTTTTTCACCGAGAATTTTAAGCGCTTGCTCCACGCTAACCCCATCATGAACGATTGCTGAGAGCGCCTTAACAATTAAAGTTGGGTTCTCATGTTGAAACACGTTTCGTCCAATGGAGAGCCCTACAGCCCCCGCCGTTATTGAATCATGCGTGGTTTGAAGGATTTCTTGGGATGTTTTGCATTTTGGTCCTCCAGCAATTACAACTGGAACTGGACAGCTTTCGATGACTGTTTTGAACGTGTCGATATCTCCTGTGAAGTTTGCTTTGATTATGTCTGCACCTAGTTCAGCGCCGATTCTTGCAGCGTGAGCTACCACCTCTGGCGCATGTTCATTTTGTATTTTTGGTCCTCGAGCGTACATCATGGCAAGCAGCGGGATACCGTATATGTCGCATTCGTCAGATACTTTGCCTAGGTTGCTTAGCATTTTGTCCTCATCTTGTGAACCAACATTCACGTGCACGGAGACCGCGTCTGCGCCTAAGCGTATGGCTTCTTGAACACTGCACACTTGGACTTTACCGTTTATGTTCGGGCTAAGGTTTGACATGCCTGACAACTGCACTATTAAACCCGCGTTTTCAACATCTACCAGCTTGGCTATGCCTTTGTGGACCAGCACAGCGTCAACGCCTCCTTTTAGGAGCTGATTGATTATTTCTTGCATGTTGGTTATTCCTTGGATTGGTCCGATTGTTACGCCGTGATCCATGGGCACGATTACCGTGCGGTTGTCTTCGCGCATGATTCTTTTTAATCGCCGTTTTTTGCCTTGATTCATGTTTTGTCACCTTTTGTTATTTAGAAGTCCTTAATGAGTTTTTAATTAGCTTAAGAGCTTTTTCACGTTCAGCCCAATCTACAAAAAGCAGGATGCTTGATGTTATGGTTAGTATGCCAGAAATGTTTATGCCGTTCAGTCTGAGGTCTTCGCTGATTTTACCGATAATGCCGTGGGTTTCTTCTAAGCCGACGCCGCTTGTTTTTATGAAGACCAGGTCTTTTTTGACCGCCATCGCGATGGTTTCTTTGTTGCGCTTTGTGATATCGTGAATATCGTTGAAGAGAGTGTCTAAGTTCTTTTCTTGAGAAGCGTAAAGTAAGATTGAGTTTGTATTCATCGACATGCCCAAAAGCAGGGAGTGCTGTTTTGTTTTTTCCACCATTTCTTGAATAATTTGCGGATTAGCGGAGATTCCGTTTCCGACCACCGTTATTTCAGCAACTGGAAAAGGATGGGCTATTTCCGCGTCAAGTTCACTTGCTAACGCTCCCGTGATTACTGTTCCCTCGTTAGTTAAGTTGCCGTGTGCATGATTGATTACTCTAACGTTGATATTTTTTGGTTTGTACTTTAAGGCCTTACTGTGAATAAATTTAGCACCTGAGTCGGCAAGTCCAACTATTGTGTTAACATCGATTTCTTCTAGGCGTTCTGGGTTGGAGACGATTTTTGGGTCACCTGACATTATGCCGTCTGCATCGGTGACTAAGACGATTTCGTCAGCGTTCAATGCTTCAGCTAAAATAAACGCCGTTGTATCGCTGCCGCCTCTTCCGAGAGTAGTGATTTTGCCGTCTTTAGTTTTGCCAAGAAACCCTGCCACTACAGGTATGACGCCTTTTTCCAAAATGGGCAGTATGCATTCACGTATGTTTTTTTCGCAATCTTTCAGGATTGGATTGGCGTTTTGGAATGCAGAATCAGTTATTATTGGCCAGTTATTGTCTATCGGGTCAAAATAGCAGGATTCTGCACCGTTGGTCTTTAGCGCAGCAGCAAATATTCTTATGCTGGTTCGCTCACCCATCGAGAGAATATCGTCTAAGTCTTTTTTCTCCAGTTTCCCATTGGAAGCGTTTTTCGCTGTCGCCATAAGGGCATCGGTGGTTTTACCCATAGCAGAAACTACAACAGCCACCTGCGTGCCTTCCTTTGCTTCGTTTACAACCGCAAGCGCCGCTTTTAAGAGACGCTCATGATCAGCTAAGCTAGAACCACCGAATTTAACAACAATTCTTCTGCAAGAATTATTTTTTGCCATCTCTTACACCCATGCCTTGCCCAGAACTTTGCTCAAAAAACTTTTCAGTTCTGGGCTTAAGAAAAATAACCGTAAAAATAGTAGTCGAAGCTAGGTGACTGTGATGTGTTGTTTTCTTTGTTGCTTTTGCAATTGGACATGGTAGCTTCGAACCTTGCTCAATAGGACGTTATCCAGAAAATATAAGCGTTTCGGGAGTTAGGCTCAAATAATCTGCTTTGCTTTCACGTCAAATGTTTCTGAGGCTAACTGCATATTTGTCCTTCCCATAAAAATACAAAGTATAGCATTTATCAACTTGTCAGCATATTAGAAAACACGCGAAGGTGTTCCATTGAAAACGCAAAAACCAAACGGCTGGCAAAAAATTCTGCTTGAATGCCAGAGCAATGTACGAGCCAGCATTCAGCCATGCTTAGCCACAATCCGGGAGCCTCAACCTAACTTGGGCATGGGCGCCGGTGGAGACGTTATGAAGCCGATGGATTTGGCGGCTGAAACAGCAATCGTTGAAACCTTAAAGCAGCATCACGTTTCGTTTACGCTGATTAGCGAGGAGTCAGGGGTAAAAAAGTTCGGCGCTTCGGCAGAGGAATGCTTTGTTACGGTTGATCCTATTGATGGAAGCACAAATTTTATGCATGGTTTACCCTTCTATGCTTGCTCAATCGCAGTTTCTGACAAACGCATGCTTGCAAACGTTTATGCAGGCATGGTTTCTGACCTATACCACAAGGTAACTTACACCGCCTTTAAGGGTGAAGGGGCTTATCGGGATGGTGAAAAAATACAGACTTCAAAAACGGCCACGTTGGACGATGCAATGATAGGCTTAGACTTAAACACTTACAAAGTCAAGGAAATTGCGCCAAAACTGACCGAACTTATCGCCAAAACAAAACATATCCGCCATTTCGGCGCCAACGCACTTGAACTCTGCTATGTGGCAAATGGGTTGACGGATGCGTTTGTTGACATACGTGGAAAACTCCGAACCACAGACGTAGCGGCAGGCTTTCTCATTATAAAGGAGGCAGGCGGAATAGTAACATCGCCAGAGAATCAAGCATTAAACATTGAGTTGGATCCCAAACAAACTTTAAGTTTCATAGCTTCAGGCAACATGCAGATTCATGAAAAAATCTTAAGCTTGGTTAAATGTCCATGTTGAGTTTGCTTTGGCCTCACCCAGCGGCATTGATAAAAAATGGAAAAACTATAACTCTTCTCATCGCTGACCCGCACCTCGGTTGGGAAACCTCGCTTCAAGAAAAAGGCATTCATGTTCCAAGCCAAACGCCAAAAATCCTTAACAAGCTAACGGCGATTATCACCAAATATAAGCCGCAGCAACTGGTTATTCTTGGTGACGTAAAATACACTGTTATTTCCAGCGAAATGGGTGAGTGGCATGATATTCCCGATTTTTTTGCTAAATTGCAAAGCTACGTTGGTGACATAGCTATTGTACGGGGTAACCATGACGCTAACATTGAACCTTTATTGCCCGAAAACGTTCGGCTTCTGCCCGCAACGGGAACGGTAATCGGTGACATAGGCGTTTTTCATGGTCACAAATGGCCCTCGCCTACCCTGCTTAGCTGCAAAACTTTGGTTATGGGGCATTTGCACCCCGTTGTAGTATTCCGTGACCCAATAGGCTTTAAAATTACAAGACAAGTGTGGATGAGGGTAAACTGTAACTCCGAAGCCCTGGCAAAGATTCTGCTGCAGAAGCACAACGTAAAAATCAAAGGCACAGTAGCTGAAACACTCAAGAAGCACTATAATATCAGGTTGAAGGTGAAGGAAATCTTCATAATGCCCAGCTTCAACGATTTCCTCGGCGGCAGACCAGTAAACGAAACAAGACCCAGAAAAGAAATCGGTAGCGAAGCATTGATTGGACCAGTGTTGCGCTCGGAAGCCGTCGATGTTGATAATTCTGAGCTTTACCTTTTGGATGGCACATATCTGGGAACGTTAAATCAGCTTAGAAGTCTATGATTTAGCTGGGGTTTTTGCTGGTTAACTCTTATATTTGGGGCATGTTATAAGCATGATATAGTTGAGGAGGAATAAACAAAGTGAAACTTGTAACGGTTTTGTTACCAGAAGCTTATCTGGAAGGTTTAGATGAATTAGTCCGAGCTAACATGTATCCGAGTAGAAGCAGCGTGATTCGCTCTTCTGTCCGTGATTTGCTGAAGAAAGAGCTCTGGGAAAACAAACGCCAAAGATAAACCCGTCTAAATTCCTTTTACTGAGTCACAAAGCTGACTTGCCGCTTTAGCCGGGTCACCTGCCATAGTGATTTCGCGCCCCACAATAAGGTAGCTAGCTCCAGCCTTAACCGCCGTTTCCGCAGCTCCACCCTGAGCACCAACACCCGGCGAGTAAATGGGTACTTTTCCCCCAAGAATCTTCTTTATTTCAGTTATTTTTTGAGGATAAGTAGCGCCAACTACTACTCCGTTAGCGCCCCATTTCAACGCTTTTTTGGCAAAGGAAACATACTGCAACGTTTTTTCACCTGTTTCTGAATCTATTATTGTTTGTCCGTAGCCTTCGCTTGCTCCTTTGTGGCTCATGTAGCAGAGAAGTATAACGCCTTTGTTTAGGCGCTGTGAAACTTCGAAGAGCGGCTTTAAGCCTTCTTCCCAGCCTACAAACGGGTTTGCGATTAATGCGTCAAAACCCGCAGAGTAATAATAGTCAGCTATGACTTGGTTGGTTGCGCCTATGTCGTTTACTTTAGCATCCATAATCGCCAGCAACCCTTGCCCCCGAATTTGCTCCACAAGCTGCGCCACACCATCAAACGTGCCCAGCGGAAGCGTAAGATGATGATTTATCTTTACAGCGCAAATGTAGGGATGAACTGCTTTGAGGATTTTTTGGGCTTTAACCAAAACTTTACCGCGGTTCTCTGGAGCTTCATAGGGAAGATCCAACGCTAAAACGATCGGTGAATTCTTGCTTTTGGCTGCTTCTTGCATTTTTGCTTTAAACGACAAGTTTATGCCTCTTGCTTTATGTTGTTGATTGCTGGTCTATTTCATTTTTTCGCATACTTTCAACGTACAAAAGACTCAAAACAATGTTGAAAGTGAAGACGTCGCAGTTCTATGTTAAATCATATGTTGAGACATTAACAAAGAAGAGAGTGCTAAACAACCCAAAGTGATGAGTTAGTAAGTTGCCAAGTGATTTGTAAATCCAATGGCGGGTTGTTGTATTCTTGAAGGTTGGTTAAGGACGTCATTATTCCTGTTTGTGCATCGAAATTGACTTGTATGTAGTTATACTCTTGTGTGCTACCTGTTGGATCGTTGGTGTTATATAGCACGTCATCGCCTGACCAGAAATTGCTTGGCCGGGTAGAGCCAGCAAACGTTTGAGTGGTGGTGCTGTTAACGATGAGTGCAGTATTCTCTTCCTGAGGGTAAAGCAGGTTATTTAATGTAAGGTTTGGAGGGTAAATAGCCCAGAAGTCGCCACTAACGTTACCATTCTCCAAATTGATCCAGTCTGAGTTCTGAATTAATGTTCCATTTGTTAATTTCCAATCGGAAGTAAGATAGACTACAGAGCCGGTGACTCCTGTTATGGCAACTTCGTAGTATGCTGTATCATTATACATTCCGAAATTTGGGTCCACTGAGTCTGGATTGGCATCACAATAGCCAGTTATATTGTAATAGAAAGTGTCGCCTACATGGACGCCTGGCACTATTAGCTTAGGGGAAGGGGCAGGTTGGTTGGTTACGTAAACTATCGCAGCTGCGGCAATAGCTATTATGGCTACAAGGATGATGGCAGCGTAGACTTTGTTATTATTTTTCTTTTTAAATGCCATAAGGGGTATGATTCCTGATTCGGGTATTTAGTTTTTTTCCCTAAAGGTCTATCAAAAGCAAGTTCGGATAAATTGCAGAAATATTAAATTATTAATCCCCCAAGCGAGGTTATTTGAGGAAAATTTAAGAGATTGAACTTTGAATAAGTAATTCGGTGTAAAATTTGATTTGTCAAAATTGTGGCGCTCAAATTCCAGACGATGCAGCATTCTGTCCGAAGTGCGGAGCAAGCACAACAGTAAATGCTATACCTAAACCAGCTGTAGCTTCGGCTTCTACTGGACCTGTTATTGCGCCTTCTGGAGTAGCATCACTGAAATGTCCAAGTTGCGGAGCGCCTATCGCGCCCAAATTTGGAGAGATGGTTATAACCTGCGAGTACTGTGGCAGCGCAGTTACTCTGGGAACACAAGGTTGGACTAACATACAGAAGCAGACAATGCTTCTATTGAAGGTCCCGACTGTTGACGACGTAAACAAAATAATTATCCCGATGATGGACAAGGGTCTTCTGCATAGGCACCTTCACGAAGACTCCACACAAGAGGAAATGAGCCTCACTTACGTGCCTTACTGGATTGTTAGCGTCTCTGCACGCACAAGCATCACCGCAACAAATGAAACCGCACAAGTTGCACAGACTGCTTCGACTGCCGCGTTGATGGGCGTAATATTCGGCGGCATGGGCGGAGGCTTTGGAGGAGGCGGAGGAGGAAGAAGGGGCGGCGGAATGGGAGGCAGACGCGCTTTTGAAAGAGAATTTGCAGTAAGCAACCTGTTTACAGGCATTCTCGGGTTAAAGCGGATAAGAATAATGGCTTTTGGCATGGGCATGGGGATGGGGGGAGGCGGAATGAGAAAAACCGAGCAAATGGATGAGAACTATAACTTTCCTGTGATTGCGCTGAAAGCTCTAACGGATTATCAGCCTAAGGACTACCAATTTAATCTTGAGGGCAGAGCATTATTTGACATTTCCAAGCTACCCAAGGGCGTTAAGATCCTCAACGGAGACATAAGCGAAGACGTTGCCAAAATGCAGGCAAAGACTCTGGTAGATCAGCTCCAATCACAAAAGGCTCACGCGAAATATCACATGATCCAGTCGATGCATACTGATTCGGATGTTGGGGACGTGGAGTTGCTTCATGCTCCGGTATGGTTCGCAAAGTATGACCATCATGGAAACAAGATTGTGCTTGTCATAGATGCCAACTCGGGCAGAATAATCAACAGTTTCGGCCTCTGAGAGGGCAGCGCGCTTATTCGCTTACGACCTCGCATTTTTTAACCTGCTAATAAATACATTATTTTTGAGGTTGCATTGAAGTAAATAGGGTGAAAAAAAAGGAAAAGCCAACCTAACCATAAGCAAAGAAGAAAGAGCGGCCAGACCAACCTATCAAGCTTTTTTGGTGAAGAAGAAAATGCCGTAACCCTTTTGAGGCAACATCTGTTCAAGCTTGAAATTTCCTGCTTCGATTTCTTTTTTTAGCGTTTCTGGATTTTGAACTGGAGCGCCGGGAAAGATGCCTTTCTTTATGACTTCAACAATTATCAGCTTTCCGTCAGGCTTTAGAATCTTGTTGAACTCTTTTAAAACGGCTTCACTTTCGCCTACTTCATGGTAAACCGTTACAAGAAGAACCTTGTCGACTGAGCTGTCCTCTAGTTGAATGTTTATGCCCTTACTTTGCAAAAACTGAATGTTCTTTACTCCTGCTTTCTCAGCTTTGTGTTGGGCTTTCTTAAGCATCTCAGACGAAAGGTCAATCGCCACCACTCTTTTGGCTTTTTTTGCGAGTTCTATGGTATAATAGCCGGGTCCACACCCGAAATCCACTACAACATCGTCTGGGTTAATGGCAAGTTTCTCTATTAGTTCGGAAGGCGGCTGAATCAACCGTCTTATCGGATTATCCAGAAAAAAGGCGCCTGACGCTGAATATGCTTCTCTCTTATGAGACATGTTTCGATTCTCCCGGATTTTTTCGTCGGAACTAGCTTGTTTCTTCAAGAATATATGCTTTAAATCAGAACAACAAGAGCCCGAATTATTAGCTCTTTGTTTTGCAATTATTCGTTATGCAACTTCAAGCTAATCTTGACGCTTGATCGGGACGTAACAAAAAGAATTAATGCCTAAAGCATTATTAGCCAAACTTGATAAGTGCATAGTTAAGCATGGCGTGTGGCTTTGTGGCAATTAATAACAATAAAAGCTCAACGGTAATGGCCATAATTGTCATCGTATTTACCTTTCTAATGATCTGCCCCAATATTCAAGCGCAAACTAACACAGCCATTAACCCTGCCGACAAATTCAGTGTTCCTGCGTATGATGGCAGTATCGGTTTTGCAGTAAATGGAACCTACTCCAACGCAACATTTGAAAATAACACTTGGGCTTTCACTAATTTGCGCCTAACGGGATCGCAACCTCTTGAAAACTTTGAGATTTCAACCCAAAACTCAAACGTAACAATTCTCTCTTATGTAGCAACCAACAATGCGGCGTTTCCAAACGTTCGGTTAAGTTACATCGCTGAAGGCAAAGGTACTCAGATTCTAAACCTTGGTCTTGGCTCAGGCTCCGCAGGAGAAGGATATGAATGGACTGTTAGTTTCAATGGCGCCGTGATTAGTGAGGGTGATGGTTGGAGTATTTCGCATGATGGAACATTAGTTATTACTGGTGCAACTGGCAACATAAGCGTAATCCGCTTTGACTTTGGAAATATCGCGCCTTCAAATTTACCCTTCTACCAGCAACATTCAATAGCAATCATAACAGCGTTAGGAGTGATTGCCACAGTCACCATCGCCGTTGTAATTAAAGTGATGAACAGAAAGCATTCGAGCAAAGATGAGTTGGTGAAAAGTGTTTAGCTAATATGAAGCTGAGCACATGTAAGTAGCAGGGAGCGCAAAGATGCCGTGGGAAATTCCCAGTAACATCGCATTGCCCGTATTCGCAATAATAATACTGGTTGGAATCTACCTTATCCTGAGGCTGGCTAAAGACAAAACTAGCAAAGTCAGTTCCCTGAGGCTTTTTATTCAAATAGACGCTGCCGTTGCAATATTCATGGGGCTTATCTTGGGTCCCTTTAATGAACAATTATTCCTGCCTTTGGGACCTTCGCCACGCAGCCTGCTACTTGGATCAAATATATTGGGAAACCAGTTTCCAGACGGCTTATCTGTTCCTGTTTTAGCATGTTATTACCCTAATGGGCGAACCGTTACATGTCCACTTTGGCAACTTCAAGCTTACATTTTTCCATTTTGGAATTATTCAAGAGGCTATGACGTACTATACTCTACCTCAGGTTTGGAAAAGATAGGAATAGTCATAGGCTTAGTGGCTGTGGCGGCTATTATTTTGGGAAGGTTCTTCTGCGGTTGGCTATGCCCATTTGGCCTATACATGGACGTGTTAACACGAATCCGCAAAACCACACGGTTGCGGCATCTGCACTTTTCCGAAAAAACAAATGCGGCACTCAAACAATCACGATACGTTATAATCGCGATTTTTTTAATTCTCAGCGTCATCTTTGCTTCATACGCCATTTTCGGCGTCCACCTTATTCCAGGCACCACTCCGGGTGGACTAGAGGGAACCGAAGCGGGCATCGTGGGTAACCTCAACGAGCCTTTCTGTTTGGTTTGTCCAATGAGACCTCTTTGCATATTAATCGAGTGCGCTTTGGGCGAAATGAAGTGGTCATACGTCTCGAAAATAGTCTATGGACCCCTCTGGATGACAGGATTTTACATTACATCCATAAATTTAGCCGTCTTAAGCACCATCACCGTTTTAGCTTTAGCCTATAGACGAGTCTGGTGCAGAATCTGCCCGTTAGGCGGATTAACCGCACTATTCAGTTCTTTCACCCCTTTCAAACAAATCGCCGTGACAAAATTGCAGAAGAACGAACAAAAATGCACCAAATGCGGAGTTTGCAAACGTGTTTGCCCAACCCAAGCAACAGATGTGTACGAGAAGAAAGGCGGCGACGTAACTGAATCCAGATGTATACTCTGCGCGCGATGTGTTGAAGAATGCCCCTATGAAGGCGCATTGGAAATAAAGTTTGCAGAAAAAACAATGATGAAATCAAGAAACTGGTTGGAACAACAATAAATTCGTAAAATTAA
The DNA here is from genome assembly GCA_963767735.1 of Candidatus Bathyarchaeota archaeon. Lineage (GTDB taxonomy): Archaea > Thermoproteota > Bathyarchaeia > Bathyarchaeales > Bathycorpusculaceae > Bathycorpusculum. Next base: position 244,435 of record CAVYES010000005.1, on the reverse strand, counting down.
TGACTTCTTGCTTGATTATAAGCCATTTCTTTTTTACCATTTTGACTATTTATTATATTTTGATTATGGCATTTATTAATTCGGCAATTCCAAGCGCTATTAGAATCCCCGCGCCCCCAATTGAAATCCATTTCCGCAACAATGGGGCTTTGTTAAGAAGCCAACCGGTAGCTCCTCCAAGCAGCAACATCGGGGACAATGCGGTTCCTAAACCAAACAAGACAGCTAACCCCACACTGCCCAATGGAGTTGAGAAAGGCAGCGAATAAATTAAAAGCGCCACTAACGGTGGACATAAGATTAGTCCTCTGCTTAAACCAAGCGAAAAAGCGCCAAAATCAAACCCAAACCTACCTGTTGTTCCCTGAGTAACCGAGGTTTTGCTCTTTGGTAGGTTGCACTCGCAGGGTGATCTTAACTTTAGAAGAACGCTAACGCCAATAATCATAGTCACGATGCTGAAGGTAATTGAGGAATAAATTTGAAATGGCGAAATGGCGGTATTAGATAGAGCCAACCTGAACAAGCCGCTAAATAAACCGACCAAACAGCCGATTAAGGCGTAAGCTGCTATCCGCCCGGAATTAAAAATCATTGTTACAGCAATCCCTTTGCGGAACCCTGCACCGATGCCTGCAATGTAACTTGCGATGTAAGGCACACACGCTGCTGTGCAAACAGCCAATCCATACAGTAAGCCGCCAGCGAACGCTCCTAGAAACGGATTGGATATTGTTGGTATCAATGACATGAATAGTTCTCAGGGAATATTTAATGAAAGCAAGTAACACGGAGAAATCATTTAAATCTTACACAATTTGATGCTGGCGCCTAGTATTTTGAAGTGAACCAGAGGATTTGAACCCTCCAGCCAGAGATGTCAGCACCAACGGAGCATTTTTTGCCATTGTTTCCCTCTTTTTCATCTACATGTTGGAAAAAACCTGGCGTTCCCTTTCCATATTCGATGTTTTTCAGCAAGTTAGTGGGCGCTCAGCTGGCTTCTCGAAAAAGGCTTGCTTTTCAATAAAAGAAAAAGGTGTTGTGAAGGTTGTTGGAGGCTGTTTTCTTGGTTTAGCTTGTCGCGAGTTTACTTAGAGAGATATTTCCAGGAGAGAACTATTCCGATTGCGGATAATATTACTGCGAATCCTATCACAACCGTGAAGTCAAGCAAGAGACTATTCATGCCTGTCGCGCCTATCAACATTTGTCTTATTCCGTCGACTGCGTAGCTTACGGGGTTAACTTTTACGACGTCTTGAAGCCAAGCTGGCATTATTTTTACTGGGAACAATGCGTTACTTGCGAATAGTAGCGGGAGGTTGAGTAGGTTTATGATTGCCATTTGTGTTTGCCAGTCACCCGATCTTAGAGCGAGCACCGTGAACAACGCAGATAACCCGACGGCCATAAGGAAGATGATTAGGAATGCACCAGCGATTCCTTGAGGAGTGAAATGTGTCGTCTCCATCCCAAGCGCTACTGCAACCACTAGAACTATGCCTGCTTGTATCAGAGATCTGCCGACACTTTGTAGGATTTTGCCCATCACAATTGATCCACGCGCAACAGGTGTGCTCAAAGCTTTGTTTAGGAAACCGAATCTACGGTCGAAGACTACTGACATTCCGCTGAAAGCGGAAGTAAAGAGGACGATGAAAGCAAGCATTCCGCATGACAAGAATGAGAAGTAGCTTGTTGTTCCGAAAAAGTTCTTCAAAATTATGTCCTGTTGCGCTATGCTGGCTCCCGACCCGGCGATGAAGGAGCCAAAGTTAAGTGCTTTGCCGAATAAGCCAAGCCAGATAATTGGTTGAATTAGTGACACAAAGAGTTGGATTGGGTTGGTGTACCACTTTCGAAGATCTCTAAGTGTCAGCGCCCATAAACCGTGAAAGGGGCTCTTGTTGAGCTTTGGAGCTGACCTGAATCTTCGTTCCTGCTGGGCTGAATCTTGTTCGGAAGTTTTGGTTTGGTCTTCTGGGTCTTTTGAAGCTTCGATTTTGGAGTCTGATGTGTCTTTGCCCATGATTGTCACCTCAGGACCTAGCTCTCCTCATAGTTACCCGTTGACGGAACATCTGCATCTTATCGACTTCTTCCTCTCTAAGGTTACGGCCTGTTAATTCGAGGTATGCCTCGTCTAAACTGGGCTTAGTCAGAGAGATTCTTGTAACGTGCAGTCCCTTAGATCGGATCAGGTCGGTTATCTGGGGAGATGCTTCTTCCCCATCGTTCACCTTAATCCTGTAATTGTTGCCTTGCTTCTTAACTTCCTTGACAAGCTCGATCTTAGCTATGTCTGATGATATGTCTGGCTCGCTCTCTCTTACGTCGACAACGATGACGTCGCCGCCTACGCTTTGCTTGAGCTCTTCGGGCGATCCGATCTTCACTAAGTGACCATGATCTATTATGCCTATTCTGTCGCAAAGAGAATCGGCTTCTTCAAGGTAGTGAGTAGTGAGAAACAGGGTCATTTGGTACTCTTCTTTTAGCGTCTTGATGTATTTCCAAACTGCAGTTCGCGTCTGAACGTCAAGGCCCAGCGTGGGTTCGTCGAGGAAAAGCAGTTTCGGGTAGTTAATCAGTCCGCAGGCGAGTTCTAGGCGCCTTCGCATTCCCCCCGAATACGTGGAGACTTTCCTGTTTGCTGCGTCTTCAAGCTCAACAAGTTTTAGGAGCTCTTTTGCGTGAGCCTTCGAATCCTTTCTGGCCATTCCGTAAAGGTCTGCGCAGAGAATGATGTTGTTGATTCCTGACATGTCTTCGTCTGCCGTGTATTCCTGTGGAACGACTCCCACGTTTCTTCGCACTTCGTTTGCGTCTTTAAAAATGCTGAATCCGCAGACCACAGCTTTTCCCGACGTGGGCTTAAGGAGGGTCGTTAGCATATTGATGGTTGTGGTTTTGCCGGCGCCATTGGGGCCAAGAAAACCGAAGATTTCTCCTTCTTTGATCTCGAAGCTCACGTTATCAACTGCCTTGAGGCTTCCGAAGGTTTTTGAAAGGTTTTCTACTGTAATTATGTTCGGGGTTGACGTATCAATTTTGTTTGTCGACATTTTGTTTTCTCCTAATTCTTTTTTTTAAACGGGTTGTCATGCGTTGGTTATTTTGGAGAGTCTTGACTGGATTTCCTTGATTTTTTCTTGATAAGGTGAAAGTTTAGCGGGGTCGGATTTTGCGAGGTCTTCAAAGTATGAGATGAAGCTGTTCATTTCGTTCAGGACCTCTTCTAACGTTCGCGGGCGGTTTGATCTCATTCCAGGTGGCCAATCCATTTCCTCTTTTCCCTGCTCGGTTAACTCGTACTTGCTGTCGTCTCTTTTTTTTATTGAGCCCTCTTTGGTCATTGTGTCAAGCAGAGGATATACCGAGCCTGGCGAGGGCCTCCACAATCCTTGACTCATGCTTTCCATGGCGTCCATTATTTCGGCGCCGTTTTTCGGCGAAATGTCTAGAACGTACAAAATCCAGGCGTGAAGACCGCGACGTTTGAATTTCGTCCAATCAGACCACATATCGAATTACCGATATCGAATTACCGATATTTGCTTATAAAATTTGCCCCTTTGAAAATGTGCACTAATCCATTTTGACTATTTCTTAAACTGATTTTATTGTTGGTCGACTGACTCCGAGTTTTGTGGAGTTAGTTGCTGGATAAGCAATCCTATTAGACTCATGAAAGTTCCGATAGCAAGTATTAGACCTGTGAAGCTCAGCTTTAATGCTATGTCGAAATTGTTGGTCATTAAACATAGAAAAGTACTTACAACAAAAAGTGAGGCCAAACCTGGTATAGCGAGAATAAAGTACGTGTGGTCTTTCTTTTTCTGAAGCTCCACTAGTTTGTGAGAGTAGCCTATTGTGAAGAATACACCGGTGAATATTATCGCGATGGAAGTGGCGATGATTTCGCCGTTGACTATTGTTGGAATAAGCTCAGCCTGGACAGAGACGTTGTTGAGCCAGGCGAAAACGAGCGCTATTGCACCACCAGCCACTATGACCGCATTGAGTTTTCGCAAAGCTTTGCCTTCTTTTGGAATAAAATGCTGTTTGCTTTAAAAGCCTTACCTATTTTGGATTTGGGCCATTTTTCTCTTGTTTAACGCAATATGTAACTTAAAACCTTAGATTATTTGATGTTGAGCCTTAGCGTGCTTTTTATAGCCATCCTCTTCTCCTGAAAATCACTATGAGTGCTACTGCTACGCCTATCATTATCGTGACCATAATGTAGAAGCCATATGAGCTGCTGCTGCCAGGCACAAGGAAACCTTTTCCAAAGTTGGTTCCGTATATTTCAGCAATCAAGGCTAAGGGAAGAAAAATCGCTGATATAATGGTGAGGACTCTGACTATGTTGTTGGTGGTTAAGGTTTGAACGTTGATCAGGGTATCGGTTATGTCTCTAATTTCTTCACGATGGTTGTCTACCACTTCAATCAGCGAGATTGTCCTATCATATAGGTCCTCAAAGCGGGACATTGAATTGCTGGAAACTAGGGCAAACTCGCCTCTAGTTATTTTCCCCATTATTTCACGCATTGGGCCTATGGACTGCCTCAGGGTCAACACTCGGTCTCTTGACTTGGAGATTTCTGATCCGAAGCTCGTATCCAACTGTCTTGGCCTTTCCCTAAAGAGTGCCCCCGCCTTTTTAGTCAAATTCTGCAATCGTTCGTGTATTGAATCGGAAATCAAAAAATACTCATTTGTGGTTAAATCTAAGAATATGTACAAGAGAATGTCTGTTGAAGGCGAAAGTGAGAGCGCGAAGTAGCCGTGTGTACTGATTTTTTTGTAAACTGCGCATGTGATATCTGAGTAACCCTTGTGGACCGTTATAATCCATTTTTTTCCCACTAGCAGCGCGAGACTTTCCATTTTTCCATCGGAAACGAAGCCGTCCCTTTTAGGAAAATTAAGAACGCAGACTAAGTGGTTCTCTTGTTCCTCAATATTTGAACGCTGCCCTTCCGCCATTAATTCCTTCAGACACAGTTCATCTAACTTGAAATTCTTCTGTATCGCGTCAACTTCATCATCCGTGGGATCCTCCACATCAACCCACAGCACGGAATCTTCACGGATCTTGTCTGGAAGAGACTCCAAAGTATCGGACTGCCATCTTCCTTCCTCGTGCTTTCTCAACTGAGTTATGGTTAACAGATGGTTCACCGGTTGCAGTTAATGAAAACTCTTGTCTAAACTTACATTTAGCCAAACAATAAGCTGCATATTAAGCATGCGTAGGCTTGAAAAGTTAAGTCGGCTGCTCTGAAACGTCCTTTTCTTTCTCTCCAGAACCCTTCTTGTTTAGGTGAATTGAGAGCTGGTGGTTTTTTCTAGTTAAAACTACATCCTGTTCGTCTATGTTTTCTGCAATTACTTCTCCGTTGTATTTCATGTGGCTGGCGTAGCCTAGCTGTTTTAGTTCACCCATAAGTTGCTCACGTAATTTTCTTAGTTGCTCACTTGAAGTCTCTTCGCCTCTCTTGAAGCAGAAGGTAATGGTTTTTTTGTCAGGTTCATAGTTTGCTCGGGTGCCTTTGCCAAGTTTTTCTACGTGACCCCAAATTACTTTGTCAATTGGTTCTCTCATTTATTCACCTACTGCTTCTCCCGTTTAAAGGAGCCATGTCCGCCTGCTTTAGTGATGTTTGTAACTACGCTTTGGCTTACTTCGTCGAGAACCTCTTCGGCACGTTTCCAGTTATCAGCAGAGACTTCTACACTATATCTGGGAGCAGCGATGACGCAAAATTCGATTTTAGCGTCTTTAGCTTTTTGTGCTTTCTTGGCGTTGATGATTGCGTCTTGGATGCATTTAACGCCGTTGGGTTTCATGCAGCGAATTTCAAGCGTACCTCTAACTTTAACCAGTTTGATATGGATACGTTCTTCCGCAACTTGGACGAAGGCTTTGGCGATATCTTCAGAGATTCCAAGTTTAGTTAGGGATTCTGCACCTTCTTTGAGAGCTTTTTCGAAGCCTTCATATAAACCAACGTTTTCTTCCAGAATAACGCCTGCTTGCTGGTAGACTTCATGTACGGGCAAACCTACTTTTTCCGCGACTGCACGCAGAAGAACTTCGCCTTTTCGGTCTCGTTTCCAAGCTTTGATTTTCTCAATTCTTTCGCGTTTTGTGACGCGTCTGAGGGATAAGTCAATGTGGCCTTTTTCAAGGTTTACATGGAGAACTTTTAGAACCATTTTTTGTTTTTCACGAACATAGTCGTGGACGTTTCTTATTCTGGCGCTGGAAATTTCGGAGATATGAAGGAACCCGCGTTTATTGTATTCATCTAGGTTAGCGTACGCTCCATAATCCATCACGCTCTCCATGGTGGCGATTACGAGATCTCCAGATTCGGGCCATTCAGATTTATGTTCAGACATAGGTTACATCTGCTCTAACTTGCAGAAAAGAAAGAATGTTGTTGAGTGCTTTATTCTTTTTTGTCCAATTTAACAATATAAATTTCTTTGTTGCGAACTCTGAGTGCGGCATTGAATTTTCTGTCTGTTATCTTGTTGTAGGACTTAACTCTGAATGAGAACGGCGCGTAGAGTGATCTTACCGTTTTACCCTCAACCTCAACCTTAAACATCTTCTCAGGACTCTCTATAATCTGCTTGAAAACCGCATCATACTCGGGGATCTTGGCGATTTTTCTTCCTTCAGGAATTTCTTTGACTGGGGTTGCTTTTGCCACTATTTGTTTATTTCTACTTTTTTCTAGTTTAGACATATGTGTTCACACTATATACATGTCAGTAACACTATTAAACACTATTAATTGCTAAACAGTAGAATCAGTGAAATAATAATAGCTAAGTCAATATAATAGTGAACTACAGGTAAGTTCATTCACGAGTCACTGCTTAGGTTTACTCACCTCTCGTATCGTTTCTGCAACATTCCGATTTTGGCCGGTATTCTCTTTTTCTGGTTCGCTGCTTATGATGCTTTTCGCATTCTTTTATTCTTACCAGCATCCAACCGTTTTCTTCATAAACGCATCCGCAAATCAAAGTTTTAATCGTCAAGATTTCCCATCCTTCAGGGAACCCCAAGTACACCAGTGTATAAGTCATCAATACCTCATAACGATTTCTCTCGTTTTAATGTCCGAGATTCAGATTTTATAAACATAATTTTTTATGAAAAAAGTGTCTATTTTTTTCTCTTCTGTTTTAGTTCTAAGAATCCAATTGAGCTAAGGAATATCCAAAGAGGGTTAAGTAACTTTCTTTGATTGTTTACTTGTAGAAAATCTTTTAGACTGAAAAAGGGTCTAGTTGTTCTTGTGTCATTCAATAAGATTCAATCGTAGTTTCCTAATTCTCTTACAGAAAGGGAATGTTTTAGAATGCGGCATGCGTTTGATTGCTTGGCTAGGGGTGACAATATGAGTGTGATGAAAAGGAAAAAGAAGAATACGCAGCTTGAGCAGCAGAAGAAAGCTCAGCGAGAAAAGGATGCAAAAAAGAAACAGATGCGACAACAGCTTCCTCCTAAAGGAAAGAAATAAGAATAGCTGCTTTAAACAATGAAAAGCTAGAAAAATACATCTTAGTTTAGAGGTAACCTCGTCCCTAAATTTGAAGAACTATAACTATCAGTTTGTTTAAAGGTTGGCTTTTCACCGTTTTTTCATTCTTGATAACTAAACTTTTCTCTGTTTCTCATGAAACTTGAATTAAAATGTTTAATTTGATGAAGCATTTTACGCGTGATTCTCAAGCTGTAACTTAAAAGATCAGTTTTTGATCTCTTGGATTTTTAGTCTAAAAACGCAAGGTTTACAAAGAGGACAAAACCCACATTTGGCAACCCTCCTCTGATTTAGTATTAGCGTGTATGCAAAGATGTCGCCCACAAACTCTCTACCCAAAAAATTCTACTTCATAGGCGTAGTAGTTATCTTCCTATGCGTCTACTCGCAATACTTCATACGTTATGGGTCAATAACAGGGTATCTTGTCGTCTACGGAATTCCCGTTCTTGTTGTAAGCCTCCTCTTTGGCAAGCAACTGCTTCATCGAGCTGGCAAAAACAATAAGGAAGCCGCTAAATTCGGCTTAGGACTATTCGGCGTCTTAACCGTAATCGGCCTTTTTCTTTCTATCATTGCTTTAGCAGTAATAACGCATTTTGACCCGCACGCGGCAAACCTGCTAAACAAGCCGAATCCTGTGCTCAACGTTCCGTCTAACGTTGCGTGGCTAATGATTCCCGTCTCCATACTTGTGGTGGGTCCGGCTGAAGAGTACTTGTTCCGCGGCTTCATCTACGGGGGACTACTCAGCATCTCCAAAGGGAAATACTGGATTCTTCTGGCGGCTGTTTCAAGTGTAATGTTTGCCTCTGTCCACGCTTATTACGCCACAACATACGGCGTCGCCAGCGTTCTGCCGTTTATAGATTTAATAACTTTCGGTTTAGCCATGTCCATCGCCTACTATTGGTCAGGAGGAAACATACTGGTACTCGCGCTCATTCACGGTTTATACGACGCTACAGATTTCTTGGGAGTAGCCACAACAACACAAATTGGCCAAGCTGCCCAATTCGTGATGATAATTGTGGGCATAGGATTTGCAGTAATTTACCTTCCTAAAAAAATCGACATGCGCCAAACGCCTAACCCCACAAATCCTCCTGAAACCATGCCTGAAACACTCGCCACCTGACTATCTATAAATGTTTTGTACATTTGGACTTAGACCCAGAAGGGAACCACGTTTTTCCCCAATGCTTACCCCAAACAAGCAAGGCATTTGTTTGCTTTCATGTAACCTGCAAAATTTATGCAGTTGAATTCAAAAACGCAGATTTTCTTGCTCTAATTTGCCCTATCTTTATGGAAAAGTTGAGGGGTAGCGACCCATGGCTTCCAGTATTTCTTCAGAGGCCGATTTTTTTCCGAGATTTCGCACAAAATCGGCAGCGACAACTATCCCAACTAATCTGTTCTGCTTCAATACGGGTAGTCTTCTTATTTTGTTGCTTGACATTAGCCTAGCGGCCTCCTTAAGCGAAGCATCAGCATCAACTGTAATAAGAGACTTGGACATAATCTCAGAGACCTTGGTTTCTAGCGCCATTTTTTTCGCAACAACCCTTCTGACGATATCCCTTTCAGTAACTATTCCAATAGGCATTTCCCCATCCATAATTACCAAGCAACTCACCTGTTTTGAACTCATCAACTCCGCCGCTTCAAAAACGCTATTTTCAACACAGACTGAAACGACATTCTTCGTCATGATATCTTTTACTGCTGGCATAAACTCTTTGAAGAAAAAAGCACCTAAAAAACATTTATGGAACCAGTTTTTATAACTCAGTTAAACGCTTTGATAGATCCACGGCTTCTTAATTTATAAGTAAAACTTCAGAAAAAAATTTTGAGTTTGAAAGATTTAAGCTTTTTCTGTGGGATTATTTTGTTCGAGCACGTATTTTTCGCCTCTTAGCGCGGAGCAAATCGCAGCTACAACACACATTATAGCACCGATTATGAACGCCTCTCTAAGAGCAGTCATGAACGGACCTGAAATTGCATTTGGGAAGAAGGTTGATCCCGTAAGATAAGTCATTGTTGTGCTTGGTATGGTGCTTACTAAGGATTGAGGTAGAGTATGAAGTATTGTTAGAACTGGGTTGTAACCTAGAAATGAGGCGAAAAGAGCACCTGAGGCAGGCGTGGAACTGAAGATATGTGCAAGCTGCGAAGTGGCGCCAGCACTCGTAACTGCAGCCGATAATGCACCAGGAAGACTCGCGCTAAGTGAAACTATGATAATTGTAAAAAACACAGCCTGACTGATCGTCATTGCAGTATTCTGTATGGTTGCTCTCATTCCAGATGCCGCACCTCTATGCTCTGCGGGTACTGAGTTCATAACGGAAGCCATGTTGGGAGAAGCGAAGATGCCGCCTCCGACGCCCATTATGAAAAGCACAACTGCAAAGGCTATGTAGATAAAATTGACTGGGAGCAAAACGAACCCTATGAAAGCACCTGCTGAAATTACCATCCCAAGAGTGGCGAGTAGTCTTGCGCCACGTTGGTCTGATAGCCAGCCGCTGATTGGTCCTGTTAAGACAAAGCCTATGGACATCGGTATCATGAACATGCCAGCCCAGAATGGCGTGGAATCAAAGCTGTACCCGTGGAGAGGAAGCCAAATGCCCTGAAGCAATATGATAAGCATAATCAAAACTCCGCCTCTTGACATTGAACTGAAAAGCGAAGCAAAGTTACCTGCTCTAAACGCCTTTATCTTAAACAATTCAAGCCTAAACATTGGATCAGCAACGTGGCTTTCGATAAACGGAAAAGCAACAAGAAGACCCGCCCCGGCGGCGAGGGAGGCGATGACCCATGGATTACCCCAACCCATAGCCGAGGCACCATACGGTATCAAACCATAGATAACGCCCGCTAAAATCAATGTTAAGCCCCCACCAAAAGCGATGTTTCCCCAGATATCCAATTTTTGGTTTTTTCTAATGGTTCCGCGTTCTTTCAGCTTCAAGTACGACCAAACCGTGCCTATTACCCCAACTGGAACGCTCACTAGAAACACTAGTCTCCAGTCATAAATCGCCAGAATTCCTCCCATAATCAGGCCGATTATAGAGCCCGCGAGGAAAGCTATCTGGTTAATCCCAAGTGCTTTTCCCCGTTCATTGCTGGGAAATGCGTCAGTTATTATCGCAGCGCTGTTTGCAAACAAGAACGCGCCGCCAATTCCTTGAACTACCCTGAAAACTATAATCTCGATTGCACCTGCGTCGCCCTGGCTTGGGGTTATTGAAAGCAGTATTGAGCCAACTGTGAAGATTAGGAACCCAAGGTTGTAGAGCCTTACTCGCCCAAACATGTCTGAAAGTCTGCCAAAAGTGACAAGCAACGTAGCGGTAACGATGCTGTATCCGAACAGTATCCACAGCATATACTGAAAAGATGTGAAAGGATTGATGTTGATTCCACGAAAGATAGCGGGCAGCGCAATCAAGACTATGGTGCTGTCTATAGAAGCCATCAAAGTGCCAAGAGTAGTGTTAGAAAGCGCAACCCACTTGTACTCAACCATTTTTTTCACTAAAGTTTTACCCAGTGTGTCTGGTGTGCCATAAATAGTTTATCAATCAAAGTCAACGGTTTTCGCATAACATATGCAACTGAAAATGCCATTTTCGGCGGGCTTCTAACTTTTGCAAACTCAAAGCAGAGGAAGCTGCAACATCAAAACAGCCGTGCATTTAGGCCCCCTTCCTAAGCGATACGGTTGTAACAAAACCGCCCAGTTTGGAAGTATCGTGTGAGCTTTCAGGTTTCAGAAAAATTGCGTTGTTCATGTCAAATTGCGTAGTTTATGTCAAAAATGTAATCTGGTCGCCCAGGCTCTTGAAGACGGTTTTCGGTTGATGAAATAGAATTTAGATAGAAAGGAGGTCTTTATCAGCTTAAAAAATTGTGCTATTGCCGCGCTTTTGTTCAAGACAGGTTAAATCAAACCTCAGCCTATTAGTTATTGCAGGTCGGGGAGCACGCTTTAGACGCAATGTGTCGAGGCAGGGAGCGCATCAATTAAAACAGCGGAAAATTGATGCGCGTCAAAGACTTTGCTTCGATGGGCTGGACATGCACTGTTGCAGCGAGGAGATGAGCGGCGTGGTCAAAACGGTGAAAGACCATGAAGCGACAAAGACATCGCCTCAATGGACCGCGAACATGTTTAAGGCTCAGACCCAACCTGTTCTTCTTAATAACTTAACTCAAGAAGGCCATGCTCTTTTTAATCCATAAAAAAGTTAAAGCCGCCCACGAATTAATTCTGCATGTGTGTTAAAATTTTTGACGCTATAGAGAATTGGGTAAATTAGTTTAGTTATGTTGATTTAAGGTTTTTTTGAATATTTCTTCTCGCCACTTTTGTTCCCAGCTAGCCCAGCCTGTCTTTACCAGGCTTTCTCGCAAGTGAGGTTTTTCAGCGACCCAGTCCAGAAATTTCCAGAAGCGCCTTTTGTCTTTAAGCATTTCTTCAGGCACCCCTTTTTCGATACACCATCTAACATAGCCTCTTTCAACCAACTGTTTAAGTTCACCGGTGGATTCGACCCTTTGAACTTTGAACCCTAAGCTTAGTAAGTACACAGAAACGTTGGAAAGGACGTATTCTGAACAAACTTTAAAACAGGTTTCAGCGTCGGGCTGCATTACTTCAACGATTTCGTTGGCGATTTTTACGGCATCGTCTAAATATTTTTTGTTCTTGAAGTTCGGCGGTTGAAAAGAAGATGTGGGAATTCGGCGTTCCATCACCATTGGGTGCGGAGGTTTCAGCGCGCCCACCACCACGCCTAACAAAAGATCGCCCCAACCTGAAGCATCTATCAAAATCGTTTTTCCAGGAAGAAAACAATCCAACGCCAAACCAATCACCGTAGACCATCAAATAAGAGAGACGTTTGTTTTTCTATTTTCTGTTTTAAATGAATTTTCGGTTGCTTCAGTTACTGTCTTCGTTTGTTTCTGAGAATATATATTTTGCCGTCTCAACCTATAACCTAAACGTGTTTTTTGATCTTTTTATTTGATAAAAATGTTACTTAGCTTATTATTTTTTTTAAAAAAAAATTTCTTAAAAAAAGAAAGGAGGGAAGGTTTAGTTTATTTTCCATCTTTTGGCTACCTTCACTATGAGGAACACGACAAGTGCCACAAAGATGAAGGTAATTAGAGCTATTAAGAAGTCGCCGATGCCAAACGACTGCTTCGAAACCGCAACTGCATATGTAGCTAAGTTTGACAAACCTGGAATCGCTAAGCCTAAGAGCGGCATAACGAAGTCTGCTACAAGCGCCTTAACCAAGGCGCCAAGATACAAACCTAAGACGAAAGCAACAGCCAAGCCAAGAACTTTGTATGATGATAGAAAGTCTTTGAACTCGTTCCACATGCCTTTTGGCGGTGCGGGTGTGGGGGCTTTTTCAACAGCTTCTCTAATTTTCTTTAACTCTTCCAATATTTCATTCTCATTATCCAAGCAAGATACCTTCTTGTTTAAGAGTAATCTAACAACTCAACTTCCTATCTGTTGTCAATCGTTAATAAAATTATGTATAACATTAAAAAAAGGCAGCCGTAAATTACATTTGTCCAAAAAACGTTCGATAAATTCGCAGAAATTATGTTTCCACAAATTATTGAATTTGCGAAAGCACAAATTTTAACACATTGTTTCGCTCTGTCTCTTCTTTTGGAACATTTGAAGGAGGCGGCTTTAATTTTTTGAATCACTGGGGTCATGAAAATCGGGCCAGCATTGCTATGAGATTTCTAAGCACCATTGTTCTGCGTCTGGACAACTGGCAAAAATGATGGACATGCGGCAAACTTAAATTATATATATGTCTAAGGCATAGAGCAAACGAGTAGTATTCATGAGACGGATTCCAACACAGTTTGTTACTCCGGTGTGCAGAAACCCTGAGCTCTTATTGAGCTTCGCTAGAGTTTCATACAGGGGGCTTGTTAAATCAAGACTAGATTACCGAAATGAGGATGGAAGCAGCTCTTCCCTTGGGTTGCTGAGCTTAAGAATTACGCATCGCTGTAATCATAGATGCGCAATTTGTGCACAATGGGGACAAGCCGGATACAATGCACGAGACGATACACCAAAAGTCACCGGCGAAGTCCCAGTTGAAATTTACAAAAAAGTAATAGACGAAGTTGCTCCAAAAAAAGTTCACGTTTACATAACAGGCGGAGAACCTTTCCTCTACGAACCACTGGTCCCCCTAGTTAACTACATGAAACAAAAAGGACTAACCGTTCAAGTAGTAACAAACGGGGTCGGATTAGAGAGAAATGCTGAAACCATAGTTGAAAACGGGTGGGATATGATTTGCGTCTCCTTCGATGGTCCGAGAGAAATTCACGACAAATGCCGAGGCGTTCCAGGCGCATTAGATACGGCCAAAAAAGGAATATTGGCGATCCAAAAGATAAAGAAACAGAAAAAAAAGACAAAACCAGGCATCTTCATTATCACAACAATCTCCAAAAACAACGAATCCACATTACTTGACACAGTGAAAGAAGCAGAAAAACTAAGCCCCGACGGCATGACGATTTACTACTCATGGTTCACAAAAGAGTGGATAGGACAAAAACACACAAAAATAGCGGAAGAAAAGTTAGGCATAACACCTTTTGCATGGAAAGGCTACGTTCGCGACACAACAAAATTGAACATAGGCAAAATTGCTGAGCAAGTACAACAGATAAAATCTGGAAAAACCAAAATGCCTATTCTGTTTGTGCCTGACCTCAAACCAGAGGAGATCCGAACGTACTATACTGAACCTGAAAATTTCTTCGGATACAAAAAATGTGTTTCACCGTGGTTCCAGTTAGACGTAATGCCAAATGGAGATACCGTTACATGTAGAGACTTTCCAGACTTTGTTACAGGAAACATTAAGGAATCAAGTATCCTCGAAATATACAATAATGAAAAACACCGCAAATTCAGACGAGCCCTAAGAAGCTGCGACAACGGAGTTTTTCCAATATGCTCCCGATGCTGCGGCTTGATGGGATATTAAAAATGCTTTTGCAAAGGAGAAGAAAACTTTTTGAAAGAAGCAACAATTACCAGTTCTGCTAACATAAGATTGCAACAGGGAGCAACCAAAACTTTTCTATTTAACCAAAGCTACAGAATTAAAGCAAAATAGGTTGATTTGCTATGGAGTCGATTGACGTTGCAATTCTCACAATGAACAGCGAACGAATGTTGAGGGATTGTATTAATTCTGTTTACCGGAACATACCCGTTAAAAACCTCATTATTGTTGACGGCTTCTCCACCGATACTACAGCAGAAATTGTGAAGGAGTTCCAAGAAAAATACGGGAACGTTAGCTTCATTCAAGAAAAAGGAACAAGAGCCAGCGCTAGGCAGACAGCGATTCGACTAGTCAAAAGTGACTGGTTCATGTTTGTGGACAGCGACGTTATCTTGTCAAAGAACTGGTTTGCCGAGGCGGAAAAACTAGTGAAAGACGACGTGGGCGCTGTCTGGGGAATCGAAATTTGGTCGGTGCTAAGGGACAGCAAATTACTGAGGCTGTTTGAGCGGGTTACCATAAAAATATTCGAAAAAAGAGGCGGCACCCACGACACGTTAATTCGACGAAAAACGGTTGATGACATCAAAATACCGTATCAGCTGCATACTTACGAGGACGGATACATCAAAGATTGGATTGGCAAAAAAGGCTACAAAGTCTTAGGCGTCTATGAACCCTATTGCATCCATTATCGACCGGAGGAAGTTTGGACAACCAGAAAGCACGTAGAGCTGATGGTCAGCGACCTCAAATACGCCGTTCACCGCCCCATACTTATTCTTTCATACGGCTTCTACGCAGGCATCGTCTGTTACCAAATAGCCGCAAGCAAATTAAAGCGTGCAAACTAAAAAGCAAGTTCAGAATTTCGCGCGCCGATAATTTTGATGCATTATTTTTTCGGTTGACGAAAGCATTTTAACTTAACTCACTTGTACTTAGACGCAGCGGCTGATGCAAAGGGCTGAATGCTTATGAAGAGTGAGTCTCTTTCAGAATAAGGTAGGTTGTTTGCTGTGTCTGCTCAGAGCGGGATAGAGAAAGTTGCGGGGCGATTTTTCCGCCTACTGCCTAGGTTGCCGTTTATTAGTCTTATGCGTTTGGCTGCGGAAAGAGGTACATTTTTGGATTATTTTAAGGGTTTTGAGAAAAATGCTGCTGTTCGCGGAATCTTCGGGGAAGATACTGAAGAAGTTTTGAGGAACCTGAAAGTGGATTTCATCTGGTTTGGTTATATGGGTGTCAGCGACAAGGATGGGCATTTGCTGGTGAATAAGCGTTACTTGAACAGCGGAAGCAGAGAAGATATTTATCTTGACGTCGTTCATGAACTCTGCCACGTAAAGCAGCACATGGAAGGCCGAGACCTCTTTGACCCACGTTACGATTACGTGGATAGACCAACAGAAGTCGAAGCATACCGTTACGCGGTGCAGGAAGCCAAGCGCATTGGGCTAAGTGCTGCAAGAATTCGCCAGTACCTTAAGACGGAGTGGATGAGCACTGAAGTTTTGGACAAGCTAATAAAAAACATAGACGTGAACCTTGAAGAACCCTAATTTCCGCAAGTTTTCGAAACCAATTATAATGGTTGTTGAAACGAGGGCTTTTCCATGGGAAAACTTGAGGCTTGTTGTTAGCTGCTTTTTTTACCACCCGTGTTTGATCGTCGAGGCGGTAGTCGGGTGCTTGTTTTTCTTAGCTGTCTTTTGGTGTGTGAACCTGTTAATTTTGACCACGTTATTTTTCACATCAACCCAATGCGTGCCGTTTAGATTTTTGCGATAAACAAACTTAGTTACCATTCTTGCCAAAGCGTAAGTCGACGCATCTTCCATATTTAGTTCCAAGCCCTCATGAGTTATTGACGAATTTAAACCGAATTGGCTATGCAGGAAATTCGCAAGGTTCTCTTTCTCTTCGTCCAAATCCGCCACGTCAACTTTTACAATGGTCGGCAAATCTTTCACTCTATTGTATGATATGGCATTATTCTACCTATTAAAACCTGCGCAAATGCGAGTTAGGACTAACAACTTGAAGAGTAGTTAAACATAGAATGACTGCTCCAGCTAGCTGGTTTGTCTGAATTCGGAAAATGGTGCAGAGGGTTAGATTTAAACTCACGTCTAAATTTAACGCGTAGGAACAATCGCATCAAACATAATAGTTTAACAAAACCTTTTCGAAAGTAAACCCGCCGAGTTGAACAGGAAGCTTTGAGAGGTGTGTCTCATAGACAGACAGAGACAGACCCCGGAGGGGGGTCTTCCAGCTTCTCTTTATCCGTATAGCAATACTAAATTTACGATGCCCTAAAATAACAATTTACGAATTTGGTTGGTCGATCGTAGGGCAAGTGTTCTCAAGAAATAGGACCCTACTTTTGTTGATGGCGCAGCTCTCAAGGTATTTTTGGCCGACGAGTTTTCTGACTCGCAGAATTTTTTCTGGACCCTTCGCGGTTTGTTTTTCAGTTACGGTGATTTCCCCGTCGAAGAGGCTTATGTCTCAAAGAAGAGTCTTTATTCTCTACGCCAAATGCTTTGCTGATTATGCTTCGACGTTTGGTGGGCCTATTCCGTAAAGTTCCTAAAGTCAATCACCGTTACGTCCATGTTTCATTATTCGCGGTATTTCTTTCGCTAATCTTATATACAATAATGTAATACGTTATTTGTATGACAGAAATAGTTACGGTCAGGGTCAAAAAATCCTTGAAAGAGAAGGCACGAAAATATAAGGTAGACATCAGCAAAACTGTGAGAGCGGCTCTAGAAGATGAAATCAGGAAACGTGAAGAAGAAGAATTATCTCAAGCTCTCAGCGACATAAAGACTATTCTGCAAAAGATTCCTGATGAGGAAATCGTGAAAGCCATAAGGGAATCAAGAGACCAAAGATGAAACGCCTTATTATAGATATAAGTTCGTTAATGCTTTTAATGAAAACAGCAAATATTCAAACTGAGTTAGACCTTCTGCGAACATCTTTCCTCCTTGACCTAACTTTTTATGAGGCGGGAAATGCAATCTGGAAAGAAACCTGCCTAACGAAGTTTCTAACAAAAAACGAGTCAGAAGTTCTACGAAATAGAGTTCAAACGGTTCTTGCAAGAACCGATAAGATACTCAGCGAAGCAAGTAACTTTCAGAAAATATTAGATATCTCAGAGAGCGAAAAACTCTCATTTTATGATTCAAGCTATCTTTTCGCTGCAAAAGAAAAAGGGCTTGTTTTAGTAACGGAAGACAAGGCATTAAAGACCAAAGCTGAAAAACAGGTCGAAGTTCAGAACGTAGCCATGTTATTATCTTAGAATCGAAAACCCAAATAAAGCATTAATTCCCAAATCTGTGGCTATTTAGTTACCAAAACGGGAAAAGAAATCTGCGTTCTAGTTAAGGCAAGAGTGGAATATTCACCGAGTTTGAAGGATGAAAATCTTCGAGAAAGAGGAACCTTTAAAATGGAAAAAGCTGTTTAAGCGCTCGCGCGGCGAACCGCAAGCTTTCTCATCTTCGTTCTTCTGCCGAACATGTTCCTAACTTGCTCTTCTGTCATCGCAACCACGATGGTCGTCGGTTTACCTTCCCAACTACTGTCAACTTCCAGTAACTGGATTTCCGGCGCCAATTCACTAGCAATGATACTGAACTCCGCCACGCTAAGCTCGCCCATAAGAAAAGTCACTGGAAAGTCCTCCGAAATGTCCTCGACGAACATCTTCTTCCCGGTCTTTTTGTTTCTGAACAGGTCCATCTCCATTTCTTCATCCTTTCCTTGGAATTCCCAACTCTTGCTTGTCAGGAACTTGCGAACTCTAGAACAGGTCATCGCTATTTTGAACACGTTTTCTACTTCCAAGACCAACGCCTCTCCCTATCTAATTATTGTATACTTTCTCACCAAATAATAGTATGTCGGTTGCTTTACTGGTCGAGCGCGCTTAAAATCTGAAGGGCAGAAACACTCGATTTGCGTGTATTGTTTCCTTGCAAATAACACATTTAACGGGTTTAATGTGTCGACTTACACAATTATCTGAAGGATACAACAGAAACTAACTGGTGTATTTTCTAAGTTTGAAGAAAATCTTAGCTGCTGCAAAGAGATGTGACGTCTCAATTTTGACATAATTAATAATTGAGGTTCTTGTTAGACAATTTTTTATTTGACATTCTGTAGATATAGCTTGCGACTTAACTCCAAAGCTGCCGCTGTTAGGTTTTGAGAGTTTGATTAAAAGTTAATAAGGTAATAGTTATGACAAAATAGTGAGGTATATTCATTTGTCTTGGGAAATATTAGATGAAGATGCACTTAGCAAAATTAAGAAACAGAAAGATTTTGAAGATCAGACAGCTAAAAAACTCACCCCGTTGTATGAATCAGCGCAAAACCCCATCATTAAACTGTTTCTTCACAGCATAATCTTAGACACCATGAAGCACTCAGACACTTATCAAATGCTTATCGACTTGAATTCGAGTGCGGTCATGGGCAAGGAAAGCAAAGATATTGGAGAAAAAGAGATAAAAAGTCACATCGCAGAAGAAGCTACCATGTTGAAGCAGGCAAAGGACATCAGTGAAGTTGTAAAAGACAAAAAGATTAAGCAACTTGTTCTAAACATTTTGGAAGATGAGAAAAAACATCATAGAGTCCTATCAGATTTGCTGGAGATTCTGAAGAAGGAATCCTCCGAATGGGATGCCTACTTGTACGACTTAATAAGTGGCTTTCCATAAATCCCTTTTACTTAAAATTGGCGCACGCGCTATTTTTTAAGAAACCTTTTTCTCGTTTCGCTTGCGACTTAGTCTAATGCGCCGGTTTTGGAAGAGTAATTTCATGCTTCAATAAAAATTTGATTGTCTTTTACTTTATTTTCAAACACGCGCAAATTATCTTTGGCTGGCCCCCTTAACAGCTGCCCGTCAGTCACTCTGAATTGCGCCTCATGCCAAGGGCAAGTTAACACAATTCCCTCTAAAGTACCCTCGGACAATGGTGCTCCTCCTGCATGTGGGCATCTCGCACTTGTGCAGAAAAATTTGCCGTCTATATTGGTAACTAAAATTTCTATGGCTCCCACTTTGAACTCTTTTAGGCTTCCTGGTAAAGGCGCAACTTCAAGATCACATACTTTTAGCAGACCCACATCTTTACCCTCCTTGCTGACGCATCTAAATCACATTTTCTTGAACTTTTCAACATATTCACTTGCGGTTATGACGAATTCCGCGTGACTCCAACTAAGCGGCGATACTGAAATTAAATTCCCGTTAAAAGGATCTATTTGCTCCGCCAATATACCTGATGGCGAAGCATGTTTTACCGCCCAACCAAGTAAATCTAAAGCTTTACTTAAATCATTTTTTGAGGTTGCCTTGGCAATGTACCATCTTGCAAGCCAAAGTGTACAGATGATCCAAGGATTGCCTTGAATATTTTTTGAAACACGGAAATATTCATCATTTTCGTACCTAGCCATCCCACCGACAACCTCGTTGATCCAAAGTTTCTCTTCTAAAGTTCTCATGGTTTCTAAGACTCGTTTATCTTCAGGCTCCAAAGTTTCCGACAAAAAAATGAAACTCAAACTGCTGTCCACAGTGGTGTCGCGCTGACCGTTTGAGTAGAACCCTTTTATGAATCTTTTCAGTTTGTTATCGTAGAAATTATTTAGAATTGACTCTTTTATTTGGCCGGCAACTTTGTTGAGTTCCGTTTGACGTTTTTTGTCGTAGAAAACCTCTGCAAACTTGGCTGCAGCAGACAGTGCCGCATAAACGCAGGCAGTAGTAGCAGTAAAAGTTCCTCCCTTTTCTTCCCAGATGTCAAAAGAGGGTTTTGGGAGTCCTGTTTTTTGACTAATATAACTTTTTAAGAAATCTGCCGTTTTTATAACCAGTTTTGGGTAGACTTTGCTGATAAATTCGACATCCTGATATTTTTCGAAGTGTTTCCAAAGGGCATACAAGACAAGAGCGGTCTCGTCGATTTGGATGGGTAATTGCTGTTGTCCCGCGTCGTCGATTAAGGCATGCCAGCTGCTTCCTGGAGAACCATCAGACCAGTATTTGTGTGCGAAGTAACCATCATCAGACATTATTCTATCACAAAAGCTAAAGATCGATCGCGAGATTTCCTGAAACCCTGAGATGTCAAATGCCATAGCACATATTGCCGCGTCTCTTGGCCAAACATAGGCGTAAGTATCTTTGTTAAAGTATAATACATCGGAGTCGCAAGAGGATATTATTGCTCCGTTATCGCCGACATGATTTCTCATAGTTAGAAGTGATCTTTTCACTAAGCTCGATATCTCCCTTGGTAAGACTGAAATATCTATGCTTCGCCTGTTAGTCCACGCACTCCAATAATCTTCAGTTCTTAGCAATAGTTGTTCAACTTTTTCAGTTTTGACGAAACTATTTAGATCTTTTACTTCCTTGATATTCTTTCCACAAGCAATCCAATAGTAAAGAGTCTCTGTGGCTTTTGGTTTCATTTCAAGTCTAAAAGATATTGCTGAATCAACCGACCCTTGTGCGATAGGGTTCATTTCTAATTTTCCATCTTCTGCGTCCTTCCAAGTGCCCTCTTTACCGAAAGCTTCTTTCTGCCCAGTAGAAAACTCGTAAATTCCATTGTTGGCCTTGGTTATGCCGTTGACGAGGAAATATCGACAACGCTTGTAATGTATAATTGATTTGTGCGATGGTTCATAAAAAGCAGTATCGCCGGATTCTTCGCCATAGAGGTGAAAATCATGTGAAAAAAAGACTCTAACCTCGCGGTTACCATCTGTTAGATTATTGGCACGAACTTTTCTTAGAAACAGGTCCTGAAAACTGTAGACAGCGTCGTTGATTTTCAGTTCAATTTTTAGCTTTTGGTTTACTGCCGAGCATTTGCTCACCTGAGTATCTGACAGATAGTTTGATGAAACTTCCCATTCATCTCCTACCCAAGAGAAAGCTCCATCAACCCACACGCCTATTCGAAAAGGGTGCCCTTTGGCATGATTTTCTAACCCTACTTGCGGATAAGAGAAATCTCTAATATTCATTTTTTTGTCAATAGCGACTGTTAAACGACCGTTACCAAGCACTATTTCTCTGGGCATTTTTGTCACTCAATTGGGGAGACGTTGGAAACTCGCAAAGCGTAAATTTTTTTTATTAAGAGCCATACTTATAGAAGGAGTTTTATAAATCTAATGGCTTTGTGGTTCCAATTGCATACGGCTTTCTAAATCGGGTAGCTATTGTAATGTTCTTTATTTTGATTGATTTGTCTAATTGCTATGTTGCTCAAAAAGTTGCTGTATTTCGCTTAAACGAGGGAGTAAAAGCCCTTCCATAACCTTACTTGTAGATGATCAGAAATTTAAAATATAAAAACTTATTTGGCGACGCAGTGTTTGCTATATACTTGATCTTTTATCTTGCGAAGTGAAACCTTGATTTCATGTAGTCTGATGTGGAAAGTTTGGCGAGCTTTTGGTAGGTAGGATTAATATCAAGTCCAACACTACTAACTCCCGAAGTCATCGGGAACTACTAAGGAGAAGAGGCGTTTGTACGCTAAAAGTTATGGGCTGTGAAAAAGCAGAAGCGATTTTAGTTCTTGCCAGCCTCGAGTTTGGTGACTTCAACGATCGATTCAGCGGGGAAGTCAATCTTCTGAAGTGCCGCTTCCAGAGCCTCTTTGGATGGAGCTTCAAACTCGATAATAGCTTTTTCCACGTCAGCGTTCGACTCAGGAGAACAACAATAACATGTTTTCAAATAGACATCTTTAATACCTGTTCTCTCGAAGATGTTGGTTGTACCTATAATGCAGGTGAGCCTGTTAAGCTGGATTTGAGGTACCTTCGAGTTGACTATGAAGCGTTTCATGGTTCGTTTCTCCCGAACTTAAAATAAAACCAAAAGTATCATATAAGTTATTTGCAAAAGCGATATTGTTAAGCTAGATATTTAGAAGAGGCATGAATTCGAGCCTAAAGCGGTGCAAGGCTCTATGGGATTTAAACCCTTTAGAGTCCGAACCGCATTATGGACTTGGAGTTTGAACCCCGCTAAAGTGAATATGTCTTATCCTTTATTTGCGAAAATGCAAGAAAATAGCAAGAAACAAGCAGAAAAATAAGCAAAAAGTGCAGGGGGTGGGATTTGAACCCCTGAAGTTCTTGAGGTATCACTCGCAAATTCCCTCTTTCTTCGTGAAATGAAAAAGGAATCGAACAAAATTGAACAAATAGCTGCCCTGATTGCGGCAGTCAAAGAAACTCCAAAAAACTGAATTAGGTATATTCGAACCGCGCAAATTCAGACTTACAGATGCCGTGACTGTGCCACGGGTTTTCATGATCTTACGCTCCGCCCTCGATTTTACATAAAAATCCTCTTCTCTTTAATTAGACCTCTAACTTTGTTGATCAAACTTAAAAAAAAGAAGAAAGGGGTTGGGCTTAAGTCGCTGCCATTGTGTGATCAACAACCTTAGCCATTGGAGCGTTCTTCTTTATTGATGCGATGCCTTTTTCAGCTGATTCCCTTGTTCCATATGATTGGCTTGCCGCAATTATCAGTCCGTTAGCAGCTTTCAGATGGAAACGGACCTTTCCGCCAACATCGCACATGATCTCAAACACTGGGTCTTGTACAATTCCAGCATGCTTTATCTCTGGCATAGCTCCTCCTGCCGATGTGCGATCAACAACCTTAGCCATTGGAGCATTCTTCATAATTGAGGCAATGCCTTTTACAGCTGCCTCTCTTGTTCCATAAGATTGGCTTACAGCAATTATCAGTCCGTTAGTCGCTTTGAGGTGGAAACGGAACTTTCTATCAGCGTCTCGTATGATCTCAAAAACTCCTGCCACCGCTTTAGCCGTTGCAGAAACTGGCTCTGGCACTACCTCTGCGGTCGTCGTTGGCTCGGGCATTTTCTCAACTATTGGCATAGGTTCAGTGGGAGGCATTGGTTCTGGCACTTTCTCAACTACTGGCGTAACTTCGGTGGGTAGCATTGGCTCCGGTTCTGGGGTAGGTAGCATTGGTTCCTGTACTTGGGCAGGTAGCATCGGTTCTGGTGCTTTCTCAACTACCGGCATTACCTCAGCGGTTTGAATAGGTTCGGCTGCTTTCTCAGCCATAGGCATCTCTCCACTGGACGGCGGTGACTCTGGTGTTTTCTCAATTACGTGAGCCGTTTTGGTATGAGTGTTCATTTCTTCCATGTTCATAAAGCCCATTCCGCACACTGGACAGGTAAGTTCCATATTTGGCATAAGCACTCTGTTTAAAACGTGTATTATGCCGTTATCGGTTATAATGTCTGTACTTATCATGTGTGCTTCATCATTGATTATTGGGTTAAAGTGAAGAGACCACCAATGGGCGGCGTCAATCTTGACTTCTTGACCTTGAATAGTTTTAGCGGTCTTCATTTGAGCTATTTCGTCAACCGTAAACTTTCCCGGAAGAACATGGTACATCAGAATCGCCTTAAGTTTTGGAACATTTTTCAATAGTTCATCGACAGTGCCCGCGGGAAGCATTGCAAATGCAGCATCATCTGGCACAAAAATCGTGAACGGTCCTTTACCTTTTAATGTTTCATCTAATCCTGCCGCTTGTACTGCTGCGACAAATGTTTTGAAACCCCCAGCTTCAATAGCTATATCTATTACATCTGCCATTAATTTTCACCTCCATTCTCAAAAATTCATCGAGTTTATACAAAAGCAAGCTCGCTAACAGAACGGCTCTCGTTTTCAGACTTAAACTTATGTGATTGTAATGATACAGCCACATTCTGACGATTGCGCTTCGCTAATCAATCAAACCGATGGAAAGCGAATGCACCATCGACCAAATCGATGGCAAAGGCAAATGCTTCATGTAATAACCTAAATCTGAAATTGCCGAAAAGTTGAAAAATTGAAGTTATTACAAAAAACTTCAAACGCCAAAGGGCAACCAAGAACGGGGCAAGGGTCCATCAGCTCAGAAGAACTTCAGCTGTACCGATGCCGTGACTTTTGCTAGCGCGCAGTTGCATCGGAAAAGTATAAATAAATTATAGAGTTTTTTGGCATCTCTTCATTATTTGAGCGCAGCGTTGTAAGTGGGCTAAGTGGCCGTGCGACAGGAACACACGGTCAACCTCGGCGCGAGGTTCGTGGGATCAAACATTTCCTTAGAGTCCGAGCTGCTTATCTTAGGTAACAGGTTGAACTCAAAGTAATCGCCAAAACCGTTAAGGACTTTTGGCTGAAGCCAGCTCGTAAAAAACCCTGAGCCAAAAGTGAAAGATTGCCCGAAGTCAAGAAATATTTTGGTTCCGTTATCCTCTAAAAGAATCTTGCTGCCGCCGATCTCGTTTACGCCTCAATAAAATGTCAGCTTGACCATATTCACTCGCTTCTTAACCAATATATTGCGGAGTCAATTAGAATCTTCTGAACTCCAGATGTGCATTGACTAATATTGTAAAATCGATTAATCACAAAGAAAAGAAAAGGTGATTTTTAATATTTCAGCAAGTTAGATTTTCTGTTTGTTGAGTGTGGTTCTAAAGGTTTTGCCGCAGCACTCGCACAGACCGATGGTAAGTTCTGTTCTCTTTCCCGTTTTGTCAGGTCTTCCAGCCATCTTCCAAGTTTTTTTAGGAGCTACTTCTTTTCCACATTTGGGACATTTTGCCATAATTTCGCCTCCATTAATGTGATAACAGACTTGATGAGCGGATAAAACTTTGCCTATTATACTTCAGCGTTAATTGCCAGAGAAATTTCAGGGTGTCTTTGGCTTCTCTATTCCCATGAGAATCTTTGCGAGAAAGCTCTCTTTTTGATGAGAAAAAAAGAAAAAATAGAGAAGTAAATCTGCTCATACCGAGGGTTTTACTTTTTCTTTGCTGGTTTCTTTTCTTCTTTCTTGACTGGTTTCTTAGCCACTACTTTAACCTCGGGATTCTAGATATGGTAGTACTTTGTATTTATAACTTGTTAGAGCCCACGCTGTATAGTTCTCTTTATAAATAGTCCGAAAAGCGAGTTTAAGTTATTACTATTTTCCCATAACTTTTCTAGCAGCAATCTCAATATCTTCAACTTTAATGGTTTTCCTTCCAGCATGCATTGAAAAGTCAAGTGCTTCTTTAGCAATCTTCACGCCGATTTCTTCAAGCGCCTTTGCAAGTTCCTTTGCTGCTGCTTCACTCACTCTTTCAGCACCAGCTTTCTTACATAATCTATGCATTGCAGCTACTGCAATTTCTAATTCAGTCATAACGACTTCTCCACATCCTATTTGATTTTTTAAAGCAATATTAACCTTTGTAAACTCGAGGTAAATTAAGCGCAGAATAAGCTTTCATTGAATGCTGTATGTTTAGTGGAAAGTTTAGCTAAAGAATGATCCTAATTGTGATTGCTTAACGGTGTTTTTAGCCTTCGCTCTCTTTTGTTCTCCAGTTATTAATCCCAGTTTTTCAATAAGCTGAAGGCAATTCTCTGGAGCATAACCGTGATAGTGATTGTTAAAGTAACCAATCTAGACCCCCGAGAGTACCATAAACCGGGTGAACCAGTACTCTGGAAGTTTTCTTCTCTTTTTTAACGTCGAATATCCAAGTGTAACCGTCTAAAGCTCGGCAAACAGTGCAAGATAAAAGATCTCTTTTGCATCGCCAAGTTAACTTTATTGTAGGCATTAAATCAGCTACAACTAAATCGCTTTAAACGCTTTTTATAAACTAGGTGCAATGTAGAACTAACTATGCTGAACAGTAATTCTTGTGTTATACAAATTAATGGATAACTAAACCGCGTAACGCATGCGGAAAACAACCTGTTGGCGATGGGCGGCGCGCCTAGAAACCAGCTTCAAAGGCGAACAAAAGCCAAAATCTTTAAGAAAGCCCCAAAACAGGATAAACCACCACGAGAATAGGCAGGTCAACAGCAATGAAATACAGGGGAGTAATACTATTAGGTTCAGGCTTAGGCATATTTCTCGCCTTTTTAACCGGCATCCTTTTCCTAGGCGAATCAAGCCCATACAGTATTGCAGCCCTCATTATTGGTTTGCTGCTTATAGGACTGGGAATTTACGCTGGTAGCTTGGATTATAAATCCCTAAAAACTAGCTCATCCAGCCAGACGACCCAACGAGCCGCTCAGTAAAAAATTAATTAATAAAAGAAAAACGTGTGCATTGCCTAAAATGCAATAATTATTTTTGCTTCCCATGTATGGTTGAACAAATATATCTGCAAAAGAACCTTCCGCTTAAATGCCCAATTTGCGATGGAAGGCCACTAAAGCTTTCATCGTCTAAGCCGCAAATGGATTACCATTTCCCCTTTTTTCAAAACCCATCAGAAGGCTGATAATCGCCACTTGAAGTTTTTCTATGTCGAATGGAAAATTGAAAAAGCAAGTTTGGGTAAATTAAATTGAGGCTGAATTACGTGAATATGAAGGGAAAAGTGCAGGCGTTTTCTGATTTGCTCAAACCTGAGCTCCCATTAGCAGCGGGCATATGTGTGATAGCTGGCGAAATCATTGCGTCCGGTTACTTGCCAACATTTGCTATGCTACTTCTGGGCTTTCTAACAGGCTTCTTTATCGCAGGAACAGCCATGATAACTAATGATTACTTCGACTCAGCGGTAGACAAAATCAACCACCCTGACAGGCCGTTGCCATCGGGGCGAATCACTATTTTTGAGCTAATCGTGGTTGCATGCTTGTTTTCATTTGCGGGGCTTTTGGCAGCTGCATTCTTGAATTTAACCATGCTCATTGCAGCTTTAGTCATATGGACAGTGGGTCTGCTTTACAATTGGCGGATTAAGGAAATGGGGCTGCTTGGAAATATGATGGTTGCTTTTTCGGTGGCCAGCACTTTTGTTTTCGGAGGGCTGGTGGTAGGTGGTTTGTTTAGCGGTGTTGTTTGGACTTTTGGCAGTTTAGCGTTTTTGTTCGATTTGGGCGAGGAGATTGCCGGTGGTGCCATGGACATTGAAGGCGACAAGGCACGTCATGCCCGAAGCATAGGCATTCTTAAAGGACGGAGATTCGCTTTGCGAGTTTCTGGTTTGCTGTTCGCTGCATTTGTAGGTTTAAGCTTTCTTCCTTTCTTAGCAGGTTGGCTAGGCAACGTCTATATTGCTGTGATGGCAACCTCGGATTTAGGCGTCGTATACTTCTCTCTTAGGCTGCTGACAAGCCAGACCTCACAAGAAGGAAGAAAGAGAATCCGCGAACTCTACCTCGTTCTAACAGTCGCCGTCATAGCTATTGTCATTAGTCGATTCATTTGAGGCAATGACCTTTCCAGAATTTGAGCCCTATTATGATCTGGAGGTTTGAACTCCAATCAAAGTGAATATTCCTTACCATTTCTTTGCGAAAAAGCGAGAAAATAGCAAGAAGCAAGCAGAAAATAACCAAAAAAGTGCAGGGGGTGGGATTTGAACCCACGAACGCCTACGCGATAGGGTCCTAAGCCCTACTCCGTTGACCAGGCTTGGAGACCCCTGCAACATTACACGAGCTTTTTTGCTCAAGCCGAGATAATCTCTGTACCAACTAATTAATATGAAGCTTTTCCCACCAGCGAAAATGAAGAGAGTTGAGAACGTTGCAGTTTGCCTCAGGTTCTGACCGTAAGCATTTTATTGCCAAGACACAGTTCTTTCACGGGAACACATGTTTGCCTTCGTAGCCTAGCCCGGTGGGGCGTTACCTTGGTAAGGTAATGGTCGCGGGTCCAAATCCCGCCGAAGGCTCCAACTTTGCCCCTGATTCATTGCATGCCATGATTGGGGCAAAGGCCTGTCGAAAACTGCCATGTATAGAGTTTGTAAGTTTGAATTTATTTATTTGATTTTTATATGTTCTGATGATAAGATAAAACCCGAAAGGCTTTATCCCTCTATACCCCCAGTTTTTGGAGACCTTAAGCGCAAAAACCATTTTAGCATCTTGTCTCCATTATCATCTGGAGATTACTACCTTGTCAATGAGCGTTGAAAAGGCACAGAAAATACTTAGCCCAGTTCCTTACGAGCGAGGTTTCCACTTTTTTGCGCCAGATGGCCATTATTCAGGCGAGACAGCCACGTCTCTTTGCTCTTTCTTAAGCGACCTTAAGCACTTGGACATACAATCAATCAGGTTCCACTTCGAACGCCGCGACTTCCAAAAGTGGCTAAGAACCACAATCGGCGACGAGGAACTCGCCCAAAAAATAGACGAAATAGATAAAACAACACCAGACGAACCGTTGCGACAACAGCTGTCCGAGACGGTGCAGAAAAGAATTTCGGAACTGCAACTAATAGACACCTAAGGCATGTCAAAATCTGGGCAGGATAGGATAAGTCAATCCTAAAACTATTTCTTTCATTTTAGATGTTCTGATGATAAGGTAAAATCGTGCAAGCCTTTCCTTCTATACCCCCAGATTTCGGAAGGTCTTGAAGAATTCAAGCGGGGAGGTTAGAGTTTGCGGAAGTGCGTGAAGATGGCGAACCATCCAGCAGTTCCCTCTGAACCTGCCCAATCAAGCAAACGATTTACTTTTTTTAAACCTTGCGCATCCAAGATACATAAAAATCGCCGGAGCGCAAACTTGCCCGATCACTGTACATTGTTTGGGGCCAAAGGACTGTCGCCGGTTGGAGGGGATAGGACAAGTCAACCCAAAAATTATTTAGTGTATTTTATATGTTCTGATGATAAGGTAAATCCCGAAAGACATCTTCCCTCTATAGGGGTAAATTTTTGGAATGCCTTGGTTGACTGTTCAGGCTAATTTACGGTTGGCAGATTATTTCGCTTGCCGCTCTTAAAAGCTGCGCGGTCAAGAACTGTCTTAACCAATCAAGCGCTAAATTACTTTCTGAGCAACCACTTGCTGCCCTGTGCTCGGCTAAATGATTTTCTATAGCTCGGTCCATAGCTTTCAAATCGGGCAGCACCAAAATTTCGAAACCACATGCGCACCTGATAGTACGTATGCCTTTCTTATGAGAAACGAATTTGCTTTTGCGGTCTTGATCAAAAGTAAAGTTAATTTCTTGAATGCTTTTTTTGGTCATGACCTCACATTCCTAACTTTACCAGATTAGTAAAGTTCTATTTAGTCTGCAAAGCATATAAGAAATTGTGATAGGCTTGGCACAATCACGGAAACAGTGATGCGAAGTTAAGAAAGGTCTTTTCCCGAATCGGACACCTTAGAGAAAGACAAGCCAAAATTATTTTATATTTTTTATATGTTCTTATGATAAGGTAAAACCCGGCAAGCCTTACTCCCTCTATACCCCTCAGAATTTGAAAGACCTTACGCGTGCCCTGAAACAGCGTACACTGCGTGGGCGTGAAGCTTCCGACAAATCCATGCCTTTACTGAGCGCGAAACTGCTTGTCAAACTGGACGAGAGTGCTTGCTTGTTTGCCTAATATGATTTAATCCATATAAAGTAAATTGGGAGCCCTTCCCGGAATCGGCGGACGACCCGACCGAGGTCCCCAAAACACTTTATACGGATTGAAGGATGATAAAAAATGACGAAAATTTAATAACTTTTATGGCGCCGCGTTATGAGCGGTTTTCGGTCCATCGCAACATGCCCGGGTCCCCGCATTTGAACTCTTTTACACCACATTCATCGCGTCTCAAGAGATTCGAATTAGACTCCGCTTTGGGTCCTTTGTTTAATCCGCTTAAACCAATTTTGAGGCTCGCCTCAAATCAAAAACATCGATAGCAAGACCAAAATCGAAATCCCCAGAGCAACGGTGCCTGAAGGAATAGCTGAATTTTTGAATTTACAACCCGGCGACACGCTCGAATGGCAAATGACAGATACTTCAGACGGACGAATAGCCACCGTCCGTTAGAAAGGTCTGACAAACTTCCAAAAAAGTACCAAAAATCCACTCAGGCAGAAATGTTTTTCCGTTCAAAGGCTAGGCTTACTCGCTCGGGCGCGTCAAAAATTTCCCGGAAAAAATTTCGGGATAAATCGATGATATGCACATTGCGAGGGAATGGGTGTCGGGCAGTTTAAGTCCAAAAAATAATACCGTCACTCATAGTGAATTACATTTTGTGGCCTGCGACTCTTTTTGTGGTCTTTAGCGTGCGCGGTATTTTTTGCTATAAGCATCGCTGCGATCACGGCATCGGTATAGTCATCCATTTCGTTCTGAGGCCAGAAGTCAGCCGTTTCAAACAGTTTCTCTTCTGACAGCAATGTTCCTTGTGTGAGAAACTCGATAAGTTTTGTAGCGTTATCTTGAGTGATCCCGCGAATTATTAATTGTCCAGTTTGCTTTTTTTGCGATTTTGTTTCGCCCATTTTTATCACTTTCAAGATTGATTCTCGAACTGTTCCTTTGTACTTATTAGTCACTTTAGTTTAAAAAATAGTACTATACGTGCATCACGAAAATTAAACCGCCCGGAAGGTGATTCAGCGTATATTGTGAGGGCAGAAGGCCTGTCACGAATTGGGCGCCATAGGATGAGAAGCCATAATTTATATTAAATTATTTTATATGCTCTGATGATTAGCTATTTTCCGAAAAGCCTTCTTCCATCTATGGGGGTGAATTTTTGGAAGCCTTGGTAGATTGTTCATGACTATTTTACATTCGGCAGATTTATTTCGCTTGCCACTGTAAGAACCTGCTCTATCAAGAACTCCGTCAACGACTCAAGCCTATCTGAACCATCACGTGCTTGCTTGTGTTCGGCAACATGATTTTTTATAGCACGGTTCATGGCTTTCAAATCGGGCACCACCAAAATTTCGGAGCCGCACAAGCATCTGACAATTGGCATCCTTTCTTTGCGAACAGCAGATTTGCTTTTGCTGTCTTGACCAGAAGAGAAGTTGATTTCTTGGGTGCTTTTTCTTGTCATATTTCTAACTCCAGACTTGCCCCCTTTTGATAGGTAAAGGAGCAAGGGATTCCTACTTCTCCCGCATCGCATATAAGACGTTGTTATAGGCTTTGCGCAATCACAGAAACAGCACGGCAATAAGTCTCTTCATCATTTAGCTTTAAAACTCATTTCTTGATTCCGAATACAGTTTACAATGAATTAAGCAAATGAAAATAGCAAAAGCTTATAAAAAAAATAAACTTTTTTATACAGTGGAAAGACCACCTGTGAAACTGGAGAGTCTTGAGGCAACACCTATGAGACGATCAAAACTAGAAACGTACATTGATATCCTCAACACGTTGGCGCGGTTAGGTCCCTTAAAGCTGACACACATCATGTACAAAGCTAACGTCAATGGCAGCATGCTTAGAGGCCATCTGGACTTCCTTATCAAACAGGGACTGGTCGAAGAACGCACTATTAAAAAAAGGAGCACAGTTTTCGCCGTCACACAACAAGGCATAACTGTGCTTAAGCAACTCCGAGAACTCACGCAAGTGCTACCTATCATAGAAGAATCTCAAAGGTAAATAAAGCGAGCACGACTGCCCTACTAAACCTTTTTCAAAACATATGATCCAGTCATCAGAGGAAGCAAATGCGTATGTTCACGATGTTGAAAAGGCAATTTATCACTTAATGATTCTACTTTACCCAAATGATGAAATTGTGAAGAAACGATATAGAATGTCTTAATCGACTGATATCGCTTGGGACAGAATTGAAAAAGCAATGAATGCACTTATGTAAACCTGTGCGCGCAATCTTGGCAGCGGTATGTTTGAGTTTTACGGTCTCGCTTGCCGTTTCTTTGGCTGCTGTGCTCAGACTTTTGGCGTTAGAAGTTTTTTCTAATAACTTGTGTTTTTCAACTTTACGACCTTCTCCGCTACCCAAATTTTCCACCGCACATGGGGCATTCGAGCGGGAGCTTCTTTTGGGCATACGTGAGCTCGAGCGTGCAGGTGTAGCAGAAGCGGATCTTACATCTCGGGCAGCACTTGCCGCCTCCGCCCATTGGCATGCGACCGCACGCATAGCAGCACTTGACCAGGCATTGATCGCACATAGCGCAAAACATTTTGCTGGTTTTCCTTAAAAATATAACGAAGTAAAGGAGTGAAGTGGCAGTGGAGACTTAAGTGAAAGTAGTCTCTAAGGATTCTGCCATCAATCTTTTTGGAGCCTCTCGAGGATTGCCCGGGCTTTTGCTCGGCACCTGCCGTCCTTGCCTTGACCTACGTTCGCCACCCCCACTCAGACTTGCCTTTCAGATCATAATGCACTCAGTTTATTATATCTTACGAATTAAGCAATAAGCAAAATGAAAAAATAGAGAAAAACGATTAATCATGAAAACCTGTGGCAGCAGTCGCGGCATCTGTAAGTCTCGATTTGCCCGGTTCGGCCGTTCTTGTCTGCCGCAATCAGGGCAAAGGTCTTCCGGAAACTGGCGGGCGTAGAGTAGATAAGTTTGATTTAATTTATTTGATTTTTATTTGTTGCGATGATTAGATAAAACCTGACAAGTCTTTCTCTCTATGGGGGTAAAATTTTGGAAGGCCTAGGCAACCATATCTAAAACGGCACTAGCCATATACCAGACGGAACCATATGAAATCGGGAAGTGACAAGAATATGACACAAAAACCTAATGACGTAATATTCGTCGGAAACAAACCGCCAATGAGCTATGTGCTCGCTATCATAACAGCATTCTCTTCAGGCACCGAAAAAGAAATAACACTAAAAGCAAGAGGACAAGCAATCACGACCGCAGTTGACTGCGCAGAAATTACAAGAAACCGCTTTATAAAAGACCTCAAAGTGACCAATGTAGCAATCGGAACAGTAGAGATGCCGCCAAGAGAAGGCGAAAACAGGTCAAGAATGGTTTCAACTATGGAGATAACTCTCACAAAGCCATAAGGTAAGAATTCAATAGGGAGTTTTATTCTCCAACTTTTTTGTTGATCTAAGACCGTTTTTTTTCCGTAGGCCTTTCGAGAAATGGGCGGTATAGAGACGA
This sequence comes from Candidatus Bathyarchaeota archaeon, assembly GCA_963767735.1. Classification (GTDB taxonomy): domain Archaea; phylum Thermoproteota; class Bathyarchaeia; order Bathyarchaeales; family Bathycorpusculaceae; genus Bathycorpusculum. The sequence goes on along the minus strand of CAVYES010000005.1, from coordinate 210,738 downwards.
GCCTCTTGAATATTATTTGTTTGTTTTTATAGGTTCTGATGATTAGCTTTTAGACGGAAGACCTTCCTCTATACCCCCTAATTTATTGAAGGCCTTTGACGTCCATTTCTTCAAGAGATTTCAAGGTTCGATCTCTAAGGTCCTTTATCGCTGGGGAAAAATAGTGCCTGACAAATATGCTTGACGGAATCCTTCCACAGAGCAAGTCTGCTTCTTGGGCAACGAGTCCATGCCTGATCATGAAGGTGCCATAGTAATCCCATAGCTCGCTGATTCGAGTTGGAATTTTCCGCCTTTGAAGCTTTTTGGTGATGGCTGCATAAGTGACAAATTGGCTGCCGGTAATTTCGCCGATCAAGCTTTCGGGCACAATGCTGATGAAGGCATTTTTGGTGCCGCGCAGGAATTTGCCTTTGTACCTGAAATTCTATAGGATCCCGGTTTCAGTGCTTAGGTACTCGTGCAATCTTTGCTTCTGCGAAAGCTCGATTATCAGGTTGAAGCTTTCGATGCCCTCGCTGCATCGTAGCCCTGTCTGGTGCAAGAATTTCAGCAATAAATTCTCCTGTGGCGTGAGTATTGGCTTGACTTTGGCGAATCACTCGTCCAAATTGCTGTTGTTATTGTTGTATATTCTGACGAAGGCGGCAAGCGCGTCTGGCTGGGCTGATTTGATTCCGTAGCTTTTCAGTGAAGCCTTGAACTGCTCATAGCACCCGATGTACTTCGAGATCACGATTAGACTTTTGATTACTTCAGATTTAACGGTTGATGGGACAACATTGAGTTGCCCGACATTGCCAGATTCAGGCACAGGGTAGTAGCGCTTGGCATAGCACATGACTCTTTTGGCGGTGGTTTTGCGGTATTTTCCCTGGACGAATTTTTTGAATTCAACCCAATCAAAAGCTCTAAAGCTCATCGGTTCAATGAATCGGGCGGCTTGGTAAGGTAATGGTCGCGGGTCCAAATCCCGCCGAAGGCTCCAATTAATTTCAAAAAAAACGTAGTTTTTGTTTATGATTTTAAAAAAAGAAAAAAGGGTAGTTGAAAAAAGTGTTGGCTTATTAGTTTATGGACCGGCGCTAACCCACGTGTCTGTGAAGCTTCCCACATTTGAAGCCACGGTCAATGCTGATGGTGTTACCATTGCAGTTTCTGCTCTGGTTTCCGCCACTATTGTTATTGCGTAAACCGAAGAACCTGTCAAGCTGATGAGTCCACTTGCTGTTGAAGCAGTACATGAACTAAAAGATACCTTGCCGAAGTTCGCCAGCGACGCTATTTGTCCATTTACTGAAGGCGACTCTACAATCCACTCAGCTGAAGACATAGCCATTGCCTTTTTCAGAAACGCGAGCATAATTGGAAGGAACTTCATAATCCTGTAATTTACGCGATCTTCTAATCTTAGTGATTGTTTACCGATTACTAATAAAAACGCACGAATTGCAGCCCTCTTTTACGGGTTCTCACCTTTGCCCTTCTTTGCAACGAGAAGTTTTGTTAGTTTTGATTCAACAGCGGCGTTTTGGATGATAGTCCGCATCTTGCTGCTTTTGATGAAAAAGCATGTTCCTTCAGAATAGCCTTGGACATACGGCTAACACCCCAAATTCTGGAGAGTTATTTTTGGGAATAGCTTAAATAATTACATTAAGCTACGATTATTAGGAGCGTATCTTATTTGTCTAAACAATATAAAAATAAGGCAAGCGCCTTCATCGTTATAGCTATACTTGTTCTTGTAATCAGCTTCCCCGCAATAGCATCAACAGCGAAAGCAACAACAATATCCAACGACTTGACAGCACAACCACTTTATCAAATCCGTTCAGCACAAGCCGGAGCCCCATCAATCGGATATTCCTCACAACAAAACGGAACCACATCACTCGCATATTCTCAAAAACAAAACGGAGACCCACCCGGATTTTCCCCATCCCAAATCATAAGTGCATATGATCTCTACACCCCAACAACAACCTACGGCGCAGGAACAACCGTAGCAATCATCGACGCCTACTACGACCCAAACATAGCCAGTAACCTAGCTTACTTCGACAGCCAACAAGGCGTGACTGGCACCGGCAGTTTGACGATATATAATATGGCAGGAAGCACCACAAACGCTGGATGGGCAGTTGAAACTTCCTTAGACGTGGAATGGGTACACGCCATAGCCCCCGACGCAAACATATTACTGGTAGAGGCTAAATCCAACAGCCTAGGCGATCTTACGAATGCCATATCCTACGCTACAAGTCAACCGGGAGTAGTGGCGGTCTCAATGAGCTGGGGCGCCAACGAATTCTCCGGCGAAACCAGCTACGACACGCAGTACTTAGTCAGCCACAACGGACTCAATATAGTTTTCTTTGCATCTAGCGGCGACAGTGGTGCGGGCGTCATCTGGCCTTCTGCCTCACCAAACGTGATTAGCGTCGGCGGAACAACCCTCACCTTAGCAACATCAACAACCCCAACCTCTGAATCAGCTTGGAGCGATAGCGGAGGCGGAGTAAGCGCATATGAACCAGAACCGACATGGCAGATTAACTACGGGTTAATCTTCAACGGACGTTCTACACCTGACGTTTCTTTTGATGCAAACCCAAACACAGGCATCTCCATTTATGATACCTTCGGAGAGAGTGGATGGTTGGAAGTAGGCGGAACAAGCGTTGGAGCTCAATGTTGGGCAGGTGTCCAAGCTCTTGGACAAACAGCTGGCCACAGCAACTTCTACGCGGACGGATCGTCGCCCTCCTCCAACTACTTCCGAGACAGCCCAACCGGATCGAACGGATACCCAGCGAACTCAGGCTATGACCTCGACACAGGCTTAGGAAGCCCAGTTACCACCAACTTCACACCTCAAGACTTCAGCATCTCAGCAGCAGCTGTCCCAACCACCATTTACGTACAATCCTCTGGATCCACAATAATACCAACAACACCAGTAACCGTAACAGCCTTTAGTTCATTCTCAGGAACAGTTGACATCACAGCAGCACCGCCAAGCGAAGACCCAAGCTTCACCGCAACCCTCGCCTCACCCTCCGTAACATTATCCCCCGGCGCTTCACTCACAGACGGATTAACTGTCACGGTCCCCCCTAATACTCCACACGGAACATACCTAATCACAGTAACGGGCACAGTGGGAACACTCAGTCAAAGCACAGCATTCGCGGTGAAAGTACAAGACTTCTCAATTTCAGCTTCACCAACATCTTTAAACATCAAAAGCGGATCATCTGGGACCTCAACAATAACCGTAACCCCCATTAGCGGATTCTCAGGCAAAGTTTCACTCACTTCAACAGTGACGGGAAGCGGATTAACCGCAAGCCTCAGCCCCACCAGCGTATCTCCGACCACCACTTCAGTCCCAGGCGGCGTCACCGTAGTCACCCCAGCTACATCTACATTGACCGTCACAGCCGCCAGCACTGCAACCGGAACATACACGATCACAGTAACAGGAACGGGTCCAGGTCCAGGCGGAATTCCCATTGAAACTGCAAAGGTAACAGTAACAGTCAGCTCCACAACTCATCGTGGCTTTTAATTTGGCTAAAAAGCCAACCCCTAATTTTTTTCGTTAACGCGACCAAAACAAGGCTACCCTTTATCCGGCTGCTCAATCAAGAAACCCGCACAAACAAAATTTAGCTGCTGTTGAGATTTCCAAAGAAGCGGGTCAATCGAGCCTTTTTAACCCATCGATGCGCGTGTTTGTGGACTTCAAATGTAGAGTAATCCTATGCCTGCCCAGTTTTGGTGTGGGTTTTCAATGATTTCTTGGTATGAATGGGCGGTCTTTATTTCATTCCAAAATCTGTCAACTTCACAGACCGGATGTGGTGGGTGCTTACAAATGTCGTGGAAGGCGATTAAGCCGCCTTTGCGTACAAGCGGGCTATACATCTGGAAATCCCTTTTAACGCCGTCATAAGTGTGATCGCCATCTATGAAAAGAAAGTCTAACTTTTGTCCTTTCAAGATTGATTTTACCGTTACCAAGCTTGAGTGCGAACGCGAGTTAGCCCTAACTAAGGATATATGCTGATTTTTTTTAGCGAGGTTGATGAAAAAGGGAATTTTGTAGTTTTCATATCCGTCTTTTGGCATGTCTAAACTGATTATTCTTGCGTTTGAATCTATCATCCGAGTGAATAAAAATAGTGTTCCTCCATCATATGTGCCGATTTCAAGCATGGAACGTACGCTTTGTTCGCTTAGTATAGAGAGTAACGCTTGGATCTCCTGCTTTGCCTGCCAAAGTATAATTTGTCGACCAATGTATTTTAAAGGAACGTGGCGAAAAATTTCATCACACAAATCTATGTAGTCGGAAGGTTTTGTGCATTTTACTGCTTTTTTGCTTAAAACCGAGGAAGCTAATCTTGCCCTGAAACTGTAGAGATCCAGTTTTTCAGTAAAAAAGTTGACTGTGGCTAACGGAGTTGGAATTTTCATTTGCTCAACCAAAAATAAATTATATCAAATCGATTTTAAGTTTTGCTTTATCCAAATTTTTTCGAGGGTTTCAAACCCAGAACAGTACATAGAGAGCGCACAATTAATTTAAGGCATTTGTTTGCCATTAAACCTGATAATTAGGGTCTTGTGCTCTTTTATTCGAATAAGTAAATAGTTGATTTTTGAAAAGCTTCTTATGCCATTGTTGCAACTGTGTTTTGCATAAACAGGAGGGGAAACGCGGTTAACGTCTCGTCTGCGAAACGCGAGATTATTGTTTTAGCGGTCTTGCTTGCTGTTTCCTTCCTAATCAGGGTTCTCCTGTTTCCGCTAAAGGGGTACCCGATTGACACAGGAGATTTTAGTTACTGGATTAATGCCGCCACTGTACATGGGATAAGGCCGTTTTACAATAAGAATGTTTCAGGATTTATTGATTATCCGCCTTTCAACGTTTACCTTTGGTGGGCGTTCGGATCTTTCGGAAAAGCAGTTGGGATAAGCCTTGCAAATATTGTGAAGTTGATTCCTAACGTTTTTGATTTAGCAACTGCAGTGCTGATTTTCGTTTTTGTTAGAAAACAAGCAAGTTTCAAATCCGCCCTTCTGGCAACGGGGCTCTATACTTTTAACCCAGCTATAATTTACAACACAGCAATATGGGGTCAATACGACGCAATTTACACTTTCTTTCTGATACTTTCGCTTATGCTTGCACTTAAATCCAGACCTAAACTTGCCGCGGCAGCCTTCGCAATAGGTCTTTTAACTAAGCCGCAGGGAATAGTTTTAGCGCCTCTTGTCGCTTTCTTGATTTATAGGAAAAGTGGATTGAAAAATCTGCTATTTTCAGTGATAACATTTGTTGCGACGGTTTTCGTGGTTATTCTTCCTTTCCAATGGAGTAATCCGTTTACTTTCTTAGGTAACATTTACTTTGGAGCCTATGGGGAATACGCGGTAACTTCGGTGAACGCCTTTAACTTGTGGGGTCTGTATGGCCTGTGGATTCCTGACGGCGTCCTCTATATCGTGGGTTGGGCGCTGTTTGGGGCTGTTGCCGTTTTCACCCTCTACTTTTTGTATAAACAGTTTCATGCTTCAGATGAATTTCTCGCAATTTTCGCTGCTTTCATGCTTTTCTTTGCGTTTTTTATGCTTCCAACCAGAATTCATGAGCGGTACCTGTTTCCAGCTATAAGCGTTTTGGCGCTGATGTTTCCGTTCCTCAAAAGAACCCGTCCGCTGTATGTTGTTTTGACGGCGACGCTTCTAATCAATCAAGCCTATGTTCTCTATTGGCTTAATTATTATTATCCCAATGCTGGTCCTAATTTAACTGGAAACCCTGTGGTTCTCGCCGTAAGCGCTATTAATTTATTAATGCTCTTCTATGCTTCAATATTAATGTGGGGTGAACTTAGAGGGCACGGATGGCTCAAAGCTGAACCTCCACCGCCGTCCGAGTTAAGCCAAAACGAAGAGAGAGGTGAACCACGATGAACTTTGGAGTGCAAATCAACAAAAAAGACTTGATAACCATTGTTTTACTTGCAGTAGTTTTCTTCTCCATAGCCACTTGGAATCTCGGCGCAACCCAAATCCCCACCAATTCGACTACGCTTACTGCTGGGCAAAGCTTCTACGTTAACTTGGGCAACTCAACCAACGTTAAATATTTGATTGTTCTGCTGGACGTAGGCGCATACAACTTCACCGTATCTAGTGGGTCGCCAAGCAACTGGACAGAGGTAACCAATTATCCTTGGCCATACTCAAGTTCAACGTGGTCAGAGGACTACTATAAATGGACTGACATCCCAATTGGCCAAATCACACAGTACTTAAAAGTCGATGTTGGCCCAGCGGGTTACGAGACGGACATAGCTCAAATAGCAGTTATTAACCAAAATGGCGTGCAAGTCGATATTCAATCAATAACCAATGCCGGCGCGGGAAACCCTAACTTCAATAGCCTCATTAACCAGCAAAACTTGGTTCAGTACCCCTCAGACTACACGCAGAACACGTATTTTGACGAAATCTACTTTGTCAGAACCGCACAGCAATACTTGCATTTACAGTTACCGTATGAGTGGACGCATCCGCCTCTTGGGAAACTAATCCAAGCTTCCGGCATCGTCATCTTCGGCTTTAACCCGTTCGGATGGCGAATAATGGGCGTCATCTTCGCCACACTTATGATTCCGCTCATTTACCTTTTAGGCAAAAAGCTGTTCGGTACATGGATTGGCGGTTTCGCATCCGCGTTTCTGTTAACCTTTGACTTCATGCATTTCACCATGGCGCGGATGGGTACAGCCGACACCTACGTAGTGTTCTTCTCGCTGGCTTCGCAGCTGTTCTTTTTGATTTACCTGAAAAATGTTCTTGATAAAGGCTGGAAAACCAGCGTTGTACCCCTATTTTTAGCCGTTATGTTTGCTGCTTTAGGTATTTCGACAAAATGGCTTGTTCTATTCGGTTTTCTGGGGGCATTAGCTATTCTTTTGTCACTTCGGCTTAGTGAAGTTAAAAAGTTGAAGCGGAACATAACGACGAAGTTTTATGCTTTTCTTGACCGCCCGTATTCTCAAATTGTTGGTTTCCTGTTGCTCGCGATTGTAGTTTACTTTTTGACTTATATTCCAGATATGCTTGCGGGCAGATCATTTATTGGTGTTTTAAACCTGCAGGAACAAATGTACATTTACCAAGCAACTTTGAAGGCAACACATCCTTTTGCGTCTCCGTGGTACAGTTGGCCTCTCCTGTTTAACCCCTTCAACCCCAACATACATGTTCCACTTTGGCTGCAAGTATCGTACCTTCCTAACGGCACCACATCCACCATTGTTCTGCTGGGTAACCCGGCTGTTTGGTGGCTCGGTTTTGCCGTCATAATCGGATTAACGGTCTTCACAGTTGCAAAAATCTTCAGGAAAAAAGTTAGCTTTAGCCTGAAAAACAATTTGCCCGCCGTATTTATCCTTGTAATCTTCTTCTTCCAGTGGCTGATTTACATTTTTATTTCCAGAATAACCTTCATCTACCATTTCTACGTGAATGTGCCATTGCTCTGTCTAGGCTCAGCCTTTATTATAAACAGGTATTGGAACAACAGGTGGGGAAAAATTTTATCAATAGCCTACTTTGCAGTTGTAGTTGGACTATTCGTCCTCTTCTACCCCGTCATTTCAGGAGCACCCACATCCACCTCATTTATTAACAGTTTACATTGGTTCAAAAGCTGGGTGTTCTAAAAATGGAGAAAACCGCGCCTAACATCAAACCCATGGTTTCAGTTGTTCTTCCCGCTTACAACGAAGCGGACAAATTGGAAGGCGCCGTAACAAAAATAAGCCAAGCTGCAGAAGAGACAGGTTACCCCTACGAAATTGTTATTGCTGAAGACGGCAGCACCGACGGCACCGCCGAACGCGCTGAAGAGCTAGCGCAAAAGTTCGCGTACGTTAAGCACATTCACCGTGAAAAGCGTCTGGGAAGAGGAACCGCACTTAACAACGCGTTTAGACAGTGCAGCGGCGAAGTTTTGGTTTATATGGATTTGGACTTAGCAACAGACCTTAAATCTCTTAAACCTCTAGTTGACGCCATCACTGTTGAGGGCTACGACTTATCGACTGGTTCAAGGATGCTGCCTGAAAGCAAAGTTGAACGAAGCCTCCGCAGAAGCATCAGCTCAAAAAGCTACAACTTTCTGGTTCGACACATGCTCGGGTCCAAAGTTCGGGATCACCAGTGCGGTTTTAAAGCCTTCAAAAGGGAACCTCTTTTAAAGCTGCTTGACGAAGTGGAGGCGACGCATTGGTTTTGGGACACGGAAATAATTGTAAGAGCATATCGTCACGGCTACAAGGTCAAAGAGATTCCTGTAGAGTGGAAAAGCGGCAAGGACACAAAAGTTAACCTCATCAAAGATTCATCAAGCATGTTTTCGCAGATAATGAAGCTCTGGTGGCAACTGAAAATAAAGCGTGACAGCTAATTTGGTCGTCCAGCTAAAAGAACAAACGACCTAGCAATCAGCGATAAACCACCAATCACAATTATTCCAGCCCAAAAAACGAACCACTCACTCATTATTGCCATGTTAACAAGATAAGTAATTGCTAAATAGCTTGCTCCAAGCCAAAAAACAACGTTTTCGATAGTTTCAGCTTTCCTTGGAAGAGACGAATGCATCCTGATTCTTAAAGCCAATATTGACATTTCTAAAATACCTATGCCCAAGCAAAACTCGAAAGCAGCAGTATAGAGAACCGTATAAGCACCCGGGGTAAAAGGCGCAGGCAAAAAAACGCTGGTCCCTGGAACTTGAGTAAGAACGAAAGAGCCAAGGAAATTAACAAAGCTATTCCAAATGTTGTTATGAAGATTGATGAAGTAAATTATTGCAAGCAGAATAAAAATAAGCCCAATATATACAGTGGTAATTAAGTTTTCTTTTTTCTTATCAGCTAAGGCCTGTGGGTTTAAATCTTTAATCAAAGCGCATTTGTCCTTACCCGATTATGCCATTTCGCCACATATATCTTTCTCTCAAAAGAAGAGCGTGCATGTTTTAATAGTTTGAGATGATGAAATATGAAAACAGGAGAGTTCGCATGCCATACTGCCTCAAATGCGGCAATACCGTCGATGAAACAATGGCTTTCTGCCCAAAATGCGGGACAGCACTAAAAGACTCAATGTCAAGTCAAGTGGCACCGGGGAGCGAGGAACCAGAAAAGCGGGATAACCATGAGAATCCGCCGAACATGGAAATTCACGATAAAAACCAGTATGGCTTAGTTAATTATCTAATCGCCGGTCTAATACTCATTGTAGTAGGCGTTTTTGCTACATTAGATTTAACTAGTCGCATAACGACTTCAGGTCAAAACATAGCTTTTCTGCTGATTATGATTGGCGCAATCATCATAAGCGGAGCCATCTATGTTCATACGCCCGTGGAAAAATATTTTCGACACCTCATTAGCCACCCTAAAAAGGCGCCGGCAAATACTCAGCTATAACTTGTTATGAATTGGCTTATATGCTTCTTTTTTGATAAATAACACAGCCAAAAACGTTGCTCTTTAGAGGTTGAAAGATTGTGAACGAAACAGTTCTCGCGACGGCAGATAGGATAAGAAGACTTGAAGTTCAAGGTGCAAGAAACGTTGCCATAGCCGCCGTAAAAGCCATCCAAACTTTAGCAGAGCAGACAAAAGCTAAAAACAAAACAGCCTTCTTAGAGGAGCTTAAAGAAGCGCAGGCAGCACTTTTTGCGTCAAGAGAAACTGAGCCCTTAATGAGAAACGCCGTCCGATGGGTAATCACTCAGACCCAAGACAGCACCAAAGAAAAGGTTGATGTTCTGGGCGAGATGGTTAGTTCAAACGTAGCTTTGTTTTTGCAGAATCTTGAGGCTTCAAGAGAAGTCATTGCGGAAATAGGCGCCAACCGAATCCGCGATGGCATGTTAGTTTTTACTCATTGCCACTCGTCAACAGTGACACGAATGATTGCCAAAGCCAAAGCTGACGGCAAAGAATTCAGCGTTATCTGCACTGAAACGCGACCCGCATTCCAAGGAAGAATAACCGCCAGGGAAATGGTCGAGCTCGGCATCCAAACCATGTTCATTGTCGATTCCGCTGCACGCTCCTATATGGGCGATGTTGACCTCGTAGTTGTGGGTGCAGACGCCATCACCTCGGAGGGCAACGTTGTTAACAAGATTGGCACCAGCAGCATCGCCGTCTTAGCCAACGAAGCCCGAAAACCCTTCTATGTCGTTTCGGAACTCTTAAAGTTCGACCCAGAAACCCTAAACGGAACATACGAACACATTGAACAGCGAAGCCCAAGAGAAGTCTGGAATGAAGCTCCCGAGAAGCTTTCTGTTCGCAACCCCGCTTTTGACGTTACCCCAAGCCGCTACATCCACGGCTTAATCTGCGAAGAAGGAGTAATCGCACCTCAATCAATAGTTGAAACGGTACATCGAAGTTACCCTTGGGTTCTTAAACGAACTTAGACTTTCCAATGCTCTAAGGCGGCTTTTAATTCTCTGTGAGTTTCAGCGTATTTTTCCACGGATTGACCGTTCAATTTGGCGTCAACGGCTTGTCGCATGGCTTTTGCTCCCGCTACGGTTCCGTTTGGATGCCCGTGGATTCCGCCGCCAGCTTGAATAACCACATCGTTACCGAAAGTTTCAAGAAGTGCAGACACAAGTCGTGGATGGATTCCTCCTGAAGCAACGGGCAAAACAGGCTTTAATCCGCCCAGCATGGCTTTGCATGCGTCGATGTTTTCAAGCACTTCTGCTTTTGTTTCTGACATTTTGCCCACTACTGTGCCCACGTGGAGTTGGTCAACGCCAATTACTCTTGCAACTGTTGCTATCGGACGCATTGCTATGCCGTGTTTGCGGGTTTTTTGTGAAAGCAGCGTGCCCTGCCCTGTGAGCGTGAATGACAAGTTTGAGGTTTTGGTCTCTGAGGGTTTGGAGTGCTGACCAGCCAGTGGTTAAGATGTCCACCATCACGTATTCTCCGCCCTGAGCGATGACGGCTTCTGCGCGTTTTAGCATAAGGTTGGTTTCAGCGGTGATGTTAACCATGTAGACTTTGCGTTCACCCGTTTCCTGCTGCGCTTTGTCGCGGCTCTCCAAAGTCTGAACGAGCCGTTCTTCGAAGGGGTTGAATTTTTGGCTGCTCAAGTTCTCGTCGTCTTTTACGATGTCGCAGCCGCCGCTCCAAGCCTCATAAGCCACTTTTGCGTGGTCTTTAGTTTTTAGTCCAAGTTTGGGCTTAATTATTGTACCGACAAGCGGGCGCTCAGGAACTTTTAGGAGCTTGCGAATTCCAGCGATGCCAAAGTTTGGACCTTTAAAGCTGTGGATTAAGCTTTTTGGCATTTGAATGTCGAGGAGGCGCAGGTTTTTGAGTGCTTTAAGCCCGAAAACGTTTCCTGCAACGCTGCTTAGAATGTTAGGCATGTTGGCTGGCTCAAAAAGTTCAATCGGGTAAGCGATTTTAGCTACATTGCCATCGATGCTGTAAACGTGTGCTGCCAACTTGCTCACGTACGGCTTCTCTGTTGTGAGTTCTGTCCACGTACCCACGGAACTTTCCGCGGCAACGCCGCCTGCGGCTTCCTTGAGGCTGATGCCTTCGGGCTCCAAATAAAATGTGCAGATTAAATCGGTTTCTTTCGGCACGTAAGTTAAATCTACAAAGTCAAGATACTTCAAAGCGTTCCTCTCAGGGATAGTGAGAACTTGTTTTTCCTTAAAATCTTTAACTATTCTTGTTCAACCCTACCTTAAGGAGTCAACAGTTGAATGCAATCTATGCCAGGGGGACTCCGCCAATCCATATTGTATTTAGCTGAAAACCTGTAATTTCCCTGTGGCTTGTAATGGCTAAATATATTGAGATTGTTCCAGTTCCTCCACCATTTAGCCATGTTTCAGACCAAGCGTCAGGGGGCAAGTCTAAGTGCATTAAATCAGTTGAGTTGATTTCGTTGTTCCCATTGAATATTTTCGCGGTCATGAAAATATACGCTTGTGCCGGATATTTGGGGTCGTAAATAAGCTGGTTAGGTGGCGGGTTCTGTGCTGAATAGTCATTACGGAGAGTAACGTTGATGACAACGCAAGGTTCCCCTTTTGTGACAACTATTTTCCCCGCTGGCTTCCCATTTATACTGCCCATGCTTGCTCGCGGGTCAAATGGGTAGACACCAGAACTAACGTTTACAGAAACTACAAAAATCTTGCTAACATTTCCCCTGAAAGGCAAGTAATAACCTGCAGTTGGTTGGATTGCTCCAATGGTGGGTGATACAGCCGATGGCGATTCTGGAAAGATTTGTGGGATAATCCAAAATTCAGTCAACAACAGAACCAAAACTATCAGTATGGCCGCTGAAACTAGGAGCTTGCCTTTTCTGCTTAATCGTGCCAAGCCTTCCCAAGACCCGTCATAGACTGATATATATTTCATTTCAAATTTAATACTATTCACTTGCTCACCTACTAGCAAAACTGATTAAATCAAGAAGCCTCGACATAGCTCAGTCAATGTTTGACGATTTTCTGACAGTTTGAAATCTTTAACTATTCCTAAATGTACTCAGTTTACAGCGTGACTATTTATGGAGTTAAAGGTTGAACTCTTGCCCATACTTACGGGCGGAAGCAGAATCGCCATAATCAGCGAAGAAAGCGCCAACTCGTTGGGCGTGCATAGCTCAGACAGAATACGAATAAAATATGGCAACAAGGAAATGATTGCCATTGCAAACATCGCGGAATATTTTTCTAGAAAAAGCATCGGGCTCTACGATGAAACCGCCAAAGCGCTAGGCGTAAAAGAGGATGAGACTGTTTCTGTGCAGCTAGCCCCCCTTCCTGAGTCGCTTTTCAACGTCAGAGCTAAACTGCATGGGGAACGTTTGCGTGAGAAAGACCTTGTGAACATAGTGAAGGATGTTGTTGAGCGGCATTTGAGTAACGCTGAAGTAGCCGCTTTCTTAACGGCGCTCAGCATTCACGGATTAAGCACAAGCGAGAATGAAGCCTTATCAAGAGCTATGGTTGCCACGGGGAAAACACTCAGCTTCGGCGAAGGACCCATCCTTGATAAGCACAGCGTAGGCGGCATACCAGGCGACAAAACATCCATGCTTGTTGTGCCCATTGTGGCGGCTGCAGGATTCACCATCCCCAAAACTTCTTCACGAGCAATTACCTCGCCTGCTGGAACCGCAGACCGCGTGGAAACTCTCTGCCCCGTAAACTTAGCCATCGACGAGATAAAAGAGGTTGTAGCGAAAACTAACGGGTGCTTGGTTTGGGGCGGCTCTTTGGAGCTTGCGCCAGCCGATGACCTTTTCATTCAAGTTGAATACCCCTTAGGAATTGACCCTATGCTTTTGCCGTCTATTCTTAGCAAGAAAAAAGCCATCGGAGCCACACACGTAGTGATTGATATTCCAACGGGGATGGCTGCTAAAATTAAAACACGAACCGAGGCGTACACTTTGGCTTCGGATTTTGTGGATCTGGGGAAACGTTTAGGCTTAAACATTCAGTGCGCCCTAACTTTCGGGGACCAACCATTAGGCTGCTGCATCGGACCTGCCCTTGAAGCGGGTGAAGCATTAACAACTCTTATGGGCGAGGGACCGCCTGACCTGAGGGATAAAGCTGTTAGCCTCGCAGGCATTCTCTTCGAAATGGTCGGAGTTGAAAACGGAAGCGCCAAAGCAGAGGAAATGCTTGATTCAGGCAAAGCCGAAGCCAAAATGCGGCAAATAATTGCTGCTCAAGGCGGAAACCCAAAAGTTAAACCTGACGATTTGCCTGTCGGCACAAAAATGGCGGAAGTTCGATCTGAATGTTCTGGGAAGGTTATTTGGATAAGCACGGATGACATCGTTCGAATTGCACGCGAAGCCGGAACCCCTAAAGAAAAAGGCGCAGGCATGGTGTTGCATGCAAAGCTGGGTGAAACCGTGCATAAAGGCGATGTCCTGTTTGAAATCTACGCTGAGCGAAGCAGCAAGTTGGCTTCGGCGTTACAGCTTGCAACGCAATTATCGCCGGTCGTTTTGACAAAGAAGCCTGCGGAAAAGATGATTTTGGATCTCGTACCTGAGAGACTTGCGCCACAGAAATCGTTCATGCTCGACAGATAAACCGCCGAGTCCCTCCCTACTATTTACGACCAACACCGCATAGTAAATAGCAACCACTCAACGGTGCACTCAGCCAAACAAATAAAATCAAACACAAGTTGTCACTGAAATCTTAACTCAAATATCAAAAAGATAAAATTTGGTTTATCGCGTAATTGCTCCACCTATCAAGCCGCCGACAGCTGCAACTATGCCAGCAAATACCGCCAGTATTATCGCTACCATGCCCACTGCCAAACCATGTAAGCCTCCAAACAACGCACCGGAAAGCCCACCGTGAATGCCTCCGATGATTGCGAGTTTTAAGAAGGCTAAAATTGCTATTATTATGCCACCGAATATGCCTGCGAGAAAACCAGCGATTAAACCTTTACCGACACTCTAGCCACGAGCCCAGCCACTAAACCGCATAGGAACCCACCTACCAAGTGACCGACTCCTGGAAACAGAAAAGCAATAACCACCGTAACCAAAAATCCAACAAAGGCACCTAACAAAATGCTACCCAAATTTACCACAACCTTACAAGTTAATGATAGCCTGAATGCCTATAAGTTTTAGCCAAAGAAAATCCTGTCGTGATTAGATAATCCTTTATGAATGAACTAAAAAACAAAAAACAACGTTCCAAATCGCGGCGTTACATCACAATTATGGCTTATGCAAGCGACTTACTACATAGTCTTAATCTTTAACATACGTTAATTTTAAATGAGTCGGATTATTAGTATGTAATAAAAAATGAAAAAGGGCACCTACAAACAGTTTTGGGATATAAAATGGGTTGTTCTGTATTCACATACATAAAAAAAATATTCAGTTTAACGTTAATCCTAAATGCTTTCATAACCTTAACTGCCATAGCTGGAATTCTGTATGGTTTTTACTTCGCTTGGCCTGGGTGGAAGCCTTACACGCCATGGTTAATTAGCGGCGACCTCTTTTTAGTAGCGGCCATAGCCGCACTCATTAATATTTTTCCCAGCGCAAGCATAGGGCGTGCCCTCCACACGGGACGACTCTGGTTTCACCATTACGTTTACGGCTTTTTTGTTTTAGTATTCTCCACCATTTATGTAATGTTTTTTACATCGGTTTCTTTAGTATCTCTTTTTCTTGTGAACACAGGAAACATTGAGATCAACGCTGGAAGATTTTTTGTCTTAACAGGGGCAACCTTATTCTTAGACGATCTTCCAGACGTTTCAAAAAGAATTGAATCTACCTTAAATAAGATAAAATCGCAAGCTTGCCGAGTAAGAAAAGGCTTCCATGTCCTCCAACTGATTACAGGTGCCGTTACACTCTACATTTTTCTCGCCATCTTATCCTTTTCCATTTATCACTTAGAAGTAAACTCCGCAAACTTCCTCACAATGGGCACATTGCTAATCACTAGCCTCACTTCGTTTGCTTGCGTAAAAAGAAAAGACTGGCTCAAAATCACTCCCCCAAAGGAAATGAGCCAACATTAACTTTTTTGTTTAAGAATCTCTTTTCCCATAGCTTCAATTTGCTGACGGGACAAGTTGTTTGTGTTTCTGTGCGTGATTATGTAGCCGGGCATTTGTGGAAGTTTAAGAATCGAAACTGTAGGATTGTTTAAGTGGAAAGTGGCATGGTTATTAGTAAAAACCACGATGCCTTCAACCCAAACTCTTAGGGACCCAAAAGACTGCGAAGAATCAACTATGCTTTTTATTTTTGCGGCATTCCTCTTAACTTGCAAACTCGGACTACCCTTAAATTTGCGCTTACCCGCTCTTAACCAGTCATCACCATTGCAGGTTATGTCGCCGCTCCAGTTCTTCGTTTCTAAAACAAAGATGCCGCTTGGACCAAGAACGACGTGGTCAATGTCGCCGCCACCTCCATGCAGGTACAAGTCGTTTATTAGGAAATAGTCGTCGCTTAGTTTGCCGCTTAGAAGTTTAGCTACTTGTTTTTCGCCCATCCAACCGGCGTTGTAAATTCGGTACTTCCGCAGGTAAAAGTAGAAAGCGGCTAAGGGCACCAGCGAAACCAACAATCCAGCCGCCTCAAAAATGCTAAAACTCAGTGTTAAGAGCGCTCTCAAGCTCAGGGCAAAAAGGATCAAGACAAATAAGGCTATGCAGAGAACCGCTTTTGCCAAGTTTTTTCTAACTTGGTTCTTGAGATAGTTGCTTGACCCTTTCATCTTTCTCATGCTTAATCGCTCTAGGCAGGTTCAATCGTTTTGAAGCTATATTACTTTATGGCAAGTGACTCGTAATTTGCAAGAATGTTGAAGAAAAAGTTCAGTGCCCGAACTTAGCATTTAAGTTTAAAAGAAAAGAGTTGATTCATCAAATAAAGAATGGAGAGTCTCAAAGAGACTAAGTTACTTCAGCAAAGTTATTTCTTGTTCATCAAGTATTCGTGCATTGCTTTTGCTGCGCGTTTGCCTGCGCCCATTGCGCTGATGACTGTTGCTGCTCCTGTTGCGACGTCTCCGCCTGCGTAAACTCCGTCTAAGCTGGTTTTGCCTACTTCGTTAACGCATATTGTTCCGTGTCTTGGGTCGCTTTGTAAGCCGTCTGTTGTTCTTTGGATAATCGGGTTTGGTGTTTGACCGATTGCAACGATTACGGTATCAACGTCCATAGTGAACTCGGAGCCTGGAACTTCTTTTACTCCACGTCTGCCCTTTGCGTCAGGTTCAGTGAGCTCCATTGCGATGCATTTCATACTTTTAACCCAGCCGCTTTCGTCACCGTAAAACTCGACTGGCGCACCAAGAAACTTGCAGACTAAGCCTTCTTCCTCAGCGTTCTCTATCTCTTCATGTCTCGCTGGCAACTCTGCACGTGAACGCCGATAAAGCAAGCAAACATCAGCGCCAAGACGCATGCTGCTTCTTGCGCAGTCCATAGCCACGTTTCCGCCGCCGATAACGACTACGTGTTTGCCTATGCGTATTGGAGTATCATAGTCTGGGAACTGGAATGCTTTCATGAGGTTAACGCGTATCAGAAACTCGTTAGCTGAGTAGATTCCGCCAAGGTTCTCTCCTGAGCAACCAGTGAACTGGGGCAAGCCTGCGCCGCTGCCGATGAATACTGCGTCATAACCATTCTTCATAAGTTCTGGAATCGTGTGGATTCTGCCAACCAAGTTGCCAAGACGCAAATCAACACCTAACTTTTGAATGTATGCCACTTCGTTTTGCACTATCGCTTTTGGTAAACGGAACTCTGGAATACCATATGACAGCACTCCGCCGCCGACATGTAGCGCCTCAAACATTGTAACATCGTGGCCAAGCTTTACTAAGTCAGCTGCAGCAGTCAATCCAGCTGGACCAGCACCTACAATCGCCACTTTCTTGCCTGTTGGTGGAGCTTTCGGCGGAAGCTTGGAACCATTAGTTCGCTCCCAATCTGCCAGAAAACGCTCTAGTCGTCCGATGCTGATTGGCTCACCCATCTTGCCGACTACGCATTTGGCTTGGCATTGTGATTCTTGAGGACAGACTCTTCCGCATACGGCTGGCAACGCGTTCTTTGTTTTTATCAAAGCTATGGCTTCATCATACTTCTTTTCTCTAAGCAGTTTTATGAAGCCGGGTATGGGAACTTCAACGGGGCAACCAGTCATACATTGAGGTTTTGGACACTGTAAGCATCGGCTGGCTTCTTCAAGCGTTTCAGCTTCGGTGTAACCTAAAGCAACTTCGTTAAAGTTTTCAGCGCGTATTTTAGGTTCTTGTTTAGCCATTTCAACGGCTTTCTTGTTTAATTTTGGTTTAGGCTTAACTTCTGCCACACTTGCAACCTCCACGCATTTCCCACAAAACTGAACTTAACCTTTCTTCGGGCAACATAGTGCGCTGACGCAAAATCAACTGGTCGAAATCAACCTTGTGACCGTCAAATTCTGGTCCGTCAACGCAGCCAAACTGCATTTTGCCGTCAACGGTGACTCGACATACTCCACACATACCCATACCGTCAATCATTATGGGCGTTGTAGTTACAATCGTTGGTATGCCATAGGGCTTAGTGATTTCACTAACATCCTTCATCAGGATTACTGGACCCATAACCACGCAGCGGTCAAACTTTTCCTTCGTAAGTAGGTCTTTGAAGAAATCTAAGCCTTTGTATCCTGCCGTTCCATCGTCAGTCGCAATGTAAACCTTATCACTGTACTGTTTCGCTTCGTTTTCCATCATTATGAACTCTTTTGTTCGTGCACCAAGAATCGTGGTTACGTTGTTACCTGCTGCCTTCATGGCTTTAGCCTGCAACAGCAACGGCGCAATCATTACGCTTCCGCCAATACAGAGAACTTTACCGAAGTTTTTAACTTCAGATGGATTGCCAAGTGGACCCGTAACGTTGTCGATGCTTTCGCCTTCGTGTAGTAAGCCAAGCGCTTTTGTGGTTTTGCCGACCTCATGGAAAGCAAATGATACCGTTCCTTTCGTTGTGTCATATCCAGCGATTGTCAGGGGTACTCTTTCGCCTTCTTTGCCGTTTATAACTATCAGGAATTGTCCAGTTTGCGATTTAGCTGCAATGTCTGGAGCTTCAACTTCGAACATTTTTATTTTCGGTGCAAGCTCTTTTTTAGTTACTATTTTGTACGTTTTGCTTTCGCCTCCACGATTATTTCACGTTTTGGTAATGCGGAAATCTTTTTGTAGAAAGCATCCAGTTTCTGATTGAATTCATCAGCGCATCTGGGTGACTCCTCGTAAATTTCGAATCGGTCAAGCAGATTGTTCTTTCTCAACACGTCAAACAATACCGCCAAGTTGCGTTCTGCGGTGGCTCTGCCTTCTTGAAGCTTACAGTCTTGTGCTGAGCAGACTACGGCCATTACGCCATCGAAACCGCAGTTTAACGCGTTGATTACATGGACAGGATCTAAGGATTTGAAGCATGGAACTTCAAGAGCTAACACGTTTTTACCTGCAAACGCGCTGTTAGGGTTGTCTAGATCTGTAAATTCTGACCATTGACAAACGAATGCAAGAACTGCTGGACCTTGGTTTTTAGCTTTCAATTTTGCAGCTGATTCGCCGTAACGGTCAACTACATTTTCAAACTCAAAGCCCTTCACTTCGATAGCTTGATGTGGACAAACCAGCTGGCATGCACCGCAGCCAACGCATTTTTCCTCGATTATTTTTGGAGTAGCAAACGATTCAAACTCAATCGCTTTATACGGGCAGATGAAGATGCATTTGTCGCAGCCTACGCATGCTTGGACGTCATAAACTGCTTTGCGGGAGAACTTTACTATTCTGACGGTGTTTTCGTCGTAGCCTAATTGTTTGAGGATGTCTTTGGCCAAGACAAGTCTGCGAGTGTTTATTTTTGTGCCTTCTTTGTAGCGGCAGAATGGGTCTTCGCATTGAACGGAAACAATGTTTTTCACGCCCGAATTCAATGTTTCAAAAATAAAGTCAGTCGGAATTCTACCTGAACAGGGCAAACGCAATGCAATATAATTGTCAACTTTTAATCCTTGTTCTTTAAGGATATCTTGGACTTCACCTGTTGAAGGCGAGTTTCCCCGACACATTAAGACAAGCGTGTCCACGTCACTTTTGACTTTTTCACGTGCCTGTTTAACATAATTTAATAAATTATCGTAAGTGTAATATTGCATTTTAATGGCTGAAGACGGGCAAGCACTGTAGCATATACCGCAAACTTGGCATTCTTGATTGTTAATTTCAACTTTACCAGATGAGTCGCGTTTTATTGCGTCATAGGGGCATATTGAGTGGCAAACACAACATCTGCTACATAAGTCTTGATCGATTTCTACTACAGCGAGACATTTTTCACTCATTCTGAAACCTCTTTTTTATACCGCTGCTACTTTAGCTCAAGCTAGCATGCTTAAGCTAGTTGAAAGCATGAAAAGGGTTTTAGAATCATATAATCTTTTCTCTCTATTTTTGAGAATAAAGTCGTTTAATGCACCGCACATATTGCTAGAGCAAAAAAACTTAAGGCAAGCTAGCGCCAATACCTAATGGGAGTTTGAAAGATGTTCAGGAGATGCTCATCGTGTGGTCGGCTGTTTCAGGCAAAGGAGATTAAGCGTGAGCAGCTTGGAAACCCATATGAGGTCCAAGTGCCAGCGGGGGGCAGGGGAGGAGGCACCGTTAACATGCGCATCGAAAACTTCAAGGTCACCTATAAGTGCAAGAGCTGTGGCCATGAGTGGACTGACGTAACTGCGAAGACCCTTCATGACCACCTCAAAATTTAATCAGTGACGCCTTCCGCAAATCAGGGTAAAATAAAGACAAACAAGTCAAAAATAAACAGTCGGCTGCGGACGTGGCTTCCCTTAAGTAGACGTGAGCTTTCTCTATTTTTTGTAATAAGGTCGTCTAATGTAACTGTAAGCTTCAAGCGCAGCTGTGATGCCTTGTCCGACGGCTGTCCCAACCTGCTTAATCGGCTGATTCGTAACGTCGCCTGCCGCGAAAACGCCCGCGAGGTTTGTGCGTTGGCTCATGTCGACTTTGATGTATCCATGCTCATCTGTTTCTATTCCGGCTGCT
This sequence comes from Candidatus Bathyarchaeota archaeon, assembly GCA_963767735.1. Lineage (GTDB taxonomy): Archaea > Thermoproteota > Bathyarchaeia > Bathyarchaeales > Bathycorpusculaceae > Bathycorpusculum. Next base: position 189,980 of record CAVYES010000005.1, on the reverse strand, counting down.
TTGGCATGTTGACTGTTTGGTGCTTCGCCGACTTGAACGAAAACCGCGTCAACTCCAAGTTCGCGTGTTTCGCCTGTTGTGTTATCAATTAAAGCGACTGCTTTGACTTGTTTGTCTCCTTTGATTTCTTGAACTTCAGTGTTCCACACCACAACCACGTTATTCTTTGCTGATATATCAGTTACCAAAGATTCTTCTGCTCTGAAAGCTTTTTTTCTATGCACCACAGTAACTTGGGAAGCTAGGCCTGAAAGGTAGAGTGTGGTGATGCAAGCTGAATTCCCGCCGCCGATAACCAGCACATGTTTGCCTTTAAAGAATGGTCCATCACAGACCCCACAGTAACTTACGCCTCTGCCGCGGAATTCTTTTTCGCCTTTGACATTGACTTCTTTGTAGTGTGAACCCGTTGAAAAAATTATTGCTGAGGCTTCATAAGACGTTTTGGAAGTCTTAACAATTTTCTTTTCACCCATAAGCTCTAGTTCCGTCACTGGCTCCAAATCATGGATGTTTGCACCGACCTTTTTGCAGTGAGCAGTCATTTTTTCAGCAAGTTCTCCTCCGCTGATCTCGGCGAATCCTGGGTAATTCACCACAATTGAGGCGTCAGCTATTGTTCCTCCAGCTAGTTTTTCCTCTAAAATCAACGTTTTCAACCCGCTTCGCACAGCGTAAATTCCCGCGGATAAACCTGCCGAACCCGCGCCGATTATTATTACGTCCCAGTTTTCCATAGGTATGCATCTCTTTAAGGAATAATAGTTTGGGCGATTTATGAATTGTTCGGATTGCCTTTTGGCAAACTCCAATACACAGATAAGGGCGAATCAATTTAATTCTAATAGACATATTTTTGAGGGTTAATTATGGCAAGGTACAGGTGCACAGTCTGCAACTATGTTTATGATGAAGTAAAGGAAGGAAAGAAGTTTAGCGATTTGCCTAAAGAATGGGTGTGCCCGGTTTGTGGAGCGCCCAAATCCGTTTTCGTGTTGTTGACAGAGCAAGTTGAAGAGAAAAAGGTTGAACACACAGTTTCGCAAGTTCTGATAAACCAAATTGCCGAGTGGGGAGTTCAATACGTTTTCGGCATTCCAGGCACTTCAACGTTAGGCGTCGTAGATGCTATACGCAAAACCAACGGAAAAGTAAAATACATTCAGGTACGGCATGAGCAGACAGCAGCGTTCATGGCTTCAGCCTACGGAAAACTCACAGGGCACGTAGCTGCTTGCCTCGCAATTTCTGGTCCAGGCGCAACAAATTTGGCCACGGGCTTATACGACGCTAAACTCGATCATGCACCGGTTTTAGCGTTGACTGGTTTGGTAGCTAGACAACTGATGGGACCAGGTTCAACCCAAGAGATTGATCAAGCCGCCTTTTTTGAGCCAATTTGCGTTTTTAACAAGATTTTGATGTCCGAAGACCAAACAACTACTTTGGCTACTTTGGCGATTAAGCATGCGCTTTTAGACCAAGGCGTCTCTCACATTGGAATTCCCAATGACGTGCAAAAGTTGCCTTATGAAGCACAGATTTTGCCGTTTGAAGGAAGAATGCCTAATCTTGCTTATGGACAGGAAGAATGGCTGATTGAAAAGGCAGCAAAGCTTGTTGACCAAGCGGTTAGACCAGTAATTCTCGCGGGTTTTGGGGCGAGGGGCCAAGGCAACAAGCTGTTAAAGTTGGCTTCTAAAATTTCTGCGCCGATTATGGCAACTTTCAGGTCGAAAGGCGTTGTTGATGAAAATGAATCTCTCTATGTTGGATGCCACGGCGGTATCGGTTCAACTGCCTCAGCCGAACTTATGCAGAAAGCTGACTTGCTAATAGCGATCGGATCTTCATTCGCTGACCTGTCGCAGATTCCACAGAAAAAAACTGTGCAGATTGATATTAATCCGCTTATGATTGCGCGCAGGTATCCTGTGGAGGCGGGGTTGCTTGGAAACAGCGCAGTGCTCATTCCCAAGTTAACAGAGAAAGTTCAGCAGAAACAAAACGCTGACTATCTGGCTGAGATTGCAAGGTTAAAGCAGGAATGGCTAAACCAGCTGGAAAAAGAAGCCGATTCCAGCAGGAAACCGATTAGACCCCAATTCATTATCAAAGTTTTAAACCAGAAAATAGCCGATAACGCAGTGATTTCTTTAGATGTCGGTGAAAACTGCTGGTGGTTTGGAAGGAACTTTATGATGCGTAAATCCCAGAAGATGGTGATGACCGGCACTCTGGCTACGATGGGGTTTGGTTTGCCAGGCGCTTTGGCCGCGGCGTTGGCTTACCCGGATAGGCAGATTGTTTGTTTGACTGGCGATGGCGGGTTAACGATGGTTTTGGGAGACTTTTTAACGGCTTTGAAGTACAATTTGCAGATTAAGGTTTTTGTGATGAACAATAAGCATTTGGCAATGATTATGCAGGAGCAAAAAGTTGAAGGCTTAGAGAACTGGCAAACCGACCTATACAACTATAATTTTGCTGATTTTGCTGAGCATTCAGGAGGCATGGGAATTAAGGTTACTGAACCAAACGACCTTGAAGAGGCCGTTGACAAGGCGCTTTCTTCTTCTAAACCTTCGATAGTGGATATTGATACTGACCCCAGGAGATTTTTGTGAGGTGAAAATCATGGCGACAAATCAGGGAATAACATTCGCGTATATCGTCTCGTTGGTTGGAGGCTTAATCGTACTGATGACCAGCATAATAAACGTGGTCTGGTACAGTTCAGGCACTCCAAACTTTGGCGGATACGGCAGTTTCATAAGTGGAATAATGGGTGGATACCACAATTTCATGGGCAGCGCCAGTTCTGATGGTTTTCTAGCAGGAATCTCGTTGCTAGCAGTGATCTGCGGCGTAATCGTGGTGATGAGCTCTATCAATCTGAGACTTAACCCGCAACAACGCATTATTTGGGCAGCAGTTATCATCATGTTCTCAGCCGTCAGCTTTGTAGGCATGGGGGGCTTCTTCATAGGAGCGTTACTAGGCATCGTCGGCGGACTGTTCGTTATAGCCACCAGACAAACGAACCCATAAACAGAGAACTTCTTTTGCTCTCACAGCCTACCTGCCCGGTATTCTAGGTGAACCAAATAGGCACATCGATGCTTTCGTCAACGTAAATGTTTAGGTTTTTTGAAGCGATGAATTGTCATCTGCCTTTTGCGCTTGCCGCAGTTTACCGATGAAATCTTGATCTTCCTTTATTTTCTTATCAATTTCAGGTTGATGCTCATAGTAATAAGACAGGACATCATGCACTTGCTCGAGTCTTAGATGAGGGTGAGCGGTAATTATGTCATCAGGCGAGCAGTTCATGTATTCGTACTCGATGGCTATGTCAACAACCCTTATGCGTGTACCTGCGATCACGGGGGAACCATTGCAAATCTTTGAGTCAACTTGGATATAGGGATGTTCAGTTTTGGTTTGCAATTTTAAGCCTCTCTCTTTTGCTGTTAATGGATTTATGCTTCTCTTAACTTTTCCCGTTAATTGCAAGACATAATCAGAAAAACTTGCAAAAGACTCTCTTGAAAGATCAGACTTGAACGGAATAATGTAAAAGAAAATTGTTGGTAGCGGGGACTAGATTTGAACTAGTGATCTCTGGGTGTCTCACAGCACAATTGTGCCGTTATGAGCCCAGCGGGTTAATCCTGGCTACCCCACCCCGCTAAATGCTGCTAATAATTTAGTTTTAGCATCCTATTAGGTTCTTAGTCGAATATTAATAGTTTCTTTTTCCTATGGTGGCAAAGCATTTTAGTGGCGACTAATATTCTATGGGGAAGGATGTTTACAGATGGATAAGGCTTATTTGCGCAAGCTTTCAAACCCGACTCTTGAGAACCCGTTTTTTATTCAGGGGTTGCCTGGATTTGGGAATGTTGGTAGAATTGCGGCGCATCTTCTCATCAAGTTCTGTGACGCTAAGCCTTTTGCCGAGTTGTATTCTCCTACTTTTCCAGATTACGTTTCTATAAATGCGAAGGGCATAGCTCATTTGCCGAGGTACGAGTTTTATTATGCTCCTATGGTGAAAAACAATTTGGTTATTATGACGGGTGAAATTCAGCCGTCGTTTGATGATGTGGTTGCTCATTATGAGGTTTGTGAAGAAGTTCTTGATTTTGTTGAAACGTTAGGTTGCCATTTCATCGTAACCATGGGCGGGATACCGATTGGTGAAGATAAAGCGCAGGTTTACATCGCCGCTACCTCAAATAGGTTGGCAGCCGAGTTTATGGAAAAAGGCGCGGTTATTTACAGTAAAGGCAGAATCGTTGGTGGAACAGGTCTTTTATTGGCGATGGCGAAAGAAAGGAAACTTGAAGGAGTAAGTTTGCTTGGAACAACAACGGGTTTTAAAGCAGACCGCGAAGCTGGATTTCTCGTTTTCAAGTTTTTGATGAAAGCTTTAGGAAAAGAGATAAAAGAAGGTTTAGTAGAAAACAATGCACCAGAAGAACAGTAAGTTGGGTGTCACATGACTGAAAATGAAGAAAACGTTAACGTCACGGGAATATACTCGAAATTTTGGAGAATCACACTTGTAGTTGTATCGATGCTTCTAATCTTCGTGGGTCCAACTTACGGCACATACGCCCTGGTGCGGGTCGCTAAAGTACACTATTTCGTCTCAATAGGCATAGGCATTATCTCTTTTGTAGTTGGTATGGCGCTCATGGTGTTCCTTATCAGAAAGAAGCTAATAACCATCTAAGTTTGCCTCAGATACCCCAGGGTGCATCATCAATCAGCAGTTTAGATTCTTCATCGGCGACTTCTAGAGACATAGCCTGTTTTATTTAACTGTTCTTTGAAGTTCCAAAAAGAACCTGACCACGAATATGCTTTCTGAATACATAAGTCATATTAGATATTAACGTAGAAATAGTTTGTATGCAAGAAACCCGCCCAAAAAGACTTGATCTACCAAAAGAGAAAAGTGAAGAAACAAAAAGGACAACAATTATCCTTGAAAAGGGCGAAAGAGAATTCATTGAAGCATTAATTAAAGATGGGAAAGAGCCTGGAATTAAACCTCTCTTCTCCAAAATGCTTGAAATTTACAAAAGCATGATGATTGATGATTGGCGTTTTCCCGGAGAATACTATTGTGGAATAAGCCGCATAGCACTTGTGAATGTTGAATTATTCAACATACTGACTCAGCAGATACCTAAAGAAAGCTGGCGTGAGACAGGTGAAAGGATGGGTAATGCACTAAAAGTTTCTATCCAATCAACGCTAGGAATTGAAGCAAGCGAACAGAAAAACTGGGAAAAGATTTTTGAACGGCTAAAAGTGCAAGGATTCGGAGATTTCTATTTAAAAGACAAGTTTTTGCTCCTGAAAACCCCGTTTATTAATGATTGTGAAATTTGGAAGGGCATCATGGAAGGACTGTTAAGCGTAGAGTTAGAAACCCGAAATTCGGCGCCGCCGCTGGTTTTTGAAATTAAAAAACGCATGCCACCTTAAGTTTAACGCCTTTTTAGCTTTCCGACAGTTAAATATTAGGAAAACAGTTTATTAAGAAGTCAGGCGTTCAGGTGTCTTTCAGTGGTATATGATGAGGGATTGCGTTCATACAAGGCGATTGCGTTCATTAAAAGCAATCCAAACTGTCTAAGTGTCAAAACGAAAAGCTACTTGTTATTAGGCGCGTTCCTTCGAATTACCGTTTTAGCAAAACAAAAAACCCTCAGTGGTTTCTCTAAAAATTTAGGTGAAAAATTATGGATAAAATAAAATTTGCCATCCCAAAAGGCTCCCTAGAAAAAGCTACAGCGGAATTCTTCTCTAAATCAGGCTTTAAAATCGGCGGAACAGAACGAACATATCGCCCAAGCATAAACGACCCCCAAATCGAACTTAAGGTTCTCAGACCCCAAGAAATCCCCGTCTTTGTCAGCGAAGGCTTACAGGACCTGGGAATCACAGGCGAAGATTGGGTAAAAGAAAACCGTGCAGATGTTGAAATCCTACAGAACTTGGAATACGGAAAAATCAGGCTTGTAATAGCCGTCCCAAAAACCTGCGAAAACTACACGATGGGCGAGTTCATGGAATCAATCTGGAGCCAAGGCAAAAACTTCCGAATCAGCACCGAATACCTTAACATAGCTTCCGAGTATCTGAAAAGCACACCTCAATACAAGAAGCGTTTCGGCGACGCCGACCCTATGCTTGTTACCCCTTGGTGGAAAAAAGGCGATAACCCAAGAGCCAAAATCTTTTTATCATTCGGTGCAACCGAGGCGAAACCGCCGGAAAACTCCGACGCCATAATGGATGTAACGGAAACGGGAACAACAATTGAAGCAAACAACCTAAAAATCATAGACACCGTCTTGAAGTCTTCGGCAATCCTTATCGCCAACAAAAAGGCAATGGAAGATCCAGAGAAACGAGAGAAAATCCACGACATATTAGCGTTGCTCAAAGGAGTTGTTGACGGTTCAAAAAGAATCCACATATTTGTCAACGTTAAAAGGTCAAATCTGCAAAAGCTCTTAACGGAGTTACCAGCGTTGAAGAACCCGACTATATCGCCGTTGGCAGATGACGCATGGGTCAGCGTCAACACGGTCATCGAGAAAGACATTTTAATCGAGCTGTTGCCAAAAATCCGTAAGTTAGCTCAGGGTTTAGTTGTTTATGAACCTCGTCAGGTTCTGGCACTTGACGAGATTGGTAAAAGAGAGGAGAACCCGTGCAAAAGCAAGTCAAAGTGAAAGTCTACAAATCAGAAGAGCTCCCTGCAAACTGGTTCATGCGGCAGAAGGCAGACGAAAAGTCAACTCAAGAAGTAGAAAACAGCGTAAAAACTATCATTGACCGAGTTAAAGATAAAGGCAATGATGCGTTGGTTGAGCTTGCCCTAAAATTTGACAAAACCGAATTAACCCTGCGAAACCTCAAAGTCAGGAAAGAAGAAATCAAGGAAGCTTACAATAAATGCAGCCTCGAACAAGTCTGTGCCTTAAAATTCATGAAAGAAAAAGTCAACGCCTTCCAAAAGCAAATGCTCACCCCTGAAATCAAAACTTTGAGCGACGGCGTTTGGGTTCAGACAGTTCTGCGTCCCATCGAAAGTGTCGGCTGCTACGTTCCAGGAGGACAAGCCGCCTACCCAAGCACCCTCATCATGACTGCGGTTCCTGCTAAAGTTGCGGGCGTCCCAAGAATCGTTGTTTGTTCACCGTCAGACACAAAGGGCAAAGTTAACCCGCTTGTACTTGTCGCTGCAGACATCTGCGGGGTCGATGAAGTTTACAAGGTTGGCGGAGCCCAAGCAATCGCTGCATTAGCTTATGGTACAAAAACCATAAAGCCTGTACGAAAAATTGTGGGTCCAGGAAGCAAATACGTGACTGCCGCTAAAATTTTGGTTTCAAAGGATGTGGCAATAGATATGCCGGCTGGCCCAAGCGAAGTTCTCGTTTTGGCTGATGAGTCGGCTGATGAACGCTTCATAGCTTTTGACATGGTTTCGCAAGCTGAGCATGGTGGAGACAGCGTTGCTGGACTTATAACAACCTCTGAAAATGTTGCCCAGAAAGTGCGAGAAAATCTCGAGACTGTTGCTGCATCGGCGGAAAGGTGCGAAAAAGTGTCAGAGGCACTATCCAAATACGGCTTCATAATAGTCTGCAAAAGCATGGATGAGGCGGTCAATTTGGTTAATCAATTTGCGCCTGAACACTTAGAAGTCATGACCGCTAAGCCCCAGGAGATTGCAGAGAAACTAACCGCTGGCCTCATACTTTTAGGTCCATATAGTCCAGTTGCGCTTAGCGATTACGGCAGCGGAACCAACCATGTACTTCCAACAGGCGGGTTCGCGCATTCATTTTCAGGCTTATCTGCGTTGGATTTTATGAGGCGAGTAAACATAGTTGAAAGCTCCAGAACAGGTCTAGAAAGAGCAAAAGACACCATCAAAGTTATGGCGAAAGCAGAAAATCTTCCCAACCACTACAAAGCAATAGAGGCAAGGTTTGAAAAATGAGCGCATCATACAGAAAATGGTTAAACGGAAAACTTGTGAAACTTCAGGCGATAGATTGCTACACTGCCGGAGCCTCACCCGAAATGGTAGCGAAGCAAATAGGCATCCCTACAAAACAAGTGATCAAGCTAAATTTCAACGAGAACCTCTTCATGCCAAGAGTTAAGCAAGTTAAACTTGTTAAAGAGGTAGCTGACGATATTGACCTGCGACTGTACCCTGAAGATGAAGAATCCAAATTGCGCGAAAAGCTAACAGGTTACATTGGGGCACCAAAAGATCATATCGTAATTGGAAACGCAAGCGACGAATTAATCGACCGAATTATCAGGCTTTTTGTTGAGAAAGGCGAAGCCGCTGTTTCGTTTGCACCGACATTTAGTATTCCAAAACTTTGCGTTAAACGGCAAGAAGGCGAATACATATTGGTGCCGCTTCAAAGCAACTTGCAGCTAGACGTTAAAGGGATGCTGTCCAAGTTTTCAGACAAAACCAGATTACTCTACATCTGTTCACCTAATAATCCGACGTCCACTCAGTTTAAAGTGGAAGACGTTGAAACTATAGCCAAAGCTTTTCCAGGAATTGTAATCTTAGACGAAGCTTATGGTGAATTCGCTGACTACACGCTGGTGCCGCGAATAAGCGAGTTCCAGAACATGATTATTCTCAGAACATTCTCCAAAGCATTCGGTTTAGCCGCACTTAGGCTTGGCTACGCAGTTGCAAATCCCGAGTTGGCAAAAATTTTAAGAGAAAAAGCTCCGTTACCCTATCCAGTAAGCTCTTTCACTTTAAGAATGGGTTCTAAGATGCTCGACAACACCGAGTTGATGAAGAATTCTGTATTGCAGGTGAAGAGTGAACGAGGAAAATTGATAAAGGAACTCAACGAAATAGATGGCGTGCAAGCATTTGATTCACAAGCAAACTTCCTTCTCGTCAATACGAGGAAGCCAGCTGACGAAGTTAACGAGAAACTGTTGAAACGTGGCATAATGCTCAAGAAATGGGGCAAAATCCTCCAGTACGAAAATTGCTTCCGCGTGACCGTTGGCTTGCCAGAAATGAATGCTAAACTAGTTGAAGCATTAAAGCAGATTCAGGGTGAATAAGATGAGAACCGAAGAAGTTTACCGTAAAACCAAAGAAACCGAAGTTCAAGTAAAAGTGAACCTTGACGGAGAAGGAAAAGTCAGCGTAGCCACAGGCGTGCCTTTTCTTGACCACATGATAACTTCCTTAGCAACCCACAGCCTAATCGACATAACCGCTTCTGTGAAGGGCGATTTGGTGCACCACTCTGTAGAAGATTTAGCCATAGGCTTAGGTGAAGCACTAAACAAAGCGTTGGGCACCCGAGAAGGCATTGCACGCTTCGGCAACGCAGCTGCCCCGATGGATTGCTCGTTAGCCTTTGCAGCCGTAGATCTGGTGAAACGCCCATATTTCAAAATTGACCTTAAACTGAGAGGCAAAAAAGTAGAGAACATGCCCACCGAAGACATAGTGCACTTCTTCGAGTCCTTCGCCACCTCGCTTGGGTCAAACGTCCACGTTTTCGTTGAGTACGGCAGCAACGACCACCACAAGGCAGAAGCGGCAGTGAAAGCCCTCGCCTTATCACTAAGGCAAGCAGTCACCCTGGACCCAAGACGCAAAGGCGTGCCAAGCTCAAAAGGAGCCATGTAATGCCAAAAGCAGTCATCTTCGACTACGGCGTCGGCAACCTGCTCAGCCTAAAAACCGCGCTGGAAAAAGTAGGCTTAGAAGCATCAATAGGCACTTCAGCCCAAGACTTAACAGAGGCAGACGCGATTGCTTTGCCAGGCGTCGGAGCCTTTAGCCCAGCCGCCGAGAAACTCAATTCGGTCAAAGAAACTCTCACACAAAAGGTCCAAGAAGGTACGCCTCTACTCGGTGTATGCTTGGGGCTGCAGCTTTTCTTTGATAAAAGTGAAGAAGGACCAGGAAACGGCTTAGCACTCTTCAAGGGCAAAACGGTCCGCCTTCCATGCACTGTTAAGGTGCCGCACATGGGTTGGAACACACTAAGCATCGTTAAACAAAACGAGCTCTTCGACGACGTGGCGGAGGACTCATACGTTTACTTTGTCCACTCGCTCTACCCTGTGCCCGTTGACAAAACGATAGTTTGCACAGAAACCGAATACGGCACAACCTTCACCTCGGCAATAGCATGCAAAAACATCTACGGCACACAGTTTCACCCAGAAAAATCAGGCGATATAGGCTTAAAAATCCTGAAAAACTTCGCCAAAATCGTGACTAGGTGACTTTAAGATGCAGTTAATCCCAGCCATAGACCTCATGAACGGCAAAATCGTAAGGTTATCCCGCGGAGAAGCAAAAACCGCCAAATTCTATGAAACCCAATTTGGCACGCCCGTTGAAGCTGCGAAACGGTGGCGGGACGAGGGCGCTGGCAAATTGCACATTATCGATTTGGATGCAGCCTTTGGCACAGGCAATAACCACTCAGTCATCGCAGACGTTGCAGAAAACATCAAATTACCCATTCAAGTCGGCGGCGGAATACGCAGCTATGAAACAGCAGAAAAACTCTTCCAAACAGGCATAACCCAGGTAATCCTCGGCGCCTTAGCATTCAGCGACCCCTCAGCCATCGGCAAAATCCAAAGAAAATTTGGCTTCGACTCAGTAATCGTTGCCTTAGACAATAAGGATGGGCAAATCATGGTTGAGGGCTGGAAAACCGCAACCGCCATGACTGTAGATGAAGCACTTGAAAAATACACCGCTATTGGCGTTCGTCAATTTCTTATAACCTCTATCGCCCAAGATGGCATGCTTAATGGTCCAGACTTGCACACGCTCAGCCAAGCTACCCTATGTCCAAACGCCAAAATTATTGCGGCAGGCGGAATCGGAAGCATAGCCGATTTAGCGGCTCTCAAAGAAATCGGTGTGGAAGGCGCAGTCATCGGCAAAGCACTTTATGAAGGCAAATTCACCCTAAAGGAAGCCATACAAAAGATAGGAGCATAGAAGATGCCACTCGCAAAACGTGTTATTCCATGCCTCGATGTGGACCATGGGAAAGTAGTAAAGTGCATAAATTTCCTCAATCCCAAACGTGCGGGCGACCCAGTTGAAATGGCGAAACGCTACTCAGACGACGGCGCAGATGAACTGGTTTTTCTCGACATCACCGCGTCCTCCGAGAAGCGGGATATACTACGGGGCGTTGTTGAGGGTGTAGCTAAAGCTATCAGCATTCCATTCACAGTCGGCGGCGGAATACGCAACGTTGCAGATGCAAGGCTGGTTCTATGCAGCGGAGCAGACAAGGTTTCAGTTAACACGGCGGCGGTTGAAAACCCAAAGGTAATCACGGAATTAGCTGACGTTTTTGGCAGGCAATGCGTCGTGTGCGCCATAGACGCAAAAAGAAACCGAACGCCTGGCGAAGGCAAAATCATGATTGAGACTGGAGAAGGCAAAGTCTGGTTTGAAGTGGTCACTTACGGAGGCAGAAAACCCACAGGAATCGACGCGATAGCGTGGGCGCTGCAGGCTGAGAAGCTTGGGGCAGGCGAGTTCCTTGTAACCTCAATGGACCGAGATGGCACAAAAGACGGCTACGACATCGAGTTAACCCGCACGATTTCCGAGCGCGTTAACGTTCCGATAATCGCAAGCGGCGGCGCTGGAACGCCAAAGCACCTCTTTGAAGTGTTTACCGAGGGTAAGGCAGATGCGGCGTTGGCGGCTTCAATTTTCCACTACAACCAGTACCCAATTCCAGTTGTGAAAGATTACCTGCGCAAGATGGGGGTGACTATCAGACAATGACAACAGCAGAACTGCTCGAAAACTTAGATTTCAAAAAAGGCAACGGACTCATCCCCGTAGTTGTACAAGACGCAAAAACCAAAGAAGTGCTGATGCTCGCCTACGCGAACAGGCAAGCCATTGAACACACACTAAGCACTGGCAAAGGCACATATTGGAGTCGCAGCAGAAACGAACTCTGGGTCAAAGGCGAAACTTCAGGGCACACTCAAAAAATCATCTCTGTCTCAACCGACTGCGACTACGACACACTTCTATACATGGTAGAGCAAACAGGTCCCGCATGCCATACAGGCCAATACAGCTGCTTCTTCAATGTACTTTTGCAGAGTAAACAGAAGAAATAAGTGATTATCGGAGAACAAAATTTTTTCTAAATTCTTCACTTGATTCGTGTATTGCTTTCAGGTCTTCTTCAGAAAGAAGCCTTGAGTTCCTTGAAAGCTCTTTCACCTTTAAGCTGCTGCCACTCGGTGCATGTTTCGAGGAGAAATTCACCCCAAGTCTTATTGCCCTTAGCAATTTCTAATTGTTTTTTAACTTCAGTGGGAACCGAAATTGAAGTAAACTTACCCAAATTTAAACGCCCGACCTCAAGCATATTTGTTCAAATAACCCTAAATGTTTTATCCAAATAATTCATTCAGAATCAGAAAAGGCTTAAGTTTGCATAGTTCTCTAATATTGAATTATGGAGATTCAAGTTCAAAAGTTGCCAAAAGCTCTGCGAAAGAAGGGCATAGAGGTTAAGTTAGAAGAGATTTGCAAAAGAAACGATGTTATTTTCTTGGCGGTGTTTGGGTCTTTTGTTAGAGGCGAACAAAACAAGAAAAGCGACGTTGATATTGCAATTGAATTTGATAAAAGCAAACATAAAACTCTCTTGGATTTGGTTCGTCTTGAAGATGAATTAAGTAAGGTGTTTAAGAGAAAAGTGGATCTTGGAATTTTTAGCAGTTTACACCCTTACGTAGTGGAAGATGTAAAGGGAGAGATGCGCGTAATTTATGAAAGACGATAAAGTATACCTAAAGCATATTTTGGATGCAATTTCAGATATAGAAAAGTTCATGCATACTGTATCTGAAGAGGGATTTTTCAGGAACAAGGAGAAACAGTACGCTGTTTTGCGTGCTCTTGAGATAATTGGTGAGGCAACCAAGAATTTGAGCGGTGAGCTGAAGGCAAAAAGTCCTGAGATGGATTGGAAAAATATTGCCGGAATGCGGGATAAATTAATTCATACTTATTTTGGTGTGAATCTGCCTTTAGTTTGGGAAACGATTAAAAAAGACTTACCTCTGTTCAGGAAACAGGTACAGAAAATACTAGAAGACCTTAACAATACTTCAAGCAAGCATTTGTAGTTAATCCTTTTAAAGAAAAACGTTCTTTCTATTATTTAGGAATAGTGAGAAAAAATGTCCCTTCACGAAGCCATGCTTTACGAAAAGAAAGATGAGAACAAAGTAAGTTGTTGCTTATGTTCCCGCCGTTGCCTGATAAGTGATGAAGGATCAGGCTTCTGTTTGGTGAGGAAGAATCAAGGCGGCACCCTCTACGCTTTAAATTATGGTAAAGCCGTGTCGGCTGGCGTTGATCCGATTAGCAAAAAGCCGCTGTCGCATTTTAACCCTGGAGCTTTGGTGATGTCCATCGCGGCTGCTGGCTGCAACTTCCGCTGTCAATTCTGCGACAACTGGATGATAAGTCAAGACAAAGAAATTGCCGGCAGACCATTTCCGCCTGAGGAAATAGTGAAGTCAGCGTTAAACGCCAATTGCCAGGGAATAAGCTACACCTATACTGAACCCACCATTTTCATGGAGTACGCTTATGACACCGCCAAGCTTGCCCGTGAAGCAGGATTGTTTAACACTTTTGTCACGAACGGGTACATGACTCCAGAAGCCGTCAGAACCATTGCGCCTTTTTTGGATGCGGCAACCGTTGATTTTAAGGGCGGCGGCGACCCAGACTTCTACAAATCCGTTATGGCGGTTCCAAACGTTGAGCACATCTACGAAACCCTAAAAGAACTCAAGCTTGGCGGTGTCCACATAGAGATAACCAATCTGGTTGTGCCCAAAGTGGGTGATTCAATGGATAAAATAAAGCAGATGGCTGCGTGGATTAGAGATTATTTGGGGAAGGATACGCCGTTTCACCTGCTGCGTTTTCACCCTGACTACAAAATGACGACAATCCCAGCAACTCCAGTCGTGGACATGGAGAGAGCATACATGACCGCTAAACACGAAGGATTAAACTACGTTTACATGGGCAACGTTCCTGGCCACCCATCTGAAAACACGTACTGCCCAAACTGCAACGAAGCAATAATCAAAAGGAACAGTTTTGAAATAACCCAGTGGAAACTAACCCCTGACATGCGGTGCCCAGTGTGCGGACAACAAATCCCGATAAAAGGCAAAGTATACCAAAACAACCTGCGCTTTCCATACTCACTGTTTTAAAAAAATCATATATCCATAATCAGCACACAAACGGTACCTATTTGTGTACCAAATGTAAAAATGGCTCAGAAGCATCCTGGCTATGAAGAAGTGCTATCAGCCATTAAGCAAATAGGATCAACTAAAACAGTAAAACGAATTTGTATGTTACTTATGGACATATGAAAAAAAAACTTCTAGGCGAGCATTCTATCAGCTCTGTTTTTTAAAACCTGTGATTCTACTTATTTAAAAAAAAGAAGAGGAAAATGGAACGTTCTAAGTTCCTGTTGCAGTTTTTGCTTCTTGTGCTGCTGCTTGCCCCTGCCCCTTTTCCGCTTGGCTTAACAAAAACCAAATTGCTTGTGTCAAATTTTCGCTGAAAAAATATAGTTGTATGGAATAGCTGACGTTCGTCTGTTTCTATTTTGCAACCGTAAATGCATTCTTTCTTGTTATTGTTCACTCTTTGAACCTTTTTTCAAATATTCAAAAAAAGGAGTTGATAGAGCAGTTACTCGGATAGTTTTCCTATCGTAACTGGAACAATCTGTGTTTGCCCGTTACGTATTATAGTGAAGTTAACAGTTTGTCCCGGCAAAGTGTTCTCTTCAAGATAGCTAAGCAATGAGTTCGTGTTTGTTATTGTTGTGCCGTTGATACCTATGATTATGTCGCCGCCGATTGTTACGGTTGAGCCTAATATTGAGATTTGAGTTGAGCCGCCTTTGAGCCCGTTCTGTGTCGAAACGCTTTCAACGAGCGATCCGTAAGTAACGTTGGTTCCCATGGCTTGAGCAATCTGATAGTTCATGTCTGTCAGCGTGGCGTCAATGGAGGGTTGCTGATTATATGAGCCAGTTGTAACCAGCGAGCTAAGTTCCCGTATTATAGTATCTGATGGAATTGCAAAACCTAAACCCGTAGAACTGGTCACGGCTGCAGTAGTTATACCAACGACTTCGCCTGCATAATTTAGAAGTGGACCGCCAGAATTGCCTGGGTTAATGGCGGTGCTTGTTTGAATTATATCCGAAATTGTTGGGCCCGTACTTCCTGTTTCACTTGATTCAGTGATTGTTCTTCCCAAGGCGCTGATAACGCCTGTGGTCAGTGTGCCTGATAATCCGTAAGGTGATCCTACCGCAACAACAGGTTGTCCAACCTGCAAGGTACTGGAGCTAACAAGCGTCAAAGGAACCAAACCGCTCGGCATAGGCGTTATCGAAATCACTGCAAGATCAGATAGAGCATCTGAACCTAATACAGTTGCGGGGTAACTGTCTCCATCTGCAAAACTTACAGTTATATTATTTGCATCTGCTACCACGTGGTCATTGGTTACAATGACCAATTGATTATCCACCGAAGCTATGAATCCTGAACCCTGCTGTTCCTCGTAACCTATCAATGTATTAAAGAAACCGCCATATTCGGGCACGACATCTTGAATTACAACCACTGAGTTTTGAACTTGCTGATACAAATTCGAAAGCGAAACATTAGAGCCTAAATCGAATGTTGCGTTTGGATAATACGTCGCATTTTCTGAATAACCATTCAGTTGAGCTTGCACACTATTGAGTTTCCCATTGAAATCTGAATAAGTAACTGCGTACCCGATTAAACCTCCTGCAACCAAACCTACAACCAAAAGAAACGCAATAATAAAAACTGAAAAACGCATGGTTTTTGGAGTTTTTTGAGTCCTCGGAAATGGAGAAGTAGGTGTGCCGGCAGGAGTTTCGGGAGTTGAGTTGGTAGGAGTTTCCATAAAAAAGCCTCAAAATTTAAAAAAAGTTTTGGGAGGGCCTGTTGTTTTTCATTTTAGGATGAGAAGAGGTCGTCGCTTGCATAGAGAGGTTTTTTGCAGACAGGGCATTCATCTTCATTGATTTGAATACTGGCTCCGCAGTGTGGGCATTTCTGGTTCTTTTTATTTGCGTGCAGGCCTTGCATTTCTTTAACTATTTTTCCGTCTTTGAGCAGAAGCATTCGCTCTGTGTTGCGTGCGGCTTGACTGTCATGCGTGACCATAATTATTGTCGTGCCTTGCGTCAGGTTGAGGTTTGCAAGCAGCTTAATGATTCCCTGCTTATTCTCGCTATCGAGGTTTCCTGTTGGCTCATCAGCAAGAATAATAGCAGGATTATTTGCTAAAGCACGCGCAATAGCTACACGTTGCTGCTCTCCAGAGCTGAGGCGTTGTGGTCTATGGTCTTCCCTACCTGACAACCCAACCGTGTCGAGGAGCTCTTTTGCCCTGACACTTCTTTCCGCTTTAGATTTTCCAGCCGCAGCCATCGGCAACTCCACGTTTTCCCTAGCATTCAAGTATGGCAGCAGGTTGAAGCTTTGGAAGACAAAGCCTATTTTGTCCCTGCGAATCTTGTAGAGCTCAGACTCAGGCAGGTTTGCTACGTCAACGTTGTCTAAGAGTACTTTGCCTTTAGTTGGTTTGTCGATGCAGCCTATCACGTTTAGCAATGTCGTTTTGCCCGAGCCAGACGGACCCATGATCGCCGCAAACTCTCCTTTCTTAACCTGTAAATTCAGGTTGTTGAGAGCTTGAACGCTGCGTTTGCCCAGCATATAGGTTCTGGACACTTTCTCTAAGTTCAATACTGACTCACTCATATCGCATAGCCTCCGCAGGGTTCGTTTTGGAAGCGCGCCAAGCCGGATATAGACTGCCAAGTGCACCAAGGACCACAGCTGCACCGAACGCAATCAGCATCAACTCAGGACTCACCGTGACAGCTAAAGATGCCGATGCTGCTCCTCCAGACCCGATCAATACTGCTCCTTTGGGGACTCCAAGCGAGTTCCCAACTGCAGGAAGTAGCACTTTTGATAGAAATGGTGCACCAACGGCGCCTATGCCGACTCCAACTAAGGCAGCGATCAAACTGAGCATGATGCCTTCGAATAGGAATTGGCCCATCACGTTTCCACTGCTAAAACCTATGGCTTTGAGGGTGCCGATTTCTTTAGTTCGCTCACGC
This sequence comes from Candidatus Bathyarchaeota archaeon, assembly GCA_963767735.1. Taxonomy (GTDB): domain Archaea; phylum Thermoproteota; class Bathyarchaeia; order Bathyarchaeales; family Bathycorpusculaceae; genus Bathycorpusculum. The sequence continues at coordinate 172,647 of CAVYES010000005.1, read as the reverse complement.
ACAGTGTACTGCATAACGAACAGAACTATGAGACTTGTAGCCGCGACTGCAAGAATGATTTCTGCATAAGCCTGGTTTTGCGTCTGGTTCATGGTTGCCTTAGCATCTGCTAACTGAGTATTGTACAATGACTCGACGCTCTGAAGCTGGCTTAATTGGTCCTGTGCAGTTGAAACGTCGAGTTCTGGGTGGGCTGCGCTAATGGCGTTGGATACTGAGGTTACGTCTGCTGTGTTGTCAGCGAAAACGTTAAGCTGAGTTATGGTATCTGGCTGGTTTGTTATAGATTGAGCTTCTGGAAGACTCATGTAAAGATCCTGAATATCCGCTCCTGACGGGCTGTAGATGCCTACAACCGTGAAGTTTGTGCCTAAAATGTCAACTGTGCCGCCTACTCCTACTCCAAAGTAAGCAGAGTTGTTCTCGCTCAACAGTACATCGTCGGTGTCTCCAGCCTGCAGATTTCTTCCAGCGGTAATGTTTGTGGGTAATATTGGATAATTATTGAGTAACGAGGAATCCAAAGGCACGCCTTCGATGATGTAATAAGGCACTGTGACGGTGAAGCTTGGCGCTGTAGTTGTACTTACAACTCCGTTAGGGCTGATGTGCTCAGCGCTGCCGGCAGGCGGAGTGATTGTTTCGTTATGTCCTTCTGTTACCTGTAAAATTGGCTCAACGGTTGCTACGTCAGCAATGTTGGCGACATCATTGTACAGGCTTTCATTCATAGGTTCAGTGAATCCACCGCCCAGTGCGCCTCCGCCCACTGAACCGCTAGTCACCTGACCACCACTGCCACTGACTGGAGCGCCTCCTGCAATAGTAACAGGTGTTTGGCTTAAACCGAATCCTGAAGCGGATGACGAGAGTCCACATTGTATTTCTGTTGCTGTCAGGTTGGTTGCTGCTGAAGTTTGATTAATGATGCCTGATAGTCCGTTGGTTTCGTTTTGTGTGGCTTTTTGGTTGGCAGCTATGCCTGCTGGAATGACGATCAGTATAGCCATAGAGAAAGCAAGTGCGATGACTACTATTAGCGCGCGTATTTTTCGTCTTGAAAGATTTCTTAATGCTCTTGTTGTTAGACTCATTTGTTTCACCTTAATTTCAGCTACTAACGTATGTAGTAGCATTTATAAATGTTACCATCAATAATGGTAGCTCCGAAATATGACCTAACGATCAAAATAAGAGCTGAAGAAGCCAACCGCACAATAAGAGAATATGTCGAATACTTGTTTGCTAAAGATAAAGTTGCCAAAGAAGTAGCTTAACTACAAATTCTTATTTTTGCCACATTTAGGCTATTCTACGCTATGCAGATTTAAGACTTATCTTCATGAAAAATAAGGCCATAATTCTAAGTTTCTGGAGTATCTTAAAAGAGGACTTTACCAACAATAGCCTTATAGTAAACTTGCACTCCAATTAGCTGTTTAATTGTTTTTGCTTCTACGGTTCCTTCCTTAACTAATTTGTCCAATGCGCTTTGAATAGCAAAAACTGCAAAGATGCTATTCAGATTTACGTCATTACTTTATCCTAAACACTGAAAATCTCGCTCGGTGTGAAAGCATTCTGATTTCGCTTTAGAAATGCAAGAATTCGACCTTCAAGTGTACCCGCTGTTCTTCCACTACTCCATTCCTCATTACTAATTGGTATTTTAACCCAATGCATTAAAAGCATTGTGAGAATTAAAGCTTATACTCTGAAATTATTTAAAAATTAGACACAAAAATTAAGAATTTAATAAATTGTGATAAAAGACTCCACACATCTAATCCTAGAATGTACTCGTTAATAGCCCTAACCGTTTAATGTGTTTTGCAGAATAGAAAGAAACTTACTTTAGTGTGATTCTTTAGTTGACAAAGTTTGAAACAATAATTCTGTTTTTTGTTTTAGAAGATATAATTCTATTTTTGTATTTGCCAATTCGCCAGCTAAATAGTTGATAAGTTGTACCGAGTCTTCAAAACATCCAGCAAAAGGCGCTGGATTTGACTCAAGAGGAGTGTACCATATGTCGCCTTTTTCATCAAATTTTATAGATCTAAGCGATTGAGATTTAGATGTATTCTTTTTCAATTCAGCATCTAATTCTTCAGCTATATCCTGTAGGTATTTTTCCCTGAGTGCTTTCTTTTGTACATCATCTTCACTCATTTTTTCACCTTAATTTCAGCTACTAACGTATGTAGTAGCATTTATAAATGTTTACGATTAATAATGGTAGCTCCGAAATATGACATAACGAACAAACAAAAGCAAGAACCTAAAACGCCCCGCAACCATGCCCTTAATAGTGTCAGAACAAAACGTTAAAAAGCTACTATCGCCAATGGTACGGCAGGAAATATTACATGTCATCAAACAAAAAAACCGCTTCCCCACAGTACAACATCGATGGAAAGCAACTAGAAGCATTTCTGGGTCCGCTGGAAGCAAACATCATCGAAACCATATGGTCCTCCAAAAAAAGACCCATAACAGTAAGAGAAGTGCTAGAAACGCTCCAGAAGAATAAGAAAATCGCCTATACCACAGTAATGAACACAATGGACAGATTGCATGAAAAGGGCATTCTTGATCGGCGCATAGAAAAAGGCAAAGGCGGCGTCTACTACGTTTACTGGCCAAAACTTGAAGAACAAAACTTCAAAGAAGCCGCTGTCCGGGAAGTACTAAGCAGTCTTATTGAAAACTTTGGCGACCTCGTTACTGCGTGTCTTGTCGAAAAAGCCGCAGACAACGACGAACAACTGAAAAATTTGAAGGTGCAATTAGAAAAAACCCTCAAAGAAAAGGAAAAGAGAAGTGACCAATTATGATGCTGAGCTTGAACGATTTTCTAACGCAGATCCTTCAACCTTATTTCTTCTACTCAGTAGTTTTTCTCTCATTATCCTTTATCTGCATCAAAGTTTTCTTGAAACTCAATCCGTTCATAAGCCGAAGAATCCAGAGCACAATATGGCTGATTCCCCTTTTTATTCCGATTTCTGTGATGATTTTCTTTCATCCTCAGACCCTGATATCAATGGGGATACCTAAACTACCTCCAGAAATCTCTGTTTACGCTACAGGTGTGACAACTTCAGGTATTGTTATCGGAAGATTCACTCCAGACAGTGTTTTTTCAGTCACGGGTCTATTGTGTCTGGGGGGAGCAATCGCGGCTGCGAGCTATCTAATTTTAACGATTGTTTTCGGGCAGAGGATAGCAATGAGGGCATTTCACGTGACTATGATGTATCCTGAAGAATACGTGTCTCTTCAAGAAAAAGTGAAGGAAATTTCTCAGAAAATTGGAACTCCAGCGCCCAGGGTCGGCTTAATTGACGATTTAAGACCCAACGCTTTTACTATGGGCTATGGGAAGAACGCGGTGATAGTTTTCTCACTGGGGATTTTGAAGATGCTTAATATTGATGAATTAACCGCGGTCGTTTCTCATGAACTCGCTCATGTCAAATCAAGAGATTACCTGTTTAGAAGCCTATCGTACACCATGAACATTCTTTCCTTTTTTAATCCTCTATCCTATTTCGCCGCAGCTTCAGCTCAAAAAGAAAGGGAGTTGCTTGCCGACGAGAAGGGTGCATCGTTGCTAAGCCAGCCCAGGGTCATGTCAGACGTGCTAGCTAAGCTTGAAGGGGTTCTTCAGATGTTTCCTAAAGAGCGTTTCGCAGATAGGCTTTCAGCAAGCTTGTTTCTTGTATCGCCGATAGCTCGCAGGTCTGAAATTCTTGCCGCCCATCCCCAGATAGCGCATAGAGTACGTAACATTAATGTGGTTGCATCAAAAAATGCGCCAAAACCAACTAAAAAAGGCACAGTTATAGCGTTGACTTTGATACTGATTCTGGCGGCGTCAACAGTCGGATATGGCATGATTAGCCTTGAGACTTCCTATTTACAAAAAAGCGGTGTCATAGCGGTTAGGGTAAACGGAGCTGGCCAAATCACGGGACAAACAGGATACGCGGTAGGATCAGGAGTTGGGTCAGCAACCAATCTTTCTCCACCATCGGGAGCTTTGCTTATACCAAATTCTGGGGGATTACCTTCGCTCTCGCAAGGCAACGCGGTACTTATTCAGGGCGGAGGAGCGGTTATTCAAAATTATTCAGAACCCGGATACCGACCTTAATAGCAGTCGTTGAATTCGCCTTTTTAGATTTAGATTTTCAGGTTTCCTTGAAGAAATTATAAGTCTTATTAGGATAGAGTGTAAACTGCATTCGTGTGAAAGTGCAGCTTCAATGGCTAAGTATTATGCGTTGGCGTTAACTACCAGTTACTGGAAACCCGGCGACAACTATACCGACAAGGTAATCACCGCTTTAGGTGGCAAAATTGAAAATGGAGATTTCGTTGTCGTTTCGGAAAAGGCAATTTCAACGGCGAAAGGCAACATGATTGACGAGAGCACCGTGGCGCCAAGCTTTAATGCAAAAGTTATTGCAAGTTTCTGGATGCGAATTTTCTGGGGATACCCTCTGGGAATTTTATGCCATTTTGGACCACGATTGCTACGCAGGTTAAGGCAGTACCCGTTGGAGTCTGGCAGTCGCCACAAGCAAGTAGCGTTGCAATATGCGGGTTTTTTGCAGGCGCTGATGTTTGGTTCTGAAGGAGGAATCGACGGCTCCAACCTACCTTACTCGTATGTAAGCTTGCCATTGAATAATGCACATGAAGTGGCGCAGGAAATTCGTGAGAAGATATTCGTTAAATTGAAAAGAAACGTTTGCGTAATAATTGCCGACACGGATAAAACCTACAAGTTCAGAAACTTCTACTTTACGCCAAGACCAAACCCGATGAGGGGCATACATTCCTTCGGAGGACACCCCACCTACATCATAGGCAGAATGCTGAAACTCAAAAAAAGTTCAACGCCTCTGGCGGCTGCAGGCTGCAATCTTCACGCTGGCGAAGCATTAACAATTACTAACATAGCCGACAAAGCTAGAGGACCCGGTTCAGGTGCTACGGTTTGGGATATGGCGGCGAGGTTTCAAGTGGAAGTTAACGGCGTAAGCTGGGAAATGCTGTCTAAAATCAAGCATAGACCATTAGTCATCGTTAGAAAAAATGCACGTTAAAGTTAATACGGAAGAAGCAAATAATCATTTAATCAAAAAAGAACTTTTGAAGGATAACACATAAAAACAAGACTCTAAAGCCAGATACCTGAACAGGTGAATTAGGTATGGAAGAAGCATTAAAGAAATTGGACGCATTCTTTAATCCTAGCTCAGTTGCAATAATCGGAGCCACCAAAAAAGTTGATAAAGCAGGGCACGTAATTTTCAAAAATTTTTCCCAAAACAAGTTGCATGGAGTTTTCAAAGGAGAAATCTACCCTGTTAACCCAAATGAAGATTCAATTTTGGGTTTTAAGTGCTACAAAACTTTAACTGAGGTTCCCGGCGAAGTAGATTTAATAGTTATCATTATTCCAGCAGTAGCCGTTCCGGGCGTGTTGGAGGAAGCCGCCGCAAAAAAGGTCAAAGCCTGCATCATAATCACCGCCGGCTTCAAAGAAGTTGGAAACGTAGAGCTTGAAGAGCAAGTGGTCGCCATCGCCAAAAAAGGCGGAATACGCGTCTTAGGACCCAACTGCCTCGGAGTTTTCTACTCAAAAACAGGTGTTGACAGCCTTTTCCTTCCCGAAACCAAAACTCTCACCACAGGAGACGAAGTTGTTGCAACGCCTAGACCGATGCCCGGCAACATCGCTATGATTACCCAGAGCGGAGCCTTCGGGTCAGCTGCCCTTGACTTCTTGACAGGGCGTCAGATGGGGGTAAGCAAATTCGTAAGCTTTGGCAACAAATGCGACGTAGACGAATCAGATATTCTTCACTACCTTCTTTACGATGAAGAAACCCATGTGACGCTCATGTACTTGGAGGACGTTAAGAATGGGCGGGAGTTTCTTGAAATAGCTAAAAAAGTGACTCTTAAAAAACCCGTTGTCGTCATCAAAACTGGCAGGAGTTCCGCGGGCGCACGAGCAGCGGCGTCTCACACAGGCGCCATCGCTGGGTCAGACAAGATTTATGATGCTGCCTTCGAGCAGACCGGAGTCATAAGGGCAACAGACATGGATGAGTTCTTCGGCATAGGAAAAGCCCTTGCCATGCAGCCCCCCGCAGTCGGCAGAAACATAGGCATACTCACTGACGCAGGTGGACCAGGCGTCATGACCGTTGACGAATGTGAATTCCTCGGCTTAACTGTCAACAAATTTACTCCCGACATACTTGAGGAGTTCCAGCAGCTCAAAGACACAAACCAAATCCTCAAAATCTCAGCGACAACAAACCCCGTTGACCTCACTGGCTCAGTGACCGACGACCAATTCGTAATCTCAGCGGACGTTATGTTTCGGGACCCAGAAATTAACGGCATAATCTTGCTTGGGCTCCACCACATGCCTGGACTGCGTGAGAAGTACATTGACGGCATCGTCCTAATCGCATCGAGATATTGCAAACCCATTGTAATGTGCGACATCGGAGAAACAGAAATGGCGCTCTACACCCGCTCAAGGTTCGACAGGCTCAGCGTTCCAGCATACTCTTCGCCTGAGGCTGCTGCCCGAGCGATGAAGGCGCTGGTGACCTACGGCGAATACCTCACGAAGTATGGCGCTGCAGACGAACGCATCGCATTCGTAAAAAAGAACTGCAACGTAGTCACACAGTAACCGAGACGCCGACTTCGCTGCCGTCCGCCAGTTTGAGACGTTCCCGCAAATTCCACGGGGCGACAACCTCCAACTCATCTTTTGGGTAGTTGGGCACATTGGGAGAAACAACCCCGCAAATCAACCCATCTATTCTGGCTTTGATTATGGTTCCAGTGCAGTAGCCTTCCTGCGGTTTTATCTCGAATTTTTCGGCTTTTTCAAGCTTATTTTTCTGCAAAACGCTTTCTCTTGTTAAACGGATGTTTAATGTTCCTGAGTAAGGTGTAAAACCAAGCTTTTCCTGTATTTGCCGTTTAACCCAGGGTAACTCAATAAACTTTCGTCCTTCACCGTTGCCCGAAAAAACTGACCCCTTGAATACTATTTCACCCAAAAGGCAGCCTTCAAGGCAGGCTTATGGTTTTTGTTCTTTTAGCCATTGGGCAACTTTTCTAAGAATAGGATCAGATGATATGTCAACGACTGGCACAATCATTTTTTCTTTAGTTTCAATAACCGGCGCATACTTCGGCATCAACGCATAACCGACAAAAGTCCAGTAAACTTTGCCCTCCTCCAACAGTTCTTTAGCCACCACGGCTGTTGAAGCAGGAAGCGGAAAATACAAGAAGACAACACCCTCAACCCAATACAGCCCAGCTAGTTTGCCGCCTGCAATCACAGAGGTAAACCTCGCCATGTCTTCAGGCGAGCCAAAAAAAGTCTTCTCCATAATAATAATTTGTTTAAAGGGACTATATGTGACGGCGACTTCGGGTTTGCTCATAACATCTCAACTTCGACTGATTAGCTAGTGTGTCAGCGGTTCCCTTTTAATATTGCCATACTGCAACGGACGCAAGTTTTGTCCCTTAAATCTTTAAGAGTATTTCCATCATCCTTAAGTATTACTTCGGTACAAGTATTACTTCTGGGATCAGCAATGGTTGAAGTCGTTTCCGTAACAAAAAAGGGGCAAGCGACCATCCCCAAAAAACTAAGACAGAAATATGGCATAACGAACAAGGTCGTCTTTGAAGAGAACGAATGCGGAATCATTCTCAGACCAGCACCTTTACCCAGCCAGGAACGGGGCTCGTTAAAAGAGATTTTCACAGGAAAAACCGCGAGGCAGCTTCTTGAAGAAGCGCGAAAAGAAGAATATGCGGAAGAGGGGAAGCTTGAACGTCGTGCCCGAAAACTACACGTTTGATGCAGAAGCTTTACTTGCCTTCTATTTGAATGAAGAAGGAGCAGAAGTTGTTCAAAATATTCTTGAACAGATTGGTGACGGCTCAGCCGATGGCAACATAAGCATAATCAACCTAGCCGAGATCTATTATATCCTCAGTCGGAAAGACCCGAAATTAGCGGAAGAAAAAGAGAAGAAGCTACGACAAATGGGTCTGAAGATCGTTCCAGTAGAAGATGACGAGTTGTGGCGAGAAGCTGCTCTTCTTAAATCTAAACATTCGATGTCTTTAGCGGACGCCTTCGCAGCAGCCACCGCCAAGGCCTACAAAGCAAAGCTAGTCGTCGGCAGCGACAGTGAATTTGTCGGTGTAAACGCAAGTCTTCTGCGAATACGAAAATGAAACTGAAAATCCAGTTGATGTACGAAAGAAGGCGAGACGCAATGCGTAAAAACCTGAGAAAAAAGCATGGCCTCTCTGAAAAATCAAAGGCTAAACTTCTGCCCAAAACAGAAAGGCTATCTGTCGAGCCAAGAACGAAAGAGACAGTATGCGAACTCAAAGGCTTAGCTAAGGACGTTTGACCTGACAGTGTTTCCAGCGTGGAGTTAATCAAAGACACCCGCCGGAGAGTCGGCTTTTGGGCGAACCCGTCAATGCCGTCTCCAGACGACTTATTTGGTTCATTCAAACCGTTCGCTAAAGGCAAGACAGCCCGCCAACTGTTAGAAGAAGCCCGAAAAGAAGAATTCGCCAAAGAAAAAAACTGATGAAACATGCCAGAACTTCTAACATTTGATTCTGAACCTATCTTAGCCTTCTTCCTTGGCGAGCCCGGCGCAGAAACCGTCAGGGACTACCTGTCTAAAATCCAAAACAAAGAAGCACAAGGCTTCTTCAACGTAATCAACCTAGCCGAAGTCTACTACATCCTATACCGCTTGAATCCCGTGTTGGCATGAAAGCTGCCGCGCACTAACCAGCCTCGGCTTAACCGTCCTCCCAGTTGAAAACGATGACTTATGGCGTAATGCAGCAAAAATCAAAGCCCAGCACCCGATGTCACTTGCAGACGCCTTCGCAGTTGCAACAGTCAAAGCCTACAAAACCAAACTAGTCGTCGGCAGCGACAAAGAATTTGACGGTGTAAACGCAAGAAGCTGCGAATACGAAAATGAAAATGAAAATCGTATAGTATGAGCATAAAAGACTCAAAAATAAATTCTTGAATAGGTCAGTTTAGAGCTAACTATCTACAGAAAGTCAAATAAACAAAACCCCATTATATAAACGGTTATGTCTAACCAGCTACAAGCAGATAAACAAAAAACACTAGAGCTCATTAAATGTAGACAAGAATCTGAAGCAACTCTAAATTGGAGTCGCAACAGTTACTTTTTGGTGGTGCTCAGTCTTTTAACTTTGGCATACACTCAAAATCCTGTTAGTAACTTAACACAACTAACATTCTATAAAATCATGATTTCAGGAGCAGGAGTCTTTCTAGGCATTGTGTGGCTCCTAATCCAATATAGAAGCAGTCAATATATCGAATATTACAAAAATCAAGCCAATATCCTTTCAAAAGATACTAAGATACCAGAATTGTACCCTAAAACAATAAAAGGGATTGAAATGCGTAAGCTTGTATATTGTCTTCCAATAGCCTTTATAGTGCTTCTATCCCTTTTCATAATATTTCAAGTAATTTTCTTCTATTACCCTAACGGCATCGCTTTCACTCTGTAGTGTAAAAATGCAATCGCAAACTTTTTATTGGAAACGAACAATAAGTTCTCCTGCATGCAGGAGAAGCTAATCTTGGAGCCAAAACATAGTAACTTTAATAACGCACCAGAAGAAAAGTATGTACTCAGTTTCGGCGCTGGTCTAAATTCAACTGCTTTACTCGTTTATTTAGTTGATAACGACTACCCATTAGATGAAGTAGTTTTCGCAGACACAGGCGGGGAAGTGCCTGAAACCTACTCGCATCTGAAAAATGTTGATAAGTATTTGTCGAAACATGACGTACCCCTAATAGTCGTTAGATCGAAAAGTGGAAAAACATTGTATGATAAGTGTATGAGTCGAAGGGTCATACCTTCCCAACTTTGGCGATGGTCTACTAGAGACTTCAAGATTACTCCAATATATTCATATTATCGTTCTTTAAAAGCGCATGTCAACCAGTATCTAGGCATCGCTTATGAAGAAAGAGACAGAAAGCGTGAAAGTGGTGTTGAATATGTCACTAACACTTTTCCTCTAATAGATGAAAGATTTTCACGACAAGATTGTGTTGATATTATTTTGGCAAATGATTACGATTTCTCAATGCCCGTTAGAAGCGGTTGTTTCTTCTGTCCATTCAACTCGCTTTCGAGGTGGAAAGAACTATATGAAAAACATAGAGACTTTTACATGAGAGCAATGGCACTGGAAGAAAACTCGAAACATTTCCCGAAACAAAGATTAATGAAGTTAACACTCAGAGGTCTCCAAGAAAAACTGGAAAATAACGAATGCATCCCAGAGATTCAAGTCAAGAGGCTTTGTAGTAGCGAGTGCCTAATTTGATTAGTCTTTTTCAATGTTTGCTAAGATTTCTTTAATTCTTTCTTCAATTTCCATTTTGCTCACTATTGTAAGAATCGGGTCGAGTTGAGGGATACCTGTCTCACAGGCAAAACCGAAAGTTAACATGCCACTAGAAACGTATTCTTTTCTTAATGGTTCGTCCAAAATCTTGAAATAAGCTTTGACTTCTTTCTGAGTATAAAGTTCCGTAGCAATGTATGAAGCGGTCAAGTGGTTCATATTCATGGTCTTAACTAAGTTATAGCTTTTAATTCCGACATAGGCAAGTTGGTCATGTTTCAAAAATGCTTTTCGCCAATCAGAAATTGTATGTGTTGCTTTTCGATTATACCCTGATAGACTCGCAGTATCTTTCACGTCTCTTGCCAAAGTACTAAACAGTTGTTTTAGGTCAAAATGCCTCAAACCTATGGAAATGTCGCATACTTGCAGTATTCGTTCTATATCACTAAAACGCAAAAGTACAATGTGAGAGCCTTCATGGATTTTTTGTCTTATCGATTCGTAAGTGTCAACATTAATTTCTCGAACAATTAACACAAGAAAAACATCGTCGGGTTCATTTTTGAAATTCTTTATGTATGCATCCCTGTGTCTTACAGCTCGACAAAACTCTCTATCCCATTGTTTTGTACCTGTGTTTTGCGTAACTTCCATTAAGACATCGAAATGCCTCGCATATATGATGGTGTCCGAACTTGATGCTGGCGCATTCGATGGATTTGTTTCATTCTTGCCTAACCAAACTACCTTATGAGTTACCGCTGCATTGTCAGTGGCAGAAGTAAAGAAAGTTAGATGGAATATTAGGCTCATTGCTTTGGAGAAAAGCAGTTCTAGCGCTGCACTCTGTTGAGGAACAGGATACTTTGCGATGTACGATGTTACGTCTTTAATGCTTTCCCTTATTGTTCGGCACGTACTCATTTTTTGGCGCTATCTCCATCATTTTTGCTAAGCCACTCTTCAACTACTTTTTTGATCAATTCTGCTGGTGAGTTATCGCTGTCCTTAGTGAGAAAGAGTAGTTTGTGATAGTCTTTCTCATCAAAATCGATGATAAAGAAGTGAATGTTATGTAGTTTAGTTTTCAGAATGATTTCTCTTGCTGTATCACTCGATAATCCTGCGTTTTCTTTCATGGTGCTGACAATATCTCGAACATCGTGTGCTTGAACATCCAATATTTTATCAACCATGTTTCTTAATGTGTTTTCGTCCCTAATTTTTGAAAGTCTGTAGGCAATATCTATGCTGTCGATTTTTCTACATTGAATTAATTCTTTTACATATTCAGGTAAGTTAATAACTTGTAGGAACTCTCGAACCATCTCTCTCGATAGGTCAACTTTTTTCGCAATAGCTTCTTGAGTAGGATAGATAGTTCTTAAGAAGTCAAAACATTCTGCTAAAGTGAGAAGGTCTACGAGACGCTTGTGTCTTCTGGTGTTTGCAAATATTGTCGCTAGCGCAGTTTCTTCATCCATTTTCAGCATCCCAGCTCGCTTAATAGAAACCTTCGTTCCTTAGATAGTCAATGAGTGCTTGTGTCGCAATTTCTGTAGGTTCCATTTCATATTTGTCAGATGCTTTTTGTAATGCGGTTGCAGCTTTGTTTGTTAAATCTATAGTGACATGTTTAAATTTAATTTTTGGTGCCTCTTCTGCAACTTGGTCAGGAGTGTAAGTTGGGTTTTCAATGTTAGTTTGGAGTATCGCTTTGCGTATTTTCCTTCTAGGTGCTTCTTTGACCAGTTTTGCTATTTTCAACGCTTTTTGTACGTCAGGATTAGCTTTTGCTATCCTAGTTGCTACAGGTCTAGAAAGCTGTCCTGTCTCAACCATTTCCTTTAATGGTTCTGGAACTGCTGCCCATCCCAAATAATTTCTTACTGAGCTTTCTGAAACCGCAAGTTTCTTTGCAACAGCTTGTATACTGCCCAGTTCATTAAGAAGGCTCAAAGCTGCTTCTACCTTGTCCTTCCAATCTAATTCGACTCTATGTATATTTTCAGCGAATGAGTAAGCTAAAGCATCCACAGTATCCATCGGTTTCTTGACAATTGCAGGAATTGACGTCTTACCTGTTTTTTTGCTAGCGAGAAATCTGCGTTGACCAATAATCAGTTCAAATTTCCCTTTTTGACCTACTATCGGAAAAACAACAACGGGTTGCTGAACTCCGATTTCTTTAATACTCTGTGCTAACTCGTCTAATCCGCTAAATACATCAAGAGTTCTTCTTGCATTTCTTTTGCTAATGACTATGTTATCCAATGGGATGTGTTGCAGAACCTCTTTTTCTGTCATTATTGCGCCCATCTTATGTTACTCGGTTAAAATATAATTGTTTGCACTGAGAACCTTCTGTAGAGTTAAATTCTTAAAAAATAGTTAACGGCTTCAAGGCTTTAGGATGTTGGGTCAAATAACTTAACAGTATCGGGCTTGGGAAAAAGTTATAGCGTAGGTGGACATTAAGCCTAAACTAACTTAACTTAATCTTGGATGGTTAATGTTCGATGGCCGAGATTCGTGTAGCGTTAGTCGGCGTTGGCAACAGCGCTTGTGCCCTGGTTCAGGGAACTCAATACTATAAAGATGCGAAGGAAGATACCACCGTGCCGGGTTTGATGCACGTGAATTATGGCGGCTACCACATACGGGATATCCATTTTGTGGCGGCTTTTGAAGTTAACAAAGACAAAATCGGCAAAGACCTCTCCGAAGCCATCTGGGTTAAACCAAACGTCTGCGAAAAATTCAGCGACGTCCCAAACCTGGGCGTGAAGGTTTCGCCTGGAATCATCCTTGACGGAGCGGCGCCGCATATGAGGGAGACTTTTAACGTTTACGACGATAGCAAAACCACGAAGGAAAGCATCGTTAAAATCCTCAAAGACGCCAAGGTACAGGTTCTCGTGAATTACTTGCCAGTGGGCAGCCACGACGCCGTCCGATTCTATGCGCAGTGCGCTATCGATGCGGGATGCGCCCTGGTGAACTGTATGCCTGAATTCATTGGCTCAGACAAATCTGGCGAGTGGCCCAAGAAATTCGAGGCGGCTGGCTTGCCCGTGCTTGGCGACGACATTAAAAGCCAGGTCGGCGCCACCATTCTGCACCGAACCCTAGTGCGCCTCTGCCTGGACCGCGGCGCCATTGTGGATGAAACTTATCAATTAAACCTTGGCGGAGACACAGACTTCCAAAACATGACCGTGGAGAACCGCCTCACCAGCAAACGCATCAGTAAAACCGAAGCCGTCACCAGCCTAGTGCCCTACCCGTTGCCTACCAGAATCGGGCCATCAGACTATGTGCCTTTCCTAAAAAACAAGAAAATATGTTATCTATCAATCAAAACCCGCGCGTTCGGCGACCGCCCAATAAACATTAGTGCAAAACTCGAAGTTGAAGATTCTCCGAACAGTGCAGGCGTCGTCATCGACCTCATACGCGCAGCCAAAATCGCACTTGACCGCAAAATCTCGGGCACCCTCATTAGCATGCCCTCTTACGCGTTTAAGCATCCGCCCGTGCAGGTGCCTGATCCTGAGGCAAGGCAGTGGACAGAGGACTGGATAGCGGGGAAACGTGAACGCTAAACCCAGCAAAAACAAAATAGCCACCAACGCTCAATCCCAATACAGAAAAAACTAACGAGCTATGTTAAATGGAGGCTCAATTAGCACCAGCTGTAATCTTTCGGCTGAATAAAATCTTTCTCCCATCTTTTGTTAGTAAAGAAACTTTGACTTGAGGATGCCAAGAAAAATTTACAAATAGCCTTTTATCGCTAAGCATATTACTCTGAGAGTATGGCTAACATTAGTAGATTTTTGGCGTTGTTTTTTATTTTAGTAATCACTTTTTCAAGCCTGATTTTGATTGGTATTGCGCCATCAGCGAGGGCTCAAGAGGGCACGCCCGAGAACGGCATTCTGTTTGTAGATACGGTGTGGACGCAGGTGGGTAGTCCTTACTACTTCACTGGTCCTGTAGCGGTAAATCAGGGTGTAACACTAACAATTGAGCCCGGAACCGTAATCAACATGGACAACGCTAACTCTCAGGGCAACAGCACCTCGACCAGCACTTACTTGCAAGTCAACGGCACCTTGACCGCTGTAGGCTCCAGCAACAACATGATTCAATTCAATGGTGGACAACTCATTTTCACTCCAGTAAGTGTTGGATGGAACGACCAGACAGGCACCGGCTGCATCGTTCAATACGCGAACCTCAACTTGACCTCCATATCTGCAAGCGTAGCCATAAAGCTGGACAATGACGTGTTGTCAGGCAGCGTGCAGTTTGGCGACAGCTCCGTAATTTCAAACAGCAACATATCCCCAGCCGTCACCGCTGGAAACTTCTGCACGCTCATAAACAACCAAGTCAACAGCAGCGTCACCGTGGGCGACAGCTGCACCATAACAAACAACAACATCGAAGCTGGAATTACCGCGGGCGATGGATGCAGCATCCTAAGCAACACGGTTGTAGGCGGAATCGTTTGTTCTGGCAGCACATCTGTAATCTCAAACAACAACATCCAAGGGGGGCAGGTTACTGGCGGCTCAATAACGGGCAACACAATATCCAGCGTAGCCAGCACCTTTACAGATTTGAATGGTTACACCCAACCTGATTTCCCCAACGTCGATATCACTGGAAACGTGGTCTCAAACAACAACATAACCAACGGCACCGTCGAAGCTACACAGACAGTAGCCAACAACGTCATAGTAAGCGGCACCTACATAGGTTCCTTCAGAGTGTTCGGCGGCTGGGCAGACTACACAGAAAACACCCCAGCAATCACAACTACAGGGTCACCAACCATCTCCGGCAACACAATTACAGGAGGAGGAACATACACGAGTGCCTTCATTTTCAGCGAATCTACCAGCATCGTTCCAGCAATCGACTTAACCTCCGGCAGCGGCGCAGCCACCATAACCAACAACACTATTCTCGGCAATTCGGGACTAGCGATCAACGGCGGCTACGCCTTAATCTCAAACAACACCATAGCAGGGGACATCAATGGATCAGTCACCACAGTATCAAACAACACTATCTATGGTTCAATTACCAGCTACAATGGAGGCAGCCTCACTATCTCAGGTAACGCTGTAACTGAAAGCATCTCGGTAAATGCGCCCTCATGGATTGTACGGGGGAACGCTGCCCAAGGAATAACCGCGACCCAAGGCAACGGCTACATACTAGACAATTATGTGACAGGCACCTATGACGGGACAGGAAATGGCGTCAACGAGACAGTTAGCGGCGGCGGGATAGGTATCAACATTCTTAGCGGTGGAACAATCGAGAGAAACATCGTTGCCAACTGCAGCTATGGAATCGCAGTTTCAAACTGCACAGGCATTGTTCTCAACAACACCATAATCTACAACTATGTAGGAGTGGACCTGAACGTCACCTCAACCGCAACCACCATCAACTACAATGACATCCAATCTAACGGTCAAAGTGTAGTCTTAGAGTTGGGCACAGCAGTCAACATCAACGCCACCTACAACTGGTGGGGAACAACTGACACTAACGCAATAAGCCAGACAATCTATGACTACAAGAACAACTTTAACTTGGGCAACGTAACCTTCATCCCAATCCTTAACTCAGCAAACTCCCAAGCTGTCCCAAACCTTAGCTTACCCTCGCCGAACCCAAGTCCGACGTCCTCTCCGTCGCCCTCTCAATCACCGTCACCTTCTACATCACCCTCATCTTCGCCGTCTCCCGCCCCGTCTCCAACACCTTCCTCACCCGCATCAACAAGCCCCAGCACTTCACCGACACCGACGCCTACATCCTCACCGACTTCTTCAACCTCCCCAACAGCAACAGCTACTCCAACTTCGACTCCGGCTCCTGCCGTCCCAGAATTCGCCATGCCAGCAATTGTGCTGCTGCTTGTCTCTTTGCTAGCCGTTGCTGCCGCGATACTGAAACATCGAAAAACTTCCCCTTTTTTGCCCTCTTAGCTCAAGAAACTTCCAAGCAGGAGCTGCTGGAACCATGTGTCTTCAACCTTCGAGCTGCAGGCTTGGAAGGGACAGAGGATTGGATAGCGGGCAAACGGGAAAGATAAAATCGCGCCGCAGCCGCCGCGAAAAACCGACACCTTACTGAACGTGTTAGTGGCATAAACCTTTTCCAACCAAAATCAACCGTTTTCAACCATACTTAACCATTACTAACCGTTTTTAACCGTAGCCTAGCGTTGATTTAAAGCTTGTTCCAAAAAAACAACCCAAAACACAAAGATCAAAAATTAGAAAAGAACTAAACACTTGAAAATCCGCACTCCTTAAGAAAATCTGACTAGCAAACTTTCGTTACTTTCCTTTACTTTTCCTTACTTTTAGTTACTTTCTGTTACTTTTCTTTACTCAACCAGCAAACGAATCGAGTTCTTAACCAAAAAAGCAACTTAGAACGGCTTGTTCAAAATTAGCCGCTAAACCACTCAGAACACCTCTTCGATAATCAACACAATTCCACACAAATCCGCACAATTCAACACAAATCAGCACAAAAAAGCACACAACCTGCAAACAAAACCAAGCCCAAATTAAAAAACCAACCCAAAACAAACAGAACAAAAATGGCAGCAAGTCGCAACTTACACCAAAACAAAAGTCGCAACTTAAATTTTTAATCCAAAAAACCCGTCAAACCAACAAAAAACAGCAGCCAAACTAAACCCCCTTTTCTCTTTATGAAAGCTTTTTTAAGCTTGAAATCTAAACTTGATATTATCAGTATTTGGAAGGTTAAAGTCATGGTTAAAGTTGGAGCGTATGAAGTGCCTGAGGGTCTTTATTATTCTAAAGATTTTGAGTGGATAAAAATTGAAGGAGACAAAGTTCGCATGGGCATCACGGACTATGCGCAGAAGTCTCTTAGAGAAATCGTTTACGCTGAATTGCCCAGTATCGGAACGGTAGTGAAGCAAGATGAGCCATATGGAACATTGGAGTCTGTTAAGGCAGTTTCAGACTTGGTTGCAGCCGTAAGTGGGTCAATCGAGGAAGTCAACGATGAAGTCCAATCGAAACCAGAAACATTAAACGAGGATCCATACGTGAAAGGCTGGTTACTCGTTGTTAAACCTTCAAACTTGCAAGCTGAACTCGCTAACATCATGGACTTCGACAAAGCTGTTGAGTGGCATAAGGCTCAAAACAAATAATCAGAAGGAAGCTAGATGCCCAGACGAATAATTGTTATCGGCGCCAACGCAGCAGGCGTTGAAGCAGCCTCAGCCGCACGCAAAAAAGACCGAACAGCTGAAATCACCTTAATTACCCAAGAGAAAAATGCCGGTTACTCCCGCTGCGGTTTACCCTTTGTTATCGGCGGGCAAATCCAAAGTTTTCACGATTTAATCGTTTATCCACCAGCATACTTCCAAATGCTAAAGTTGAATTTGCGTAACGAAACAAAAGCCACCTCGATTAACACTAAAGAGAAAACCGTTACCGTTGTTGACAAGCCAGGAGCCACCGAGGCTCTGCCATACGACAGCTTGGTAATTGCAACGGGCGCTGACTCGTTTATGCCGCCTATTAAAGGAAGAGAAAAACCGGGAATCCTAAGCCTCCGCGGCATCGAAGACGGCGAAAAGATCGAGGCGGCAGTTAAAGCGGGCGCGAAATCAGCCGTTATTATGGGCGCAGGCTTGATCGGTTTAGAAGTGGGCGTTGGCTTGATGGAGAAAGGCTTGAAAGTCACTATTGTAGAGATGTTGCCGCAGATTCTGCCTCAGTTGCTTGACGCGGACATGGCAAAGCTGGTTCAGGACCATTTGGAGGAAAAGGGGATGCATATCCTGACCAGCAAAGGCGTCGAAGAATTCATAGGAGAAGACAAAGTAACCGCGGTCATGGCTGGCGGAGAAAAAATCGAGGCCGACATGTTCATCAGCGCTTTTGGCGTGCGAGCCAACACCAAACTCGCAGCTGAAGCCGGAATCCCGTTGGGTGAGACACGTGCGATTAAGACTAACGCACGCATGGAAACGGACGTAAGAGACGTCTATGCTGTTGGTGACTGCGCTGAAGCGCCAAACATCATCACGCATCGACCTATGTGCGCTCAACTTGGCACTATTGCGGTTCGGCAGGGCAAAGTTGCTGGAGCAAACGCTGGTGGCGATTACTCGCTGTTCTCGGGCATTTTGGCTTCGGCTGTAACGCGGCTGTTTGAGATTGAAGCAGGCAACACAGGATTAACCGAAGCAGCTGCCGCACGCAACCGCATAGAAGTCGTGACGGGAGCCATAAGCAGCAAGACCAAGGCAGATTACTTCCCAGGCGCCAAACCCATCAAAATCAAACTCGTCGTCGAGAAAGAATCCCAACGCATCATAGGCGGCCAAGTCATAGGCGGAGAAGAAGTTACCCAACGCATAAACTGCCTCAGCTTCGCCATCCAAAAAAACATGACCGTACGCGAACTAGCCAAAGCAGACACCGCATATGCGCCGCCACTATGCGAAACCTGGGAACCCATGGTCCTAGCTGCAGAAATGGTTCTAATGAAACTTCGGTAAATCGACAACTTTCTTTTCTTCTTATTTTGAAAAATTAATGTTTTTCAATAATTATTTTTTTGCCGTCAACGTAGATGTCTATTTCATCACCTATCTTGGCGTTTATCGCTTTAACTACGTCTTCAGGCAGATAGATGATGGGTTTTTTTCCTGCCGTGCTTATTTTCCGTTTGAGTTTTAGGGGTTGAATAACATTTCGCAGTCGGTCATGTATCGCATCATATTGTTCTAGGGTGAACAATTCTTCTTTGCAGTCGGGGCATCGGAGAGATTTAACGTTACGGAGGATAATACCGTGATATTCGTAATCTACTGTAACTTCTTCGCATTTCTCGCCACATTTCGGGCAAACGGACATACCAATACTTTTTGGGAACAGTCCCTTATAGAATTGTCGTATTCAATCTGTAGCGTCGCAGAGCATGCGGTTTGGTTTGTGGGTGTGGAAAGTCGTATAAGCAACTTATGACACGTGTCATAGTGAGGTGTATAAATGCTATCTCGTGATTGTGACGGATGTGAAAGACAACTTTTTGAGTGTAAACGTCGTTTCAGCCAGGTTTCTTTAGGCGAGAAAGTTTTTTGTCCAGACGGCACAGCCCATCTCGTCGATACAAATAGTTAAAGACACAAACAAGCCTTTTCTGAAGGCTTCACTTTGTTTTTTCCATATCCATCTGACAGTTTCAGCTTTATAGCTTAATTGCTATGCCATTTAGGGCAATTCTCATAGCTTAAAAATGGGTTTTTTTCGCCGCCAACATCAACATCACTGCAAATACTGTAGCTTGCGTTATACTCTACGCATGTTCCGCAACCGCGCTTAATGTTTCTATCCATTTTTAATCAGAGTCCCGATAGAATGCAGAGGGGTATTCCTCCAAATCGCAATCTTCTAAATTACATGTGTTGCGTTTCGAGCAAATTCTGCATTTTTCAACAATTTTGTTATCGACCATTTTAAACTACATCCAATTTTTTTGTAGCCTTGACACAGCTTTGACAGCTTTTCAAGCTGCTCGTAATATTTTGCGCATTCAACGAAAATAAGGCTTATGAAACAAAAATATGAATCAGAAAACTGTATATGTTTTTTGCTGGATTTTGTTATGACAAAGCGAGATGTGCCTCAATCAATTAATTCGCGCTAGTTTAAGGCTTTAAATTATAGTTCGGGTGAATTTGGAAAAACCTTCATATTTATTTTTGTTTTTTGCTCAATCTTTAATGTAGGCAAGCAACCTGACTGGTATTTGGCTTTAAATAAGGTAGGCTTCCGTGATGTATCTTCGCACGACCCATTGCGTCTGGAAGTAATATGCTATTTTTGCAATAGAGTTTTTCATCAGGGTTATCCAAGCGTCTTTTTGCCTGTAGAATGTTGGAAGGATTAGGTATTCGAGTTTGCTGTAGAGGTCTTGAAGTTCCAGTTCTCTTCTTTCTCTTTCAATCAACAGTTCTCTGGGGTGAGGACCTATTGCCCATCCCGTTACACCTTCGATACAGCCTTCCATCCACCAGCCGTCTAGGACACTGAAGTTGATGACGCCGTTGTGGGCGGCTTTCATGCCGCTGGTTCCAGAAGCCTCAAAGGGCGGTAAGGGTGTGTTGAGCCAAACGTCAACGCCTGAGGTAAGTTTGGCTCCGATGTCCATGTTATAGTTTTCCAGGTAAACTACGCTAATTTGATCTTTCAATGCATTTGCGTAGTCGTGGATTTGTCTTATCAGTCTCTTGCCGTCCGTGTCGTTTGGGTGTGCTTTTCCCGCAAATATCATTTGGATTTTTTCTTTTCGATTGATGTCTGTTAGCCTGTGTAGGTCGGAGAAAATCAGGGTTGCACGTTTATATCCCGTAGCTCTTCTAGCGAAGCCGATTGTCAAGGCTTGTGAATCCAACTTTACCCCATTAGTTTTTTCAACGAAAGACAGTAGGTCCGTTTTGGCTTTGATGTGGGCATCCCAAACTTCTGCGTTGGGGATTTCGCTGGCTTTTGCAAGCAATATGGGCTCGTTTGCCCAGCCAGGAATGTATTTGTCGAAGAGCTGTCTAAAATACAGGTTTGTCCACGTGTGGGAGTGAACTCCGTTGGTGACGGCTCGGATGTAGCGTCCCGGAAAAAGTTTTCTGGAATAATCGACGTGTGCTAGGGAGACACCATTGATGTATTTGCTTAAGTTTAGTGCTAGAAAAGCCATGTTCAGGTTTTCTTCTCCTGCATATTGCTTCATGTCAGCCAGCAAGTATTCTTTGCCTAGCACTTGTTGGACAAGGTCATATGAGAATTGGTCGAATGCGGCTTCCACTGGGCTATGCGTTGTGAAAACGCAGAGGTTTTGGACTTTTTCTGCGTCCATGCCGTTTTCTTTCAGCAGTTCAAGAGTTAGCAGGCTTGAGTGGCCTTCGTTCATGTGGTACTTTCTGATTTTGAAGGGCAGTGTTTTTAGGAGTTTGGTGCCGCCTATGCCCAGAACGATCTCTTGTTTGAGCCTGTAGATTTTGTCGCCGCCGTACAAGAAATCTGTGATCCTTCGGTCTTCAGCGATGTTTTCTTCCATGTCGGTGTCTAGAAACATAATTGGCACCATGCCGCCAGTGATGCTCTGGTACTCATAGAGCCAAGCTTGCACTTTGACTGAGCGTCCTTCGATGGTTACCGTGACAGTGTTGGGCATGCGGGTTAAGGTTTTGGCTGGGTCCCATTCGTCAGTTAACTCAAGTTGGTCCCCTTGCTCGGTTAATTTTTGCCTGAAATAACCTTTTCTGCTTGCAAGCGTGATGGCAACCATCTGGAGCCGCAAGTCTGCACTGGATTTCACGATGTCGCCTGCTAAGACGCCTAAGCCGCCGCTGTAGGTTGGCATTTTACTGGATACGCCTATTTCCATCGAGAAGTAGGCAATTCGGGGATCTTCCAGGAAGTGTCGTCGGCAGTTTTCACTGCAGAAACAGTGTTTTTTCCCGCCGAAACTTTCGCATGCTCCCTCGATTTTTGTCGGCAGATTCTCTGTATCTATCTCGATTCCGCAAACAGGGCATCTTAAAGATATAGGATTATCTGAACCTGGCGCCATAGAATAAAACTCATCTTCTTACATTCATATATGCATACTGCTATAAAGCGTATAAGCTCACAAAGCGTCTTTTTTTATATCAGAAGCCGCGAAACGTTGAAACCCTGAATAGTAGCAACTTAACTTATAAAAAAAAAGCAAAAATAATTGTTGTGTAAGCCGTGTTAATTACAAATGATTCTTACGAAGCTATTGTAAGCAGCAACCGCTTTCTTTTGGTTATTCCATTTGAGATTCGGGTTCCGGCTGTGTGAATGGCTCAGTCATGCGCGCGAGGAGTTTGCCGAAAGTGTTGATGTGGTTTTCTTCTTCCGCAAGAATTTCTTCAAGCATTCGCCGCGTGGTATAATCGCCTTCTTCGGCGGCTGCCTGAATGGCTTGTTTGTAGAGGTTGATGGCGTCTTCTTCGTCTCGCTCGTCTTGGGTGAGCATTTCGATGAGGCTTCCTCTGACGAAAATCGGGTTAGGTTTAGTTGTGGGTACGCCGTTTAGGTAGTCTAGGCGTTCTGCGAGGCGTTCGGCATGTTTCATTTCGGCAATAGCTGTCTTGCGGAAAACGTCTTCCACGACGGCGCCGTCAATACCCGTAACTTGGACGTGCTGCCACATGTATTGTATGCTGACTTGAAGTTCGCGGGCTATACCTTTGTTTAGAAACTCTAAAAGCTTTTCAGAAACCAAAACGTATTCACCTACAAAAAATTAGTTCAACTTAGTATATAAATTAAGTTCTAAGGTTGTATTTAGCAGGCGGTTTTTAGTTAATGTTAGTTGCGGTTTAAGTTTTTGTGCTCTATCGACGGTGTTGTTTTAATTTTGTTGTTTTGTTGTTACAAGCAGTTTTGCTGCCATTTTTGATCAGTTTATTTTGGGTTGGTTTTTTGTTTCAGGGCTTAAAACGTTTGCAGGTTGAGTCAAAATTAGTCAAAAAAAGTCAGCATAAGTCAAAAATAGTCAAAAAAAGTCGAGTATCCTCGATAAAGCCGCTGAATCAAATCAATTACAACGCTTCAGATCAGTAGTAAATACAAACGAACCAACCAACCCCCTCCACCCTTAAACAAACCACCATAAATCCTTCGGTTCACTGAGAACAGAAAAATCTCAAAGCAAAATTCTAATATTAACCAATCGCAATTGCTTAATCAAAACAGCTTAAACCAAGCTTCAGAGTACCAAAATGTGCGGGCCGGTCGTCTAGCTTGGTTAGGACGTTGGCTTTACGAGCCAAAGGTCGCCGGTTCAAGTCCGGCTCGGCCCACTCCCAACACAGACTGATGGTATGGGAAGTGTTAAGGGCGGGCGGCGCTCACGCCATACTATGAGCGCCGTTGTTTGCGGGTTGGACGTGCATAAGGATAGTACTTATGCGACTATTTTGAATACTGAAGGAAAAATAATCAATCAAACGAGAATGATCAATGAGAAAGTGCTATCATACCTTTCGCATTTTAAGGTTGATAAGGTGGCGATGGAGGCTTCCACCTCGGTAGCGTCGCTTTATAGACAGCTGGTAATCGAAGGATTTGATGTTGTGGTTTCTCATCCTAAGAAGACGCGTTACATTGCGGAGGCTAGGATTAAAAGCGACCGGGTTGATTCAAAAGTTATTGCGGAATTAGCGAGGTTGGATGCGTTGCCGCTTGCTTACATGCCAAGCAAAGAAACGTCGGATTTGCGAGAGAAAGTGAGGCGAAGGGCTTTCTTGGTCCGAGAACGTGTCAAACTTCGTGTGAAGATTAAGAGTTTTCTGACGTATGAGGGAATTAAGTGGCCTTCGGAACATGGTTTATTCTCTAGGAAGGGGGTTGAGTGGTTGGGTTCTTTGAAGTTTGAGTCTGTTGATTCTTATCTTAGGATCATGGAGATTTTTGATGAGGAAATAAAAGTGCTTTCTAGGCAGCTTGAGGGTTTGGCTAGGGAAGATGAGGATGTAAAGCTTTTGATGACTGTTCCGGGAATTGGTTATTATTCTGCGTTGCTAGTGAAAAGTGAGATTGGCGATGTTAACCGTTTTCCGTTTGGGGAGAGGCTTTGTGGTTATGCTGGTCTTGTGCCGTCTACTTATGCTTCCGGCGGGGTGGTTAGGCATGGCGGGATCACTAAGGAGGGCAGCCGTTGGCTGCGTTGGGTGATGGTGGAAGCCGCTCAGACACACGTGCATAAGTATGATACTTCCATTACGAGGGCGTATCAGGGAATAGCAGAAAGAAGGGGTACGAGAGCTGCTACGGTGGCGGCTGCTCGTAAGTTGTTGTTGTGTTGTTATTCGGTGTTGAAGAATAAGCGCCCGTATTACGATCAGGCCTAAACTTTCCTCGTTTTTCACACTGTCCCCTTTGGTGGACGTCAGACTGATTGAGGAAGCCTGGATGCGTAGCCATATTGCCTCTTTAGTGTGGGCGAATAGGTGTATGCCTCAATCGACTGAAGTGAAAAGTGGGGAATTAAGTGGAAGCGAAACATGGAAAAGGTAAGCTAAATAAGAGACTTCACATAGGTGAGTGAAAACTAATTTCAATTTCAGAAAGCTGCTATATTTACACGCAAATGGAATGGCTTTAGGAACTTTTTCAACATATAAGACGCAATTTTTTAAAACAAATTTGACTTTTCACACAGTCTCTTTCGGGTTTGGGGACGGGCAGCCCCATTCAAGGTTCCAAATCGCTTCGGGTTCAAGTACCAAAGATATTTGACAAGGCAATGTTCAGGTCCGCCAGGGAAAATTGAACCCAAGAGGAAGGATTGCTCCGCTCGAAGCAAATAAATGCGATCCTTATGCACCGCGCTACAGACTATAGAAAAAATTAATTATCCAGCATGACAAATAAGCATGATGAGTTTCCGCCAGATTTCAAAGAATCTTTGGACTTCAATCAAAAAAGATATTCTTGGTCTTACAAAAATAAAGCCTGAAATTAATCCAGACGTTTTTATTAACCCAAGCAAATATGCACGGCCATTACCTATTGAGAAAATTGTTGCTGATACAAAGGTTTCAAGGGAAGGGGTAGAATTCTATAAGAAAAAGATAGCAAACAACGAAAAAATAAATCCCATAGTTGTTGTTAAACATCCCCGAATAGATCTTTATGCTGTTTTGGATGGCCACCACAGATATTGGGCTTGCCGTGAAATGGGCAAAAAAACCATTGACTCAGCTTTGGCAGGCGATTATTCAAGCGTTAACTTTTATCTAACGGAATATGGCTTTTTCCAGCCGAGTTCAGAAACAACAGAAAAGTTTAGAGAACCAGCAAAAAAGCTGCATGAAAACCTCAAACAATTTTTAGATGAATTCGTCAATGAAGAAAATATAAAAAGAGAATTAGAAAAGAGAAAAGAAGAGAAAACAAACAAGAAAAAGTAACCTGAATTTGGTTGATTATTCATTTGTCTTTGGTGTTTAGATCAGAGCAAATACACACTCTTTCATATTCTGGCTTCTTCTCTATGGGGTAAATTTTTGGAGGACCTTAAGCGAACAAGGATTAAATGTAAGCTTATCGGTTCGCAAAAAAAAGAGAAAAATAGCAACTAACCATAAGAAGTGTATTTGCGATAGAGTAGTATATGAAAACTTAGTCATGCAGGTAGGTGGCTTATATGAACTACTTTAATTATTTCTTTATGGCTTCAGGAATAGCAATAGTAGCTGACGGAATCGGGAGCATACTTGTAAAAGGTGGGCAGCATCATAACGCTTGGTTCGACGAAGAAAGATACGCAAGGACTGTTCTTGGGATAGCTATTATTATTGCAGGAATATTTGTATGATACTCGACAAAGCAGAGGTTATCAAATTAATCCCATTTACTACTTTCAGAAAGTATCGTGGCGCGTGGCTGTTCCGAAAATTAGGTCAAAATGTTTAAAAAGTTTCCTTTGCAAAACGAATCCAAGAGCGAAGCCGTTAATTATGGAAGTTTGTATGGGAAACGGTTGTTTTTAAATTGCTATGTCTATTGTCCCACTAGGTGAATCGAGAAGAAAACCATCTTAAATAAGCAGTTTCTTCTTCTCGAGAATAGATTAATCTCTCCGTTTTCCAAATAAATCGAGGAGGTCCAAGAAGAGATTCACGAAATCCAAATAGAGATTTAGGGCTCCCAATATTTCTTTTTTTATAAGATCGCCATCACCATAAATCAGAGTATTCTTGATGTTTTGTGTGTCATGTGCCGCAAACCCAGAAAAAACGAGGACTCCCAAAACACTGAGTATAGTGTCAAGAAGCGAATTCATAATAAACAAATTAACGATTAATGCTAAAATAATCCCAACTAGACACATTGTTAAAATGCTACCTAATGAGGTAAGATCTGTTTTTGTTACATACCCGTAAAGACTCATGAAGCCGAACATAGCGGCGGTAATTAAAACTACGTAGGCTATGGAGGTTATTGAAAAAGCTAAGAAAATTATTGAAAGGGTAAGCCCTGAGAGAAAGCAATACAATCCAAATGTTATTTCCGCCAGACTATCAGGTATTCTCTTTATAAAAGCAGAAATGGTAATGATAGCTACAAACTGGGCAATTATTATTCCATAAAAGAAAAAGTCATTACCTAATATCGCATTGTAAATGTCTGGGTCCAACGAAACCAAATAAGCTGTAATACCAGTTATTAACATGCCTCCAAACAGCCAGAGATACACTTTCTGAATATAGTTATTGATTATTTTATTTTGGCTTGAAACTCGTGTATACATAAGCACTACTCCAATGCCGATTTCTTCTTACGTTTAACTTCAAAGAAAAGGGGGATCCAAGAAGTTCGATTTCTTGGGTGTTTAGATTTATTTAGGGTGTTACTTTGTGATTGAGCCGAAGGCTTCGTTTAGTTTTGCTTCTTGTTCAGTTGATAGTGAACTGCGAATAATTTTTGGATGCAGTGGGCTAAGCTTCTCAACGACCTTGTCAACGGTAACGTCTGAGGCTAGGATTGCAAGGGCTGAGGTTCCTGGTACCACTGAGGTTTCTATCTGCTTCAAATATTCTTTGCTGACCCCGAAGTGGGCAAAGTGGCCTGCGATGGCGCCTGAGACTGCTCCGACGGCGAGTCCGAGGGCGGGAACGAAGAATAGGAGACCGAAAAGTGTTCCCCAGAAAGCTCCGCCTAATGCTCCGATGCCTGTTAGACTGCGAATATCCTTTATTTTGATTTTGCCATCTCTGTGCCTGACAACTTCAACCGCATTAACGAGGTTAAGCTGGTAATCATTGTTTAATTCTACCAGCCTTTCCCTTCCCATGTCTGCTCCACCTTCACTATCAAAAGCAAGTACGACCATATCAGTCAAACTTATTTCACCTCCCTTATTTTTGATATAGGTAATTGTATGGGCGACCTTATTGCCTGCTCACGACTGAAGTTCAACATTTATCCTTCACCCATCTCTTCTCTTATGGCTTTCACCATCTCTCCAAGCCACGTGCGACCAATTGCTCCTGAAACAATCATTTCTGCACCACTTACTAGCAACGCCAGTGCAAGGATAACTGCAAACGTTAGCAACGCGAGGCTAGGGAGAACAAGCACAAGAACTGATAGAATGACATCAATTGCACCAACAGCCACAATCAAATCTCTGAGTCCACTGATTGTCGATTTCAGCGAATAAGCCAAAAATATCCTGCTGACTCCGTATATAAGCAACCCAAACGATACAAATACCATCAAGGTCAGAACGCCATAGCTCGGAAAGATAAGCACTGCCCCCGCAAGTATAAGAGATATAATTCCTGATATTGTGCTAACAGCTCTCAGACCCCGTGGAAGACCACTGTAGCCCACAAGAGAGATTGATCGGATTCCAACGATAATTAGGCCAATTGAAAGTAAAAAAACGAGAGTCGAGACACCCCAGCCTGGAAATGCGAACACCATAACGCCAACCACCATAGCGAACAAGCCAGCCAGTATCTCTAGTCCTCGTAGCCAACTCGGCTGTTTCAAAATGTTCATGTGAGTTCTTCCCCGTTTAGCCATTTGTTAAAGTCTTCCGAGGATTTTTTTTCGCTCTCTTTGATGTCGGCGATTCTTGCTTCAATTTTCGCCTTTGCTTCACCTTTCGCTTTTGCCGCTTTCTTTTCTAAAGCATTCACTTTAGCCTTGGCTTCTTTTTTTTGCTGCTCCGACGTCTGCTTAGCTTGCTCTAACTTTGCATTCAATTTCTTATTCAAGTTGTCGATCTTGGTCTGAAGCTTGGCCTTTTGGTCTGCCCGCGACTTAGCTTGTTCTGCCTTCAACTGGGCAATGTCCGCTTTGATAGCTGCCACATCTTTGGCGTATTGTTCGTGTTCAACACTTCTCCGCGCTGTGCGAAATACGGTGCCGCCAAGCGCTTCCATTTGGGTATCAACTGGAGTGACCCAGTCTTCGCTGATTTCTGAAACTATCGCCCATTTGCCAGGCGTAAGTTTTGCCGACACCTCGTCTAAGAAATCTGCGTTGACTCCAGCCCGATTTATATCCCAGGCGCCTCCGGCAAAAGTCCCAGCCACGGCCCCAACAGCTAATCCGATTGGTCCTCCTAGAAGTCCGATCAAAGCACCGATTGTTGTTCCGCCGAGTGTACGAATCGGAAATTCGTCTCCCGCCTGCTTTATGGTAACCGTGCCATCATCATTTTTCTTTATCACAGCTTCGGCGTGAACAGAAATGCTTCCTTCTGCATCAAGCGCCTTTAGTGTTCTAGATCCGTCATATGCTTTTAGTTCGTTCTCAAAAACTACAACCAACATTCTCTCCATTGTTTAATTCACCTCCTCCTTTTGTGCAGAATTATCTTGAGCGTTCGTTCCTTTTCCTTTTCTTTTTATTTCGTCTTCGTTAATGTCAATTCTCAAAACGCCTTTTTTGCCTCGAACTTCCAAAACCATGTCCTCGACGAATCCAGCGTGTTCCAGTTTGCCTATCGTTCCTTCGATGACAGCGTTTTCCCGGGAATCGTCGTTCAGGGTTATGTTCTTGAGGTTGACTTTTGATTTTAGTTCAATCGAGAAAGAGCGATCTTTTTCCACCGGTTTGCTTTCATCTGTCATTTTTATTTCCTTCAAAAAGCAAATAGGTTGCAATCCCCATTAGTCTTATTTGACGAGCATGTGTACTCGTATACAACAATGTGTACGCGTAACCATACGGTGATGCAGTTTGGAAAAAACTGACGGAATAGAAAAATTGTTTTTTGAGCTTGCAAGTGAAAGCAGAATCGGCATAATACGCGAGCTAAAAGAACAGAATCTTAAGAACAACGAGTTGGGCGGAAAATTGGGGTTAACAGCCACTGAAGCTTTCAGACAGCTACAAAACCTAACTCAAGCACTCTTAATTCAGAGACTTCCTGATGGAACATACACAATTACAAACTACGGAAAAATAACCCTGTGTCTTCTTCAATCACTCGAATTTACCTTCGAGTATAAAGAGTACTTTCTAAATCACGACGTTTGGCGACTCCCGTACCAGTTTGTCAACAGATTAGGCGAGCTTTCGAGAAGCGCACTTTGCATGGACACGATTGAGAACGTGAACAGGGCAGAGCAGATATTTAGCGAAGCTGAGAAGTATGCGTGGGCGATGGGCGAAAAACGCCTAGAATCGTTAGGTCCCGCGATGTCGAGACCCATCTCCAAAGGAGTCAAATTCAAGTTCATGGGCTACGACCCCTTGCTTCCCAACTTCAATCATGTTCCTGGAGAAGCTCCACAAGCTGAAATCAGAACTCTCACCGACGTCCCAATATCAATAGTTTGCACTGAAAAAGAAGCTGAAATATGTTTTCCTTCAACAGAAGGAAGGATGGACTACGCTGCTTTCTACGGCAAAGACCAAACGTTCGTAAATTGGGCAAGGGAACTTTTCCTTTACTATTGGGACAAAGGAAAATCTTACAGCCCAACATAAGCCCAATTTTTCGACATAGCACGATTTGGAGAAAGCTATAGGGCAGATTTTTTCGCAGCGTCGCGTTCACTCGATTGCATATTTTTTTAATAAGCGTTCGGTAGCAGAGTGGTTGATGAGAGGACCGCCTGAGAGCTGAGAATTGCTGATAACGGCAATCTTGCCCGAATCCATTTTGATCCAAGTGTTTCTCAGGGCGAGGCGTACGACCTTACCTTTAATGCTGCCAAACTCTACCGTGTCATTTAGGTGAATTACACCGTCCTGGAATAGGAGTATACCTGAGATGATGTTGGATAGGGTATTCTGTAAAGCGAGCGAAACGGCAAGAGCACCGATTCCGGATATCGTAATTTCAGTAAACTCCGATGCAAGACCCGTCAGTGAAAGAATCACTGTAACGATTGCAAGAACTGCGATTACTCGGAATGCCACTCTAATATCACGAATTACGGTAGGGTTTGTTTTTGCAGCCTTTGCTGAACGCTTGATAACGCGGTAAATGCCCTCTTCAATTAGAATCGTTACGGTGACGCCGACGGCAACACCTATAATTAGTTCAAAGGTTGAGATCATTTTGGTGCCTCACTCAAACTTTAGTAAATGAGAGCAAGCACTTAGCTTTTTAGTATATGCGCCTTTAATGGGAGCTAATAGGTGTCTTTTGGAACTGAAATTTCAGGTTGCATCTTCGGAATTCAGATGTACCTTTACTTCGCCTGATTTAACGAAGAACTCTTTGTGACATGTTTTCTTAATGCTTATTAAACCAAACGAACAGTACCTTAACTGCTGTCTATAATATGTATAGCGATCAACATGGTAATCTTGGTAGTTTCTGATGTTCATTTAGGCTATTCGCAGTCAAACGTTGATGAGTTTGATGCGTTCCTTCAAACTGCGATTGATAGAGCTGACGTTGATACATTGGTGATCTTGGGCGACTTCATCGACATGTGGCGAAGAGACATAATCGGTCTATTTCTTGAAAACCATCAAATCTTGCAATCTCTTCTTACACTGCAACAGAAAAAGACACTCTACTACGTTGCAGGCAACCATGATTATCATCTGCTAAAATTAGTTGACCATAAATACCCTCTCGAATTTAAACGGGACCTTACATTGCAAGGAAAAGATGTCACCTACGTGTTTAAACATGGATATGAATTCGATTCTGATCAATGGCCACCCATTATGGAATTACTATGCGACACCACAACTGATGAAGTCGGACAGGTAAGGTCTGACATATGGGACAGGCTTGTTTCAGCCGGTCAAACTTTGGAGCCCATAAAGTACCTCATTGAAATACTGCATTCTACAAAAGAAAATTACGTGCAACATTTGCTTACACCACCAAAAGTTAGGTTATCCACCACTTTTGGCGAGGTCGAACAAAAAGCAGCTCAGAGTGTACAAGATAGGCAACTGCTAGTTTTCGGTCACACTCATAGACCATTCGTTAGCCCCACTCAAAACTTGGTGAATACGGGATCGTGGGTCAAAGACGAAGAAACGTTTAACACTTATGCAGAGCTTAACGGAAAGAACATACAGATAATGCGGTATAGTCGGGGCAATATTACCGATATTACTAGAGAAATGACGCGCATCGTTTAACAAGAAACTTTGATTTTACTTTGTATATTCCTAATAATTCTTAGAATCTCTATTGCCCGATTCATCAATCTTCTCTCCTGTTCGCTTCTTATTTGAGAAGAGAAAATTATTATTATTTGTAAAGGTTTTGAACCCTTTTGGGTATGGGGACGGGCAGCTTCAAATCTTGTACAAATTATGCGAAAAAGCTGAAATAAGACTCTGGCCAGCGAGGACTCATACCATCGCGCTATCTGAATTCCCTGTGAATAAGCAATCTTTATATAAAGGCACAGTTTAAGAAGAAAAACAGATAAACCCGAAAATCGGGTAGAGAAAAATTTTTCTAACAAAATTTTATCCTATTGAAGGTTAAATCATGATCTCAAACATTTCCAAAGGAACAGGAACAAAACTCTCCAAAAACGCCATTATACTTGCCATAGTGATGATTGTGAACGTCGTGATAATCATCCTCTTAACTCCAATTGGCTTTGAGACTCGCCCGATATCCGCCTTGAAGATGCTCGGCTACATCGCGATTACTACTATTTTTGTTGGTCTCGCATTGGATCTGACGTCAATCGTCCTCCTTCTCTTCAAGAGAGCCAGAGTTAGATTAGCTTCGAGTCTGGCGATCATCAGCGTGGTCCTCTTCTTCCTGATCATTTCGATAGATCGAACCGGTTCCTTCTTCTCGGTACCAACCCCTCCTGCAATTAACACCCTCGAATACCTCTTCACTGCTGTACTAATCGTAACTCTCATTATAGCGTCATTGGTTTATAGAGGGAGTAAACCCGCTTCAAACTAATGATTTCTGTCGAACCCAAACACAAAATGATGTTAGAGAAGATTTTTTTGTTAAGACCTATAGACATAGTTCGTTGTTTTCATAATGCATTTCGTCTAGACATGTCCCAAATCGACACCTCAATGCTTAACATAGCACGTGAGGGTGGAGACTTGGCGCCCATTTTTGATCGACTCCAAATCGTGACCGAAATCTTGGATTATCACGCAAGAGGTGAGGAGGCAGCGGTTTTCCCAGCTGTCGACAACATCGCGCCTCTTGTAGCCAAAGCCTACATCATAGATCACCGTGAACTTGACAACATGGTTCAGGGGTTAGAAGCAATCCGCAAAGCACCTGATCCTTTAACGGCAGTTAGAGCAACAGCCGTTTTAAACTCGCATCTGCGAATTCATTTAGACAAGGAAGACGCACATTTATATCCAATTCTCGGAGAACGAACAACAGACGACGAGCAAGTCTCAATTGTTAGGAACATGGCAAGTAAAACACCTCCAGAACGGATCCCTACTCAGTTTCAATGGCTATTACCTCTACTCGACCCTGATGACCAAGTGAAAGTTACAAGATTATTTATGTCGATAATGCCTCCGCCAGTTTTCACTATGGTCAAGCCACTAATAAGAAAGAGCGTTTCCGCAAACTGGGTTATGTTGACTGAGCAGATCCCAGAACTATCTGACAAGTAAGCCCTTCAAAACTCTCCAAGATTTAGGTAAGTGGTGAGGCCGCTGGGTTCCAGTCGTGCACACGTTAAAAGGTACCACATCTTTAGCGTTATTTTAGGTAACCTCCTTGCGGATAAGCTGTTTAAGTTGCTCAGCAAGTAATGATAGCTGATGATTCTGGGTCTGGTCTGATGCTTCAGTGATGTTTCCTCTAAACATTGCGTCTTTGGTAAGTATTTCTTCTGGGTTTCCGCCCCATGAGCGTATGATCTCCTTTAGCTGGTCAATGCGGTTTACTTCGGTTTTTGATCTTATTGCTATCCCAGAGGTTGAGTAGAGATTTCTTAAAGTCTCGATTCCTAAGCTTTGGACGTCGGTGTATGTGTCGATAGTGTGTCCCATCATGTATTCAACTAATTCGGGGTCAATCTTTGCGATGCTCATTTGGCTTCGGAAGAATTTGCGTAGGCTATGAACTCTTACGCTATACATCCAGCTGTTAGGTAGTTTCTGTGCGATTTTTTCGCCGACTACAAGTTCGTGTATTATGTCTCGTACGGCTTTTTCGGTAACGCCTAAGACCTTGTCTGCTATGCGGCTGTTACGGATAAGTGGGGATTCGTCTGTTAGCTGCTCGGGCGGGAAATACCTGTTGCCTCGTTTTCTTTCTCCGATGTAGCTTTTTAGTAGGCTGCAAGCTTCAGCGCCAAGGAACGTGTCGTAGTCGTGGTATTTGCCCTTGGTTATTTCTGCTTCGACATGAACATGGATAGGTATGCGATTTGCTTCTAAGTCCTCGCGCACGTGACGGTATTTGAGTTTTACAAAGGTTCCTATACGGAATCCGCCTGTAGCTATGGCTGCGATGATGAAGGCTTCTCGGGTGGCGGAATTATCAAGCATTGTGGCTATTTCTTGGGGTTTTGGCGCTCTGTCTTTGTAGGTTACTTTGCGTTTTAATGGTTCGTCGAGTTCAACTTTTTTGACGCCGTTTGCTCGGTAAAAGGTTTTTACTGCTTTAATGCGGTTGCATACAGCGTTGGGTTCTAGACCTGCATCTTGAACTTCTGCTAGATAATCGAGTAGAAAGCCGCAGTGAATTTGAACGCGTTGCGGGTCGGGTATGGCACCAGCGGGTTTAACGTCAGCTATTATTGTGTCGGGGCTGTGTCCTAGCCACTCAGCGTATTTTTTTAATTTTGTTGAGTACATAAGGCAGCTAGCTTTTGAGGCTGAGCAGTGGCGCAGGAAATGTCTTGCCATTTTTTGCATGCTTTGATATTCGAAAATGTAGGGAATTATGCCTGGTTGATGCTCGATGCAGCTGCGTATGATGTAGTCGACGAGTCCTTTCTCTTGGGCGGCTAAGATTTTTTCGAGTTTTATAGTTACTGGTTTTCGTAGACGGTAGCCGTTTAAGCTTTTTTCGATGGCAACGGTGTCGCCTTGGATTATCAGCGGTAGGTTGAGGCTTTTTAGTTCTTCAACAGAAAGTTTATGGTTTCGGGTTATAGGAGAGGTTACGGTAGCTTTCGCTATAGATATGGTCAAAGTTGTTTTTTCTCCTTCGCTGTTTTTCCCGGAGTATTTGTGACTCCGTGAGTTTTTCGCTCCGATGGTCGGAACGCATACTCATCCTTCACTGTAGGCTTTGCTGAATTTAAAACCCATTTTAAATTATTTTGTAATAGCAGAGGATGTGCTTCCACGATACAGTTTTTCAAAATAATAAGCCCATTAACATTCTTGCCACGGCTTGGAATAGCCCGATCATTCTCAAGAAGTAACAACTCGTCGGTTTGCTCTTTTACCCAACCAATAGCCTCACGCTCTATTGCTTCAGCTTTGGGATTTTGCATATTTTTAAAAAACACATGATCTTTGTATCGAACATAGACGAGTGGGCATAAGGGGCTGGCGCCGTCGGACATGGTAGCATCCGACTTACCGTTATTTGAACCGGCTTTGGTGCCAAATATGCAATCTGGGGTAGATGCATTATCCGTAAGCTCAGCCATTCCCTCCCACCTTTCAATAACTCATCTTTTTCCCGAAGTTAATTTACGGGTTTAGTTTGCCCTTTTTGAGATCTTCGCGTTTGACTAGTTCCCAAGGAACATGAGCGACTAGTCCGCAGCCCTTATAGCGGTAGAAAAATTCAATCTCGCAGTGTTCTGAAGGAATTAAGCAGGGTTTGTGCATTTTTACGTAACATGCGCATGCGTCGCCTAGGCAATCGCTGTTTTCCTGCTGTGGATTGGCAGCGGCAAAAGGGCAAACCTTAGCATGTTCCATTAGCTTACGCCACCAATCGCCGCCTTGCTAAAGTCTTCAAATTCCGTCTTGCGAATCATAAACACTGGTGCATGATACTTGTGCGGGTCACCTGGGCGTCTTTCAGTTTTAGGAACCTTATGGTCGCGAGGACATTGCAAAAATATGTTGCGCTCTGTCTCGTAGACCTTTTCGGTTTTACCTGAGCAAAGCGTGCATCTAAAATTCTTGCTTTTCAAAGCCGCTATGCCTCGCGACATATTGTTTTTTGGTATTTTTCGGATAGTCTTCTTAAGCCATCTTTTATGGCTTCAGTTCTGCTTGAGTAGCCATGCGCCCCAACTAAGGGATCTAAGATTTCATCGACCAAGGTTTTTGGCAGCTTTACTGTTACATACACTTCTTTCTTGCCCATTTAATCACCTATTAATAATAGCATAATAAAAGGGGTTCCACTTAAGCGTTTATTGCAATCTATTAGTAATATATTGCCACCAGGCGAGTGATTTATTAACAGGAATTGTTAAATAATAATCTTAGTAATGCATTACTAATCAAATCGTGATTGAGTTGCCAAAGAGAATAGAGAAAGACCCCATAGAAGGAAACTACACAACAATCAAGCTGCCAAACGATATAGTTGTTGAAATGGACAAGTTAATCGGCAAACACGGATTCAAGAGCCGATCCGAAATAATAAAGGACGCTCT
Source organism: Candidatus Bathyarchaeota archaeon (assembly GCA_963767735.1). Lineage (GTDB taxonomy): Archaea > Thermoproteota > Bathyarchaeia > Bathyarchaeales > Bathycorpusculaceae > Bathycorpusculum. The sequence goes on along the minus strand of CAVYES010000005.1, from coordinate 136,499 downwards.
AAGAGAACTTTTAAGTCAGTACAAAATGGCAGAAATGCCGCGTTTCGAACACTACAACATCGACGCAGACGGCGCAAGAATAACGGATCGCAAACTCCACATGATAGCAGACATCTACTTCAAACCAGAAGGGATATTCTGCGACTTAGACAAAAGCAATGACTGCGAGCACATCGACTTTGCTCTAACAGTCCCAGCAATCCAAGAGATAATCAGGAAAAAAATAAAAGAAGGATGGAAACTGCCCGACGTTTAACAGCCACTTTGAGCCAAAAATCTCAAGAGCAGGCGTTACAAGTCAGGATGTCTCTTAAGCAGCCAGCTTTTTTACGCTCGTACCCCGCATAAATGAACCAACAGCTTGATTTAGCGGCTGCCTTTTTTCGCAGCTTTTTCTTCCTCAGTTACTTCCTCTATGCCGTTCTCAGTTATCTTGTAGATTTCTTCACCCTCCGGCAGATAGGGACTTGAAACAAGTCTCGCGATCCGTGTAGATCCACTTTTTGGTTTACGAAGGTAAATCCGCGTTTGACTTGTGTGACCTACAATGTTTCCGCCAATCGGATGTATAGCATCGCCGAAGAACTGGTCCGGTTTAGCCATAACCTGATTCGTAACTATTGCCACGCAGTTAAACGCTCTTGCCAAAGAGATGAGTTTGTGCATGTGCTTGTTTAGTTTCTGCTGTCTTGGGGCTAACATTTCTCTGCCCAGGTACTCGTTTCGAAAGTGCGCGGTCAAAGAGTCCACAATGATTAGTTTTATGTTGTTTTTCTTGATTATTTCATCGGCGTTTTCTAAGAGAAACATTTGATGATCAGAGGTGTAAGCTTCAGCGTAGATGATGTTTTTGGCTACTTCCTGAGGATCCAAGCCTAAGTGCTGAGCTATCTGCACTATACGTTCGAGCCTGAAGGTTGTCTCAGTATCCAAGTAGAGTGCACCGCCGCCTAAGCCGCCGCGTTCAGGAGGCAACTGCACGTTTACACATAGTTGATGGCATACCTGGCTTTTGCCGCTGTCGCATTCGCCATAAAACTCCGTGATGGTTTGTGTTTCTAATCCTCCTGCCAAAAGGTTGTCCAAAGCTTGGATTCCGCTGGTCAAACGCTGAACAGCCGCTCTTGTCTTGAAAAGTTCATCAGCCCTCACAAAGGAAAGACCCATCGTGGAGCGAGCTGCACTAATTATTTGAAAAGCCTTCTTCTCGCTTACCCCGACCGGCTCAAGTTCTCGTATCGTGGCCATCGCTAACGATTCAACCGTGTGATAGCCGAGTTCCTGGAGTTTCTGTGCAGTCGCTGGACCAACACCCGGAAGGTCTTCAATAAACTGGTATTTTGTCTTGGGCGACTCAGTTTCTTCTTCAGGTTCCTCTTCGATCAATTCTGGTTCTGCTGTTTCTGGTTCGGGTTCAGCTGCTTCGGTTATGGCGGGTTTTGCTTTTAACTTCTTTTCTTTCTTGTCTGGTGCAGTTTCTTCTTCATGTTTTTCTTCTGTTAATTCGTCTATTAATTCTGGTTTTTCTGGTTCATCTTGTTTGACTGCTTCAACTGCTTGGACTTGTTCAACGGCTTCATCGGCAGGTTCTTTTGGATCTGGCTCCTTTTCTTCTACGATTTCAGGTTCAGTCATATTTTTTCACGTGTGACCAACGCAATGATGTTTTTTACTATTTAAAAGACAGGGAGAAACTGATGTGTGTGATAGGGGAGGGGTGAGTGAAAGTGAAACTGCTAAATTCACGCTTCAATTTTTATTTGAAGCCATTTATTGCCATTAACTCAATCAAGTAAGCACTAATATGTCTCAATTTGAGTGAATAAGTCCTAAGCAACGAAGCTCCGCTAAGAATTAATTCTCCTGTCGTCTTTACGATAATTTGCATTAGGCAGTAGTCTAAAGTTTATATTTGGTCTCTTTCCAAAAGAGCTAGACCAACTGAAGCCCTATATTCATTCACCACAACAAGACCATCGTCTATTTTTTGAGGCGCTCTGCTAGCACAAACATGAATATCTCCAGTTGCACTTACTTTACAAATAAAGCCCAGTTTGATAAGTTTATCAGCGACCTCTTGCACTTCACCAGCATCACTGCGAGGGAGCCCTTTGGGCAAATTTGTTTTTGAAGTATGCCCTAAATGTTGTCGTCTACCTTCGCCACACCAATAGTTATCAGTCCACAATTTATTAAGAATAAAGCCAGCGAATTTTCTCTCTCTTGGTTTTAGTGATGAAAGGCTTTTGGCGGGCATGGATAGCTATTTATGAATCGGTATATTTTAAAGCTTTGAATACATTGTATTTTTTTACAAACTCATTGTATTATAGTAAAATTTATATCCGCTGTTGCTGTAATAGGTAGTAAGTAGTAATAGAGAAGGCTTATAGGAGGAAAAAAATTGCAAACATTAAAGAAAGAACAAAACGAGCAAAAAAATGACGCAGAAGAGTATGCCACAAGAGGACCATTCTCAAGCATATTTGGAGGACCTGCAGCAAGATTATTCGATCAAGCTCTAATTGTAGGAAACATGGAGCAAACAATATCCATGTTAGCTGAGTCAGCAAACCTATCCTATAAAACAACTAAAGAAGCCTTAGAAAAACTTATCAAAATGGGATTTGCAATTCCAACTAGAAAAATTGGAAATGCTCAAGCATACAAATTCCACGTTGAAAATCACATGAGCGGATTATTGACATGTGGTGCAGAATTTCAAAGGCAACGGACCGATTTATAGAGAAAAGTGGACGTGGAAAAAAATGGAGTACAAAATAGTTCCAATAGCACCCATGCAAGTTCCGATAAGATTGGTAAGCTACCGCTTAACTTAAATGAGAAATGTCATAAAGCAGAAGTTTCAGATTACGTAGCCTACACTATACTCCATATCGGTGAAAAGTCTTTGGAAAATTGGCTAAGAACTGAAGAAGAGAAACCACTCAAACAATGGAACTGGGGTGCTGTAGTCTTTGGAGAAATCTTGAAACTTGGCTGTAATCTTGCTAAAGGTGAAGTGAACAAAAACCTCTGTAACTCTATAGGCAATAACTAAATCCACTGAAAAAATCACTTCAACATATGCTATGAAGATTTAGGGTTTCTCCCCTCATGAAAGCTCAGGTACCGCTCATTCTCATAAAGCATTTTAGTGGGAAGATTTAATGGGGAACTGTACGATTTCAATATCGTTCGGTAAAGCTTCTCATACAGATGTTGAGTTTTCAAGATAAAATGTTTTGGCAATTTGGTTAACTTAACGTAATAGGCTCCCATCCCAAGAAGCTTATTTAACGCACATATATCAAAAAGATTTTGATAGCTCTCGCTAAAAACAGTAAATTAAATGCCAAAAAAATAAGGACACAACAAGGTCCTCACTAGTAGTGCACGTTTTTCAACCTAAATTTCCGCGAGTAAACTCGTTAGTTATCTCAATTTTAAGCATGCCTCATTCGTATCTCATTGCCTCTGCCGGTCGAGTTCTTGCTGCTCTCCATGCCGGGTACATGCTACCCAGCGCACCTAACAGCACAGCAACCCCTAATCCGAGCAGCACGAGTTCAGGAGTTATGGCCACGGATATAGACGCCGACGAAGCCGAGCCGATGGATACGCCTGCTGTTGATACTGTGCTGTTTCCAGCTTGGGTCGGATGGGGAAGCAGCAGATTAGCCAGCGACGTTGCTCCCACCGTACCAATCACTAAACCAACAACGCCCGCAATAAAGCTCAACAGCACACCTTCAAGCATAAACTGACCCAAAACTGTCATGCTGCTAGCGCCTAAGGCTTTCAAGGTTCCAATTTCGCGGGTTCGTTCCCTCACCGTGTATAACATTATGAAAAGCACGATTGCGGCAACTACTACAGTGACAACAGCAATCTCCAGTGTGCCGGTGCTTTGGATTTGACTCATGGAAGCTTGCGCCATCTGAAGCTCCTCGTTGGTTTGAGTTTGCAGTTGAATCACTGAGTCTACTAGAGAAGCGGCTATCGAAACCGACAACTGAGGGTACATAACAGCGATTTTATTAGCGACACTCTGAACGTTGGTAACGTCGTCAGCAAAAACTCTAAAGTCGGTTACGTTTCCCACGTTGTTGGTTATTGCCTGGGCATCGTTGAGACCCATGTAAGCGGCGGTTTCGTTGAGCGGCGTGTATCCTTCGATGCCGACGACTTGAAAGGTTTGGTTTAATATGATAACAGTCCCACCAACCTGGACATTGAAATGATTTGCAACTCGCTCCTGCAGTACAACCACGCCGCTGTCGCCCGCCTGCAAGTTACGTCCAGCCGTAATGTTCGAGGGCAAAACCAATGAGTACATGCTTAGCAAAGAAGCATTATCCAACGGTATCCCATAGACGTTAATGGCAAAGTCGCGGTCGAATTCCGTTTGATCAAAAATAGGTATAACGTTGGTTACGTCTGGGATTGATGTGAGGTTGGTGTAGTTTGTCACGTTCATAAGCGGCTGCTCAATGACGGTTTGATTATCAGGCCCTGCATTGGGAACTGAGATTGCGGGCAGGTGGCAGTCTATTTGGGTCGCCACCACATTTACAGTTGAATCAACCGTTTTTGTAGTAGCTGTTAAATTCTCGATAGTTTTTTGGGTAATAGCCTTGCTTGCAGTGATACTCGGGGGAATAGAAATTAACATTGCTAGGGCAAAGCTCAACACCACAATTACAAGGAGTGACCTGGTTTTTCTTCTGGATATATTTCTGGTTGCTCGGGTTAGTATTCCCGTGTATTTTTCCTCCTGATTTTAAACCATAAAAAAGTGATTAGGTTTCCATTGGCACCTGGGGTTCTGCGCTTATATTTGTCGAGTTGGATTTTCCAGCTTTTTTCTTTGCAATGATAACTATGGAAAGGACTATTATTACAGAAACGAGCAGTATGATAGTTAACGATTGGGCAGGAAATTCTGGAGTTGCTGGAGATGAAGAAGAAGTTGGTCCCGTGTCGGCACCTGTGCTAATCACTGAAACCGTACCATCATCAAAATTTGTAACATATGCGTATTCGCCGTTGGGTGCTATGGCCACACCATAAGCATTCATTCCAACGGTTAATGTCTCGTCAACCGTATTTGTGGCTGTGTTTATCACTGAAACCGCACCGTTGCCGCCGTTTGCAACAACAGCGTTTGTAACGTAGGCATATGCCCCGTTAGGTGTTAAAGCAATTCCATTAGGGGTGCTTAAACCGGTTACAGTCGCCGTTACCGTATTCTTTGCCGTATTTATCACTGAAACCTCGTTGTCTCCATCTGTCACATAGACGTATTCTCCGTTTGATGCTATAGCTACAGCCGAAGGACCGCTTCCAACAGTCACCGTTGTATTCACTGTGTTAGAAGAGGTACTTATGACCGAAACTGTTCCGTTCGCTATGCCGCCGACGCTTGATATACTGCCTTGGCTTGCCACATAAGCGTATTCTCCGCTAGGTGTTATAGCCACAGCACTAGGAGAGCCGTAAACGGTTATCTTTGTTGTAACTTTGTTGGTGGCTGTGCTTATCACATACACCATACCAACGCCCTTGTTATTTATGAGATCATTTTCTGTAACGTAGGCGTATGCACCGTTAGGTGTTATAGCCACACTGGTAGGGGTTCCTCCAAGAGATATCGTTGCCGTCACCTTATTCGTTTCAGTGCTTATCACTGAGACAAAATTATCATATCCGTTTGCAATGCTAACTGAGTTTGTAACGTAGGCATATTTGCCGTCGGGAGTTAGGGCTATGTCAACACAGCCACCTATTTTTATGGTCGCCGTCACCTTGTTAGTAGCTGTATTTATCACCGAAACCTGATCCACACAGGCAACATAAGCATATTTTCCGTCGGGCGTAAAAGACACAGCATAAGGCGAGTGCCCAACAGTTACAGTCGCTGTTACTGTGCTGGCTTGGACTAACTGAGGCATCACTGTTAAACCACAGAGAAAGATAGCGAGAAAAATGCAGCCCGCACTCAGAGCTTTTGTCCGGTGCTTCATTCTTCATCGTGCTCCTTTGGTCTTGATTGGGCTTGTTTATCTTTGACTATTTTTCCGTCGCTCAGATACAGCATTCGTTGAGTCTGCGCTGCAACTTGTTCATCATGGGTTACCATTATTATTGTTGTGCCTTGTTTTTGGTTAAGGTCTGCCAGCAGCTTCACAATTTCCTGCTTGTTGGCGACATCCAAGTTTCCCGTGGGTTCATCGGCCAAAATTATTGCTGGGTCGTTGGCTAAAGCACGTGCAACGGCGACTCGTTGCTGTTCGCCTTGGCTTAACCGTTGGGGTCGGTGCTGTTCTCTTCCAGATAAGCCTACAGTGGCGAGGAGTTGTTTGGCTCTTTCACCTCTTTGGCCTTGGAACTTGCCAGCAAGCTCCATAGCCAACTCGACATTTTCCCGAGCGTTAAGGTAGGGCAAAAGGTTGAAGTTCTGGAAGATGAAACCTATTTTGTCGCGGCGTATTTTGTAGAGTTTTGATTCTGGTAGCTTTGCAATGTCTACGTTGTCGATCAGTACTTTGCCGCTTGACGCCTTGTCGATGCAGCCGATGACGTTGAGCAGAGTGGTTTTACCGCTGCCAGAAGGACCCATGATGGCAGTGAACTCACCTCTTTGCACTTCAAGATTAAGGTTGGTTAGTGGCTGGACCTCTCGTTTGCCGAGTTTGTAGGTTTTGGTTAAGTTTTCAATTTCTAGTACTAAATCACTCATATCTCATGGCCTCCGCTGGATTGGTTCTGGCTGCCTTCAAAGCAGGATACAAACTTCCAAGCGCACCTAACAAAACGGCAGCACCTAATCCCAGCAGCATAATTTCAGGGGTTATAGTGACTGAGATTGGATTATATCCCCCAGGGTTTCTCCCGATAGAAAATCCTCCTGTTGAACCAAAAGTTGCGCTTTCTATTGAATGCGGCAATAATAGGTTAGCTATTGTTGGTGCAACGAATACGCTGATGGCTATGGCGACTATGGCGGCTATTATGCTCAGTAAGAACCCTTCAAGCATGAGCTGCCCAAGAATTGTTAGATTACTGGCACCCATTGCTTTGAGTGTTCCGATCTCTTTGGTTCTTTCTCTTACGCTGTAGAGCATTATGAATAGTATTATTGCAGCGTCTGCGACAACGGCAATACTTATTTCCTCTAGACCGCTGCTTTGGATTTGATTCAGGTTATTTTGGGCTGCTTGCACCTGTTCGTCAATGCTAGTTTGTAGTTCTTGGGCTGAGTTTACCTGAGATAGACCAGCTGAAACTTGCATAGTCGGGTATATGCTGCTGATTCGGGCTGAGACTGTTTCTACATTATCGATGTTGTCGACAAATATTTTGAATGTCGTTTCTTGACCAGCCGTGTTAGTGAGAGCTTGGAGATCAGTCAGACTCATGGTGGCGTGGGCAGTTGCATTGAGTGCTTCCTGACCTTCAATACCCACCACCGTAAAGTTTTTCCCTAAAATGTTAAATGTTCCACCTACGCTGACATCAAACTGCTGTGCGAGATGCTCTTCTAGAATGATATCATAGCTGTCGCCTGCTTGCAGATTTCGCCCCTCAATGATGTTGGCTGGCAGAAGCGACGGGTAACTGCTTAGCAGCGAAGCGTTATCTAATGGTATGCCATAAAGGTAAACTGGGTAATTATCTTTGTATTCGTCTTGATTCAGTATCGGCACAACGTTGTTGACGTCGGGGATTGAGGTTAGATTAGAGTAGTATGATTCGTTCATAAGCGGTTGGACTACGGTGACGTGATATGTGCCGGTAGCATTGGGAGGCGGCAAGTTAAATTGGGTCGGAAGGCTGCAGTCTATTTCGGTTGCTGCAGCACTTACCGTTGATTTAATGAAGGTGGCATTGTTGTTTAGGTCGTTGATTATTGTTTGCGTGGTTGCTTTGCCTGCGTTAATGCTTGGTGGCAGGATAATTACGAGTGTTAGGGCGAGGCTTAAGGCGATAATTACTATTAGGGCTCTGGTTTTTCTTCTTGAGAGGTTTTTGGCTGCTCTTGTTAGTATTCCCATTTTTTGATCCCCCAATTACACCTACCATTATTTGTAGTAGGTCTTATAAGGCTTACTATTGCTGGTAGTAGGCAATAACAGAGCTAAGAGGAATCATTCTCTATCCATAGCCTAATTGCAGAAAAAGTTAAAAGCCTACCATCGCTTATGGTACTTGAGGAAGCGGAACGTCAGCAGACAAAAAAACATCTGTCTCGCAATATAACGTTGAAGGAAAACAGCTCGAAGCCTTCTTAGGGCCACTGGAAGCAAACATACTTCAAACGATATGGAGCTCTAAAAAGAGGCCCATAACAGTAAGAGAAGTACTTGAAGAACTCAAAAAGAAAAAAACCATCGCATACACCACCGTCATGAACACGATGGACAGACTCTTTGAGAAAGGTCTACTTGACAGGCAAATCGAAAAGAGCAAAGGCGGCGCATACCTCTACTACGTTTACTGGCCCAAGCTTGAAGAACAAAAATTTAAAGAAGACGCAGTTCGCCAAGTATTAAGCAGCCTCATAGACAACTTCGACGAGCTCGTCACCAGTTGCCTTGTCGAAAAAGCTGCGGCCAGTGGCCACCAGTTGGAAGCTCTGAAAGAAAAAATCGATAAAACAATAAGGGAAAAGAAGCAATGACCACTTATGGTAGGCTTAAATGATTTTCTGTTTCAAATCTTTCAGCCATACTTCTTCTATTCAATAGTGTTTCTCTCTATAGCTTTTGTCGGTGCTAAGGTCTTTTTGAAACTTAACCCCTTTATGTCAAGGCGGATTCAAAGCATCATATGGCTCATACCGCTGTTCATTCCAGTTTGCATGTTATTGCTGTTCCGCCCCCAAACAGAAATAATCACAACGCCTTTTGTGCCTCAGATTTCAGTACCAGCCGGCATGGGCGTTGCTGCTTCGGCACCCAGCTTCTTCTCTTTTACAGGCTTGCTATGCATCAGCGGAGCAGTTGCGGCCACAGCTTATCTTCTTCTCATGATGTTTTTCGGAAGGAAAATAGCCCTGAAGCGATTCCATGTTGTTATAATGGCTAAAGAGGAGTATGCGTCTCTTCAAGAAAAAGTTAAGGAAACCGCCCACAAACTCCGTATTTCTGAGCCGAAAGTTGGCTTAGTCGATGACTTGTTACCTAATGCCTTCACAGTCGGCTATGGCCGAAATACAGTTATAGTTTTCTCATTGGGTCTTCTAAACATGCTTGACCTCGATGAATTGACAGCTGTTGCGTCCCATGAATTGGCCCATGTCAAAGCAAACGACTATATCTTCAAAAGCACGACATACGCATTGAACATTCTTTCCTTTTTTAACCCACTCTCATATTTCACGGCTTCCCAGTCTCAAAAGGAGCGCGAGCTGCTTGCTGACCAAAAAGGCGCCGCTTTACTTGACAAACCTGCGCTGATGGCCACTGTACTTACAAAAGTTCAAGCAGTGGTGCAGGAGTTTCCTAAGCCCAATCTTGCAGATAGACTTTCTTCCGGGCTGTTTCTTGTATCCCCCCTTGCTCACAGACCCGCAATACTTGCCACACACCCACAAATATTCCAAAGAGTACAAAACATAAATGCCGTCGCTTCCAGACCTTCTAAAAAACGTAGATACATGATTGCTACAGCCTTGTTATTGGGCATTCTTGTTTGCACAGCTCTGATATTAGGCTATTCAACCATGCAGGTTCAAAAGACCGTTTTCCAAAAAGAAAACGCCGCCTTAGCCAATGGACAAAGTGTCTTTCTTTATAACGAATCCGCTTCCTTCGATCTTGCTCACCCAACAGGTATCTTTTTCGCCAACGAATCGAGCTTACACCTTTTTATATCTTCTTTACCGCAAGGCAGCTCTTACGTAGGCTGTTATGTAGATAGCAACGGAATAACTCACACCTACGCATCATCGGTTCCAAACATTGTTGTAGTGAATGGACAAAGTGTCTTAGTCAATGGGCATGGTTCCTTTATCGGAAACGAATCCTATCCTTTAGATACTGCTCACCCAACGGGAAACGGTATCATCAACAAAGTCTACTTTCAAGTCCCGTAGGGCGAATGCAATGCAATCTATGGCATAACTTGATTCAACCGATTTCACATATTGATGATAAAGTTTCTTAGCGATATTATGGCATAAGACTAATCAAACAATCATCATAAGTCTAAATGCATTCGAAGTTTCAGAAGCCCATTAAGACACTAACCATCAGTAACTATTTGTTTTCCCATTAGAGATTAATTTGATTGCCGTAATCGTGCTAGCGGCTGCAATACCTACAAGGAATATGTTTGTTACTATATTGACCATTATGTTGAGTTCATAGATGGCAAAGGGAAAAACAAAGAAAAAGCCTGATAAAAAGCCTAGAACCGCATACAAACTTAATCTCGACTGAATCGTCATTTCTATCATCCAATAATCTTCTGGTTCAAATCCTTATTTAACTCTATTCACAGAACACTTGCGTTCTCGAACAGAACAGCTATTGCGTTTTGCTTTTTTAACAAACAATGCTTATCTTCTAATTTTCCTGTCTGGACACGTTAATAGCTTCCGCTAACTCGAATTTAAACTGCCGAAAAGCAGATAAAAAATAGCTATTTTTCAATCGAAAAAAAGAAGGGGAAGAAAGATTTTATGTTGGAGTTGCAGTTGTTTGGCTTTGTGTCTGCGAAGATACTTGCGTTTGGAACACGTTGACGAATTTGTGCCATACCGCAATCATGGAGCCGCCGATAGTGATCAAGCCGCCGCACACTGATGCTCCTAAAGCTTGATATTGGACTGGCATTGAACTCACCGCGGTCATGCCTGCCGTGCCTGCAGCAATCAAACCTGCGCTAACCTCAACAAGTGCAGTCTCAGCTTTTTGACTCAAATTTATAGAACTCACCATTTACATTCACCTCCATTAACAAGTGTGATTAAATCACTAGAAAGGCGCAAGGTTAAGCCACCAGAGACATGCGGAGCCCTCGCTGCACGCAGTAATCCCTTGCAAAAAACCAACTTTTTTTAAATCAACAAGAAACTTTTGGGTTAAGCCCTTTCTTTGGTATTTATCTCGTGCTAAGCGAAAGTGAACGTTAAGTTCCACTGAAGAGTCAAAGGAACAGAAGTATTCACGGTGAAGCTGGAAAAGTCTCCGTCTGTACTGCTTATGCGCGAAGTAAATTCCGGGTTTGAACCGCTTTGGTTAGCGTAACCGGTGTTGCCAAATCCATTCAAACCCATAGCTCCAGAAGCTCCGAAACCGTTGTTCCACCACATCCCAAACTCTGTGATGGTGATTGCAGAGAGAGTGCCTGAGTTCCACGTCGCTGTCCATGCAATGCGGTATTGTCCAGCGCTTGGGTTACTGTTTGTTCCGCTCAACGTGTTTGGAGCTGTCGAGATTGCCGTCACTAACCCAGTTGTTGATTGCGCCGTAGCGCCTGTGCCAGTTCCGCATCGAATATACCAACCCGAACCTGCATTTGCCATTAATCCGTATTCCGCGACGGCAACACCGTTACCACCCCAAGAAATCCAATTCACCATGCAAATTAATCCTTGAGAAACGATGTGGCCTTTAGTTCGGAACTGAATTTTATCGCCTTGCCAACATGTGATCTCATCCTTGATTCTTATTTCATCGCCGAAAGTGTTTCGTAGTCGCAGTTTTCCTTTTAGAAGTTGCTTAACAGCCCACCATTGAAGCATCAAGTGATTTCTGTATTTTTTAGCTATTTGAGATTTCAAGTTTTGATAAAAAGTCAACATTTTGTCTTATTCACCCCCTCTAAAACACGTAGTAGTCAGCGTAAACACAGTAAGAATTATTGTTGAAAGTGATTGTTCCGAGGCTACTTGTAAAAGTAGATGAGTATGTTGAAGCGTAAGTGTAGCCTTGATTTGTGCTTCCAGCAATATAGTAAAGACCGCCATTTCCTGAGGCGCTGCTACACCAAACAACTAAGATGTAGGCTGTGTTAGATGCAAGTTGTATCGCGTTTGTTGGAGTAAACATAGCCATCTGTGGATTGGCAGAGTAAGAAACGGTTACCGGGTTGCATTGGCCAACTAAAGCGCCTGCAGCCGTGTAAATTGCAGCGTTGAAGGTTTTGTTAGCCGTGTCGCATTGAACAAGCGCGTGGATTCCAGTTACATGCATCGCGCCCGATACAGTTGGAGTTGTAAAGACGCTTCCAACAATGTCGTTTATGCAGGGAGTGTAGCTTGCTCCAGTGCTGGTGTTTCCATATGTGCCTGTTGTGGGAAAAGAAGGAGCATCAGAACGACTTGGTCCTGAATCATTTCCGCACTCCGCGTTAATGCCATTGTCAAGAAATCCAAGGTCAAGTGGACCCGTAGTGCACCCTTCAGTTATGTTAGTGCCATTTTCAAGAAGGGCTGCGTCAAGCGGACCTTTACTACAACCCTCGGAGTAAGTTGTTGATGCAAAGCAGAAGCCTCCGCCTTCAACAGCATTTCCGGTCGAGCCGCCCTGCTGGCCTCTAATTACACTTGACAATTTGTTTTTTCTCCTAATGATTTGTGATTACGTTAGTTTCAGCTCGTGCTGCGCTTGAGTCATTGATTAGAATCGCGTCGGCCACGTCGCCTTCCTCTTTCAAGTCACTGTTTCCTGTTGTGACGCTTGCAAACCAAAACACAGGAGGAGAAGTAAAGATGGAAACAGGTTGCAAAACATGGCAAGACCCCGCAGTCTGCGCTGGAATCGTGTAAGGGTTCCCAGTGACTTGCACTCCATCTAAAAGCCAGTAGCCTAAGCTAAATCCAGCATTCAAACTGTCAGTTACCGTGCAAGGTGACCCCACAGTTATCGTTTGCAACCCACTTAAACTCAAAGAGCCGTTAGGATCGCTTATGATATAAACGCTCCAAGTTGTTGCTCCCCCGCCGCTGCTTTTCAGGTAGCTAATAAGGGGAAAAAAGTAGAGCGAATACACCTCCTGCGGACCGAGGGCACGCCCAAAAAACATAATTTCAGAAATTACTCCGCTAAAACCGTCTAAAGAAGCAGTTTCCGCACCCAAATAAGTATCGTTTGTGCTGCTTCCAATAGCGCCTGATTTGGTCTGCTGTGCAAGGACAGGACCGTTGAGGTAAATGTACATGTTGATTCCATCGTAGACAAAGGCTCCAAAAAGGCGACCGTTTAATGTCGCAGTTCCAGCAGGGGTTGTTAATGTTACCCAGGCTCCGCCGATGTATAGCGCAAAGACTATGCTGCCGTTCGCGTTTACTTGCACGTAAAACTGATTAGGCTTATAGACGAGGTAGCCTTGAGCAGCCAATGTCGGTGAAAACCATACGGCGAAAGACATTGCCGATAAGCCGCCAAAATTCAAATCACTGCTCGGTAAGTCTACGTAACTTCCGTTGCCGTTGAACATTAAAACTTTTGTTTCTGGTCCTGGAACCCACGTGCACCCAGAGCCTATGGATCCATTATTTCCTGCCGGACTCGAATCATTAGCAACTGAGCCTGAACCTTCACCCAGATGGTAAAAGGCTTGAAGGCTTTGAAGGCTCACACTGCTTCCCTGAACCTGATCTGAACTTATCGGCAATGTATTGAGGGCAGTAGTGGCAGAAGCAAGGGCGTCAACTAAATTACTAAAATCGTTGACTGAATGAACGATTTCAATAGTTGCTTTCGTCAAAGCTTTTGTTATGGTGGCGATTTCGTAGCTTCCGGAAAGCCCGAAGGCTGCACCGTTCGTAACAGTAATTAAATCGCCGCTGTTGAGCAGGGCCGCTTGGGATATATCGCATACCAACGGAGAGCCGCTATTGGTTTGCTGGAGGCTTTGCAAGTATTCAGTGGCGAGGCTATTTAGAGTAGCTTGACTCATAGCGATTTTGTTAGTTAGGGTTTTAACACTGTAGCCCGCGCTCGTGTTCCCTGCTGATCCACTAATAGCGTTTCCAGCTTGATCAACACCGCGGATGATGACGCCATCATAACCGGATTTGCTGCGGTCGATGTCTACTTCACTTTCCGTGTCAATCGTTATGGCTGTGGGAGTCTGATTGCCCTTAACAGCGATATTTACGGTGTTGCCTGAATTGAATAAGTTTAGACCTAAAATATTGGCAACATTAAGTGCTGCTGTATAACAGTCCGTCGAGTTAAATTGTGTGCTAATAGAGGTAGTCGGACAGGATCCAGCAGCCATGCCGCAAGCCGAGCAAATAGCTGCCAATATTGTCGAAGCAGCTACATTACTATATTTTCCAGTGACAGTCTGCTTTTTCATTAATTCAAAAACGCTATTGTAAACCGTAGCCGTAATAGTGATAAATTTTGTTTTGTAAGCCCGCAGCGATCCCGCAAAAACGACCGTGCTGCCCCAAAGAATCTGAACCTGCTGATCAGTTTCAACAAACGTCAAATTCGCTGCGGTATTGGGCATTATAAAGTCAAATTCCTGTTCGCCTGACGCCCCTAACTGACCATTTATCTCATCAACTATCTGATCTATCACAGCGTCAGTCTTAGTTACCCAAGCACTGCCAGACAAATATTGAATGGTCCACGACATTGCTATAGCACCACGTAGTTTGCTGCAAACTTGAAGACGAGCGTAAATTTGATTGCGGGTTGGTTTGAGTAATCTTTTGTTTCGGTGAAGGTTGCTTTGTCAAATTTCCATGTGGCGTTGAGGCTGGGTCTTGGGGTCGTTAACGTAACTAATAAGTGAAGCATTCCGAGCAAGGGAACAATGTATGTTGAGTCAATCGCACTTTTTGTTGATCCTGCTATGTAGAAAAATCCTTCCATCGTTAAGGTGCGTACATCGTTGCAGACGGAAACAAGAGTAGTCCCCTGCTCAGGAACATTAATCGAAGAATCATCAATAGTTGGAGATTCATCTGTGTTGGTCTGAGGTGCATACGGCAGCGTAATTGTTGTGGATCCTTGGGTTATTTGCCAGCTCATCATGTCACCTTGTTCATTATGCCTTTCTTGTACATCGCATCGCAAATCCCCTTGTTGACCGCGTCTCGTGTTTGCTTGAGCGAAGCAGTCCCTGTAATGTTGCCGATTGTGATGTTGGGTGAGCCGATTGTTATGTTGCTTGTGCCGCTTCCGCCTTTTACTGATACGTTGCCTGCCAAGCCTTGAAGCGATGAGCCAAGCGTGTTAGTTTTATGCGTTAACTGGTCGCTGAGCGCTATGCTTTGGGTAACTTGTTTGTTGAATTCTTCCGCTGCAGGCGCTGCATGAGCAAAACACAGATGACTAAGAGCTGAGCCTAATCCCCCGATTAAATCGCTCAAGGGCTTCACTGCATTAGCGACGGCGCCAATGGCTGTCTCAAAAGCTTTAACAGGCACTAATGCAACATTCAAGTCGGCAACTAAAACTTCTTTGAAAAAGTTAGCTACCGGCAACAAAATGTTACTGTAAGCCCAGCTAAGACCGCTCCATAATGCGTCTCCTGCAGACTTTAAAGCGTTAAATGCTGAAAGAACCGATCCGCCAATTATGCTGCCTATATCGTTGATTACATCGCGAAAAGGCTTGCAATACGTGTATGCAGCAATGACAGCCGCCACCAAGGCAGCGATAGCGATTACAACTAAACCAATCGGGTTAGCATCCATAACAACATCAAGAGCCGCTTGGGCGCCTTCCCACATTTGAGTTGCATGACTCGCCAAAGTCATAACATTGATAACTGCAGGAATAACCGTAAGCGCCGACATCATCAAGGTACTGTTATAGTTTCGACTTGCTTCAGCAACCCGTTCCTGATCCACTTGCTGAGTTTCAATCGCTAAATTGAGCTGATTTGCTGCATCTTGTGCCTGAACGCTGGTTTCACCGTACTTCGCAACAGCCACATTATAGGCTTGCTGCGCTAAAGTAACGGAATTAGCTGCTTTTTCCTCAGTCAAGTTAGCTCTAGCAAGCGATGTTTGCGCGTTCTCTATGTTATTTACAGCCATATACAGCATGGCACCGCTCATCGCTGCACTATTCATCTGCATTGCGTTTTGGCTAAAGCTCTGACTAGACGCTTCAGTGGCATCGCTTGCTTCGCCTGTGCTGGTGGTTATTTGATTCATGCTTACCTGTGCAGTGCTTCCGGCTTGATTGAAGGAATCCTGCATTTGGCTAGTATCAGCCTGCACCGTTGTCGTCATAGTTGAAACGGAGCTGGAGGTTTGTTGCATGCTATCTGAAACGTCGGTGCTCATTGAGTCAGAGGCTTCGCTGACATTGCTACTCATATCGCTAAAGTTGCTGCTGACATCTTGGAAAACATCCGAAGCATCATCAGTCGCAACAATATCTATTTCTGCAGGAGCTCCACTCATTTCGTTTTTACCCTTCTGAAACAATTTTTTAGCGCTCGCGCTCAAAACACTGGATGAAAATTCAAACCAGTTTCACGACTTACTTCAACACATAATATCGGTAAAAAGAAGCGCCATGAATCAACATACGAATACGAGCAATTTGGACCTTTTAGAAGGTTCAATGGGTTGGGTCATCAGCTCGATAGGAGATTAGCGTTTGTTTATTTCTTTCTTTGACAGCCAGATACCTTTTACGAATTGGCAAAGATAGAATAATGAGACCCATAGCGACGATTATGCCTGCCGCGCTTGTTAAAGAAATAGGACCGTGAGGCCAAGGGCGCTCCAAGAAAAGCACACTGAAAAACAACAAGTAAATTCCTCCAAGGAAAGAAGCTATCATAAATGTCATAAGACCAAATTCCCTTTTCCATTCTGGGGACAACATAATCACGGGTCCGTGAGATAAAACGGGTTTTCCCTGAATTGGCTTTGAAGGGAACTTCTCAAGCAATTGGACGGCAAGACGTCCCTGTCAGTTAAACTATACTTATCATCAGCCGTTTTCTGAATTAGCTCGCCGAGAACTTTCAGGTGATAGTTGAGCTTTCCAGTGTTTGTGATTTTTGAAAGATTCATCAGTTCCATGTAAGACAGAGGCCGATCGTTAAGATATCGCAAGATGTCTCGCCTAGTTGAGTCCTTCAGGATCTTATGGAGGAATGAGTAGTCAGTTTCCATTCTAACCATTTAAAACATTTAGACTGTTGATAATTTAAGCCTACTTGATTGAGAATTTTATCAATTATTTATCATACTCTCACCAACCAAATGATTTATACCCAGGGAATATACTGCGCTTTCGTAGATAGCATCAGGGAGCGAACCACTTCAAAAAAGGATAGATTTCTTTAGCATTCGGTGATTTCTAGATTAAGAGGAAGCCGAAAATAGACGAGGACCTGATAAAGCAATCTCAATAATCTTTCAATAGGCAATTTCGGGAAAAGACAGCGCCACTCACCTTGTTTTTAGCCTTCTGACAACTTGCGATACCAAATTGCAGATTGGATTAAGAATTCCAGTTGGAAATTGGTTAGGCTTGCCGCGTATTCTAGGGTGTAGTGGTAGAGGTTGATGACGGCTGCGATGCGCTGGGCTTCACTGCTCCAGTAAATCCAGTCATTGACCGCCTCACTGTTCGCGGTAAAAAACCCTCATTAAGCAACGCCTTCTCCAGGGCACGCACCAAATCCCAAGGTGCATCTCGCAGGTCCTTCTCTGTTAAGTCTGGGTAGCAGGGCTTCATCATCTTTAGAAGAGCTTGCAGTTCGAATTCGCGTTGATCATCCTTGTAAAACTTCGCTAAATCGCTAAGCTCATTATGGGTAAGCAAAACGAATTTGACCCAGCCGGCGCCGGACACATTAGCCTCCTGCGGAACCTTACTACTCTTAAGCAGGCCTACGCTAAAATTTTTGAAACGCTCTTTCTGCTCTGCCTCATACTCGTTGAACGCTGCTTTAAGCTTCTCGAAACCTTCACTATCAAATTTTTCTTCACTCATCAAATCACCTCATTAATATCAATTAATGCCACAAAATGCTGTTAACTCAGCATGATAATAGCTGGCGAACCTTTTTTAGTGGGAAAATTAAAATGTGTTCCTGAGGTCACCTGTTTGGTCGCAGCTGAGGAAGCTCGTTCTCATGGAATTCTGAATTTCAGAATAAAATCGAGGCTCTTATTGGCTGCCACACTTATTCCCACAGCGTTATTGCTTTTCTTCTTGCGGGACGTAAATGCAGTTCCTAACCTTATTCTACAATCTGGAATTCTTATCGATTCAACGATTTTAATTTTGGGAATTGTCCTTGTCGATTGGGCGGCTAAAAGAAAATATCCTCCTCATCTCCCTTAACTATGGCAACTGAAAAAAGAAAGAAAAGCACTAGAATGTGCTTGTGGCCACACTTTGCGCTTCACCACTGATATCATTGGCAATGGTGCCTTTCTGACCATTTTTTACGCTGTAAGCTGTTAAGACAACGTTGCTTAGCGTGATTTTTGGTGTTCCCGACCCTGTAGTTGTGCCCTGTGGACCCCAAATAACCGTCACCAAAGTGCCGTTTAGAACATCTGTAAGTAATGCTGCATAGTTTGCTGGAACATAGAGCGCTGAAGCTTTAAACGTGTAGGATTGGTTGCCGCTTGCCGTGAAAGCTGGCGACGGAGACCCGCCTGACGCACAAACATACTCCTTAATCATCTCTGCTTTGACATCCATAGTGAAGTCAGTGAGAAAACCGATTGCTGCTCCGCCCACCTGAACAACTGCGTTGCGACTTAGAACTGGCGTAGTTGCTAAACTCATACTTTTTCACCTCGATTAACAATTATTCTGATAAAATTATGGTACGATTAGAAGCTGTTGGGTATATACTGATTAGAGGCTATTGAGTGTATGTTAGCCTTGCAGGATATTTTGAATTTGTTCTTCTATTGCAGGCCCAAACTCGGGCATATGCTGATTAACCGAATTCGTTAAGAAAAGCCTCGCCGGCATCTTTCGGGTGCCAAACTCCACATAATAGGCGTAAGGCGCCGTAGCCTTGATCTTAAGTTGGAATTTGCCGGGCTGCTCAATTACTATTGTGCTTTTTAGATAACCTGTTCTGACTGGAACTAGCGTGTTTGCAGTTGCCAAAATATTCTGGGCAACATTCTGCATTGCTTGCCCAACAGCCTCAGGGTACTGCTCACAAAGACACTCAAAGCAATTGCTCAGCACATCAAAATTTAGCAAGCTAACTGAAATTTGAATACTCAACAAAATCCCTCTTACGCAAAGTACTGTAAATTAAAATTAATCAAATGCGCCTAAAATGGTGGCGGAGTTCCCGAAATCCATGTTGGCACAATTTGGTAACTTGTTACGTTTGTAGCGTTTGTTCCCAAATACAAAGTAATGGTTGCACTTTCTCCACTATTAATAAATGCATTCGAACCGATGTCAGGTCCGAAAAAGGGCGGGTTGTATAATAAATCCGTTGCCTTAATTTGTTGTTCGCCACTAAATAACTGAGCCATCAAGTAAATCCCTGCTACCGTTGAGCCAGGGGCTGGATATGGCGGTGGATACTCTGTCGAATAATCATTTCGTACGGTGACGCTAATTATAACGCAAGGTCCACCTGCCTTAACTTCCGTTCCGTTAAGATAAGTGTAGGTTTTAACTGGGTAGTATCCATAACTTGAATTTGTCGAAACTACAAATATTTTACTAATGTTGCCTTCATAGGGTAAATAATAGCCATCGCTAATCTGCGAAGAATGGGCAAGTTTACTTTGGAAAAACCCTGCTTGATTATACTCGTATACTGCGGCTGCTGAACTGGCAATTAAGAGCGCCACGAGCAGCAAAGCAACTGGTTTTAAACCTACTTTAAAATTAAAGTGGTGTATTGACTTCTGCTGTGACATTGGCTTTTTATCGGTTGCATTCTCCACTGTACGTACGGTTAACAAGGCGTCTTTTCCTTGGTCAGAGAGGCAATATTTGCCATATTCATCAGTTTTTATCAGGCCATTTAGTTTGATTAAGTGATGTTGAAGATGTCCGCTGCTGTCAATTGAAGTCTTCTTCTTTAGCTCAGCGAAGCCGAGAGGGCCTTCACTTAAGGCCTTCAAGATTCCTATACGGGTAGGATGACCGAGTGCATCAAAGACTTCTGCGCGTTGTCTATCATTCTCCACTTGCCCTTCGTCTTCCACTTTCTCTCAACACCCGCTGTCTTGTCCATGTCATATCCATTAAACTATTTAATGCCTCGTTTGTAGACACGCCGAATAACACAAATAAAGGTGAGTCCAGTTTTCTGGACTAACAGATTCCAGCGATATTTAAGCAGCGTTAAGCTATTTTTGTTACTCTATGCTCTACAAGAACCTGAGCACCGTTTTTGTAAGTCACAATCCAAGTGCTAAATCGAGTTTTGAACTTCTGGTTTGCCGCCCTTTTTTGTTCTGCCATTTGCTTCATCTGCCTATTAGCTTGAAATGCTGAAGTAAACGGCGTCAACGTTGATCATAACGCGGGTTACTTCAGTTGCGTTGCTGTGAATCGGCTCTCCGGTTACGACGTAGTTTGGGTCTTGCAAATGTATGATGCGATTAACCTCAGTCTGCAAGGCCTCCAAAGTGGATTCTGCAGCCGCTAAATCAGCGGAGCTTTGACTGGCGTTAACAACAATTATGTCGACCACAAGTTTTTCGGTAACCAGGTAACATTCGCGGCTAAGCGCGTCCACTTGCTTGCTAGGACTCGCGTTATAGACAGCCACTTGCAAGGATCCTTTTCCCTGAGTAATCCCAATCGCATCCATACGCGTCGTAGGCCACAAAATATTCGCGGCAGCCACCGGACTTGATAGCCCCCAATTCTCCTGCAGCAACTCCGAAACCGCTAAAGCCTGATTCGTTGACATCTAAGATTTCCTCCGAGGAACTTCATATCCCAGGCGTGCTTGAGCGCCTACGGCTACAGTTGAAAGATTCACTATATTTCGGGTAAAACTGTCTTGGAAGCTTTGCACTGCGCTTTGAAATGCGAATTTTCCGATAGTGGCTTTAGTTACGAATAAATCGCCAAGCTTGTAATCTGCTGCACCCAAAAGCATCCCGCCGCTTGCAGCAACTAAAACGCTCATGCACGAAAGATCCAAAGCGGCTAACTGCGCAAACGGGTAACGCGGATCCGTAGATGTTACACTGGGCACTAGACTGCCTATGTAAGTGTTCGCGTGATCAACGTAGGCTTGAACGCTATTACTTGAGACCGTGAGCCCGTAGACTTGATAATTGCTGTTGCTATCGGGTCCTGTAGCATTTAGGTGAGTAACCACTTCAGAAAGCGAAGTGAAACTTGGGTTTGACGACATATTAGGCCTCTGTCAACTGAATCATTAATGTCCTGAAAACAGGACTTGGTTTAATCCGGGAGAAGAAAAACTCGGGAAAAACACTCTACAGAAACCATTTCTATGGCTGAAGTGAATCGGGCGGGATTTGAACCCGCCTCAATTAGCCTATCTAATTTCTTGGGGTTTGGTTGTTTACTCATTTTAATCCCTGTATTGTTATTGTTACTCTCTAGTTATAAGCTTTATACTGGCGCTTTTGCACGATACAAGAGTTACTTCTGCCTCAATTAGCCTATCTAATTTCTTGGGGTTTGGTTGTTTACTCATTTTAATCCCTGTATTGTTATTGTTACTCTCTAGTTATAAGCTTTATACTGGCGCTTTTGCACGATACAAGAGTTACTTCTGCCTCAATTAGCCTATCTAATTTCTTGGGGTTTGGTTGTTTACTCATTTTAATCCCTGTATTGTTATTGTTACTCTCTAGTTATAAGCTTTATACTGGCGCTTTTGCACGATACAAGAGTTACTTCTGTGCTTTTAGCGTATCCTACTCTTTTGATTTACCCATTGGATTTGAGGAAATAACGAAGTCAAATATTTTCAACAACACTAAGATGTATGTAAAACTACTCAAAGAATCCTCAAGTTCGAGCGCCATTTCCATAAATTTCTGGAAAGGGATAACACCGCTATCATAAGTTATTTTTCCAGTCTGAGGGTCACGGTCAATAAAACGCACCATTTTTTTGGAAGAATCGAATTGAGCGAGAGCATGTCCTATGGAATTTCGTATATGTTTTTTATCAGCCCAGTTTTGAAAAACAATCATCTTCATTCTACAGTGTTCAGCTATGTGTTGAACAGACAATCTCTCCAAGTCTTCAGTCGTCGGTTTGTTGGTTGGTGATACTTTATCAAAAAAGTAAAGAATTCGAGACAGTTCATCAAATATTCCTTCTACAAAAATTAAATAAGAATAACAATAAAGATGAAAGATAACATTTTCATTTTTTATTGTTTGTTTATGTAGTTCATCAGCTATGAAGCCATACGTCATTTTTGCTTTTCCAACTCTTTCAATTAAGGGAAGAATCGAACTTTGAGATTTAGAAAAATCAACTCCGAGTCTATTTATAGCTTCGAATATGAGTTTCTTTGTTTGTTCATAGTTATCTTTTCGAAATTGTTGCCCTATTGGAAAACCAGATACGAATTCTGTTTCGAACATATTTAATAGGGCTTCCAGTTTCTTTAGAAAATCTGAGAGTTCGAATGGATGCTTCAAGAGTTCAATAAAAGATTCAATTTCTTTGGCAGTTGTGGCATAACCTTTGCTTTTAAACAGACTTGACAATTTCTCAAGCTCATGTTTCCGCATCTGAAAATCTGAATGTGACATACAGCTTGTTATGTGGTCTATTTTTCATTAAAAGTTTTTTGTAGCGCAAAAACAGAGTCCTTGGGTGCGAGGGGGGCTGCCCTTTAGGGAGGTGTACTCGCTACCTGAGGTGTTTTTGCTTTACCGTTCGGTGTCTGTTGTTGGGTGTTGATTTTTTGGGTCTTGGGCGCCAAAACGGGCTTTCTGATTACTCTTGTGCAGACATAGAGTAATTCTTTTTTGCCAAGCTTTTTATAAAAAAGCGTCTGCTTAGAATTCCGTGGATTGCTTCAATCTAATCTTTGTAAAATAATCTTTCGTTTGGTGGTATGTCCGATGCAGGTGCAAGTTTAAGGTTTGGAGGCAAATAAAAAACTCCTTTTTTTAGTTTTGTAATGCCAACTAATTCTAATTTTTGCTTGCCTAAGATTGTTCTTCGTAATTGGATTACTTTAGGTTCGTTTGAAACGTTAATCTGATAGGATGTATTGTATTTTGTCTTGCTTCTTTTGGCTATGAATCTTTTTTGCCCTAGGTGTTCGAGATGCGATTCAAAGGTTGTTTTTGACATTTCGTTTTTTACTAGGTTGTATATTTCGTTGTGTCTAAATTTTGGGCGAATAATTTGTTTTTTTAATGCGGCTTCTGCAAGAAGTTTGTCGTATATTTTTTTGCAGTATTTGTCGTCTAAGTTATTACGATAATTGGCTTTTTTTTCCTTAATTTTTTTATGGTAATTGGTAAAGATAGCGTCTATTTCTTTTTGAATTTTGTTATCGTCAATTTGTTCTTTCATTTTGGGTTTCCGAATTGGTACACTTACTTTACTGTTTATGTAAGATTTAGCCTTAAGAGCTTATCGATGATTCACATGCGACAAGCTGAGAAGTTTGGGGGTAAAGATATTGAGTCGTGATGCCTATTTTCCCAAATATGAGGATATTGAGGCTAAGTGGCGTGACTATTCGGCTTACGAGCAATTGAATGAAGATATGGGAAATTCACGTATCTTCCATTTTGAGCATGGCGACTGGATTGTTGTCGGTCATGGCGAGAAGACTAACAGTAATTGTGGTCAATGGAGAAGGCACGATATTTGTAACCGAGTCGAATTGCACTCTCAAGCTGACCTTTTAGGTGTAAGTCATGGTGGAGAGGTCTATGTTCATATGGTCCATACTTGGTGCCATTCTTATGCCTGTCCTATCTGTTATTTAAAAGGCGCTTGTTTACGCGAGGCTGAGCATATTTCTCAGCGTGTTGAGAAGGCTTCTGTGGGCGGGAAGGATGATAAGGATATTTATCATGCACCGTTGGGTGAGCCTCAGCACATTATTGTTTCTGCGCCTCAGTCTGATTATTTTTTGGCTGAGTTTGAGCATGAAAAATGGTGCAAAAAGTGGCGCTTGATAGTTGCTGAGGTAGGGATTATTAATGGTGGTTTTTGTTTCCACGGCTTTAGGTTCGCTGATTATTCTGAGTCGTTAGAGAAAGGTGTTCCATACGGGTTTTATTGGTCTCCACATATGCATATTCTCGGTTTTATTGAGGGCGGTTATGGGAAGTGCCGACATTGCTCTGAGACTGAGAAGGTTTATCGTACAGGTGGGGGCAAGATTGTTAAGAAACATGGTGACAGCCGTTTTTGTGCTTCATGTGACGGTTTCGAGAATCGAGTAAGGCAGAGCTTCGAAAAGCACCACTACATCATTAAGGTGACTGATGAGCGTAGGTCTGTTTTTGCCACGGCTTGGTATCAATTATCGCATATGGCGATTAGGAAGGGGGCACGGTAAATGAGTATTTCCGCTTCTATTATTAAGAGTCGTGCACGAGGGTTTGTCTGGTTCGGTTCGCTAAGTTATAGGCGTTTACATATAACCTATGAATCCCGCAAGTTACTTTGTCCTTTATGTAAGCATGAGCTTGAGCCTGCTCGATACTTTGGGTTTGAAGTTTTTCAGCATAATCCTATGAAGAGCGATTATAAAACTAATTTTTGGGCTTCTCTCTATGAGAATGGAGAATGCGTTTGGCTTCTTGCGCCTGATTTAAAAAAGCACCAATATGATTGGTAACTTATCTTAAAAGAAAACTTTTTGCGGTTTGCATATCGTTTGGCTTTTGCGTTTTGTATGGCAATAGCGGAGCGAGCGCGAAGCGCAAGCGACGCCTCCAATAGTGTTAGTTTTCAGGTAACAAAACTTTTCACTTTGGAAATCTAAGCTATCCAAAAATTAAGTAATTATTCAATCAAATGAAAAATTGATTTTTGTCAGTTTCACTTTCCTTCTTTTCAGGTTAATCTTTTCCAAAAACTTTTTTTTGGTAGTTGATTTTGTAGTGGTTGTTGTAGTGGCTGTTGTTTCAATAGACGTTTTTTCTGCTTTATTTCACCAATAGTTTGATTGATAATTTCATTTGTATCTCTTGGATTTTGTTTTATTTTTTTAGCAAGTTCAATTATTTCCTTTTCTGACATCACTGTGACTATTCCTGTTAAATCAACTGTGTCCTGAAATGGCGACTCTCCTTTTGAACAATGTTCCGATACTAAGTCTAACCATCCTTTCTCAAATTTTTGAATCAATTCCCACGCTGTAATTAGATAATATTCTATTGCCTTTGATTCTTCCTTTGTAGTCACAAGTATATTACCGAAGTCAGAATTTTTCATTCGAAGGCTCGTAAAGTAGATGTAATTGTTTCCGTCAACTAATATGATGCGTTTCATTTGTTCTCTCTTCTATTTGCTCAAGATTCTTGCTATTTAGCACTTCCACGTTTAGACACCCACCCTTTAGTCTTTAACCTGTTTCGTTTTAGTTTTTTGCATTGGTCGGATGATATTTTCTTTTATAGACCTCAATAGACATCGTGCCCATAGAACGATTACATGATTTACATATAGGTCTCAAATTGTTAATGTGGTCTCTTCCACCTTTGGCTACTGCCTTATTATGACCAACTTCAAAATCACTATCCGTGATAGGTCGCCATCCGCAACAGTAACATTTTCCGACTCTCTCTGTTGCCTTCATATATTTGTCCCAAACCTGTTCACGTACCGCTTTTGGTATTGGTTTTCGTTTTCCACTCTTCTCTTTAGAAACGGGTTCAGATATTTCCTTAATCTTCTTAGTTGTAATCTTGGAAGATTTAAGAAGAGCTACGATTATATCTGATTTTTTAGTTGGAGTGTATGCCTTCTTACCAAACGTGTAAGAGGGTTTTTCCAGCGAAACCCCATTATTTTTCGCTAAGAGCTTGAGTTTCGCTAAGGTTAGTAGTTGAAGGTCTTCCTCAAGAGGCATAATTATACCCAGTCCTGTATTCATTGCTTTCAATATAAAATAGTTTGGTTTGGCTGTCTTTGGCTATTCTGCATAATTCCATACAAAGAGTAAAAAGTGAAATCCTAATATACGCTTGATAACGAGTTAGAAAGGGTTTAGCAATGACTTCAAAACCAAACGTTAAGCTACAAAAGAAAAGGAACGAAGCACTGTATTATGAGTTAATCCAGAAAAGTTTGAGCATAATTATGGGCAATTACCTTGACCGTGAAAAGGGTTATCACCCTCAACGGGGATTAAGCATTAACGAGCCTGAACGTGTTTATTTAGAAATAATAGGCGGCAAGAACGTCTTCTCCGAAAAACTGAAACAAGTATTTGACGACGATACTCTTAACATAATACGGATTGAAGGCATTTATCCCGATTTAATAGGTTACGTTCAAAAGAATCCTCAGAGTCCTAAAGAAATCATAATTGCAGAAATAAAAGATGTACCAATCACTCTAAAGATGCTTGGACAGGTTAAGATTTACAAAGAGATTTTCAATGCATCTTTTGCCTTTTTGATTTCAACAGAGGATATTTCAGAAGAAAGAGTCAGATATCTATTGAAGAAACCTTCGATTAAAGAAGGCGTTATAATAGCTAAATTCATACCCAAACTTGATTTAAAAGAAGAAGATAGTTTGATTAATGTAAGTTATATTGAAATAAACGCAAAATTCAAAGAAACTGTTCCCGATTTTCTTTACGGCTGTTTGCGACCTAAAGAAACCGAACCTAAGCCCCGACCTAAATCATCCATTTTGAATAAGATGTTCAAACAATAAGTTTGCTTTCGAAAATTTACATGGTGGCTGTAAGTGAGCGAAGAATTCACAATAAAAAATTGAGGTTTTGTTATGTTAGTTTTTATTTTGGTTTTTTGAATATTTGGTAGCCGTCTATTTCGGTGAATTTGGTGAAGCCTGCTTCGGCTAATTCGCATATTTCTTTTAATGTTGTTGGTGTTCCGAGTTGGACAGTTCTTGAGATGTATTCGTCTTGTTTGAAGTTGATTAGGTGTGTATAGATTAGGGTGTGTTCGATTCTTTTGTGTCCGAGTTGTTGTTTTACTAAGAGTATGTCTTTGGTTTTTGCATATAGCATGGTTGCGAAGTAATGTCTTAAGTCGTATAGTCGGTATTTGTAAGTTTGATTGTTTTAGCTTCTCTGCTACTTGATTTCTTCCATGTACCCAGATATGGCACATTCTTCTTGTAGTTGGAAAAAATCTTTCGTTCATTTTCGGGTTTAGTCTTGTAATGTATTCTTTTAGCATTGCTAAGGTTGGGGCGGGGAGTGTCAAGATTCTTGGTGCGCCATTTTTGGCTGTTTGCGGGGTGATTGTCCCATTTTCTAAGTTTATCATTTTTAATGTTAGTCTGTGGAGTTCGCAAGGTCTTAATCCTGTGTCTCTTAAGATGCTAAAGATAGTGGCGTATTTTTTCTTAAAGGCTGAGATAATTGTATTCACTTGTTCTGTTGTGGGTACGTTTGGGAGTCTTTCCTCTCTGTGGAAAAATGGTTTTTCCCAATTTAATCCATAACATTGAATATAATGGGCATAGGCGTTTGCTAAGGCTTCTTTGTGTGCTGAGCTTGTGGTTTGATTTAAGATAAATTCTTTGACTGTTTCGGGTTTGGTTATGTCAGTGTTTTTTGCGATAAATCTTAGTCTTTTTACATATCCCTCGATTGTGTCTTCTGCCAAACTTTTCTTTTTTAGATATAGTGCTACTTCAAGGGTTTGTGGGGTTTCAAAAGGTAGGCGGGCGGGGGTGAAAGTGGACCGAGCGGGATTTGAACCCGCGGCTTCCGCGTTGCGAACGCGGCGATTATCCCAGGCTGATGTGGAGTCAGGGATTTTTTGATATCTTGACGAGTATGGCTTAGAACCTTCTCAAATAGTTTTTAGGATGTTTTCTAATAGCGTTTTTACTCGTGGTAAGCTGAACTTGGCCATTTTCCAAAGCTTGTCAGGTTTTACTGTACGATATTCATGAATATGTTTGTTCCTTATATCATTCAGTACACGCCAAGGAACTTGCGGATTTTTTTCCTGCACCGATTTTGGAATTTTGTCAACTGCTTCGCCTATTATCAAAACATCGTATGCCACAGAATTTATCTTTTCATAGTTCCTTGCAAAAGCCTCAAAACTGACATCTTGAGTGGATTTTTCTATTTCGTTAATGGCATTTATCATATCGTCTAAATAGACTTTGAAATCCTTGTTCAAACGGGTATTGCCTCTTCAAGTATTCGTGTTTTCAGGCGGGGTTTAAGTGTATCTTTCTCAATCAAATCGACATCTATGTCCAGTTCATCTTTAAGAAAAAGGCGCAGTTCAATAAATTTGAAGAGATCTACATCATTTGGCTCTGAGAAAGTTACCAGAATATCTATATCACTTTTTTCAGTCTGCTCTCCCCTAACATAAGAACCGAAAATTTCGATAGCGTCCACTGAAAAATTCCTTTTCAGAATTGGATTCAAAGCCTCAAGCTTACGCTTTATTTCTTCGAGTGATTTCATTTCCAAATAACCTTACGAATAATCAATATAAAGACTTTTGCAGAAACTGTGAACTCTTCCTGAACGAACAGGAATTAAAATCATCACAAAATTTAATGCAAGTGGTGGACCGGGCGGGATTTGAACCGTGTTGGGTTCAAACCACAAATGGCTAAAGTAGCAAAAAATAACAAAAACAGTCAACAGCAAGCATTTCTACGCGGGAAGTGGGCCGGACCGTGCTTACTCCAAGGATGGTCTGAGTCCCTATTGCAAGATTATCGGAAATAGGTTTTTTCTATGAGTTTAGGCAAGGTTTTAACTACTCCTCCCTGAACCCAACGAAATGGAGTCCTTTAGATTGAATATGCAAGTATCTTAGGCATATCTTTGCATTCATAGGGTATAGCGGGGGATTACTGGGAGGATTACCCGCCGGATACCCCATTGTCTAAATGTTAATTGTTAACCAAGGCTTATATATTGTTAACATGAATCATGTTAACTATGCCACAATCTAAAGAACTTGTTGCAGCACAACAATTCATGACTAGAAATTTACTATCTTATGAAGATGAACTGTTTAGTTTATTGTACCGAGATCTTGATGATTTCGCCGCGAAACAAACACCTAAAATAATAAACCAAAAACGGACCACCTCAATATATGGACCCAGAGGCGTGGGAAAGACAGCGGCCATGCAGGGAGTTCTGTACCAAGCTTTAGAGGAGAACGCAGAAGACACAATTATTCCGATTACGGTTACAGTTAAAGGTGCTAATACAGCTTTAACTATCAAAGAGTTGAATGATGTTTTTTATAGATCGGTACTCTCTGGAATTTTGTATGTCGCACAGTTCAAAGGAAGAGAAAATACACTAAGCGAATCAACTAAAAAATATGCTCCATGGGTAGCAGGCAAAATGACTCAGGCATTGGGCATAGCTTTTCCACCGTTAGGTTTGGCTTCAGATGCTGCTGAAAAAAGCATGAAATATCTTATTAAACAACTGCATAAACCTGATATTGAATCAATTCTTGCTTCAACTGAAACCGATACAAGGCATGCAGTAGACATTCTCATCAGAAATCTTGAAGAAAGTGGGGCGTTTCTTGTATTTGTAATTGATGAACTTGACAAAGTTAACTCCGATACTCTTCTCTCGGACTTTTTTGATGGAAATCAAGCATGGTTTCAAGGCAAGCAGGGAATCATATCGTTAACTTATACCTTTGGTGAATCAATTAAAGAAACGGTAGCTTCGTCTGTTAAACGATTTTCTTCAGTTGAAATGTATAACGGTGTAACCAAGATGGAAGATGCTGAAAATATTATTCTTTCCAGAGCATACCTTGGAGTCGCGCAAATATGCCAAAATGAAAAGACGACAAATGATGTGATAAGAGCAATTATTCCTCCGGAGACGATCAAAGCTATTATGAATGTATCGGCGCCGAATACCTTTTTGATGCTTGAAAGAACATATGCAGCTATTCAAAAAGCTATTGACAAAGGCTTAACAACAGTAACTCCTGAACTCGTTTTTGAAGAGCAAGCCGAGACTTTAATCCCGACTCAGTTGGAATATGATATTATGAAAGAACTAAGCAAAGGGAGACTTACGCCTAGCGACTTGAGTGGGCAACTTGACAAATACGCATCGTCTATTGTTCGCGTTCTTCGAGAATTATTGAAGAAGAGGTGGGTGACCAGGGTTGGAAAAGGAAAACGAGCATATTATTCTCTGACCATGCGTGGAGATGCTGCAATAAAGCGTTATGGAAAAATAAAATAACGATTAACCTGATTCATGTTAATGATATATAAGCAAAACGCCATGATTAACAAGTCCAAGGGTTTGGAAGATTCTCTCTGAGAACTTGAGAGTCAAGAATATGAAGAATCTCGCGAATAGTAGTTTCGTAAGCATGCCAGTAATGTAATTGTTCACATCTGAGCTTTGCTAGAGAATAGAACCGGGCTTACCCCAAAATGGTCTGAGTCCCTTTTGCTTAAAACGAAGATTTCAGTCTTTACCCAAGTCCAAGACCTGGTGAGTTCGCTGGGTCTCAGACCCAAACGGGTTCAGAACCTGAATTCAGACGTATTTACTGTATCGTTCATGGCAATTTTTAAGCTTGGAGATCTTAACGCCTTCGGCTAAGCACTAGCAAAGATGCTGAAAAACGAGCCGTTCTTCAAGCCACTTGTTTTGAACAAATATTGGTTGTTGTTGACAATAAGCTACAGCAAGTTTCTTAAAAGATGATTGTTATCTTTTTAATGAGTTGGTCGTTTTGTGGGTTGGAAACAAAGCCTATTCTCGTTTAATAACGGAGCTCAGGGGGTCAGTGGGATTTTGGAACACCAAGAAAACTTACCTTGAAATCGCGCAAAGGATAGGTGTAGATGAAGAAACTGTAAGGAATAGAATCAAGCACTTGAAGGAAGATGGCTTATTTTTGGGTTGGAGACTATTACCAAACCCCATGGTGCTAAACCGAAAAACCTCATTTCTGCTTATGAAGTCAGCGGGTTTGAGTTCCAAAAAAGAAACAATATCCCGGATTGAATCAAGCGACGGAGTTGTTCAGGTTATAAATTATTACGGTGATGAATTGTTAATAACTTTGTTTGATGACAGCCAAAAAAGGTCTTCTGATCAAATCCTTAAGATGGGCGAAGTTAAATCTCCCATCGTTTCAGAAATTAATGTCCCCCCAACATGCTTTCAGATGACAGCGCTTGATTGGAAAATATGTGGGCAATTACTGAGAAACGCAGAAAGAAAGATAGCGGACATAGCTGCAGTAGTTGGGGTTTCTGAAAAAACGGTGAAAAGAAGGCTAAACAAGATGTTGGAATCCTCAGCTATCTTCATCCTGCCAATGATTGACTTAAGAAAAATGTCAGGAGTTGCCTACGACCTGATGATTCAAAGTCAAAGTAACAAGAAAGCCCAAGTAGAATCTCTTGTGCTTTCGAGGGTAACTAATCTGGTGTTTGTAACAGGAGATTCAAGCAATGGCTCTTTTATTACTTTTGCAACTTCAAATATCAGCGAGGGAGACGAGATCTTTCAAATGGTAAAAGAAAGACCCGAAGTCAAATCAGCCACTCTGAGCGTAATTGAAGAAGTAAAGCATGACTTTATTTGGCTTGTAGACGAATGCGAGCGACGAAGCAAATGATAATTCATGAGTTATTGCTCTGTCACAACTTGCATGTTACTTTCGTTTCCGCGTTGGTTGTTTGATAATGTTGGCCTGTCCAAAAACACGAAGACTATTGGGTGCGAAAATTTATGCTAGGTTGCGCTAGTTATTATAGCAATGTGATTTTTATGAAAATTGTTGATAAAATAATTTTGACTCATCTGCAAGTAAGTGACATGGATAAAGCCAAAGCGTTCTACACTGATGTTTTAGGCTTTGAAGCAAATGGAGACGCCAAGTGGGGGAAAGGAAACCGTAGTGTCTTCGTCGTTCCTCCCGGCGGCGGCACATACCTTGCCCTTGACTTTATTTCGGAACAAGTCAAATTCGATACAGGAAGAAACTTCTTTATTTCAACACCGGATGTTGATGCAGCATACAAGACGATTAAAGCAAAGGGCGTCAAGCCAAACAGTGAGATCATGCCTTATCCACGGGGAGGCAGATTCTTCAGCGTCAATGATCCTGATGGCAACATCTGGAACATTCTACAATCATAAAAGCTTGAGGGTTCCTGAATTTAAAGGTCGGTTGCTTTTAAATATGGTAAAAAGAACGATTCTGTTGTGATAAGATGACCAAGAGAATGCTCAGCGAGTCGATGAAAAAGAATGGCCACCAGGGCGTTGAATCTGCATCTCAACTCATAGACAAAAGAATCCAGGAGCTAGGCGACTGGAGAGGAGAGATGCTTTCCCACCTCCGCGCTTTGATCAAACAAGCCGATCCTGAAGTCGTCGAGGCAGTAAAGTGGATAAAGCCCTCCAATCCGTTGGGCGTTGCAGTTTGGTCTCACAACGGGCTCATCTGCACCGGCGAGATCTACAAGAATGCAGTTAAAATGACATTTCCCACAGGCGCCTTGTTGGATGACCCCTCAGCTCTCTTCAATTCTTGCCTCGAAAGTAGTTCAAGGCGTGCCATCGACTTCCACGAAGGCGACAAGGTTAACGAGGAGGCTATGAAAACTCTTATCCGCGCCGCCGTGACCCTGAACACGTCCTCGACATCAGAAAGCTAATGGAATTTTATCTCGGCCATTTAATGAACTTTCACCGGAACAACAATTTTTTCATTGTAAAACAAGCAACTTTAACTACGTTTGCAATATGGCTGGCATGAATCTTCTTAGAAAACGAAAACATTACCCAAATGATACAAAATGAGGCTGTTAGGTTTGTTGGCGAGGCGCTGGGTCTCAGACCCAAACCAGATTGTGTGAAAAGTCCTATAATCCGCTTACCGTTAAGCTTAAAGCTAGCTTTAGAACAATTGAAAAGCCATGAGCGAACATGTAAACGGAACCCATAGAGACCAAACAGTGCTGTTTCCAGACACCATCGACAAATATGTTGACAAAGAAAACCCCGTCAGGTTCATTGACGCATTCGTTGACAGCCTCAACCTGGAAAAACTCAGCTTCAAACACTCAATACCTGCTGACACCGGCCTCCACGCCCCATTAGCTCCCTCTGATTGTTTCGTTTGACACATTTTTATTTGCGCGGAAGTTTTCTTTTTTATCTCTGTTTATTTCAGAGATAGCTGAGCTTTTAACCAGGCTATGCGGTCAAGGCATCCTTTTTCATTTAAACCATAGTGATCTGCATTGTACCATTTTATCGTTTTTGGTTGGCTACCCGCAATGTAATATTTCAAGAACTTTTGGTTCGGAAAAAATATGTCGTCAGAGCCGAACTGAAAAAACAGCTCTGAAGGCGCAGCGTGTCCCACATAGTGAACGGGGTCAATGGGTTCAAACGCTTTTCTAAATTCTTCTAAAGCAGCACCATTCAGATTGGGCATATTCGCTAAGGCAATATCAGTGAAGCTCCCTACACCCGCCATTAACACATAAGCTTTTATTCTCCTCTCAACGCCTGCTAGTATTCCGCCCAAGAGTGCACCAAAACTATGCCCCACGTAGCCTATACAATTTAGGTTTGTATCCATTTGTGAATCAATAAGATCTATTCCTCTGCGGAAATCAGCAATTGCTTGAATGTACATGTCGCGGATTGCGCCTGGGACCATTTGGGATATGTGCAGGCCAAAATCCTTTGAAGCCCAAGG
This sequence comes from Candidatus Bathyarchaeota archaeon, assembly GCA_963767735.1. Lineage (GTDB taxonomy): Archaea > Thermoproteota > Bathyarchaeia > Bathyarchaeales > Bathycorpusculaceae > Bathycorpusculum. The sequence continues at coordinate 102,685 of CAVYES010000005.1, read as the reverse complement.
TGCGTCTACAAGCAGAGTCAGTGCGCCCATTTTTGCCAGAGTCTTTGCCTCGGGTAGAAAGTTGTCCTTATTTCCTGGGCTGGGGCTCTCGCTGTGCTTCACGAAATTTTGAAACCCTGGCGAGAATCTATCGTAATGAACAGCGTTTCTTTAGATAGCTCAGTAATTTCAGCGCATCAGAAAGGTTACAGCAATTAAAATAGACTGCTCCCTCGACACCATTTTCTAAACAAAGCATAGCACCAAATTATGGAGAAACACAAACTTTTCCTAAAACAATCTGAACGTTTTATGATAAATCAGGGACTCCAATGAAAGATTTCGTTTCAAGAATTTTTGGCGTTTATCGTGTTGGTAGGTCCATTTATAGAATTGACTTCGGGCTTCGGCGATCTTACTTCAAGCGAAATTAACGCAGGTTAACAAACACAAAGCCTTCGGTCTTAGAGAGATTTGCTTTCACTATTTTTTTTCACAGGTTTAAAAACAGATATAACAAACATAATTAGGATTATTAAAATCTGTAGGAATATGAACAAAAGAACAAGCCATCCGTCAGAGAATCCCCCTTTAAAGTCGCCTGCCTTTACCTTTTCAATTACTGACATGAACTGATCAATGCCGCCAATGCCAGTACAAGGAATAAGTAAAATTATTAAGATCCATTTCAGTCGCAACCAATTATGCTTAAAAAAGCCCCAATTTGTAAAAGCCCCATAAATAATCCCCACAATTATTGTGAAAACAGCTGCAGGTAAAATTAGTTCTGGATATAGCCCCACAACTAAAGGAGAAAATTTTAGAAAATCAGTTTTGTCTAAATTAAAAAAGCATATAATGGCTAAAACGCCTATGCATGCTATTCCTCCGAACCATATGCTTACTGATAAAAAGTGTAAAATGCGCAAGAATTTCAAGCCTTTGCTGCTCGTTATTTTCTTATTCATTCTAAAGGCTCCATTTACCCTCTTCATCATCACTCGCACTAGTGGGTTTCCCATTTAATTCGGAAATTAACCATTCTAGCCATTGTACTTCTAATCGATAATATCCATGAATCAATTTTCCGTTCGCTCTTTTTCCCCAAACATTACAATTATCAATGTCTTCAATTAACGAAATCCGCTCTAATAGTTGGACTAAGAATTTTTTTCGTTTTTCCAAGTGTATGATAACTTCCGCTGGCGGAAGTATATAAAGAAAACTAACAGGTATACTGATGTGAAATTCCATTAATTCATTTGATGCAAGTTCCTCGGCTACCAAACTCTTAAGTGCCTCTTTGCCCGATTCTGTGAGTGTATATACAATTCTTTCGGGCTGTTTCCCTTCTTTCTCAGTATTTGCCTTGACCCAACCTTTTTCTCTGATGCGTGTGAGAGCCTTGTACATAGCAACGCGAGTTAATTTTGACCACAAACGCATATTGCGTTCTTCGATAACCTTATCTAATTCGTGTCCGTAACGATAGCCTTGACTTATTAAGCCTAATACCATGCATTCAACATAAGACACTTAGCTGCACCTTCGTGATTTTACCATATTAGGTAAACAATTTATTAGTTAACAGTTTACTTAGCAATATAAAGATTGTCAAAAGCAAAAAAGTGTTTCCAGCGCAGCATTTATTAAATCTTAAAGGTTTTTTAGCTCCCATTATTTCTTAAGAAGTTTACAAATCTCTTAGGTTTGCTCAGTTCAATTGCCGCGGCGGATACATCTGAGTATAGAAAAGAACTTCAGCACTTACCTGTTAGACCAACCAAAGTAAAGCCGAAGGCGCTCTGGAAAGCTACTAGGAAGGGTTTTAGGCGAATATTGAAGATTTAGGTCATTTATTCCAATCATGAGCTTACTTTCCATAGTTTCTAAGTGTTAACGTCGCTATTACGATTGCAACAGCTGCGAATATTGTGAGTACCGTTAAGCCTGTGAGAAATGTCTGCCAATCGAATCCGCTTATAAATAGTGGTCTTATTGCCTCCACAGCATAATTCACTGGGTTGAACCTCATCGCGGTCTGCGCCCAGCTTGGTGCAAGTGAGGAAGGCACAAGGATCGAGGAAATAAATAGCAGTGGCAATGTAACTATAGCGCTCAGTGCGCCCAACGTTTCACTGTTCTTCATTTTGATTATGAATGCGTTTGAAAGAGCCGCTATGGCCATATTCAGCGATCCAACGATCACGAGCGTTAGCAGCACGCCAGTGATACTTGTAATTATGCTTACTCCCAAGAGTAGCGCTATTGCGAATACTATTATCACTTGCAAGTATAGTATCAAAGTAGAGCTAAGCACTTCGCCGAGCATAAGTGCGTAGCGGTTAACAGGCGTAACAAGTATCTTTTCCAACACGCTGAAGTTTATATCTGCCCCGATTATGAATCCTGAGAAGATCGATGAATATATTGCAAGTATAACTATGACGCCTGGAGTGAAGAATGCCAAGTAGCTGCTAGCGGGGAAACCTGGCTCAAGAGCGATATTCTGAAATAAGGGAGCGAACAGTAGGAGCCAGAATAAAGGTTGTACAACAGTGGAGAAAATGAACACAGGCTGACGCCTGTAATAAATAACACGTCTAATCAGAGTATGCCAAGCATCAGAAGAGAAACTCAATTATTGTTGCCTCCTTTTTGCTTCTCCCATTTTGTGAAGACCAAGTGGTTTTCCCTTTTCTTCACGAATCGTTCTTCCCGTAAGCATAATGAAAACGTCGTCCAGTGACGGATTCGACAAAGTTGTGCTCTCAATTGCAATGCCTACTTTATCGAGTAAAATCTGTATTCTTGAAATTGCCGAGATTCCATCGTCTACATGTACATTTACACCGTCTCCTGTTAGTTGGATACCTGTGATAAACGATTGACTAGATAGGGCTTGTTTTGCTTTATTGATTGTAGCATTCAACTCCTCTTTTTCAAGAGACCTTACTATCACAGAAACTACTTGACCTTTAATCTTGCTTTTTAGCCCTTTAGGTGTATCAAGGGCGGCAATTTTGCCATGGTCGACGATAGCGATTCGATCGCATAGTCTGTCAGCCTCTTCGAGATAGTGAGTTGTTAGGAGTATGGTTGTTCCATTTTGGTTGAGTTTTTGGATGTATTGCCACATATGGACGCGTGTTTGTATGTCCAATCCAAGTGTAGGTTCGTCTAGAAATAGCAATTTAGGTTCATGAATTAGTGCCGTGGCAATTTCTAAACGCTTGCGCATTCCACCCGAATAAGTTTTCACCAGTCGCCCTGCAGCGTCAGTTAAATCGAAGAGTTCAAGCAATTCATCAATTCGTGTATTTATTCTTTTCAGATCTAAATGATAATAGTGGCCAAAGATGGATAGATATTCTCTTGCAGTGGCGCTTTCGTCAACCGCTGATTCTTGAGTAGAATATCCGATCGCTTCTCGGACTCTGTTTGGTTCCTTCGCTATATCGTGACCAACTACAAAAGCAGTTCCGGATGTTGGTTTGGTAAGAGTTGTGAGCATGCGAATTGTGGTGGTTTTTCCTGCCCCGTTTGGACCTAGTAAGCCAAAGATTTCTCCGTTTTGTATCTCTAAGTTCAGGTTATCGACTGCTGTAAAGTTTTTGTCGTAAATTTTTGTTAGGTTTGATGTTTCGACAATGTTTTCCATCATCTTCACATTCCAAATATATTTATAGGGAAAAAGTGACGCCGATATTATGACCCGAGAAGTGATGAGTATTATGATTAATCTTTATCATGTCAAAACTGTCTCCAATAGTAAATAATTTATTAGTTAACCGTTTACTACTATAAAAAGCTTTTAGATAGTGTTTTTGAAAACATGTATCAGTTGCCTCTGGAGCAAGAAACTTGATAGACATAGAGAAAATTTTTAATTTCTTTCAGTTTTGCCCCAAACCTCAGCAGCAAAAATAGTGAGAGCCCAATGCCAACCTCTCTGCTCTACAATTTGCTCGCCAAATTCCTTTTTTAATCGTTTATTCATCCTCAAAAGTCGGCGACTCACTTGAAAACGGGTAACTTGGAATCGCTCAAGTTTAGCCGCAAGTTCCTTTGGTAACAAGCCTTGCGATCCGGCCTCAAATAACAAACGTAAAATCTCTCGATCAACCTCATCTCGGCAAGATACCCGCTCAATTAGCGATGGCCCAAAACTGAAAGTATCCTTCAATCCTGCAAAGATTGTTCGCAACATAAGTTTGACCTCCTCAACCTCTGTCAATGTCTGTTTGAGGAGTTGTTGGTTATACTTGAGGCGGCCTATCTTTTCGCTTTGGCTGCGTTTTTTCTGGTTCTGAACAGGTTTTTCGCTCTCTTCCATGGCAAAATGCACACTCCATATTTTCCTCTCCATCAGCGCATGGCAAAATTAGCAATGGATAATCAGGACCAACCAGTGACAGAAAAGTGACTTCTGAAAAGCATGGACTTTTCCCATGCCCAAGGTTATACTCTGAAATGGCTTTTGAGCAGGTTCTAACTGCCATTAGCACAGAAATAACCGAAGTCAAACGGTATACTCCTCAAGTTTTCTTCTTTTTATTGTATTCTTCGTCTCGGCCATAGGCGAGGAAGTAGGTTGGTCAGGTTACGCTATCGACCCTATGCAGGATCAGTGGGGTGCATTACAGGCAAGCATCATTTTGGGAGCGGTGTGGGCAATATGGCATGTCGTGCCATATATTGAGGCAAATAATTCCGCTATGTGGATCGTCTGGGAATGCCTGGCCTCCGTCGGGTTGCGGGTTCTCATCGTTTGGCTCTATAATAACACTGGAAAGAGCCTATTTGCAGCGATCCTATTTCATGCAATGATCGATATCACTTGGGTTGTATTTCCAATCTATGGCTCATATTACAATCCGGAGATCACTGGAATAATCATAATAATTACAGCAACCATCGCCGCATTCTTATGGGGACCAAAAACATTGACTCGTTATAGACATAGATAGATTGGACGTGCCATAATGGACATTTCAATTAAAACCGACCTGAATTCTATTTGGAGTAGCGGAATGGGTCGATCTGTGATTACTTTTCCAAAATGGGAACGGGCTTTGTGGGATTTGAACCCAAGGATCGGAACATTAAGTCAGCAACTTTTGAAAAGACGCTGGAAGAAAGCCCACAGAAACCATTTCTCGGCGAAAGTGAATTTGGGGTAACGGAACCTACATCTCGGGTCGAAGTCACTAATAATGCCTCGTTTATGCATCTGTTTTCTCTTTTTCGGGGGTCGCTGTCTAGTTTCGTCTAGCACCCAACGGCCGATATCGACATTAGCGTTTTGGTTACCTCTCGTTTTTGCGTCTCCTTTTTTTGTTTTTGACCTTTGTTATAAATGTCAGGTATTAGAGCCTTGAAAAAAGATTGAAACTATAAAAAAGTTATTAGGAGTCTCCTAATAGTTACTTGCACAACCTTCATCTGATAATCACGTCTTACCTTTTGTCCCTTGAGCAGCAGCTGGTGGTAATAATCCGCGCATTAGTTTGCGTTCTTGCAATGTTTTTCCGCAGCTAGGGCATACTCCGTTTTCCGTTGGTAGTTTGGCATGGCAGTGAGGACATATAAGTTTCTTTGTCAAATGCAATCCCTCTTTTTCTTTATCGATTTTTCCATCTTTTAGAAGAATCATTCGCTCAGTATGTGCTCCGACTTGCCCATCGTGTGTTACCACTATTATGGTAGTGCCTTGTTTTAGGTTTAGGTTTGCGAGCAGTTTGACAATTTCCTGCTTGTTTTTCAGGTCAAGGTTTCCTGTGGGCTCATCAGCTAGAATTATGGCTGGGTCGTTGGCTAATGCTCTGGCTATTGCTACTCGTTGTTGCTCGCCTTGGCTGAGTCGATTTGGCCTATGATTCTCACGCCCAGACAAGCCTACCGTTGCCAGAAGCTTATTTGCCCGTTTGCTCCTTTCGTTTGGGAATTTTCCCGAAAGTTCCATTGCTAACTCAACGTTTTCCCGAGCGTTCAGGTAGGGCAGTAGGTTGAAGTTTTGAAATACGAAGCCTATCTTGTCTTTGCGAATTTTACAAAGTTCTGTTTCTGGCAAGTTTGTAACGTCGACATTATCGATGAGGACTTTGCCTTTGGTCGGCTTGTCAATGCATCCCATAATGTTGAGCAATGTAGTTTTGCCTGAACCGGATGGTCCCATGATAGCAATGAATTCGCCTTTCTTTACCTCAAGGTTAAGGCTGGTTAGAGGACGAATCTCTCGTTTACCAAGCGTATATGCTTTCGCTAAGTTCTCGATTTTTAGTGCTAGCTCACTCATATCTCATTGCCTCCGCTGGTCTTGTTCTTGATGCTCTCCAAGCCGGATACAGTGTTCCCAATGCTCCTAAGAGTACTGCAGCGCCTAACCCGATCAGCATAAGTTCAGGACTTACACTCACGGATAAAGCAGTTGAACTAGTACTGCCTGAAGAAGTCATGAATCCTGCAGCTTGATTTACATGTGGAAGTAATGCACCAGCTAGTGCCGTTGCGCCGACTACACCTATAGCTATGCCTAATACACCGCCTATTACGCTTAGCACGATACCTTCAATCATGAACTGACCCATAATAACGCGGCTACTGGCGCCCATTGCTTTGAGTGTCCCGATTTCTTTTGTTCTCTCCCTTACTATGTTTAACATGATGAACAACACTATTGAGCTTGCTGCGACGATAGCAACCGCTATTTCCGTTATAGCTGTTCCTTGTGTTTGATTCATGGTGTTTTGTGCTTGTTTTAATTCTTGAGCGGTTTGGGCTTCAGCCCCGGTAACTTGGCTAAGTAGAGACGTGGCTGAGTTAACATCCAACTCGGAGTATGAGGATTGAATTTGAGCTTGCACTGAACTGACATCATTCACGTTATTACAGAATACTTTGAGCGTTGTTGCATTCCCAGAATTACCAGTTATAGCTTGTGCGTCGCTAAGGCTCATGTAAATATTTGATTCGTCTGTTGCGACTGAATAACCATGGATACCAACTACTTCGAAGTTCTTTCCCAAAATATTGATAGTTCCGCCCACGGCTACACCCCAGTGATCTGCATCTGTTTGACCGATGACGGCAACGCCGCTATCACCTGCCTGTAATGTTCTACCAGAAGTCATGTTTGTGGAGTAAGGCGCAATGGGATACGTGTTTATCAAGGAAGCGTCTGTCGGTATACCCTGAATCTGGTAAGCAAATTGACCATCTTGCTCATTTGCTTGAAGAATTGGGATAACAGTTGCTACACCTGAAATAGAATTGATGGCTGAGTAATGACTTTCATTCATATCTGTAAATGTTAAGCCGCTGTAATCTCCCGAGGACTGTCCGCCTGTACTAAGGTAGTATCCAGAACTACTCGATGTTTGTTGACTTACGGTTGGTGGAAGACTACAATCTATTTCAGTTGCTGCTCTGCTCAAGGTTGCGTTAACAGCATTAGATGAAGTGTTTATAGTATTGATCGCATTTTGTGCTGCTGCTTGGTTTGCTGTAATGCCTGGCGGAAGGGAAATCATCATGGCTAAGGCAAAACCTAGTGCAAAAATAACCAGTAGTGCTTTCATTTTTCGTCTTGAAATATTTCTTACTGCTCTTGTTACTATACCCGTTTTTTATACCTCCCTAAGTGTTGGTACCATATCAATGGTAGCTTTAATAAATGTTACTGTGGGCGATAGTAGCTCATTCAAAAAAGCCTAAGAGCACAATTCAACAAGGAAAACACCGTGTGTTAGAAAAGATTATTTGAGCAACGTTAAAAAGCCCTACCACAACTATGGTAGCAAAGGAAGTGTGACATGCCTACCGAGAAAAAAGCGGCTATTTCTCAATACAACATTGAAGGCAAGGAATTGGAAGCTTTTCTAGGTCCGCTGGAAGCAGAAGTAATAAAGACCGTGTGGTCTTTCAAAAAAAGACCTATCACTGTGCGGGTAGTACATGAAGCGCTCAAAAAGAAAAAACAAATCGCCTACACAACTATAATGAACACTATGGACAGACTTTACGAAAAAGACCTGCTTGACAGGCGTATAGAAAAAGGTAAAGGTGGCTGGTATTATGCATACTGGCCAAAATTGGAAGAACAAAAATTCAAAGAAATTGCAGTTAATGAAGTACTAAATAGTCTATTAGAAAACTTCGGCGACATTGTTGCCAACTATTATGGAAAATATTAAAATGCTACTATCTTGAATAGTAATTGAGGAACTTCTTTGTCGTCGGAGAAGAAAACTGCAGTTTCACAGTACAATGTTGAAGGAAAGCAACTGGAAGCATTTTTGGGTCCACTAGAAGCAAGCGTAATCGAAATCATCTGGTGCTCCAAAAAAAGACAAATTACTGTACGAGAGGTTGTTGAAACTCTCCAAAAGAAAAAATCCATAGCCTACACCACAGTCATGAACGCTATGGATAGGCTGTATGAAAAAGGTCTACTTAATCGAAGTGTGGAAAAAGGAAAAGGCGGCGTCTTCTATGTTTACTGGCCAAAGGTAGATGAACAAAACTTCAAAGAAGCGGCCGTCCGCGAAGTGTTGAGCAGTCTTATGGAAAACTTTGACGATCTAGTCACCAACTGCCTTATCGAGAAAACTGCAAATAGTGATAAAAAGTTAGAAGAGTTAAAAAACAAAATCGATAAAACCATAAAGGAAAAGAAGAAATGAATAGACTATGTTAGGCTTAAATGATTTTTTGGTTCAAATCTTACAGCCATACTTCTTTTATTCAATAGTCTTTCTCTCAATAGCTTTCGTCTGCATCGAAGTATTTTTGAAACTTAATCCCTTACTAAGTAGGAAAAATCAGAGCATTATCTGGCTCATCCCACTTTTGACTTCATTAATTGTATTTATCTTCTTTAATCCACAAACCATACTTCCCTCCTCAGGTTTCCAATCTATGTTTGTAGTCACAGCTAAATCGTCTTACGCACTTTTTTGGAACAGTTCAGCGAGCACTCTATCAATAACAGGGTCATTATGTCTAAGTGCAATAGTTGCTGCTGCTGGTTATCTTGTATTTACGCTTGCTTTTGGAAAAAGAATCGTTATGAGAAATCTACATGTTTTTCGAATGGCTCCTGGCGAGTATGCGGCTCTTCAAGAAAAGGTTAAGGAAATCGCTCACAAAATCGGTATTTCTGAGCCGAAAGTAGGTTTAATTGAAGATTTGAGGCCTAATGCTTTTACAGTGGGATACGGACGTGATGTTGACATAGTTTTCTCATTAGGAATTTTAGAAATGCTTAACATAGATGAGTTGACAGCGGTTGCTTCTCATGAACTGGCACACATCAAATCAAGAGACTACCTATTCAGAAGCATATTAAACAGCTTAACCATCCTTTCATTTTTTAATCCCCTCTCATATTTTGCAGCAACCAAAGCTCAAAGAGAGCGAGAGTTGCTTGCTGATGAGAAAGGAGCGGCTTTACTTGATCAACCGAAACTAATGGCAAATGTTCTAGCAAAACTTGAGAGCGCAATACAGGAGTTTCCTAAAGCACGCTTTGCAGAGAGACTTTCCGCGAGTTTGTTTCTCATGTCGCCTCTTGCCAATAGACATAGTCATGGAATACTTTCTATGCATCCAGCAATAGCTAATCGAGTCCACAACATCAATACAGCTATATCCAAAACCCATCCAAAACCTCGCCGCCGAACCGCCTCTCTATTGCTAGTGGCAATCCTTGTCACAACAGCTATATTGTCAGGATATACCGCAGTACAAGCCCAAACTTCTTTTTCAGCTAAAAACAATAAATACATTAGCGACAATCAATCAGCAAACCAAAATCTCACCTCAGAAAACGGCGGACACTTGCCCGCCAATTTATCTAATCTAACATCTCTAACAACACAAGAGCAGAACCTTACGGCGGGTAACAAGATAGTAATTCTAACAAGTTCTGGAAACACACTAACCTTCAACGCGTCAAACGCAACACAAATCATTAAACAAGGCTCGTCTTATACGATTCAAACACATGTCAAATAAAATCGCCAATCACGTCTAAGGTTTTCAAAAGCCTTTCTTTGAGATTGTTTTGCCTTGCCAATTATCGATACCATAGCGTTCATTCAAATTTACCGTAACACTATTTGTAGTTTTATATCTTCAAGTTGTTGAAATTGCAAAAGGAATTTTAGGAAAAAGTTTCGAGTTACTTGCAATATCTGCGTACGATAATTATGCAGTACCTTTTGTATCTTGAACAGTAGCTGGAGTGACTCAGTCCGACAGAGTTCACTTTATATCCTACAATCAGGGCAGACATTCATTGTATTTTATGAGCAAAAGGCTTTTGCCTTTCGGCTGGGTATGTAATTTCTGCGAGTTAATGGTTATTCCAATAGCGACGTATATAGCCAGTCATGGAAGCGCCAGCTAAAGAGCTCTTTCGGTTTTTAACGGTGCAGGTCTCTATGGATTTGAACCCTTAACGTTTGTTACCTTATATTTGATTGCTAATTTAACCATTAAATGGCTATTTGTTTGAAAGTGCGATTTTATTACGTGAATATCGCTTTAACGCTCACAGTGTTGTAAAATCCTATGTTAATTAACAATTTCGGGCGTGCATTTCTTCTCTTTTAACTATAAGAGCTCAATTTATCACCATTTTTTGCTTTAGCAATTGATTAGTTTTAATTAATAGCGTAAAATTCAGGACCTCAAGGCAAGGAAAATAAAAGATTACAATGCCAAAGCATTTAATTCCTAACTATAAGCCATTCTCTGATTCTGGAGATTCAACTTGTCTCAAGAAATAGAGTTTAATCAAGACTTATTTCAGTTTGAAAATTTTTGCAAAAGACATCGAGCCTTTGTTAGCTTGTCAACTCAAAAAACCATAGAGCTTGAAGCATTAGCTTCTGCGCTAAAAAGTTTGTCGATTCGTTGGGTTGAGAACAAAGACGATTGTTTAGCTGACGCAGAAGTTGAACTGTTTAAAGGTTTGATTGAAGAACTCCGGAGCATTTCGGGCACTATTCAGGCAGCAAGTTCTTATTTAAACAAGTCAGATGAAGATAGCGCAAACGCTGTATGCTTTTCTCCTGGCAATGCGCCGTTAAACAATCTGTTGCTTAACTGGATCATTTTGCTAAACCAAGATGAACAAGTGATCCAGAATTTTCTGTCAGTAGCTACCTCGCTAAGGAAAGCTATAGGAATGCTGAGCAGTAATGTATTATCCGGTGGGATTGAGCCTGACAGCAGCAATCCGCGGTTTGGTTCGCGACTGCTATTGGCTGCTACAGCGATGGTTACCGAAAGTGCATGTACTGCAAGAGCAGCAGTTAATCTTATGCAGTCTAAAGAGAAGCAGTGGCAAATTAGGGCACACTTAGCGCGGAGCCCTAATACTGGTATAATTTAAGGACAGTATGGTCGCACTTAGAAAGCCTGGCCTAGTCAAAGACGACAAAATAATTGCGGGAGAACCCGAGACAGGAGTGTTTGAAGCCTTAGGCTTGTCCCACCCTTTACCTTCCGAGCGGGAGATGGTTGACAGCAAACCCGTTTGGATACGCGATGATTGAACCCAGTTTCAACGATGCCAGCAAGGATCTAAAGTGCATTCTCCTTATTTCGAACGTTTTTCAAAATATTCGATTAATGCTTCCTCAACCACACCACTAAGTTTTCCGAAAGGTTTTTCAGGATATTTTGAAGTAACGTATGATCTTAACTTCTTTTCTGTCGTATCACTTAATGTTATTGTGATTTTTGCCACTTGAGGTCTCTCCGTTAGCCTTTTACATAATTACTTGTAAGCATTATTTAAGGATGGAGATTTTACCAGCTTACTACCAAGAGACTTTACCACAATATTTAAATGAAGCTGTCAAGTGATGTATAATAGTACAGTGGTAGAGTGGTTAAATAAATCGGCAGGAGTATTGATATCAACAATGCAAATATGTCCAATATGTGGAAACAAATCAGACAGTTATTCAATAGCTGTTGAGAATCTTCAATTCCTAACTAACCTTGAAAAAGAAAAGAAAATCGACCCAGCGTTGTCTATATTCAGGATGATGTGGACAAATATTCCTAAGATAGGGCTTAATTCTGACACAAGAGAGGTCGTTGATGAACTATCAAAAACGTTGATTGCAAATACTCAAAATCAGTTGAACGCAATCTTGGCACCAATGAAAATGTTCATCGAAACTTTCCCAAAGATTATTGAAAAATTACCCGATGATATCCGAAAAGATGTGAAAGGAGAATTCCAAGAAACTAGAATAAGGTTAGAAACCGAATTCAAGACTCTTCGAGAGGGAACGCCTACATTTAAAGATACACTCAACGCAATGCAAACCATGACTAACACGCTGAATGAAGTTACTGAAAGAAAAATGGAGTCAATAAAGAAAGAAGTCACCGAAAAGTTCAAGCAAACTCTTGAAGAAATGGGCTTCCCTGAACCTGAACAACTAAAGCTGTTGTCACGGTTGATGCCTGCAACACTGCCGCTGCTTGAAGAATTGTTGCGATTCCAGAAAGTTCCCTCTGAGAAGGGTAGGCAAGGAGAACTGGAACTTGTAGAACAGCTCAGAGAGTATTTCCCAGAAGATGAATGCGAACATGTTGGAGGCCCTGGGGACACTGACATCTTAGCCACCCCACGCTTTAACGGCGCAAATCTAAGCAAAATTTTAGTAGAATCTAAAAAAAATGGAAGCGGATGGAACCGGTTATTCATTCAACAAACTAGGACTCACATGAAACTAAGAGGAGAACACTTCGCAATACTGGCGGTGGACAACATGCCCAAAGGCGCCAACGGCTTCCTCTTCGAACAATGCCCAGAAGGCGTAATGTTAGTTACAGATAGAGAATGTTTTAGAGTCGCATACGGCGGCTTAAGGGCCAGCATAATCGCACTGCAACCCTTCTGCCACAAAGAAGTAAACTTTAGCAGACTTTTCGCAGACCAGAAAATTGGAGAAGCGATCAAAGAAGCATTTGAATACTGTGAATGGGTCAAAAGAATAAAGGAGAAAGCCCGGCGGATAGAGACAAACGCTGACGGCATCGATCAAGACATTGATACCCTGGATAAGCACTTACGACGAGTATTAAATGACTTACAGACGAGAATCAATAATGCAATCACTCAAGTTGCTCCTGATAATCATAACTCACTTCTCTTAACCAGCCGAAAAGATTAGAGGTTTCTTCAAGTGGCAAATAAACGCGAAGCAAAAGCAATTCAATTCTTAGCAAAGGGAAATAGCATCAAGCCCATAAGTCGGTCCCAATTTTTGGTTCGTTCTCAATCAAATCCTAAAAAGTGGTATGAAATAACATGGCAAAGGAGCCATTGGTGCTGTGAATGTGAAGACTACAAAAAAAGAAACGCTCAATGCAAACATATTTACGCGATACAGTATTTTATCGCAATCAGAGACATTACCAAAGGGATGCGAGATTCAGAGAGTGTATTCTCGTGCAGAATTTGCAGGTCTGACAAGTTTTTGGTAAAGGTCGGGCCCAGGCGTAACCAAAGCGGCCCAGTCCAGAAATTCTACTGCAAACAATGCAGAAAATTCTCAACTGACCGAAGAGGCTACGAGAGAATGAAAAACCAAACGATGACGATCGTATGTGCTTTGGATCTTTTTTTCCGTGGCATAAGCTTGAGAGAAGTACAGCAGCATCTGCAATCAACATTCGGGATTGACGTTTCCTATGTCACTATCCATAATTGGATAAAAAAATATGTTGAACTGGTTAGACGCTACACTGAAGGATTGGAAGCGACTACCTCGGATCGATGGCACGCCGACGAGACTCTCATAAAAGTTAGAGGCAGACAAATGGTGATGTGGTGCCTTCTTGACTCTGAAACTAGACAGCTTATCGCGCAGCACATAAGCCAGAGCAGAAGCAAAGAAGACGCAATAATTCTGTTCCAGAAGGGCAAGAAAGCCACAAAGAATTCTCCGCTTGAAGTTGTCACGGACGGTCTTCAAAGTTACGACTTTGCACTTGAAAGTGAATTCGGAGGGAAAAATGATATTCAGGGTTCAAATATAAGACCACTGCACATTGTCGGTCCGCTTGTTGGAAAAATCAATAATAATAAAATCGAAGCACTTAATGGTTGCATAAAAAGGCGCCTCAAATCGATGGGTCACTTGAACTCTGCAGAGGGAGCAGAGGTTTTTGCAGAAGGATATCAAGTGCATCACAACCTCATAAGGGAACATAAGGCATTAAAAGGAAGAACGCCAGGTGAGATGGCAGGCATTTCTAATGGAAAGATGAGTTGGAGAGAGCTAATTGATAAAGCATCCGAGAACTAAAGGCGTTTGTTCTTAGCCTTTGCAGATTCGCCTTCAACAAAACGAGTGAAGCGATATGCGAAATCGAGAAGCGGAATGAAACTTAATTTGTTTCCTATATTTCGAGGCAGGATGAGTCCTAATGTTTCCGCTGGAGTCTTTTTAGTTTTGTTAAAGGGCCATACGAAATTGCGGAAATCTCGGAAAATGTTCATGGCGCACTCCTGAGTTTCTGGTCTTTTATATTGGCACTCATGTTTGTTGTGACGTAAACCAAAAACGCCAAACCAACCCTCCATAGTTTGGTTGAAAGTGAAATCGTATTTTTTATTAATGCACAGAATTTTTTCAGCAGGAAGCAGAGCTTTTGCGGCAGCGATTAATTCTTTGGCGCTATCTATTTTCAAAGGATCAGGTTCAACACCCGCCTTATCAATTGCAAGTGAAAGAGCTCTAATACCGATGAATTTGTCGCGCCACTTTGAAACGCAACTGGAGAAACAGTATGTTGCCTTTTCATGTAGCACAGCTGTTACATACATGTGGGGATTCCCTTTTCTCGGGTCAAGCACTTTCCCCGGAAAGAGGCTTGGGTCAAAAGGCAAATCATGATATCGGCTATCCATGCACCAGGTTCCATTGATAGGTTTAGGTTTAAGATAACGGAAAGCGTAAGGCTCGAAATTGTCTACAATTTTATCGCTTGCCCATCTAATTCTGTATATCGTGGGAACACTTATCGTGAACTTTGCTCCGTGGAATTTGCTTTCTCTTTCCACTTCTTCTTGAATGTCAACATTTCTATGGCCTTTCGCTGTTGAAAATAAAACTCGGTCCCAAACCCAGAGAGGTACATGAGACCCTCGATTGAAACCCAGCGTTGTGACTTTATCGCAATCTGGACAGAATTGCTTCTTCTTAGTTTCGTGTATATTATATCGATTCCCATCGTCCACCAACGGCCTCCCACACCTCAAGCATCTATCTTTGTAAAAATCAAGCGGGAGTTGTGAAGCAGATATAATAGGCTTCAAAAGCTCCGACAAATTCTCCGGTGGGAGAGGCAAAGAATTCAGTCCAAAATCGGTCATTTTTGTTTGAAAGGGACTCTGCGACCTAGAGATGTCGTTAAAAACAGTCAACCTTTATGGACTCCGTATCTCCTGAGAAACCTCTTGAGCATCAGACGGAAAATTAACAATAAGTGGATATGACGAAAAGTTAACACCGCCGCGCTGGGGGGTTTAAAGTTGTCGTCTGATTTCGACAATTCTTGCAGATTGTTAAGATTTCGTCTGATAGAAACGTGAGGTTCGAATGAGGGGGCAAAATTCAAAGCCTGATTCTCCTCAACAATTTCAAGTAGATGGCAGGCTTTATGGGTGGCTCACCCATGTCTTTGTTTAATTTTTTGCGGAAAGGATTTAAAAAAGCATGAAAGGTCATTCGCATTATCTCCTTGGGAGCTTTGATAATTTGAGCCATATTGGGGCTTTGATCAAAAAGGTCTCGATGGGCATTTCGTCAGAATGCTCAGACAACAAGATTTCTCGTAAAGCACATCCCGATGGAAGTTCTTCAGCAGATCTTAGTAGTTTGGCGATGTTTACGTAGCCTTTCTGATTATTTTGGCTCAATTGCCTTTTTCTCCTGATTTTCCCGATATTGCTCGATCACATTTCGGGTCTTAGGTAAAAATATAATTAATCGTTAACTCAAAATGTCAAGCATGACAACAGTCTTTTCGGATGCACTTAAGATCCTAAATCTTTGGACTGAAAAAGGTGACAAATGGTTGAGCCTTAATGATCTCTGGAGTAAAAAAGAGCGCCTTTCACCTTCACTTAAAAGGAAGAGTAAACATGAATTTGGCCGATATTTGACTGAGCTTGTCCGGCACAATTTTGTGATAAGGCAATGGGATTCGGAGAAAGGCTGCTATTGCTTTGCTAAAGTAGATGAGGTTCAGCGAAAAAGTTTTGCTTCAATTTTTGTTGATTTTGCTGGGTCTGTGTGCTTTGGTGAGAGCAGAGATGCTCTTGGCGCTTCAGTCGTTTTCAGCCAACCAGCCCTGACGGATTTTATGACTCAAGAAGAGATTGAGAAAATCAATGTGTGTCTTGACAATGCGAACGGGATAATCACTGATCGGGTTACTCGGGCTCTAATGCAGAAGAAAATCGAAGAGCTCCCAGATAATCTGAAAGCTGACGCCAATGCATATCCACATAACGCACGTTTATATGATGAAATGCGACGTCGCTTGGAACTGTCGGGCAAAGTTAAAACGGAGAAAGAAGATAAAGCAGCATCTGCAAAAATGCTCGTTCGAGCTAGATTAGAAGATCTCAATACTGTTGAGGATTTTAAAGCGAAGGCGCAGTGGCGTTTCAACAGGATGATGAAAGACATTCCGCTCACTCTCAACGAATATGAAGAATATCAGCGACTAGAACGAAAGATTTCTCATTTAAGAGAATTTTTCGAGAAAATGGATGACCAAATACCGAAGTTCCTTTGTTGTTTTTGGAACTTTGGAATGGAAGAGTATTTTCTTGAAAAACACAACTTTATTGTTTGCGTCGACGACATTCTCAGACCAGCTGAAGAGGTCATAGATTCTCTCAGTAAAATTCAGATTTTGGATTACCGGAAAGACTTGGAAAAAGCGATACGATCGGGAACTTTTAGTATGCCACGATGGCCTGTAAAAGACAACCGTTTCCAACCAAAGCTAAGATTATCTTGGGATGAAAAAGCCGCAAGGAAGTACCTTCAGAGGATTCTTCTGAATATAGATTATAAACTGGAAGCGAACGCGCTAACGATAAAGCAAAAAAGGTAATCCGCGTATTTATCGGGTAGAGGGGTTGAAAATGTCAAATAATAAAAAGGTTGAGAAGAAACCGTACATAACAATTGAAAGTGATGCGACAGGGATAGACTGGAATGCTGACAGGAATAACAATCTCGAAGACAATTTAACCAATGGTGAATGGAAAGCACTTGAAAGGCTCTTTTTTAGACACCCCACTCTTATACGGGTAAGCGCGCCGTATCGCGATCCAGAAATAGCAAAAGACATAATTGGCAATAAAGCCGTTCCTGAGCTTGTGCCTCACATGAAAACAATAGGTTCATTTGGAACAGGTGCTGAAATGAAATTGAAAGATTGGCTTTTCTTTTTTGCTCATGGGTTCCGCTGCGAAGCGCTCGAATTATCTCCGTCGGAAGCAGAATTTTTCGGAAGTTTCTTAAAAGAGCGAACACTTGGAGCAGCGTGCCAGATCGAAGCGTTCCGTTTTTCTGATCCGTATAGCTTTGCCATTTTGTGCCTGTTTGACCAAACAAAAAAAGATCTCCAGATCAAAATTAGGCGGGCAAAGTGGTCCAAACTGGAGGCCATAATTTCGAGTTTAATAAAAGAATATTCCAGCTTACAAATTACAAGGGCAGATTTCCGCCGACTGCTTAAAGGAGGCAAAAAAGGTCTTGAAGGAAAAATGTACGACATAGACTTCCTCAGAAACGCTTTCATAATATACTTTACTCACGACCCAAGAATAAAGCAGTCGCACGCGGTACCTTTTCCAGTGTTGATGAATTTCAATACTCCATCAGAAGCGTCAAGGAGTATTTTTTGGAGAAACATTGTTGAGTTCTTAAACTAATCCAAACTTGATCGAGCAAATTTGAAAAGACGGAAGATGTGAATAGTATGAAAGAAAAGAAAGAAAAGCCTATTGAGTGTCTTTCACGAGGCTTAATCGTAAGCGGTACTGGAACATTATATTTTAAAGATAAACACAGCCAATTGAAAGAACTGGTAGGAAAAATCATAGTCACCAAAGAATCAGTATATCAAAATTCATACGTAGAAGTGGAAAGCGCCGGAAAAGACTATTTAATTCCAATCGCAGCCGTAGGATCTGTACGATGGGATAAAGAGCCAAAGGCAACAACGTAGAATTCTTTGAATAACCTCGAATTATGCTACTTAGAAATTACGTCTCTTGCCGATTCGCTACACATTCTAAAACCTAATCCGCCTGCAACGAGGCGACAGGTTAGGAAGTAAGATTTGACCCTCATTTTGGGCAACGAACTAGACATTTTCGCTATGGTTCATTTTGATAATTACTTGGTTATCAGAGATTTTAGCAACGTATTCCCAGCCTTTTGACAAAAAGTCGTTGGCTTCAGCAACGCTAATTACTTTTTGGGAACCCTCATTTGGCCCTTGCAGTCCCACCAGTTTCTTCCTAAGGAGGCTCTGAATTTCTTCGTCGGCCATAGAGGTTATGTCCATTTTTTCTAAGTCTTCCTGACTGTAGCCAGCGATCACCAAAAGTTGTTTGCTGACGCTATTGCGGACTTTTTCCTCGCTGATTTCCTCTTTGATCTTAGTCTGCAAAAACTCTTCGCTTCTTCCGTAAGCTGTCCGCATATCTTCGACAACTGACTCTGGCAGCCTTTGCTTGTTGGTCGTGTATCTGCCTTCAATATCGCCCTTATGCCCCATCCAGAACTGTCTGTAATCCCTAAGCACTAACCCCTTTGATTCGGCCAGCATCATCTGCGTGTCAAAATAGCATCTTAAAACATAGGGTCGCCATGGGAAACCAGCTTTTCTAATGCAGAGTCTTACAGCGTCTCCCACATTTGATGTTCTAATGAAAGCCTTCATCTTCTGTTTTGGAGTGATGATGGCTGAGTCGAGGGTAAGTTGTTCTCCTTCCCTTAGTCTTCCTTCCAAATAGTCTTTCAAGTAGTCGCAAGCTTCTTGACCTAGAAAAGTGAAGTATTGATGTCCAGCTTTGCTGAGCTCTCGGCGTACGGTTACCATTGTTGGAACTTTGAGGAATGTTATTTCTTGTTTTTCGAAGCAAAGTTCTGGCAGATCCCGCAGTGTTAATCCATCATTCCCATGATAATGTCCTATGGTTTCAGGTCGAAGGCCTCCATGCGCCATCAGTACGCATGTTGTTCGCGACTTTTCGTCGCCCGCTAAAAAAATCCGTTTAAGTTCATTCTTGAGCGGCACACGTTCGTCTTTAAGGGTGGGGGTGTCTTGGGCCCCTCTTATCTTAATCCTACCTCTGACCTCCTTTCGGTTATGGATAAGCCAGGATTTAATTGCTTTCACTGTGGAGTGAATATAACTTCCGGCGTATCCTTTCCCCTCCAATTTAGAAACCGTATCCAAGAGCAAATCATAAAGCTCATCGTCGCTCATCTTCAGAAGATCGCCTGGCAAAATTTTCAAATCGTTACAGAAATGTCCCAAACGCCTGAGATATACCTCGGCAGTTATCACTGAACCGCGGGCGACATTATCCCGCCAACGCTTAACCGCTTTGTCATTCAAAAGAGACGAGTAATCGTTCCCGCGCACAACCTTTTTTCTCCTTAAAACCTCTTTCGGCTGAATACATTTAACCGTTGTGGTAGACCTGAACCCAAAAGGGAGCGGGCCCGCTGGGATTTGAACCCATTTTGGGTTTTTGGAAACTCAAGAATTGGATCCTGAGCTCTAACTTTTAGGGAAGGTGGAGTTCTAGTCCTGCCTTTTTCTTAAAATCAGCAAAAGTGCAACTATCACGCTCAGGCTAATTATTGCTCCGTAAGTAACTCCTTGCAACAATTGCGTGATGCTTAACGTTGATGTGGACGCATTGTTTAGGTTTATGGTTATTTCATGAGTGCTGTGATGGTACGTGAAATGCAGTATCCATGAGTCAGCGGTTGACGTGACTGTGTAGTTTAATGTGTTTCCATCTATGTAAGCCTTGACGGTTGATATGTCGTTAACGAGGGATTTGGCAATGTATACGTCCGAGTAACCTGTTGTTCCGCTTGGTCCACTAACGATGAAGCTTAATTGTCCGCTTGTGGAATTGAACGCTAAATCTGACACTGTAGAGTTTGACGCGACTGAAAATACGTCTTGAGCGTTCTCAGATGGATATGGGGTAACCACAAGGGTAACTACAGTGCTCTCTCCGGGATAAGTTGAGTCTCCCGCGTAAGTAGCGTTTATCAGGTAGTTTCCAGTCACCGAAGGCAACCAGTCTGCTAAAAAGTTTCCGTCTGAATCTGTGTTTACCGTAGTTAAGCCCTGCCAAGAGCTTCCTTCATTTATGCTATAGTAGAGGTAGATTAGAGCTCCTTGAATGCCAATGCACCCGACTGTTAAATTGCCGTTAATTTCAACCCTGAAGTTTGAAGTTGTTGTGGAGCTTTGGCAAGAAACCACAAGCTGAGACGTTGAGGGCGTTGGTGTAGAAGTTGTGCTTGAATTTGATGAGGTGCCAGAACCTCCAGTTACAGTCGTATCATATACTGACACTCCTCCAGAAGTCAACACCACTATCCGCATCGGATCTCCCGGTGAAATGCTCCATTGGCCGTTTGTGTAAAGTGCGGATCCGAAGCCGCCAAGAACAATTTTTGTATCTGACCAACTTACCATTATTATGCCAATCGAATCGGCGCCTGTTGTTGGACCATCCTGGGTGCCTGCTTCCCAACCGCACCAGCTGTCATCATGAATCTGTATCACCGGGGTGCTGCCTCCGCCCACGGTATCGATTGAACCATCTCCCAGACTCATAGTTTGAGGCTGAATGTTTCCAAAGTCGCTGCCTTTGATAACTATGGTCTGCGATACATCTGTTGAAATGGGACTAACTGAGGTAATAACAGGAGCTGGACCATTATTGGTGTCGTTCGTGTTTTCTGGAGAACCTAATACAACAGTATTATACGAAGTCACAGTTCCCGAAGCCTTCACTAGGATTTGAATTGGATCTCCAAGCAGTAAGTTATAGCTTCCCTGACCGTTTGTGGTGAGCAAAGTCCCAAATCCGCCCAACACAATCTCGTTATTCGACCAGCTTACAAGAATAATTCCAATTCCGTTTTCTCCATACCCCGCCGTCCAATCGGCAATGAGATGATTATCACGAATTTGAATTGAAGGAGTGTTACCTCCATCGACAGTATCTACAGAGCCATCTCCAAGACTTATCGTTTGAGGCTGAGTGTTTTCGAAACCGCTGCCTTTGATGGTTATAGTCTGCAGTCGAGTCGGCGAGATTGGACTTACCGAAGAAATTACAGGCGGAGTTCCTGTGGAGCCAGAAGTGAGATTTTGATTGGATTGATTTGAAACGGCATTAGTGTTGTACGTTGCAACTCCACTAACAGTCTGAATTTGGATTTGTAAAACATCTCCTTGCAAAACTTGGCTCCATGAAAACTGCGAACCGAGGCCAGAACCGAAGCCACCTAAGACTATTTCTGTATTAGTCCAACTTAATAGGACAACACCGATGAGGTCGGGAGGTCCGTTTGTAAAACCAGACCATGCACCTGCGGCTCCAGCAGAGAGTAAATTACGTTCATCTAAAATAACGATACTCGGCGTAGAACCACCCCAAACGGTATCAACTGACCCGTCACCTAAACTCAAAAGTTGGGGCTGAATATTTCCGAAATCGCTGCCTTGGAGGGTTATATTCTGCACTAGCGTCGGGGAGATCGGGCTTACCGAAGAAATGACTGGGCTTTGTTCGGGGTTGGCAGTTGGTGTAGGAGTTCCTGTAGGAATTGGTTCTGGCGTTCCTAAATTATTGGCAGTAATTGAAAAGTTGGCTATTATGTGATAGTTGCTTCCAACTTCTCCATCAGCTCCACTGAATCCAAACCCTGCATAAGTTGTGTTTAGTGCCCCAGTCCATTGAAGGACTAATCCTTGGTCAACATAAACGCTAACAGAAGAATCTCTGACGATCACAGAAACGTTATGCCACTGATTGTTGTCAACTCTCGGGTCATTAGCCGAATATGCTAAATGATCACCAACAGAATTCTGTATTAATGCAATATAGGCGCCAGACGGATCACCTGTTGGCGGATTCATTACGCCTCCCGCTATGTCTTGGAAATCCCCAGGTATGTTTTGCCAGCCATCAAATTCAATCCCATACCCCGGGATAATTGCATATTGAGTGTTGAAACCCAAATCGCCTCCGTTGCTGAATGTTGAATATGGCTGTTTGTAGAAGAACATGGTGAACCCATCCCCCGAGTTTCCTTCACCAACTAAGTAGCTAAAATTAGCTGTAAAAGAGCTTGAAACTGCATAATTGAAAAAGGCAACTCCAGCTTGGTCGTTGCCAGAATTAGTTAAGACTAAATAATCATTGGTTGGGTCTCTGTATGCGCTCCCTAAATACGTCCATAAACCTGAATCCGTGCTAAAGTTGTCTGAGATTGATTGAGGACTCAGTTGTTGAGCTTTTACCGTTTGAATGGTTGGTCTAAAACTTATCAAAGTTGATAGCAATAAAATAAGAATTAGGGATACGATAAGAATTAGGGATTTTCTCATATAGCGCGCACTCCTGTTTCTACAACTATGGGAAGCACCTCTTTGAGATCGCGGAACTGCTTAAGCACTGTCAAGCCGAGTTGAGTGACCGCATAGACTTTTTTTTCTTTTCCAATGGCCTTAACTTCAACCAGTCCCTGCTTAGTCAAGAAGCCAAGGCACTCCCTCAGCATGCTGCAGTTGACATTAGCATTTTGCATAACACGCATCAGGTTCAACGGACCCTCACGAGTCAAGACCTCCAAGATATCCACACACATTTCCAGTTGAGACCGTCTCGTCGTTTCAGCCTTCTCTTCAGCTGGGAAAGTTGGTTCGCTTGGCATGCTTGAATAGCGGGCGGCAGTCAAACCTGAGACCTGTGGGGCTATGTTTTCGTTGTCTTTGAAGACTTGTTCAGAGGAGCTCAGCGTTTCCTCAACCAGAATATAGAGCGCATTCAGAAGCGAAGCCAACTTTTCGCCTTTTGCAGTCAGACGGTAAGCTTTAGGCGTTTTTCTAGTGAACACTAGCTTCTTTCCCTTCAGTCCTCTCAGAAGTTTGTAAATTGTCCTTAGCGCAAATCCTGTTTTTTCGGCAAGTTTTTGTACAGAAATTCCCTCGTGAGGCACGCCGTTGTAAACCTTGCTCTCAGCAGAGGAAGGCTTTTCCATTGTAGGGTCACGTTTTGATCTGAAGAAAAATATGTAAGCTCTTTCCTTTGGTGTTTCTACCAAGCCCACCGTTTCCAGTCTCTTTAAAATTCGCGAGACGGCCCTCTGGGAGACAAACCCGTTTATGTCTTCAAAGGTTTTGGGTCCGCTGAGTAAAGCTCTGAGTACAGTTTCCTCGTAGCATTCGGATCGAGCCGGTAGCAAGTTCACTAAGTTCGCTGAACCTCCGATCAATTCTGTGAGTCTTCTACCGAACGTTGTTGTGTAGTAACAGTCTTGAGCCTCGACGGCAAGTCCAACTTCCAGCAATGGACGCAAGTATTCTACAACAATGTTGTCTTGACTGAGTGCGTGACCCGTCTTTCTGAGTTCTTGTTGAATCTTGTGAATTGAATAGTGGCCTTTAGCGATCATCATTAGAATGTGCAGTCGCGCGTCGTTTTTCAGTACATTCATCAGGTCTCTTTTGAAATCTGGGTTTTCAATGTTCTTATGGAGTATTCTAAGCTCATTCTTCAACTTCCAGGTTTTGCATCGTGAGATGCATTCGAGCGGAGTTAATGGGGTGCACTTCCGGCATGCCTCATCCAAGATTTTGATCGTTGCTGCGAAATCGTGATTTTTTTCCGCGTTTTTGATAGCTGACAGTACGTTTAGTGTGCTATCTCTCGGACTCGAAAAGGTCCCCAGCGCAATATTGGGCGCGCGTTCTGCAACCGCTTTTTTGATTGTTGCCATTTCACAAGCCACCCGCTTCATCATCCAGTGGGCATTGCTCACAAGAAACGATGCCTGCAAACAGGTTTTTCAAATACACTTGATTTGCGATTTTGCTGCATTTCGTCAACGGTTGCGATACTTGTTTGTACCTTAGTATATCGACATCAAAAACGGAATAGGAAGATTTGCCGTTAGATAGCCAAACTTCAAGAGTTTCGGTTCGGAACAGTTCTTGGATTGTTTTGGCGTCTTGTTCGCTTATCAGCGGTTGCAGGATTGTCTTTCCTTCTTTTTCGAATATCGCCACTGTAACGCATTTCGTCTCAAAGCTTAATGGCGCTACACACTCGCAAGCGAAATCTTGCACTTGACCAGTTCCGCATCTTTTCATAGCTGCTCCTCTGACGCTTCATGCATGAGTGTATTTTCCGATAAAACGGTTCTTGTAAAGGTTTATTGACACAAGAAAAATGTACTGAACAAAAGTTGATTCTGCATTTATTGACTAAACGGGGCATTTGGTTTTTTATTAGAAAAATTAATCTAACGGAGCACGTTAGTGTATCAAAGTGCTTGAAATGTCTGAATCGGAAGAAGAAACCTACTCAACAATGTTCAGTTCTTTGAGGCATCCAGCACGCCGCAAAATCCTTAGGATGCTTTCGGAAAAACCGATGACTTTTTCGGAGATTCTTGATCACCTCGGGATTCCAAGTTCACATCTGACCTATCACCTTGAAAGCCTCGGCGAGCTATTGATGAAGAGAGAAGACGGAAAATACAAATTATCCAGTTTCGGTGAAGCCGCTGCAGTAATGATGAGGGGAGCGGAAGATGCCCCTTCAGTCCAAAAGAAAAGCTTTTCGTCCATTCCTTTGAGGTGGAAGTCGCTGTACGCAATCCTCATAATAGGTATCGTGATTTTGGCAAGCATGACCTACGGTCAATACGCCTCTTATAATCAGCTGTCTAAGGACTACAACACTTTGGGCGCTAGTTTTGAAAAGGTGCAATCGCAGAATCAGCAATTGCTCTCGGGAAGCACCTCTGCTGACGAGGCAATGGTCATCATAAAGGACGTTTTCCAGATAGATGTCACAAAATATCAAGTGACCCTTCTCAGTGACACTTCGGGACCCGAGGCCGACATGCCAGGCATTAATGAGGAAGTGTTGACATACTCACTTGTGAACAACGCAAGCAACATTAACTTGGTCTTAACGTTTAGGAACGGTAACTTCTCGCTTTTTCAACTAAACGTGATTGAAGGAGTGACAGCGTTCACCCCGATCTACACTCAACGTCAACCGACTGACTTCTTAACGGCGGTGAGAGAAATCATAACAAGATACGAGTCTGTTGACAATGCTTCCTACCTGAATCAGATGAGCCAGCTTCTATCCGGTGCCACCGAAACACAGCAAGACCAAACGTTGGGCAACGTCAAACTAGAAATTTCTTTAGACGGAGAAAATGCTCAGTTCTCTCTGCTGTACACGGACAATAACATTGATTTCGCCGCCAAAAGCCTCCAAATAGTGTATGAAAACGGCATCCTGACAACTTTGAGCGACGATTGGCCCCTCTACTCGGTCGGCAACACCCAAGTAAACATCACACAAAACCAAGCAATTCAAATCGCCAGAGATGCGGCGAACACGTTCACTTGGAAAGCGAACGGAGTACAAGTTTCCAATTTCACCGTACTTCAAGAACCCGTCTCGGCAGTGTTCTATCCTACACCTCGAACAGGCCTTACCTTAGTCCCTTACTGGTACATAACGCTGTATCTCGACAAGGTCTACCCGGGAGGAGTTAACAGCATAGGCGTCGGGATATGGGCAGACACTGGGCAGGTCGCGAACATCCAAACGCTAAGCAGCTAAGCGCGCTGGTTTGTCTCTACCCACTACTTTATAGAACTGTTTAAACACCCGAACCTAAAATGGAGCGGGCCCGCTGGGATGCGCTTAATTATTTAAGCGAATCCTATTCAGCGGCTATTTTCATGGTTGTGTTACGTTTGTTTATTCATATAGCGTAATGTTTTTTTACAATTTATCGTGTGTTTTTTGGTACCTTCCTTAATCTGTATGAGGTGAATAGCGCAAATGTTATGCGTATATAAGCAGCTAACATGTAAGTTAAGGTTAATCTGTATTCGTACGAAGAGCTTAGCAGAGTAAGAAATTTGGGGATGAAAAAAGCATAAAGAAACTACGAATCGTAATTATCAATTTTCTAATTTCGTTATCAATTTGCTCATTCGCCGGCTGGCATGCAAGATACAGCTCGTACTTGCACTTACACTCCAGACATTTCGCTGACATCAGCTAAGGGTTTTGACTGGTGAGGTGAAAGAATGAGGCATGGGGCAACAAAGACTTTGAGAGTTGGTTGCATCCTTCTTATCAGCTTCTTGTTTTGTGCTTTCGCATTATTGCCTCAGCCAGTTCGAGCGCAGAATGCGGCGACGGTAACCGTTGGAAGCTTTCCTATAGGTGTGGCTGTTACGCCCAACGGTGCATATGCCTATGTTGCAGATAACGGCAGCAATACAGTGTCGGTGATTAGCACCGCTACGAATACGGTGTCGGCGACGGTACCAGTTGGAAGCGCGCCTGTCGGTGTGGCTGTTACGCCCAACGGCACATATACCTATGTTGCGAATTCTGGCAGCGGTACGGTGTCGGTGATAAGCACGGCCACGAATACTGTGACGGCGACGATAACCGTTGGAATCGGGCCTATTGATGTGGCTGTTACGCCCAGCGGCACATATACCTATGTCACAAATTCTGATAGCGATACAGTCTCGGTGATAAGCGTGAGTGCTCCGACTGTGAGTGTGTCGCCCTCTTCTTGGACTATGGATATGGGTCAGTCCACTACATTTACGGCCACTCCGAGCGGCGGTTCAGGTTCTTACACGAGTTATCAGTGGTATGTGAGTGGGGTGTCTCAGTCTGGTGCGACTGCGTCCACGTTTAATTATTCTCCTGGATCCCCAGGGTCGTACTCTGTCACTGCGACGGTTACTGATAGCTCAGGCGCGACTTCGGCTCAATCTACCGCTGCAACGGTTACGGTAAATTCCGCTTTGGTTGCTCCATCTGTGTCTGTTTTCAAGAGTACGATTGAGCAGGGTCAGAATAGCACTTTGTTTTTTTCTACTATTGTGTCTACGGGCACTTCTCCCTATACGTTTCAGTGGTTTGAGGAGGCTCCTGGAGGAAGTTTCTCACCTATTTCAGGCGCAATTTCCACCAGTGAAACCAGTTACGGTTTCAACACTTCTGCTTCTACGACTACGGGATCGTGGAGTTTCGAGGTTCAAGTGACTGACAGCGCCAGTATCCCAGTTACAGCTTCGTCTGCAGCCACCTCTGTTACGGTGAATGCTGGTCCGACTGTTAATGTGTCTCCCGAATCTGCTGCTTTGGATGTGGGTCAATCTACGATGTTTACTGCTGCTCCAAGCGGCGGTTTAGGCACTTACACGAGTTATCAGTGGTATGTGGATGGAGCTGTTCAGACTAGTGCGACTGCGTCCACGTTTAGTTTTGCTCCTGCATCCGCAGGGGCTTACTCGATTACTGCTACGGTTACTGACAGTTCACTCTTCACTTCGGCTCAATCTACCGCTACAACGGTTACAGTGAATGCTGCTCCGACTGTCACTATTTCTCCTGAAACTGCAGCTTTAGATGTGGGTCAGTCTCAACTGTTCAATGCTACGGCTAGTGGCGGTTCAGGCACTTACACGAGTTATCAGTGGTATGTGGATGGAGCTGTTCAGACTAGTGCGACTGCGTCCACGTTTAGTTTTGCTCCTGCATCCGCAGGGGCTTACTCGATTACAGTAACAGTTACTGACAGTTTAAACGCGACTTCGCCTCAATCTACCGCTGTAATTGTCACAGCTTCGGCTATTGTAACTCCAACGCCTACTCTAACGCCGACAGCTACTGCGGCAGCAGCTGTTTTCGGTGTGGTTGATTGGCTCATAGTAGTCATCGTTATCCTCATAGTGTTTATCTTCGTAATCTTGGCATGGTTCATACGCGGCAAGAAAAAGCTCAACTAACCCAAACAACGTAAAGTGCTGTTTTTTTGTTTTCTGGTCTCTAAACAGAGATTTTCGGTTTTGCCTGCAAGTGATTTTCGTGTTTTCTTGTTTCTTTAATTGTGTGGCAGTTTTGCTTTTTCGGTCTATCATTTCAGTCTTTTTGGTTTTTTTGGATAGCGCGCTCTAAGCCTAACTTTTCAAAAGGATTCGTTTAAAACATTAAGCGAATCCTCTTTTTTCCTTGGAAAATGGTTAAGACGGGCCCGCTGGGATTTGAACCCAGGACCTCCGGCTCCGCAGGCCGGTGTCATAATCCGTACTAGACGACGAGCCCCTGTCCATGCTTTTTTCTGGATTACTACACTCGTGGTTCTACTACTTAAATTTCGCGCGGCGCGTGGTCGTGTGTGCGAAGGGGGAAGGATTGACGATCGCTCGCTTTATAGCGAAAGATTTTGAAGCGGCTGAAAAGGAACTGGATGAAAACTGCGACAGGTAGGACTGGTGCCTCTTGGGCTATAGAAAGTTCTAAAGCCATTTATGTTCCTTTCCCGGGGGTGTGCGTTTTCTTCTGTTTCTTTGGTTATGCTGGTTTTAGGGTTATTTCGAATGCGTATTGGTTTAGGGTTGTTTCTTTGGGTAGTTGTGTTTTTATTAGTTCTGCGTTTATTTTGGGGATTGTTATTCGTCCGTCTTTGTTCATTTTTGTGTAGAAGGTTTCGTCGATTCCGCGGCCGAACAATCGGACGTGTACTGTTAGGGGTTGGGTGGGTTCTAGTTTGAATTCCCATCTGATGAGTGTGGGGATTTGTATTCGGTTTCCTTTGCCTATGGCTGCTTTGAAGCTTACTGAACGTGTTAGTGGCATAAACCTTTTCCAACCAAATACAACCGTTTTAAACCAGACTTAACCATTACTAACCTTTTTTAACCGTAGTCTAACTTTGATTTAAAGCTTGTTCCAAAAAAGCAACCCAAAACACAAAGAACAGAAAATTGCAGAAAAAAATTTGAAATTTAGAAGCCATTACCCGCAACTTTTGATCGCCTTTCACTTTTATTCTCTTTATTTCACTTCTCCTCACTTTCCTTCACTTTTGCCCACTTTTTGTCACTTTTCTTCACTCAACGTGCAAACGATTCAAGCTTTATTTCAAAAAAGCAACTGAAAACAGCCAGTTCAAAATTATCTTGAAACTAATCACAAATGAAGGTTACACTACAAACAAGGGGATTAAAAAACGAAGTAACGTGTGGGGATATAGCCTTGGCAGTTTTAATTTTTATTTATCGCTCTTCGCAGTGCAGCAACAACGTTTTGTTTGCCCATGGCAAGCACGTATGGACCTAAGCGTGGACCCTGCGGTGCACCCATCAAAATCTGGTAGAGCAATTTGAAGAAGCCGCTGGGCTGTATGCCGTTGGCTTTTGCAGCGTTGAAGATGGCGTTCTGTATTTTATCTGGCTCTTCCTCAGTTTCCAGCTGTGTAATTAGCTCGGTGATTGCTTTTTTCTCTTCGCTCTTCAAGGTGACGTCGGTCTCTTTGATTTCTTCAAAGTCCCTAATCCAGTTCGATGTATACGCAATTCGCTGTTTCAAGTTTTCATCTAAGGCTTGACCCTTTTGCAGGTAACCGTAGCTTTGCAGTTTCTCAGCCACGTAGACGTCTACGCATTCTTTAGGCGCCATTTTAACCAGAAAAGCCATTAAATTGTAAGGTACATGAACGCCTGAGCTTAGCTGGCGGCTTCATAACATAGCAGTACTCAAATAAACCTCTAAGCCGGGTTGCTTCTTTTTCGCTAGTTTGTTTTTTGCCGAAATAAATGTCTTCGAGGGAATCAAGCTCATTCATGTACAAGGGAATGTCGGATACGTCTAGGGTTCGTGTGCCGACAAAGCGTTTAAGCATCAGCAGAAGCAGCGACTGGGGAGAACCGTAACGAAACCACACTTGAGGCGTGAATACGTTGCCTGCTGATTTGGAAATTTTCTTTCCACCCTTGTCGAGAAACATTTCGTATTTTGCGTGGGAAGGCGGTTCAAAACATAGAACTTCGTGGCAAATTCGGTCGTTGATGCGTACGGAGTCAGCTATGTCTTTCCCATAAGCTTCAAACCGTATATCCAGCGCTTTCCAGCGGGCTGCGAATTCGCTTTTCCAAGTTAGCTTGCCTTCGCCGCTTTTTATGTCCACTTCGCCTTCATGACCACAACCTGCTATTAGTTTGCCTCGGATTTCAAGACCTTCACATTTATACGAGACCTTATCGGTTTTGGGATCAAACTTGTAGGCTCGGGTTGTGTAGAGGTGCCCGCATTTTTCACAAACCGCGAAAAACGGCAAAACCTCAGTGTAGGTTTCTTGGCCTACCTCTTCTTTGACGATTTCGCCTACTTTCTTGGCGTTTGTCAGTATGGTTCGAATCTCATCTAGAAGTAAACCTTGCGCGTAGACTTGTTTGGCTGAGTAGTACTTGTATTCTATGCCGCATTTATCTAGGGCATCCAGCAATAGCGAACTCATGTGTTGCCCATAGCTTTCGTGGCAGCCAAAGGGGTCAGGTATGGAGGAGACTGAAAACCCAAGGTATTTTTCCAAGTCTTTAGAGAGCCCTACGGGAACCTTGCGTAAACCATCTTTATCGTCGCAGAAAGCAACAAGTTCAGAATTACAATTAAAGTTCTTCAACGCCAACGTAACCGCGTAGCTACGCGACGCATCACCTAAGCTACCGATGTGGGGAAAACCTGAGGCGCCAAGACCCATCTCTGTCCGCAGTTTACTCATGTCTCGGTTTAGCGATTGCTCCCTTTCGATAACTTTCTTGGCCATCAGGTCGTACCATGTGCCGTGTCCAATCGTCTCTTCACTCATAAAGTTGAGCCTTCTGCCATTGTGAACTGTGCGTTGGAATAGAAAAATGTTTAGAGCCAAAAAAGAGGCTCAAGTCGTTGTTTGTGGCGTTTTTTGTGGTGGCTTTCGTCTCATAGCTGAAACGATAGCTATCACGCCCAGCGCAAGCAGCAGCAAAGCTAACGAGTAGATCCAACTGTAGCCAAACAGGAACCATGCTGCGCCTACTGCCATCAGGAGCACGCCCATTTGCACCGTGCTATATGCCGAACGTTCGTATTTCTCAGGGCTTTGAGCTCTCATGCCCGCAAGAACCAGCATCCACACTCCGAACAAAACGATGATTAACTGTAGAATGTTCCATCCGTTATGAGTTACATTTGCTGGGTAAAGCAGTATGGCGACTACTATGATTATGAAGAAAACGCCAATAGTCAGCAGTTGCCGTCTACTTTCAGACATTACTATGTCAGCCTACGTTATTGTTGCGCCGCATTCGGGGCAGAACTTTGGAGCCTGCAGGAATTGAGTGGCCGCATTTCGGACAATTAATTGTGGCAGCCGATGGAGGTGTAAGTGAGGTTCCGCATTCAGGACAGAACTTCGATGTAGCGGGAACATGCGCACCGCATTTGGGACATATCACTAGTGCGGCTGTGGGTGCTTGTGCTTGCACTTGACCTGCTGAATTCATAATTTGAGGTATGAGCACCATGCCTGTGCCTAAGGCTCCTGCTCCCCCGCCGCCACC
This sequence comes from Candidatus Bathyarchaeota archaeon, assembly GCA_963767735.1. Classification (GTDB taxonomy): domain Archaea; phylum Thermoproteota; class Bathyarchaeia; order Bathyarchaeales; family Bathycorpusculaceae; genus Bathycorpusculum. Next base: position 70,942 of record CAVYES010000005.1, on the reverse strand, counting down.
GCCTGACCCTAGAGACGCCGCTGAACTCTTCACTGTTTCCATGCGCAAGACCGTATCCGCTGAGACGCTTCCAGTTTTAAGCCAAAACAGCCGTTCTCGGTACTCAGGTGTGGTGTCGATGCCTTCGAAACGTAAGTCTGTTAGTTCGATGCCTAAGCGTTTGAAGTAATCCATGACTGAGTTCTTAACTATCACTGATGTCTCTTGAAGCCGAGTGAAGACCGTGACCAAGTCGTAGTGTGAAATTTCTGCAATTATCTTTTCATTTAGGAAACCTCGGAGGAAGCCATTTACGTCTTCGGTTGTGTAAGCGTTTTGTCCACCGACGACCTGGGTCACAAACAGTGTTGCATCTTCGATTTTGAAGAGAAATTGCCCGAACACTTTAAGTGGAGCTAACTCGGTGGTTTGTGCGCTTGTTCCCCATTTGCCATTGAAAACTTTAGTGGCGATGTAGATGACCATGGCTTTGAAAGGTTTGTTGGAGCCGAACCCTGCTATACGAGTCAGCAAACTAGTAAGCAAAGGCAGATTCAACGTTGTCAGGGTGTGTCTGCCAGCGCCGAAAACGTCATAGGCTTTTCCGTCTCTGAAGAACACGGCCATTTCGTACTCATGCACGACGAGTTGAGCGCCCCAGGTGATATCTTCGTTTGGATCCTTGTAAATTATGTCATCTGCGCCTGCATTTACCCATTCTATTACTTGTGGCATTTTAACTCATTCCCATAATTACTTCATTACGTTGATCAAACGTGTTTTCTAAACTTTCAAGCTTATCAGTTACATTCTGAACCCGAGTTTTTAGGTTTGTTGTTACGCCGCTGGCTAAATCTGCTTTGAAAGCGTCGATTTCGGTGGTCAAAGAGGTTATTCCGTCTATAAGCTTATTGTCGAAAGCTATCATGTTGTCAAGATTGTCTTCTTTGACTTTGACAGCGTCAAAAAACCCGCTGTACCCGTACACGGCATGATTAACTTTCTCAACAACACGGTCCATCTTAGCTAATAGTCGATCCATATCCGTGAGAACGTCGAAGTAGCGGCGGTCAGCTAACTTCTGCTCAATTTCCCTCAAATCTGTCTTTTCAATGTGACAGCTTCAGGTACAGGTGATTCCTGATTAGCCTGTCGCTTTCGCGTCGCAGTTCCTTCTCTTTGTAACCGCGGAAACCAGGAACAAATGCAGCTATCTTCTCAGGAAGAGACATCTGACCTTGAACTTTCGATAACATATCGTTATTATCGCTCATTTTACATATCCGCCTTTTTTAATATTCGTTGATAATAAAAGGTCGCTTTTAAAGTTTGTTAGAACTTATCTGGCTTAGAATCTGGAAGAGGGAATATCACCTTTTAGGGCTGTTCCGCCGGTTCCTTCAATTATTAACTGGTAAATCTTGCCTTTGTACTCATATTTAATGAACCATAGGGGCGCGTGCAAGTAGACCTCCTGCTTGGCGGTGACTTCTGTTTTTATCTCAACTATTTTATCCACGTCTTGCTGGAGAAGGAAACGGTGGTGATCCTCGATTTGTTGCTTAGCAATTTCTAAAGCGGCATCACGGTCCATTTCGCTATTTAAAAGCTTGGCGAAGCCTTCGATTTTACGAAAGTCAAAAGGAATTTTACCTTCCAAAGGAACCAAGTATTCACGCGTCGGGAAACCCGAAGCTTCACGTGCCAAAACCAGCCACTCATATTCCTTAGAGATTGTGCCTTCTTTAACTATGGCTGGAGCTATGCGTTCGAATATTCCCTTGTAGGTGCTTTTAGCCTCCACCGAAACAACCCAAAATGGCAAATAAACCAGGTCGCGCTGCGCAATCTTTGATTTCTTAGCGAGGTCGCCTGGCTTCAAGAAGCCGCCGCGCATCCAATCCTGAATCGGTCCATCTATACTTTTTTGGTCAAATCTGTTGAGAATAAGAGAATGCTCAAACGTGAATGCTTGCCCCGTCTCGATGACGGTGTTAAAGCCGCAGTATTTGCAGGTAGCGATTATTTCTCCAGGCTTAAAGTCGACTGGAGCACCGCAGTGGCTGCACTTGATTTCTTGAGCTACAGTATCCATTACTTAAGCGCCCAAATGTTCACGTTTCCGAATCTCCCTAGCGACTATCACGCCTGATGCTGAAGCTTGAATTAAACCGCGTGTCACGCCCGCCCCGTCGCCGATGGTGAACATATTTTGGATTTTGGTTTCTAACGCATTGTTTAGTTGCAAGTGTGAAGAGTAAAACTTGACTTCTATGCCGTAGAGCAATGTATCTCTTGAGTGAACTCCTGGCGCTATCACATCTAAAGCTTGAAGCATCTCACGTATGTCCGCTAAGTAACGGTAGGGCAAAACGAAGCTTAAATCGCCAGGCGTAGCATTCTTCAAAGTTGGTACGACTACGCTTCTGGATAGGCGTTCTGGAGTTGAGCGGCGCCCAGCCAACTAAGTCGCCTAGGCGCTGAACCATCACTCCGCCGCTTAAGAGGTTTGAAAGGCGGGCAACGTATTTGCCGTAAGCAATAGGTTCTTTGAAGGGCTCCGTGAAGGAGGTGCTTACTAAGATGGCGAAGTTTGTGTTGTCAGTTTTTCTTTCAGCGTAGCTTCCGCCGTTAACTGTTAAGACGCCATCGTATGATTCAGTGGTGACTTCGCCGTAAGGCGACACACAGAAAGTGCGGACCATGTCGTCGAAAAGTCGTGAGTAATAAACTAGTTTTGGCTCATAAAGCGCTTTAGTCAGGTTCTCCATAACTGAAGCTAAAACTTCAACGCGTACGCCGATATCAACAGGGTTGTTTATGGTTTTTAATCCTCGAATCTGAGCTTCAGTTTGAAGCCATTCTGCCCCGCTTCTCCCAGGAGCAATTATGACGTATTTTCCTAAGATTTTTTCGCCGTCTACTGTTTCCACGCCTTGGATGAGGTGGTTTTCAGCGATTAATCCTTTCACATCTGTTTTTGGCCGGAAAGTGATTTTGCCGTTGAGTTCTTTACGCATCCGCTGTAGCGTTTCTAGGCATTTGTCGGTACCCATGTGGCGAACTTCTTGCCTGATAAGCTTCAAGCCAGCAAGCGAAGCCTGGCGGTCTATTTCATCAACTTTTTCGCTATCTCCACCGTAAACTTGCTCGCTTGCCCCGAATTTGAGGTAGACGCCATCTACGTATTTAACTAGGGCTTGGAGCTCTTTGGTTGAAACGTACTGGTTCAGCCAACCGCCAACTTCTGTTGACAAAGTTAGTTTTCCGTCACTGTAAGCGCCTGCTCCGCCCCAGCCTGAAAGAACTGAGCATGGTTCACAATGGACACATTCGAACCCTCGGCTGGATGGGCATTTGCGTTTATCTATGTCTGCCCCTCTGTCAAGTATCAGGACGTTCAAGTTTGTTTTCTCGGTTAGTTCTAGCGCTGAGAAGATGCCTGCTGGTCCTGCACCCACAATTATTACGTCATATTTCATAGGCACTACCCCCTTGGAACCCAGAACTACATGTAACAGGTGGCATATATTTGTTGGTGAATTAATCATAGAAGCAGACTGCATGTTTCTGGGAATTGCCAGAGGATTTCAAGTGTATTGAAGAACATTTATAATAACAAAAATTCCAATAGTCATGAAGAAAAACATGCCCAGTAAGACGCAATCCGAAAACATTGATGAATTAATCTCCGATTTCTCACGCTTCTACATACTCACCATACTGTACGAGGGGCCCTCACACGGTTACAGCATTATTAGCAGATTCAGAAAAAGAGTCAAAAAAGAAGTGAGCCCAAGCCTAGTTTACCCGTTCCTGCAGCAACTAGAAGAAAAAGGCTTAGTTAAACACACAATAAAACCGGTGGGCGAGAAAGAAAGAAAAATCTTTGAGCTAACACAGGCAGGCAGGGAATTATGCACTGATCTTTTCAAGCGCTTTGCCGAGCTAGTAGCAATCGCTATTGAACCAAGCCTCTACGTTTGCGCCCACTGCGGATGCAAAGTCTACGAGGGCGGCTACCGAGAAGTCATCGACGGCAGAGAAACAGCGTTCTGCTGCATACACTGCGCCATCGCATACAAGGAATCAAAGAAACTGGCAAAACAACTAACGGATACTGATAAGCAAACGTGAGCAATGCTAACTTTTTTTAAGATAAATAATTGAAAACAAAAGTTTGAAGACTACTAGTCTTTTATGGCTTCAATAAAACTCATAACGTTCCAAAGTTTTACCCGAGTGTAGGGGGGCATGTTTGGGTCTTGCAAAATTTCATCCAGAAGCGACACTGCGTTTGAAGCTCGCACTGCAACCGTGTATTCGGAGCTTTGCAGGGAATTCATAGCGTCTTTTGCGGAACGCCTGATGTTTCTTGGCGTTGTGCTGTCCTCAGAAACCTCTCCAAGCACTTGCAACGCTTGCTTAATCTTAGCGTCGTATTCTTCAGCTTTTTTCTTTCTAACCATAAATCGGCACTCCCTACTGCAAGTCACGTAGTAACTGCTTATATAAGCATTGAGACGTATTTACTTTGGGGTTCTAAAATTGCAAGAAAAAACTGAAAACACTCCTATTAAACGCATGGCTGACCTGCTAACACAAGGCGCCACCCTAACCGACCTGGCATGCCCAGTCTGCGCGTCCCCACTCTTCAGGCTAAAAGACGGCACTCTTTGGTGCGCAAATGATGAAAAAAAAGTAGTAATAGTTAAAGAAGGCGAAGAACCGCCAAAACAAGCCGCAGCCAACACAGCCTACGATAAACTCGAAGCAACACTCTCAGCGAAGATGCAAGAATCTACAAGGCAAAATCGAAAAAACCGAAAACTTAGATGAACTACAAAAACTCAGCAGTCACACTTTCTGAATTGCTAAACACCCTTGATAAAGTAAGAAAATGAAGAAAGCTTGAGCAGAACTATCTTGCCGCTGGGTTTTTATGAAAATTTCCCATCAAGCATTCACCTAGTTGAGACCTTTAATTCAATTCTCTCCAAGCAAACAACTTCAACAAAGACTAGTCCAAGTTTTTTATGAAATAAACAGAAAAGAATTCAGTTTTGAAGAAGCTGCCAACCCAACTATACCTGACTGTAAATTAATTTTTGAGTTCGGGTTGGCGGACACTGGAGAATTCAACTATATTGATGAGGAAGAAGTAAAAAAAATACGAAACCTGCTGGGTAAAGAGAATTTGCGTACGATGGATTTCTTCTGTGCCATACGTTACTATAAGGGAGAAAAAAAGCAGGCGCTAAAATTTGATTATTACCTTCTCCGAACTTTATACGACAAAGACATTTTGGAAATTCAAGTTTTCCATAAAAAAGGACCAAGATACTTATCGCCAGAAGATTTAACACTGTTTATTTTTAACAAAATAAATGAAACTTCAAACAGAAAAATTTTGAAAAAACAACCTGTAGCATAACGTAAAGCCTAATGATGAAGGAGACTAATTGTATCGATTATATTTCTGAGCATAATTCCGTAAAGCGCGTCTCGTGATTCTGAATGGATAGGTTTATAAGAGTTTATGACTGTTAGTCATTAACAGACTTAAAGTCAAATAATGGATGTCGGTCATAATGTCAACTTTGAAAAGAAGAGAAAAAGAGAAGGAACAACGTCGCAAACTCATTTTAGACGCTGCCCAGACGCTTTTTTTCTCTAAACATTATGACGAAATAACCATAGAGGAAATTGCGGAGAAGTCACAGCTTGCGAAAGGCACATTATACCTGTACTTTAAGAGCAAAGAAGCCCTGTACTCAGCGGTCGCTTTAAGAGGAGCAGCACATAATGAACGCCATGTTTAAAGACGCAGCAGACAAAAGAAAAAGCGGATTGGAAAAAAGTTATGCAATAGGTGAAGCCTATTATGAGTTCTATAAGCGCCACCCCCACTATTTTCGCATGTTAATGGAAGCTGAAAACCTGCTCGTTGCAACTAGTGATGACGTAAACGCAGCGGAATTAATGAAAGCAAGTCGCGAAAGCCTCAAAATATTATCAGATGCTGTTGTCTTGGGCATAAAAGATGGCTCCATAAAACCTGACCTGGACCCGATTCAGACATCGATTTTCCTCATTCAGTCGACAAGATCCATGATACTGCTTCCACCAGGTTTTGAGATCGGTTCTGAAAAAGGCGAACGCAGAGAAAGACGCTACATTCAAGTTCACACTACAAGCTCTGCGCCGTTTGCTAGAGAACACTCAAACCAAAAAAATGGAGAGCTAAAAAAATGAAAGCTGTAATCTTTAACGGAGCCAAAGAAGGCGATCCTGACTATTAAAGCGATAGAAAAAATCATTGCCGATCAATTGACCAAGGAAAAATGGGAGGTTGAGCCCATCGAACTGCGCGACATGCAGATTGCTAATTGCATAGGCTGTTTCGGCTGTTGGGTTAAGACTCCGGGAACATGCGTGATTGATGACGAGGGACGGGAAACCACCAGGAAAGCCTTCCAGAGCGACCTGCTGGTGTGGCTGACTCCAGTTACGTTCGGCGGATACTCCTCTGAACTGAAGAAGGCACTCGACCGCATTATCCCGATTTTATTGCCGTATTTCCAAATATACCACGGGCAAATCCATCACGAGATGCGCTACAAGAAATATCCAAAGCTACTCGTAATCGGAGTGCAAGAACCCGGCGTAAACTATGAAGAAACCTTTATGGCGCTGGCTGAACGGAACATGCTCAATTTTCGGCCTCCAACCCATGCTGCCAGCGTTTTCCAGCGAGGATAAAAACCCAGAAACTATACCCGCCTTTGTTGAGGAGCAACTGAAGAAGGTGGAGGTAATATCATGAGCCAACCGAGAAACGTTCTGTTATTAATTGGAAGCCCAAGAATCGAAAGAAGCAACTCTTATGCGATTGGAAAATTCTTAGTAGACAAATTGGAAGAAAAAGGCCTAGTTTCTGAAGAAGCGTTTGCCACCCGCTCAGTTAACACGCGCGAAGGCACAGAGAAATTATTGAAGTCCGTTGACAACGCTGACATAATAGTCCTTGCCACTCCATTATACGTTGACAGTTTCCCCTCGCCAACCATCAAAGCCATGGAACTAATTCATGAACATCGAAAAGCTGTATTGCCAACAAAATCGCAGCTCTTTGTTACAATTATAAACAGCGGCTTCCCAGAAAAGGAGCACATGGATATCGCCGTCAAAATCATTCGAAACTTCGCTCAAGCGTCAAATTTCACGTGGGGAGGAGGAATTCGAGTTGGTTGGGGTATGGCTCTCAACAGTGAACCACTGAACGAAAAGAAAGGCATGACCCGAAAACTTACGAGAGGTCTTTCGTTAGCGTCCATCAACCTTTCAACGGGTCAACCCATATCAGAAGAAGCTGAAGATTTAGCCTCCACCCTTTTCGTCCCGCTTTTTCTGGCAAAGACTATGACACGTCTGTTCGGCAAAAGAGGCTGGAACAAACTGGCAAAAGAAAACAATGCCAAAGCGAAAATGTATGATCGACCATACGAGCTCAATCGACAAGAAACGGGCACGGAGAGCGCGCTACGAGGTAAAAGCGAAACCCAGAAATAAGGCAGACTTACAAAATAACCAAGGAAACTGGAGGAAAACTTAGTTGATTCCGATTGAAGTTTCTGCTCTCAAGAAATGCTATGGAGATTTGAAAGCCGTAGATGACATCTCATTCACAGTTAGCAAAGGTGAAGTTTTCGGTCTTTTAGGTCCAAACGGCGCAGGCAAAACCACCACCATAGAAATTTTGGAAGGCTTAAGAGCAAAAGACGGCGGAGACGTGAAAGTTCTTGGTCTTGACCCATGGAAAAACGGTTATGAACTTCACAAGAAAATCGGCGTCATACCTCAAGAGTTCACTTTTTTGGAAAAAATAACCCCAAGAGAAGCCATAATATACTATGCCGACCTCTTCGACATTAAAGTTAATCCTGATGAAATTTTAAAAGAGGTTTTGCTTGAGGAATCCGCTAAAACCAATTTTGACAGTCTTTCTGGCGGGCAGAAACAGAAAACAGGGCTTGCTCTTTCACTTGTGGGCACTCCTGAAATGCTCTTTCTTGATGAGCCCACCACTGGATTGGATCCGAACGCTCGAAGAGCAATCTGGGATGTCATACGTGGATTGAAAGCTAAAGGTAAAACAATCATTTTAACGACTCATTACTTAGATGAAGCCCAGCAATTAGCGGACAGAGTAGCCATCATGGACCACGGGCACATTGTTGCTATGGGAACCTCAGATGAAATCATTGCGCAGCATGGTTCAGGAGAAAGACTTGAAATTCACGGAACCGAAGAATTAGCTCATTATATCAAAGCAAACACTGAACTGCAAGTTGACTACGATAGGCATAGAAGCGTAATTAGTATACCGCTCAAACAGAAAATCGATGCACTGGCAGCTTTAGCCGCTGCTGATCAATCAAAAATGGACTATGGAGACATTCAGACACGCCGCGACAGCTTAGACGACGTGTTCGTCAAGCTTGTAAGCGGAAGAGTGGATGAGCATGGCGAAATCATTGATGCTGATGAAAACAAAAACAAACCTGACAATCAACAGGGGCGCTAAAAAATGGGCAGCTGGAAAAAGAATCCTGTCAGATTTCAAAGTATTTAGCCGTGGGTATCTAAGAAACAAGTTTGGATTATTCTTCGGACTTAATATTCCCAGTAATTCTAATCTTGATTTTCGGCGCAATTTTCTCGAGCAGCAGTACCAGCTGTCAATGTTTATGTTCAGAACCAGGACACTGGCCCGTTTGCGTCGCCACAAATGAATATAGCCCAACAGTTTTTAAACCACGCTTAACAGTTCGGGCGTAATCCAAATAACATTGGTACCTAATTCGGATAACTTTACAAAGTACCTAGCTGCCCAATCAGCATCTGACGGCATCATTATTCCTGAAAACTTCTCAGCTAACTATTTAGCGGGTATTCCTGTAAACGTGATAGTCTACGGTAATCCAACTTCGAGCACTAGCAGTGCAGTAAGTCGAATTAGTTAGTGGAGTTATAAGCTATTTCAATCTGAACTATTACAAACAAAACGCCACACCCATAATCAGCGTAACCCAGACTACAGTGAATCACCCATCAAACCAAATACATTGACTTTCTTGTTCCAGGCTTGATTGGTTTTGCCATACTTGTAAGCCCAATGTTCTCGCTTGTTAACATATCCTCAGAGTACAAGAAAACAAAAATCTTCAAGCAATTGTCTCTTACGCCGCTCACAAAAATAGAGTGGCTAACCTCTAAAATGATGTGGTATATTGCCTTGGGGGCTTTCAGCTTCGTACTTATGGTTGCCGTAGGAATCCTCCTCTATGGCGCGAACATAACGTTAACCATCTGGCTTATCCCCTTCCTAATTCTGGGTCCAATGCTGTTCGCTGCGTTAGGCATGTTAGTTGGAACCATAACAAAGAACCCTGAGACTGCAGGCGTAATAGGAAACGTAGTGACGTTCCCAATGATGTTCCTCTCCGGCACATTCTTCCCAATCGCCATCATGCCGCAATACCTACAGAGCATCGCCCACGTGCTACCCCTATTCTACATAATTCAAGGCTTAAACAACGTCATGGTCTACGCAAACTACAGTGGAGCAATCATTGACCTTGCAGTAACTGCTGTGATAACGGTCGTATTCTTCGTTTTAGCCGTTAAACTATTCAAGTGGAGAGAAGACTAAACCACAAACTTTCTCTTTTTCAGGTGCTATTTACTTTAAGTAAACTCAAAATTTTCAAGTACAGCTCATCTGCCACGGTGTTTTTTGGTTTGTCGCCATCTATCTTGATAAGCTCGCCCTCATCTACAAACTTTAGGTAGACTTCTCGAACTTTTCGCTGTATTTCCAACGTTTCCATCACAGACCTCTTTCTCTTCAAACGTTCCAGCACCCGTTCTGGAGGCACATCGATGAAAATGGTGAAGTCAGGTTGCAGTGCACGGGCATTAATAGTTTTAATCCAAGCCAAGCTGAGGCCAGCGCTGCCTTGGTAGGCTAAAGACGAATAAACATAGCGGTCGCAAATCACTATCTTTCCTTCGGCTAAAAAGGGAGCTATCTCATTTTGCACATGCTCAATACGATCCGTCGCGAACAGCAGCGCTTCAGCTTCCGTTGGAAGACGTTTCCCGTCATAGAGACAGCAATCTCGAATGAAAGTGCCTATTTTGCCTCGGCTAGGTTCTGCAGTGTAAACCGCACGGTGGCTTTTGTAGAGCCTTTCAGCTAAAATTTTTGCCTGCGTAGTTTTTCCGCTTCCGTCTAAGCCTTCTATGCAGATGAAAATGCCTCTTTGGCTCATGTTTTTCAACTCGGCTGGTTAGCGTTAGACGTGCCAAGTCAAAGCGTAACCTGTCGAGTAAAAAATAAAAGGAGCATAAAAACATGACCCAAGAATTTAAACCGTTACCTCAAACATTTAGAAAACAAGTTCAACCCGTAGAAAAAACGGAAGTGTCAACAGCAATAGCAAAAACAGTTTACTGCATCCAAAACAGAGGATGCAAACCCAAAACTGTTAAGGACATAGAAAAAAACCTATATAGGCTAAACAAACACGTTGACATTTTTAGCCCCGAAACAGTTAATAATTATATTGCAACTGCCAAGAAAACAGACCCTCAAACAATGTTACCCACAGAGGAATTTTGGAAAGACGGATATAAAAAAAAATAGCGAACAGCTATGAAATATTCTGTGGTGTAAACAACATAGAATATCATAAACCCTCATTCTGCTATAAATCAGCAATTCCGTTAATTCCAAAGACAGACTATATAAACGCAATAATCGCAAATGCGCCAAAACGCATAGGCGTTATATTTAAAATTCTATCAGAGACAGCTATCGAAGGTTACGAGTTAAGCATGGTTCCACTTAACCAGATAAACCCCGAACAGGGAACCATTAGCGTTATCGGCGTTAAAAGACACGACAACGGAACCTATAAACTCCAAGACCAAACCGCAGAAATGCTACGACAATATTTAGCCACACACCAACGTGAATATCCATTTCCAAAAGTGGAATCCATAAGAGAATCATGGAGATGTGCAAGACGCACAACCGCTAAAAAACTATGCAACAAAGAAATCCTAAATATCCAAATGAAGGACCTTAGAAACTATGCTGGCGCAATATTTTACTTAACAATGGGAAAAGACCCAATCGCCACAATGCATTTTATGAGACATAAAGAAATCAATACAACAATGGATTATCTCAGAGGCTTAACAGAGTTCAGCGCAAACACAACACGCGTAAGCAAAATAGCCACAACAGCAGAAGAAGCTATTGAACTGTTAAATCAGGGCTTTAAAGAGGAAAGCATTTTCGGAGATAAACACATATTTACAAAAATGAAGTATTAAAGAAACGGAGAATTGCTCCGTTCGCTCCGCAAATACACCAAAGTTTATTTTCCGAAATTTCAAATTCCCAACATAGAATTTTATCCAATACATAAATTCCGCCCCATGCAAAACCCCAAGCGAAGCATGTGAAATAACCATAGAAGGCGAAAACAAATGGAAAACACTAATACAAAATGCAAGCAGAAATAGACAAAATTGACATATTAATGATAAAAGCAAACTAAAAATATTTTTCATTTTGCGCTTATCACTCATCTTATACATTCTCCAAAGGAAATGTAGGCAGAAATAACTATTTTATTCATCAAACAACTAATTTTTACAGTAGTGCTTTAAGAAAGTAACAACCACTAAATTTTTAACCTAATGCACCGTATAAGAACATAATCAAACAAGTATGAAAGGTTGAACACGTTTTGCAAGAGGCAGTTCAAAAGAAAACTCTTAGGAAGGGCATACTTGTAGCAATCGAAGGTATTGATGGAGCAGGAAAAACAACACAATCAAAAATACTTTGTGAGAGATTAAAAAAAGCAGATTATTCAGTTGTGTTATTACACGAGCCAACAAACGGAAAGTATGGAGAAAAAATAAGAGACTTAGCTAAAAATGGCAGAAACAAAACGACTCCAGAAGAAGAAATGAACCTGTTTTTTGAAGACCGTAAAGAAGATGTAGAAATTAACATAAAACCCAATTTAAAGAACAAAAGCATCGTGATAATGGATAGGTATTATTTTTCAAGCGTCGCATATCAGGGAGCAAGAGGCTTAAATCCAGATTATGTTGAAAAGAAAAATGAAGAAATTGCCCCTCTGCCTGATGTTCTAATAATTCTTGATATAACTCCTCAAATCACCGTAAAAAGAATCATCGCTACGCGAAAGGATGGACCTAACCATTTTGAACAAAGTAAATGTTTAGAAACAGTGAGAGAGTTATTTAACAGTCAATTCGCCAAAAGAAATTACGCAAAAATAATTGACGGAAACGGAAACCATTCAGCAGAAGAAATTTCAAAACGAATATGGGACATAGTTAAACCTATTATTCGTGATGCTGAGGAGTCCTAAAGTGGGCGAAGCACCGTTAGAAAAACGTCTAGCCAAAATTCTGAACAAAAAAACCGTTTCCAACAAAGATATTGAGATAATCGAGCAAGAGTATACGAAACTCTTATGCCCAAAAGGAAAAGAAATCTGTGAACCATGTTATTGCATCTACCAAATAGCTGATGTTTGCCCTTTTCTTGAGAAATGGAGAGGTCTAATGGTCAAATATAATTACCATCCTTAAGCAGACAGGAGTTTTATTTAACAGACGAATTTTCACAGAGAAAATCAACAGACGAAGACTTCACAGAACCCCCAAAAACAGAGTCCTTAAGAACAACCGTTCCAGAAAGCATCAAAAATCAATTTGGATTAACCGAATACGATAAGTTAGAATGGCTTCTTAAGGCAGAAGGCAGTGAACTAATTATAATAGTTAAACCGCAAAAGGGTGAAGTGCGAGAACAAAAAACGAAAGGTGGTCTTATTATGTCTAAGAATACTTTTCTTACTATTCGAGAAGTCAAACAGCCTATTTCGTTCTTGTTTGCATGGCATATCGCTCGTGAACACTATGTTATGGCACGAGTTTCCTTCATGCAAGGAATGGTTTATCCTGGTTGTTTGCTTGCTGAACAATCTGTTGAATTGTTTATCAAAGCTATCCTACATTTAGATAATAAAAGCAAAGGTATTCATTATTTGCCTGATTTACTAAAACGTGGAAAAGCAAAAATTGGTTATTTTGACCTATTGTTGACTGATGAGAGATTGAAGGTTTTCATTGAAAGCCTTAGTCTTGCGTATGGTAAAATGCGTTTTGGCGAAGCAGGCTTTGACATAAATACGAAAGAACTCTGTTTCGCTCTCGATGAGGTTGCATATAGTCTTGATAGGTTATATCAAACAGCAGCACAGCCGCACATAGTCCAGAGGGTTAGAGCAGTCCAAAAAGATGGAGTTACAACCCAGTCTTATGAAAAGCAAAAGTGTCTTCTTTATGTTCCTACTGCATTGAAAGAAGCTTTCCTTCGGGATAACAATTTTTTCAATGAAGATGCTATTTCAGATAATTTTATGGCAAGCGTTCCAATGCCATAAGCTCAATTCAATCAGACGCTCCGAGAAACTCCGAAACCTCACAGTATTCGTTCCGTCAAAATGACCAACAAAAACATTCTTCGCTAACGCAAAGAAACACAAAAGACCATTTCACCCAGAAGGTCTTTAGAAACCCTTACCGACATTTCGCTTCACCCGCACCCCAGCGACAATTTTTTAAAAAAAATTGAGTAAAATTATTTCTTGCAAGAAATAAATTAGAACCAACACATACTTCTTAGTAAGAAGTAAGCAAGAAAATCGCAAGGACAAAACCGTAGACAGTTTTTTCCTTAAACCTTTTTCTGCATAAACAGGGGAGACCCCCTACCATACCCCCACAGCCAACACAGTAAGGACATAGTTGTAGTAAAAAATAGAAAAGCAGGCTTAAATCACTCCCATTAACCGCAAACTACCATTCCCGTTAAAAACGCCAGCCAATCTATTATAAACAACGGAACTTTCTTAATACAAGAAAGTTAAATCAAAGAACAACATAACAACCAAAAAATAGGAAATTTAAACTTAACAGTCTACACCCAAAGTCTTAGACCAAACAGATATTAAATTGAATTTGTCAAGCAGATGACGCAAGACCACTACTTATCAAACCAGAACTTCCTTACTTCCTTTTTACGAATGTGAATATCTATCCAAGTTTTTAAACGCATACGCGCGTCAAAAAGCGCGCCAAAAACGTAAAGGAGTATTACAAAAACTATGGTCGGCAGTATAAAATAAAAGAGAATGCTCACCCACCAATTGAATCCAATTCCAGTATACGTAAAACCCACAAATAGAGTTTTAGACAATCTAAATCCTTGCGTGGCGTATATTTGCATGCCATAAATTAGAGTTGTACTATTTGTAGATGTAGCATTCGCCATTGTGACAGATAAGACAGCATTACTCAAAAAATACCAATATAGTATCTTAAAAAAGAAGTAAACACACAAACCTAAATCAGAACCGATAATTGAAAAGGTAACGAATTTTCCAAACTGCCCTGACCTATAAAAGTCCCAAATCGTCTGACTAGAAACCAAAGTAAAAAGACCAATTATCAAAGCTAAAATAAAACCAGCGTGAGTTAAAGCTTGAGAATTATAAGAATTCATTAAAGCTATGCGAAGATTTTCAAAATCGCTGGCTGTTATATTTGCAGCGCTCAATATACATCAAATTAATGTTCATTAGATTGTTTTTTAAAATTTTCTGTAATCCAATCAAAATGCTTCAAGAATCAACCAACTATCCTCATGAAACCAGCGAGTCGTAGAACAACAAAATAACTTAACCCATGCTTCAAAACCGCCCTAATAAACCCTGATAATTGGCACATCAAAAACATAGACATACTAATTTTTAAAAAAATCGAACCAATAAACAACAACGAACCTCTAAGAACAGGAGAAGATTAACACGACAACACTTAAAGAAATGATAATTGAAAAAGGTTGGGATAACAACCAACCAGACTATAACAAAATCTCAAGTGCCATGATATTAATAACTGAACAATGGCTAAAACAATTCATAACAAAAAACCCAAAATTAAAAATGCAAGCATACCAAAATGACCTAATAAAAAATCTTTTAGAAGAACTCCAAAAATGACCAGCGATATATCAAAAACAGTAATACCCCATTTAAACAGGAGCAAAGTAAGAAAAGGAAGATGCCCTATAGGCTGGTTAGCGTTAGACATTATAGGGAGATACATAAATATAACTTACAAACTGTGAGGCTTGCTTGTGCCTAAGGCTTACTGGGGAGAAATAAAGGATCCTGTGCATGGCTACGTGTACATTACTGAAGCAGAAAAAAACATGGTTGATTCGTATCCGATGCAGCGGCTCAGGCGGCTACGGCAGCTGGCGGGATCAGAGTACGTTTATCCGGGAGCCAACCATACACGTTTTGAACACTGTGTTGGCGTCATGTATTTGGCGGGTGCAGTTTTGGAAAACCCGTACATTTCAGGCGTCGTAAGCAGTGAAGAAGTTGATGTTTGCAGGATTTCAGCGTTGCTTCATGACTGCGGGCATGGCCCTTTCTCGCATGTTTTTGAGCAGTTACTGATTAAGGAATTGGAGAAAACGCATGAAGACATCACTTCTTGGATTATTGAGAAGAGTGAAGTTGGCGATAAACTATCAAAGATGGGGTTCAAACCTAAAGAGGTAGCTGGACTTGCCGTTGGGAAACTGCATAAGCCTGGCAAAGCGTTTCTTGACCAGATAATAAGCAGCGCCGTGGACGTTGACAAACAGGACTTCATCGTCAGAGACACCTATCATACGGGCGCCGAGTATGGTTTCATCGACGTTTTCCGTATCATACACGCGCTTGATGTTTTAGGCGAAAATCTAGCCGTGGAATTGGGAGCCTTATCAGCTTTGGAAGTGTTCATGATTGCCAGGATTGAATCGTTTAAGAGCATTTATTTTCACCGCGTGGGCAGAGCAGCGCAGATTATGCTGGCGACCGCAATGGAAAAAGCAAACGATGAGTTGGGGTTGACAGCGTTTAAGACACCTGAAGAATATTTGGCGCTTGATGACTATACGGTTTGGGCTGCATTGAAAAAATGTGAGGCTTCCAAAGGGATAATCGGAGATCTTGAGAGGCGAAGAATGCTAAAATGCGCTTATGAACGGACCTTCTACGAGAAGGACACGATGATTTCCAACATTTTCGGGCGCGAATCATACAGGCGCCAAATGCAAAGTGAAATCGCCAAAGAAGCAGGCGTCGGCATTGAATCAGTGATAATTGACGTGCCTACGGTGCCTTCCGTACCTTACCATCACGCGGTACTTATGGAATCTATGGAAATTCCGGTTTTCACAAGAGGCCAAGCGGGTGACAAAACGCCGCAGCGGCTAAGCGATATTTCAAAGATTTTCGAAACGCTCAAAGGCTTCATGAACATACTGCGAGTATACACCGACGCAGCAGAACGTGAGAAGGTAGAAAAAGCCACGGCGAAAATCTTGGGAAAAATCCCATCTGCAGCAAAAATCTCATTTTAAAACATGCCCGCATAATAATTACTTATAGTTTTTTCAAAGTTAAATCAAGCAAAAGCAACGAATTCTACATGCAAAAAGCCAGTTTCATGTTGAAAGTGCGGGACGTTTCGTCTACGTTGAAGTATGTTGAATCATGTTCGGCGTCTAATAGGATCATCTAGTAGACTATGGGGGTAGTCTTGTGCACACGCATTTATCTACCGACCTGCAGGCGACCCTACCATTTGTACCAAAATCCAGCCACAAAAAACGTTGCAAAAACAAAGCGCGAAATCCCTTGAACAATTTTTCTTAAATACTAGTCCGTGCTTAAGAAGAAAAGTGAGAACTCGAAGGCTGGGAAGGGAACTGAAATGGAGAACAATTCTGAGGACAAGAAAGTTATAAGCGTGAGAATTAAAAAGAAACCTGAACCAAAAACAGAGCCGCCCCTACTTTTTAGTCAAAAAGAGATTCGAAAATTCGTTGTCGAATTCGTTTCTTCATGGATTAGAGGCGACATCATAATCCGCTTTCCAACCGCAGCAGAATTAGCGAAGAAGACGCCGTTGAGCATCGCGTTTCCAACTGATCCCTCCGTTAACGCGGAATTAAAAATCAAAGAGCACTACGTGGACCAGCTATCCATCATTGCCGGAATAAAACCTGCATCCGTTGAAGAGCAGGAAAAAGCGATTGCAGACGTTTTCAGAATGCTGCTGATGTTCCGTTCAGCAAACAGAATTGAAGGCAAAATCATCTCAAACGACCTAGAAAAAAGAATAGAAGAACTCGAGAAAACAGCTAAGAACCAGGGCAAGCTTGTTGAGCAAATAACTGGATTTTTGTTTAAGCCGAGAAACCAAAACAATAAAGCGCAAGCTACCTAAAGCCCGATTCCTGAAGGGTAAGGTTTATTCTAGTGAAATCGCATTCTGCTTGATGCTTTTAAGCAAAGCTCCGGTAGTATAGTCCGGTCAAGTATTCAGTAGTTAACATGGCTTGCTTGACGGCTTAGCAAAGTTTATATTTTGTTATATAAATAATGCATATAGAGAAAATTTTGGTGATTTTATGAATAGAGAGTTAACTAAGAATCTGAAAGTTTTTGCTTTTATTCTGCTAACATCAGCGCTTCTAGTTGTAGCCATAAGTCCAGTTATTACAACCGTCGTGAAAGCACAAGGAACATCCACTGTCGTAGTCTTACCATCAGCAGGAGCTGGATCAACAGTTCCTGCCGCAGGAACATACAGTTATGCTGCTGGCACAGATGTTAACTTTACAGCAACGGGAAGTTTAGTGCAGTGGGTTGTTGTCGACACTACTAATGCAACCAACTTTTATACTGATAATCCACTTATAATCACTGTTGCCGAAGGTGTCAACTACACTGTTCAGGCCGAATTTGCAGCATCTGTAACACCCGCGGGCACACCGTATTATTTATATCCGGCCACTCCAAGTACAGCTTCAACTAACGCCGTCGTCGTAATCTATGCTGACAACGGAGGAACCACGAGCCCTGCACCAGGAACATATTTATTGGCTGATGCCTCCAACTTTGACATAACGGCAATTGCAGACACCGGATGGACATTTTCAAACTGGATTATCGCTGGCAGCCCACTAACTCACGGCGCATACGCTTTCACAGATACTCCAACAAATAACCCGTATAACGTGAATCACGGTTACGGAAACACGTACAGTTATGAGGCAGTGTTCACTCCAATCAGCACTACGACTTCACCAGCACCAACACCAACAAAAATAAATGAGTATTCATCTGCAAGCGCAGTCGCCGTGGTCGCGGCTTTAATAGCAGTTTTGGCAGCAGCCGGAGCATACGCGTACAGAAAAAGAAAGTAAACCTTCCTCACTTTTTTCTTAACATCGATTAAATAGGAAACATGTTGGCTTGTATCATCTCTAATAATTTTTTGTATCTATGTAGTTTTCTATTGTTTTTGGTTCAGAAAGATTGCATTTGCGCCAAGTTCGCATATTCGGTAGTCTATTAGTTTTATTGTGTGTTCGTCAAGGTGTCTGCTTTGCATTGAGATTAGGGTGTTTGCAATGTTGGCGGAATCCTTAGATTTTGGAATTTGTTTTTTGCGTATTATGTACGCTTCTTGCTGGCACTGTTGGAGCAAGGTTTTTTTATGCGGTTGAGGTTCTTCTTGAAACTCGTATAGTCACTGCTCCGGTAGTATAGTCCGGTCAAGTATACTGGCCTTTCGAGTCGGCGACCCGGGTCCAAATCCCGGCCGGAGCACCAAATATTCTTCTGCAAAGAAATTTGATCAAACGATTTTTTGATGGTATAACACAACAATTTGCACGCAATCGATTCAAATGTACCATGAAGAGTCTATTCTGTTTCCCATGCGCTTTTCATAGGGTCTAGTCTTTTCCTTCCCGCGATTCATGTTCATAAAGAAGGTGCCTGTATAGTTGGCTTTGGTTTTTGCCTGAAAAGTGAAGAAGCAAAAATAAAAAAAGAAGACAGGATTTTATTGTGGCAATTGTTTTCCGCAGTGTGGACAAAAAGCCGTGTTTGGCGCTACGGGGGCGCCGCAGTTGGGGCAGTATCTTGTTGCTTGTGTTGTCATTGGAGTTGCGGTTTGCGGTGCTGCAGATGAAACGGGGGTCATTGGAGAAGGTGGGGCGGCATATGGTTGTGCAGGTACTTTTATTGAGAAGAATGCAATTGTCGCAAGTATCCAAGCTACCAAAATCAGAAGCAGACCTATGAAGAAAACGATTGTCAGAATCGCTCCGATAAATAATAGCAAACCTGCGGTTTCAAACATGTGCTCGCCGGATTTCTGCGCAAGCGCGTTAAATGCCCGTCTGAAGTACATTGCTGCTATCAAGTAAAACACGAAAACAACCACGGCTAGCCCAAACAACCCTAGCAAACTTAATCCCAAGGTGAAGACGCTAAATGCTCCAAATACGAAGAATAAGGGTACCGCAACGGCAATTGCAATTAAAGCGATGATGCCAAAAATTACACCCCACAAGGCATTTTGGTAAATACTTGGCTCTTTGTAGTAATCTGACAGCCCCTTCATGCCAAACAAAATAAGAATGATGCCGACGATGCTTATTATTGGAAAAATAAGCAGTATTGAACCAATTCCAGACATAGTCTTACTAGATTCCAAGCTACTACTACTCATTAGAGTAACCTCACTAGATGGCACAATGTAGATAGATAAAAGCTTTTTCAATCAAGCTATCGCTTAGAAACTCAAAAACAAAACCTCAAAAAAGACCCACAATCAAGAAGCAGCAATCTTTATTCTTGAAAGCAACAGTAAATAAAAGCATTCGTTATCAGATATTGAGGAGACCTTATTTGACAACTAATATCATGTTAGCCTACAAGGAATTGTTGTCGAAAACTAAAGACGCAACCGTCCTAGTAACTGCTGAAGGTTTAATTCACTGGGACATGGAAACGTACATGCCTCCAAACGCGGTGGAGCAGCGAAGCCTGCAGCTATCATTGCTTAGTCGTATTCATCACAAACTGAGCACAGACCCGCAAATAGGAAAACTAATCAACAACATACAAACAAGCTCCAAGTACGAGGCTCTTAGCCAAGCTGAAAAACGAAATATTTACTTAATCAACAAAAGCTACCGAGAACAAACTGCTTTGCCAGAAGAACTCGTGGCTGAGCTTGCCAAGCAAGAAGCAATAACAGTAAACGTTTGGAAAAAAGCTAAAGCCCAAAAAAACTTCAGCCTCTTCAAAGCGGACCTACAAAAACTTTTAGATTTAAGCAAGCAAGCGGCAGAAATCCTCATGGATGTTAAGGAAACAAAAACGCCATATGAAGCGTTGATTGATAATTTTGAGCCTAAAATGACTACGGAAAAGATTACAGCAACATTTAATCAGTTTCAGCAGGGCTTAAAACAGCTAATAAGCAGGATCCAAGCCAGCTCAAACAAGCCAGATACAGCAACACTTTATCACCCAGTTCCAGCAGAGAACCAACGCCAAATTGCACAACTCTTAACAAAAACATTAGGTTACGACACTGCCTCTCCTGCGGCACATGGGAGAATTGATGAGACAGAACACCCATTTACCACAGGCTACTACGATGATGTACGCATAACCACCCATTATTACCCAAACAATTACGCCAGCTCAATCTTCTCCGTATTACATGAGAGTGGACATGCACTCTACGAGCAGAACCTCAACCCAAAATGGAAATATCAACCAATAGGCTCCACATGCTCATATGGAATCCATGAATCGCAATCACGCTTTTATGAAAACGTAATTGGCCGCTCGAAAGAGTTCTGGACAAGCTTTATGCCTAAACTTAAAAAAGCAGCGCCCAGCCTCGCAAACGTTGAATTAGACAAGTTTATCAGAGCAATCAACAGAGTCGCGCTTTCAAAAATTCGCATTGAAGCCGACGAGGTAACATACAACTTGCATGTGATTATTCGTTTTGAAATTGAAAGAGACCTGTTTGCCGATAAAATTGCGGTCAACGAGCTTCCCGAGGCGTGGAACCAGAAGTATGCTGATTATTTGGGTGTAAAAGTTGAAGATGACTCTGAAGGAGTAATGCAGGATACGCATTGGGCAAGTGGTTTATACGGTTATTTCCCAAGCTACGCGCTTGGCAACATTTACAGTGGACAAATAACCGCAGCCATCGCCAAAGACCTGCCGGATTGGCGCAATCAACTTGCATTGGGAAAATTAAAACACATTAACGGTTGGCTAAAGAGAAACATTCACAGCCAAGGAGACCTCAACGACCCAGAAGAACTGATTAAGAAAGCGACTGGAGGAACCCTGAATTCTGAGTTGTACCTGCAATACTTGAATGAAAAATACAGTAACATCTACGAATTTTAAGCGGATGGCTTCTTACTCAATTCCTTGTATATGTAAATGATAATGTAGGCTACGATTGCCCCGATGAAAAGGTAGACGCCAGTGTAACCGATAATTGCGTTATAAATGTTGGCGCCGACGAGGAACAGCAAAAATCCAAGTATGAATATTCCTAAGCATGCCCAGTCAGTCCAAGACATCGAGTTGCCTCATAGGTTGCATTGAATAAAACTTCAAGGTATATAGATTTACCGCTGGATTTTTTTCCCCAAGCAAGTTCTTGCTGCTCCCCAAAGAAAAAACATTAAGCGGCAACCAACCGCTAAAAGCAGACGAACACTCACCAACATTTTTTCTAAACTTCCGACATTCTTATATACAAGATAAATCTACAGAAAGCGCTGAGGCTAAAAAATGTCGGGAGCAGATGTTAAAAAGCCAGAAACTCGAGAAGAATTCATAAAAACATTAACCGAAGCAGCAAAAAAAGAAGTTGGCACAAAAGGTAAGCCGACAAAACCGACAATCGTCGGAACGGCAAAAGAATTAGAGATCCATAGGGATACATTATATTCGTGGTTAAAGGAGTTTAATGTCGATTTTAAAGAAATCGTTGACCGTACGCCGACAACCACTGTAGACGCTCCAGCTGAAAAATCAGGAAGCACCTATCTAATCGGCGAATCTCTAGTAGGAGAAGGAAACGAAGTCGCACACATCGACCTGATGATAGGCGACAAGGATGGACCTGTTGGCCAAGCCTTCGCTAATGGCATGACAAGTTTATCAGCCGGTCACACGCCGCTACTGGCAGTCATAAGACCGAACTTACCGCCGAAACCCCACACGCTGATAGTTCCTAAAGTAACTGTTAAGAACATGGAGGATACAGGGAAAATTTTTGGTCCTGCACAAGCCGCGGTTGCCAAAGCCATCGCGGACTCCACAGAAGAAGGAATCATACCCGCAGACAAACTCGACGACTGGGTCATCATATGCAGTGTCTTCATCCACCCACAAGCAACCGATTTCCGCAAAATATACCAGTACAACTACGGCGCAACCAAAATGGCGTTGCAGCGAGCATTAAAGAGCTATCCAACGTTGGAAAAGATGATCTACGAGAAAGACCGATCAAAGCATCCAATCATGGGATTCAAAGTGCCACGCCTATGGAGACCACCATACCTGCAAATTGCGCTTGACGCACCCTCACTTGAAGCGGCAAAAAAAGTTCTTGAACAACTGCCTGGAAGCGACAGAATCATCATCGAAGCTGGCACACCCCTCATTAAACGCTACGGAACACGCGTAATCGGCGATCTAAGACAAACAGCCAAAGACAAGTTTATAATAGCTGACCTAAAAACGCTTGATGTAGGCAAAGTTGAAGTAGACATTGCATACGAAGACACAGCAGACGCAGTTGTCGCAGCAGGCTTAGGACCCGCAGAAACTCTTGATGCAACTGTTTCTGAATCCAGGCGTATGGGAATCTACTCGGTCATCGACATGCTAAATGTAGAAGACGTCCTCGCAAAGCTAAAATCACTTAAAGTCCTGCCAGACATCGTCATTCTACACAGAGGTATTGATCAGGAAAGCGGCAGAACCTGCGGACTTGAACGCATAAAGATGCTACGCCAAGCTTTCCCCAACAAGAAACTCCTCATTGCAGTTGCAGGCGGCATTGTTCCAGAAACAGCCAAAGAAGCACTTGAGCAGGGCGCAGACATCCTCATAGTCGGCAGATACGTCACACAGAGCAAAGACATTGTACGCTCAGTCAGAGACTTCCTTGAACTGACTCCAGCCATGCGCGAAGACATCGACCTCTACAGAGTCCACACAGAATAAACCCGATCACAAAGCTCAACCAACTCTTTCTTTTTTCTTCTTTAATTTTTCTCTGCTACCCGACATTGGCAAAAGCGATTTTGCTGTATTTGGAATAGCCAAACACGCCAGTTGCCTTAACGCTTGTATGCTTGCCTATTTGGCTAATATAGATGTGCCAATTAGGAGAATCCAATGGTTTTACCCTCATTTTCGCCCTTTAAGCAAACACAGTATAACTGCGCTTCAAACCCTAAATTAACAAGCTTTTCGTTAAAATTTTGGTTTAAATTGGTTGCAGTACATGTGTTCTGAAATCAAACAATTTGTAACCTTGTTTCCCAAAAATCCTATTTTCGAAAACGCGTGAGTATTTTAGATTGCGAACTTAACTTAATAACACTTGGGTCTCCCAGTTTTTTTACATTTCACGCATCTGACTTCTTCTGCCTCCTCAGCCTCCTCAATTTCTCTAAAGGGTGGGAATTCTTTCGACCCTTCAGCTCCACGAATAGAACCCACCTTTGTAATCAATCTTGAGTGGACAAGAGTCTTTTTCCATTCATGCGTAGATGTTGAGAGGATTCTAAGATTTTTTCTTTCTTCATTCAAAACCGTTTCTTGTACTGTAACTTATTTTCTTTCTAAGGAAGCCGTCCATTACCCAAAATGAAGTTAAAGCCGGATTCACAGGTTGAGCAGTTAACCAAGCTCCTTTATCCTAACCCATTTTGGATTTTCTTTTACTGTTTACGTGTTTGGATTTACGATTACTAGTTAGATGTTTGTCGTGACAAGATTTGGTGATTCTTTTTTGGTTCTAGGCTTCTTAACCCGTTTTCTTCTGGAAACTCCGAGTTAGCCTCTGGAAACTAGAGGTTTGTAACAAGTTAATAGAGCAGATAAAGCTGTTCCAGCTAAAATTTTAACAGGTTTAATCGTTTGCACTGTAAAATTAAATGTACGGTTTATTGTTTCCGTTGTTTTAAAGTTAAAGGGGTATCGGTAATTTAACAGCTTTTAAATGCCTGCAGTTTCGACAAACTACCAGCCCGTTTTCAAAGATACGTTCTTTTCGACTTTGGCATTTGAGGCAAAACTCCCCGTCATCTTCATCGACAAATTTCATAGCGCAAGCAGTTGTTATTTCAGCTTAAAGATTTTTTGAATTAACAATCCTTATTATGTTTCTAAAAAGCGATGATTTTTCAAAGGATTTCTGAAACAATTTAAACTAAAATCTAAACAAATACCTTGTCAAACCCTAAAACAAAAAAGCAACCCAAAACAAACCCTCAACCATCACCCCCTACCTATAGACCTACCTACTTTTTGTGCCAAATTCCAGCCACAAAAATGGTATGTAACTTGTTGTTTAGCGGAACAGTTTTAGAGTTGTGAAGGCGACTAAGAAAATAACTGCCGTAACAACGAACATCGGCACGTAATTCAAGTGAAAAGCGAGGAAGGGACCAAGAAAAGCGCCTATCGCTGCCCCTAAACCGACAAGCCCATCGAAGAAGCCGGCTTTTCCCGCGGGTATAACCTCCATTGAAAGAGAAAGCATCATAATGTAGTACATGGCGTAGGTAAATCCGAGAAAGATAAGCAAAATGCCGGTTAAGATAGCGGGTGAAAAAGCAAACCAAATTACCGCAACAATCATAAAAACTAGTAAGCTACGCAGGAGCACAAAGCGAGGCATCTGCTTTCTTATATTCATCGATTGTGCTCGTCCACGAATCAGGAAATAGCCCGTTGTTGCACCTGCAGAGTTTAAGATGTATGCAAAGTAAACTATGCTCATAGGCAAATGTAGACCTTCGTTTAGAAAGATGGGTAAAGGAGTAAAGAAGAGGCTTGTTGCAAGAGCAAACAGAACGATGGCTAATGCGAAGCCTGCGAAGCTGTCCTGCTTAAGACGACCTTTCCACGGCAGACCATCCATTAGCCTAGATGAGGCTTCGACGCCACGATGTGTATACTCCAGTTTTTTCTCGATGCTTACCAAGCGTCTCTCAAAAATCAACAATGGGTCAGCAATCAACGCTAAAGCTAGCGCGAATGCAACCACGCTTATACCGCTGCAAATGTAAAACGTATACGTTGACAAGATAGAGAAACTGATTGTTGAGACAAAAGCAAACATGAATATTCCTATAGCAAAACCTATAATCGTTCCGATTTCTGTTAGCCCCTCGTAGAACCCGAAGGCTCTCTCCCAGTCGTTGCGGCTGTAATGCTCGGTGACAAGCACGTTCTTCGGCGATTCATGAGCTACATGAAGCACCTGCATGACAATATACAAAGCAACAAAAACAAGTAGGTTCTGGGCAAATGGAAGCGCCATGAGGAAAAGAATTGCAGCTATTGATGCGAAAGCAAGGAGAATGAAGATTTTGTAGTGCCGGGTAGCGTCGCATAGGTACCCCCACAGAAAAGAGGCGGGGATCGAACAGAAGATCGCTACAGAAGTCATAACTCCGAGGGCGAGAAGCGGACCTCCCAAAATAGCTAGGCTACTGGCGCTAAAATGCAATACCAAGTATAGCGGTATGAAGACCGTTAGCAATCCGAAAGCCATATCATGGAAGAAAAACCCTAACCGCCACATAGCCAAAGAACGGCTTCAAAGATGCTTTAAACCTTTTGCCTGAACAACGCGCTGTCTCTAAATATTTTGGTGGTACCTTAAGGTTCTAGCTGCCTTGGACGTGAACTTTTGCCATTTAAAGTTTGTAAACGCCGGTTTCTAATTGAAGCAACCGTTAAAAGGCTGACCTTCAGAACCATCAACTAACCTAAACTTAAGCCTAAAGAAACGCAAACCAACGCAATAAAACGCAGAAAACACCCAGAAACACCCAGAAACACGCAAAACAACGCAGAACAACGCGAAAACACTCAACCTGCAAACGTTTCAAAGCCTAAACCAGAAAAGCAACTTAGAACGGCTTGTTCAAAATTTGCCGCAACCTACTCAGAGCGGCTCTTCAACAATCCATACAATTCCACACAAATCCACACAAATCCGAACAAATATGCACACAACCTGCCACCGATTCAAGCTTAAAATCAAAAAACAACCCATTACAGCCCCATAAAACGGCAACACAACCATTGATGTTCTGCCCCAACGATTACAAACAAAAATTAGAGCCAGAGCCCCTGAACAATACTAAGTTGTTTTGAAAATCAGGCATAGGGCAAAAATTTTTCATAAATCCTTAATAGAGAGAGCAGCCAACTTCTTACTCCGCTGGAGAGTATATCAGCCAAATGGCGAAATTTAAGGTAATAGTATCTGATCCCGAAGCTGGAACTTCAAAGGTTGTTGAGCTTGAAGAAGCACGTGCAGCACCGTTCATCGGTAGAAGAATTGGAGAAACAATGGACGGAACAGTAGTTGATTTGCCGGCGCATAAAGTGCAAATAAGGGGCGGTTCAGACAAAGATGGCGTTCCTATGAGGGGAAATGTTCATGGTGGTGTCCGCCGAGCTGTGGTGCTTAGCGGTGGAGCAGGTTTTAGCCCAAAGAAGCATGGAGAGAGAAGGCGTAAAACAGTTCGCGGAAGCACAATAACAGACGAAATTGTTCAGATTAACATGAAAATTGTTGAAAAACCAGCCGCAAAAGCCGCTGAAGTTAAAGCGCAGCCAGTTGCAACGTGAGCACAACTTTGACTGAGCTCATGCTTAAACCTTATAAACTTCCCTAGTTCTTTCATAATTCATCAAATTTATTTAAAGAGAGAATCAGATGAGTGACACGAGTAAAGCCTTGCCTAAGCAGCCAGAAGTCAACATCGGCACCATAGGGCATGTAGACCATGGGAAAACAACGTTGGTACAAGCGTTAACGGGCGTTTGGGCGTCAAGGCACAGTGAAGAACTAAAAAGAGGCATCACCATAAAACTGGGCTACGCGGATATGCCTATTTACAAGTGCCCGAAATGTGAGCCGCCCAAAAACTACACAATTAAGCCCTATTGTGAAGGCTGTAATTCTGAAGCAAAATTTGTTCGAGCTATAAGTTTTGTTGACGCACCAGGGCACGAAGCGTTAATGGCCACTATGCTTTCAGGCGCGGCCATAATGGATGGCGCGATTTTGGTTATTGCAGCAGATGAGCCATGTCCTCAACCGCAGACACGAGAGCACCTCGCAGCCGCTGAAGTAAGTGGCATAAAAAATCTAATTATTGTACAGAACAAAATTGACATCGTAGATGAGAAAAGAGCGCTAGAAAGCTACAAAGAAATCAAAAACTTCATTAAAGGCACAGTAGCGGAAAAGGCGCCGATTATTCCAATCTCAGCCCAACGGGGCATAAACATTGATGTGCTCCTTAACGCTATTGAAACATTTATTCCTACGCCCAAACGGGATGAAACTAAGCCGCCGCTCATGTACATTATTCGGTCTTTTGACGTTAACAAACCAGGAACCACCATCGAAGAGCTAGAAGGCGGCATCGTCGGCGGAACAATAGCTCAAGGAAAATTTGCCGTTGGAGAAGAAATAGAAATTCGCCCAGGCATCAGTGTTGAAAGAGAAGGCAAAACCCTTTACGACCCATTAATCAGCGAAATAGTTAGTTTGAACGCTGGTGAGCAAAGTGTGAAAGAGGCCACGTGCGGGGGCCTTGTTGGAGTAGGAACATTACTTGACCCATCCTATTCAAAGGCAGACGGCTTAACAGGCAGCATTGCTGGAAAAGCAGGAATGCTTCCGCCAACATTGACGGAGCTTACTTTAGAAACACACGTTTTGGAACGTGCAGTGGGAACAAAAGAACTTTTGAAGGTTGAAAAATTTAACCCCGATGAAACACTGCTGCTTCATATAGGCGCTGCTGTAAACGTTGGAAAAATAGTTGCAATAAAACAAAACGTGATTAAAGTAAAGTTGACTAGGCCGATTTGTGCATTGCCAGATTCCAGAGTTGCTATCAGCAGAAAAATCACTGCCCGCTGGAGACTTATCGGATACGGGCTTATCCAAAAGTAACAACCAAGTTTACTCAGTCAATTTTATTATGCCGTTTTTCTTAAGGAAATCGCGCGATTTTTGTAGAACGTCCTTAGCATTTTTAAAAGTTAGTTTTTCCATGGTATGCTGGTAATCCAACCAAACATAGCCTACGTGCTCGAAAGACAACACCACTTTATCACTGTATGCTTCCATTAAGAAGAATACAACTTCTTTATGGACCGTTAAACCTTGCCGCCTGTAAAAGTAAGCGATTGCTTCTCTGAAACCATCGACGAATTGGGCCTCAGTTATGCTAGTTTCCTCTTTTAGTTCACGGACAACGGTTTCTTTTTCGCTTTCATCAGGTTCAACATTGCCCTTGACAAAATCCCAATGCCCTGCTGTATAGTTCAGAAGAAGATATTTTGTGGCATCACTCTTTTTTATGAATATTACAGCGCCACACGATTTCTCGCGGAGCAAACATTCACCTGATTATTGCTCAATTCATTTGCTCAAGGTATTTAAACTGATAGTAATTTTAAGACAATAATGCATAGCAACACAAACGAAACTTAAGAACGAAATGTTTTAAGCATGCAAAAAATTAACTTTTTTGGGAAACAGGAGCCATGCCAAGTGTCAGCTTCACCGAAGAGAAATGGAGCGTTAAAAGTTATTTTAGATTCAAACGCATTATTTGTTCCGCTTGAGTTTAAACTCGATATTTTTGTTGAAGTTGAGCGTCTGCTAAATCGGAATGTTGATTTTGTTTTGCTATCGCCAGTTAAAGGTGAACTTGAACTGTTGGCAACTAAGAATTCGCCTAAAATTCGCAGGGAAGCTGTTTACGCATTGAAGTTTGCTGAAAAATGCAAGTACGTTCCAGTTGATGAAAATGAAAAGCTGTCGACTGACGATGTTATAGTTAAGGTTGCTAAAGCGTGGAATTCGCCCGTGTTCACCAATGACAGGCAGCTACGGAGGAAGCTAAGAGATATAAGTGTGCCAGTGATTTATGTGAGACAAAAATCGCGTCTAGAGATTGACGGGTTGATATAACTATGTTTAAGCTCATAACACTACAGGATACTATCCGTATTCCACCCGAAACCTTCGGCAACCCTTTAGAAAAAGTGGGTCGTGAAC
This sequence comes from Candidatus Bathyarchaeota archaeon, assembly GCA_963767735.1. Classification (GTDB taxonomy): domain Archaea; phylum Thermoproteota; class Bathyarchaeia; order Bathyarchaeales; family Bathycorpusculaceae; genus Bathycorpusculum. The sequence goes on along the minus strand of CAVYES010000005.1, from coordinate 41,545 downwards.
AAGTCAAACAGAAATATGAGGGAGTTGTGGATGAGGAATTAGGGTACGTCATCGCGGTCACAACTATAGAAGTAAGCCCCATAGGCAAGATAATTCCAGGCGACGGAGCAACCTATCACAAGGTATCATTTTCTCTGTTAACGTTCTACCCGATAATTCAAGAAGTTGTAGAAGGAGACGTCGTTGAAATAGCAGATTTCGGCGCCTTCGTACGCATCGGACCAGTAGACGCATTACTTCATGTCTCACAACTTATGGACGACTACATCTCTTATGACGAAAAACAAGGAGTACTACTGGGAAAAGAATCCAAAAGAAAACTAACAACAGGCGACCAAGTACGTGTTAGAATAACAGCGGTTTCGCTTGGCAGAGCCGGAAGCTCAGGAAAAATCGGCGTCACAGCTAGGCAACCGTTCTTAGGTAAACTTGAATGGTTAAAGGAAACAGCTGAAGCACCTGCAAAGAAACAGGCAGAAAGCAAAGAAAAAAGCTGAGTAAAAGGGAGTGAACAAGAATGAGTGAAAAAGCATGTGTTAACTGTCATTTTATAACTAAAGAAAACGTTTGCGGTAAATGTAGATCCACAAGTTTTAGCGAAGACTACAGCGGCTTAGTTGTCATGTTTGACCCTGAGAACTCAGTCATTGCAAAAGCCATGAATATAAAAGAAAAAGGCAGATACGCGTTAAAAGTGCGCTAAGCGGTTTTTTTAGGCACATAACGGTAACTTGTTCCTAAAACCGGTTGTTCACAAGGTCGAAAAAGATGACGATAGTCTACACAATAACGCCGGAACTAAGAGAAAAATTCAAAGAACCATTCGGCATCCTAATTCAGGGCTCATTTGATAAGACAATGAGTGAAATAAAAGAGTTAGTTAACAGGGAAAAACCGACCAGAACAATTTCTGTCGGAGATGTAGTTTCTCGCAACCTCCATGAACACAATATTCACCCACAACTAACAATTATCGATACCAAATTTCTCAGAAACCGAAATATGCCCGAAAAAATCTCAGCAGAAAAAACAGTTTACGTGAATAACCCTCAGGGAACAATCACCAAAGAAGCAATTTCTGCAATCAAAGAAGCCATAGAAAAAAACGAGCACACTCATATTGTCGTTAACGGCGAGGAAGATTTACTTACACTCATAGCTGTTTTGTACGCTCCAGAAAAATCGTTTGTAGTTTATGGGCAACCATATTCGGGATTAGTGGTGGTCAAAGTGACTCCGGAAAAAAAGGCTCAGGCCAAGGAGTTCCTAAAAGCCATGAAAGCCTTCGAAAAGCTAAATAGGAAGAAAACTGTATGAACTTACGCCTTAAGTGAATATTAATGCAAATCAAAATAGAATCAACCAAGAATAACCCGCTTCTGAAACGGAAAGAAGTAGTTTTCACTATTGTTCAAGGTCCAAAAGAAAAAACCCCTCCGAGGTTAGAAGTGAAGAAAGCCATAGCTATTGAAATGAAAATTGGCGACGACGTAGTTTTTGTTAAAAGAATGCATACAAAAACTGGAACAAGTATAACTCAGGGAGATGCTAACGTTTATCAAACATTCGAGCAGGCGAAACTGGTGGAACCTGAATATATCAGGAAACGTAACAGTCCGCCAGAAAAGCCAAAGGAAGAGGCGACAGCTTAATGTCCAAGAAAGCAGCACCACCACCGAAGAAAGAAGATAAACCAGCAGTAGCGCCTAAGGAAGAGGCCAAACCAGCCCCATCGGCGGAAGCAGCAGCAAAGCCGCAAAAGGCTGAGAAAGCAAAACATGAAAAGAAACATCGAGAGGAAAAAGGAGTCCACGCAATGTATAAGGTTGAAGACACCAAGGTTAGTAGGGCACGTCCAACCTGCGAGCGATGTGGAGCAGGATACTTCATGGCAGACCACCATGACAGGTTCACTTGCGGTCACTGCGGTTTTACTCGTTACAAACAGAAATAAACAGTTTTAAATCTCCCTTTCACGGATTTAGTTCTGATGACCCGAAATGCTCAGAGTTAACGTCATAATTACCAGCATTACTGCTGAACGCTTTTGGGATATAAGAAAGCCAATCCCCCCAATTCAAATAAACACTAACATTAACGTTGTTGGTATGGAAAAGAAACAGGATGAATCTTTGGAGGTCCCATTTGTCCTGTCAATCACGTTTAATCCTTCCATCGCTCAAATGAGTATAAAAGGAAACGCCTATGTTAATGGCGAGAAAAACGAAATTGAAAAAGCTCTCAAAGACTATGAACAAAAAAAGCCACCGGCACAAATAATTATTCAATCAGTATCCAACGTCGTATTCATTGAAGCAGTGCTTATCTCAAGAATATTGAATATTCCGCCGCCGGTTCCGTTGCCGCAGATTCCTGAAGCTGGAAAACAGCCAAGCTCTAAGCCTGAAGGAAGAGACTACAGCGCGTAGCTTAAACCGCATATAGGAAAAAAGCTTGAATTTCATAGATAAGGAATCAGCGATTTTTAGTTCAATTGGGAAGCCGAAGTACCTGCGTTTCCATCTGTACTTCGCAATACGATTCATAACGTCATGAGCTATTTTGTAAGTGACATCCCGTTCTTTTATTCTTGATTGAGGGTAAAACCCATAACGTATAACAGCTGAAATCGAATGCAACTTTTCCACTTGCTTTTTGCTATGCCAAGGTGGATCGAAATGAAAGACATTGATGCTGCCCCATTCTTCAAGCGATTGAGGTGGTTTATACTTCGCTGGCAAAAAATTCATAAATGGACTTGGAAATGGAGTGTAAACAAATATTTCTAAATGCTGCGTCTTAGGATTTACTTCACACATCTTGTCCATTAAATCAAAAGTTTGATTCAAATCGTCGTCAGTTTCGCCTGGGAGACCAATCATCCATGTGACATAGGGCTCAATGGAAGGTGCCCAGCGACGGAGATTCGCAACCGATTGCAACATTTGATTTGCTGTAACGTCTTTGCATATAAGCTGTTGCAAACGCTCTGAACCTGACTCACCCCCAAAATTCAACTCAACACATCCAGCTTTCTCTAAAAGCTCTAGAAAATCTTTATCATAAGTAGATAGGTAATCGAATCGGCAATTAGCGCGCCATTGAATTACAAGTTTGCGACCTAAAATTTCTCGGCATATTTCTTCAACACGTTTTTTGTCAACAAAAAAGTTATCATCCATTGGATCTATTATTTTAACGTGGGGAAATTTTTTCAATATGTACTCAATTTCGTCGACCACGCGTTTGGAGCTTTTGGCTCTCCATTTGTTCTTGTTAAAATATATGTTGTAGCAGAAACCACATCTGTGAGGGCATCCTCGGCTTGTTTGTATATGGAACCGGCCTGATTTTACCGATGGGTACTTATCCATTTGGAGCAGGTCATAGGGCAAAGCTATTGGTTGATCATCTAAATCTTTTATGTTACCATCTGGGTTATTTTTGATTGAGCCGTTTAAATTATAAGTTATTCCAGCAACAGTATCTAACGATTCATTTAACGCAAGCGCGTTTGCTATATCTTTGATTATCAATTCTCCTCCCCCTCGGACAACGATATCAACATAGTCATTGCTTGCTGTTTGCTCAGGCAACAATGTCGGATGAACTCCTCCCCAAACAATGGGCGACGAAGAAGCGTGTATTCTGACATAACGGGCAAATTCTAAGGCATAATTGATTTGTAAACCCGTAATACAGCTTATGCCCACAAATAGGGGGTTGCCAATTTCAAAGTGGCGATAATCTTCAATTCTCATATCAAGAACGCGAACCGTAAAACCTTCTTCCTGCAGTGAAGCGGCTAAATACAAAAGCGAAAGAGGAAACAGCGGGTCAGGCGCTTTGAACTTTCCTGGGAAAACAAGCAAAACGTCTTTCTTGTTATTGCTTGAATATATGTTGCAGAAATGTGATATGCCTGTCTGGGAACTGAACATTCCTAAAAAGACCCTCACTACTAATTAATTAGGATTAAATTTTAACCCCCAAACCCAAACCCAAACTTCCTCACACACGCCTACGCCTACTCACAAACCCAAACTCAAGCTCTCCTTATCCCTCTCTCCCACGCATTCGCTCGCTCGCTCGTTCGTTAGTTAGCTCGCTCGTTCGTTAGTTAGCTCGCTCGTTCGTTAGTTAGCTCGCTCGTTCGTTAGTTAGCTCGCTCGTTCGTTAGTTAGCTCGCTCGTTCGTTAGTTAGCTCGCTCGTTCGTTAGTTAGCTCGCTGAATAAAGAATAGTTAGGAGTTAGCTCTGAAGTTTGAGTTAGCCCTAAATATATTGTAAATTTTGAAACGTTTTTGAGGTAGAAATTTATTAATCCATTCAAGCTATATGGGTTGGATTATTAACTCAAAATTGATAAAAAACTAAATCGAAGAACTTAAATTTGATACAAACATACTGTTTGTTTGATGTCTATGCAAAAAACAAAAGTAAAAAATCACAGATGTCCAAAATTCAATTCAACTCAAACATATTTTAGATTTTATTTTAATAATTTTAGATGTAGAAATTGTGGAAATACTTTTACAATTACAGAAAAAAATACAAGTCAAAATATAGGTCAAAAAGAAATTAGAGAAGAGGTTTAAATTTTGAGTGAATTTAAGAAAAGGTCAGGCTCAACAATAAGAGATGTAAATATAAGAGCCGTAATGAAAAAATTAAAAGATGGAGAATCTGAAAATGATGTATTAACTGAACTTGCTATGTGTTTCTGCCAAGATACAAGAGTAGATTATCTAAATACTGCAAAAGAAATGTTGAAATTCGAAAGAAAAAATGGAATTACAGATAATTTAGTTAAAGAAGAAAAACCGCAAATACAACCGAAAATAGAAAAAGAGCAAGATTTTACTTTAGATTTAACTGATTTTATTAAGTCAAATCATTATGAAAAATTATCAGATTCAGAATTAATTGAAAAAATAAGTATGTTGAAAAATGAAAAATTAAAAACTAATTGGATTAATCAGATAAAAAAAAGCCCTGAAAGCTCTAAAGGTGAAAAATAATGTCTAAACTACATGTTGACTGTCATGGTAACGTTTTAGATGTAAAAATAGAATTTTGGAAAGAACGTGTACTTTTACCCAGAGCTTCACATAAAAAAACAAGTTTAAGAGAATTTCATTTTAACTGGAAAAAGAAGGTTAAGCGGTATAAATGACAGATATAAGTATAAAACCGATTGAAAGTCAAGAAGAATATTGGGCAAAACAAAAACTTCTTAAAAACCTAAAAATTATGGATTTTATGCTTAAATCATGTAAAAATAAAACTATAAATGATTTTAACAATGCGTTTATCACTGAGGGCGGTATGCCTAAAGCTCCTCACCAAAACCAAACAACAGAAATAATAAGTCATGTTGAAAATTTAGGTTTAATAACTGTTGATTATAAAACTCAAATTATAACAATATCTAAAAGTTTTCCTTATTATTTATCACAACTTCATAAAATCATTAAGAATTATGAGAATAAAATAGATAGAGAAAAAAAGTTACAGTTAAGATTAGATGAATCTGAGCGTAAAGCTCCATTAACGGAAGAAGAGAAAAAAAGGTTAAATTTAGAAGGTGAAACTTTTTGAGTCGTAAATCTGGAGTTTCATCTAAACAAGTTAATAGAATAAGAGAGCTTAATGCAAGAGGTTATAGTGCTAATCAGATTCAAAAAGAGCTTAGAAGCGAACATATTGGATTAAGAAGACAAATAATACTTAACTATACACGAGAATTTAGAAATAGACCTGCACAAGCCAATGTTAGTAAATATACACCTAAAAAATATAGAAGATATTATCATCCGAGAGAAAAAGTAGTTTCATTTAGCGGATTAGTTAACGGTCATGCGAGTAGAATTAATATATTTTCAATAGATGGTAAAACTTTACATAAAGTAATAAGAGAAAAAATATTTGATTTTGGTAAAACAAAAAGCGGTTATTCACCTAAATCTCAATTTTTAACTATAGATGCAAGCAAGTTACTTTCTAATCCAGATAAATATCTTTCAAAAGAAGAGTGGGATAAACGACCGAGAATAAACAGCTAAAAGTTCAAGTTGCTTTTTACGGTTCTGTTAATGGCAAACAGAAAAGGATTCAAACGTTCGGCACTGAAAAAGAATTATATCAAGTTGCAAAACGTGTTTTAGGTAATGATTTTTCTGATGATATTTTATCTGTAATTATTGGGAATTGGAGTAAAAATATAGTTCAAATTGATTTTGATAAGATGCCTCTTGATAAAGTGAGATATTATGCTTTTCGAGCATTAAATTGGTTTAATCTGAATGGATTTATTATTTTTGAATCAAGTAGAAAAGAACATATTGCTAAAGAAAAAGGGAAAAAAGGAAAAGTTAGTTACAGATATTTTGAAAAGAATTATCTTGTTGCTTTTGATAGACCTGTTAGCTGGACTAAAAATGTTCATATAATAAATTGGATTGCACTTGAAAGCAGTAGTATAGATTTACAAAAATGGGTTTTAATGCAGTGTATTAAGGAAAGCTCAACATTAAGGTTTAGCCCTAAAATTGATAAACCTTCGCCCAAAATTGTTTTTCGTTATGGTAGTCAAAACAACCAAATAAAAGAATTACTTGAAACAAGAAGAATTATTTTGAATATTGTTAAGAATTCGCTTAAGGATTCTGTTAAGAAATCTGTTGATTCTAATGTAAAAGCTGTTAGTGAGGTGATTGAATGCCAATGAATTGGAAAGATTGTGGATATTTGAGTTTAACTAAAGATAGTAAAAAAGTAACTGTAATGGTTAAGCATGAACGTTATCTTGCTAATTTGGAAGAATTGAAAGCTGTTTTAGATGGAAAACAAAAATTTACGTTAATTCTTGAGCCTATAAAAGAATAAATATAATTATATTAAAGATAAAAAACAAGTAAAAATTTATCTAAAAAGTAATTTAAAAGTTTATTTTGAATCAAACACCAAAAATATAGCAAATCTTTTATATCTAATCAAGCCCTAAGTTGACTTAGGGAGGGTTACACAAAAAACATGACAGATATCATCGACCTAAATCATGGTCTTATCGACCGTGAGGGGATTGGTTGATTTTGTCATATTAGTGCTTGCTGCTGAATAGTTACCTAAATTTTTAGATAATTATGCAGAATCATAGGGTTCGCTATTTTCTATGCTACCGATACAAAAAACTTTTACATAAAGAGTTTGTATATGCGGTTGGAACGCAACGGTAATAACTATTTGGGGATTATTGCCTTTATGTTTCATAGGCATGGGAATATTAGCACTAATAATCAAAGTCAAATACATAGGTAAAAAGTAGTTTTAGAGTAAAATCTAAATTACTTTCCTCCACTTTTTTTCTAATAATTATTTTGTGAAGATTCAAGTTTATTTTAGAGATAATGCTTTTTTTATCAGTAAAATTACTGTTTCATTATTGTTCTTTAAATCGTTATCAATTTTGTACTTTAAAACCTCTTTCCAAGTTTCATTATCAATATCTAAAATAAGTTTTTTTGTCATGTTAACAGTCACTAAAACTTATTAATAATGAGTGAAATGTTTATATTTTTTACCTTAACATTAATTAATTATTATTAATAATTATTAATAGTTTGAAATGAAGGTTTAAAAATGGTTAAAGGCTCTAAAACTCTGAAAATAACGCTTGATAAACAAGGCAGTTATTTAGGCATGGAAAAAGGCTGTTTTATAGTTAAAGATAGAACTGGAAATGTTAAACGTTATCCATTATTTGAAAAAGAAATTGGTGAAGTTGTACTAAAAAGTGGTAATTGTGTTTCTACAGGTGCTTTAGCATCTTTAGGTTTTTGGGATATTGATGTTTTGATTATTACGCAAAAAGGGAGACCTGTTGCGATGCTTAGAAGTTTAGATAATGATGACCATGTAGATACAAGGATACAACAGTATGAAGCGTTAAAAGATGGTAGAGCTTTAGAGATTGCAAAAATAATTGTTTTAAGTAAAATAGAAGGTCAAAATAAGGTATTGAGCAAATACAGTTTAAAACCGTTTGATATTGCCATGATTTCAAGGATTAAGAATATTGATAGTGACAATTTACTTAAAGTTAGAGTTATTATTTCCACTTATGAATCTCATTGTGCAGAATTTTATTTTAAACAAGTGTTTGATTTAATACCTGAAAGGATAAGACCTGAATGTAGAAGAACTTTCAAGGCTTATGATGGAATAAATAATCTTTTCAATTTAGGTTATGAGATGCTTAACTGGAAAGTTCATAAAGCACTTGTTAATGCGAAATTAGAGCCTTATCTTGGTTTTTTGCATAGTGAACAATTCGGTAAGCCAAGTTTAATATGTGATTTCATGGAGATTTACAGATACATCATTGATGATTTTATTATCGGATTCTGTAAGGAATTGAGCAAAAAGGATTTCATAACAAAAAGTGAGTTAATGTCACGTGGAAAAATTGGGAAAAGAGAATATCTTAACGATGATGAAACTAAAAGTTTCATGGTTGAATTAGATAGTTTGTTTAATTCTTATGTGGAAATACCAAGAATCAGAGTCGGGAAAAGACAAGAGTTTGAGACATTAATTAGTGAAGAAGCGTTACTTTTAGCGAAGTATCTTAGGCATGAAAAACCAAGTTGGATTCCGAGACTTCCAACAATTTAATCTTTTCCCAATTTTTAATGTAATCATTAGTGAATCTAAGTTAATATTAATTTCATATTCATAAAATATTAATTTGGATTTTATCGTTATTAATAATTGTAATGTAGTGCTGAAAAAAATGTCCTAAGATGGTAAAAAAATGAAAATTGGAATCATTATTATTGGCATTGTTCTTACGGTGTTAGGTTTGGTTATGTTGATGATTGGGTTTCATGATTTACAGTTGCTTGGTGACCCTTATCCTAAAACTGCTTATTGGATTGGTATTTATAATACAATAGTTGAATATTCTATTGTTGCTATAATTGGACTTGTTTTTTCGTTGATTGGTGTTACTTGTAGTGTTTATGGTGCTTTATCTTCTGTGAAGGTCAAACAATAATTAAATTATAAAATGTTAATACTGAATTTAATTAATCTTTAACATTCAACTTTACACAACATTTAAGATAAAATTGTAAATAATATTAAAAATTATAGTGTAAACAACAATAATTATAAAAATAAACCGTCGTTTCGTAGTTTTTTCATCGTTTAGCCGTTTTTTTCAGGTTTTTTCGTCGTTTCCGTCGTCGTTTGGGTTTGGGTTTGGGGATTAAATTTTAACCTTTCCTACTTTTTGCTGTGTCGAATGGCTAAAAGTTCCTTTCAGATCATTGTTTTGTTGCTTTTTGGTTTGGAGTTCGTATATGGCCAAAAGTAATCTTTCAAAAAATAAATATAATATATTGAAGTGCTTTTCTAATCCGAGTGAAACTTAACGTATTTCAGTTTTTGTTGCTGTCATGCGGCAGTCACATAAGCTTAAGAAGTCACAACTGGATTTTGCATTTAGAAAAGCCTGAACTGAAGAGAGACTTTTGTTAAGAAAAGACAAGACACTGGAAGTGTTATTAGTCTTTCCAGGAAAGCACAATTCTCCTAACCCGCAGGTTCCACTTTCTTTGTTGCATCTGGCGAGTTTTCTGATTAAAGGCGGGTATTCAGTTAAAATTCTAGACATGCGATTAGAAAGTTTTACCGATTTTGAAATTGGAAAGCCGCTTTTTGTCGGCATAAGCACGATTCATGGGTCTCAAATACGATATGGACTAGAGTTTGCGCGGAGGGTTAGGATTTTAGATTCTTCGATTCCTCTTGTGTGGGGCGGGGTGCATCCTACTCTTTTGCCGGAACAGACTGTGGCAAGCGAGTTTGTTGACATTGTAGTGAGGGGCGAAGGAGAACGAACACTTTTGGAGTTGGCTGACAAATTTTCGGCAGGCGAGCCACTTGATGGGATCAAAGGGATTACTTTCAAGTCGGCTGGAACAATCAGAAGTACACCTAACCGTGAACTAATGGACTTGGACGAGATTCCTATTGAGCTTCCTTTTGAGTTGCTGTCTTTGGACAAATATCCTACGTTAAAGTCGGGCCGGTTTCATATTCAGACGAGCAGGGGTTGTCCTCATAAGTGTGGATTTTGTTATAATATCGTTTATAACAGGCAGACTTGGCGTGGAAAAAGTGCCCGTCGAGTCGTTGATGAAATAGAATATGTTCTTGAAAAATTTCCGCACATCAGAATTATTGATCCAATTGACGATAATTTCTTCGTTGATCAAAGAAGAGTAATGGACATTTGTCAGGAAATATTAAATCGAAAAATCAAAGTAAGTTGGCGAGCGAACTGCAGATTTGATTATATGTCAGAATACCACCAGGGTTTCATTGAGCTGCTGGCGAAATCAGGTTGTACCGAGATTGATTTTGGAGGAGAAACTGGATCTGAACGGTTGCTTTCACTCATAAATAAGGATATCACGACGGAGCAAATGATTAGTTCTGTAGAAAACCTGAGAAAGTGGGCTCCTTCTATTGAACCGTTTGTGTCTTGGCTAAGTGGGCTTCCCACGGAAACCGAAGATGATCTCATGAAGACATGTGACTTAATGGACAGGATGTGAAGTTAACCCGAAGACCCAACACTACGGGATCTTTTTGTTCACGCCTTTTCCCAGCCCCATCTTGGATTCGTTGGGTCCAGAATTTAAACTTCCTCAATCTTTTGAAGAGTGGGGGAAAGCTGAGGTTTTTCATTTCAGGCCGCCATGGCATTCTAAGCAATATGTCGATAAGCTTCAGGACGTTTCAACCGTTTCGATTTACGCGTTTTATCCTCGCACACGAGTTGGTGAGCGCCGACTTTCTTACAGACTAGGGTACGGCTTGTTAAACAAAATTGCCAAATACAGGTGGAGACACAGGTATTTTCGTTACCCTGTCGAGTTAAGATTGGCTACGGCAGCCTTGAGAAAAAGACGCGAATATCTATAGGAAGAATTTGAAGAAATGCATAATTCAAAAGGACGAAGTTATTTTACTTCTGTTTTTTATTAAGAGGCTGAAATTATGCATTTACCTTCAGTGAGATTCCACCGAGAACAGCTTATTGTATTGCTGAGTCTTGGTCTTCAGGTGCCTTTAGCTATTTTTCTTGGGCATTACACGGATGAGAGAGTGTTTATGGTCACTGGCTACGAGGTCAGTTCAGGGCTGAATCCTTATCTGCCTCATATGATCACAGGTGTTTTCAGTGTTCCATCCCTAAGCGGAACATTTCCCAGCATAGGTGATCCGCCGCTGTGGCCTCTACTTTTAGGCGCGATTTACAAGCTATCTTACAACATTACACATAACATTTTTTTGTACAACTTTGCAATAAAAATTCCAGTTATCGTCACCAATATAGCCTTAGCCTACACCGTTAAGAACATACTACGGCAGCAAGGCGCATCAGAAAAAATAATTAAGTTCGCATGGCTTTTCTTACTGTTCAACCCTTTCATACTGCTAACAACCGCTGCCTGGGGGCAATTCGACAATCTTACGGCACTCTTATGTGTGGCATCACTCTACTTTTTAAGCAAAAACATGGTTAAAAAAAGCGCGGTTCTGCTTTCTTTAAGCGCTGTTTTAGTACCCATTTCCTTTCCACTACTTGGCTTGCCGCTTCTTTTTTTGCCAAAAAAAGATTGGCCTAAAATGTTACAGTACATTGTAATTTCTGTTGTAATAATTGTATTTTTGTGGATTTTACCCTTTTATCTGCTTGGTGGGCCAGCGCCGTTCTCAAGTAATCAGGCGGCAATCTATTTCATGAGGGCTGGTGGCATGACGCCGTTTAACATAGTTGAACTCCTTAAAGATCAAGTCACGCTTCCATCAGGTCTTGGTTTTTTAGGTTATATTTGGATACCTGCGGTGCTGTTTGGTTATTACTTGGTTTATCGTGATCCGCCTCAAACATTCAATGATTTAACCCAGAAAGCAATTGGTGTGATGCTTATCTTTTTCCTTACTTTTTCTTGGTTGTCTGAACCATACATGATTGTGATAATTGCATTAGCGCTTTTAGCGTTGCCGTTTATAAAATTGAATTTCCGCAACTTTCACTTTCTATGGATAACTACCCTTATTTTTATGGTTTTTTCAACTAATTTTTTTCAGCTTTTTTTCCTTGTTTCTCCATCAATAATAACGCTTTTAGCACATGCGGATCTGTATATTCGAAGTTGGAGACTTATTGCTATGTTCATAGTCGCAGTAGTATTCCAAGTTTTCGCTTGGAGATTAACTATTGAAATATTCAAACGAAAAAAAAGTTCAAACAACAAATTATTAGCTTAGCAAAAACTGTTTTTGTGGGCGGCGCGCTAAAAAAACTGAAAGATATGCTGAGAAAAATAGGGACTTCTAAGATGCGCTCCCTCTTTTTTCCAGCGCAAAAAGCCATCGAAATAATCTCTCTCAAGAAAGCAGGAAAGAACAGTAAACGAGATTTGTTGCGAACCGATAAAACGAAAATTTTGCCGCCCCACGGGTAATCGCACTCATATTACAGAATTTCTTGCAGAATCGCGGCAACAATTATCTTTTGTTGAGATGTTACTTTTTCTCGATGACTTCAAATGTTTTTGGTCTGTCAATAATTGATAAGAATGGTACCACACATTCGACAAAGCCAAGCAAAAGGTGACAATACAAGAATCGTTAGATGAAACTTCAGCTTTTTTCCTATATGCGGTTTAAGCTACGCGCTGTAGTCTCTTCCTTCAGGCTTAGAGCTTGGCTGTTTTCCAGCTTCAGGAATCTGCGGCAACGGAACCGGCGGCGGAATATTCAATATTCTTGAGATAAGCACTGCTTCTAAGAGGTTAGAGCGCACGTGTCTCGGGGGATTGAATCCTTCTGGGCGAACGCTAAAAAATAAGATTTTTGTAGCAGGTTGTTTGCGTTTTTATCGGGAAATACGTAACTCTTTTGATTCCAAATTGAAGCAGGAAAGAAATTAATTATGTTATTAGTCCATAGACTGCGTCCGTTACCGCTTCAATTGGTCCGCCGATAAGCGCGTAGCCTTTTTCACCCATATATTTTCGACTGTAAAACTGGATCATACCCTTAATAACTGCAAACTTCAACTTGAACTCACTTACCTGTGAATCGAAAAGCAACTTATGCTTTATCATCTGAATATTCTTGGGTTCTTCCCATTCCTCGGACAACAGTTCGCCACTTAGTCTTTCAAATAAGGGTGTTCCCGGAATAGGATAAGGTAGCGTAAAAGAAAGATAATCTAATGGAAGCGAAGACGCGAACTTTACGGTATCTAGGATGGTTTTGTCGTTTTCGCCAGGGTACCCCGGGATAAAGAATGCTCCCCGCTCTGATGCCTTTTTTCTTGCATAATTGGGTGGCAATATATGCTTGCTTTGTTGTTACCTGCTTATTCATGATTTTAAGGATTGAATCATTTCCGGATTCCATTCCAAAAAACATCCTTACGCATCCGGCTTGTTTCATTTTGTCAGCTATATCCGAATCCAAAGTGTCAACCCTTGATAGGCATTCCCAGTCAATTTTCAATCCGCGTTTGATGATTTCATCACAAACTTCAATAAGCCGCTTGCGATTCAAGGTAAAACAATCATCAGCAAACCATATTCTATTATAGCCCAAAGAAATTACCTCTTCTATCTCATCAGCTACCTTCGATGCTGATCTTGATCTAAATTCATCACCAAAGACCGGTCTGCTACAGAAATCACATGCAAAGGGACAACCCCTGGAAGTCATAATAGCTGAAGTTTTGTAGCCAAATCTTCTAAAGTAATACTTTTTGTAAGAATAATTATCAAATAAATCTCTTGAAGGGGGAGGCAACCTATCTAAGTCCTCTACCAACCCCCGCGGAGAGGTCCGCTTAACTTGACCAGTGCCTTTATCTTTATACGCTATACCTTTTACTTGAGACAAATCACCACCATTTACGAACTGATTGACGAGCTCAAGCATCGTTAGTTCTCCTTCTCCAACAACAGCAACATCGAAGTCCCCGAGAAACATCTCAGGTTGCGTCGTAGGAAGCGCGCCTCCCGCAACAAGTAATTCACAATGGTCTCTTAGTAGGCGGGCTAGTTCAAGAGATTTGTTTCTCATCGAATACATTGACTGGATTCCAATTATCTGTGGTTTCGAGTCGACAATTTTTTTGAGAGCCTGTTTCTGGTCGAGAAAAGTGCAATCTACAATTCCAACAGAAATACCCTGTTGTTTTAGATATGCTGCGATATACCCCAAGCCTAAAGGCGGAAATCTGAAGATTGATGTGTCAACACGAGGTTTGAAGTACGGATAGACCAGAGTCACGGTTTTCATCAAGGTCACCCGAAAATTTCAATTTCATACTCGAACTGGTCATCTTCGGGATTAAGTTCATAATCTAGACCAATCCAATCTAGATGACCTTTGATCACTTCCCTTCCTCGCCGCAACACAGTTCCTTCAACATTCTTTAGACTGAAGCCAATTCTGTCTTGTGAATCCGCTATTTTTGCCGATTGGGCCATCACATCATCCCAAACGCCTATTTCCTCATCGAACAAGTTAAGCCCTTCTGAATCAGAGTATTTCCTGAAGAAATGCGCTCCTTGCTCGTTTAACATAAAGACCTTCTGAAGATTAGTCCGGTCCAACTCATTAAAGCTCAATTTCACTAAAATTCGGTTTCGATCTACGGTATAAGTGACAATAACTTTACCTTTTGGCATTGTTCTAACAAAAGTCGATTTTACTCCAAACTTAAAAAGTAACCCTTTTGCTAGAAGAATGAATTGGGCAAGACGCTTATGTTTCTGGGAAAGCAAAGAAAAGGAGTCCATTATCCCACGCAACTTCACGTTTTCAAGTTTGAGATTTCGGAATTTGCTCCGTTCTATCAGATCCATTAAAAACTCTTTGCGAATAATGACAAAATTATCCTGCTTTTGAACTTGGAGGAATGATGAGCCTGAAAAAAATACTTCATTAGAGTATTTTCCAATAGGTACTCCAAATCCTGTTCCTTCCCCAACTACCTCAGCCCCATTAAACATAAAAATCATACCTTTCTGCAAGTTTGCTATTTTCAAGTTTAGCGGTTTTGTATCCGAATGAATTCTGAGAGCCACAGAATCAGAAATAGAGCATGTATGCACGTTAGATGCAAAGAAATGAGGATCATCAGCAGCATTATCTGAGGTTTTTGCCATACGGAAACTATCTCTGGATATTTTTAAAGTTACAGTAGTCATCATGTTTAATGCACTTTAAAATACCAATGATCTGGTTGGTAGCATCAAAAGCAATTCGCTGGATGCATTTTGTTGCAACTAACGATTTTTTTAAGATCAGCAACTTTTTGTGGAAAAACATTCAGAAATGAAGCAACGTGTAAAGAATGATTCCGAAAATTAACGTCAGAATCCAAATAACAAATAAGTACCGCATTACGCCTTTTCTCTTTTTACAATTATCTATTGAAGTCTGAAGATGCCACGAACCTGCAATCCAAATGCCAGTTACTAATGTTACGGCACCAAGACTAGCATGAACTATTGTAACTGTAGAAAGCAATATTGGTCTTTGAACAAAGCCACTTCCAACTAAACTCAAAAAAGAAGGACCCATAACTAGTGCGAATGAGAAGAGCTCCAATACAACCGCAACCAGCATAAAAATCCCATGTCTAATAAGCCGCATTCTTCTTTTCAAAATGTATCCAGAAATAACTATCGACAGGGTTGCTATTTGTAAGACGAGGTTCAACGTTGCAATTAATACAAGATAGTTCATTAATGACCAAAAAGAAGTATTGCCTGCCAGGAATAATAAACTTACCTTAAACGTTTCTGGCATACCAATTCTTCAAAACAATGTTCTAGAAGTATTTGCATTCCGACACTACTAGAATGAGCCCTCATATGATTTTGATTTTTTTCCGAAAACTCGCCCTAAACTGCAACCAAGAAGAATCCGAGCTATGAAAGCGAAAGGTTACAAGTCAAATCCCCAAGATTGATTCTAAGATCGATGTTTGGAGGATGCAAAACTAAGTTATGAAAGTATCACTAGAACAAATAAAAAAAGCAAAAAAATGCTTTATTTTAGGGGCACATACATTGATGAACGTGATGCGCCGATACCGGGTGTTCCATGCCTAACGGGCTTGTTAGTTATTGCGAATTCGCCTAGGTAATGCCCGATCATTTCGGGTTTAATCTCGACGTTAACGAATTCTTTGCCGTTGTGTATCTGGATTTTTATGCCAACCATTTCTGGCAGAATAATGAGGTCGCGTACGTGAGTTTTAAGGTTGACTTCTTTGCCTTGTTTTTGGGGTTCTTTAGCTTCACGAAGCTTCTCCAGCAGTATGCGTTGTTCAGGTGTTAAACCGCGCTGTAAACTTCGTCTTTGCCGTGAAGGAAGCAGATTAATGAATTCATCCATAGACATGCCTACCAAACTGCTCAAGCTGTGTCCGCGGTAACTAAATTCTTTGGGCATTTTTCATCTTCACCTTAAACTCATATTAAACGCTATAAACCTTCTGCCAATTCTTAGCGGATTGCGCGTTTCTTTTTCTGTCCGGGACCACGCGCAGCAATCAAACCGACTTTTTGTCCTGGAGGAGCACCATGCGAGGTCGTTGTGCATCTGCGAGAGCTTCGTTTGCTGCTACCGTATGGATGGCATGCCGGAACCATTTTGCGTCCGCTTACTCGCGGATACTTGTGACCTTTGGCTTTCATTAAATGGAACATCGATCCTGCTTTCAGGAAAGGCTTCTCGATTCTTCCAGCTGCGGAGACTACGCCTACAGTTGTTAAGCAGTAGTCATTAACGTATCTTGTTCTTCCAGAGGGCAAACGTATCATTGTGCCTTGCGGAGTGTGACCGACAACAGTAGCGTAGGCGCCTGAAGACTTTGCCATTTTGCCGCCGTCGCCTGGACGAAGCTCCAAATCGCAAACTATGGTTCCTTCAGGTACTTTTCCTAAAGGAAGAATATTGCCTATTTCGGCCGGAGCTTTTCCGCCGTAGCAAATTTGTTGTCCTATGAAAAGACCTTCGGGGACAACTGTGTAACATGATAAGCCGTTTTCAAATTTAACCAGTGACAGGGGCGCGCCGCTGCCAGGATTGTGTACAAGAGCCTCCACTTTCCCAGTTAATGAAGCGTCGAAAGATTCTTTCGGTGCTATTGTAGGGTACTTTGCAGGAGCAACTCGTTTGTGGGTTGAAGCCCGCCAGTTTATCCCACCTCGACCGCGTCTTTGAACACGAATTCGTTTTCCCATAAGTCATGCCTTCTGTTAATTTACAATATTCCAAGTTTAATGGCGACGTCTGAAGCCTTGAATTCGGAGGTAAGCTTGACAAAGGCTTTTTTCTCGCCTTGAGGAGTGATTAGCAGATTTATTTTGCGTACTTTAACTTCATAAAGTTCCTCAACAGCGTGTTTCACGTCGCTTTTTCCTGCTTTTAAGTTGACTACAAATATGAGTTTGTTATCCCGTTCAACCATTAGGCTTGCGGATTCCGTCATTAACGGGTAAGATATAACTTCGTTGCTGTTCATTGTACACTTTCTCCTTTGCCGTATAGTTTATCTAATCTTTCAATGGCACCATTTGTCCATAGAGTTAATCTTCCCGGATGAGTTCCTGGCGCCAACATTTCGGTATTGAGATTAGCAACCGTGGTAACGTCAACACCTGGAACATTACTTGCAGCGTTCACTAAGCCTTTATTCTCAACTACCACGATAAGCGGTCCAACGGCTTGCTTCATTTTTCTTCCCCTATGCTTGCCTTTGCCTGCACGGATTTTTCGGCTGTCCCGCACTCGGGTAATGTCTTGCAGGATACCTAAGCTTGTGAGGGTTTCCTCGACTTCTTTAGCCTTCGTTAAACCTTCAATAGCGTTATCAACTATCAAGGGTATCTGAGGAACCTTTTCGATCTTGTGACCGCGTGAAGCTACTGTTTCTTTTTGTGAAGTAGCTGCAATCGCTGAAAATAATGCTAGTTTAGCCTCTTTCTTTGGTATACTTTTCAGTATTTTCTTTTCCGCTCTTGGCGGGTGAGGTTGCCTTCCTTTAACTGTACTTGGAGCAAAAGCTGCTCTTCCACTGCCGCCTTTGATTCGGGGAACTCTGGCAATTGCGCTGCCTGTTCCACGCGATTCTGCGGTGGTTCTTTTTCCAGCCATGGGATCTCTGCCTTGCGGTTGAATACTGCTTGATTGTATGGCTAAAACTGCACGTTTTATCACGTCTGGTCTTAGCGGCGTTGAGAATATGTTAGGAAGATTTATTTTTCCTGTTGATTCGCCTTTTAAATCGAAAATCTCTGCTGTTTTTTGTGGTGCCATTAGCTTTTCAACCTATTTTCCTTGTGGAGATTCCAACGATATATACGTGATTTGTGGTGCTGCCTCAGGAATCTCTCTGGGCGGGCGTGCGGGAACACGTAAGCGGATTTGGCGTTTTTCTGTTCCGGGGATGCTTCCTTCGATCAGTATGTAGGGTCCTTTTACTTCGCCATAGCGGATGTATCCGCCTTTGACGGTTACTTCTTTGCCGTCCTTGCCGATTTTTAGTATGCGTTTGTTGAATTCTATGCGTTGGTGATAACCCATTTGTCCTGCTCTTGGAATGGAATACATTAAGTGGTGCGGGTTCCATGGACCTAAGGTGGCGATGCCGCGTTTTGTTTTTCTTCCTTTATGCTGCAGGCATGTTACTCCCCAACGTTTGACTGGTCCTTGGAAGCCTTTTCCAACTGTGACTCCTCCGATGTCTATGTATTGTCCGTCTTTGAAGACTTCTTCAGGCGCCACTGTTTTGCCTATAAGCTGCTTGGCATATTCAAATTGCTGCTGAATTGTGCCTCCTCCAATTTGGATTTCGGATGTTTCGGGCTTTTTCTTTGAGAGGCTGGTTTGAGATGGCTGTGTTGCTGCGATAACTCGGATTGTGGATGTTACGTCGAGGTTTTGCTGGATTTTCTCAAGCATTGCTTCTGTGTTAAAGGTTTCTGGAAGAACCAGAGTTCGGTCAAGGATTGCCGGCGGCTCTTTCATCCATGCTTCGGAGATGTTTTGGAGCCCGTAGGGTGTTTTGGTGTAAGTTCTCATACCGCACACAAGAATCGGCGGCGTTTCCAGTATGGTTGCGGCTTTCATGACTTCTTTTCCAAAGTGGGGTGAACGTTTACGGTCTTCTATGGTGAAGACGTAGGTCATGCCTGCTTTGTAGGCTGAGAAACCTAAAAGC
The DNA here is from genome assembly GCA_963767735.1 of Candidatus Bathyarchaeota archaeon. GTDB lineage: Archaea > Thermoproteota > Bathyarchaeia > Bathyarchaeales > Bathycorpusculaceae > Bathycorpusculum. The sequence goes on along the minus strand of CAVYES010000005.1, from coordinate 22,228 downwards.
CTTGGAGAATCAGATTCTATTTTTGGCCAAAAGCGGATTCGCGCAACTGGTTTCTTGGCGCGTTTCCTAGGTAAATAAGCCAGCGAACCATGTTTTGGAGCGTGAGTTTTACGATGTCCCATTTTACTTCAGCTTCGCGCCCTATGCAAATATAAAATGACGTTATAAACGTTACCATTAAAAATAAGAAACCACCTCCGATTTAAGGATCTTTCCAAAATTGGAGTTTTGAAAAGTGGCGGTTTAAATTTTTAAGTTGCGACTTTCAGACGGGGTTCTTTGAGTTTTGGCTTTTTTGGTTTAGGGTTTGAATCTTATTTTGGGTTGCGACTTTTGGTTTGGGCGATTGCGACTTTCACTTAAGGTTGGTTCGATAGAAATTGCTGTTGGCTTGGGCGCTTTGCGTTGGTTTATCCTCACAGGATATTGTCCCTCATTTTCTGGGGGTGGGCAGTTTCCGTTGGAAAACGTTTTTACACCCAGACACAAATCCTATATCTGCGCCGGGGTGGCGGAGTGGTTAACGCGCCAGCCTCGAGAATTGTAGAAAAGAGGGCTAAGACCGAAAGGCAAGACAGCTGGTGGGCTTCGTGCTCGCAGGGGTTCGAATCCCTTCCCCGGCGCCATCAACATTCTCTTTAATTACAAAAATTAATCTATACTTTTCTTTCTTTTACTTCAATTATTCTTATATTAGGTAACGCCTTCCAAATTAAAACGCAACTCTGACAAAAAAATGGCATATTGCTTAATTAAGGAGTATTTACTCTTTTCAGTAATTAGGGTAAACAGTATGACGGGAAAAATAAAGACAAGCATAATGATTGATGCCGATGTTTGGGAAGAATTCAAAATCCTTGCTTACTCAAAGAGAGGGGTAAAAGGAATCAGCGAAGCAGTGGAAGAAGCCCTTGAAGAGGAACTCAGCGAAAAAACCGTGTCAGAAGCATTGGCGCAAATGGATGGCAAAAAAATCAGAGATCTGCAGGTAAAGCCAGTTAAGCCAAAAATCGCAACTTCCGCTGGAAAAACAATTGCCGAAATGAGAGCAGAAGCTACTTGAAACTTTACTTAGACTCGAGTGCAATTGTTAAGAGATATGTGCTCGAAGAAGGAACTGAGAAAGTCAAAGATACTTATTTGGAAGCATTAAGCGGCACCACAAGTTTACATTTTTCAGTCTGGAATATAGGCGAAGTTCTTGCAGTACTTCATACCTATTACAGGAGAAAATGGCTAGAGAGTGAAGATTATACAGCTGCTCGGGAATCATTCATAGCTGAGACTACAAAGCTGATTAGACTTGGAGTCGCAAAGGTTACTCCTGTGAGGTCAAAACTGCTTACCCAATCTTGGTTACTTGTTGAGAAGTACCATATCTACCAAGCAGACGCACTGCAAGTAGTTTCGGCGAAAAATGTAGGCGTTGAGCAGCTTCTTTCGGGTGATCGAAGACTTGTAGATGTTTCACGAGAGGAAGGCATCGATTCGGATTATTTAGGCTAGCGAGCTGCATATGAAAAGTGTTTGAGACCAACTTCCTTTGCTTAAGCGTGCATTACACATGTTACATCCTATCATAACGTATGGAATTAAAATTGGAGCAATTGGTTTACCTACTAAATTTTTTTGCCAAAACTGCCGTAACAGATAAAAAAAGGATGATTTTTTTGTGAAGAAACAAGCTATTTGGAGACATCGCCTCTCCTCGAGAATCGAATACTTTCCCCGGCAGTCACCCAAAAAATATTCGAAGTTTGGGCTAGTACGATTCAACGGCTATCTCTGGTATTTTTGAGAAATCTTTGGCGTTTCTAGTCACTATTATATTTTCACCTTTTGAAATAGCGATTGCAGCTATCAAGATGTCTCTATCATTAGTTTTCTGACCCGTCTGATCCAGAGCGCTAAGAATTTGCCCAAATTTTTCGGCCCCATATTCATTCATTTCAAGAATCAAAAGGCCACTTAAAACATCAGTTATTTTTTCTTTTTCCCTTTCAACATTCTTTGATTTGTAGGCTCCATAAAACAGCTCGCCAACAGAGATGACAGTTACACAAGGACCATCACTTCTTTTCATGAGACTGCTTAATTTCTTTTCAGCCTCAGGTTTTTTCCGGAGCAGATCAATCAAAAAAGTTGTATCTAAACAGACCATTAATGAAGCCTCAGCTCCCGCATTCTTTCAACCGCGCTCTCAACGTTATCCGCAAACTCATCATCTGTTTCCAAGCTTGTATACCAACGCCATACTTTGTCCCATTTACCCTTCACCGCAATACTCATTATTGTAAAGCCCTTTAACCGTAACTCTATCTGGGTGCTGACCGGAACGCCTGTTTTGTCTCGAACGTCCTCCATTTCATTAACTATGGATTCTTCAATTCGAAAGCATACTTGTCGCTTTTTTGCTTTGACCATATACGCGCACCTAAATCAGTTTACTTAACAATTGCTTTTAACTCTATCGCATTTCAACGCATTATGCCAGCATTGTTCTCAGGGGTTCGAATCCCTTCTCCGACTGTCAACCAAAAAAAACGTTCACAAGTGATTGACTTGTTTTTATATGCTTAGGGTTTGCTGAGGCTCTGGAAACTAAGGATGAAATTTCTTTTTAGGAGAAAAAAGAAAAATGCTAACTCTTCACTTGCAGCTATTTTGAATGTAACCAGAGCCTTCTCAGCCATTTCTCTCTTTCAACTTTTCTTTGTTGGTTTTTAGGACTAAAAAAAGGGAAAAAGGGATTTGTTGGGTCACTAAACGGGTTACCTGAAAGAGCTGCAGGTGGCACGTTTGCAATTTTCAGTATCTGGTTACCTGTGTTAGCGTCGTACATAGTCCATGTAGTTCCAGTAGTTGACCATAAGTATGGAAGGCCTCCTTCTTGGTTTGGTGTTAAATAGTTGTAGATTTGAAGGAGTGAGATTGCCGTCCCAAATTCTGCTATACGGAGAAGGTAAATTAACCTTAGGTCCGTAATTCAGAGCTGTTGAATTATTGACTCGAAATCTTGGTTTTACGTAATCAATGCCGTCCCAACCCATTTCTATTCGTACCCATTCAATTTCTTTAATTATTTTTCTGCCGGGACTAATATCTGCTGGATTGCTAGTTTCGCCTCTTCGCCTTTCTAGCAAGAAATCAAGTGAGCGATGGCTATGGAGAGACATGAAGTGGTTAAGGTGCTACGTGAGATTTTAGGCGAATGTGATGGGTCACTCTTAATATATAGTGTTTCCATTTCACCCATAGACCCAACTAAGGCAGCGGGTTCTTCTTTTGAATTGAAAATAAACTGCTCGCTTGATGAATATTCACGAAAGTGCATAGGTGCTGTTCTTGAGAAACATAAATTGGCGATGAAAGAAATAGCCAACTCGGTAACCATTTATCGCCAAACAACTTAACAAAACGTGCTAATCATCAAGTAATCCTGACCATGATCTATTCTTAAATTATGGCTTTTAACATAATCTTCCAACTCATTAAAACAAGATTCCTTAGCCAAAACTGCATCAGCAAAAACTACATAACCGTCAGTTTCAGTATAACAAATACCCCAATCAACAAACCCCTTGAAAACTTTTAGACGACAAGCGGGAAATTTCTTTGAAAACTCTACACCTTCAGCAAAATCCATAAAAATTAGCCCAATTCATCTAATATTTTGCCGCACCAAATACTTAAAGAATTGTGACTACAAACAAGTGACAATACAAACGTTGTGAACCCAAAGCACCAGTTGTTTGAGTGGATTCCCGCCCGCTCTTATTTTTTGGGCAAACAAACCGCCATTATCATAAAGGAGTGAACAAGCAAACGTTCTTTCGCGCCTATGTGAAGTCTACTAATTAACCTTTCCTTCTTTCATTCTCTCACTATTCTCCTGTTTCTTTCTTTATTTCTTTCCTCGCTGAAGTAAGGGCACGCGCCTATTCGCCCACCAAAGGGGCACTATGGCTCCGCATCTCGCACGCACTCATAGTATCGCATGAGCACCCACGGCGTTTAGTACTTCCCATACTATCGTGCTAGACGGGTTATCCTGAATGCTCATTTACAGCCAGATGAGAGAATTAATATGATGGGGTCCAATCAAGCTGTAGTCTGTTTGTTGCAATCGAAACTAACCAAAACTTAAAAGCAAATTTGAACAACAATTTGATGAGAGTCGGCTGGCCTATGGTCTTTGCAATCAAAGAAGGCGTTAAGGTCATAGGAATCTTCGATTCCTTCCAATCAACTCGCGTATATTCTAATTGAGGAAATAGAAATGGCTAAAATAACTGCATTCAAGAAGGTTCAAGTGCATGGTTAAAGTTGGAGCATATGAAGTGCCTGAAGGTCTCTATTATTCTAAAGATTTTGAATGGATAAAAATTGAAGGAGAAAAAGTTCGCATGGGCATCACCGACTATGCGCAGAAGTCACTTAGAGAAATTGTTTACGCAGAATTGCCCAGTGTTGGAACAGCAGTGAAGCAAGGCGAACCATATGGAACCTTGGAGTCTGTTAAGGCTGTATCTGACCTTGTAGCAGCCATAAGCGGGACAATCGAGGAAGTTAACGAGGAAGTTCAATCAAAACCAGAAATATTAAATGAGGATCCGTACGCAAAAGGCTGGTTAATCGTTGTTAAAGCTTCAGACTTAGAGGCGGAGCTCGCTAACATTATGGATTTCAACAAAGCTGTTGAGTGGCATAACGCTCAAGCCCTATCCAAGTAGGAAGAAGGCAGAGTTGAATGGTCAGGCACATTATTATCATTGGGGCTAACGCGGAAGGACTTGAAGCAGCTTCTGCTGCACGCAAAAGAGACCGCACAGCCGAAATCACTTTGATTACCCAAGAGAAAAAATGCGGGTTATTCGCGCGCCGCTTTGTCCCTAAATTATGTACTAAAGTACGTTGACACTGCCTTTTTATCTGCCAATCCTTTCAACTGTCTCTCTGTTTAGAACAAGACAAAGAATGCTGCACAATGCATAGAATGTCACTTGCGCTAGTCTCCTTACTTTGTTGTTAGCCAAGCTAAACTAGCGCGCGTTTAGAAGTAGAGGGTTGGAACTTGCCTCCTCGTTTACTTTTTCTATTGTCCCGCTAATTGCTGCAACCAAGTCCGAGACAGTTTTAACAGATTCAACAGTTCCGTGGAGTTTGTTTTTGCTAACTTCGGTACCCGCGGAAGCGCGCTGGCTTGTCCCTTAATTAAGTAAACGTTTATTTTTGAGTTGGGGCCTCGTTTCAAATGAGTTACGTCCAAGCTTAGGAGGTGCCCCCAAGCGGGACAAGATGAACACGAGACCCTAGAAACCCTCTTCAGAAACGTAGACTTAAGTTTTGCTAAAGCAGCCTTACTCGACTGCTTCCATTCCGATGGTCCAGGAAGACCCCCCAGAAACCCAATGGGACTTTTCAGAACCTTCATCGTTATGCGCATGAAGGGCGTTCGCAGCCTAAGAGAAATGACCAGACTACTCGACGCAGACCCAAGACTTAGACGATTGTGCCTCATCAAACCAGCCGAAAAAGGTTACCCACGAAGCGTTCTCAGCAGGTTCATCCGCAAAGTCGGAGAAATCCGCCTCATTAACATAATAGACGAGAAAGTTGTTAAGCTCTCGAAACACAGCAGTGCAAGAGACGTTGATTCCATTTTTGATGCTTCCTTTATAGATGCGTGGAGTACACGTGATCCACTGGACAACCAGACTGGCTATTCAGACAAGGAAGCCAGAGTCGGACGCGCAGGCAGATCATTCGGACTCGGCTACAAGCTGCACTTAGCTATCGATTCTGCGACTATGCTTCCTTTAGCCTGCATTTTTGCTTCGGCTAATCAGAACGAGCAGAAACACTCATTGAACCTGCTGGAGAAGACCAAGCTGATTCTCAAGCAGTCTGAGGCTAAATTGAGAAGTGTGATAGCTGACAGCCAGTACAGCGACGGCAAACTCAGAGACGCTGTCGACGCTGCGGTGATACCGTATCGTTCAAACCAGAAACTGGACGTTAAGGGCTTGCTGAGAGTGGACAAGAAGTTTCGAGCCTATGGACCGGAAGAACAGAAGAAGGAGTACCACAAAAGACCTCATGTAGAGGCAGTCTACAGCTTCCTAAAGACACAGTACAGCCTAACCGTCAATAAAGTAAGAGGCTTAGGCAACGTAGCTTCATATGCGCTCTTTAGCATTCTATGCTTAGTTCTGAACCGAGAGGCGGCAGAAAACTTCGGAAGATACGATAAAGCAGTCTCACCAACATACTTCAACACGTAATATCGGGACAAGGCAGCGCGCCGGGGGATGTGAGCTTTTGATTGAGATGACCCGGATCAGCCAACTCCTAACGACTATTCTTAGGTACTAGAAAATAAATTGGAGTTTGTTGCGATTGCGACAAACTCCTTTAATATATTTGTCATCTATGTTTGGGCTTAATGATGGTTAATTGCAGTTTCGAATAAATGGTGTGTGGCGGTTTTTAAATGCAGGAGAACAAACAATTACACTCTTTCTTCTGGTATTCGACGTTATGACTACTCTTTTTCTGAAGCGGGAAAAGAGTTGTATTCAAAAAATAAGCAGATATTAAAAGCTAAGTCTCCTGATACGTATAATAAATTAGTCAAAAGAGCCAAAAAGTTAAAGCGAAGCCTATAACTGATGTAATAGCACTTGCTAAACGATGTAGCGGTATTGAGTCAACAATTTAGCTTATGAGCTGATATTTCTCTCAAAAAGTCGCAACTAAAAAATTTAAAAAAGGGGAAAAAAGATTATGGTGCCCCAGATTCCAGAGGGAACAATGCTCTGCCCCATTCCACCCAAGCGGGAAGATCCTTAATATCAATGACTTTGCCGTCTTTAGAATAGAATTTCCCGTTAAATCGAGCATATATTCCGTTATGTATCGTCGTCCCCGATCTTGATAGGAAACCATATAGTGCTCTTGCATAACCCACTGCAGAGACGTCTAGAACACCATTTTCTGCACGTAAATGTATATTCCAACGGACAGGAAGTTGCAACCCTGTTCTAGGATCTATCCAATACTCTAATGGCGTAATCGTCGTTTCGGCTTTGTCCATGTCTATGTCTTGGTTGTTTAATCTTACATGGTTATACGTGGTTATACCTGGCACAGCGTAAATATGTAAATATGTAGCCTGATCCACTGCCGACACCCAATAGTAATTTATTCTGTTTTTATCATACATTTGGACAAGGTCGACAGTCAAGATAACATGGTCATGAGCTCCGGCTGCTTTAATTTGGTGTGTCTTTCCGTCCGCTTTGATTGTGCCTTCAACCAAGAAAGGTTGACCAAAACCCGTTGAGCCTGTAGTTGGTAAGTCCTCATATCTACCCGCAAAGAATGCGGGGTGACCCACTCCTTTTGCTTTCAAATCCCATTCTACGCCCATGTGGCTTCCTTTGAGTTCCCAGCGTGATGGATTACAGATGAATTTACATTTTTCAATTTCCCAAACAACTTCTTCTTTATTGCGCGTTATTTTTGCTTTGCTTTCCCAATCAGTTGGATAGATTCGGTTACCGATAAATGGGTTATCATTCATTTTTCCGCGTTGATTTTTTGGAGTTACTAGTAGCGCCGTCTGAATTGCTGCTACGTCATCAACTTGATAAATGCCTTTTTTTCCCCCACCGAAACGGAAAAAACACGTTACGAAAAAGATATCATAATCTCCAGCTTCTGCTAAGAGCATGAAATCGCTTTCTTCAAAATAGGACGCTCCTTTCGGAACTCTATCAACCCAACTCATTTCTTCTTCTGGCCCAATATCTACTTCTGCTTTCTTTTCTTTTGACATATTTCAATATCCCCACTAAAAAATTGTGGCATTTAGAAATATTTATAATATGGTAACTTACAGCTGTAAGTAACCACAGCAAAGTCTTAAATTAAAAAATAAAAGCTGTTTGCGCCTCTATTATTTCAAAAATTCGGGCAATCGTCGTTTGGGTTCCAAAATATTTTTCAGCTATAAAGGGATAATACTAAGTTGTCAGTTTGTTTTCCAATAGTTCTAGCGCGCATGTTTGTTCCTAAAATTGGCTAAAAATGGTTTTAAGTCCGATTCAACATGTATTACTCCATGGATATCCTTGATATGCGAATCCACTCTTTTGAAGAATGGGAAGCCAAGACTCTTCACTCAACTCCTTGAAGCGGTGGGATTTTCTCACAACACTCTAAAACTGCATCTTAAGAAGTTGTTAAGTATGGGTGTTTTGGTGCGTGAAAAAAGTAACTTCTGAAGGTCTTGGGAGGTCAAGGTACGTTTACGACGTTTCGCCTAAGTTTAAGAAACAGGTTTCCGTTTTCGCTCAGACTCTTCGATTGAGCTTGTTCATCATCCTTTCAGCCGTCTAAAGCATCTTTGTAAGTTTGAGAAAGGCAGCTTTTGCAAATAGAGCACGCGCTAGCAATTGGATCCCGTTAAACTCGCACGTGCGCTAAATGAAATAGATAATTAAAGCAACAATACTAACTATTCCGATTGCAATTTCCAAACCCATGACCGCTTTCATGATTTTCATGAAAAACTGCATTCTTTTAGATCCGAATCTTATTGCAGCGACGCCGGAGAACATCATGATTGCGCTGACCGCCAACATTATGACTACGAATAAAGGAAACATTTTTTCCTTGTCACACTCCCTTAAGTGGTTCTTGCTCTGCCACGAAGAAGTAGTTAAAATCTGGTTTGGGACATTTGTTACTCACTACAAATGGATTATTTGGATTTTGGCTCTCCCCTCGAGTTAGAATTAATAGCTCGTATGTATTGTTGGGCTGTTGGCGGTTTGTTGCTTTTGCAATTAACTACATCTTATTAGTGACAAATTAAACAAGGTATCGGGTTATCCAGAGGCGGATGTAAGGTGTTCAAGTTCGAAACAGAACAGCAAGTCATTGATATTGGGGGAGTAAAAATTGGTGGGCAACCAGGCGAGTACCCAACAGTTCTTGTTCCCAGCATATTCTACGACGGACACAAAATCGTCAAAGACCCAACCAGGGGCGAATTCGATAGGCAACAGGCAGAAAGCCTGGTTAACAAATTAATTGAGTTGTCAGAAAAAACTGGAAATCCATTTTTCCTCGATGTCGTAGGCAACACCTCCGAGGCATTGGTCAGATATGTCGATTTTGTTTCCAATGTGACGCAGTCACCTTTTTTGGTTGATGGTCCTTCAGAGCAAGTCAGAATACCAGCAATGAAGGCGATAAAGGAAATGGGCCTTATGAGCAGGGCTGTTTACAATTCTATCGATTACCATGCTACAGACCGAGAGCTGACATCGCTAAGGGACCTTGGCGTGCAAAACGCTATTGTTATGGTTTTTGACCCGAAGAAGCCTTTGGCTGAGGGAAGAGTAAGCATCCTCAAGGGTTATTCGGGACAAAGAGGACTCATGAACGCTTCTGAAATGGCAGGCATAAAAAACGTCCTTGTAGATACTGGCGTTCTTGATGTCCCAAGCATAGGCATAGCTGCCAGAGCGGTTCAGCTTGTCAAAAACGAGTTCGGACTGCCCACAGGTTGTGCACCTGCAAACGCAGTGACTAGCTGGAAAAGGGTTAAGAAAGGCGAATTCGGACCGGCAGCCTATAACGTTTGCTTGGGAGGTTCGGTTGTTGTTACACAAATGTCGGGGGCAAACTTTGTTCTGCATGGTCCAGTTGAATTTGCTGAGGCTGCTTTTCCAGCGTGCGCGATGACCGACGCGATTGTAGCTTACGCGGCAAAGAGATTGGGCACCACGACCAAAATGCCCAACCATCCACTCTACAAAATCTTTTAGGCTACTGAGCTGGTGGGAATCCTATTTGAGGCGGAAAAAGATTTGCAGCTAGTTTTTTGTGCCTATGAAGATTGCTTGACCTAAAGGTCCAGTTTTACTGTGCCTGACATTGAGTTGCCGTTGCGCGCTTTGCGGTGAATTCAAGTGTTATGCGCCGCGGAAACTTTCGATGCTTTCCACATCATCTTGCTTCATTTTTAACCGTTTCAGTCTTTGCATGTCTCGGAAACAACCCGCCTTTGCTTTCTTCAGGAACGCCGAGATGGGTTTCATTTTCCATTTCAAGTCGTCTTCATTGCAATTTCCCATGCAGTGTTGCCTTCTGGGTGCCCAGCGTCACCGTTAATTGTTCCGTCCGAAATGTTGCTGTGGCCTACGCGACTGTCCATTTTGCCAGTAAGCTTGTCACCGTCAATAGAGACAGGAGAAAAGAAAAATGCAAATTCTTCCCCGGTTCTCCGAACAGTGTCGGGTCAAGGATGCCCATGCCGGTATTTTCATACTCCTTAAAGGCGTCTGGCTTGGACTCGGCAACCGCCAAAGATAACTTGGTCATACGTGCCATTCGCTCTACCTCTGTTTTTCCGCGTCGCTAGTAAGCTTGACATTTGAAGTCGCCCTTTTGGAGACCATGCTCCTCTATGATGAACTCACGTATTTCAGTAACTATCTTCATCTCGCCACATGCCCAGACGAGGACCTTTCCCTCTGGCCATGGAAACTCTCGAGTCGATTTCAGTAGGAGACCGCTTGTGCCCGGTTCCGCGTCACCACGATGTAGCCATGTCACCGTGAGATTAGCTTTAGTGTCGAGGGCTGTTCTCAAGCTTATTAGCTACCTCGAAGAAAGCAATCACCTTTGTTCCAGATGCGAAACCTTCAAGGTTAGTCTGTGCCTTCAAGCCCTCCAAGGCTGCATCGTGAAGAATAATTCGTCTTACGCAAGGAGTTAGCTGCTCAATGCGCGATACCTCGTAGACACCGACTACATGATATTTTTGGTTCATAATTTATTTTTTCTGTCACAAATAATCTCTCCTACAAAATCTTCAACCACTGCAACTGGTTTGGACACTCGGATACTTTTCTGCGTTTCTATGTGGGAGGAATACGGAATCCAAGAATTCTTTGCGGAAGCCTGGGGTAGTCATAAGCTCCACGTAATTGACGCTAGCTGAAATCTCCTGAGTTTCATTCCTTGCTTTCCTAGAAACCAGAGCCATTTTCGCGCCTGAAACAGCTGTGTTGCCTACAAACTCGATTTTCTCAGTAGCCACGTCGGGAATTAAACCGATAAGCTTGGCGCTTTCAGGATTCAGGTATTTCCCAAAAGCTCCCGCGATATACACATGTTCAATGTCAGCCTCTTCAACGTGCCTTTCGTTCATAAGAACTGTTGCGCCCGTGTGCAGTGCAGCCTTTGCCAACTGTATTTCTTGAATGTCCTTTCGGCTGATTGTTATGTCGTTGCACAAGCTAGTATCGTGTTTCCAAGCAATGATGAATTTCGTTTCATCGTTGACTATACGAAAGTGTTTTGTTTTAAGATTCTTGTTGAAATCTCCGCTTTGGTTAATTACCCCACATCTAAACATCTCGGCAATGGCATCAACGACTCCTGAACCGCATATACCAACGGGCTTCCCGTCATCAATGGTCACGAATTCTACATCCAGTGTTTCAGAATCAATTTTTACCCGTTCAATAGCTCCGGTTCCTGCTTTCATCCCGTGCTCAATGTGCATGCCCTCAAATGCTGGACCAGCAGCACAAGAGCAAGCAACAATTCTCTGTTTGTTCCCCAAAAAAACCTCGCCGTTCGTTCCAACGTCCATGAGAAGGCACACTTTATCCATTTCATGCATACCTGTTGCCAAGACGTCAGCGACGGCATCTGCTCCGACAAATCCAGCTATATTCGGCAAAAAGTGAACGTTGCCTAATGGATTAGTGTCGATTTTCAAAGATGCAGCTTTTACGTTTACTGCCCTTTTTATTGCTGGCACATAAGGGGAAAAAAGAAGGCTTTTGGGTTGAATTCCGAGGAAAAAGTGGTGCATCGCCGTGTTCCCAACGACCGTGACCTCATAGACATCCCGTTTATTGACGTTGCTTTCCAGGCACGCCTCAACAATTGTGAAGTTGATTGTTTCGATAAGTTCTTGCTGGAGTTCTTTCAAGTTTTCGTCGTTGGCTTGAGCATAAGTTATTCTTGTGATTATATCTTCACCATGGATTAACTGCGGGTTTTCTGCAGATTTGAAAGCGATTACCTTCCCTGAAGTCAAGTCCACAAGGTAGCCAACTATTTTTGAGGTGCCAATATCCACTGAGAAGCCGTACTTGTTCTTCTCTGTGTTTCCTGCTTCCACCGAAACTATTTTCTTATCATTCCAAATAGTTACGGTGACCTTCCATTCTGCCGCTCTCAAAATATTAGGCAATGTTTGCAGCAACTCATGGTCAATCTCCAAATAAGCGATTCCTCGTCTCCGTAACGATTCTAGAAGTCTCTCAAAATCGGGTTGTGAGTCGTAGATTGAGGGCTTTGACAGTTCTATGTAGAGCTTTCTTATCACAGGGTTCAGTTTTACTTCCCGCTCCATTCCATGCGCTTGGATTTTTCTTTTTCCTGTCCTACTTTCGGCAGGCACCATAACTATTAGATTGCCTTCAATGCGTGCGCAACAAGCAAGTCTGAATCCATTAGTCAATTCAGAGGATGAAAGGACCTTCTTTTCAGCAGCGGTAACTCCGTTGACCTTAGCGGGATTCCTGATTATTACGCGGCATTTACTGCAGGAGCCTTGACCTCCGCAATCAGATCTTAGTCCTATTCCAGCCTCTTCGGCTGCTTCAAGCACTGTTACACTTGGTTTGACAGTTATTCTCTTGCCTTCTGGCTGAAAACAAATTTCAATTCTTTTTTCCATTATCATACCTGACTGTGTTTACCTATGAGAAGCTTACTTTCGAGCTTCAGTCATCGTTGATTACAGTTTTCCGAATATCTGGTTTTCAGGTCGAACCAAAATCAGGCCTTTGTCCGTATCAGCACTGCGTATCTTGTACATGTTCTCGTGTGGGAGATCATTATTTTTCGGTAAACCCTTTATCCATCTGCCCTCAACGATTCCACTAAATTTTAAGTGCTTCTGCGTAAGGTGAGATATGAATTCAACATAGACCGTGTCGCCAATTCCATATTTGAACCGAGAAATTGGGTTGCTTTCACAAACAGCGGCACTTTCCATAATTGCATATGTGCTCCCACACTTTTCACATTGATACGATTGGGCTGTGTTTGCGCTCTCTATTTTCTTTACCAAGACTATCAATCCCTCATGTTGCACGACAAATTTTCTCAACACTCGCTTCCATATCTGCTGCTAAATCCTTAAATCGTTAAAGAGGCGTGCAGTTTGTGCACCGCTAACTAATTGCTGGCAACAGCTTGAACAACGCCTGCATGTCTCCGTTAACCTTAAGCAGGTTGTTTCCCATTGCTTCCATGGGGTTGATTATTCCATCGATAAAACCTTTCATGGTTTCCACGTTGTCGCAAGTGACCGTAGCGGCGGCGTCTTTCAAGTTAATTTGTGACGCCGGAACTTTTTCAATTGATACGGTTCCGTCCATAGCAAATTTTAAGCGGTAGCCGACGCCTATATCTGTGAAAACTTGTTGAACCATTTTGCCCCATTCTGATGATAGATTTTTGTTTTCATTAAGCCTGTCCTCAATGGTTTTCATAACTTGATCAGCCAACTGTTCTTTGTTTTGAGTCATTTATCTCCATCCTAAATTGCTCTTCCGAATAGGTAATTCCTTGTTTAGCTTTGTAAGTAATTAAGCCCTAGTTTGGAACATTTGTAACTGACTCAAGAAAAACTGTTGTGACAAAATTATTTAATGACCAAATTTAGTCAAGGCCATGCCTTCTATCGCATCCAGATTCCTTGATTCCTTCCAGACTGAATCGAAGAGGATACCGAATGCGCTAACCAGTTCCTTGTTGTTGGTTATCAAAGCTTTTCGCTTGTGTCCACGCGGATCTTTCGAGATTATTAAGATAAGTTCTTCTCTGTCTCTCAGCACGAAGCTTGGAAATACGTCTGAATCCAAATCTGCAAGCCTCAATTCCACGTTCTTCATATTGCCCACTCCCCTGACGAGGGTGCGAAGATACCGACTATTTCCCTCGGAAACTTTGCTAAGGATTCTGTGTTTGACTCCACGATTAACGGTGATCTTCGTCAACCGGATGTTCTCTTTCACGTCGGGAGCGTTTGTCCAATCTTCAGTTAATATTGCGAGCTCCGTTTTTGCATTTTTCATGCATTCCTTGGCTTTTGAATAAATGTTTTTTAAATCTTCTACAACATCAAACCTTTCCGTTGTAAGTGGAAGTTCTGGGTACCTGATCGCTTTCAAAGCATTCAACAAGTTTTGCCGACTGTTCTCCATCATCAGCACGTCGGCCCTTTTGGATTCAACAATTGCCTCAGCGACTCGTTCAATCGAGTTAGCCGAAAAATATGCAGGGGTTTCAATCGAAGATTCGATAATAGCTCTGCTTTGCAGTTTTCTCAGGTGTCGGTAGACTTGAACCTTGTTTGCGTTCATCACTTGACATATTTCTTTTGCTTTCTGCGGACCTGCCTTCAACAAGAAAAGGTATATTCTCGCCTCTTGCCCAGTAAAGCCCCATTCGAGAAGTTCAGTCAATGCCTTATCCTTATCTTGCGAATTTTTCCCCATGGGTGCCCCACTTGCGTATGGGACAAAAGACCTTTTGGCTGATATCTTCTTCACCAACATCTACAATGTATTTATGTTTTGGACGCTCTAACTATATATGACTAACTACTTTTCAGCTTTTTCTGCAAAAAAAGTTACCCCCCTTCCTAAAACAGCATATGTCCGATAATCTTTTGAGTGAAAAGAAAAAAAGGGTTTTTTATAGTCACGTGAACTGAACTGAATAGTTAGTGATTAGTAAAGGTGGGCATTGCAAAAGCCTATTTTTCTTTCAGCTTCTTCATCAAAGCCTCTGTTTTCTTCAGACCTTCCATAGCATCCTCACCAGAGGCGTCCGCTCCAAAACCCTTTGCCACATCTTCTGTGAATCCCCAGCCACCACAAATCAACCCAGTTTTCTTCCTAATGCCTGCTTTTTTCATCTCCTCATCAATGTCCTTCACTCGAAATTTCGTAGCTCCAAGAATAGCTGAGGCGCCAATGATGTCAGCCTTCAACTCTATTGCTTTATCAACAAAGTTTTTGGCGGGTTGGTCAATGCCGATGTCAGTCACATCAAATCCTGCACCGCATAGCATTGATATAACAATGTTTTTACCGATGTCATGAAGATCTCCCTCGACAGTGCCGATCACAACTTTACCTGCAACAGCAGCCTTTTCCGATTTTAACAACGGCTGGATTATGTCCATTACGGATTTGGTTACGTCTCCTACCATTATTAGATCCGTTAAGAAGAATTCGTTCTTTGCGAATTTGTCGCCTGCCACAGTCAACCCAGGATGTAAACCCTTCATAAGAATATCGTATGGAGCGATCTTCATATCCAACGCTTTATGCGTTAACTCACACGCCAACGCTTCATTTTCATCGATCACTGCCTGCTTGAGTTGCTCAAAAATCTCTTCCTTGGTAGTCAAATTTTATTTTCCTCCATGTCTCCAATTGTAACTTCCTACAGGTTTATGGGATATTTCCCATATTGCTTCACGTAATTCACAAAGGCCTCAACGTTCTGAGGAGGTGTCCAATAGTCTATCGCGCCGACCGCCATTCCGAATCCGACGCCTGGAGTCGAAGTGCCAATCTTAACATGCTGCTTAACTGTTGCTTCTATAGCCGGAAAATCTGTTAGAATCGCTTTGTCGGGCTCACCGCAAATATACGCCTTATCAATATCTTTCGTAAATTTTCTTACGAATTCAACCGGTGTTTCAGTAGTGAAATGTAGAAATTGACAAGGTTCATATGCGCCCGCATCAGCCGCAATTTGTACGTGTGCTTCCTGATTTCCGGCATAACCCCATCCGTCTAATGGGCCTTTTTTGGCAAATTCAGCACAGTATGGGGCAATGTGGTCTTTGAATACTTTCGGAGGCCAAGCGGAATGATGCTGGCAGCACCACACAATGTCCGCGCCTGCTTCTCTAAGTGCTTTTGCATATTGTATCGCGAAGTCAGTTGTTTTTCTAATCTCCTTGTGCCATAAGTCAGGATTTTTCATCGGTTCAAGGAAGCCTATTTTCAATCCGCGCATAACTTGCCCGACTAACCATTCTGGAGGAGTACAACATGAGGCGCCGACCGGCATTATGTCGCCAAGACCGTATTTTTTGAAAGCTGCTTTCATGTTATGAATCATCCACAACATGCCAGGATAAGCCCCGTCTTTTCTAGGGTCTGGAACAACCAATCTATCTACATCTTCAGGTGTTTTAACACCGGATTCGAACATAACAGGGTGAGCACGCTCTAGATACTTTGCCTTGCCGCCCCACTCAGATTCACCATAACTATAGGTGTAAATCTGGGGAACGAACGAACCGAACTTCGCCATGGTTGCTAAGTGGGCTTTTAAGAATAGTTTAGGATGTTTAAACGAGTCTATCGGCTTCACCGCATCAGCATAGCCGTCAAGTGCTCTGATAGAATATGTAGTTTCAGGATGGATTTGCACGTGGATCGTGTCAACCTCTTGGCCTTTTACCATGGCGTTCCAGCGTTCCCAAGGTGTCATCTTGTCCTTCTCGATATTTTTCTTAATTTTCTCACAATATCTTTCTATCTCAAGCTCTTCTTCCTCTGAAAAGGGAAAGTCAAGCTTCGTCCACGGTGTATTAAACCATTTAGGAGCGTCTTCCATAGATCCCCAATTAACCATTATAATCACCTGAAAAGCTGTTTGAGGCTTTTGTTATATAAGTTGTAGGAATTTACTTTTGTAACTAACTGATTTAAGCAAAAGATTTATGCAACCAGCTATTTAGCGCAGTTTGGAAGAGGACTATTTAATGAAAATCATTGTTTTTGGAGCTACAGGCGGCACGGGTAAGCAAATTGTTGAGCAGGCTCTGGCGGCAGGGTACGAAGTGGTCGCCTATGCACGAAACCCATCTAAGCTCAATCTTAGTCATGAGCGTTTAACGGTTGTTCAGGGTGAATTGTTTGATCAAGTGTTGATTGAAAACGCGATAAAAGGAGCCAACGCAGTGCTCAGCGCATTGGGTCCACGTGGAGGCTCAAAAAACAAACCCATAACGCAGGGAATGCAAAACATAATTGCAGCAATGAAAAAACAGAGCGTTCGAAGACTAATCATGACCTCAACCCTTAGTGCTAAAGATGCAAATGACAAGCCAAACCTTCGAACCAAAGCCATGGTAAACCTTGTCAAGACCACGATGCATGGAGCGTACGAAGACATAGTCGATGCTGCGGAAATGGTACGCAACTCTAATCTTGAGTGGACGATAGTGCGGCTGACGATGCTAAACAACGATCCCAAATCTGGAAAGGTCAAGGCTGGCTACGTTGGAGATGGTAACGTAAGCACTTGGATTTCCAGATCAGACATCGCTGATTTCATGCTCAAGCAGATAGACAATGAAGAGTATCTGCGCCAAGCACCCGCAATAAGCAATTAGCGTTTGGTGGAAGAGTTAGGAAAAAAATGAAGAGCTGTGAAAAGCTTGACTTTTGTTAAAGTTGCTGAGACTTCAGAGATAGTTCTTGGGCCGACAATATGACAATTGGTGAAAAGGTGGTGAGGCCGCTGGTTTCTTCTGGTGCGAACGCGAAAAAGTACCGTCTTTTGGATGTTTTTATGTTGAGACCTCCTTCTTTATGAGCTCTTTTAGTTGCTCGGCTAGGATCGATAGCTGGTGATTGTGTGTCTGTTCTGAGGTCTCAGTTATGTTCCCCCGCAATAATGCATCTCTGGTTAGGAGTTCCTCGGGGTTTTCTCCCCAAGCGCGGATGATCTCTTTGAGTTGGTCGATTCGGTTTGCTTGTGTCTTTGGTCTAATTGCTAATCCGGCTGATGAATACATGTTTCTTAGTGTCTCTATGCCTAAGCTCTGGACGTCCTCATAGGTGTCTACTGTGTGTCCCATCATGTAGTTGATGATTTCGGAATCAAGCTTTACTGCGCTCATCTGTGTTCTAAAGAATTTTCTTAGGCTATGTGTCCTTACACTGTACATCCAGCTATCAGGTAGTTTTTTGGCGATTTTTGTACTAACGGCGACTTCGTGGACGATTTTGCTTATGGTTTTTTCGCTAACGCCAAGTACTCTGTCGGCGATACGACCGTTTCTGATTAGCGGTGAGTCGTCGGTGAGTTCTTCTGGCGGCATAAATCTGGTGCCGCGTTTTCTGTCCTCTATGTACAGTTTCAGGAGTTGGCTTGCTTCTGCGTTAATGAAGGTGTCGTAGTCGTGGTATTTGCCTTTGGTGATTGCTGCTTCGACGTGGATATGGATGGGTATTCTGTTGGCTTCTATGTCTTCGCGTACGTGTCTGTATTTTAGTTTGGCGAATGTTCCTTCTCGGAATCCGCCTGTTGATATGGCTGCAATGATGAAGCTTTCTCGAACGGCTGATTTGTCTAGCATCAGGGTGATTTCTTCTGGTTTAGGTGCTCTGTCCTTGTAGACTGCTTTGCGGACTAGAGGCTCAGAGAGTTTTACTTCAGCGCCGTTTACGCGGTAGAAAGTTTTGACTGCTTTAATGCAATTGTTAACTGAGTTTGGTTTTAAGCCGTTGTCTTGAAGTTCAGCTACGTAATCGTTAAGAAAGCCGCTGTGGTTTTGAACCTTAATTGGATCGGGGATAGCACCGATTGGTTTTATGTCTTGAATTATGGTGTCAGGGCTGTGTCCTAGCCAGATGGCGTATTTTCGGAGCTTTACTGCATACATTAGGCAGCTTGCATGGGAGCCCGAGCGGTGTCTAAAGAAATGGCGGGCTACTTTTACGAGGCTTTTGTTTTCAAAGATGTATGGGATTATGCTTGGTTGATAACTAAGGCAGGATTTTATGATGTATTCGACTAAGCCGATTTCTTGTGCTTCGAGGACTTTTTCCAAGTTTATGCTGATTGGCGTTCGTAGTTTCCAGCCGTTTAGGCTTCTTTCGATAATAATTATGTCTTGTTGGAATATCAGCGGAAGTTTAAGGTCCTTTAATTGTTCGATGGAGAGTTTGCGTGTTCGAGTTATAGCGGGGGCTAAGGTTGTTGTTCTTTCGATCATGGCTTCTTCTCTCCCTTAGAATTTTGGGAGTGAGTTTTTCGCTCCGATGGTCGGAACGCATACTCATCCTTCACTGTAGGCTTTGCTGAATTTAAAACCCATTTTAAATTATTTTGTAATAGCAGAGGATATGCTTCCAGAATACAATTTTTCAAAATAATAAGCCCATTTACGTTTTTGCCCTGGCTTGAAATAGCGCGGTCATTCACAAGAAGCAACAACTCATCGGTTTGCTCTTTTACCCAACCAATAGCCTCCCGCTCTATTGCTTCAGCTTTGGGATTTTGCATATTTTTAAAAAACACATGATCTTTGTACCGAACATAGACGAGTGGGCATAAGGAGCTGGCGCCGTCGGACATGGTAGAATCCGACTTACCGTTATTTGAACCGGCTTTGGTGCCAAATATGCAATCTGGGGTAGATGCATTATCCGTAAGCTCAGCCATTCCCTCCCACCTTTCAATAACTCATCTTTTTCCCGAAGTTAATTTACTGGTTTAGTTTTGCCCTTTTTGAGATCTTCGCGTTTGACCAGTTCCCAAGGAACATGAGCGACTAGTCCGCAGCCCTTATAGCGGTAGAAAAATTCAATCTCGCAGTGTTCTGAAGGAATGGATTTGTGCATTTTTACGTAACATGCGCATGCGTCGCCTAGGCAATCGCTGTTTTCCTGCTGTGGATTGGCAGCGGCAAAAGGGCAAACCTTAGCATGTTCCATTAGCTTACGCCACCAATCGTCGCCTTGCTAAAGTCTTCAAATTCCGTCTTGCGAAGCATAAACACTGGTGCATGATACTTGTGCGGGTCACCTGGGCGTCTTTCAGTTTTAGGAACCTTATGGTCGCGAGGACATTGCAAAAATATGTTGCGCTCTGTCTCGTAGACCTTTTCGGTTTTACCTGAGCAAAGCGTGCATCTAAAATTCTTGCTTTTCAAAGCCGCTACGCCTCGCGACATATTGTTTTTTGGTATTTTTCGGATAGTCTTCTTAAGCCATCTTTTATGGCTTCAGTTCTGCTTGAGTAGCCATGCGCCCCAACTAAGGGATCTAAGATTTCATCGACCAAGGTTTTTGGCAGCTTTACTGTTACATACACTTCTTTCTTGCCCATTTAATCACCTATTAATAATAGCATAATAAAAGGGGTTCCACTTAAGCGTTTATTGCAATCTATTAGTAATATATTGCCACCAGGCGAGTGATTTATTAACAGGAATTGTTAAATAATAATCTTAGTAATGCATTACTAATCAAATCGTGATTGAGTTGCCAAAGAGAATAGAGAAAGACCCCATAGAAGGAAACTACACAACAATCAAGCTGCCAAACGATATAGTTGTTGAAATGGACAAGTTAATCGGCAAACACGGATTCAAGAGCCGATCCGAAATAATAAAGGACGCTCTAAGAGAACTTTTAAGTCAGTACAAAATGGCAGAAATGCCGCGTTTCGAACACTACAACATCGACGCAGACGGCGCAAGAATAACGGATCGCAAACTCCACATGATAGCAGACATCTACTTCAAACCAGAAGGGATATTCTGCGACTTAGACAAAAGCAATGACTGCGAGCACATCGACTTTGCTCTAACAGTCCCAGCAATCCAAGAGATAATCAGGAAAAAAATAAAAGAAGGATGGAAACTGCCCGACGTTTAACAGCCACTTTGAGCCAAAAATCTCAAGAGCAGGCGTTACAAGTCAGGATGTCTCTTAAGCAGCCAGCTTTTTTACGCTCGTACCCCGCATAAATGAACCAACAGCTTGATTTAGCGGCTGCCTTTTTTCGCAGCTTTTTCTTCCTCAGTTACTTCCTCTATGCCGTTCTCAGTTATCTTGTAGATTTCTTCACCCTCCGGCAGATAGGGACTTGAAACAAGTCTCGCGATCCGTGTAGATCCACTTTTTGGTTTACGAAGGTAAATCCGCGTTTGACTTGTGTGACCTACAATGTTTCCGCCAATCGGATGTATAGCATCGCCGAAGAACTGGTCCGGTTTAGCCATAACCTGATTCGTAACTATTGCCACGCAGTTAAACGCTCTTGCCAAAGAGATGAGTTTGTGCATGTGCTTGTTTAGTTTCTGCTGTCTTGGGGCTAACATTTCTCTGCCCAGGTACTCGTTTCGAAAGTGCGCGGTCAAAGAGTCCACAATGATTAGTTTTATGTTGTTTTTCTTGATTATTTCATCGGCGTTTTCTAAGAGAAACATTTGATGATCAGAGGTGTAAGCTTCAGCGTAGATGATGTTTTTGGCTACTTCCTGAGGATCCAAGCCTAAGTGCTGAGCTATCTGCACTATACGTTCGAGCCTGAAGGTTGTCTCAGTATCCAAGTAGAGTGCACCGCCGCCTAAGCCGCCGCGTTCAGGAGGCAACTGCACGTTTACACATAGTTGATGGCATACCTGGCTTTTGCCGCTGTCGCATTCGCCATAAAACTCCGTGATGGTTTGTGTTTCTAATCCTCCTGCCAAAAGGTTGTCCAAAGCTTGGATTCCGCTGGTCAAACGCTGAACAGCCGCTCTTGTCTTGAAAAGTTCATCAGCCCTCACAAAGGAAAGACCCATCGTGGAGCGAGCTGCACTAATTATTTGAAAAGCCTTCTTCTCGCTTACCCCGACCGGCTCAAGTTCTCGTATAGTGGCCATCGCTAACGATTCAACCGTGTGATAGCCGAGTTCCTGGAGTTTCTGCGCAGTCGCTGGACCAACACCCGGAAGGTCTTCAATAAACTGGTATTTTGTCTTGGGCGACTCAGTTTCTTCTTCAGGTCCCTCTTCGATCAATTCTGGTTCTGCTGTTTCTGGTTCGGGTTCAGCTGCTTCGGTTATGGCGGGTTTTGCTTTTAACTTCTTTTCTTTCTTGTCTGGTGCAGTTTCTTCTTCATGTTTTTCTTCTGTTAATTCGTCTATTAATTCTGGTTTTTCTGGTTCATCTTGTTTGACTGCTTCAACTGCTTGGACTTGTTCAACGGCTTCATCGGCAGGTTCTTTTGGATCTGGCTCCTTTTCTTCTACGATTTCAGGTTCAGTCATATTTTTTCACGTGTGACCAACGCAATGATGTTTTTTACTATTTAAAAGACA